>CAVSZA010000017.1:0-171606 GCA_963732095.1 uncultured Alphaproteobacteria bacterium
CGAGGTTTGGCCTTGCCAAATCGACCCCGTCCAGTTCGGCGCTGCGATCCTGAACCTTGCCGCGAATGCGCGCGACGCTATGAGCAGATCGGGCCGTCTTATCTTGCGGACCGAGAATGTAACGACTGCCGGCATCGACGCTGTCGATCAGCCCGCCGGCGATTATGTCGTGCTGTCGGTCACCGACACGGGATCCGGCATGAGCGCGGAAGTTCGGGAAAGGGCGTTCGAGCCGTTCTACACCACCAAGGAGGTCGGCAAGGGGACCGGTTTGGGCCTCAGCCAGGTCTACGGATTCGCCAAGCAGTCGGGTGGCGTCGCACGCATCGAGAGCAAGATCGGCAAGGGCACGACGGTGCGGATCTATATTCCGCGGGCCGATGGGCACCCGGCGGTCAGCTCGGTCTCCAAGGAAGGGATCGGCAAAACGCCGCCCGGCGATGCGACGATCCTCGTTGTCGAGGATGATCCGGATGTACGCGAGATGATCGTCGGCATCCTGTCAGATCTCGGATATCGGACATTGGTGGCAGCGAACGGCCCCGAAGCGCTGGCAATCCTCGACCGCGATCATTCAGTTGATCTTCTGTTCACCGACATCGTGATGCCGGCGGGAATGAGCGGAACCGAATTGGCGCGGCAGGCGTCGCGCCTGCGGCCCGACCTCAAGGTCCTGCTGAGTTCGGGTTATACGCGCGAGGCGAACCGGTGGCGATCGGGGCGCGCCGAGTTCCCGTTCATCGCCAAACCCTACCGCCCGACAACACTGGGGGAAAAACTCGAAGAGGTGCTGGCAGATTGTCGGTTCCGGGCAGCGCGTTACGGCGAGAAGTCGATCGCATAATCTTCGATCACCGGGTTGGCGAGAAGCTCCCGACACATCGCTTCGACCCGCTCGCGGGCGCGGGCGGCGTCGGTCTCTTCGAGCTCCAATTCGATCAGCTTGCCCTGCCGCACCTCGCCGATCCCAGTGAACCCCAAGCCGGCAAGCGCGTTGCCGATCGCCTTGCCTTGCGGGTCGAGCACCCCCGGCTTCAGCTTCACGTGAACCAACGCCTTCATTTCCCCTCCGCGTCGATCAAGAAAGGATGTTGTGCCAGGGTGTGACCTCGGGCAGCCACCCGGCAAAGCGGAAGATCGGCCGGCGGTCCGGCTCACCGACCGAGGGAAGGGCGATCACTGCGCTCGACACCGTCCCGTAGCCGTCCGACCGGAAGCGCATGGCCGCAGTCGCCGGCTCGCCGGGCGGCGCCCGGGTGCTGCCGAGCAGCGATTCCCATGCCGACCAATCATCGCGATCGGGGTCGGGCACGGGCCATGCGCGAAACGCCGGCAGCGCCAATTCGAGCCGCCGGGTGGCGAGATCGTCGAGATCGCCCGCCGCAATCATCGACAGCCCCTCCTTGATCGGATGCAAGTCGACCCGAACGCCCCCGACATGGCGCAGCCAGAAGGCATCGCGCTCGTCGGCGACGATCAGGTTGAACGTCCGATAGGCTGCGGGGTCGAGATGCGAGAGGGCTTCGGCGGCGGCGACTGCATCGGCGTGGTCGAGCGCCTCGAGAACCAGCTCGCCGCGCGAACGCTGACCGGGCGCTGGGCCCAGCGAGCCGTGCCGGTTGAGGACGGCGGCGGAGACGCCCCAATCGTTGACCCCGAGCCACGACCCGCCGGCGAGCCGGTCGAGCCCCGCGACCACTTCTGGCCGGTCCGGCCAATGACGGCCGGGCGGCTCCCACGGCCGGTCGATCATCTCGTCGCGATTGGCCCCGATCAGCACCGGCCAGCGATGGTCTGGCCGGCGCAAGATCACCAAGGTACACATTTACCCGCTCGCATCGTCGCTTCGCCGGCCCAATATAGGGGCGCAATCGCGCGCCGCCGCGTTCCTCAGGTTGAGGTTCATATGACCAGCTTCGCTGATCGTGAAAAAGAGTTCGAGGCTCGGTTCAAGCACGATCAGGAGTTCACGTTCAAGGTCACCTCCCGACGCAACAGACTATTGGGCCTTTGGGCGGCGCAGAAAATGGGGCTGACCGGCGCCGATGCCGAGGCATACGGCAAGGAAGTTCTGGCTGCCCAGTTCGAGCCGGGGGGCGAGAAGCGCGTCCTCGACAAGATCGTCAACGATCTCGCTGCCAAAGGCCAAAAGATCACCCCGGCGCAGGTCCGCTTCGAGCTCGACCACTTCGCCGAGCAGGCGAAGCAGCAGCTGATGAAGGAATAATTTTGTTGCCCCGGCCTCGGGATCGCCAATCTCCCGCCCGGTTCCTTCCGTCGTCGTTGCGCTCAGGGGCGAGGATCCGAATGTTCCGCACAGCAGCGCTTGTGGCGGGCGGCTCGTGAAGCTGCCGGATGGGTAGGCGGGTCAGCTTTTCGATATCCCGAAGATAGGTTCGCTCCTCGTCGCTGCACAACGAGATCGCTATCCCGGCGGCACCGGCGCGGGCAGTTCGGCCGATGCGGTGGACATAGTCCTCCGGCACATTCGGCAGCTCGAAATTGATGACGTGCGACACGCCTTCCACATCGATTCCACGGGCGGCGATGTCGGTTGCGACGAGAACCCGGGCGTGGCCGGCGCGGAAGCCGGCGAGCGCACGTTCGCGCTGAGGCTGCGATTTGTTGCCGTGGATGGCAGTAGCATCGATACCGGCTTCGCTCAGGTGCCGCACGACCCTATCTGCGCCATGCTTTGTGCGGGTAAAGACGAGCACCCGTTCGAGGGCCGGATCGCTCAACAATGACGCCAGCTGCTGTCGTTTCCGATCGCTGGAAACGAAGACGACGCCTTGATCCACCAACTCGACCGTCGTCGCAGCCGGCGTGACGGCCACCTTGACCGGTTGGTTGAGGTACTCCTCGGCAAGAGAAGCGATCGCCCTTGGCATAGTCGCCGAGAACAACAGTGTTTGACGCTGTCGCGGCAACAATTTCACGATGCGCCTCAGGGCATGGATGAAGCCCAGGTCGAGCATTCGATCCGCCTCGTCGAGAACCAGAATTTGGACACTCCACAAAGTAAGAGATTTTCGGTCGATGAGGTCGAGCAAGCGCCCGGGCGTCGCCACCAAGATGTCGACGCCCGAGGCGAGCCGCCGCTGCTGGGCACCAATCGGGACACCGCCGAACACGACCGCAGTGGAGAGCGTCAGTTCGCGCCCATAGGCGCGGAAGCTCTCGGCGATTTGGCTGGCCAGTTCTCGAGTGGGGCTGAGCACGAGCGCTCGGCAGGTGCCGGCTCTTCTCTGTGCAGGTACGCTGCAGAGACGCTGGAGAATCGGCAATGCGAAAGCGGCTGTCTTGCCGGTCCCGGTCTGGGCGATGCCGCAGAGATCGCGCCCGTTGAGCACCTCGGGGATGGCCTGTGATTGGATCGGGGTGGGCGTCGTGTAGCCCTCGGCAGCGACAGCCTTGAGTATTGAGGTTGCGAGGCCGAAATCGGAAAAACTAGACAAGGATTGTGATCTCTCAAAAAATCGCATGAGGCCCCACAGGCGCGCTGCGGCTATGCGCAGCCACCTGGCGGGTCGGAAGACGACCCGCGTGAAAAGGGTTGTCCGGACGTGGCAGACATAAAGACCGAACCCAATTCCCACCGCAGCGGTGGGGTCGCTCACGCGTGTCCGGTCACGTGGCTCGAAGGAGGAGCACGAACTCTGCGTTCTCTAGATGTCCATCGTTATACCAATGGTCAAGGCCAAGGCCGGGACCCAGTTCTGCCGTGGGCACGGGCCTTCCGCCGGGGTGACAGGACTTTTGATCTCAGCATTCGTCCGCGCCTGCCTGACGAATCTCATGAAGGACTCTGAGCACTAGACCGGCCGGTCGCCAGCGACGGTTACCCGGTTTCCCGAGCGCGTGTGGGGCCAGTAGTCCCACATTGCGTGGTGCTGGACGCAGCGATTGTCCCAGAAAGCGATCGAGTTCTCGGCCCAACGGAAGCGGCACTGGAACAGCGGATTGGCCATGTGCTCGTAGAGATAACGCAGCATGCCGTCGCTCTCGTCACGGGGGATCCCCAGAATGCGCCGCGTAAACCCCTTGTTCACGTAGAGCGCTTTCTTTCCGGTCACCGGGTGCGTCCGCACGACCGGGTGCTCGGCGCGCGGGTAGCTTGGTTTGTCGGCGATCCCGTAATTAGCGTATTGGCCGCGATAATGCTCGCCATCGTGGATCGCGGTCAGCCCATCCAGATAGGTCTTCATGCGGTCCGACAGCGCCTCATAGGCGGCGTACATGCTGGCGAACAAGGTGTCGCCGCCGCGCGGCGGGCATTTCTTGATGTAAAGGATGCTGCCCATCGGCGGCTCCGAGTCGCAGGAGACGTCGCTGTGCCAGCCCTCGCCATTGGCGCGCGGCGAATCCTTGTCGGCGTGGATGATCATCAATTCCGGCTTGCCCGGCTCGTGCGGTGCCGCCGGATGGATGTGGAGGTCGCCGAACAATCGGCCAAAGGCGAGATGCTGGTCCTGGGTCAAATGCTGGTCGCGGAAAAAGATCACGAGGTTCTCGGCCAGCGCGCGGTGGATCTCGTCGAGCGTGCGATTGCCGAGCGGCCTCGCCAGATCGACCCCGCCGATCTCGCCGCCGATGATCGGCGTCAATTTGTCGACCGTGATCGTGTCGTACGCCGCCGGCTCTTCGGCCATGTGCTTGTAACGGGGGCCGTTGTTGGAACGAACGGGGTCCATCGCGCTCTCCTTGGATTGCTTGCGACATCCTATCACAGTTCGACCGCTTCGATCGCGACCTTGCGGGCGAGCAGATCCGCAATTTTGTCATCGGCGAACCCGGCTTCGCGCAGGATCTCGCGCGAATGCTCGCCCAATCGCGGCGCCGGACGGCGCAGCGCGCAGTCGGCCTCCCCGAACCGCACCGGCGGCCGAACGATCCGGATGCTGCCTTCGGTGGGATGGTCGGTCCGCGGGAACATCTCCACGGCCGCAAGGTGCTCGTCGGTCGGCAATCCGCCGAGCGGGTTGACCGGTCCGGACGGGATATCGGCCGATTTGAGCTTGTCGAGCCATGACGCGGTCGACCCGTCGCGCACGCATTCAGCGATCAGCGCGTAAAGCTCGGCGACATGGCGGCTCCGGGATTGCGCGTCGGCAAGCCGCGGGTCGTCGGCGAGCTCCGGACGCCCGGCAATGCGGAAGAAATCCCGCCAGTGGCGATCGGTGTAGGGCAGAATGCAGATATGCCCGTCCGCGGTGCGGTGCGGCCGGCGGTCCGGCGCGAGCATTCGAGAATAGCCGGGCTCCTCGCTCGGCGGATCGAAGGTCAGCCCGCCCATGTGTTCGGCCATGACGAACGCGGTCATCGTCTCCAGCATCGGCACTTCGACAGCCTGCCCCTCTCCGGTGCGCTCGCGCTGGAGAAGCGCCGCCATCACCGCATAGACCATCGTGAGGCCGACGGTCTTGTCGCCGATCAGGGTCGGCACGAAGCGCGCCTCGCCGCCTGTCGCCGCTTCGAGCGCGACCAGTCCGCAGCCGCCCTGAATGATGTCGTCAAACGCCGGCCGGTCGGCGAACGGGCCGTCTTGCCCGTAGCCCTGCGCCGAGCTGTAGACGAGCCGCGGGTTGACCTCGCGCAGCCGCTCCCAGCCGAAACCGAGCCGCGCCATCGCCTGCGGTCGCATATTGTGCATCAGAACATCGCTCTGCCGGACCAAAGCCAACAGCACCGGTGCCGCATCCGGCTGTTTCAGGTCGAGTACGAGCGAGCGCTTGTTGCGGTTGAGGTTGAGGAAGACATGGCCCATCTCGCGATGCCGAGCCGGCTCGGCATACCGCATGATGTCGCCGCCGGGCGCCTCGATCTTGATCACCTCGGCGCCGAGGTCGCCAAGGATCTGCGTCGCCAGCGGCCCCAATACGACGGTGGTGAGGTCGAGTATCTTGATGCCGGCAAGGGGTCCCGGCTTGGCTTCGCTCACCGAGTCACCCTTCCGAATCTACAATCAAAACGAGCATCGGATATTTCACCCCGCTGTACCTGCAGCAAATCTGCAGCAAAATCGCTCGTAAGAGTTGCGCGAATAGCAGGATCCGACGGCCACTCATTGGACTGCTCGCAGCAAGAACTATGCACCCTCAAGCAGGCAATTTTATCGTCAGCCATCGAGCGTCACCAACTCGGCGCCTGCAGCGCCGTAGGCGATGATTGCTCTGTCGCGGGTCAACAGGGCGAGGCGCTCGGAACGCGCCTGCGCAATCAGCATTCGGTCGAACGGATCGCGATGCCGTCGCGGCAGTGCGACCAATGCCTTGCAATGATCGGGCAGCACCGGAAGTAGCTCGAACCCCTCGGGAACCATCAAGAGGCGTTGGTCCTGAGCGACGCGGTCCAGCGCCATCAAGATCGCGATTTCCCAGAGGCTGACGGCGCTCATGTAACATGACCGCGCGTCATCGAGCGCGCGCCGTTCCCCGGCCGTGAGCCGTTCCGGCGCGACCCTCGCCCAGAGAACGAGATGGGTATCGACCAGTAGGGCGGCGATCACTTGCTCGGCTCGAAATCCCGGATGACCTCTTCCGGAATGGTCAAATCCTCCGACAGGAACACGCCGCTGAGTTCCCCATATTTGATCGGCTGCCGCGCAGGAAGAGGACCGAGGCAGGCAACGGGGCGTCCGCTCCGTGTCACAATGATTTTCTCGCCCGCCTCCGCGCGAGCGACCAGCGCGGCAAACTGAGACTTGGCCTGCGCCACCGATACGGTTGTGCCCAACACGTCCTCCAGCACGGATTGACCGTTTGACCATAGATGGTCAATGTTAAGCAGGAATAACGCCTTGTCAAATAGAGGCGTGATTTCGCTCGAACCCCGGGTGCAGCCTCGTCGAGGCCTCACATTGGGCCTGTCTCGACCCCGGGGGAACCGCCCGCACCGGTCCCGCACGCCTGTTCCGCCTGTTTTATCTGGTCGAGATCAGGCATCGCCAACTCCTACAATGACAATCCCACACACCCGGTCACGGATGCCGATGTCCGATTAGATATAGTACGACGATGGCAATTTAATGGTTGTCATTATCGGTGCAGAGCCGTCCTCTCACCCAAAAATAGGAGACAAATTCAGGCACCGATCCGACCTACAGCCTTCCCCAGTCTGCAACATGGTGCAAACCGCTAGTGGTAGCCGTCAAACGGAAGACTCCCCCAGCTTTTCTTCGTCGCCCCCGCGGAAGCGGGGGTCCAGGAGCCGGGTCTGGTCCCCTGGATGCCCGCTTCCGCGGGCATGACGATGAGGTGGGTGGGTGTCAGGCGTTAGAAGTCTACCGCTAGGCGCCAGCCATTTGCTCGAAGTTCAACGACCGTTATGATCGCAACAAAGCCGTGGCAGCGGACGACTTTGGCAGCACCCCACCCGACCTATCGCAATTCGTCGAGGAGCGCCTTTGCCTCCTTCAGACCGGCGGTGTCGAAGCCCTCGGTGAACCAGCCGTAGACGGGTGCCAGCAGTTCGCACGCTTCGGCCCGCCGGCCCTGCTCGGCCCACAGCCGTGCGAGGCTCGTGGCAGCGCGCAATTCCAGCGATCTTGCTTGTTGGGCTTGGGCGATATGGATCGCTCGCTGAAGCGAGGCTTGGCCCTCGTCGAGCTTGTTCTCGGCGAGCAGCACAGTCCCGGTAAGGCGGTGCAGTTCCGCATCCCACTTATGCTCGCCGGTGGCGTCCGCTGTTTCCAATCCCTCCCGCAATGCGGCCAGTGCCGCCGCTCGATCGCCGCGGCGCGCCAAACCCTCGGCCAGGAACGCCAGACCAAAAGGCAAATTGAAAGTCCGTCCGAGCTCGGTCCATTTCGCTACGCCCTCGCGAATGCGGGCGATTGCTTCGTCGACGGCACCTTGTCCGAGCAATGCCGCGCCACGCAGCATGCCTGGTTCGAGATTAAACGAGAGCCGCTGCTCCGCAGCCACCGCCTCAGCAGCATCGAGTTGGCGCAGGGCTCGTTCTGGCTCACGGCGATTGAGGTAAACCTGCGAAGAAAGAAGGAGAGCAAAGCCCAGCGTGAACGGGTGGGCGATCCGCTCGGCCAGCGCCAAACCCTTAGCGGTGCTGGCGAACGCCTTGTCGGGATATCCGAGCAACCATTCGGCCCAAGCGCCAGTAATTTGGGCGCAAACACCGGGATCGTGTCCACCATAGACGAGCCGATGGGACGCATGCTTCTCCGGATCGTAGAGCAGGCGTCCGGCGTCGGCGTGCTCGCGAGTTTTTGCCGGATCCCCCGCGTGACCCCACGTCGTCCAGCCGCTGTGATGCGCCTGGAGCCGCAATCCATCGTCTCCCTCCCGTTCGGCCATCCGCAGCAACCTCTCTGAGAGCGGCCCGGCGGCGGCTATTCCACCGGACGCGTTATCGCGAGTTGACTGCCACACCCCATAGAGCGCCTCAAACCGTTGTTGCAGCTCGCCGCTGCTCTCGGCGAGCTCGAGCGCCCGCGCATAAGCCGGCATCGCGTTGACAGCGCCTTTGGCGGTAAACAGACAGAGCCCCAATGCCAGTTGCAGCTCGATTTCGCGGCGGTCCCGGACCGGGCTCTCCGGTAATGAACGGAGCAGGCCGAGACCCCGCTCCAGATGGGCAATCGCTTCGCGGTAAGCCAATCGCGCCGCGGCATGCCCCCCCGCCTTCAGCCACTGGCCAACCGCGCGTTCGGTGCTGCCGGCCGCCGTCAGGTGATGGGCGAACAACTGCGGCTCGCGCTCGACGAGATCGGCAAAATGCTCTTCCAGCGCGGCCGCGACGCGCGCGTGCAATTCCTGCCGTCGTCCGCGCAATAGCGTCGAGTAGGCAGCGTCCTGCACCAACGCGTGCTTAAACAGGTAGGAGGCGTGCGGAGCGGTACCGCGACAAAACAGCAATCCCGCATCGCCGAGCTGACCCAACGCGGCCTGCAATTCCCTCTCGGGACGCTGCGCCACCGGCTCGATCAGTTCATAGGCAAATTCGCGGCCGAGCACGGCACCGATCTGCGCGATCTCTTTGGCAGCCGGCCCTAGCCGGTCGAGCCGCGCCATCAGCGAGGCGTGCAAGGTCGCCGGCACCGACAGCGCGGCAAGCGATGCAGTTCCCAGAACTGCGGCAACCCGGTCGCCCTGCGCGGCGCTTTCCAGCACCGCCTTGGTCAGCTCCTCGACAAAAAGCGGCACCCCGTCGGTGCGCTCGACGATCTCGGCGACGATATCGGCGGTGAGCGCAGCATTGCCGGCCAGAGTTTGCACCAGCGCCTCGCCGTCTCGTTCGCCGAGCCGATTGAGCGCCGAACTCGTGACGTGGGAGCGGCCGCCCCAGGGCGGCTGAAATTCGGGACGAAAGGTGACGGCCAGCAGCACCCGCAGCTGCCGCACCCGGTCGACGGTCAGATCCAACAGCTCGCGCGAGGTTGGGTCGATCCAGTGGGCGTCCTCGAACACCATCAGCACCGATCGGTGCCGCGCCTCGGCTTCGAGCTGGCCGAGCAGAGCCTCGAACAGCTTCTCCCGCTTGCGCTGCGGGCTGAGGTTGAGGTCCGCGGCGGAACTCGGCAGCGACAACAGCTCGCTCACCAGCGCGATATCGTCGTCATCCCGCGCGCCCGGAGCGAGCAATGCCCGCAGTTTGGCGAGCTTGGCTTCGACCGTGTCGTCGCGGGTAAATCCGGCGGCGCGTTCGAGCTGCGCGATGAAGGGGTAGAGCGCACTGTCCTGGTGGTGCGGCGAGCAGAAGTAGCGGAGGCGGGTATGCGGCTCGGTTCCGATGTGCTCGGAAAGTGCCGCCGTCAGCCGCGACTTGCCGATGCCCGGCTCGCCGGAGATCAGCACCACCCGTCCTTCGCCGGTCTTCGCCTGTTGCCAGCGGCGCAAAAGCAACTCGACTTCCTCATCACGACCGACGAGCGTCGTCGCCCCCGAGCGCAACGCTTCGAACCGGCTCAACACCCCGCTCTCGCCAATGACCCGCCACGCCGGTTGCGGCTCGGCAAACCCGGCGAGCGCTTGCGGCCCGAGATCGTCGAGCTCGAACAACCCGCCGACCTGCCGGCGCGTCGCTTCGCCGATGACCAGCGCGTTCGGCGCTGCCAGGGCCTGCAGCCGTGCGGCGAGGTTCGGGGTCTCGCCGACGACCCCGCGCTCCTGTGCGGCGCCCTCGCCGATCAGATCGCCGACCACGGCAAGCCCGGTTGCAACGCCGAGCCGCACGCGCAAATCCTGTCGCGCAGGCAATCGGTCGATTGCCTCGATCACCGCCAGCCCAGCGCGCACCGCCCGCTCGGCATCGTCCTCATGCGCTTGCGGATAGCCGAAATAGATCAGGACGCCGTCGCCCATGTATTTGGCGACAAAACCGTCGAAGCGGCCGACCGTCTCGGCGACGGCGCGGTGATATGCGCCCATCAGCTCGCGCAGATCCTCCGGATCATGACGGGTCGAGAGCGCGGTCGAGCCGACGAGATCGCAGAACATGACCGTCAGCTGCCGCCGTTCCGCCTCGGCCCCCACCCTTCCCTCCCCCGTGATCCCCGGGGCAAGCCCGGGGAGGGGAGGGTTAGGGAGGGGGCTGCCGCCATAGGGCGCGATAGGTGGAATGGGGGTCGGCAATGCTTCGGCCGTGCCGAATGCGGCGATGGCGTCGAGCAGTCTGCGACGATGGCCGATCGAGGTGACGCCTAGCTCCCGCAGATCATCGGCGGTCAGCCGTCGTAATATCTCCTCGTCAATGTCGTTGGCGCGGAACGCGGGGACGTATTGCTCGAGCCCGAGCCCACGCAGCCATTCGGCTACATCCATCGAATTTGCCTGACGCCACCCAACGGCGGACCATTACAACCACCCTGCGGCATTCTGTCCAGACTGCGTCGGAGGTTTAGGAAGCGGCGCGGCGGGCCGTCACCAGAAAAATGGTGGAAGGAAGCACCATATCTCCGCCCTTCGCATAGGCTGCGAAGGCCTCGGTCATTTCCTCCTTGATCAGCTCGCGGACGCGTTCCTGCGGCTTCTTCTCCTCGATCAGCCGGCCCGAGGGACCCATGATGCAGGCGTGCTCGGCCTCCTCCCGGGGGCTCGCGCCGATAATGTCGGGCGTCTCGCGCCGGATCTCGATGCCTTCGTACCCCGCCCCTTCGAGGACCGAGCGCACGTATTCCGGATCGGCGAAAGCCATGGGCCCCGGTGCGTGGGGAGGCTTCGGCGCGGGCGGTCCCAGATGCCGAAGGGCAACTTCGTAGGGGATCAGCCAGTGCCGATTCTCCTCGAGCCTTGCCCAGCACGCAAAACACAGCCGCCGGCCGGGCCGCAACGCACCAAGCAGGTTTCGAAAGGCGGCTACCGGATCGGCAAAGAACATCACGCCAAACCGCGACGCGATAAGGTCGAAGCGGTTGGGTTCGAAGGTGTGAACCTGCGCGTCCGCATTCAGCAGCTTGATGTTGCGCAGCCCGCTCTGCGAGATCCGTTCACGCGCGGCAGCCAGCATCGGCTCGGAGATGTCGATCCCGACGACCTCGCCGGTGTCGCCGACCGCCTCGGCCAGGGGCACCGTCGCGGCGCCAGTGCCGCAGCCGACCTCCAATACCCTTTCTCCGGGTGCGACCGCCGATCGCGCCAGCAGCAGATCGTTGACCTTCTCCACGCGCTTTTCGACATAGCCGGCGAGCCCGACCCAGCGTGGGCCGGCAACGGTGTTCCAATACTCGAGCTGCGCGGCATTGGCCCCAGTGCTCATTTTCGATATCTCCTCTCAGTCCGGCTCGATCGGCATTGTCGCGATGCTCTTCCAGGCTATCGGCGCGCCGCATTTCTCCGCCGCTTCGGCGGGCGGCAGCGAAGTATCCCAATGCACCGCCAGAAAGCGTCGCCCGGTCACCTGCGCGGCGGCGTCGGAGACCAGCCACACCAGTGGCGGGGCCATGATCTCGGGGCGCAATAGCCGGCTGCGGTCGGCGACTGCGCCATCCGCGATGATCCGCGTATCGGTCATTCCGCCCGGCACCAGCACATTGGCGGTGACCCCGGTCCCGGCGAGATCGGCCGACATGATCGCGGTCGCCGCCTCGGCCGCCGCTTTGCTGGCGCCATAGAGGATGTAGCCTTCGCGCAGCATCGTGCCGAGGCTGGTGGTGACCGTGACGATGCGGCCGCGCTTGGCGCGCAGCATGTGCGGCACGACCGCCCGCGCCATCATCAAAGGCCCCGTCGCATTGACCGCGACAAAGCGGCTCCATTGCTCCGGCGTGATTTCCCAGAACCGGATCGGATTGCGGCGGCGGTCGGCGCGGATCGAATCCTGGCCGATCCCGGCGTTGTTGACCAGGATGTCGATCCGGCCGGACGCGCCGAGCACCGCCGACACGATAGCGTCGAACGACGTGGGGTCCGTCAAATCGGCCCGGATCGTCTGCAATGCGCCGCTGAACCTTGTGCCGTTCGCAGCCGCCTTCAGCTCGTCGAGCCAGGCCGGCTCCCTGTCGACGGCGGCGACATCGATGCCGCCTTCGAGAAGGCCCAAACTCATCGCGCGCCCGATGCCGCTCGCCGCTCCCGTTACGATCGCGACCTGCCGTTGACCTGCCATCGCGTCTCCTCCAATTCGTTGATCTTGACCGGGTACGAACTCTCACACCCGCGCGTTCGCTGCGCAATGCGCATCTGCCGCCAGATATTCTGTTCCGCCGCGCGGCGAATTCCGCCAGAATGCGGCAGCCGGAGCATAGGGGACACGGGATCGTGAAAACGCAAGGCATGACCCGCGCCGAGGTCGAGACGGCGCTCGCCCGCGCCGGGCTCGAAGTGCCGGAGCGCGAAAAGTCGGAAATCGCTGCCGCCGCTCATTTCATCGAGGAAATGGCAGAGCGGGTGCGGGGAAAGCGTGCGATGAGCGCCGAGCCCGCCCACATCTTCCCCCCTCCCGGGGAGTGACGGCATGGTCCTCGACTTCCTGACGATCGCCGAGGCCGCCGCGCTGATCGGCAAGCGCGAGCTGTCTCCGGTCGAGCTCACCGAGAGCCGACTCGCGCGCATCGAGCGTTTCGACGACAGGCTCCACAGCTTTATCCGGGTGCTGCGAGAGCCCGCCCTCGCTGCGGCGCGGCGCGCCGAGGCCGAGATCATGGGCGGCAATTACCGTGGCCCGCTGCACGGCATCCCGATCGGCCTCAAGGATATCTACGAAACCAACGGCGTGCCGACGACCGGCCACTCGAAGGTCCTGATCGAACATGTGCCGCAGCAGGATGCGACATCGGTCCGCCGCCTGACCGATGCCGGCGCGATCGTGATCGGCAAGCTCGCGACCCATGAATTCGCGCTCGGCGGCCCGTCTTTCGATCTGCCCTGGCCGCCGGCGCGCAACCCATGGGACACGAGCCGCTTCACCGGCGGGTCGAGTAGCGGCACCGGGGCGGCGGTGGCCGCGGGCTTGGTGCTCGGCGGCACCGGCAGCGACACCGGTGGCTCGATCCGCGGCCCCGCCGCGTTTTGTGGTCTAGCCGGGCTGAAGCCGAGCTATGGCCGGATCAGCCGCGCCGGCATCCTGCCGCTGGCTTTCTCGCTCGACCATGCCGGGCCGATGGCATGGACCGTGGAGGATTGCGCGATCATGCTGCAGGCGATGGCCGGGTACGACCCCGTCGACCCGGCGAGCGCCGACCGCCCGGTGCCCGACTACCGCGCCGCGCTTTCGGGCGACGTCAAAGGACTGCGCATCGGGCTGATTCATCACTTCTACGAGAACGAAAATCCGGCCGATGCGGCGACGCGGCAGGGCATCGCTGCCGCCGTCAACGTATTCGAAGGCCTCGGCTGCTCGGTACGCGAATTGCGTTTGTCACCACTGGCCGATTGGGCAGCCTGCGGCGTGATGATCATGCTGAGCGAGGCCTACGCGATCCATCAGGCGACGCTGCGCGAGCGGTTCGGCGATTATGGCGAGATGTTCCGTGACCGTATGGCGCTCGCTGCCTTGGTCAGCGGCGGCGACTACGTCCAGGCGGTGCGGCGCCGCCGCGAGCTGGCCGCCGAATTCACGACGGCAATGGCCGATCTCGATCTCGCCATCACCGCCGCCGCCCCGGGCGAGGCGCCGGCTATCGACGCCGTCGGCAAGTTCTCGACTTTCGAGCGCCCGATGCTGACGATGCCCTTCAACGTCACCGGCACCCCGGCGATGTCGGTTTGTTGCGGCTACAGCCCGGCCGGTTTGCCTTTGGCCTTCCAGCTGTGCGGCAAGCCGTTCGACGAGGCGACGGTGCTGCGGGCCGCACACGCCTACGAAACGGCCACGCCGTGGCGCTCGATTCGCCCGCGGCTGGAGTCCTAGACGGTTCGATGACGGGATTTCCGGGGATCGAGTACATCGAGAGCGCACGGGAGCTCGGCCCGGAATTGGACACGGCGGCCGAGGAGATCGAACAGCGCCGCGAGCTTCCTGAACCGATCGTCGAAGCCCTGGTCGAGCGTGGCCTTTTCCGCCTTCTGTTACCGCGCTCGCTGGGCGGCGCCGAATTGCCGCCGGCGGCCTATGTGCAAGTCATCGAGGAGGTGGCGAAGCACGACGCCAGCACCGCATGGTGCCTCGGCCAGGCGAACGGCTGCACGATGACTGCGGCCCTGCTCGACCCGGAAGTGGCGCAAGAGATTTTCGGGGGGAGGCGGGGCATCGTCGCCTGGGGGCCGCCGGGGCCGGCCGAGGCCCGCGCGGTCGCAGGCGGCTACCGACTGACCGGCACCTGGAGCTTCGCCAGCGGCAGCCATCACGCGACCTGGCTCGGCGCCCATGTGGCGATCCTCGGCGAGGATGGGAGGCCGCGGTTGCGGCCTGACGGAGGGCCGGTGATTCGGACACTGCTCTTCCCAAAAGCGAGCGCCAAATTTTCCGACATCTGGCATGTCATCGGTTTGCGCGGGACCGGGAGCGACAGCTATACCGTCACCGACCTGTTCGTCCCGGAAAGCCACACTGTACTGCGGGAAGCCGAGCCGAAGCCCTGTCAGCCGGGCCTGCTCTACGCCTTCAGCAGCAGCAACATGTATTCCGCCGGCTTCGCCGGGGTCGCGCTCGGCATTGCGCGCAGTACTCTGGACGCTTTTATCGAGCTCGCGCGCGACAAGATCCCGCGTGGCGCCAAACGCACGTTGCGCGATGACAATGTCGTGCAGTCGCAAGTGGCGCAATCGGAAGCGCGGCTCAGAGCGGCGCGCGCTTTCCTGTTGGGTTCCCTCGAGCAAATCTGGCGTGAGGTCGCACGGTCGGGGCGGCTGACCCTTGATCACAACACGACGATCCGGCTGGCCTCGACCTGGGCGATCCATCAAGCAAAGGACGTCGTCGACACGGCCTATCACGCGGCGGGAGCGACGGCGATCTTCGAGAACAACCCGTTCGAGCGCCGCTTCCGCGATGTCCACACCGTGATCCAGCAATATCAAGGCCGCCACGCGCATTTCGCAACAGTCGGCCAGGTACTGCTCGGCCTTCAGGCCGAAGGCACGATGTTCACATTTTGACCGCCATGGCAGAACGCATTGCACCTCAACGCTCTTTTGCCCGGCAACGCTGGTCGCTCGACGATATTCCATGGCACGCAATCCGCCATGATGTGGTGGCGAACAGCGACGCATTCTTTTATCTGGTCGCCTCGGCGTCGCTGATGGAAAGCGCGACGGACCTATACACGGAAAATCTGATCGAGTTTCTTGCCGGCGATGACGAAATCACGTCATGGCTGGAGCATTACTGGCTTCCGGAAGAATTGCAACACGGCCGGGCATTGCGCCGTTATGTCGAAACCGCGTGGCCGGAATTCGAGTGGGAACCCGCCTACTCGCGGTTCGTCGAGGAATTCAGACCCTTCTGCGACACGTCGCTGGAGACTAGGCGCAGCCTCGAAATGGCCTCGCGTTGCGTTGTCGAGATGGGTACGGCGAGCTATTACACGACCCTGTCACGCGCCAGCCCCGAGCCGGTGCTGTCGCTGCTGGCGCGCCGCATCGTCGAAGACGAGGTTCGGCACTACAAACATTTCTACCGCTTCTTCCGGCAATACCGCGAGGCCGAATGCCCGAGCCGCGTCGCGATCCTTCCGGCGCTGTGGCGTCGGTTGCGAATGACCGGCGGTGACGACAGCTTTATTGTTCTGAGAAATGTCTATCGAGGTCGTTATCCCGAGGCCGCCTTCGACGCTGCGATGTATCGCGACTTGCGCCGGCAATGCCGCGATCTCGTGCGCGAACATTTTCCGCACGAGATGAGCGTGCGCATGCTGCTGAAGCCGCTGGCGCTCGGTCCGCGCACCCAGCGTGCCGCGTTGCCGGTCGCGGTGGCGCTGGCGCGCCGCCTGGTGCCGTAGATTTGACCTAGGCCGTAAAATTGACCTAGATCAAATTGGATCGACGGCAATTCGGTACAGTACTCGTCGCGACCGGCCAGTGGAGGTCAGATGATCAAGACAATTCTCGTAGCGGCGACCGGAAGCCAGACGGACAATGCCGTCTTCACATCAGCCCTGGCGGCGGCCCGCGCGTTCAATGCGCATCTCGACTTCTTACACGTTCGTGTCGACGCCGCAGCCATGGTGGCGGCGATGGCGACCGACGGAAGCGGTGCTGCGATGGTCAGCGGTCTGGTCGAACGGATAGACGAGGAAGCCACCCGACGGGAAGACACGGCCAGGCAGCTGTTCCAACGCTTTTGCGAGCGCGAGAGGCTGGCGATCGCGGATACCCCGGCCGGCCAGCAGAGCCCGACGGCGCAATGGCTTCGGCAGACCGGCGACGAGGCCTATTGGGTTCGGGAATATGGCCGAGCGGCAGACCTTCTGGTTATTGGACACCCGGCCGACGATCAGGGTGTCTCGATCGATACGATTGAAGCGGCGCTGGTCGGCGCCGGGAGGCCGGTGCTGATTGTGCCCGCCGGCCCGCTGGTCTCCCTTCCCGAAACGATCGTCATCGCCTGGAAGGCAGCGCCGGAAGCGGCCCGGGCGGTAACCGCGGCGATGCCGCTCCTGTCAAAGGCGAAGCGGGTCCTGATCGTAACCGTGGCCGAGGAAGAGGGCCTCTCGGACGAGGAGGGTACTCGGCTGATGACCGCTCTCACTTGGCATGGCCTCAACGCGTCGACCCGTCACCTGCGGCCCGACCGGCTAGGCGCCGCCGACACGCTACTCGCGGCCGCCGCCGAGGAAAACGCCCTCCTTGTCATGGGCGCCTATGGCCACAGCCGCTTGCGCGAATGGATTTTTGGCGGCTTTACCGAGCGCGTGCTGCGCGGCGCCGTGGTGCCGGTGCTGATGATGCATTGAGGGCAGACCCACCCGGGCGAGAGATTGTAGGAAAGGAGTGGCGCTGGCCCGAGGTGGTTAGTGTTTAGCTTTCAACAAACGCGATCACAGAGAACCTCGATGCTAGTTATTCCACTCGATAGACTTGCCTTCATCATCGTCAAAGCGCGGGAGTTCGATGCCGAGGTGCCGGTCGAGCCGGATGCGGCGACGGGCTCCGATCCGGTCGACGATGACGAGCGGCAAATCCTGCTCGACACGCCGGACAATCCGACCGAGCAGGAATTACGCGACGCAATCGACGGGCTCGGCATCCCCGAACGTCAGGAGTTGCTCGCGCTCATGTGGCTCGGCCGCGGCGACTATGACGCGGACAGCTGGCCGGAGGCGCTGCGAGAGGCAGGAGAGAGCACGATCGCGAGCGTGACGGATTATCTCGTCAGCACGCCGCTCCTCGGCGACTATCTCGAAGAGGGAGCCTCTGCCCTAGGGCTCTCGCTCGAGGATTTCGAGAGAGGGTGATAGCGCCTCGCTTCGCCGAATGACGCGGGAACCATACGCCATCGTCACGGAGGCCGATCTCGAGCGCGAGCTGACGATAGCCCGCTCCGCCGGGGCGGATCCCACGGCGGGCATCTTTGGCCCGAATTCGGTCATCTGGCGCATCGACCGAGAGGCGGCGGTTTTCCTTGGAGCGGGTCGCGCGTTGCTGCTGCAGCTCGCCCATCCTTGGGTCGCCGCCGCCATCGCCCAACATTCCCGGAGTTTGACCGACCCGATCGGCCGGTTTCACCGGACCTTCAGCACTGTCTTTACGATGGTCTTCGGCACGACTGACCAAGCGCTCGCGACCGCCCGCCGCCTGCATCGCCGCCATACCGCGATCGGCGGCACACTGACCGAGGATGTCGGCGCTTTTGCTGCCGGCTCGCCCTATTGCGCCAATGATGTCGCGGCGCTGCGCTGGGTTCACGCAACATTGACCGACAGCGCGCTCTTAGTCTACCAGCTCGTCAACCCGCTACTGTCGGCCCGTGATCGAGAGCGCTATTACGCTGATGCCCGACTGTTCGCGGCGCTGTTCGGCATTCCGCAGAGCGCGCTGCCGCAGTGCTGGACGGACTTTGCCGGGTACGTCGATGACATGTTCAGCTCGGACACGCTCGCGGTGGGCACCGCCGCCCGCAGCATCGCCGCCGAGCTGTTCTCCGGCGCCGGAACCCGTCTGCGCGCGCCGTTCTGGTATCGAGCTTTGACCGCCAGCCTGTTGCCGCCTCGGCTGCGGGATGCGTTCGAGTTGCCGTATGGTCCCTCGGAGCTGCGCTCCGTCGAGCGGGCGCTTACCCTGTTCCGCCATGTCCATCCCTGGGTGCCGGCCCGTTTGCGTTATGTCGCGCCCTATCACGAGGCGCTCGCGCGGCTTGCCGGGCGCGACCGGCCGGCGCCCTTGACACGGCTCCTCAACCGTTTCTGGATCGGCCGGAGTTCGATGGCGATCGGCGGAGACTAAGCCATGGCGGCGCCTGCAATCAAGCCTGAGCAGACCGAGAGGAGCGTGCTGCGGGTGCCGGCGGCCACCGACCTCGTCGAGTGGTATTTCGAGCAGGGATGGACCGATGGGCTGCCGGTGGTGCCGCCGACGCGCGAGCTGGTCGATGCTTTTGTCGAGGCGCTCGGCGGCGATCCGCAGCTTGTCGAGTGCAAAGTGCCGCCTCGGTATGGCGGTTTGACCCGCGAGGTACTGGCCATCAACATGGTCATGGCGGGCTGCAAAGCCCAATACGCGCCGGTGGTGCGCGCGGCAATGCTGGCGTTGACCGCGAAGGCCTTCAATCTGAACGGTGTCCAGGCGACGACTCACATGGCGGCGCCGCTCTTGGTGGTCAACGGGCCGATTGCCCGTGAGATCGGCATGAACGGCGATTGCAACGCGTTCGGCTCCGGCAACCGCGCCAATGCGACGATCGGCCGGGCTCTGCGCCTCGTGCTGCTCAATGTCGGCGGCGGTTGGCCGGGCGACCTAGACAAGAGCACGCTCGGCCATCCCGGCAAATACACGTATTGCGTCGCCGAGAACGAAGCGGCGAGCCCATGGGCGCCTTACCATGTCGAGAAGGGGTTCAGCCCCGACGACTCTGCAGTGTTCGTGCTGGCGGCCGAGCCGCCGCACAGCGTCACCAACCATGTCGCGAACGACCCCGAGGGCATCCTCGACAGCATCTGCTCGGCAATGAGCACGATCGCCAACAATAATGCGGTGTCGAGCGGGCATTGCGCGGTCGTGATCGGGCCGGAACATGCCCGCACGATCGCCGCCAAGGGCTGGACCCGGCACGACGTGCGCAATTATTTGGCGCTGCACGCCTACAATCTCTTTTCAGAGCTGACCTTCAATGAGCGCTATGGCAAGATCTACAACCGCAATCTGCCGAAATGGTACAAGCGCGAGCCGGACGCGCGCATCCCGATCGTACCCGGCCCCGACCACATCCACCTCTTCGTCATCGGCGGCGAAGCCGGGCGGTTTTCTGCCTTCATCCCCGGCTGGGGCCACATGTCCTCCCCGGTATTGCGCAGCATCGAAACAGCCGCGGAGCCGAAGGCGCCGATCTGCGTCGACGGCACCTGCTACCTATAGCAGCCCCACCAAATGAGTTTGGGGCCCGTCAATGTAATTACCGTCGCCCCCGCGAAAGCGGAGGTCCAGGAGATCAGCCGCAGAACCCTGCGGCCCTGGGTTCCCGCTTTCGCGGGAATGACGAAATGGGCTGGAGAACCCCCCGATGAACAATGAGCCGGATCAGATCGTTTTCGATCCACGCGGTGTCGTCGAGACGGAGCCGCTCGCGCTTTCTGAACGCCCCGCCACGCTCGAGGGGCTGCGATTGGGCGTCCTCGACAACACCAAATGGAACGCCAATCGCCTGCTGCGCAAGACCGTGGCGAAACTGCAGCAAGAAACCTCCTTTGCCGCAGTGAACTATTACCGCAAGGAGAGCTTCTCCAAGGAAGCCGACCCGGCGCTGATCGCGGCCATCGCCGCCGATAACGACGTCGTGGTGACCGCGATCGGCGACTGAGGGTCGTGCACGTCGTGCTGTACGCATGACGGCATCAGATTGGAAGCCGCCGGCCGCCCCACGGCAGTTGTCGTCACCACGGAGTTCCTGCACGAGGCAGAGGTGCAGCGCGACGCGCTCGGCATGCGCGACCTCACCCCGATCGTAATCGACCACCCGCTCAGCACTCTGACTGACGAAGAGATCGAGCAGCGCGCGCAGCAAGCCGCCGCTCAATGCGCCGCCATCTTGCTTGGGCGCTCTCTCTGAGACCTAAATTGATATCGCGCGTGCTGGGGCTCACATGCTTCGTTTCACGGCGATCATCTTCCTGTGCACAAGCACCGCTGCGTTCGCGCAGCGGCCGAGCCGACCCTACGACTACACGGTCTTGATGCGGGAGATCTGCCGGCAATACGCGAACGCGCAGATTGGGATGCCGGCTGATCTCATGTTCAATCAGTGCATGTCTGAGCGGCACTGTCGGGTGTCTTCCGGCTCCTCAACCTATCAATGCGAATTGCCCGGGCCGATGACATGGCATGGCGGTGGTTACTAGAGATGCCGCCGATGCGGTATTCGCATAGCAACGCTTAAATTGCCATATTCTTATCCCATTCTGCGGCCCGCGGCCGAGGACCGTTTTACCCGTTTTCCCTTGCAGTAACAGGTTGGTTGGCAAACGGTCGAGGATCGGATTAGGTTAACAGCTCGGACCGATAAAAAGGGGAGGAACGATGCGGTGCGGACTGCAAATCGTCCTGTTGGGAGCTCTCGGCGTGCTCATCGCGGGAATGGGCGCGGTTTGGGCCGCCGATCCGGAAATCGACAAGCTGCTGCAGAACCCGGTCGGCAAGGACTGGGTGACGAATGGCGGCAATATGACTAACGAACGCTACTCTACGCTGAAGCAAATCGACACCACCAACGTCAAGCAGCTCAAAGGAGCCTGGATGACCCGACTCAAGGGCTCCGGGCTCGGCGGCAAGTATTCGTTCGAGGCGACGCCGCTCGTCAAAGACGGCATCATGTATATCAGCACCGGGAACGACGATGTCTTCGCGCTCGATGCCAAGACCGGCCAGATCCTTTGGGAGCACTGGTCCGGCATCGGCCAGACGATCTCGACGATCTGCTGCGGCTGGCTCAACCGCGGGCTGGCGATGGGCGAAGGGATGCTCTTCATCGGCCAGCTCGACGCGAATATGGTCGCGCTCGACATCAAGACCGGCAAGGAGGTGTGGCGGACCCCGGTCGAGGACTGGCACAATGGTTACGGGATCACCAACGCGCCGCTCTATTTCGACGGGATCGTCTATAGCGGCATCACCGGCGGTGAATTCGGCATACGCGGGCGTCTGACTGCGCTCGACGCCAAGACCGGCAAGATCCTCTGGCGGGCCTACACGCTACCGGCCCCGGGTGAGGTCGGCAGCGATACCTGGCCGGCGGGGACCGATCACGCGATGCGCGGCGGAGCGTCGATCTGGAACACCCCGGCTCTCGACCCGGAACTCGGCCTCGTCTACTTCGCCGTCGGCAATTGCGGACCTGATTACGATGGATCGATGCGCGAAGGCGATAATTTGTTCTGCGCCTCTGTCCTCGCGGTGAACGCGAAGACTGGCAAGTATGCCTGGCATTTCCAGGAGGTTCACCACGACATCTGGGATTACGACGCGGCGAGCCCAGTCGTCCTGTTCGATACGATCAATGGCGAGCCGCGCAAGGGCATCGCCCAGGCCGGCCGCACTGGCTGGGTCTACATTCTCGACCGGACTAACGGCAAGCCGCTGATCGGTGTCGAGGAGCGCGCCGTGCCGCAGGAGCCGAAGCAGAAGACGGCGAAAACGCAGCCCTTCCCGCTCGGCGACGCGATCGTGCCGCAATGTGCCGAGCCCATGCCTGCGAGCGGCTACGAAAAGGCCGGCTGCATCTTCGAGGCGTTCTGGGAAGAGCCCGTGCTGATCCAGCCCTCGGGGATCGGCGGCACCAATTGGGCGCCGATGTCGTACAATCCGGAAACGGGGAGCTTCTACGTTTCCGGCACGATCCGGACCAGTGCCTTTGCGCGCTACGGCCATACCTACAAGCTCGGGCTGCGCTATACCGGCGGCACCGCGGCGGCGCCGATCGGGTCGGCGATGAGCGGTACCTTTACCGCAATCGGCGGCAACACCAACAAGATCGTTTGGCAGAACAAGACGCCATATCGCGTCGGTCAGGGAGGCGGATCAACGACGACCGCCGGCGGCCTTGTTTTCCGTGGCGAGCCGGACGGTAATTTCTTGGCAAACAATGCCAAGACCGGTGAAGAGTTGTGGCGGTTCCAAACTGGGTTCGGGGCCGATGCCCCTCCTGCGGTCTACGAGGTAAACGGGGAGGAGTATGTCGCGATTGCGACCGGCGGCAATCAGGGGATGCTCAGTGCAAATGGTGATGCGGTGTGGGTATTTTCGCTGAAGGGGCAATTGGGGCCACTATGGCCGCCTCCCGCGCCGCAAAGCATCGCCGGGCCCACGGGGCCGGTTGCGGACGGAGTCGACACGATCAAAATCGGCAACAACAACGTCGAATATTCCTATGGGCCGAGCCGCACGCGGGTAAAGGCCGGAACCACGGTGACCTTCACCAATGTCGGCGATGTCCAGCACACGGCGACGGCGTTCGAAAAGGGGAAATGGGACACCGGCGCATTGGAGAAAGGGGAGTCGAAGGCCATCACCTTCTCTGAGCCCGGCACCTACTACTACATCTGCACGCCGCATCCGTGGATGTACGGCCAAATCATCGTCGAATAGTCACCCCGCCTACCGGGCGGGGGGTCGCGCCAGCCGCATACCGAGCAGTGGGGCGGCTGCCTCCGGCGGCAGCTTAGCGTAATCGCGCGGTATCTCGAACAACGCGGCGTCCTGCGCGCCGATTTTCACTTGGCGCAATTCCCAGCGAAACGTCGAGACCTTGCCTTTGCCGGTTGTGAGCCTGGCATCACACTTCATCGGGATGCCGTCCTCGCTGAGCCACAGCGAGCCGACCGCGCGACCCTGCGGCTTCTCCTCGTCCAAATCGTATTTCGTCGTCGCGATGCCGTTGACGATTTCCTGCCCCACAGGTTTGCGCAGAAGGTGGGGGTCGCCGAGAAGCGACAGCTCTTTCGGAAGCGCGAATTCGACGACGGTATGCAATTTCGGCAGGATGATGTCGCCGATCGCGCTGCCGGAACGCAGGATGAAGATCGGTCTTAAGGCCGGCAGGTCCTGCTCGTGGCGCTGTTGGCCAGGCATATGCCACATCCGGCCCACGTAGCTTTGCCCATCGATGACCAGCACCCGCTCCGCGCTGAACCCGACGCGAGCATCACCGAGCGTCTCCGCGGATGCCGATGCCGCGATCAGCGACAGCACGGCGAGCGGGAACGCGATCAGGAACCGATGGAGCATGTGCATCTCAATTCTCGATCGTCGTCCGCTGTTAGGCGGCCAATGAGGCAGTTTGGCGGCAGACTAGACAGCGGCCTCACAAAGCCTATCTTTGCACGCGCGGATCTTGTCGCCGAAACGGAACACAGAAATGGATGAAAAGATCGGACGCTACGCGTTCCGCAAGCGTGCGCTGGGCAGGTGATGAACGACAGCGGCGGAACGGTCACAATTCGGGTCCATGCGGCGATAGCCGAAATACCGGCCGCTGCCTGGGATGCCTGCGCGGGCAATGTCAATCCGACTATTTCGCATACGTTTCTCAATGCGATGGAGGAAAGCGGCTCGACGACGACCCGCACGGGATGGATGCCACAACATCTTTCTCTCGCAGGACCGGACGGCGAGATCACCGGTGTCGTCCCGCTCTACGCCAAGACGCATTCCCATGGCGAATACATCTTCGACTATGGCTGGGCGGATGCCTATGAGCGCGCCGGCGGCCGGTATTACCCCAAGCTGTTGTCGGCTGTGCCGTTCACCCCGGTGCCGGGCCCCCGCTTACTGCTGCACCCATCCGCATCGGCCGAGACCCGCGAGCATCTCCTTGCCGGAATGGTCGAGTTCACGAAGCGGCGCCGAATCTCGTCATTGCACGTCAACTTTCCCGACCCGGCCGAGGCCGAGGCGCTGACCGAGGCGGGATTTCTGCAACGGCTCGGCCAGCAATTCCACTGGACCAATGAGGGGTACCGCGATTTCGATGACTTCCTCGCGGCGCTGAATTCGCGGAAACGCAAAGCGGTGAAGAAGGAGCGGCGGGAGGCGCTCGCCCGCGGCCTCGAGATCGAAGTGCTGACTGGGCCCGACCTGAAGCCACGCCACTGGGACGCGTTTTTCGAATTCTACCTCGCGACTTCCGATCGCAAATGGGGCTCGGCCTACCTAAATCGCCGCTTTTTCGCGATGATCGGCGAACGGATGCCGGAAAAGCTCGTACTCTTCATGGCCCGGCGCGGCACCAACTACGTCGCCGGCGCGTTCAACCTGCTCGGCAAGGATACGATCTACGGCCGCAACTGGGGCAGTTACGGCGACTATAAATTCCTCCATTTCGAGTGCTGCTATTACCAAGCGATCGAGTTTGCGATCACCCGCGGACTGAAGCGCGTCGAGGCCGGCGCGCAGGGCCCGCATAAGATACAGCGCGGCTATCTGCCCGTGCCGACCTACAGCGCCCACTGGATCCCCGATCCGGCGTTCCGCCGGGCAGTCGCCCAATTCCTGGCGCGCGAACGCCAAATGATCGAGCACAAGATGGAGGGGCTCGGAGAATTTTCCCCGTTCCGCCATGAGGAGACCGCGTGCCCTTCCTCCGAGCAGAACGAAAAGGCGCGAGGGAGCTGATCACTCGACCAGCTCGGGCACCTTTGGCGTCGTCGGTTCGGCCGGGCGCTCTTCGTAAGAGAAGGAGAGCTTGTCCTCGTCGGGTTTGCGCGTCACGCGGACGATCCCGCCCTTCGACAACTGCCCGAACAGGAGCTCCTCGGCCAGTGGCTTTTTGATGTGCTCCTGGATCACTCGGGCGAGAGGCCGCGCGCCGAAGAGGCGGTCGTAACCTTTGTCGGCGAGCCACGCCCGCGCGCTATCATCGAGCTCGATTATCACATTCCGGTCGGCGAGCTGCTCTTCGAGCTGCAGCACGAATTTGTCGACGACCCGTCCGATCGTATCCGCGGATAGCGGTGCAAAGGAAATCACCGCATCGAGCCGGTTGCGGAACTCCGGCGTGAACATGCGGTTGATCGCTTCCTGATCGTCGCCCTCCCGGACGCCGCTGCCAAAGCCGATCGCCGGTTTGGTAAGGTCCCAGGCCCCGGCATTGGTCGTCATGATCAGGATTACGTTGCGGAAATCGACGGTTTTGCCGTTGTGGTCTGTCAGCTTCCCGTAATCCATGACCTGCAGCAGGATATTGAACAGGTCGGGATGGGCCTTCTCGATCTCGTCCAGCAACAGCACGCTGTGCGGGTGTTGATCGATCGCGTCGGTCAGCAGTCCGCCCTGGTCGAAGCCGACATAACCGGGGGGCGCGCCGATCAGCCGCGAAACCGTGTGCCGCTCCATGTACTCGGACATGTCAAAGCGGGTGATCTCGATCCCGAGGGTACGCGCGAGCTGGCGGGCCACCTCGGTCTTGCCGACCCCAGTGGGACCGGAGAACAGATAGGAGCCAATTGGCTTTTCCGGATCCCGCAGCCCGGCGCGCGCCAGCTTGATGGCCGAGACCAGGGCCCCTATCGCCGGGTCCTGACCGAACACCATCGTCTTCAGGTCGCGCTGAAGGTTCTTCAGCACCTCGCGGTCGTCGCGCGAGACGCTTTTCGGCGGGATACGCGCCATCGTCGCAATGACCGCTTCGACTTCTCGCGCCGTTATCGTCTTGCGGCGGCGGCTCTCGGGCACAAGCATCTGGGCGGCCCCAGTCTCGTCGATGACGTCGATCGCCTTATCCGGCAATTTCCGGTCCCCTATATAGCGGTGCGACAGCTCGACCGCCGCCCGCAACGCTTCGCTCGTGTACCGCACCTTATGATGCCGCTCGTAATAGGGCTTCAGGCCGCGCAGGATCTTGACCGAATCCTCGACGGTCGGCTCGTTGACGTCTATTTTTTGGAAACGGCGAACGAGCGCGCGGTCTTTCTCGAAATAGTTGCGGTATTCCTTATAGGTGGTTGAGCCGATACAGCGGATGACGCCGCCGGCCAGTGCCGGCTTCAGCAGGTTCGAAGCGTCCATCGCCCCCCCGCTCGTCGCCCCGGCCCCGATTACGGTGTGAATCTCGTCGATGAACAGAATCGCACCGGGCTGCGCCTCGAGCTCGGACAAGACCGCCTTGAGCCGCTCCTCGAAATCGCCGCGATACCGGGTGCCTGCCAGCAATGCCCCCATGTCGAGCGCGTAGATCGTCGCGTTCATCAAAACCTCGGGGACCTCGCGCTGCACGATGCGCCGCGCCAAGCCCTCGGCGATCGCCGTCTTGCCGACACCGGGGTCGCCGACATAGAGCGGGTTGTTCTTGGCTCGGCGGCATAGGATTTGGATCGTGCGGTCGACTTCGGCTTCCCGGCCGATCAGCGGATCGATCTTGCCGCCCTTGGCCTTTTTGTTGAGGTTGACGCAATAGGCGTCGAGGGCATCATGGTTGCGCTTCTGCGACTTTTCGCTGCGGTCATCCTCGTCGGCGCCCTGAACACGACGCGTCTCCGAGCGGCCGGGCGCCTTGGCAATGCCATGGGAGATATAATTGACGGCATCGAAGCGGGTCATGTCCTGTTCTTGCAGGAAATAAACAGCGTGGCTTTCCCGCTCGGCGAACATCGCGACCAACACGTTTGCGCCGGTCACCTCCTCGCGGCCCGATGACTGGACGTGAATTGCGGCGCGTTGCAGCACGCGCTGAAAGCTCGCCGTCGGCTTCGCGTCGTCGCTATGGGCCGCAACAAGGTTGGCAAGTTCGTTATCGACGTAGTTCAGCACCTCGCGGCGCAAACGGTCGAGGTCGACGCTGCACGCGCGCAGAACGGCAACCGCGTCCTGATCCTCGGTGAGCGCCAGAAGCAGATGTTCGAGCGTGGCGTATTCGTGCCGGCGCTCATTGGCGTGGGCGAGAGCCCGATGCAGCGACTTTTCGAGATTACGTGACAGCACGCCCGCCTGTCCTTCCTTTGGCCTAGTCCTTTTCCAGCGTACACTG
The DNA here is from genome assembly GCA_963732095.1 of uncultured Alphaproteobacteria bacterium. GTDB lineage: Bacteria > Pseudomonadota > Alphaproteobacteria > ATCC43930 > CGMCC-115725 > AP-15. The sequence continues at coordinate 27,502 of CAVSZA010000017.1, forward strand.
CAGCGGGTGCTGGTGCTGCCGGGCGAAATCCATAACCTGGGTTACCTTGGTTTCCGCGACCTCATAGGTGTAAACACCGCAGATACCGACACCGCGGCGATGCACATGCATCATGATGCGGGTCGCCTCCTGCCGGTTCTTGTTGAAGAACCGCTCGAGAATGTGCACGACAAATTCCATCGGGGTGTAGTCATCATTTAACATAAGAACCTTGTACATAGACGGCTTCTTCGTCTTCGGCTTTGTCTTGACGACAACACCCGTTCCCGGTCCTTCCTCGCCGCGTCTTCCGTTGTCGCTCATTTCGGTCCGAGCCGGTGGGATTGCTCGCTCCCCAATGATATTGGCTTTCAGCCGGTCCAGAAAAGTTTTTTCCGCCCTCCGACCTAGTTGACGCTCGAGGGTTCACCGCCTTATCCCCTATTCGGCCCGGTAGGGCCGGCGCAACAGCAGATCGATAACGGCGTCTACCGCTTCATCGTGGTGAAGTAACGCATCAACTCCCGCGGCGATCGGCATCTCTATGCCCAGCCGTTCCGCCACGCGCGCGATTGACGCAGCCGTGGCCACGCCCTCGACAACCGAGCGACTGCCGCGGAGCGCGGCCTCGAGGGTCTGTCCGCGGCCGAGCGCGAGGCCAAGCCCATAATTGCGCGATTGGGCGGAGCTGCAGGTCAGTACGAGATCCCCCAGTCCGGAGAGGCCACGGAAAGTCTCGGCTCGACCGCCCTTGGCTACCCCGAGCCGAATCATCTCCGCCAGTCCGCGGGTGATCAGCGAAGCTCGAGCGTTGTCGCCGAGATTGCGGCCGACGACGATGCCGCACGCAATCGCGAGAACGTTCTTGACGGCGCCGCCAATTTCGGCGCCGACCGGGTCCTGGGACAGATAGGGGCGGAACCGACTGCTTCCGAGGGCTTCAATGAAGGCGTGACCGAGCGACGCGTCACCGCTCGCAATCGTGACCGCCGTCGGCAACTCTCGCGCGACCTCGGCAGCAAATGTCGGCCCCGAGAGCACCGCCGAGGGGGAAGCTGGCAGAATTTCGGCAGTAACCTCTGACATCATTTTCAGCGAACTGGTCTCGATCCCTTTAGCGCAGAGCAGCAGAGGGAGGCCGCGGGGAAGGTGGGACCCGAGCACCTGGATTACGCCGCGCAGGAATTGCGCCGGGACGACAAGCAAAGCCGCCTCCGCCCCCTCTGCCGCGAACGCCATGTCGGTGGTTGCCGTGATGGCGGGGTCGAGCATCACGCCGGGCAGGAAAAGCGGGTTCTGATGACGCTGATTAATCGTGGCAACGACACCCGAGTCCCGGGCCCACAACCTTGGGTGCGAGCCGGCGCGACGAGCAACCATGGCGAGCGCCGTTCCCCAGGCACCCCCCCCAATGATCGCCAAGCGTCTCACGGGATCAGGTTCGAGGCCAACCGCTCACCCCTTCACACCCGCGCCCGGCCGTCGCGGCGCACTGGCATCGAGCGGCCACCGTGGCCTAAGCGGGGCATCGAGACCGTCGACGAGGCCGAGTCGAAGCCGCTCGATGCCGGCCCAGGCGATCATCGCTCCATTGTCGGTGCACAATGCCGGGGGTGAGGCAGCAAAGCGCAGCCCGGCCTCATCGGCGAGGCTCGTAAGGCCGCTCCGTAATCTTTTGTTGGCCGCTACGCCGCCGCCAACCACCAGCGATTTTCCCTTCGGGTATTTGCGGCGGAACCACGCGACCGCATTCGCGGTCCGATCGGTCACCGCATCGCAGATCGCGCACTCGACCGCGGCCGCGAGGTCCCCTTTGTCGCGGGGATCGAGGGGGCCGCTCGCGGAAGTGATCTGACGCACTGCCGTCTTCAAGCCGGAGAATGAGAAATCGCAACCCGGCCTACCCTTCATCGGGCGCGGCAGCACGAAACGGTATGGGTCCCCGTCGCGCGCGGCCGCTTCGATGGCAGGTCCACCGGGATAGCCGAGCCCGATCAGCTTTGCTGCCTTGTCGAACGCTTCGCCGGCGGCATCGTCGAGCGTTGTCCCGAGACGGGTGTACCGGCCAACTCCGGAGCACACGAGGAGCTGACAGTGCCCCCCCGAAACGAGGAGCAATAGGTACGGAAACTCTACTTCCTCGCTCAGGCGAACCGAGAGGGCGTGGCCCTCCAGATGATTGACAGCCAGAAACGGCTTACCCGCGGCCCAAGCCAACCCCTTCGCCATTGTCGATCCAACAATGAGGCCCCCGATCAAGCCCGGGCCCGCCGAAGCAGCTACTCCGTCGACCTTGCGGAGGGTAACGCCGGCTTCGGCGAGTGCGCGCGATATTAGCGGATCGAGGTGGTCGAGATGAGCGCGCGCTGCAATCTCGGGTACGATGCCGCCATAGGGCCTGTGCTCCGCGAGCTGGGAGTGGATCAAATTGGAAAGGATCTTCGGTCCGGCCGCCGTAATGGCCACCACTGCGGCTGCGCTCTCGTCGCAGCTGGTTTCAATACCGAGAACGACCATCGCGCATACCGCCTCTGGGGGCGTGGGCTTCGCGCCCCCGAGCTCGCCAGGAATCAGCTAGGGGGCGCTACCTCGTAGGTTTTGAGGGTCTTGTCGGTGGCGGCATCGATTTCAAGCAGCTTGACCGAATAACCCCACAACGTGGCGGTATGCCGGATTACGGCGCGGCAGCTCTGTTCTTCGAGCAGCACGCCGTTATGCACATAATGTGCAAGAATGAGGCAGCGATCGCCCCTGAGATCGACATCGACCACCTGAATGTCGGGCTCGCGCCTGGACAGGTCATATTGCCGGGAGAGCGCGCTGCGAATTTTTCGATAACCGACATCGTCGTGTATCGCCTCGACGCGCAACGCCGGCTTTGTGCTGTCATCCGAGACATGGAACAGCCGGAACCGGCGGATCATTGCCGGGCTTAAATGTTGCAGGACGAAGCTTTCATCGCGGTAATTCGCCCAGGCATGACGTAACACGCCAAAGCCGTCTCCTGAGCCGGCGATGTCAGGAAACCACTCCCGATCCTCCTCGGTCGGCTCTTCGCATATGCGGCGGATATCGCTCATCATCGCGAACCCTAGCGCATAGGGGTTGAGGCCGCTGAACCGCGGGTCATCAAAGTCCGGCTGGAATACGACGCTCGAATGCGAGTGTAGAAATTCGAGCATAGATCCTTCGGTGATCAGCCCCTTGTCGTGCAATCTCCGCATGATTTCGTAGTGGCAGAAGGTCGCGCAACCTTCATTCATCATTTGCGTCTGCTTCTGCGGGTAGAAATATTGAGAGACCAGGCGCACGATGCGGACCAGCTCCTGTTGCCAATCCTCGAGCCGCGGCGCGCGTTTCTCGATGAAATAAAGCAGGTTCTCTTCAGGCAGGCCAAGCTGGCGCTTGATTTCCTGGAGCCGCGCCTCCTCGTCCCCGCTATCCTCCTTGTCCTTTCCGGCGCCCGGAACGGTACGCCACAGATCGTTGTACGTCGCCTCGAAATGCGCGCGCCATTCCTCCGCCCGGCGCCGCTCCTCGGCGAGATTTGGCTTGGTGCGGTGGGCGTAGCGGTTGACACCGTGATCCTTCAGCGCATGCGCGGCGTCGAGCACGCGCTCCACCGCCTCCGCCCCGTGCCGCTCCTCGCATTTCTGCACGTAATCGCGTGCGAAGCTCAGATAATCGAGGATGCCGTTGGCATCTGTCCACTGGCGAAACAGATAGTTGTTCTTAAAGAAGTGGTTATGGCCGAACGCGGCATGTGCAATGACTAGCGTCTGCATGGTCATGGAATTTTCTTCCATGATGTAGCAGATACACGGGTTGGAGTTGATGACGATCTCGTAGGCGAGGCCTTGCAACCCCTTGCGGTAGAGAGTCTCGTGGTATGCGAAACGTTTGCCAAAGCTCCAATGGCGATACATCAGCGGCAAGCCGACCGAAGCGTAAGCGTCGAGCATCTGCTCGGAGGTGATCACCTCGACCTGCACGGGATAGACGTCGAGCCCGAGTTCGTCGAGCGCGATCCGCTCGACAGCGTCGTAGACCCGGCGCAACCCGCTGTAATCCCAATTTGGACCGGTGAAAAGTGGGGCGGCGGTTTCGAGCCGCAATGCGACGGAATCAGGCACGGATACCCCCCTTTGCGAACAATTCGTGGAACACCGAGAAGATCTGCGACGGGTCGCTGACTCGACGCATCACGAAATGAGGATGGACCGGCGCCACCTCGTTGTAAGCTCTCCACAGGTCGCTGTCTCGCGACAGTCCGGTAAGGCTCCCTCCCATGCCGTCACCGACCTCGACATAGGCGAAATATTGGCAGAGCGGAAGCACCTCGCCACCCAACAAGGAAACGCAACGTCCGCTGTCCGCGCCATAGTTGTCGCCGTCGGAAGCCTGAGCGGCGTAGATGTTCCACCGGTCGGTGGGATATCGCGCCCGCGCGATCTCGAGCATTTTTTCGAGCGCGGTCGAGACTACGGTACCGCCAGTCTCCCGGCTGTAAAAGAAGGTCTCTTCGTCGACCTCTTCGGCGGTGCTGGTGTGACGAATGAAGACGATATCGACGTGCCGGTAACGCCGGATCAGGAACACATGCAGCAGCATGAAGAACCTCTTGGCGAGGTCCTTCATCGCTTCGGTCATCGATCCTGACACGTCCATCAGGCAGAACATCACCGCTTCGGTATTCGGGCGGGGAACGCGCTCAAACCTGTTGTAGCGGACGTCGATCGGATCGATGTAGGGGATGATCTTGCTGCGGTGCTCGAGGCGGTCGAGCTCGCGTAGAAGCCTTTCGGTCTCTTCGTCCGCTCCGCGAGCGCGTGCGTTGTCGATCGCATCGCGCAACGCCTCCAGATCCGATTGTTTTGGCCGTTTCAACGATATCCGGCGCGCCATGCTGTTCCGCATCGTCCGCCGAATGCTAAGGTTTGCAGGACTGCCCGTGACGGTGTACCCGGCACGCTGCAGATCGACCGCGAATGTCTCCTTCAGGCTCTTTTTGACGAGATCGGGGAGTTCGAGGTCCTCGAAAAACATGTCGAGGAACTCCTCCTTTGATAGCGTGAACTCGAACGCATCCTCGCCCGACCCGTCCGGGCTTCCCTGCGAGCCCCCGCGCCCTTCCCCGCCGGTCGGCCGGGGGATCTCGTCGCCTCTGATATACTCCTTGTTGCCGGGGACGACATGTTCGGTTCGCCCGGTGCGGCGGCTGTGATGAAAATTAGGCTCGGCGATCCCGCGCGTCGGAATCGCCACCTTTTCGCCGTGGCCGACATCTGCCACCTTGCGCTTGCGCAATGCCTCCTGCACCGCCGATTTTACCTCGGCTCGGGCGCGCGCCAGGAAACGTTGACGGTTACTCAGACTCTTACCCTTCGGGTTCGGGCGACGGTCGACGATGTTCATGGCCTGACCTCCGAGAGAGGACCGTGGTCCCCTACCCCGCCTTATTTACCCTCATATACCACTCGACCAACCGCCGAACTTGCCGCTCGGTGTAGCCGCGCGCCACCATACGCTCGAGGAAATCGGCGTGCTTCTTCTCCGTTTCGGTATCCTTCTTGCTGCCAAAGCTGATTACCGGCAATAGATCTTCAACCTGCGAGAACATGCGCCGCTCGATGACCTCGCGCAACTTTTCGTACGAGGTCCAGGACGGGTTGCGCCCAGCATTGTTGGCCCGCGCGCGCAACGCGAACTTCACGACCTCGTTGCGGAAGTCCTTGGGGTTTGCGATCCCGGCGGGCTTTTCGATCTTTGACAGCTCCTGGTTCAACAGCTCGCGATTCATCAGCTGGCCGGTGTCGGGATCCTTGTAGTCGGAATCCTCGATCCACGCATCGGCATAGGCGACATACCGGTCGAACAGGTTCTGACCGTAGTCGGAGTAGGATTCCAGATAAGCCTTCTGGATCTCATGGCCGATGAACTCGGCATAGCGCGGCGCCAGCTCGGCCTTGATGAAGTTAAGGTATTTCTTTTCGGCGTCGTCCGGGAATTGCTCACGCCAGATCGCCTGCTCCAGCACGTACATCAGATGGACGGGATCGGCGGCCACCTCCTGTGTGTCGAAGTTGAAGGTGCTCGACAGCACCTTGAAGGCGAAACGGGTGGAGATGCCGTCCATTCCCTCGTCGACCCCGGCCGCGTCGCGATATTCCTGGACAGACTTGGCACGCGGATCGGTGTCCTTCAAGCTCTCGCCGTCATAGACCCGCATCTTCGAATAGAGGTTCGAGTTCTCATGCGACTTCAGCCGGGAAAGCACGCTGAAGCGTGCGAGAATATCCAAGGTCGACGGCGCACATGGCGAACTGGAGAGCTCACTGTTCTGCAGCAGCTTCTCATAGATCTTGCGTTCCTCGGTGGAGCGCAGGCAGTACGGGACTTTGATTACCGAAATGCGATCGATAAACGCCTCGTTATTCTTGTTGTTCTTGAAGCTCTGCCATTCGGCCTCGTTTGAGTGCGCCAACACGATCCCCTGATAGGGGATGCCGCCGATATTTTCGGAACCGACATAATTGCCTTCCTGCGTCGAGGTCAGCAGCGGATGCAGCATCTTGATCGGCGCCTTGAACATCTCGACAAATTCGAGAAGCCCTTGGGTCGTCCGGTTAAGACCGCCCGAATAGGAGTAGGCGTCGGGATCGTTCTGGCTGAAGAATTCGAGCTTGCGGATGTCGACCTTGCCGACAAGGCTCGACACGTCTTGGTTGTTCTCGTCGCCGGGCTCGGTCTTGGAGATGCAGATCTGCTTCAGCCGCGAAGGCTGCATGCGAACCACCGTGAATTTGGTGATATCGCCGCCGAATTCTTCGAGCCGCTTGACCGCCCAAGGCGAAATGGTGCCGGTCAGACGCCGTCGCGGGACGCCATAACGCTTTTCGAGTTCGTCGCCGAGGGTCACCGGATCGAACAAGCCGAGCGGGCTTTCAAAAACCGGACTGACTTCCTTGCCAGCCTTCAAGACATAGACCGGCTCTTTCTCCATAAGCTGCTTCAGGCGTTCGGCGAGCGAGGATTTGCCGCCACCGACCGGGCCAAGCAAATAGAGAATTTGCTTACGCTCTTCGAGGCCTTGTGCCGCATGACGGAAGAAGCCGACGATACGCTCGATCGTCTCCTCCATCCCGAAGAAATCTGCGAATTCGGGATAGACCTTGATCGTTCGGTTCATAAAAATGCGGCCAAGACGCGAATCTTGGCTCGTGTCGACCATTACCGGTTCGCCGATGGCGCTGAGCATGCGCTCGGCGGCGCCCGCGTAATAAGACGCGTCATCGGAACACTTGCCGAGATATTCCTCAAGCGAGAGCTCGACATCTCTCCGGTTTTCATACAACCTTGAATAGAGTCCAAAAATTCCGTCATCGAATTTCATTGTCTCACCCTCAACCGATGCCCCGCGCTCAACCCGAAGCTTCCCGCGACACTACCAGAGAACGACGAAACCGAGCGAACGTCTCGCTGGCACGTGTAATTCGTTGTAAATTCACGTAAAACCCTTGTTACGTCGAGTCTCCCAACATGGGTCTTCTCGGTTTTCAAACCAGTTTCAATCCTCCGGTTCCACCCTGCCCCATGTCCCCACTCCAAGCCGAAGCCATTATGCCAACACTTTGTGGCGAGAGTACGAATGATGCGATGTTCGGAGGTGCTCCGGCCGCCAGTCAGCCGCTGCAGTCGGCCATGCGCCCAGATTGCGCAAATTAACAACATATTGTGGCCCACTCCGACATTGCCCGCAGGATATATTAGATCGTACAAAAACCCAATAGAAATGTAGGTTAACACCTGGAATGCTGGCGCTGATTGATATCGAGCCACCGCAGCTTATTGGAGCCGGTTGCGTCGCCGCGGCGTTCTGCCGCAGTACGGCAGATTCTAGGCGAACTCGGCAACCGCCGCGTTCGCTCTCTAAAGGCTGTGGATGTCGATTGCGGTTTAGTGCGGCCCCGAGGACGCGGCGGGCTGTACGCCCGTCGGGCGCCTGACGCCGGCGATCGTGTCCGGACTGCGTTGAGGCGATTTCGCCAGCTTGTCGCGCGCTCGCCAATTCGACGCTAGAGCCTCGGCGAGCTGGTTTGCCAGGCAGGCATAACCCGCGTCGGTCATGTGCAGCCCGTCCAGGCCGATGGTCGCGGCCGGTGCGAGTTGCTGCGTGCGATCCCATTCCTTCATTATCTCAAATCGGCGGAACAATCCGACCTGAGTGCGTCTTGCGACTTCCGCGATCAGCCGCTCCATTTCGGCGAACGCCGGACGCGCGACCACCCGCGGAGCGAATTGCAGGTCCATCAGGACTACATCGATCCCGATCTCCTTCATTGAGGCTACGCCGCGGCTGATGAGCTGTTCATCCGCCGAGAGATCGTCGCGCCGAAGCACCGCATTAGTACCCACTTGCCAGATTACCAGGTCCGGGTGCTCGGCAATCACATCCCGGCCGAGACGGGTCACTTCCTCCGGAACATCCTGGCCCCCTACGCCGTGATTGACGACCCGGATCTCGACGCCGGGAAACTGCTGTCTCAATTCCTGCTCGAGGAGGCTAGGATAGCTCAAAGCCGGGCTGCTCGCCCCAACCCCGGCGGTCGAAGAGGAGCCCATCGCGACGAGCGTGAGCGGCTGCCCGGAAAGGATCCGGGATGAGGTGCGGTCCAGCACGGCCTCGATTGCCAAAAGCGCCTGCGGGGCGGCGCAATTTGGCGGGATCGGTGCCGCCGCGTCGGCGAACGCGGGACTGCTTGTGGCCAAGGCGATGGCGAGTGCCGCAGCAAGACGCCCGATGGCCGGGATCGCGGTCATCGGAGCGCCACTCGAATAGCTTCCGCGAGCTTGCCGGCGATGCACTCGTAAACTTTAGCGGCAAGGCTGGCCCGTTCGTCTTTGACAACCCCATCGAAGTTAAACACGTTCTGCTCGCTCCAATAGCGCATCATTTCGAAGCGCGGAAAGACATTCACATCATTTACGTCACCTACCCGGTGAAGCGCGTTCAAGTATCGCTCGAAATCAATCACGGTGGCGGTGCTGTGAGAGAATTGCATGTCGACGAGCATGATGTCGATATCGTGCGCCTTGAGCTCGTCTATGCCGGTTTGGAGTGTTGCCGCAAAATCGTCGACCCCGACCCCACGTACCGCATCGGTGGTGCCGGTTTCCCATATCACTAGAACCGGGTCTTCGGGCATGACATCGGTCGGGAACCGCTCCAGCATTTGTCGCGCGGTCTGGCGCGGAACCCCACGATTGACGACCGTGATCGAAGAGGAAGGATACCGCGGTGTGAGGATCTCCTGCAGACGGTGCGGGTAAGCGAGATCCGACGAGCCCGCGGCCAACCCCATCGTCGACGCTCCACCGAGCGCAATTATCCTGACGGGCTGCTTCGCGCGCAACCGCTCGGCCAAATGAGGCAGCTTGTCGTCGACTTGCATCAACTCGTCCGGCACATCGCAGGGGAGCGCGCCGCCGAGGGCCGATGAGAAGAGCGGGAGTACCGTCACGGCGATGCCCGCCGCAAGCAGTACCGGCTGCGCCAACCCGCCGGCCGAGACATGCCACCTCATTTGCCGAGACGATTGCCACGACCGGTTTGGGTCGTCGCGAAGCGCGGTACCTGCGTTCGACCCATGGTTTTGTACCAATCCAACATTCTCGCAGTTAGGCACATCACGAGAATGCCCGCAAGATTAACGAGGAGCTGGATGCTGATTGCGGAATTGTATTCCGAAAGAACGAAATGCCCAAGTGCCGACAACAGGATGCCGAGACAAAAGATCTCCAGCGATTGTTGACCGCACAGGACCAGCGGTTTCGCTGCTGACGACCGCAAAATGGCCGCGTTGGCGGGCACGACGATGACGACGACCGCGACTGCTGCGAAGAAGGGAATGACCCGGATCAGGGACAAGTTGTTCTTGTTCACCGGCCACAACTCCTTGAGAAGGAGGCCGGGAAACGGGTCCCAAATACCGTGGATCGTCCAGCTGAGCTTGATGATTAGGCCTGCCGCGACCACGGTCACGGCGAGCGGCAATACAGGCCGAGCCCACCGCGACCAGCGCTGCTCGTGCCGCCAAGGTAAACCGAGCGCAGCTCCGGCAATAAACAGAAACTGCCAGGCCAAAGGGTTGAAATACCAGACGTGACCCTCCGGATAAGCCGGAACTGACAGGTCGGTTGCCTGGACGAGGAGATAAAGCAGGAATGACGGCACTAAGACGATCAGCGACCGCGAGCGCAAGCCGAGCAAGACGACCGGGAAGATCACCAGAAGCAAAATGTAGAGCGGCAGGATATCGAGGAAGGTCGGCTGAAACTCGAGGAGGAGTGCCTTGACGATCGCGACATGCGGCTCGTTGAGAAAATCGCCGACCCGCATCTCATCGTTGTACATTGGGTTATTGAAGGTCGTGACTGTATAAGACACCTCGGCGATAAACATCACGAATAAGAAAATGTGAGCGACGTAAAGCTGCCAGGCACGGCCGAGAATCCGCGCCGTGGCATATAACCTTCCTTGCGAGACCAGGGTCTGCCCATACACGAGAGCAGCGGTGTAACCCGAGATGAATATGAACACCTCAGCGGCATCAAAGAATTCGACCGCCTGGATGGTAAAGTAGCTGAGGATATTCTCCGGGATGTGATCGACGAATATAAATATCAAAGCGAGACCACGAAAAAAGTCCAGACGGAGATCGCGCGACGAAGCAGGCAATGGCGGGCTCGAAAACTGTAACGTTAGTCGCAGCGCTGCGTGATGTTATTTTAGCAAAAACGACGGGCGCGGTCGATGCGAGCGGCACTGCCGCTCACAATGTCGGGCGGCGACGGTGTTACGGGCCGGGAAGTCAGCCGGGGCGGTGATCGGAAACGGGGCGGCGGAGTTGCCTGACCGGCGCGGGCGATCAGCGGGGGCCGGCGGTCCCGGCGAAGGATGCCTCGGTCTTCTGCCGGATTTCGTCGAGCGACACGCCGGGCGCCAGTTCCGTCAACCGCATCCCGGTCCCATCGATCGTGAAGACACCGAGGTCGGTGATCACCATGTCGACCACTCCCTTGCCGGTCAGCGGCAGTGTGCAGCGATGCAGCAGTTTCGGCTCGCCCCGCGCAGTATGCTCCATCAGCACGATGACCCGCTTCACCCCGGCGACGAGGTCCATCGCGCCCCCCATACCTTTGACCATGCGGCCGGGAATCATCCAGTTGGCGAGATCGCCGTTTTCTGCCACCTGCATAGCGCCGAGGATCGACAGGTCGATATGACCGCCGCGGATCATCCCGAAGGATTGCGAGCTGTCGAAATAGCTCGTCGAAGGCAACTCGGTGATCGTCTGCTTGCCGGCATTGATCAGGTCCGCGTCCTCCTCTCCCTCGAACGGGAACGGGCCCATGCCCAGCATCCCGTTCTCGCTCTGCAGTTGAACCGTGATCCCCGGCGGAATGAAATTCGATACCAGGGTCGGGATGCCGATGCCGAGATTGACGTAGAAGCCGTCCTCCAGCTCCGCCGCCGCGCGGCGCGCCATGTCGTCGCGTGACCAAGCCATTCCGCTTTCTCCTGCCTCAATTGCTCCGCTTGCGGACAGTGCGCTGCTCGATGCGCTTCTCGTAAGGCGGGCAGCGCACGATGCGTTTGACAAAAATGCCCGGCGTGTGGATGTGGTCGGGGTCAATGACCCCGGGCTCGACCAGATCCTCGACCTCTGCAACGGTAACCTTCGCGGCCGCCGCCATCACCGGGTTGAAGTTGCGCGCGGTTTTCCGGTAGACGAGGTTGCCTTCGCGATCGGCTCTCCAGGCATGGATGACTGCGAGATCGGCGACCAGGCCACGCTCCATGACGTAACTCTCCCCGTCGAAGTCGCGAATTTCCTTGCCCTCCGCCACCAGGGTGCCGACACCCGTCTTGGTAAAAAATGCCGGAATGCCGGCGCCCCCCGCCCGTATCCGCTCGGCGAGAGTACCTTGGGGATTGAATTCGAGTTCGAGCTCGCCGCTGAGATAAAGATCGGCAAAGAGCTTGTTTTCGCCGACATAAGACGAGATCATCTTGCGGATCTGGCGGGTCTCGAGAAGTAGACCGAGCCCGGCTCCGTCAATGCCGGCGTTATTCGAAATGACCGTCAGGCCCGTCACGCCGGAGCTTTGGATCGCGGCGATCAGCGCCTCTGGAATTCCGCAAAGACCGAACCCGCCCGACATCACGGTCATGCCGTCTTGCAGCAGGCCGGCAAGCGCGGCATGGGCGTCGGGGTAAAATTTGTCCATGGTGCACTCCTGCGCTAAGCGGACGGGCGATCATAACGCCGCGGTCAATTTCGGCCACCTTGGCGCAGCGGGTCTCCCATCCCGCCGAGCCGCCGTCGGGTCGCAGCATCGACGACGCCACTGACATTCAGACCGTTCTGCTTTTGAAAACGAGCAACCGCGCCGGCTGTGGCCGAATTGTATTCACCGTCCTGCTCGACCGAAATCTTTGCGTCCGCGAGGGCGCGCTGGACGCTCTTGACATCGTTTCCCCGCATGGGCGGATCGGACGGCTTCAACAGGCGCGGCTGACCTGCCATACTCTCGGTCCCGCCGAACCAAGCACTGACGTCATTTTTATTGATCGTGATCCAATTACTCGGTGCAGAGGTGAGATGGAATTGCAGCCGCGATGTCCCATCCGGCGCTGTCCCTTCGACACCTATTTCCCTGAGCACTGGGAGGTATTCGGTGAACGGTATCCCACCGCTCAGTTTCGGGATCGCGTCAAACCCCCGGACCGCCAGGTCTCCCGAGGCAGTGTAACCCTTCGGCGCGAGCGGCGAACCGTGAGCTTCGGCCGTCAGGTCCATCCCGACCTCCTCGGTGTCTATCGCGACGTCATAGATATGGAAGGTTGGGTTGAGCATCGCCGCCGCTCCGAGTGCCTGCTGAAGGGCCTCCTGTTTATTCGCTTCACTCTCGCTCTCCCCCGATACCCGCTGGTCAGTCGCGGTAATAAGGGCATGGAGCAGGTTCGTCAGAGCTTGCGTGCTGAGGTCGGCGACCCCGAAATCGAGCACCACCCGGCGGGGCACCTTCCAGTTCTCGAGAAGCGACGGCGCGAGGTCGAGGCCCTTATGGCTAATACTGAACCGTAGCGCTGCCTGTTCCGTATCGAGGCCGGTGATCTCCGTGGTGCTGTCCGCTTTCGTCAGCGCTACGAGCGTCTCACCGGTGACGCTCCTGACTGTCAGACCTTCCAACGCAAGTTCACCCCGTATTGTGCTGAAAGGCTCCGAAATTGTCGAGAGCGTTACCAGGAACGCTGCGCCGCGGGCTTGTGGTGAGTTGCTGTCGTCAGCTTGCAGTTGGTCGATCGCGTGGCGCAGCTTGTCGAGCTCGTTCAACCTTGGACCGGCGCTTCTACCAGTGAACCCGATCCGATCGATCGCCCCGCCAACGGGACCCTGCGGCAGAAAGTATTCTATCCCCTTGACCTCGAATTCGACCGGTCCGCTCCACCCGCCATTCGGCTCGGCGACGAGCTTCGAGGACATCGAGAGCGGTCCGAGGCGGACCCACGTCCCGGTTTTGGACTGATCGATCCGCACGCCCGCGATCTCGACAAGAGTTTCCCGGCCGCGCCCCGACTCGGCCTCTACCACCGTATCTGCTCTCGCATCCGTCAGGTTGATCTTGGTTTCGGTGCCGTCGGTCTCCCTGAGCACGATGTTTTTTGGCAGCGTGAGGGCGAGCTCGATGAGCTTGCCCTCGTCTTTTCGGGCGATCTCTCGAATCTCGACGCGGTCGAGAATGAGCTGGCCGGGTTGCGGCGTGTTTAGCGACAGCCGAGCATTCTCCATGGTCGCCAGCAAAACTTCGCCATCGCGCCGGACCTCGTAAGTATCCGAACCAACCCATTTGACCGCGCCGTTCGAGCTCGGTCCGAGTCGTCCGAGAAACGCGCCGATCTCGGTCTTGAAACGATCGACATCCGGCTCGGCCGCTCGAGCGGACGCCGGGAGGAAGAAAGCCGCCATCGCCGCGGCGACAGCTAGCCGGCGCCTCGAAACTGAGCTCATGAGCTGATGTGCCATACGCCTGCGACCCGTTTCAGATATAATATCGTGTTGCCGTATCCGGACCATGCGCCATGTCGGGACCGGTGTGCCGGCTCACGATATCGACCGCGGTGTTAATAGAATGTCTGTGCACCCGGGGGAATTCAGTGAGATAACGCACAGCATCCCACAGGATTGGGCTTCTCTGGCACGCTATCTCGCACGCCGCGGCCTCGTGCTCGGACCAGACCCGCCGCGGCAGTTCGCCGGCGGCTATGGGAACCTCAACTATTTGATCGAGATCGACGGCAAGCCGGCGGTGTTGCGCCGGCCGCCGGCCGGGCCGCTGCCGTACGGCGGCAATGATATGGCGCGCGAATACCGCATCCTCTCGTCGCTTTGGCGGGGGTATCCGCTAGCCCCGCAGGCTATGTTCTTCTGCGACGAGGCAAGCGTGCTCGGCGCGCCCTTCCAGATTATCGAGTACCGCCCTGGGATGGTTATCCGCGACACTCTGCCGCCGGACTTGGCTGGCCGGCCCGAGGCCGGCATGTTGCTGAGCCGGCAATTGGTCGAGAGCCTTGCCGCTCTGCATGCTGTCGACCCTGCGCAAGTTGGCTTGGAAACGCTCGGGCGTCCGGCGGGTTTCCTCGCCCGAAGCGTTGACGGTTGGGCCGTTCGAGGCGCTGCCGTCGCAGATCTGATCAATCCTCGTGCGTTCTCAGAGGTGCTTGACTGGCTGCGCCGCCGGGTGCCGGCGGACGGGCCGCCGAGCCTTATTCATTCCGACTTCAAGCTCGACAACATGATCCTCGCCCCTGAGACGCTTGCTCCGGTTGCCGTCATCGACTGGGATATGGGAACGCGCGGTGATCCGTTGTGGGATCTGGCGGTAATGTTGAGCTACTGGGTCGAACCCGAGGACTCCCCATGCCTTCACCGCGTGCGGCAAATGCCGACGGCGCAGCCGGGGTTCTGGCGGCGCCATGAAGTTCTCGCAGCCTATCTGCGTCTCAACCCGCGCGCCGCCGCTGACTTCACGTTTTATCGCGTCCTATCGTTATTCCGCTCCGCGATCGTTTTTCTTCAACTATACGATCGCTTTCGTCGGTCGCCCGAGCAGAACATGAGATGCGCGGAGTTCGATACACTCGGCCGCGAGCTAATCGACCATGCCTCCGAAATCATCCGCAGGCGCGCCGAGTAACCGGCGCCGAATCCAGGGCCTGCAACTTCTCGCTCGCTCCGCCCAAGTGCGCGGGCTAGGTTAGAATGTAAACGGTGCCGCTGCGCCCCACGAAACATGTGATACCGCTTAACCTGAATTGATCGCGCAGTAACGGCCTTCCGCTGCTATCCGGTTACGTTGCTAATCTCTTTGATTTTCCTACGGAATTTAGCTGCTTCTCGTCCGGTTAATAATATATGAACGCCGCCGGTTGGGAGGATAGGCCGCGCCGATGTTCGTGCCTTGCGAGCAATGTCCGCTTCGACGAAGGGCTTTCTTCAGACAATTCTCGGAACGCGAGCTCAGCTTCATTGTAGAAATGAAGACCGATCACATCGTTGTCGCGCCGCGCGGCGACATCATTCGAGAGGATGAGGTGGGGGGGCCGGTCTACACGCTGTTCGAAGGATGGGCGATCCGCTACCACCGCCTCCCGAACGGTGCGCGTCAAATCCTCGACATTGTACTTCCGGGAGACACGGTCGGAATCGCCGCGGCGGTTCTGGGCAGGGTCAAGCACTCCGTTCAGGCGATCACCACGGCCACCCTCTGTGTCCTTCAGGGCAAAGGTTTCTCAGATCTGTTCACCGGTCACCCTGCTCTGGCGCTGAATGTTCTGCAGACGCGAGTCGAGGAGGAGCAGCGGATGGATGTTCGGCTTTCATTGCTCGGGCGCAACACCGCGGAACAGCGGATCGCCTACCTGATGCTCGAGACTTTCGACCGGTTGCGGCAACGCGCCATGGTCAACGGCGGTTCGACCTGCCCGTTCCCATTGCAGCGGCGCGACCTGGCCGATGCTGCCGGCTTGTCGCGTGTGCATGTCGCTCGAACCCTCGAGTCCCTTCGCGAGCGCCGGCTAGCCGAGATCCAAAACGGCACACTGGTCATTTTCGACCGACCGAGGCTGACCAACCTTGCCGGCTATATCCCGCTGGCGACGGCAGCGGGCAGAAGAGCACTGCTGTAAAAACTCCGGGCATCTAAGGAGGCTATTGCGATCGTTCGGTCCCCAGCGTGCCCAAGATACTGGCGATCAGCTCGTCAAGATTGGTCAATCGGAATGGTTTGGCCAAGAAGGGAAAAGCATGATCCGCACACGTCTCGATGTAGTGGGGATCGCCGCTAGTAAGTATGGTTGGGACACCCAGCTTCGAGGCATGTTCGGCGAGCGAATTTCCCTGCTCGCCGCTCATCAGGCAATCTACGAGGGCGAGATCGACCGGCTCGCTCGCAAGAAACAGCCGCGCCTGTTCCGCCGATGACGCGCAGGTCAGGCGATGGCCGAGGCTTACGAGAAACTCCGATACGACTGATTGCACGTCCGCATCATCTTCTACGACAAGGATATGCGCCATAGGCTGACGTCCGAGCATAAGGATTGCCTAAAGGTAGCGCGGAAACAACATATGTTGAAGCGACGATTTACATTTCCCCGTATGCACTGATCGTCAGCTCGCCTCCCGCGCCGCCGACAACGCAGCTCCGCCCAACAAAGTCCTTGCATCCGCAAAGCCTTGGTCCGAAATTCCCGGGAGGCTGGGGTGCTGGCCGGCCGCGCAGCCGAGTTTGCGCAGCCGGATCGGCTGAGATCAGACCCACTGAACCTGGCCGGGCTTGCCCGGCGAAGGGAGTCCGCTATCACCGCGTCGATCACCATCTCGTCGTTTCGCCCGAAGACCGTCATCATCGGCGCCGGGGTCATGGGGTTGGGAATTGCCTGGCGGCTGGCCCAAGCCGGTTGCTCGGTCTCCGTCTTCGACCGTGCCGCGGCCGGACGCGGTGCGAGCTGGGCGGCTGCCGGAATGCTCGCCGCCGCGGTCGAGACCGAGCCCGGCGAGGAGGCACTGCTCGCCTTGACGCTCGAAAGCCAGCGTATGTGGCCGGATTTCGCGCGCGAACTCGAGGCGGTATCCGGCATCTCGGTCGGCTATCGGGACGAGGGTACGATTGTCGTCGCCCTGACCCGCGACGATGCCGAGCAGCTGCGCTTCACCTTTGATTTCCAGAAAAGCCTCGGGCTCGATCTCGAATGGCTGTCGGGGGCAGAGGCGCGGCGGCGAGAGCCGCACTTGCGGCCGGGCATCGCCGGCGCCGTCCTCAGCCCGCGAGATCATCAAGTCGACAACCGCCGGCTCGTCGACGCTCTCGCAACGGCGGCGCGCAAGTCCGGAGCCGTACTTTACGAACACGATCCGGTGCGAGAGGTTGAGATCACCGGCGGGCGCATAACCGCGGCCGTGACCGAGCACCGCCGCGAAAATGCGGATGTCATCGTGCTCGCTGCCGGGGCTTGGTCGCGCGACATCGCCGGGATTCCGGCGGCTGATCTCCCCCCGGTCCGTCCGATAAAAGGTCAGATGCTGGCGTTGGACATGGATCCCGCGAACCCGCTGGTGCACCACGTCGTGTGGCTTCCGCGGGGCTATTTGGTGCCGCGCCGGGACGGACGGCTCGTGGTCGGCGGAACCGTAGAGGAGCGCGGCTTTGACGATAGGATCACGGCAGGCGGCTTGCTGGCGCTGATCGAGGGTGCCTGGCGCGCCGTGCCCGGGATCGAGGAGCTTCCCGTGGCCGAGACTTGGGTGGGCTTCCGTCCGGGTTCGCGAGACGATGCCCCGATGCTGGGTCCGAGCGGGATAGACGGGCTGGTTGTCGCAACCGGGCATCATCGCAACGGAATTCTGCTGACGCCACTGACGGCCGAAGCAGTCAGCGCCTTTATATTGACAGACCATCTGCCGGAGGCGGTTCGGCCGTTCACTCCGGAGCGATTCACCGATAACGACCGCCGCTTTAGCAGAACTATAGGGTACGGCATCGCTGCCGGGGTTCGATGATGCGGCTCAAGGTCAACGGAGTGGAAGAGGAGTTCGCGGTGACCACCGTGAGTGAACTGCTGGCGTTCCGCGGCATCGATCCCGTTGCCCGGTTTGTCGCAGTTGCTGTGAACGGTTCCGCGGTCCGCCGTTCCGAATGGCCGTCGAAACCTCTCGGACCCGGGGACGATGTCGAGATCGTCCGCCCGTTTTCCGGCGGTTGAGGCCGGCTCCAATCAGAGAGAATTTCAGCAGGACAGTACACGATGACCGATCCGTTCAACATTGCTGGCACCCCGTTCTCCTCTCGGCTGATCGTCGGCACAGCCCGCTATCCGAACCAGCAGGTGATGCTCGATTGCCTCGAAGCGAGCGGCGCGGAATTGGTCACCGCCTCGATCCGCCGCATCAGCCTGGAGGGCTATGCCGAGAGTCTGGTCGATGTTCTCGGCGGCAGATACCGCCTGTTGCCGAACACGGCCGGGTGCGTCACCGCGCGAGACGCCATTCTGACCGCCGAACTGGCGCGCGAAGCTCTCGAAACGAATTGGGTCAAGCTCGAACTGATCGGCGACCGCGAACTGCTGTACCCCGATGTCGAACAGCTCGTTCATGCGGCCGAGGAACTCGCCCGCAAAGGCTTTACCGTGCTTCCCTATTGCAACGAAGACCCGGTTACCTGCCAAAAGCTGGCCGATGTCGGATGCGCGGCGGTAATGCCGCTCGGATCGCTGATCGGTTCCGGGATGGGAATTGCCAATCCGACAGCGATCGAGCTGATCTGCTCGCGCAGCCCGGTCCCCGTGGTGCTCGACGCCGGCATCGGCACTGCTTCCGATGCCGCCTTTGCGATGGAGCTCGGATGCGACGCGGTCATGGTCGACACCGCTATTGCCCAATCCCGTGATCCGCGCCGGATGGCCGCCGCGATGCGCGCGGCGGTGGAAGCCGGACGCCTTGCACGGCTCGCCGGCCGCATACCAAGGCGCCGTTTTGCCGAACCGTCGAGCCCGCAGCTCGGCCTCGTCGGCTCCTGAGTGGGCTCCTGAGCCGATGGGCGCCCTGCGGGGCGTCCGCGCCATTGGCGGGTCTTCGGCATGATCTTCGCCGTCCCGCTGTCTGACGACAATCCCACCGTTAACCCGCCGATCCTCACCTATTTCCTGATCGGCGCCTGCGCCGGCGCGTTCCTTTGGCAGCTCGGTCACAACGAGCACTTCATCTTATATGCGTACGGCATGATCCCGGCGGAGCTGTTCGGGCTCTGGCATCCGCCGCGGAATTACCAAGTCTTGCCGCCCTGGGCGACAGTGCTGACCAGCATGTTTCTGCACGGCGGCTGGTTCCATCTGTTGGGGAACATGCTGTATTTGTGGATTTTCGGAAATAACGTAGAGGATGTGCTCGGGCGCGGGCGTTATCTGCTCCTTTATCTGACATGCGGCATCGTGGCTGCGCTCGCTCAGGCGTTCTCGAACCCCACTTCGCACATTCCGATGGTCGGGGCGAGCGGAGCGATCGCCGGGGTCCTCGGCGCCTATCTTCTGCTCCACCCCGGCGCGAATGTGCGCTGCTTTATGTGGATCGTGATCTTCTTTCGCATCGTCAATGTGCCGGCCTGGGCGATGCTCGGCCTGTGGTTCGCGATGCAGCTGGTAAGCGGCCTGATGGCCGCCCCCGGCCGGCCGGGAGTGGCGTTCTGGGCGCATGTCGGCGGCTTCGCCACCGGATTGGTTCTGGTCATGGTGTTGCGCCCGAGCGGCGTAACATTGCTCCAGCCGCCCCGCAGCCAAGCCTTCGCCACCGCTCCCCCCGGCTCCTTCGCCGGCCGGCGCTCCTCCTATCGCGGCTCGGTGCCGCAAGCCGGCCGCCGGCCCATCCGGCCGCGCAATCCGTGGGGATGAGCTGTCATTCGAGGCCAAGATTGTCATTCCGGGACGGCCCTTGGGCCGGGCCCGGAAGCCATGAACACCGTCTCCTGAACCCCGTCTCCGAGGCCTGTGTTCATGGGTTCCGGGCTCGCGGACGAGCCCGCGCCCCGGAATGACCCGATCAGGCCCGCCGGGTTCACAGCGGATGGCTGTTTCTGCAGCCAATCTACAGCGAAGAGTACTTTTTTTGTTCAAGTCGGATGAGCATGGAAGCGTCCGCAATTGTTCCAAAGCCGTTTTGTGAGCTGCGCTGACTCGGCCTGCGAAAATCCCCTCTTATGATATGATTTTGGCAATTCTGCGGTCGCTGCACGGTTGTTGCGGTCCGCAGTCGCGCGGCGCATCTTCACCATAATCAAGAGACCGGGGAGAGGCGGATGCTGAATGCGCGGATCGAGTTGCGGGGCGAGGAATTGTTCTGCGCCGATACCGGCGAGGGCGGCCTCTAGACGGTGCGGCGGCTGACACCCGAGGCACTCGCGCGCCTGCGCGGCTGGGCCGAGCGATACGATACGGCGGTGCAGTCTCGGGAGTTGCCGCTGCTGGTCGAGATCGGGCGGGACATCGCAGCGTTTCTCGACGAGGGCGACCGCTGGCTCGGCCAGGTCCTCGGCGGAACAATCGGTGAGATTGCGCTCGATATTGTGGTACCCGGACAGCCGGAGGAGCGCGAGCGGATCCTTCTCGATCGCGCCGCTTTCCTCGACACTGAGGTTGAGAGGCAGCCCGTTTGTCGCCTGCAGGATCCCGGCTTCCTCCTGCTCGTAATTAATGACGCCCTGTCCCTCGACCTCGGCCGCCATGAACAGCATGGCAGAAAGTGCCGAAATCGCGAAGAGAGCCATTGCCCCCCTTTACAGCAGTTGGAAAGATGCGGACGGCAATCTGCCAGCAGACCTGCGGGGGTGGGAGGCCGCGCGCCTCGCTCTGCTTGGAGAAGCACCTCCCAACATAGTGAACGAATCGTCGCGCGCTGCGGTAGTTTTCCTATTCCTTACCTTGCATCAAGCCGAACCGGCCTTGGAACTTGTACTCGCTGCGCTCTCGGCACTGGATCGCACAGAGGCCGCCCCGAATCTGCATCTTCTTCGGCACGGTGCCGATTGCGCCGAGCGGTTGGGGAAAGCTGAAATTCAGGAAATGCTGCTCGAGCGGGCTCTCGCGATCGAGGGGGGCGATCCCAGCGCCCGCGCAATGCTGCTTTTCGCAAGGGCTTCGCGGCTCATCCAAACCGGGCACATTGACGAGGCGGAACAGCTTCTGACGGAAGCGGCGGCAGTGTTCGAGTCACTCGGCGACGTGCGCTCGCGCGCCATGACGATGGGTAAAATCGCCGACAGCTTGCAGGCCCGCGGCCAACTCGACGAGGCGCTCAAAATCCGCAACGAGGAGGAGCTGCCGGTCTATCAGCGGCTCGGCGACGTGCGCTCGCGGGCCGTGACGATGGGCAAAATCGCCGACATGTTGCAGGCCCGCGGCCAACTCGACGAGGCGCTCAAGATCCGCACCGAGGAACAGCTGCCGGTCTTTGAGCGGCTCGGCGACGTGCGCGAGCGCGCCGTAACGATGGGCAAAATCGCCGACATCTTGCAGGCCCGCGGCCAACTCGACGAGGCGCTCAAAATCCGCAACGAGGAACAGCTGCCGGTCTATGAGCGGCTCGGCGAGTGCGCTCGCGCGCGGTCACTATGGGCAAGATCACCGACATCTTGCGGGCCCGCGGGCGACTCGACGAGGCACTCAGAATTTACAACGAGGAGCAGCTGCCGGTGTATCAGCGGCTCGGTGACGTGCGCGAGCGCGCGGTCACGATGGGCAAAATCGCCGACATTTTGCAGGCCCGCGGGCAACTCGACGAGGCGCTGCGCTATCGGATGGAAGAATTGCCGGTTTACGAAAAGCTCGGCGCCGTGCGCGATCTCCTCGTTGCACGCATTGAGCAGGCGATCACGAGACTCCTCCGAGGAAGTGACGACGATCGGGGCGAGGCCAGCCGGCTTCTCGGCCTCGCGCTCCACGACGCGCAGCGGCTGGAATTACCCGAGGTGCGGCAGATCGAGCAGCTCATCGAGCAAGCGGAGCGAGGTGCATTCCTGCCGAAAGAGACGAGCGATCAGGCGGCGGATGCTGTCCCGCTCCCGCCGACCGAGGCCGTCCCACCTGCTCCGGCGCCTCCTCCGGAAGCCGCCACTCGCGATATCTCGGGTACTCCAGATGCGCCCATGTCGGCACCGCATCCGCACGCTCAGACTGACAAGGCGGAATATGTGGTCTGGTACGGCACCAATCGGCGGCCGAACGATCCGGGGAATTGGGGCAAGGGCTATTCGGCAATGCGCGACAATGTCGTGCATTATGGCTCGTGCCGTGTGTTCATACCCGAGTCCCACAAGATCGGCTCGATTGGTTCGCCTTGGTGGAAGCGGCTGGTAACAATGACGGACGATCGGCTGCGGCTCCTCGGGATCGACGAATTGCAGCAGAGCGATTATTGGAAGGCCATTACCGCGCAACTCGCCGCGATCAATGCGGTGGAGCGCTGCGCATTGATCTTTGTGCACGGCTACAATGTCTCGTTTGAAGAGGCGGCGCAGCGGGCGGCGCAGATTGGGTTCGACCTGTCGGTCAAAGGGGCGATGGCGTTCTTCAGCTGGCCGTCGCAGGGACCGACGCGCGGTTATCCCGCCGATGAGGCCACGATCGAGGCGAGCGAAGGCGTTATTGCCGATTTCATGACCGACTTCGCCGAGAGGTGCGGCGCCACTGCGGTGCACATGATCGCGCACAGCATGGGCAATCGCGGGGTGTTGCGCGCGGTCAACCGGATTGCGGCAAGGGCGCAGCGGCGGACTGGCAAACCGTTCGGCCAGGTCATCCTGGCCGCTGCCGATGTCGATGCCGATGTGTTCCGGCAGCTGAGCGCGGCCTATGCGGAAGTCGCCAGCCGAACCACGCTTTATGTCTCGAAGCGTGATCTGGCGGTCGAGGCGTCGCGCTGGCTGCACAATTTCCCGCGTGCGGGTCTGATGCCGCCGACCCTGGTGTTGCCGGGGATCGACACGATCAATGTGACGAATGTCGATCTGACGATGCTGGGGCACGGCTATGTCGCCGAGGCCCGCGACGTGCTGACCGACATGCATGCCCTTATCACCCGCGGCGCTCCGCCGAATGAGAGGTTCGGCCTGCACGAGGCGAAGAACGAGGAGGGCGAGCGCTATTGGCTGATTGGCGCGTAGGCGTCCGGTTATTAGAGGAGATTTCGCTCAGATCGAATCATCACTCCTGTCGTCATTGCGAGTTCCCACCGGCCGGCGGCCGACCCCGCTGAATGAAACCGGCTGGACATCACGACGAGGCCGAGCAGGTGTGGTTGCTTGCTAGCGGAGCGAAGCAATCTTGTCTGTGCGCCGTAGTGCATAGTGTGGGGCGCAGCCTGGGGCCGGGGCCAAGTCCCGGGCTGCGGCGGCGCCGTGACCGCAAGCAATCGTGGGGTCCTTTCCCCGTGTCGAGCAGGGCTCCGGCGCTGCCTGTCATCTCACGCCCGAACAGTTGCCAGGGCCCTCGCCCGCAGTCGCAAGAAGGGGATAGGATGATGGCGTCACAGGATGTGTTTGTCGGGATCGACGTCTCGAAGGATCGCTTGGACGTGCATGTGCGTCCGCTGGGGGTCGGCTTCTCGGTGAGCAATGAAGCGGCCGGGTATGCCGGGTGGATCGCCCGGCTGCGGCCGTTGCGCGTGAAACGCATCGTGCTGGAGGCGACCGGCGGGTACCAGCGGGCGCTGTGGCTGGCGCTGAGCGAAGCAGGACTGGTCGCGGCAGTGGTCTCACGCGCATACCCGTTGCCCCAATGAGGCTCGCCCAGCCAATAGCCGAGCGCCGGCTCTTCGCTCTCATCGCCGGTGCTGCCGTCCAATCCGACACCGCCGATCAGGCGGTCGCTCTCCTTCAATGCAATGGCAAAGCGGCGCGGCTGGCCGGTTGCGTGATCCTGCTGCACTCGAGCGATCCACTCCTGCCCGTCCGCTTCGGTGTAGGGGTGGGGCATCGTCGCCAGCCAACGCGCCACCACCCAGTTACCGGCCAACGTGACCAGGTCAATGAGATCATCATTACACGGCGACCGCATCCGGAGCCGAGCGGTTTCAATCACGACACCGGGCGCCTCGGCGAGAGGTCAGGCGGCGGCTTTTCGGTTGGCGGTCAGGCGAGCGTCCACGAGAGCGACCGTTTGATCCACGACCGTATTGCGCATGCCGTATTGCGCACCGATCAGCTGCACGAGCCGGTCCGTCCGTTCGATATTGGGGGCGCCGTTGTTGAGGGCCCGGGCGGCCGAGGATGGCCGGACCAGGTCGTTTGCGGCGGCGGCATATTTCTCGAACGGCACCAGGTCGTTGGGCGATGCTCCGAGGCGCTCGCATATCCCGCAGACCCAATTATAGACCCCGCGTGAAGCTTCAAGGTCGTTGTGCACCGCGTCCTTGATGTCGATCGCACCATCCTTTGTGACGCAGCGGTAATTGCCGGTCAGCAGCATCGCCCATTTGGCGAGCGGCACAAAGATCGAAGTCGTGGACCTTCAACTTGACGGGCAGCTGGATCGGTCCGTCGCCCGGGTCGTAACGTGCCGCCTCGATGTCCGCCTCCATTTGGCGCAGCATCGCGGTGGATTTGTCGGAGTCGAACCGGGCCACCTTGAAATTGGTCGGCAAGGTGACCTGCAGGACGTTGATCTTCTCGCCGGGCGGCCGGATGGCCTGCGGGTCCGGGCTGCACAAGGTCAGGTGACCGGGCTCGAAATTGTCCCAGACGCTCGCATCGGTATAGGCGGGTTTGAGCGTGTCGGTTTGCAGCCCCGCGATGCGCTTCAGATAAGGCAAGGGCGGCATGTTCATGATCGACATGCACGGCACCCGGGACCGCGCGACCGCGTCGAGCAATTCGCGAACCCCGGGGGAGCGGTATTGCGGCTCCTGCATCGCCAGAGCGACGAGATCGTAGTCCCTCGGGTTGACCTCGCCGGGGCCGGCGGCGGCAAGCTTGCCCGGCAATTTCCGCAAGTCGAGCTCGATCGGCTCCTTTCTGCCTCTGATCGGAAGGCGTATTCGGGCGCCGTCGTTGTTGAAGGCTTCCACCTCCGCCGGCAGGCACACCATCGTTATCTTGTGGCCGCCGAACAGCAGCTTCGTCGCCAGCAGCGAGCCGTAGGAAGCGCCCATGATCAGGACGTTGTAAGTCGTCATACCGCCGTTTCCTCCTAAAGCCGGATGGATCTTCTAATCCGACGATGCCGGATGCCGAGTCTTTGGGCAAGCCTTGTCGGCGAGGATGGCAGCCAAGCCGCTCCGGTAGTCCGGATACTGCAAGGTAACACCGAGTTCGCTCTTGATCAGCCGGTTCGATACCCGCTTGTTGTCGTCGTAAAAGCTGCGCGCCATCGGCGAGAGCCTGGCGGCTTCGAACGGCACGAGCGGCGGCGGCGGCATGCCGAGCAACGCCGCGGCGTGAGCGACGACGGCCTCCGGTGCCGCAGGGTCGTCGTCGCAGACATTGTAGACGGCACCTGGCCGCGCCCGGTTGATCGAGGCGGCGAGCACCTGCGCCAGATCCTCGACATGAATGCGGGAGAATACCTGGCCAGGCTTGTCGATGCGTTTCGCCGTGCCGGCGCGGAGTGTTTCGAAGGGGCTGCGGCCGGGGCCGTATATGCCGGCGAGGCGGAAGATGTGCACTGGCACGCGGCGGCGGCGCCAGAGATCGAGCCAGCCCGCTTCGGCAGCGAGCCGCCGGCGGCCGCGCTCGCCGCTCGGCGACAACGCGGCGGTCTCGTCCACCCAGCCGCCGCCGCGGTCGCCGTAGACACCCGTCGTCGAAAGATAACCGAGCCAACGCAGGGGCTTGATGGCCGCGATGTCCTCGCCATGCATTGCCAGCACCGGGTCGCCGGCGGCATCTGGAGGAACCGACACGAGAAGATGCGTGACCTGGTCCAACGCTTCCGTCGGCAACGGGCGGTCGCGGTCGAAGACCTCAACGGGAAACCCCGCTGCGCACAGGGCCGAGGCTTTGTCGGGGGTTCGGCAGGTGCCGGCGACGATCCAGCCCTCGGCGGCGAGCCGGCCCGCGAGCACCTGCGCGGTGTACCCGAAACCAAAGCAGAAAACGTATGAGACCGTCATGACGAGGTCCCGGCCGCGGCCGGCACGGTGCTGTCGGAAAACGCGACCGGGTTGGCTTCGAGCGTCTCGGCGATGCGCCTCTGCTTGAACCGAGCCCACAGCCAAAAGCCGCAGGAGACGAGCGCGCCGACCGCGAGCGGCAGGCGCAGGCCGAAATGACCGCTGAGCGAGCCCATCAGCACCGCCCCGACCGCCGGGCCGGCGCGGAAGATCATCCCGTAGAGCGCCATGATCCGGCCGCGCATCCGAATATCGACCGCCGCCTGGATCAGGGTCTGCGCGCCGACCCCGGTGATCGTCATCGCCGCGCCGGCGACGAAGACGCAGGGAAGAGCAAGGTAGAACTGGTTCGTCAGGGTGAAGGCGAGGATCGCCAGCGAAATCATCAGGGTATTGCCGAGCACGAGGCGGGTCAGCCCGGTGATGGCCGGCCGCAGCAACATCCAACCGGCCCCGAAGATCGCGCCGAGCCCGACCGTCGATGTCAGGGTCGCGAGACCTTCCGGTCCGCGCCCAAAGACGCTGTCGGCAAACCCGGGAAACAGCTCGACAAAGCCGCGCGTCCCGACCGTCGTGATCGTGAACAGGAGCAGCATCGGGGCGATGCCGGGATGATGGCTGGCATAGCCATAGGCCTCGGCCGAGGCCTTGAGGACGCTCTGGGTTGCGGCGACCGGCAATGCCGGGATGCCGCGCAAATTGGCCATCGCGACGAGAAACACGATGTAGGTTCCGGCATTGACCGCAAAGGCGGCGCCGACGCTGACCTTGGCGATGACAATCCCGGCGACCGCCGGGCCGAGAAAGCGGGCGGAATTGAAGATGATCGCATTTATGGCGAGCGCCGAAGGCAACGCCGCGCGATCGACCAGGGTCGGGATCAGCGCCAGGCGGGACGGCTGCGCGACCGCGTTGAAGACGCCGAGAAGCAAGGTCAGCGCGAACAACAGCTCGATCGTAATGGCGCCCGTGTAGACGAGAACCGCGAGCAGGGTTGCCTCGATGGTGCCGGCGATCTGCGTGACGCGGATGATGCCGACCCGGTCGCGGCGGTCGGCGAGAGCGCCGGCGAGCGGGCTCAAAAACACCACTGGAAAGAATTCCGCCATCGAGACGATACCGAGCCAGGCGCCGGAATGGGTCAAGGTCCACGCGAGCCAACCTACGGCGACGCGCTGCATCCACACGCCGATCAGCGAGACGGCGTTGCCGCTCGCATAGATGCGGTAATTCCTGTGGGCAAAAGCCTGGACGACATTGCCGAGGCCACCGGGAAAGAGGTGATCGCGGAGCAGGGACAGGGCTGCCAGATCGAGTTCTCAGCGCTGCGGCAGGTGAGGGGCGAGCCGGCCACCGATGCGGATCGGCTCGACCGAGCGGGCCAGACCGGTCTTGCCGTCGGTCTCGACCAGGATGCCGCACAACGTCGCTTCGCCGTCGGCGACTTGCGGGCGCTCGCCTGGCATCTTGGTGACGAATTTGAGGACCGCCGGGCCTTTCTGCATGCCGATCACGGAATCGTAATCGCCGCACATCCCGGCATCGGTCTGATAGGCGGTGCCGCCCGGAAAGATCTGCTGATCGGCGGTCGGCACGTGGCAATGCGACCCGAAAACGGCCGAGACGCGGCCATCGGCGAAATGACCGAGCGCCATCTTCTCGCTCGACGCCTCGGCGTGGAAATCGACGAGGATCGCCGCAGCCTCGACGCCGAGGCGGAATTCGGCGAGAAGCTCGTCGAGGCGGGCGAACGGATCGTCGAGCGCGTCCATGAAGAGCCGGCCCATCAGGTTGACGACGAGGACGCTCTGCCCTCCGACCGGATGGAGCCGCCACCCGGCGCCGGGGGTTCCCTTCGGGAAGTTCGCCGGGCGCAGGACCCGCGGATCGCGATCGAGATAGGGGATGATCTCCCGCTGGTCCCAGACGTGGTTGCCCGTGGTCAAGACATCGACTTCGGCATCGTAAAATTCGCCGCACAGGCGTTCGGTCAGGCCGCGTCCCGCGGCCGCGTTCTCCGCATTGACGACGACCAGATCGATTGCAAATTGACGGCGCAGGGCCGGCACATGCTTTTTGACGGCCTCACGGCCCGGCCGTCCAACGACGTCTCCACAAAATAGGATGTTCACGCGGGGCCCCAGGCGGCAGATATTTTGCGAAGTGGAGCCGGCTCGGCCGTCGGCGTGCAACTCCTCCGTGGCCCGCCGTAGCAGGTGGGCGACCATGTGTCGAAGCCACGACTTCGACAGAGACGGCCCCCAAGAGGTAGGTATCGGCCCCGGGGCAACATGCGGCCTAACGCACCGCCCAGCCCCACTCCGCAACGGGGAAGCTAGGGTGTTTGCCGCCCCGCCGCAATAGGCGCGACCCGGCTCGCCGTTTCGTCTCTTCCGATTGACGCTTTTTCCGCCCGTTTGCGCTCCCGGCTCGCGCGCCTCATTCCATGCGGGCGGCGTCCACTACAATCGGTCGTGGTGTTTTCTGGCTCGGCTCCCCAAAATTGTAGGCCCGTAAACAGCATCGGACCGAGATCCCATTGCGTGCTGACGCCGGTGGCGGCGACCGCTGCTTTCCCGTACCATCGCAACCCCATGGCGACGAACGCACGGTCAGAGTCAATGGCAGATCGGTGCGGTACGGAGCCGTTATTCTTTGCGGAACTCGCCAGCCTGTCATCGAAGTGCTGGAGAAGCAGCTCGCCGCGGTGCCATTCCTCGATGGAGCTGGCGAGGCCGCTGACCGCACTGTCGGAGAGCCCGATCAGGCGTTCGGCCGCGGGGAAGGCAGGCTTGTTGAACTGGCCCCGTTAATGAGGAGATCGCGTCTATGGCTCTGAATGAAGATCTCGCAGAGCGCATACGAGTGATTCTCGCAGGGACCGGCTCGCTGCGGGAAGTGAGGATGTTCGGCGGGTTGTGTTTTATGCTGAACGGCAACATGATTGCCGGAACATCGAAGCGCGGCTTTCTCGTCCGCGTCGGGAAAGGCCAGCACGCCCGCGCTTTGGCGCGGGCGGATGCAAAACCCATGGAAATGTCGGGCCGGCCGATGGAAGGCTATGTCTTGGTCGACCCGCCCCCGCGCGACGAGCGAACCTTGCGCGACTGGCTCGATCTCGCCGCAGCCTTCGTGAACACCTTGCCACCGAAGCCGCCAAGATCAAAGTCGCGCCGGACCGTGAATAGCCGATAAAGGCGGTCTGACGCTATCGCCAATCGGTATTTTTGCCCGGCTCAAAGCCTGTGGCCTGATCATCGATGGGCTGATCGCAACGCATCGCGGCCGCATCTTCAACACCGCCGGGGACAGCGTCGTCGCCGACATCGCTAGCGAGGTTGACGCCGCCTGCGCGGTGGCGGTGCAGAACTAACGTTGGAAGCCTCAAGGAGGGCAGGATGCGCGTGCTGATTTTGGGAGCGGCATTGGCGGCGGCGGCAACGCCGGCGCTTGCGGAGTTCAGAATGTCCTCGACAAACGTCAAGAGCGGCAGCCCGATGGCATTGGCGCAGGTGCTCGGCAGTTGCAATGGGCAGAACGTTTCGCCGGCGCTTACCTGGTCGGCCGAGCCCTCCGGAACGCAGAGCTTCGCGCTGACGATGGTCGATACCGACGCCCAGAACGGGAAGGGCTGGTGGCATTGGAGCGTGTTCAACATTCCGGCCTTGGTCCATGCCCTGGCGGCCGGCGCCGGCAGCGAGGGTTCCAAGGATTTACCCGCGGGCGCAATCCAGGGGCGGACCGACTTCGGATTTTCGCATTACGGCGGGCCGTGCCCACCGGTTGGCGACCACGCGCATCACTACGAGATCACCATATACGCGCTCAAGGTCTCATCGCTGCCGCTTGACGAAACCGCCTCGGGCGCCCAGGTCGGGCGCAGCCTCGGTGCCAACACGCTGGCAACGGCGAAGATCGTGGGACGTTACGGCCGTTCGAAGTAACGCTGGTAGCTTTGATCCATCGGCGCCCAGAGCCCGTCATCGATGCGGCTGGCGCCGGTGCACAGCATGCTGGACGGCCGAGGACCTGGTACCAGATCCATTTGTTGTCGGAGGGTCAGGCACAGTACGGTGTTTCCCGCTTGCGGGGTGACGTAGCGACCGAGACGAAGGGAGGCAGCCTATGACAGCGGACTACAGCATATGTCTTGGAACGGCTGGCTGGGGCGTATGGCACAGCCCAGATGCCGGAAAGTCGTGGATACGCCATCGCGCCCCGTTCCCGCTCAATAGCCGCATACAGGCGCTGGTCGCCGATCCGACACAGGCGCATACCGTTTTCGCGGGCGGCGATACGGGCTTGTTCGTCAGCCACGATGGCGGGGCGCGGTGGGAGCGCATCGGCGCGATTGGGGCTTTGCCGACGATCTGGTCGCTGGCCATCGATCCGCTCGAGCCGGATATTCTCTTCGCCGGCACGCGTCCGGCCGGGGTCCATCGTTCGCGAGATGGGGGACAGAAATGGGAGAGATTGGCTGTCGACATCGCGCGGGAATGCTCCATTGGCATACCCTTCGTGACCAGCGTCATCGTCGACCCCAACGATCATCGAATTGTTTGGGCAGGGGTAGAAATTGACGGCGTCTTCCGCAGCCTCGACGGTGGGGACACTTGGACGCACCTGGAGACAGGTTTGTATGATCCGGACATTCACGCCGTGACAATCGCGGCAACGCAACCCAAACGGCTATATGCCAGCACGGCACGCGAAGTATTTACCAGCAGCGATCTGGGCGAAACCTGGCAGCCATTGGGCATCAAGCAGAAATGGCCGCTGCCTTATGCCCGAGGCCTCATCGTCAAGGCCGATGATCCCGGCGTGCTGTTCGCCGGGTGTGGCGAGACCACGACGGGGGAAAAGGGCCACGTGCTCCGCACGACAGACTTCGGGGAGACTTGGGAGATCCTGCCGCTCCCCACCCAGCCCAATGCCACTGTGTGGGGCCTTGCCACGCATCCCGCCAACGCCGACCGTATTGTGGCGTTCAGCCTGTTCGGCGAAGTCTACGTCAGTGAGGATGCCGGCGCGTCCTGGCGCAAGATCGCGCGCGAATTCGGCGAGATCAGAGCCGCCGTCTGGGTGCCAAACTAACCCCGACCACGGGACCGATGATGAAACCCACCCATGATAGCCCAATCCTCGTGACCGGCGCCGCCGGCGCCGTCGGCGCTATCGGCCGCAACCTCACCGCAATGTTGCTCACCAAGAGCCACAAGGTGCGCGCCCTGGTGCGGCGGGAGGACGAGCGCGCCGGCGCCCTGCGCCGGCTCGGCGCCGAGGTCGTGCTGGGCGACCTGACGGATATCGCCTCGATGCACCGCGCCATCGAAGGCTGCGCGCGCATCTATTTTGGCATGTCGGTCTCGGCGGCCTACCTGGAAGCCACGGTCAACACCGCCGCGGTGGCGCGCCATCACGGCGTCGAGGCCTTCGTGAACATGTCGCAGATGACGGTGACGCAGATGAGCATCACCGAGACCACCGACAGCCCGCAGCACAAGCTGCACTGGCTGGCGGAGCAGGCACTCTCATGGTCGGGTCTGCCGGTCGTCACGGTGCGGCCGACAGTCTTCCTGGAAGGCTTCTTCCTGCTTTTCGCCGCTGCGAGTGTGCGCGACGCCGACGAGCTGGCGCTGCCGCTGGGCGCCGGCAAGACCTCGCCCGTCTCGTCGGTCGACGTCGCGCGCGCCGTCGCGGCGATCCTCGACAACCCGGCGCCGCACATCGGTCATATCTACAATCTAGCCGGGCCCGAATCGGCCGACCTGGACCACTATGCGCGCGTCTTCTCCGAGGCGCTCGGCCGGACGATCCGCTATCGCGACGCGCCGACTTCCGAGTGGAGCGAAAAGCTTCGCGCGGCGGGCTTGCCGGAGCATGTAGTCCACCACCTCACGGTGATGACCGAGCTCCACAAGCAGGGGCGCTATGACCGGATGAGCGAGGACTACCTCAAGCTCACCGGCGAGACGCCGACGAGCATGTTCGACTTCGTGAAATTGCACGCTGCTGAATTCACGCGGAGTGAAGCCACGCTGTGACCCTTGCTCGTGGGGCGCACCGATAAAAGCTAACACGTCGCGCCAGGCCTGGAAGCGCGCGACCTCTGTGAGCCGCAGGGCACGTCGACCTCGTCGATCCGCAGAGGTTGGCTCTTCAACGAGGGAGGGTCAGCCTCGCCATGTCAAAATGGT
Source organism: uncultured Alphaproteobacteria bacterium (assembly GCA_963732095.1). Classification (GTDB taxonomy): domain Bacteria; phylum Pseudomonadota; class Alphaproteobacteria; order ATCC43930; family CGMCC-115725; genus AP-15. The sequence goes on from CAVSZA010000017.1 coordinate 59,894, forward strand.
AAACGCGGGCCGTGTTGAGGCTCACGATCTTGGCCTGTTCGTCGTCCGGCACGCCCTCGAGGATTTCCGCCAAAATCTTGCGAGATCGGGGAAAGGTCAACTCGCTGTGAGGATAGTCCGAGCCCCACATCATGTTGTCCCAAATCATCTTGTCGGGGCCGATGACGTCGCGCAGGCGAATGCCGATGGCATCCTCCTGGAAGCTCACCACGACGTTGCGGTGGAAGAAGTCGCTCGGAAGCATGCCGTTCTTGAACCGGTAGAGTGCCTCGCCGTAGTGCTCGCGATAGGTGTAGTCCATGGAGGTGAGCACATTCGGCGCCCAGGACAGCTCGAACTCGACGATGGCCAATGTCAGGCGCGGATGACGCTCGAAGACGCCGGAGAAGATCAGATCGCACCGTCGAATTGACAGCTACTGCCTGCGGCGGCGCCCATTGGGAGATCTTGGGCGTCGTCGCTGTTTTCGCTGTTTTTTGCAGCGAAAAATCAGCCAGCGATCCGGATTCGGCCGCGGAAATTCTCGCCTTCTGAAGATCGAGACGGCGGAGAAACAGCGACATGTTCGCTGTTTTCTGTCCCATAACAGCGAATAACAGCGAAGTGATGCCCCAAATTAGACTAGCTATGGCAACGTTGAATCGCATTAACATTTTAACCGACTGGTGGGCTTGCAAAGCATCAGCCTCGCAAAGCATAAGCTCTCATAAGATTACGGCAATTTTCCGGTCGGCCGCTACCGATGGGCTTCTGACTTAAACCGGAAAGGACCAGTGAAGGGAGGCAGCGTATGGCAGCGGATTACAGTATTGTCTTGGAACGGCTGGCTGGGGCGTATGGCACAGTCCGGATGCCGGAAAGTCGTGGATACGCCATCCCGCCGCGTTCCCGCTCAATAGCCGCATACAGGCGTTGGTCGCCCATCCTACCGAGGCGCATACCCTTCTCGCAGGTGGCGATACGGGCTTGTTCGTGAGCCACAATGGCGCGGCGCGGTGGGAGCGCATCATCACCGCCAATGGGGCCTATGGGGCCAATGGGACCCTGCGAACGATCTGGTCGCTGACCATCGACCCAGTCGATCCCGATATTCTCTTTGCCGGCACGCGCCCGGCTGCGGTCTATCGCTCGCGAGATCGAGGGCTGCAGTGGGAGAAATCAGCTGTGGATATCGCCCGGGAATGCTCCATTGGCATACCCTTCGTGACCAGTGTCGTAGTGGACCCCGACGATCATCGTATGGTCTGGGCAGGGGTGGAGATCGCGCGTGAATTCGGCGAGATCAGGGCCGCAGCCTGGGTGCCAAACCGATTTTTATCATTATGACCAAGAATGAAGAGATGACAATGGCGCTGCTAGTGGCGGTGTAGGAGCCGACACGCCGCCGCCGACCGCGGTTGGACATGCTCGTCCATCACGCGGTTTCGGCGTCCGAATATTCCCGCAGGCCTCTAACAGCGCTGGGTCCTTCTCCCCGGGAGGACCCAGCGGTAGCAGCGTCAGGTGATCAGAGGAGGACGCACAGGAACCTAGTTGAGATGGTATATCCTGGCAGCATTGCCGCCGGCGATCTTGGCCTTCTCCTCTTCGGTGCAGTCCGTCAGAACCTCCTCAATGATTTGCCGGCTCCTGGGAAAGGTGGACTCGACATGGGGATAATCTGAGCCCCAGAGGAGATTATCGATACCGATGATGTGGCGGTCGCGTATGCCCATGGCATCTTCCTGGAAGCCCGCAAACACGTTGCGGTGGAAATAGTCGCTGGGCAGCATGGCCTCCTTGAACCGATAGCGCTCCTGCTGAACGCGTTGGGTGTAGGTGTAGTCGATGCGGTTCAGGAAGTGCGGAATCCAGGACAGCTCATGCTCCACCGTGCCGATCTGGAGTTTTGGGTAGCGCTCAAAGACGCCGCTGAAGATCATCTCACCGAGGGACATCCGCACCCAGTGGTCGGCGTTGGCCAGGAAGGAGTTGCGGACGCGGTTGCGGTCCTCGAGCCCAAAATCCTGCCCTGGGCCAGGCCGGTTGGTCGCGATGTGCATGCCAAGGGGAATATCCAGATCCTGGGCCGCCGCCCATAGCGGCTCGTACATCGGATTGTCGTACCCTTTCCCCTCGGGGGGATAGACGGTGATCATGCCGCCCGCCAGCCCCATCTTGGCACAGCGCTGCAGCTCCTTGATACCCTCCTGCACATCGTCCACGTTGATCATGGCGATGCCCTTGAGGCGCTTGGGCTCCCCGGCGCAAAACTCGGCGAGCCAGTCGTTGTATCCTCGAAAAATCTCCGACAGCAGCGCAGTGTCCGGCACGCTGTAGAGCAGCAGACCGACGGTGGGATAGACAATACTCACATCCACGTCATCGGCATCCATATCCTTGAGGTGCGCCGCAGGGTCGTAGCCCCCGCGCCGGACTTTATCAAAGGTCGTGGTGCGGACCATCTGTTCCGGCGCCTCAAACCGCATACCTGTCTGCGACCCGGCGGCCAGCCCGATCACCCGGTGGCCGTTGCAGAACCACCAATCGCCATCATACTCGCGGACAAGCTGTGGGACCCGGTCCTTGAACACCGGCTTGGCTCTGCTCGTCCACAGGTCCGGTGGCTCAAACACGTGATTGTCCGACGATATGACCCGGTAATTCGCCATGATTTGCCCTCCTGATTGGTGGTGAGCGGCCTCGCAGTCCTGCCGTCTGCGTGACCCGCACCAACCCCACTATACCGCTTGCAGAACCCTTGCCGATATGGCGGAGTACGCTCCGCGGCTCGAGGACCTTCAGCAAGCGTAGGGCTGAACAGTGCTATGGCGCGGTTGCGCGAGGTTTCGAGCTGGATAGCGCGATGTCGCTGATGCTGGCCGGCCCGACCCGCTCGACGCTGAAATCCGGGTACTTCGAGTGCGGCTTGCGGACGATCTCATGGTTGGCAAGCGTAGGATGGGTTGAAGGAAAGTGAAACCCATGGTCTCCGGCCGCGGGCTTGTGGGTTTCGCTCGTGGCTCAGCCCGCCCTACATTGCTGCAACTAGCGATCCGCAGGACAGATGAGCGCAAGATAATTGGCCACCCGTCGCAGCGGTGAACTCATTCGGCGGGTTACGCTTCGCTAACCCGCCCTACGCTTACTGCTCCCGGCGCACTCTAGTCGATCCGGGCGCCACGGACCTCGTAGATTCAAGCAGGGGCGGTCAGCCTCGCCACGTCGAAATTGTACACGCGGGCGGTGTTGCCGCCGGCGATCTTGGCCTGTTCGTCCTCCGGCACCCCGGCCAGGATCTCCGCCAGGATCCTGCGCGATTGGGGAAAGGTCGACTCGCTGTGCGGATAGTCCGAGCCCCACATCATGTTGTCGACGCCGATGACGTCGCGCAGGCGAATGCCGATGGCGTCCTCCTGGAAGCTCAAGACGACGTTACGGTGGAAGAAGTCGCTCGGCAGCATGCCGTCCTTGAACCGATAGAGTGCCTCGCCGTGGCGCTCGCGGTAGGTGTAGTCCATCGAAGAGAGCACGTTGGGCGCCCAGGACAGCTCGAACTCGACGATGGCCAGCCTGAGGCCGGGATGGCGCTCGAAGACGCCGGAGAAGATCATGTCGCACATCGACAATGCCGGATAGAACGCCTTGGTCGCCCGGCTGCTGGCGTCGCGCAGCGTTCCGAGACCGGCCCCGCGGATCTTGCCCTGCCGGCGTGTGGCCGTGTGCAGGCTGAGCGGCAAGCCGAGCGACGCGGCGGCGGCCCAAAACGGCTCGTACTCGGGTTGGTCGTAGCGGCGGTCCTCGGCTGGATGCTCGGTGATCATCGCGCCGCAGAGGCCGAGGCGGGCGGCGCGCTCCAGCTCCCTGACCCCGTCCTCAACATCGTCGAGGTTGATCATCGCGATGCCCTTGAGCCGGGCGGGATCGGTGCGGCAGAACTCGGCGAGCCAGTCGTTGTACGCGCGAAAAATGGCGGACATCAGCAGCGGGTCCGCCACCTTGAAGTAAAACAGCCCTTGCGACGGATAGAGGACTTCGCCTGCAACCCCGTCGAGCGCCATGTCCTTCAGGTGTTGCTCGGGGTCGTACCCGCCACAGAGCACGTCTTCGAAGCGCCCCTGGGGGGAGATGGTCTCGGGGGCCTCGAACCGCGCGCCGGCATTCGAGATGAGGCCGATCCCGGACAGGATCTGGTCTGCCTCGACGACGACGTGGTCGCCGCCGTCGATCCGCTCGATCCGCGGCGCCCGATCCCGGAACGCCTTATCGATGCGGGCCTGCCACAGATCAGGCGGTTCAAACACGTGAGAGTCGGACGAGAGCACCAGGGGTAGCATCGAGCATCTCCTTTCCCACCTGATCGCGCGGCAGCACCTTTCGCCACCGGTCCATCGCCGTCAAGGTAAGCGCGGTTGGTGATAGCGCGCCCTGCTCGGCTAAGGATCCACCCGGGCCGAGCGCTCGTTGTCACGCGAAGGACCGGAATTGGCGCGAAGCCCGAAGCTGTCATTCCGCATGCTGCGGGCTAGTTCTAAAGCTGGTGTGTCTGACATTCTTCGCCACTCGGCTTTTCGGAAAGTCGCTGCTCCATGAAGCCCACGAAGGCGCGTGCTTTGGCGCTCGCCTGTCGCCCGGTCGGAAACGCCGCCCAAAGTTCGCCCGGCGGCAACGACCAGTCCGCCAGCACGACCTTGACCGCTCCGGATTTCAGTTCGGGCGTGAACATCCATTCCGATCCACCGATGGAAAGACCGAGACCGGCGAACACCGCCTCCCGGGCACCTTCGGCCGCGCTTACGCGAAGCCTGCCGTTCACCGTTACGGAAACCTCGGCCGATCCTTGACGAAAGGTCCAGGACCGGCCGCCCTGACGCTGGTCAGGGGAGATTGTGAGACAGCGGAGCGCTTTTAGGTGTAGCGGCGATTTGATGTGGCTGATGCGGTGACCGCGATGGCTGGTTTGACGATTTTACTTCTACTGATCATATCAAATCCTTTGCTGGCTGTGGCGCCTGTGGGTATGTGGGCGAAGGCGAGCATTCCCCGCTTTCCGAGCTGGCTCGGGAGGCGGGGAAGCGGAGCCGGTCGGCAAAGCCGATCGTCCACATATCCATAGGCCTTCCTGGTAGATTTGCCGCGGCGTGCGGTAGCCGAGGCTCTGGTGCTGGCGCTCCTCATTGTAGAAATTGAGCCAGGCGCCAATACCGGCTTTGGCCTCGGCCACACTCGCATAGGCGTTGAGGTAGACCTCCTCGTATTTGAGGCTTCGCCACAGCCGCTCGACGAAGATGTTGTCCATGCACCGGCCCTTGCCGTCCATGCTGATTTTGATCCCGTGATCCTTCAGGGTGCCGGTGAAATCGTCGCTGGTGAACTGACTGCCCTGGTCGGTATTGAAGATCTCGGGACGGCCGTAGCGAGAGAGCGCCTCCTCGAGCGCCTCAACACAAAAATCGGCACCGAGCGTGTTTGACAGTCGCCACGCCAGCACCGCGCGGCTGACCCAGTCCATGACGACCACCAAATAGAGAAAGCCCTTGGCCATCGGGATGTAGGTGATGTCGGCACACCAGACCTGGTTAACCCGCTCGATCGACAGCCCGCCGAGCAGATACGGGTAGACCTTATTCTGAGGTGCCGGATTGCTCGTGTTCGGCCGCTGGTAGATCGCCACCAGCCCCATCAACCGCATCAGCCGCTGCACCCGCTTGCGGTTGACCAGGTGACCCTGGGTCGCCAGCCATGCCGCCATCCGGCGCGAGCCGTAATACGGCCGCGCCAGATACTGCCGGTCGATCAACGCCATGATCGTGCGGTCCTGCTCGCTGACCTCGGGCGGCTGGCGATAAACCGAAGCGCGGGATACCGCCAACAGCTGGCATTGCTGTGATACCGGCAGCGCCGGGCCCGTACGCTCGACCAGCGCACGCCGTTCCGCTCGGCTCATTTGCCGAGCTTTCGTGCCAAAAAATCGTTTTCGACCTTCAGCTGGCCGATCTGCCGGTACAGAAGATCAACCTGCGCCTCGCTGGCCACGCCCTCGACTGCTGTGCCGCCGCCTTCGAAAACGCTCGCCGCCCCGTCCAGCAGCTGCTTCTTCCAGTTGTAGATCTGGTTCGGATGAACGCCGAACTCACTCGCCAGCTCGGCGATCGTCCGGTCCCCCCTGACCGCCGCCACCGCCACCTTCGCTTTGAACGCTGCGTTGTGCTTCTTCCGTGTCCGCTTCATGTCCTGCTCCTGCGCGATCCGCGCTTTCTAGGGGCAGGGCTCCACCTTAGCCACCTGTCTCATTTTCGGGGTCCAGCTCAATAGATGACGGCCTGATGCCCGAGAAGGTCGGTTGGGTGCTGGGGAACCCCCATAACATCGAAATATGCGGGTGCGCCCACGACGATTCTTCGGCATATCGCGATCTTGCGCGCGATCAGCGCAGAATTGGCGAAGGGGCCGATCCAAAGTGCCACATCGACACCTTCCGCTACCGAGTTGACGTCTCGGTCTTCAAGAACCAAATCGATCTCGAGAGCGGGATTTTCGGCGAAGAACGCGGGCAGCCGCGGTACTATTTGGAGCCGCGCGAACGTCACCGGCGCAGAAATCCGCAGTCGGCCCGTGAGCGCAGCTGCGGCGCCGCGCGCGGCGAGTTCTGCCTCCTCGGCTTCTTCGATCGATCGTTTGGCGCGTTCGTAGAAGTTTCGGCCCGCCTCGGTTGGGGTCAGGCCGTGCGTCGACCGCAGCAGCAGCCGCACGCCAAGCCGCTCCTCGAGCTGCGCGATCGTCTTGGAAACGGCGGGCTGGCCGACGCGGAGCTGTTTTGCCGCGCCGGAGAATGATCCGGCATCGACGACGCGGACGAAGGCCTCCATCGCAGCGAGCCGATCCATCATTTATTCCCTTTCGGAATGAACGATATTACCACGGCGAGGCTGCTGCCGGCGACCCTTGAGGGGCGACAGTCATTGATTCCGCGGTAAGTCCGACTGGTGCCCAATGTCCTTGCAAGCGCAACTTGATGTCTGCCGGCACGCTTTCGAGGCGAGCGCTTCACCGAGCGTGGTCGCAGCCATGGAAGGCTCGCTCGCGGAGCTGGCGCAAACGGGTTTGGTCCGCCAAGCCGTAAAGGCCGGCGAAATGGCCCCGCTGTTCCGGCTCCGGACCAGGAACGGCGGTTTTGTCAGCCTCTCGGAAGTGCTCGATCGCGGTCCCGCGGTCATCAGCTTTTTCCGCAGCGCTTGGTGCCCGTTTTGCCAGCTCGAGCTGCAGGCGTTAGCGCGGGCGCAACCGGAAATCGAGCGTCTTGGCGCAACGCTGGTTGGTCTTTCGCCACTCGCTGGCGGTGGCGAAAGCTCAAGGTTCCCGCTACTGAGGGATCAAGGATGCAGGGTTGCCGCCCGTTATCGCATCGCCTTCACCGTGCCCGCGCAACTCCAGCCTGCCTATCTTGCGCTCGGCTACGCTAATCGCCTCAAAAGGAGTGCCGACCGTTGGGTGCTGCCGCTGCCGGCCACGTACATCATCGATCGGAACGGTCTTGTAATGCTTTCCTACGTGGACGCCGATTACACCACGCGGCTCGAGCCGGCCGAGATCATCGTGGCGTTGACGCATCTTCGCGCGCGGGCGAGCCCAAGCCGGCCTAAGCATTCCGGACCGGAATAACCGATAATCCACCGGAGCTGCTACCCCGACAGTTGCTGAATCCACAAGTATTCCGCCGCGAACGCCCCGGCATTTAGCGGATTGGTGCTTTAGGCGGAGAAAACTTCTTTCCAAGGCGTTCACTCGGCGATGTCGACATCGCCGACACTACTTCGCTTCCCCTCTCTAACCGATTTCATGGAGAGATCCGATGGACCGACTAGGAGCTATGCGCGAAAGTTGGTGACGGGCTGACGGGATGAAGGCGGCGTATCGTGGGGGTGTTCGCGCCTCCACTTCTCCAGCAAAGGAGTGATACGCCGTGTCCGATGCTAACGTCGTCAAGCTGCTTCAACCAGGGTCATTCGCCGACCCGCTCACCGAGGTGCTGCGCAACGGAGCGCGGGCCCTGCTGGCCCAAGCGATCGAGGCCGAGGTTGCCGAATTCCTCGCCAAGCATGTCGATCTGAAGACCGCTACTGGCCTGAGCCGCGTGGTCCGGCACGGGCACCTGCCTGAACGCGAGGTGATGACCGGCATCGGCCCGGTCGGCGTGCGCCAACCCCGCGTGCGCGACCGTGGCGCTGCCGATGATGCCGGGCGCATCCGCTTCACACCCGCGATCCTGCCGCCGTATGCGCGGCGCTCGCGGAGCCTGGAGGTGCTGGTCCCGATTCTTTACCTTAAGGGCATCTCGACCGGCGATTTCGAGGAGGCGCTTGCGGCCCTGCTCGGCAAGGATGCACCGGGCCTGTCGGCCTCGACTATTGCTCGGCTGAAGGAGGTCTGGATCGACGAGCACGAGCACTGGAGGAAGCGCGATCTGTCGGCCAAGCACTACGTCTATGTGTGGGCCGACGGCATTTACCTGCAGGCCCGTCTTGAAGACGCCAAGCAATGCATCCTGGTCATCATCGGCGCGACGCCGGAGGGCAGGAAGGAGCTGCTCGGCTTTACCGACGGCGCGCGCGAGAGCGCGCAGGATTGGCGTGAACTGCTGCTCGATTTGAAGAACCGAGGTCTGGCGGTCGCGCCCGAACTCGCCGTCGCCGACGGCGCGCTTGGCTTCTGGAAGGCGCTCGGCGAGCTGTGGCCGACCACACGCGAGCAACGCTGCTGGGTGCACAAGACCGCCAACGTCCTCAACAAACTGCCGAAGGGCCAGCAGCCGAAAGCCAAGCGGGCATTACAGGAGATCTGGATGGCTGAGACGAGCAAGGACGCCGAGGCCGCGTTCGACGCCTTCATCGCAGCCTATGAGTTGAAATACGATAAGGCCGCCGAGTGCCTGGCAAAGGATCGCCAGGCCCTGCTCGCATTCTATGATTTCCCTGCCGAACACTGGAAACACCTGCGGACCTCGAACCCGATCGAGAGCACCTTTGCCACCGTGCGGCACCGCACGATCCGGTCGAAGGGCTGCCTCTCGAATAAGACGGCGCTCGCCATGGTGTTCAAGCTGGTCGATGCGGCGCAGAAAAGCTGGCGCAGGCTCGATGGCCACAACCAGTTGCCCAAGCTCATTCAAGGTGTCAGGTTCACCGACGGGATCGAAGTCGCCGCCAACCCCGCGTCCTCGCAATCCCAAACCGCCGCCGCCTGATCCCTCAGGCCATCACCAAGATTTGGCGATAGCTCACCGACTAGCGAACAAAACAGTCTCTATTGACGGCGTAGGCAGTGCGGCGACGCCATCGGTTTTCCGGAGTTCAATCGACTTACTTGCAGACGTTCTCACCAAGTTGGGCCTACTGAGAGAAGACGCCGAATATCATGTGCTGCGTGCGTCTATGGTCATCATTTTCTTTTTCTTCGGTTACCAGAAGTGGTTTGCGTACGAGGTGGACCGACTGATCCCCTTTATCAGCAATGGCCCGCTGATCTTTTGGCTATACCCGCTACTCGGCATGCGTGGTGCCACTTTGTTTTTGGGCGTCTCGGAATGGACGTTTGGCACGCTGCTGTTCCTCGGGTTCTGGAACAAGAGGCTGGGCATTCTCGGGGCGCTGGGGTCGATCGCCACGTTTGTAGGGACCGTCACGATCATCCCGTTCATGCCGGAGGGCTGGGATGCGGCCGCCGGTGGGTTTCCGGCCATGACCGGTAATGTTCCGTTTCTGATGAAGGATGTCGTGCTCCTGGCAGTATCGCTCTATTTGCTGAAGCAAGACGTCCAAAGGGTAGTGCGGTCGATATCAGCTCCGCCGTTCTCGGCGGTTTCTCACGCACCTTCCTCTCACAGCTAGTCCTGGAGGAAGCTCATGCCCCAACCCGAACACTTTGATGTGCTGGTCCTGGGAAGCGGACAGGGAGGCCAGCTGATCGCCTGGCATTTGGCGCAAGCCGGGCGGCGCGCGGCGCTGGTGGAGCGCCGATGGGTCGGCGGCTCCTGCCCCACCATCGCCTGTATGCCGAGCAAGACGGAGCTATGGAGCGCCAGGGTGGCACAGCTTGCCCGCCACGGTCAGCCGCTTGGCGTCACCACGGGCACCATCACAATCGATATGCCGACGGTGTTGCGACACAAACGCGACATGGTTCGCCATGAGGTCGAGCTCCATATGCAGAACTTCACCGCGACCGGCACCGAGTTGATCGTCGGGCAGGGGCGTTTCGTAGCTCCAAAGACGCTCGAGGTGAGCCAAAACGGTGGCACGCGCATCCTGACGGCCGATCAGGTCTTTCTCAATCTCGGAACGCAGCCCGCCATACCCCCTATCACGGGCCTGAAAGACGCGCAGCCGCTGACTCATATCGAGGCTCTCGAATTGGACTACGCGCCGGCGCACTTGATCGTCCTCGGCGGCGGCTATGTCGGCATTGAAATGGCCCAGGCTTATCGCCGCTTCGGCAGTCGTGTGACGATCGTCCAGCACGGGCCGCGGCTTCTGGACCGGGAGGATTTCGACGTCGCAGACGAGATACAGCGCATCCTCAATGATGAGGGCATTCAAGTTCTGACGGGAGCAAACGTTGTCAGTGTCCGCGGCCGTTCCGGAGACAGGGTCAGCTTTACTGTGCGCACCTCCTCTGGCGACCAGGAACTCCAGGGAACCGACATTCTGGTCGCGACGGGGCGCGTTCCGAACACGGCGGCAATCGGACTTGAGGAAGCTGGCGTCGAGTTGGATGCTCGCGGCTATATCCGTGTGAATGAGCGGCTGGAGACGACGGCCTCCGGTGTCTGGGCGATCGGCGAATGTGCCGGCAGCCCCCACTTCACACACGTCTCCGTCGACGACTTTCGGATCATCAAGGACAACCTCGCCGGCGGAAGCCGTACGACGCGGGATCGCATCGTTCCGTACTGCCTGTTCACCGACCCGCCGTTGGCCCATGTCGGCCTGACCGAGCGCGAGGCCGAAGGCCAAGGGATCGCCGTGCGGGTCGCGCGGATGCCGACGAGCACGGCGCTCCGCACGCACACGACCGATGAAACGCGCGGCTTCATGAAAGCCCTGATCGGCAGCGACGATCGCATCCTCGGCTTCACGATGATCGGTGCCGAAGCCGGCGAGGTCATGACCGTTGTGCAAACCGCGATGCTGGCGGGGTTGCCGTACCAGCGGCTCCGCGATGCGGTGATCGCCCATCTGACGATGGCGGAGGGGCTTGGCCCGCTCCTGGCGAACGTGCCGCCTCGCTAGGCGAAGAGCCAGCGCCGAAAAGCACGTCAATGGATACCGCCGCTGGCGCGGTGCAATCCGAAGGAAAGTTCATGATGGCAGGCAAGCTCGCAGGCAAAATCGCTCTCGTTACCGGCGGCAGCGCCGGCATCGGCCTCGGTATCGCGAAGCGTTTCGCGCAAGAAGGCGCGCGGGTGTTTATAACCGGCCGCCGCCAGTCCCAACTGGATGAGGCAGTCGCCTCGATCGGCGGCGATGCCGCGGCGATCCAGGGCGATAGCACCAACCTCGCGGACCTCGACCGCATCTACGCAACCATCAAGGCACAAGCTGGGCGCATCGATGTACTGATGGTCAATGCCGGGGTTTACGAATTCGGCATGCTCGGGGAGATCACCGAGGAGCAGTTCGATAAGACGTTCAATACGGACGTGCGTGGCCTGTTATTTACCGTGCAAAAGGCGCTGCCATTGCTGGCCCGGGGGTCCTCGGTGATCCTCACCGGCTCTATGGTCTCGATCAAGGGCTTCGCCTCCTGCTCGGTGTACAACGCATCGAAAGCCGCGGTACGCTCGTTCGCCCGTACCTGGATCGTCGACCTCAAGGGGCGCGACATCCGCGTCAACGTGTTGAGCCCCGGATACACCGATACGCCGGGCCTGTCCCATTTCATGACGGATGAGGAAAAAGCCGCGGCCGTTGCTACCGTTCCGCTCGGCCGTATGGGCACGCCGGACGATCTAGGCAAGGCGGCGGTATTCCTTGCTTCCGACGACAGTGCCTACATCACCGGTATTGAGCTGTTCGTCGACGGCGGCGCGGCTCAGATCTGAGAGAGTCGCTGCGACTGGGCCCCTTGAAGCGCCGCTAATCTATCAGAGAGGCAAGTCATGAGTGACGACAGCCGAAAAATTCGCTTTGGCCTTTGGTACGATTTCCGCAATCCGCCACAGTGGCGCCAGCCCTCCGACCGGCTATACCGCGAAATCCTCGATCAGATCGCGTGGGGCGAGAACAACGGGTTCGATGATGTTTGGCTGTCCGAGCACCACTTCATCGAAGACGGCTATCTCCCCTCGATCCTGCCAGCCGCCGCGGCGATCGCCGCCCGCACCAACCGGATCCGCATCGCGTCCGGCGTGCTGCTGATGCCTTTCCACAATCCGATACGCCTAGCCGAGGACATTGCGACCATTGATGTCATCTCGGGCGGCCGTTTCGAACTGGGTGTCGGGATCGGTTTCAAACGCGAAGAGTTCACAGGGTTCGGCGTGTCTTCCAAGGAGCGCGGCGCGCGCACCGACCAATCGCTCGAAATCATTCGCCGAGCTCTTTCGGGCGAAACCGTCACCTTCAGGAGCGAGTTTTTCGATTTCCAAAACATCAGGGTAACGCCGGAGCCCCTCCAGAAACCTCACCCGCCGATCTGGCTGGGCGGCTTCACGCCGCCGGCGCTGCGCCGCGCCGTCCGCTTCGGCGATGGTTTCACCGTGCCCGGGGCAAACCGAGACGTATACGACCGTTATGTCGCTGAGCTGAAGAAGGCCAACCGGCCGACGGATAACCTTCGTTTCGCCAGCGGCTTTTGGTTCCTGATCGTATCCGACGACCCCGAGAAAACCTTTGCCGAGGCTGCCGATCACGTCATCTATCAGGTCAACAACTACTCGGTATGGCTCGAGGCTGGCGGCCTTCAGCCTCTTGCTCCACACCTGAATGATCGGGAAGCACTGAAGCAAAGCGGACTGCTGCAGGTAGTCGATCCGGACACCGCGATAGACATGATCCGCAACTTGGCGGACACAGTGCCGATCACCCACTTCTATTCGTGGACGCTGCCACCCGGGCTGCCGCCACGCTGGGCACAGACGCACCTGGAGCTCTTCGCGGCGAAGGTAATCCCCGCGTTTCGCTGATTTCGCTGCGCAAGGTATGCCCCGCACAGGCGGTTGGCTCTTCAAGCAGGGCCGGTCAGCCCCATCACGTCAAAATTGCTCACGCGGACGTGAGAGTCGGACGAGAGCACCGGAGGCAGCATCGGCATCTCCTTTGTCGCTAACCGGCAGTGGCGGAGCAAGCGTGCTCGCTCAATGCGCCGAGGCAAGCCCCGCGACAGGAACGCCGGAAGCAGGCTGTCGCCGCGCACCGAGCAGGCGCCGCGCCTCTTCGGCCCGGTCGGCCTCGAGGTAGGCTTTCAACAACGTGAATTCGATCAGGTCGTGCTGCGCGCGGCTGCCGCCAATGCGCTCGTTTTCGGCGGCGAGCGGGGCAAGCACTTCTATCGCCGAAAAAAAATCCCCGCGCTCGAACGCCGCGAAGCCACGTGAAAGCGTCGGCAGGTAAGAGCCTGACGGGTAGCGCCCCTCGCGCGCCATCTCTTCCATCCGGCGGCTGCGAGAATCGAGCCCGGCGTCGTCGCCCATGACGGCCTGCGCTAGGATGACGTGCAGGTCGGCGAGCCCGCTGCCCGGCGACGGCAACGCGCTGCTCGCATAGTCGTGCAATGCGCGCCAAGCGGCCGCGTCGCGCGGATGGCCGGCGAGTTCGGAACGCCACAAAAACGCCGCCCCGTCCGACATTCTCTGTTGCGGCCCGCCGCTGTGCCGGTCGAGCGCGATGGCGTCCTGATAAACCGACAGAGCTTTGGTCCAATTGACTGCCTGGATTTCGCAGAGCGACAGATGCCAGCTCAGATGCCCATGGAAAAACCCATCGCGCGGGTAGGTGGCGAGCCAGGACGACAGGTAGGCTCGGGCCGTGTCTGCCTCGCCGCTCTCGTAACAAATATGCGCGAACCCGTGCGCACCATGCGCGTTGTTCGGGTTTGCGGCCACGGAGCGCTCGATCTTCGTCCGCGCCGCCGCGAGTTGCCCATCCTCGGACAACGCCATGGCATGATGCGCAAGGAACCAGAAATCGTCGCCGTAATGCGGGGCGAGGCTGTCCATCAGTGCCGCGATCTGGTGCTTCTGCCCGATGCGGCCGGAAGCGCCGATCAAGCCATTAGGGTTCGCGGCAGTGGCGAGGACCAGGGCGTCGCGCGGCCATGCTGTCAGATGCGCGTACAAGGCGTCGATCGCCGCCTCGGTCTGGCCCGCGAATGCGAGGTCGAAATAGTTGATGTGACTGATCTCGCGTGCCGACACACCGGTGGCCAGATGCTTGGCCGTCGCCAAGGCTGCCCGTGCCGCTGCCACATCACCTTCCCGCATCAGCACCTGGGCCTTTGCGGCATGGGCCAGGGAGAAACTAGTGTCGGTTACGATAGCGCGGTCAAAGGCCTCGGTTGCGCCCGGATAAAAAGTCAACGCCAGATCGCAGCCCTGAACGTAGGCGTCGCGCGCCGCGGCGGAGGCGGTGCTCAGAGCGAGGTCGTATCGATCCGCGAACATATCGTGTACTCCAAGGCTTTGTTGAGAATCTAACTCCCTCCTCGTCCTTTCCGAAAGGGTCCTCTGGACACTAACCTGCTGTGATAGCCAAACTCGCGTGGCACAGAGGAGATTCCGCGATGACCATCATCGATTCCCAGGTCCACGTGTATGAGGCGAACACTCCGAAGCGACCCTGGCACAGCGTGCCGAATTGGCCCGATCACGTTACGGGTGACGAGATGGTGGCGGCGATGGACAAAGTCGGCGTCGACGGTGCGATCTTCATCTCCGCCTTTTCGATGTACCAGTACGACGCCAGCTATGCGGTGGAAGTGCAACAGGCCCATCCCGGCCGGTTCGCGATCGTCAAGCCGGTCGATCCGGATAATCCGGCGGTGGCCGATGTCATCGCCGACTGGAAGAAGATTCCGGGCGCCGTCGGCATCCGCATCATGCTGACGAAGGAGGCGAACCGCGCGCCGGACGACCCAGGCCTCGACCGGATCGCCCGGGCGGCCGCTCGCCAGGATTTTCCGGTGAACGTCCTGTTTTGGGGCAATGTGGACGCGGGCACGGCGCTCATCGATCGCCATCCCGACACGCGGTTCATCATCGACCATCTCGGCATCCTGCAGCCGCGCGTGCCGCCCGCCCCGCCGCAACCCTGGGCCGACCTGCCGAAGGTGCTGGAACTCGCCAAGCGCCCGAACGCGGTGATCAAGGTCAGCGGCGCCTGCACGCTGTCCCGGGAGCCGTATCCTTTCCCGGACATTTGGGACCCGCTTGCCCGCGTGTTCGACGCCTGGGGTTTCGATCGCTGCTTGTGGGGGACGGACTGGACGCGCGCGTTCGCGGTCGTCAACTACGAACAAGCCGTCGAGCCTTTCGTTAAGACTGACCGCCTGAGCGACACCGAGCGGGCAATGCTGATGGGCGGCGCCTGTGCCAAGGCTTATGGCTGGTCGCCGAAGAAGAGTTAGTACTCCGTTGTGGGTCTATCGGGGTGACGAGGTAGCATCTGCGAAATACCGCTATTGGCCGCGGCCGCCGACGTCGGTGTTATGAATGGCCGGAAACAGCACGAAGCTGACGATCGCGAATTTCCGCTCCCGACCCTAACTGGTTGACGAAGCAGTTGACGGCTGTCCGGCCGGCTCAGATGACGCTGTCTTGTTCGAGCGCGGCGATCTCGGCGGCTGACAGGCCGAGCCAGTCGCCGTAGATCTCGCGGTTGTGCTGGCCGAGCTTCGGGCTGGGCGCAGTGTCTACAGGGTCGGCGCCGTGGATGCGCAGCGGCGTCGTCGGCACGACGATGCGGCCGATCTCGTCGTGCTCGATCCATTCGAGCATGCCGCGCTCGTGCATGTGGCGGTCGTGCATGACCTCGTCGACGTCGCGCACCGGCGCCAGCGGGATGCGATGCCGCTTGGCGATCGCGAACGCCTCCATCTTGCCGAGCGTGCGCGTCCACCCCGCGACCAGCGCGTCGGTCGCCTCGCGATTGGCGACGCGCGCCGCGTTGTCGGCAAAACGCGGGTCTTTGCGCAGATCCTCGCGGCCCATCGCCCGGAGCAGATTGAGCCAATGCTCCTCGACCGCGATGTTCATTGCGACGTAGCCGTCCTTGGTCGGGTAGACGTTCAATGGCACACGGCCGTGGCTGGCATTGCCGGTCCGCGGCGGCGCCTGGCGGGTCTCGAAATAGGCGTGCAGTTGCGAGGTCAGGGTCGCGTAGGCCGCTTCCTGCATCGCCACCTCGACGAGGCGTCCGCGGCCGGTGCGTTCGCGCTCGAAGAGCGCCGTCAGGGTGGCGGCATAGAGATGGATCCCGGAAATGAAATCGACGACCGCCGGGCCGGCCTTGACCGGCGGCCCGTCCGGAAAGCCGGTCGCCGCGATCAGCCCCGACATCGCCTGGATCGTCAGATCCATCGCCAGATTGTCGCGCTCGGGCCCCGTCAGGCCGTAACCCGAGCCCGAGGCGTAGACGAGGCGCGGGTTCATCCGGTGCAATACCTCCCAGCCGACGCCGAGACGGTCCATAACCCCGGGCGCGAAATTCTCCAGCAAAACGTCGCCGCGCTCGACCATCCGGAACAACAACGCGCGGCCGCGCTCATGCTTCAGGTTCAATGTGATCGCACGTTTGTTGGAGTTCAGCATCGCGATCGGAAAGGTCGTGCTCTTACCCGGCGGTGCCCGCCGGCGCAGCGGCTCGCCCTGCGGCGGCTCGA
This sequence comes from uncultured Alphaproteobacteria bacterium, assembly GCA_963732095.1. GTDB lineage: Bacteria > Pseudomonadota > Alphaproteobacteria > ATCC43930 > CGMCC-115725 > AP-15. Next base: position 76,748 of record CAVSZA010000017.1, read on the forward strand.
TCTTGATCACGTCGGCCCCGGCCTTGGCCATCAGCAGGGTCGCGTAGGGCCCCTGATAGACCTGACCGAAATCGAGCACGACGATGCCGGCGAGCGGCCTGTTGGCGCCGGCCGGCACCAGCGGACTTTCTGCGCCCCGTGCCATAGGGGCAGCTTGCGGGCGCAGGGGCGGGGGTGTCAATGAGCCGGTCGCTCTTGACGATGCGCGAATGCAGCACCCCTACACCGAGAGCCTGCTTGCCTCATTGCCAAGGCTGGTGCCGATTGGGCGCGGGAAACGCTCACCGACAATTGCCGGTCGCATGGCAAACCTCGTCCGGCCGTCGAAAGGTGCTTCCTTCATCCGCGTTGCCCATTCGCGGAAACGCGCTGCCGGGACCAGCCGCAAGTCATTCGAGCATTCGGCGACAACGTCGGGTGCGCCGGAGATCCAGGCCAGCGCCGCGTTGGTACGGGCGGCAGAGCTTGGCAAAATCTTCCGCACAAACCGTGACCTTGCTGCGCTTCCGGATCGATCGGGCGAGGCCCGCTGCCGCGCTGCCGGCCAAGCCAGATCGCGGCGGTCAACTCGGTGTCGTGGATTCGAATCCTCTGCCGCCAACAGAGGGTTCGGCGCCATCCGCTAGCGCGACCCGCCAAGCGAAAGCATCGTCTCGGTTTCATCGCGAGTCAAAGTGAAATCAGAGATGTCAAGGTCGTGCCGCATGTGAGCGGCGTCTGTTGTGCCAGTGAGCGGCAACATCCCGAGCTGGACAGCGAAACGAAATACGACCTGAGGAACGGTCTTGTTGTGGTGACGGGCGATCTCGGTCATGCGTGGTTTCAGGAGAATTTGGCGATTTCCGGAAAGTAGGGAAAAGGCTTGATAGATAACGTGTTGCGTGTGACATAGCGCGCGCACCTCAGCATCCCAACCAGCGCGCGCAAGGCAGCGATTCTGCACAAACACGGGCCTTATCCGCGCATGAGCGAGGAGGGCATCGAGTTGATCGGCAGAGACATTACTGATTCCGAGTAAGCCAACCACGCCTTCATCGACTGCGTCTTCCATTGCGCGCCATGTCTCCCAATCGGCTTGGCCCAGCCCGCCAGACCGTGACGGCCCATGAAGGAGGTAGCTGTCTATACGGGTTACACCGAGGTGCTCAAGGGAGCTGGCGATAGACTGGCGCACCTGCGTGGTGAGATCGCAATCAGGATCGTATGGGAGGCGGTGATCCTGGCCGCGCTGATATGTAAACTTTGTTTGAAGAAAAAGATCTCTTTGCGTAACTGTACCGGAGGCGATTGCAATCCTCACTGCAGCGCCGACTTCTTCTTCAACATAGTGCTTACGCTGATTCGCAGTGTCGAAAGCGCGGAAACCGGCAGCTATTGCCTCTAATACGAGTGCTTTAGTACGGTCCTCCTTCCAAGCTGTACCATACATGATGAGCGGCAAGGTCACGCTCTGGAGATCAGAAGTTATGGCACTTCGCATGAGGCGAATATCCTAAGCGTGCAGTTGTTAAGCCAAAAATTGGGTAACTGTAGTTGCCGCCGTGACTGCGTCAGGACTTGCCCACACCAGCCCGTCGGAGGTTGCGCTGCCAATCACGCGCCAGCTCATCCAGCGCCTCCTTTGGAGTCTTCTGGCCGAGCAAGGCTTCCGACATAGCGCTCCGCAGCGAAATCTCGAGCGCGTCCCATACCGGATGCGCGGGCGTGGGGAACCCGGTCTCAATCGCCTCCGCTGCCACCGGTGGCCAGCCAAGTTTCGCCACCATTGTGGCATCACGCAGCACCGAGCCGCGCGGCGGCGCGTTGCCGCGCTCCATGGAGCGCAGCATCCATTGCTTGCCGCACGCCATGCGAATGAACTCCAGCGACCAGTCCGGGTACTTCGCGTACTTAGGAATAGAAAGGAAATGGCCGTCGATCCAAGTCCGGCTCTGCGCTTTACTGGTATAGCCGGGCACGGTCGCCCAGGCCCAGCGGCCGGCGGTCTTCGACAGTTGCGGATCGTTGATGAGCGTGCCGTAGGGCGCGAAGGTCTGCGTCATCGCATAGCGGTCATTCTGGCCGCCGGCGATGATTTCATCAAACTCCCAGGTCATCGCCTCGGGCGGCACGACCTTATGTTTCAGCACCAGATCGACGTAGAACTGCAACGCGGTCACCGCATGCGCGTCGTTGATGAACACCTCTCCGGTCTTGAAATCGACCAGCTTTCCGCCGGCCGAGAACAGCCAGGACGCAAAGCTCGAGTAGCTGCCCGGCCCCTGCCGGCCCATTAACCCGAACGCATAGCGGTCGGGTGGCGTGTTCACCGCAAGCGCCGCCTTTTCGAATTCAGCGAACGTAGCGGGCGGCTGAGTGATGCCCGCCTGATCAAAGAGCGGCTTCTGATAATGCAGGATGCCGGTCGTGATGCGGTAGGGGATGCCGATCAACCGCTCGTCGTAGCTCGCAGCCTGCTTGCTGCCGCCGAGGAAATCACCCCAGTCGAAATCAGGGTCGCGCTTGGCAATGGTTGCCAGAACCGCCTCATGGTCCAGGAGATGCGGCGCCATCCAACCCGCCATCTGCACCGACCACTGCGCGATATCGATGCCCGATGATCCCGCGCCGAGTTCGGCCTTGAGCCGCGCCCGCCACGCGTCCACCGCGAGGAGCGTGAACTCCACCTTGATCCCGGTGGCCTTCTCGAACGCCGGCCCGACCTCCTCCACTAGCGTTCGCTTCCAGCCGCCCTGGTTCTCGCCGATATAAACGAGCTTCTCCGGCTTGTTCTGCGCCCGCGCCCAACGTGGTGCGGCCGCGAGCATTCCGCCTGCCGCCGCGGACCCGAACAGCATATTGCGCCTGTTGATTCCAACCATTGTCGCCCCCCTTTTGCTCTGCTGCCCGTTTGCCTCAGCCTTTAATGGCGCCGGACGAAAGTCCGGCGACCAGGTGCTTCTGCGCGATGAAAGAGAAAATGATCACCGGCAGGATGACCAACACGCCTGATGCCGTGAGCCCGCCCCAGTCCACACCGGAATCGCCCGCGTTGAACGCCGCCATCATTACCGGCAATGTCTGCGTCGCATTGTTGGTCAGCACCGCCGCGAACAGAAAATCATTCCACGCCAATTGCAAGCACAAAATGCTCGCGGCGACTAGGCCGGGCCGCACCAATGGCAGGACGATATGCCAGAACGCACGATAGCGGCTGGCGCCGTCAATCCAGGCGCTTTCCTCCAGCTCGGCTGGAAGATCCTCGAAGAATCCGCGCATCAGCCACACCACCAGCGGCAACGCGAATGTAGTGTCGGCGAGCACGACGCTGAACCGTGTGGTGGCCAGCCCAAGCTTGCTGAACAGCACATACATCGGCACCAGCACCGCGATCGGCGGCAGCATGCGGATCACCAGCAATGCCAAAAAAAGGAACGTCCGGCCGGTGAAGGGAAAGCGCGCGAACGCATAAGCTGCCGGAACCCCGACGCAAAGCGACAGCAGCACTGCGCTCGTGGAAACGATCAGTGTGTTGATGAATGCCCGCGCAAAATCGGCGCGCGTCAAGACGTCGGCATAGTTCTCGAGTGTCGGCCACCACAGATAAAGCGGAGGTGTGGCGAAGATCTGCAATCGCGTCTTAAGGGATAGCCCGAGCACCCAGATCAGCGGAAACACAAAGGCCAGTACCAGAACCCCCAGCACCGCATAGACAAGTACCGTCTCGATCCGCCGTTTCCGCTTCGAGCCCACAACCTGCGCCATCAGGTCACCTCTCGCCGGCGGATCACGGCGATGAAGAACAGGCACAGCAGCAACGCCATCAGCAACATCAGCCAGGAGGCGGCGGCACCCAGTCCGAAGTCGAACCGCACGAACGACATCAGGTAGGTGAACATCGACAACACCATAGTGGAATTGGCCGGGCCGCCGCCGGTCATTGCATAGATGTTGTCGAAGGCGCGGAACTCGAAAATCGTGCGCAGCAGCAGGGCGACCAAAAGATACGGTTGCAGCAGTGGCAGGGTGATATGCCAGAACAATTGCCGGCGACTGGCGCCGTCAATCGCGGCAGCCTCTATTGGCTCGCTGGGCAGCGAGCGTAGGCCCGCTAGCAGGATCAGCATTACGTAAGGCGTGCTCTGCCAGACCCCGACGATCCAGACTGCGGCCAGCGCAGTATCAGGGCGGCCGAGCCAGACGACATGCTGACCGATCCAATCGTTGATTACGCCATGGCTCGGATCGAGAAGCAACTTCCAGCACAGCGCGCCAACAATAGGAGTGACCATCATTGGTATAATCAGCGCGGTGCGGTAGACGCGGATCCCCGGCAGGTCCATGTTCAACAGCAGCGCGATACCTAGGCCGAGGCCCATCTCCGCCGCCACAGCCGCTGCCGTGTAAATTAGGGTGATCGTGATGCTGCCGGTGAAGACCGGATCGCTTAGCAGATCCTGATAGTTCTCCAGCCCGACATAGCCGCCGCTGAACAGCCCCTGCTCTTGCGCATAACCCGTGAGGCTAAGATAGAAGGAGAAGGCCAGCGGCATTCCGAAAATGCCAAGCATCACCACGAACGTCGGAAGGATCGCCATGCGGGTGAAATAGCGATCGAGCTCGAGGCCCCGCCGTCGCCATGCCGCGCGCACCGGCGCTGCCGGTATCAGAGCGGGTCGGCTACCGCCAGCTTCCTCCATTCGCACTGTTGATCCCCTAAAGGCCAAACGATTGATCTCCACCGGATCGGCACCAGTCGTAGACCGCGCTTAGGAAGTGATCGGCCGATACAGCCAGCCTCCGACCACCTTTCAGCTTGCTCCTTATTGCGCGGCGTTCACTCACCGGCGATGTGTTTCGAACCGCCGACGGGCGAGCGCGGCGCCGGCGCTGAGCGCGACAAGCTTGCTGATCGCTAGCGAGCGATCCATCGGCGCCATGCCGCAATTAGTGCAAGGGTAGATCCGCTCCACAGGGACGAAGCGCGACGCCTGCTCAATCGTCGCCGCGACTTCTTCAGGTGTCTCGACGCGCTCGCTGGCTACGTCGATAGCGCCGAGCAGGACCTCCTTGCCGTTCAAAAGGCCAAGCAGATCGAGCGGCACCTTGGCGCCGGCGCATTCTACCGAGACTTGATCGATCCGGCTCGTCGCGAGGGCCGGGAAGATCGCCTCGTATTGCCGCCATTCCGCCCCGAGGCTCAACTTCCAGTCGATATTGGCCTTGATGCCGTAGCCATAACAGATATGGACGGCTGTTTTGCAGGGCAGGTCTTCGGCGGCCCTGTGCAACGCCGCGATCCCCCATTCCGTTACTTCGTTCATGTAGACGTTGAAGGCGGGCTCGTCGAACTGGACCACGTCAACACCGATCCCAGCGAGATCGCGGGCTTCCTCGTTTAGCACCTCGGCAAACGCCATGGCCAAGGTGACCTTGTCGCCATAATGGACATCGGCGATCGTGTCGACGATGGTCATCGGTCCAGGAAGGGTGAATTTGAGCCGGCGCCGCGTATGGGCGCGGGCGATTTTGGCCTCAAAACCGTGGATGTTACTCTTGCGCCGCAGCGGTCCCGTAACGGTCGGCACTTCCGCGTCGTAGCGATTGTTGCGGATGCCCATCGTGACGCGCCGGGCAAAATCGACACCCTCGATGCCCTCGAGAAAGCCGTGCACGAAGTGCTGACGAGCCCGCTCGCCATCGGTGACAATATCGATCCCGGCGTCCTCCTGCTCTTTCAGCGCCAGCAGCGTCGCGTCGCGCTTAGCCTCGACGAGTGCTTCATCCTCCACTTGCCAAGGCGCCCACAACATCCGCGGCTTGGCCAACCATGCCGGCTTAGGCAAGCTGCCAGCGATCGTCGTCTCGAGCATCTCAAATTCCCCTCCCCTCTACCTTCGTCATTGGCGGCATGCCTATCCGACAACAGGCCGATGCCCAGAAGACTTGCGGATATTGCAGTTGAAAGCGCGGCGGGCGCGGCGCATCACCCGGGCAGAGCATGCCAGAGGTTGCAGAGCCAATAAGAACGCCGAGGCGGCGCGCCGGATTGTTGCCAAAGACCGCCAGAAAAAAGCTCGCGCCGGGAGCTGATCACGAAAGAGGTCGGCCTCTGCGGGCGATGAATTCCGGGAAGGCCTCCTCCGCCTTGGCGCCTCTGACGACGTGCGTCGTGTAATGCCGCTCCTTGGTCCACTGCTGTTCGAGGTTCTGTCCCATCTGGTCGAGCAGCAATGCCTTGATGCCGATCACCGAGGCGCGGTTATTGCCGGCGATCATGCGGGCAAGCTCCATGGTCTTGGCCCGTAGCTGCGCACGCGGGACCAGATGGTTCAACAGACCGATGCGGTAGGCCTCTTCGGCTTCGACGACGCGCGCCGAGAACAATAGCTCCTTGGCGATCGGCCAACCGACCTGGTTGGGCAGGGTCCAGGTGCTGTTGATGCGTCCATAAGCAGCCGCGAGAAAGCGAAAGCGGGTGTCCTCGCAGCCGACCCGCATGTCGAGCGAGGAGGCAAGCACTGCCGCTCCGCCATAGGCGAGGCCGTTGATCATCCCGACCGTCGGCTTTGCGCAGGCGGCAATTTCATAATTGCCGCGGCGCGGAGGGCGGTGTGCATCCAACTCCTCCTCGGTGTAGCGGCGATCATCCTCGCGCTGCTCGTGAATGTCGCCCCCGGCTGAAAATGCGCGCTCCCCGGCGCCGGTGATGACGATGCAGCCGATCGCCTCGTCGGCATCCATCCGCTTCACCGCATCGTGCAATTCGCTCGATAGCTGCCGGTTCATGGCGTTGAGTTTTTCCGGACGATTGAGGGTCACGATCCCCACGCCCTCTTCCGCGTCGACCAGGATATGCTCGTAAGTCATTCTTCCCTCCATCCACCGCCGCGACACCCTACCCGCGCGGAGCCACCTCGTCACTGCGTCGCTTGTCAAATTCAGCGGTTCCGGCATCCTGATTGGCGGCGGGCTCTGGTCCGCCCTGCCGTTTTGCTTAATTCCGCGGGTTTGGTGCGCAATTCGGCCCTAAGATAGAGGCGCTGCTCGGTTCGATTTTAGCCCCAAGCGGATTTGGCGACCTTATTGCACCAACCGGTAAAGATCGACGCCGCCATTATAGTTCGGCACGTAGATTTGGCCGCCGTCGACCACCGGCGGGTCGAACTTGTTGAACACAAATTGGACATTCCATCGCTGCGAATCCCAGAGAACCTTCAGCGATCCGTCCGGCGCGAGGTGCGCCGGGTCGTAAACGAGGAAGCGGCCATTAACGACGTCGGCATTCGCATCGCCGTAAGGAATCGTACAGAAAAGAAGCGCCGAATTGGGGTCCGCTCCATCGCTCGATCCTGAGCAAAACCCGCCCGGCATGCCGCCTGGTGGCCTCTCCCGCACGCTGTCGCTCGCATATTCGTGGCTTTGCGCGACATAGGTCAAAGCGCCGGTCGAGCTGACTTTCCATTTATGCAGCTGCGAATTCTCGCCCCACGCGAAGATCACCCACGAGTTCAGCACGGGGTCGAAGAACTGCACGGGGGTCATATGGAGATGCGCCGTATCGCCCCATGGGAAGAAGTTCAATGTCCGGGGATCGGTCGGGCAGGAGTCAACCGGTCCCGGGCTCATGGTCAGCCAGACCGGCGGTGCCGCAAGCTTCGCACAATTCGCTTTCGGGTTTGCGAGATCGGCAGGCGTCGTTCCGCCAAGGTTCGCCGTCTTGACCGGATAGGCGATGCCGTCCTTGCCGCTGGCAATGCAAACGCCGATGGAGAAAATGCAAGCGGGACCCGCCGATCCGAAATCCTCGTCCGACCATGCCCCTTGCGCCATTTCGGGGAAGACGAGAACTGTCGGCGTGCCTTGGTCATTGATCTCCGGCACCAGCCTTGCGTTCTTCAATGCCATGTTCACCCCGCCGCCGGCCGATTGCATCAGAACTTCGGAGGAAAGGCTTACGCCCGATGGCCGCATGCTTGGCGGCGGCTTCTGTCCGGTTCTGGCGAAGTCGGTCCAGGGCGTCCAATGATCGACCACCGCCAGCGTGGCCGCGGTGTTTCCGGACGGCGGCGTGTATTTCAGCTTGAGAAACAATTCACCCCATTGGGAGGTGCCGTCGAAATCGCCATTTCCGGTGATCACATAGAGAAAGCCTTGCGGATCTGCCGCAGCACCTTGTCCGGCCATCCAGACACCGGCGCCCTCACCCTCCGACAGCGCCAGCATCGCACTGACCTTGTTGGTCGCCACGTCGAAGGCGAAGCAATAGCCGGATGCGCCTGCTGCAGTCTCAAATGTCGTTCCCGAACACCCCAGCACCGTCTTCACGCCGTTGACGTTGGTCTCCACGAGCGATGACCGCTGTTTGCGCATTCCCTTGTCGAAGTTTCCCCCTTCGATCAGAACCGGAGGAACGACCTCGCTGCCATCCGCCAGGTTCAGCACGAACATGAAATAGTGCGCGGTCATCGGGTCGCCGCTCTTGTCCGGCGAAACCCAGCAGACCTGGTAAAGGCGCTGCGTGTCGGGGTCGATCACTCCCGTGGAAAGGCAGCCCCAAAATTGATTGATCTGATGAGAGTCGATCCGCTGGGACCCCCTGACCGGCACCCCCAATGTCACCTGCCAGATACCGGACCCGTCATGCGCGTCGACGCCGCGTACGACATCGGCCATCGACGGCAGCACCAGCACGTCGCGGGTTCCTCGCGCCGTCTTCACATTCGGCAGGATGAGCGGCTGCGCTTCCATGCCGCGCGCATCCCCGATGACCGGAATGATCGTCGCACGAATAAGGCCCTTGGCCGCAACCGACGCCTGCGTCAGTTGCCTCTCGTGCGAATTCCAGCCGCTTCTCGAATTATCCGCGGAGCGCGTCAACCAAGGCTCCATGGTCGATTGCGCCGCGGAGGTCGCGGTGACGCCGAGAAGCAGCGCGATGATCAACAGAAAAAGATGGCAAGGCTTCATCTGTCCACTCCCCAGGAGAGCTGGGACATGTTCATGCGTAGCCCATGGCGGATTCCGCTTGTTCTCCAGCAGCGGGCATCCTGCCGCGAAGGTGGGGCACCGGCAATGGGGGTCCGATTTGTCAAGCGTTCGGCTGGCGTCGCCCTCATCGCTTCGCGGTGCAGCGTTCAACGGGCGATCTGCGAACCCCACCTTTGTGGGCGCGTGCCATCGGTAAGCGGCCGGCTTGCCGCTCTTGAATAGGATGGAAGGGAACCCCCGAACCGCGAGTGGTCATAACCTGACCACTATCGGGGCTCCGACAAAAAGCCAAGGAGCTATACTGTCAGCGTAACTCCCTGCCGGTTCGGGTGCCGATTCACATCTTGACCCACCGCGCGCATCCGGGCATCACGTTTGGGATCTGTTGCGGACCCGGCAATGAGCGACCTAGAGTTTCAACGCGCCCTTAGTCCAGAGCAAATGCGCGAGGCGCTCTCGTTGCTGGACGGCGCCGCGCGCGCAAAGCTTCGGTACGTGCAGGTTGGGGGCTCGAGTCCCGCGGAAGAGGGTGGTTCCGGAGCTGATCAGGCCAGCACCGCTACCGCCGCGCCGAACCGGCTTCCTGCGGCAGAAGATGCGCATCCCCGCAGGAAGCATCTAAAACCGGTTTTTGCCCTTTACGGCCTGGGCATCGCGGCCGCGGCGGCGCTGACGTTTCTGTCGTGGAGCGAACGCGCGCTTGCACCTCCCGCCTTACCGGGGATCGCTGGCGAACAGCTGCCGAACCCGCAGCCGGCGCAGCTGGTGAAAAGTCCTTCTCCCGCGCTCGCGGCGGATGCTCCACCCGACCAGAGTCCAAGTGGAGCAGAGCGACGGCCCTCGAACCCGGAGGCCGCAGGTTCGAGCCATGCCGGTCATGCCAATCGCGATGATGATCAAACCGCCGTAAAAGATGCAGCCAATAGCACCAATGCGATCCCTTATGCGTGGGACGAACGGCCCAGCCAAAAACCGAGGGAGGCTTGGCGGCACAACCGGGCGGTTCGAGTCGCAGAAGCCAAGAAGCGATTTTGGCGACGTCACTGGCAGGCTCGCGCGGAAATCAATCGCCGCGAATGTTTCTTTTTCGTATGTCTTCCTTGGCAAACACAGCGCATCGTCTACCAACCGCCCCGTAACGTAACTCAATGACGCGGCGCCTGCGGCGAGCTTAGTTCCCCTGCCGCATATTCCGCACCGTTCTCTTCGACTTGCGTATCGGCGACAGCGATCTCGATCGCATCCCGATCGCGCGCGGGCGGGGCTCCCGCGGTCGTGGACGTGTGTCTCGCTCCCTGGCGGAAAAGGCCGGGCGACGGCGCTGCTCCGCGCTCAGTTTTTCGAGCGGCGACGAAGGTAGGACATATAGGCGCGTGTCGCGTAACCGGCAAAAAAGCCGATGACGAGGCCGAAACAGGTTGCACTGATGGCGAGCGAAAGCTCCGGATTTGCCATAGCCCGCGAGGGATTAACTCACGACATGCTGAACAAACCGATCTCCGCCCTATCCGCGGATTTCGTCAGCATTGATAACGCCGGCGGCGCGAGCCGTCCTCAACCCCACCGTGACATCTTTGAGGCACAGAGCGAGCCAACTCAGGACAGCGCACGGCAAGCGCGGCTGTTATGAAGCGTAATCGCTAAACTGTCCCCCGTAATCCCAAACTCGTAAAGCGATAACCATAATATATCCTCGCAGCTTTGCCACAACAGAAGTCGGACCGCCACGGGAACATCTATCCTCCAAAAACGTTTTGGTGGTGCGATCGCCTCTGGAGGAGAGAATGCGAGGTTTGAGAATCGGGATTGCCGGGCGGGGCTTTGCGGCGTTGTTGGCCTGCGTTCTCGCAAGTGGTGTCGTGCTCGCGCAGGTTACGACGCCAATACCGGCTCCCGCGACGGCGCCCCCTGACGCAGGGGCCCCGCCACCCGGCGCGCCTACAGCGCCGCCGGCGGCGCCGCTGCTGAGCCGCGGCCAGCTCGAGCAGCTGGTGGCGCCGATCGCGCTCTATCCCGACCCCTTGCTCGCTCAGATCCTGATGGCCTCGACTTATCCGCTCGAAGTGGTCGAGGCCGCCCGCTGGGTCAAAACCCCCGCCAACCATGCGCTCGCCGGCGACGCACTGACCGGTGCGCTGCAAGCGCAGAGTTGGGATCCCAGCGTCAAGGCGCTCGTGCCGTTCGCGCGGGTTCTCGAAAATATGAGCACCCAGCTGCAATGGACCGAGCAGCTCGGCAACGCCTTTCTCGCGCAGCAGGCCGATGTGATGGCCGCGGTGCAAAGCCTGCGCCACGAAGCAATGGCCGCGGGCAACCTCAAGCAGACCCCGCAATGCCGATGCGTCATCCAAACCAGCGGTGAGAATATTTCGATTCTGCCCGCCGAGCCCCAAGTGGCCTGCGTACCGGTCTACAGCCCCGTCGTCTACGGGGCGTGGTCCTATCCGGCTTATCCGCCCTATTCCTTCCCGATCCCGGCCGGGTTCGCCTATGAGCCGGGGTTCTGGATCGGCTTTGGCCCGCCCATCGAACTCGCGGCTTTTGGTCCGTTATGGGGTTGGGGCTGGGTCGATTGGGGGCATCACGACATCGCCGTCGATTCCGGCCGCTATGCGCTCGCTTCCGGCGGCCGCGCCTCGTTCTCGGGCAATGTATGGGTGCATGACCCCGCCCATCGCGGCGGCGTTGGCTATGCCGATGCTGCTACCCGGGGGCGCTTCGATGCAGCCCGGGCTTCTGCCGTGACGGCGGCGGCCCGTTCCGGCGCGGCCGGGAGCGGGGCCGCCCGCGGCGGAGCCGGGCGCTTCGGCGCGATGGCTTCGATCCATGGAGGTGCTGCTGCATCCCGCGGGGAAGCGGCGCTCCATGGCGCGCCCGCACCCCATAGCCGAGCGGCGTTCCGTGCTGGCCCGGCCGCGTTCCATGGCGCGTTCCACGGTGGTCCGGCATTTCACGGCGGCGGGCCGCATGGCGGCGGAGCGCCACATTTCGCGATGGGCGGCCCGCATGGCGGCGGTGGGATGGGGGGCGGCCCGCATGGTGGCGGCGGCCCGCATTTCGCGATGGGGGCTCCGCACGGCGGCGGCGCGCCACACGGCGGCGGCGGCCCGCATGGCGGCGGTGGCCCGCATGGCGGCGGGCCGGGTGGCCACCACGGCTGAGCTGTCGGCGGCAGCCGCGCGCTTTCCGCTGCACCGGCCCATTTTCACCCCGGGCGGCCGCAAACCTTGCGCCAAGCTATGGCTCCGACAATTCGGAGCTTAACGCACCGCCAGTTCGACAAAGGACAGCACTATTACAAACGCACCGATCCCGGTTAGCGCGGTTCGAAGAGAGCCCTTGAATTCGAGCTTTGCTGCCCCAGACCCGACTTTTACTTCGTGTTGTTCGTGCTCACCCGGCAGAGCCGGATAAAGCGAACCCAGAACTACCAGCAGTACGCCAACCGTCGTATGTCCAACCGGCATCAACGCAAAGAACGCGAAGAGTGCCATGAAAGGTCCAAACTGCTCCAAAAGGTGTGGCAGGACTGCGATACCTTTGGCTGAGAGGACTGCGATCTCGCCCACTGTTCGGCTCCCTCAAATCCGTGAGGCCCTTCACGGCAACATTTCCGAGGCGGAGGCCATTCGCCCGTGCTCGCTAGAATCGCTTCGAAAGCGGCCGAGAACTGTGAGCTAGCCCACACTTAACCAAAAAAGTTTAGGGTCTGACTTGGTCGGGCTGGTCGAAGGCTCGCGCCCGAGTCGAACTACCGGCGTTCGCTGGGCACGAACACGGTACTCGGGCTGGTGACGAATGGGCTGCTCATACTCCCGGCCGACGGTGGTGCGGAAAACTCGAGTGTCGGGCCTCCGCGTTGCCCAAAAATGGTCCCTGCGGATTGCCCGTTCGACATCCTATCGGCAAGGTCATCGGGGTCGGCCAAGCGGTTGCTCATAGTCGTGGGATTGGCCGGCTGCGTTGTAAACGCCGATGTGCCATGCGTCCCCGACAGAAAGGCGACTACTCCGGCGATCGCAATCAGCGTCTTCCTCATCCTAGCCTCCTGCAAACCGAATGGTTGTAGGCCGACGGTGTGCCAGTTATCCCCGCTGACCCCGAGCTCGGCCGCATAACCGCCGGCGAAGGAAGCCGCAGCCGGGGCTTCCGCAGCAGAAGTGAGAGCCGTTGCTAGGCGCCCGGCAGCCATTTCTCCCTGGATCGCAGGAGCGGCGCCACTTCGACCGCAAATTCGTTGTCGACCGAATATTCGTAGCAGCGGATGCGGTCGGCCTGCGGATAGGCCGCGGCAATCGCCGCGAGCGCCTATTGCAACCGGCTGTTCCACACTCCGCGCCACGCCCGGCTCAACCGCCCGCGCGAGGCCTCGTTGGTCTCGGGCATGCGGTCGATATAGGCGGTGATCTCGATGCCGACCGGCCCGTCACCACGCGTCTCGTCGCGGGTAATCTCGACCCGAAAAGTCTGGTACGCCATCGCCCCAGTTTATGCCTTCTCGGCTCCGCTGCGGTAGATGTTGAGCGACGACAATACTGCCATATTCGACCCATCCTCGCCCTCCGTCACGGCGCGCGTACCTTCACCTCGCTTAAGGCATTCGCCACCGCTGCGAAGCGCTGGTCGAAGCTGACGAAGGCTTCACCGCCCTCGGCTTTGGCCAGATGCAATGCATCGGCGAAATCCAGCCCGGCCCGCATCCACTCAACGCCTTAGCAGCCAAGGCGGGGTCCTCGAATGTGACGCGCGGAAGTCCCGCGAAGGCGGTCAGAGCAGCAATGATTTTATCGCGGCTAAACCGATAACCGCGTCGCAGCACCCACTCGGTCTCGAGCAGAACGGTCGTGCAAACGTACACATCCTCGCGCCCTGGATCAGCGTATTCGCTCTCGCGAACTGCTCCGGATGATCGGCGGCCAGATAGCGGACGATAATATTAGTAGCGGTAGGATGGGTTGAGCGCGGCGAAACCCATCGGATCGGCCGGCTCGGCGCAGGATGGCAAACTATCGGCGAAATATGCTGCCGGGAGGCAGTTATTTCTTTACGGTTAATCTGGCCGATCGCCGGCGTGCGTTGTTGACCGACCACATTGACTTATTGCGGGCGGCATTCCGCCAGGTGCGCGCACGTCATCCCTTTACGATCGAAGCCGCTGTGGTGTTGCCGGATCACCTCCACGCGATCTGGACCCTGCCCGATGGCGATGCCGATTTCGCCACGCGCTGGCGCCTGATCAAGAGCGGCTTTTCACGTGCTTCGCCTTCGGGTGAACCGATCTCCGCCAGCCGTGCCGCCAAAGCCGAGCGCGGGATCTGGCAGCGGCGATATTGGGAGCATACGCTGCGCGACGAGGACGATTTTTCGCGGCACCTCGATTACATTCACTTCAACCCGGTAAAACACGGCCACGCCGTCCGCGTCCGGGACTGGCCATTTTCCTCGTTTCGCTGCTGGGTGCGCCTCGACGCCTATCCGCTGGATTGGGCCGGGGATCCCGGCGATCCAGCGCGCTCATTCGGCGAAAGGTGACGGGTTTCGCGCCGCTCAACCCATCCTACTTGTTTGCTGTCACCGTAATCGGCGGCGATCGACCAGGCATCTTTGCTGGTATCGAGCCCCGCAGCTACCCGGATCGCGACGGCTCACTCAACCGTTGAATTGGTGCGATCGTAACCAAATCAGACGCCGAGGCCTGGCAAGGCACGCGCCGCATCAAGCCGGTGCGTAACAGCGGTCGGCCAGCGCGGCGTTCGATTGCCGACGACCGCCTTGCCAGAGCCTGTCCTCGGGCCGGCCGAAGGCCGGACCCGTGGGCCAACCATGCCTCGCGAAGCCGCGACCGCCAGGGACGGGCTCAGCGCGGTCCGTATCAATAATGCGCGTAGTGGCGCCGCGCGTAGTGGCGCCACGGCCGCCCGTAATAGCCGTAGCCGTAGTAATAGGGGTAGTAGGGCGGTCCCGAGAGCGCCACGAACGGCGCGGTGACGATCGTCGCGGCGGTGCTGACGGCGGCGCCGGCTATGCAGAACGGCCAAGCCAGCGGAAAGGGCGAGCAGGGGGGATAGTAGTATTGCGCCTTGGCGGTCGCGAGCGGCACAGCGGCGAGCCCGGCGGCGAAGGCGGCCGAAACCGCGATTTGGCGGATGCGCATGGGTTTCTCCCGGTGGGACGGGCCGATCACGATAACCAGCGACAAGACAAACGTGCGCGACGCAATCCCATTCCTGAGAAACGCCGACATTGCGTCTCCGCCATGGCATGACGGCGACAACAGATCATCTGAGCAACGACGCCACGTCGAGCGTCAAATTTATGACAGCCTCCCAGCCCGCCATGGCGAATGATCCCCGCCTCTCACGCCCGCCGTTCACCAACAGCGTGCCGCCGCGGGACAATCGCGTATCGCCCGACCCCGCCGCAAGCACGCGGCGGCCAACCTCGCGAGGTACGCTGCTCGGCGTTTCGCTGGACCACAGCTGAATTTCGGACACCGAAATGACCCGCGCGTGCTATCCGCCTCCGGCGATAGTCAGCCGAGCGAATAGCGGTGACGGAGCCGCAACCGCGGACGACGCGGCGGTCCACGCCTTTGTCGCTCGCCGGCAGCAATCCGCTGCCTCAGAGGGTGCGAATTACGGCCGGTTTCAGCCTTCGCACATAAGCCGCCTCCTTTATGAAACGTCCGATCCCCGGCACAGATGGCGGATTGCATCCGCCCTACGCTTGCTGCGCGAAACCGAAGGCCAGGAGATCGTCATTACCCGCAACGGCAAACCAGCCGGTGTGCTGATCGGTTTTGGATCCGAGGAAGACTGGTTTGATTATCGGCTCGAAAACGACCCGCGCTTCCTGCGCCGCATCGAGCGTGCGCGGAACAGCCTACGGGAGGGCCGCGGTTTCAGGATCGGGGATGTCGAGTGAGAACCTCGGAACCGCGGAATTCAGTAAGCTGTCACCGTCATGCATCACGCAAACTGTCACCGTAACTCCCACAATGCCATAGATGCGTTTTATGCCGGCCGCGGCGAGGATCTCCGCAAATTGATCGGCCACGGTCTTTATCATGCACCGCTCTCCTTATCTCTGTTGCCCGTTTTGAGCAGGCGGTCGCGGTTCTTGGTGAAGCTGGTGGCATCCCACACCGGATCGTCCATGCCGAGCACGACGAATCAGCGGAACAGCAGGTCGAAGTCGATGCGTTGGACCAACTGCCGTTCCGAGCGGATGGTGTAGAAGGCTTGCAGCAGCAGTGCCCGCAGCAGCCGCTCGGGCGGGATCGATTCCCGCCCGAGCGGCGAGTAGAGCGCGTCGAACTCCGTCGACATCGCCACCAGCGTCGCGTTCACGATCTGCCGGATCACCCGCAGCGGGTGATTGGCCGGAACCCGATTCTCGAGGTCCACGTAGCTGAACAGCTTGCCACTGACTGCGTCGCTCCCGCGCACCCGAAACCCCCAACTTGCTGAAAGGCAGACAGGGAATCGTAAGTCAGACCGCGCCGCCAGAGCCGATTTTCAGCAGCCTGTTAGTACGGACGATGCGGGCGGGGTAACGGGACGGACCTCGTGAAGGCGGAGAAGCGATGAGGCGGCTTGCACGAGCTTTATCCGACCGCTGAAGGCAAACCATCACCGCCGCGGCGCATGATCTCGTTCGCTTCCGGAGTGTACTCCGCCTTCGGTTCGTTTCCGGCAACGATGAACAGAAGCAGGTGCTCGGTATCCGGTTCCCCTTCCGTCACGTTCACGAAGCGCCGAGCTGCGCCGGGCGGAAACGAAACCACGTCGCAAGGTCCGACGTCCACGAATTTGTAATCCGCCCCCTCGTTCCAGGCACAACGCCACCGGCCGGTGATCGGCATGAACGTCTCGTTTGTGTCGTGATTGTGCATTAGCGGACCTCGGCCGGGCTTGCATCTGGCGAAACCGAGATTGAAGCCCTCGGAAACCGGAATCGCCGAGAGTTCGAGCGGCCGCCGATCCCACCGGCGAGACGGCGGCCCCTCCTTCGTGAGGGGGGTGGAAACCGATCACGTTGATTAGTTCACGCTCGCATTCCGGAAGGTCGCTATCGGGTAGCCCGGTCTTCGATCCTTTCAGATCTCTGAAGAACGCGACCCGTTTCATCATCTCATCGCGGGTCCAGTTGCGTATCGCTGGCATCATGGCTGCATCTCCTTGATCGATCGGGCACGGATTAATGGGCCGACTTCCGGCTCGGCCTATGCCTCGGAATCGGCGGCGGTCAGGCGGGGAGGATTGCAGGGTCTTGCGTCTTTGATCCCGCACTCTGAAAGCTGACCATCGTTTGATCCTTGGTTCGGCGCTGAGTTGTTTGTCGTCGCTGTTGCAGCGGAGCAGTCCAGCCTCGCCTCCGCCACGGCCTGGAAGATAATCGCGGGCCTGCTGTGGCGCTATTAAGCCGAAGTTATGTGCATCATAGATCCCATGGCTTTTCGTGGTGGTGATTGCTGTCGTGATCTCCAACTGCTGGCATTTCTGCTGGAGCGCTTCCGCGCGAGGTCGGAACCGGTTCGCCGAAAGAAAGCGTGCAAATTCAGAAGGCTAGGGTCCGTTGAGACTAAGGTGCCTCCGCCCCTTCTCTTTCTTCCGTCATCCCGGGCGGTAGCGACCCTGGACTTGATCCAGGAAAGCGGGGACCTGGGGTCCAGGTGACTGGAACGCGTAGCGGGATTCGCGAACCGCAGCGTCTCGCCCAGTCTCCTCGGCCCGGGTCTCCACTTCGCTTCGTTTCGCCCGGGATGACGGAGAAAAGGAGGGGAGTCTCATATCTTAGCAGACCCTGGAGCGCCGCTTCGATTCAATCGGAGCGAGAAGTGTTCTGGCGTCTCCGCTCAATCCTTCGTGCGCAGCAGGGCGGCTACTCTCTTCCTCAGCCACTTATGCCCCTCGTCGGCTTGGCTTCGCGGGTGCCAATACATTGCGTAGTCGGGCCCAGGCAGCGGCAGAGGCAGGTCGTAGATCGCGATCGGCAGGCCCTTGGCAAGATAGGTGGCAAGGCGTGTCGGCATGGTGCTGATCAAGTCGGTCCTGGCGACCACATCAGCGACGGCGAGGTAGCTCGGTTCCCACACGGCGATCTTGCGCACCAGACCCTTCGCGGCGAGCGCCGTGTCGATCGTCGCGGCGTACAACGCACCGGTCCCGGAGAAGAGCTGCGCATGCTGCAGCTCCATGTAACGGTCGAGCGACAGACCGCAGTCGCGGAGAAGTGGGTGATCGTGTCGAGCCACGCAGACCAGCCTCTCGCGGAACGCCGCGCTTTTAATCAGTGTCCCGGGAACCTCGGGGAAATAGCCAACCGCAAGATCAAGCCCCCCGTTAGCCATCATGTCCTCGATGTCCCTGAAGTCTGGTCCTTTGAACAGGATCTGGACGTTCGGGGCGTCGGTGGCCAATGCGGCCATCAAGGGCGGGACGAGGATGAGCTCCACGAAGTCATTGCCATGGAGGGTGAACGTCCGCTGGCTGGTTTCCGGCGCAAACTCCATCGGCAGGGAGACCATCTCTCCAATGACAGCCATTACGTGGTCAAGCTGCTCGAGAAGTTGTTTGGCCCGTGGAGTCAGCACCAAGCCCTTGGCCCCGCGTACCAGGAGCTGATCGCGGAACAGCGTCCGCGAGCGTGCAAGCGACGCACTCATGGCGGGCTGACTAATGCCGAGCTTCTCGGCCGACCGCGTGACGTGCCGCTCGACGAGCAGAACTCGCAAAGGCGCCAGGAGATTGAGGTCGACGGTTCGGAAGTCTATGGCGCCCATGATTAGGATTACGGTGACAGTTTACAAGATAGCATAGATCAGCTGGCCTAAAGTCGCCTGAAGCTGACAAGTTGGAGGCTTGCAGCCCATAGCAGCAGTTGCGTATCCAGTAACAGTTTCACCGGCGGTTTCCGAAACGGCGCTCGCTCTCGGTCTCTCCCATCCGATCGAAATCGTCGGGCACCGCAATCTGCCCGGCCATGAAGCCGAGCCGGCGAACCTGACCCGCCTCCGGCGTTTCCAGCGGCACGACCTTGACCAGCGGCCTGCCGGACTTGGCGATGATGAACGGCTCGCCTTTGGCGGCGCGATCGAGCAGCCGCGAGAGGTGGGTTTTGGCTTCGTGGATGTTGACGGTGAGCATTGCCAGTCTCGGACTATATCCGCGTAGCTTAGTCTACCTAGCAAGGGAATGCGCTCTGGCTTTCGAGCGGCGGTGCCGACTAAGACAGGACGATGTTATTCCATCGCGGCTTTGAGCCCGGGCGTTTCCTCATAGGTCTCGGCGTCTTTGCGGATGACGAGGAGGCGGGGGAGCAGAAACACCAGGGGAACCGCGATCAACGTCATCACCGAATTGGCGAGGACAAGGCTGTCGAAAGAAAAATGATATTCATCTAGCAGATGTGAGCCGAACCAGTCGGTCCCGAAGAGGGCCAGGTTGCGGACGCTGACCATCAACGAGAAGCCCAGCCCTTCGCTGCCGGCGGGTGTCGCGCGCACGGCCAGATCCATCAGCGCCAGCTCGGCCAAGGTGTAGCCGAAGCCGTTCAATCCTTCGATCGCCTGCGCGCGGCCCGCCGAGCTGTAGAACAGATAGCCCAGATTGGCCGCCGTGGCGAAGATCATGCACCCGACCAGCAAAGTGCGGAGATTGAGGCGCCGGCACAGGAAGCCGTAACCGACAGCGGCCAGCACGCCGCAAACGCCCGCGATCAATTGCAAGAAGCCCTGGGCGTGCGTATCGAGGTACAGCTCGTTCTGCTGCTTGTAGAAGAGTGCCGTCGCAAAGCCCGGCGCGATGTAGAACAGCGCCATCAGGCCCGCGGCTCCCCACATCGTCCGGGCGGTGGCGATTTTGACGAGCTGGAAACGGGCGTTCTGCAGAAGCAGTCGCGGATCCGATCGTTGCCGCTGTTCCTGCAGAAACAGGACGGTCACCGGCACCAACAGGAACATGACGCCGCCGCACGCGGCGGCGGTCCAGCCGAAGGCGATGCTCGCCAAATATCCGGCTGCAGGGCCGTTGACGATCCAACAGGCCTGCTGAACGAACTGGCGCAGCGCGGTGAGGCGGCCCGAGCCCGAACTGGCCTGCGCAATTTCGACCATGTAGCCGCCGACCACCGTGCTGGTGACCATCATGAACGTGTTGATGACGATCACGACGAGCAGCAGATTGCGATATTGGTGGGGAGTGACGATCAGGACCAGCCAGGACAGCGCCGCCAACGTCGCGCTGATGAGAATGTAGCTCTTGCGCCGGCTGCCGAAGAGCGGGAACGCGTCGGTCAAGATGCCGGCGAAGGGCTTCAGGTACCACGCCAGCCCGGCCCAGAAAAAGAACGCGGCATTCGCGGTGCGGTCCGCGTGCAATTCGTTCTTGAGCAGGTTTTGCAGCGGGAGGCGCGCCAGAACTTGGGTCTGCGCCAGGGTCGTGGCCAGTACGCCCGCGACGATGACGAGTGCCGCATAAACGAGGGCTCGGTCGGGTCGCTGTCGGGTGGCGGGTGGCGCGGCCATGCGCGGTTCTACCCTATTTCCCCGACCCGAGGGATGGGCCGATCGGAGGCCGCGCATACCCCCTCGCCCCGCTTGCGGGGAGAGGGTCGGGGTGAGGGGTGGTCGCCGGTCAGAGCGCCTGCCCCTCACCCGGAATCTGCGCTATGCGCCGCTTGCGACCTCTCCCCGCAAGCGGGGCGAGGTGATTGGATGGCCGCCCTCGACCGCCGCAGCTTGTCGAGCTCAAATCCAGGCTTATATCTCCGACAGTTTCAGCAATTGCGTGAGAGATAATATCGATAATCGCATCGAGCAGACAGCGCCGGCTCGACCTTCTCGCTGCCACTTCCCTGCCGGACACCTTGGCAGGAAAATATTTTTCCCTGCTATTGTTCGCCGGAAAATCGGCGCAAAGCCTTGATTACAAACTCCGTTTTCTGTGCGTTTCACGTGCTTTTGGGGCTTCGCGGCGATTTTTCCCGTAAATTCCCGCGCAGCAGGGAAAATCGCGCTGCAAGCGCAAAGGGCCACCCCGGCTTCGGAGCGGCCCTCTGCGCTATGGGTCAGCGGGTCAGCTGTGCCAGCGGAACTGCTGCGGCTTCCTTGCAGCGCCTTGCGAGATCACGACGTTGACGAGGGCGGGACCGCGGTGGTTCATTGCCTCGTCGAGGGCGCCCTTCAGGTGCTTCGGGTCCTCGACGAAGAAGCCCTTGCCGCCGAAGGCTTCCATCATCCTATCATAGCGGGCGCCGTAGATCAGCGAATTGGGCTTCATGTTGAACATCGGGTTGTCCGGGATCTCGGGCATGCCGGGGCCGATGCCGCCATTGTTCAAGACGACGATTTTGACCGGGAAGTTGTAGCGAACGAGCGTCTCCATCTCCATGCCGGAGAAGCCGATCGCCGAGTCGCCGGAGAGGTGGATTACCGGACGGTCAGGCTCCACAACCGCGGCGGCGATCGCCTGGCCGAGGCCCACGCCCATCGTGCCGTAGGTACCGGCGTTGAGGCAGGAGCGGGCGTTCGCGACATTCAATTGCGTGAGGCCGATATCCATCGTACCGGCGCCCTCCGCGCTGAGGATCGCGTTTTTCGGCATCCAGGCGGCGACGTCGCGCAACGCGCGGAAGTAATTGGCCGGCGCTTCGTCGTCGTGGACCTGCGGCCGGATCTGCGCCGCGTTCTCCTCCGCCTTCTTGGTGATCATCTGGCGCCACGGCGTGTCCTTCGGATGGAACCACTGGCGGCCGGCGAGTGCGGCGTTCAATTGCCCGACGATCGCCTTGCCGTCGCCGACCAATGGCACCGTGGTCGCCTTGTTGTGGCCGATTTCCTCGGGCGCGATGTCGAGCTGGATGACCTTCATGTCTTTGGCGTAGCGCGGCGCCTGGCCGAAATGGAAGATCCAGTTGAACCGGGCACCCATCAGAAACACGACGTCGGCGTTCTGCAACGCCAAGGTGCGCGCCGCCGCGACCGACAGCGGATGGTCGTCGGGCACGACACCCTTGCCCATCGGCGAACGCAGGAACGGGATTTGCGTGCGCTCGAGGAAGGTGCGCACCTCGTCCTCGGCACGCGACCAGGCCATGCCCTTGCCGACGAGAACCAGCGGCCGCTCGGCCTTTTCGAGCAGATTGAGGGCGTCCTCGATGTATTCCTGCGGCGCCACGGTGCGCGGCGGGTCCGGGGCCCGTTCGACCTGGACGATTTTGTCCTCGTCCACCTTGCCGGTGATCATGTCGTCGGGAAAATCGAGATAAGTGGCGCCGGGCCGGCCGTAGATCGCGTTCCGCGTCGCCATCTCGACATACCAGGGGATGCGCGCGACGGTATCGATGGCATGCGCGAATTTGCAAAAGGGCGAGGCGATCAATACCTGGCGCTCTTCCTGGAAGGCGCCCATGCCGCCGCGATAGGTTTCGGAGGCGCCGCCGATCAGGATCATCGGCCAGCAATTCTGCTGCGCATTGGCGAGGCCTGCGAGGCCGTGCACGACACCGGGGCCGGTCACGACGATGCAGGCGCCGGGTCGGCCCTTCAGATAGCCATAGGCCTGCGCCGCGTAGGACGCGGCCTGCTCGTTGCGCATGCCGATATAGGCGACGCCTTCCTTTTGCGCGGCCGCGGCGATCGGCCCGACGGGAAACCCGACGACCCCGAACAAATGGTCGATACCCTGCTGTTTGAGGCTCCTCGCCATCAACGTGGCGCCGTCGACTTCGCTCATGCTTTCCTCCTGTTGGATCGGGCGGACGCTGACCGACGCGTAAGATGCCGTCAAAGCCCGGGGCCGAAAAAGTCTCCGCCCGCAGATTACGCATTTATGGCCGTGGCCGAAAAGGGGTTATCCCACGCGGGCCTGCTATTCCGCCATCGTCGAGGTCGCCGGGATCAATGAACGGGCAGGAAACCGAGGTCGAAGGCGCGCTCGACGAACCACATTGCCGCCACCGTGGCGATGGCGCCGGAGCCTGCGACCAGCACCACCCTGCGGTAGAGCCAGGTCCGCCGCACGAGATAGGCGAGCGGCAGGAATGCGGCGACGATCGCGATCTGCCCCACCTCCACCCCGAGATTGAAGCCGACCAGCGCCACCGCGAGCACGCCTTTCGGCAGCCCCAGATCGGTCAGCACGCTGGCAAAGCCAAAGCCATGAACCAGACCAAAACAGAACGCCACGATCCAGCGCCTGCCGCGGACGATCGGGAACAGGTTGTTGAGCGCCGCCAGCACTACCGACAGTGCGATGGCCGATTCCGAAATGCGGGCCGGCAGAGTGATCACCTGCAGTGTTGCGAGGCTCAAGGTCAGCGAGTGGGCGACCGTAAAGGCGGTAACGGTCTTCAGCACATCGGTGAACGCCGGGCGGAAGCCCTCGCTCGGTTCCCAACTCCTACCGCGATGCACGACAACCGCCGGCAGCAGCAATGAAAGCAGAAACAGGATGTGATCGTAGCCCGACCAGATATGGTCGACGCCGGTGGCGAGATAGTCAAAAAACTGGCGCCGCACGCTGGGCTGAGCCAGCTGGAAGGTCTGCTGCGCTGCTGCGGGACTGAAGATGGCGGTGCGCGTCTCACCGCCGGCCTGCAGACGCAACAACCCCCTGTGCTGCGGGTCGATGTCGGCGAACAGCCGGTACGTCACCTGCAATTCTTCGGGGACGGATGGGCACGCAGCGGCAAAACGCAGAACCGCATAGGCGCCGTCGCTGTGGGTGTCGATCAGATGCTGGGTGACGGTGGTAGGGCAGGGCGCGCCGTCGGCAGCAATCGCCAGCCGCGCCATCGCGTAGGCGGCGATTTCCGTGTGCTTGGCCTTGACCTCTCCCCAGGTGATCTCGCCATTGCCATCGGCGTCGAGCCCAATGGCGAAATCGAGATCGCGCAATGCGATGTCCCACTGCCCGGCCACCCGCGCGTCCTGCAGCGACAGCATCAAATAGCTGTCGCTGGGCTTGTGCGCATGCGCCACGCCAGCCCACAGCACCAGCAGCAAAATGAGGGCAGAACGCTGCATCGATCGGCTTCGGCTACGACAGCCGCCGCCGGGTTTAACCGCCGCCTTGTTCAGTTCTGCGTCGAAAGGGGTGTAGGCCTCTGTTTGCGGGTCAAGGCACTGGCGGTGTGCAGGGATTAGCGCCCTGACCGGCACTGCACTTGCCGTCGTACGGCGTCGGGAGGAACGGGAAGTTCCTGGCAATGCCGTTGGCGGTGATGTCGACGCCGACCGTCCCCGGCGCTCCGGCGAGGAAGTTGACGCCGTCGCCAATGTGATTGGCGATATAGTTATTGCCGCCGACAACGCGGACCACGATGTCGGTGACATCGTCATTGGGGCGCCGGCCATTCGGAAAGCCTGCCGGGTCGCCGCCCAACACGGAGCCCAGCCGGTTCTGGTTCTCGGGCGCGGTAGGCGCCTTGCTCAGATCGAGCCGCAGCAATTCGGCGCATGGCTTGCCGCAGTTCGTGCCGTTGAGGGGTTGGCCGGGATATTTGAGCAGAAGGCTCTCCAGATCGGTGCGGCTGTCGGCTGGTGAACCATCGATCGGAACGATGGGCACATGAAACACCAGGTTCAGCTCAGTGGCGACCACCGGGTTCTGGTAAAACGCTTGAAAATTCGCCTCATCTTCCGGTTTGGCGGCGTTCCAACCGTCCTTGAACGGCGTGGTGATGATCAATT
The DNA here is from genome assembly GCA_963732095.1 of uncultured Alphaproteobacteria bacterium. Classification (GTDB taxonomy): domain Bacteria; phylum Pseudomonadota; class Alphaproteobacteria; order ATCC43930; family CGMCC-115725; genus AP-15. Next base: position 101,412 of record CAVSZA010000017.1, read on the forward strand.
CGTTGACCAGTGGGTTTGCCATGCGCGACACCTGCACCCATTGCCCGTCATCGGCGGCTTTCGGCTTGTCGTCTTCGCCCAGAACCGTCACCTTTTGTCGGGAGGTATTGGCGTAGACTCCGATGACCGGGTTTTTCCTGGCCGCGGCCGATTTGCCGTCGCTGGTAACGCGGGAGATCGGGACCTCGATCGCGATGGTGCTGATGTTGAACCCGGCGAAGCGGTTCACGCCGAACGGGTTGACATTGTCACTGTCCTCCCCCGGACCTGTAAGGGCAGGCAGGTAGCGGCGCAGGTTCAAGGTGTCGAACACCGCGCCCAGATCGATGTAGAAAGTCTCGGCGCGCTGTCCGGCGAACACCCGGATGCCTGCTGCATCGTCACTATAGATGCCCTTGGCAGCCAGGGCCGCATAGTCGGGCATCGTCGCGGGCCCGACATTGGACGGGACCGCGATCAGCGTGCGGTCCTTGAACAGCTCGGTCCGTTTGCCTCTGCGGATCTCGGTCACGCTATAGGTCTGGCGACGGGTCAATCCTTCCGATCCGGGACCGTCGAGCGCCGTGATCCCTTGCAACGGAAGCGCAGTTGTAATGTGCGGATTGCCGAGATAGGGCAACGGTGAGGTCAAGTCACCAGCGGCAACGATCGGCCGGTTCTCGGTCTTGAAGCGGAATTCATAGACGACATCGTCGGCCTTGCCGTCCTGGTCGTTATCGATGTGCATCGCGTACAGCACATCGTCGTTGAAGTTGAAGTAATTGGGACCGTCGCTCGGGTCCTGTCCCGGGTTCACGTTCAATATTGAACGTGACACGCCGATCAGCCGGAGCGCGCGCCAGGTTCGCCGCGTCGTAGCTGACAAAAGCGTAAACGTCGGTGTTGTCGGCGGACGGGTCCAAGGCGATGAGCGGAGCTTCACGGTGGCTCGCCGCCTCGGCGGGGACGGCCCATACAAGACCGATGGCTGCCAGCAGTGGGATCAAGGGTGAGAATGCAGGTTTCATATCCGAGAATTCCTTTGGTGGGTGTGAAATCACGTCGGATGCCTTGCCTCCGGCAAGAGCCGGCCCAACTGCACGTCCTCCAGGCGGGTCTCTTTCAGCCAATCCGTCACTGCAGCGATCGTTGCGGCGTCATGGGCCGCAAGCGCGGCCTCCAATAGAATGCGCACATCTGCCGGCTCCTTTTGCACCTGCCAATTTTCCTGCGCCAACTCGAGCGCCGCTGCAGGGGCAGCGAGCAAATGCAGAGTGAAGCGGGCTTCCTCCCTCAGATGCACCCGGTCGCCGCGTAGCCGGCTCGCTGCAAAGCGGTCGCCCAGCTTTTCGACTTGCGCCGCCAGCTCCTTCGAGTGCTGTGCCTGCAATGCCAGTGCGTAGCGCAGCAATAGCGGATCCGCGCTGGTCTTGTCGCGAAGCAGCGGCACGACCTCCGCCGACCGATCGCTGTCGAGCAGGAAATCGGCATAGGCGCCCAGAAGGTAAGGGTCGGAGGTCTCGACGGCGAGCGCCGCACGGAAATGCGACTCGGCCTGCGGCATCATGCCGGCTCGCGCTGCCATCTCGGCGAGGCTGGTCAGCACCCAACTCTGCAGCCCTACCTGGCCGGGGGGGTGCCTGTCGAATGCTCCGCGCAGTTGCCGGTAACTCTCGTCCAGGCGACCTGTCGACGCGGTCACCCCAGTCAGGCAGCAGGTCCAGACCAGTTCCGCGGTCAAGTTTTTGAGCGCCTGGCATTCTGCTCTCGCACCCTCATAGGCGCCCTGAACTTGCAGCACCGTCGCGCGCGTGAGCCGCGCCTGGACATTGCGCGGATTGCTGTTCAGCACGGTTGCCAAATCGGTCAAGGCGGCGTCGAACTGATGCATTCGCTGCCGCAACACGGCGCGCAAGACCAGCACTTCCGAGGGTGGATTATCGAGACGCCACCACGGGGTCAGCGCGGCTTCGCTGTAGCCCGCGTAACGCGGATCACCCGTGACGCGGCCCAATTCCAGGTAGCCCTGCGCCACCCGGGTCGCGAGGACCAGATTGTCCGGGACCTGGCGCAATTGTCCCTGCAGCGCGCGCAATTCGCGCAAGGCGGGATCGCTCGGCGAGACCGCCAATCGCTCGAGGACCTCGTCGTCCGAAGGGGGGACAAACGGCTCGGCGACCGCCAGCCTACAGGCGGCGACGCTGAGCATGATCCAGGCCAGCACGCGCAGCGCCACCCTGCCGTGATCGGAGGTATGGGATACGGCAGCTGGCGCCATTCGTTTCAATGCGTGCGCGATTCTTCTCGGTGCGCCGAGAGGCGCGGCGCACTTCCCTTTATTCTCATATCTGTCGCGCCCCCAATCCGGGTCTATGCGAACCTGTCGAGTATTGCACGCAACGGTTCTGCAGCGTTAGATCATTCACGCACTTGTGATTGCGCGAATGTCTGGTTCCCAGGGCCGCGGGCAAGACCCTTGCCCGGCTCGCTGCGCTCACCATCCTATCCCGCAGTGCGGGAAAGGGGCTGTAACCTTACAACCGTAGAGCACCATCTCCCGCACCGCGGGAGTAGGGGGACCAAGCGCGCCAGCGCTTGGTGGTGAGGGTGTCGGTGCATCGCAAAGGCATTTTCTCGGGAGGGGGGACCGAGCCCGGAGGGCTTGGTGGATGGTCAGATCGTGGCCGGGGCCGCGTCGTCGATCGCTACTTGCACCGCATCGCCGCCGCGCCAGCTGTCGCGCCTGAGGTGGCCGGCAATGTGGATTGTGATGCCTTGCGTCTCGGCGAGGAACTGGCCAAGCGGTGTCCCTGCAGCGCGAAAGGCAATTCCCCGCAGCCGAGCATTGTCGAGTGGATCCGCCAGGCTGCATCGCAGATGGCTGGTCCCGACCGCTTCGGCATGGAGGACACGAACACGGGGAAAAACAAAGCGGGGTTCCGGGTTGGCGGCCCCGAACGGCGCCAGCCTCGCGATATGGTCGATCAACTCGCTCTCTGCCGCAGCGATGGAGAGCGTTCCGTCCACACTCAGCTCGGGAATCAGCGGCTCGTTGCCGATACCGTCGCCCAGCCGCTCGACCAGGAAGGACTCCAGCGCGCCTAGTTTTTCCGCTGCGACCGTGAAGCCGGCCGCCATCGCGTGGCCGCCGCCGTTAATCAGCAGCCCCGCCTGGCGCGCCGCGATCACCGCCGGGCCGAGCGGCAACCCGGCGACCGAGCGGCCTGATCCCCGGCCGACGCCATCGGCGAGAGCGACGACGCAAGCCGGGCGGTCGTAGCGCTCCTTGAGGCGTGCAGCGACGATCCCGATGACACCGGGATGCCAGTTCTCGGCCGCGGCAAAGACGAGGACCGGCGATTGCGCCGATCCTTCTACCATCGCGATTGCTGCCTCAAAGGTACGGGCCTCGATATCGCGGCGTTCGCAGTTATAGGCGTCGAGACGCGCCGCGAGTTCGGCGGCGACCGCCGGATCATCGGTTGCGAGAAGGCGCGCGCCGAGGTCGGCGGCGCCGACCCGGCCGCCGGCATTGACCCGCGGGCCGAGCACGTAACCGAGATGATAGGTGTCGATGGGCTCGCCGATGCCGGCCACGGCGGCCAGTGCGGCGAGGCCGGGGTTGTCGCGGCGCCGCGCGACTTTGGTTCCCTGCGCGACCAGAGCTCGGTTTACACCGGTGAGCGGCACCACATCGCACACTGTGCCGAGCGCCACTAGATCGAGCCATTGCAATAGGTCCGGCTCGGTTCGGGCGGCGTTGTACCAGCCGGCCCGCCGCAGCTCACGATTGACCGCAACGACCAACAGAAAAGCGACCCCGACGGCCGCCAATGCGCCGTGCGGGCTGCTCTCGTCGAGGCGGTTCGGGTTGACGACTGCGAGAGCCCGCGGCAGCAACGGTTCGGCGACGTGGTGATCGATGATGATCACCTCGAGCCCGGCCTCCGCAACGTCATTCAGAGGCAGATGGGCCGTCGTGCCGCAATCGACGGTCACGACGACCCGGACACCCTCATCGCGAAGGCTGAGCAGAGCCCGGGTATTCGGGCCGTAACCCTCGCGCAGCCGATCTGGGACATAAATCCGAGTACGCGTCCCGGCTGCCCCAAAGAACCGCGTCAACAACGCGGCCGAGGTCGCGCCATCGACATCGTAATCGCCAAAGATGCCGATCGTCTCGCCGTCATGCACCGCGCGGACAAGCCGCGCCACGGCAGCATCCATGTCGCGCAGATGCGAGGGATCGGGCAATTGGTCGCGCAAGCGCGGCGCCAAGAAGCCGGGCGCGTTGTCGAGATCAAGCCCACGCTGCGCCAACAGCCGCCCGACGATCTCGGGAATCCCCAGCCGCTCGGCGATAGCCTCTCCGGCTCGCGCATCGCCATTGCGGAGGCGCCAGCGACGGCCGCAAACCGACCGCTCGACGCCCAACACCACCCCGGCAAAGGCGGCGGCGCCCCCCGCGCCGTCATCCATATCAGATCCTAACGGAAGCTCTCCCTGTCCCTATCGTCACCCCCGCGCAGGCGGAGGTCCAGGGCTGGCGGTCTAATGCTTGTTGCCCCTGGCTTCCCACATTCGCGGGAATGACGAGGTGAGGTGGTTCGGGGAGAATCACTTCAGGTCAGCGGGCGAACGGTGAGAAGCTCTGCTTGCGTGTGAAGTCGTGCCGTGCCTCGACATAGCGGACGGTGCCGGATTTCGAGCGCATGACGACCGAATGCGTCGAAGCGCCGCCGGGAAAGCGGCGCACCCCACGCAGCATAGTGCCGTTGGTGACCCCGGTCGCGGCGAACATCACATCGCCCGAGGCGAGATCGTGCAGTTTGTATTTGCGGTCGAGGTCGGTGATGCCGAGGCGATGAGCCCTGCCGCGCTCGTCGTCGTTGCGGAACAGCAACCGGCCTTGCATCTGCCCGCCGATGCAGCGCAGCGCCGCGGCCGCCAAAACTCCCTCCGGCGCGCCGCCCGAGCCGACATACATGTCGATGCCGGTCTCCGGCTCGGAGGTGGCGATGACGCCGCTGACATCACCATCCGAAATCAGGGTGATCCGGGCTCCGGCCTCGCGCACCTTGGCGATCAGCTCGGCGTGGCGCGGCCGGTCAAGGATGCACACGACAAGGTCCGAGACCTCGACCTTTTTTGCCTGCGCCAAGTTCTTCAAGTTGACCGACGGCGGCTCGTCGAGATCGACCAGATCATCCGACAATCCGCCGCCGACCGCGATCTTGTCCATGTAGACGTCGGGCGCGTTTAAAAACCCGCCGGCATCGGCCATCGCGATCACCGCCAGCGCGTTGGCGCCGCCTTTCGCGGTAATGGTCGTCCCTTCGAGCGGATCGAGCGCGATGTCGATCGGCGGACCGTTCCCGCTGCCGACCTTTTCGCCGATATACAGCATCGGCGCCTCGTCGCGCTCGCCCTCGCCGATCACCACGGTGCCGGCGATCGCGAGGCTGTTCAGCGCCTCCCGCATCGCATCGACCGCCGCCTGATCGGCGGCCTTCTCATCGCCCCGTCCCATCAGCCGCGAGGCGGAGAGCGCCGCCGCCTCGGTCACCCGAACGGCTTCCAATGCGAGATTGCGATCCATCTTCGAAGTCTCGGGCATGGCTTTCCTCCTCGTCTTTGTCGAAAAGATATTATTTTCAGAAATCCTCGATGCGGATCATGCGGGGCGGCTCGAGCACCGTGTCGAGCGCTTCGATCCTCTGCAGCGCCCGGCGCATCGCCGCCTCGACAGTGAGGTGTGTCGTCATCACCACCGGCACCGCCTCACCGGGCGCACGACCGCGCTGGATCATCGACTCCATCGACACCTGCTCGTCGCGCAACGCCGCGGCGACATCGGCGATCACCCCCGGCTGATCTACCACCATCAGCCTAATGTAGTAGGCGCCATGGTGACGTTCGATCGGTACCCCAGGAATTGCACGCAAATTTGCGGTCTGGAGCCCGAAGGTCGGCACGTGGCGGCCGGCAGCGATGTCGACGAGATCGGCGGCGACCGCCGAAGCCGTCGGAAAAGCGCCAGCGCCCTGCCCCTGCAATACGACGCGGCCGACGAAGTCGCCCTCGGCGACGACGGCGTTGTAGACGCCCTCGACGGCGGCGATCGGCGTCGCCCGCGGCACCATGCAAGGATGGACGCGCTGCTCCAACCCATCCTCGGTCAGCCGCGCGATGCCGAGCAGCTTGATGCGGTAGCCGAGCTCTTCGGCAAAGTCGATGTCGAGCCGCGAGACGTGCCGAATCCCCTCGGCATAGACCCCGGCGAGGTCGACCGGACGGCCGAAACCCACGCTCGCCAGGATGGCCAGCTTGTGCGCGGCATCGATGCCGTCGATGTCGAAGCTCGGATCGGCTTCGGCATAGCCGAGCTTTTGCGCCTCCGCGAGGACCTCGGCGAATTCGTGCGCGCTCTCGCGCATTGTCGTCAGGATGTAGTTCGAGGTGCCGTTAAGGATCCCGTAAACCCGCTCCAGCCGATTGCCGGCGAGGCCTTCGCGCAACCCTTTGATGACCGGGATGCCACCGGCGACCGCAGCCTCGAACGCGAGAATGAGCCCCCTCTCCTCGGCTCGCGTGGCGAGCCTCGTCCCGTCATGCGCCATCAATGCTTTGTTCGCCGTGACGACGTGCTTGCCATGGTCGAGCGCGGTGTCGAGCACCTGACGGGCGATGCCGCCGGCTCCGCCGATCAGTTCGACGACGACGTCAATTTCGGGATCGGCCGCCATCGCCGCGGCATCGTCATACCAGCGCACGGCCGACAAATCGGCGCCGCGATCGCGCCGACGATCGCGGGCCGAGACCGCAGCGACGACGATGCGACGGCCGGCGCGTTGAGCCAGCAGGTCGGCCTGCCTGTTCAGCAGCTGGAGGACACCTGAGCCAACAGTGCCGAGACCGGCGATGGCGATCTTGAACGGCGGTTTCACGACGGCAACCCGGATGCGATGGGCGAAACGTAGGAGCCGCTGCGCGCGGCTGCAGGCGACCCGGCTCTTTGTATCGCCCAGGCGTCAAATTTTCGATAGCGTTTCCCAGAATCGCGCCTGGAAACCACCTCAGCGCAAGAGCTCGGTAGACAGTCCGGCGGGGACCGCTTCAGTGTTCGAGCAGCACCTCGGCGCGGCTTTCGCCGGAATTATCGCCCTGCGGCGCCGCCTCGACCTGGATCTTGTCGGAGGGTATCCCCGCTTTGGCCAAAGCGGAAGCGACCGCCTGAGCGCGGTCGAGAGCAGTCCGGTAGCTATCCAACTGCTCGACTGCGCCGCCTCCAGCCCCGGCATAGCCGACGATGCGAACCTTGCCGGGATTCTGCTGATAGACCGGCAGGACCGTTTCGAGGGTTTGCCTATCCTTGTCGGTCAGGGTGGTCGAATCGGTGCCGAACTTGATCTCGGCAACCGGAGTGCCGACCCGCGCAGGCGGCTTTGCACTGCCTTTGCCAGAACTCGGCCGCGGCGGTGCGGGTCGGCGGCGCCGGCGGCAACTCCGGCGCAGCCGGCGGCGGTTCGTAGCCAGCAGAGCTCTTGGCCTGCGGCAACGGCATCGGAGCGAGAGCCCCTCCCGCGGCAAGCCCGCCCGGCATAGCAGGCGGTGTCGTCGCAACTTTCGGGGTGGGCGGCAATTGCGGGGGAGGCGGGGCGGGTTGGATCTGCTCGGGTTCTGGTGTTGCTCGAGCCTGCGGTACCTCGAGGCTCGACTCCATCGGCCCTGGCTCGGGCGGCTCGTCCTGCTTGCGCAGGCCTTGTCCGGGTTCGGCGGGCGTCTTGCCGCCGGCGCGTGCGGTTTGAGGTGCCCCCGCCGGCGGCAGGGCGGATTTTTCATCAGCAGCGCCGACGCCGGTCGCCGTGCTCCCAGACGCCGGCTCCGCCGATAGGCTCGGGAGTAGTTTGGCGGGTTTTTCGGCGGCGGCGCCACTGCGCGCCGAGTCAGCGGCGGGGGCCGCGACGGGCGCCGATGGGACGGGCATTGGGGAGGGTGGCGGAGCGGCCGCTACTTGCTCCGGCTCAGCCGCCGGCTGGCCTGGAGGAGGTGGTGGTGCAGCCGCTACCGACGAAAAGCCCGCCCGAAGCTGCTCGTCCGTGTGCCGCGCATTTGTCCGGTCGGCGATCAGGCTTTGGGTCAGCTTGTCCCGCTCGGCGGCGGTCAAAGCCCGTTCTGGCGGCGGAGGTACTGTTGCAAGATTGGGATAATCGGACGCCTCTCCGGCAGCCAGGTTTTTGGTGTTCGGCGTCGTATCGGGATCGGGGTCGTTCCGGCTCACACCGGTCAGGTCACGCCAGGTGTCGACCGGGTTGCAGGCGGCGACCCCGAGCAGCAGTCCGACGACGGCAAGCTGGCGCGCCCACCGTTTTGTCCTTCTCTCGCTAGCGGAACCGGCACAGGATTCGCCCATAAGCATCACAGCATTCCCGACGAGTTGGCCCCCGGTGCCGCCGCAAGCGTTCGGGATCCGCTGAAAGCGGCACAAACCAAGTGACCTTGATGTATTAGATCCGGGCGGGCGCGTCACTACATTTAAGCGCGAGAACAACCGACCGCCCCTCAGCCATGAGCCGAGGATCAACGAGGATCGTGATCTGCAATGGGCGGCAGCCTCGAGGAAACAACAATGAGCGACGCGAGCCATCGCAAATCCGGCGCTGCAACTCGGCCTTCCCCAGACGAAGCGGCGCTCCGCATGCCGCCCGACAAGCGCGGCAAGGAGAAGCCGCCGGCAGAGAAACGCCGGAAAAAAGATGCCGCGCGCAGCAAACCTAGTATTCCGTCTGCGCCGCCCTCCCGCCCCACCCCACCTTCGCCGGCAGCTGAGGCGAGGAAAGGGGAGGCCGAGCCGCTCCCCGATCCAGCCGAGCTGTCAAAGCAAATCGCCGAAATCGCCGGGAAAAGCCAGCAACTCGTCGCCGAGTTCCTGACGCGGCAGGGCCGCGAGGACGCGGTCGGAATGGCCGACTCGCTCGGGATCGGAACCGCGTTCCTGGAGATGACGGCCCGCATGATGGCGGACCCCTCTCGGCTCGTCCAGGCGCAGCTGTCGCTGTGGAACGACTATCTGACATTGTGGCAGCGCACGGCCCAGCGGTTTCTCGGCGGCGACGCCCAGCCGATGATCGAGCCGTCCGCCGGCGACCGGCGGTTCCGCGACGCGGCGTGGACCAAAAATACGCTCTTCGACTTCATCAAGCAGAGCTACCTTCTGACGGCGCGGTGGATGCAGAGCACGGTTCGCGACGTCGAGGGAATCGACGAGCGCACCGCCCGCAAGGTGGATTTCTATACGCGCCAGTTCGTCGACGCGCTCGCGCCGTCGAATTTCCTGATGACCAATCCTGAAGCCTTACGGGCGACGATCGAGAGCAAAGGCGAAAACCTGCTCGACGGGCTGAAGAACCTGCTCGACGACCTCGAGCGCGGGAAGGGTCACCTCGCGATCAAAATGACCGATATGGAGGCGTTCCGCATCGGCGAGAACATCGCGGTCACGCCGGGGAAGGTCGTCCATCAGAACGACCTGATGCAGCTCCTTCAGTACGAGCCGACGACCGAGAACGTAAAGCGTCGGCCGCTGCTCATTATCCCGCCGTGGATCAATAAATTTTACATCCTCGATCTGCGGCCCAGTAACTCCTTCATCCGCTGGGCGGTGTCGCAGGGCCATACCGTATTCGTGATCTCATGGGTTAACCCCGACGAGCATCTCGCTGCCAAGACCTTCACTGACTACATGCTGGAAGGCCCGCTCACTGCTCTAGATGCCATGGAACTGGCAACCGGCGAGCGCGACGCCAATGTGATCGGCTACTGCCTGGGCGGCACCTTGCTCGCCAGCACGCTGGCCTATATGGCGGTCAAACGCGACAACCGGATCAAGAGCGCCACCTATCTCGTGACAATGGTGGACTTCGCCGAAGCCGGCGAACTCTCCGTGTTCATCGATGAGGAGCAGCTCTCCGCGCTCGAAGAGCGCATGAACACCAAGGGTTATCTCGAAGGCCGCGAGATGGCCACCACCTTCAACATGCTTCGCGCCAACGATTTGATCTGGTCGTTCGTGGTCAACAACTACCTGCTCGGCAAATCGCCTTTTCCGTTCGACCTATTGTATTGGAACGCCGATTCGACGCGCATGCCGGCGGCGATGCACAGCTTCTACCTTCGCAACATGTACCAGGAGAATTTGCTGGTGAAACCCGGAGGCATTACTCTGGACGGCGTGCCGATCGATCTGCGGAAGATTCAGACGCCGTCCTTTTTGCTGTCGACGCGCGAGGACCACATCGCGCCGTGGCGATCGACCTATTCTGCCACCCAGATCTATCGCGGCCCAGTCAAATTTGTCCTGTCCGCCTCCGGCCACATCGCCGGTGTGGTCAATCCGCCGGGCGGCAAATACGGCCATTGGGAGAACGACACTAATCCGCCGACCCCCGAAGAATGGCTTGCCACCGCGACCAATCACCCCAATTCTTGGTGGCCGTTATGGCAACGCTGGATTTTACAATACGCCGGCGGCGAGGTGCCGGCGCGCCACCCCGGCGACGGCAAGCTCAAGCCGATCGAAGACGCCCCCGGCTCTTACGTCAAGGTGCGCGCCGCGGATTGATGGTCGTCGATGCTGTGATGTTGACGCATACCAAGCCTCAGTAAAACTCCTTTGCAATCCTCTCCTTGGGGAGGCGACGATCCCCGCAATAGGGCTGCAAGGCGAGGGGACGCGATGCTCGGTTGGTTTGGTGAATTGAGCGTCAAGGAACGCCGGACGATGGGCGCCTGCTTTGGCGGCTGGGCGCTCGATGCGTTCGACGTGCAGATGTACAGCTTCGTGATTCCGACCGTGATCGCGCTCTGGGGTCTGTCGCGCGGTGAAGCCGGGCTCATTGGCACTGTCACATTGCTGATATCGTCACTGGGCGGGTGGTTCTCGGGCACGCTCGCCGACCGGTTCGGCCGGGTGCGTATGCTGCAGATCACGATCCTTTGGTATTCTGTATTCACGTTCCTGTGCGCTTTCGCTCAGAATTTCGAGCAGCTCTTTATATTGCGCGCTTTGCACGGGCTCGGCTTCGGCGGCGAGTGGGCGGCCGGCGCCGTATTGATGGGCGAGGTGATCCGCGACAAGTATCGCGGCCGCGGCGTCGGCATCGTGCAGACCGGGTGGGCGATCGGCTGGGGCACCTCGGCGCTGGTCTACACTGCGCTCTACGCCTTTCTGCCAGAGGCGATTGCCTGGCGCGTGCTGTTCGCGATCGGCCTGTTGCCGGCAGGCTTGATTTTCTGGATCCGCCGCCACATCGAGGAGCCCGAAATCTTTCGCGCTACTCGAGATCGCAGGTCGGTTGGCATCGGTCATCTGTTCGCCGCGTTCCGGGGGCCGCATCGATGGACCACGGTCAAGGTGACCTTGATGGTCGCCGGCGCCCAGGGCGGCGGTTACGCGCTCGGTCTCTGGATGCCGACCTATTTGCGCACGGTGCGCGGATTGTCGGCGACAAGCACCGGAGGGTTTCTGCTGGTCCAGATCCTCGGCGCGCTGTTCGGCTTCTTGTTGGGCGCCTATCTGAGCGACGCGATCGGCCGGAAATGGACCTTTATGTGGTCGGCGATCGGTTCCTTCGTAATGATCCTGATCTACATGTTCGTGCCGATGGACAACATGATGCTGCTGTTTGTCGGGATCCCGCTTTTCACGATCTTCTTGATAAAATTCCCGCCGATGGGACCGTTTATGACGGAACTCTATCCGACCGAAGTGCGCGGGACGGCACAAGGCTTTTGCTATAACGGCGGCCGCGCGCTCGGCTCGTTTCTTCCGACTTTGGTTGGGTTTGTGAGCCAGAGCCTGCCGCTCGGCGCGACAATCGCCCTCTTCAGCGCCTTCGCCTCCGCCATCATGGTCGTAATGCTGCTTCTGTTGCCCGAAACCCGCGGCCGCAGCCTCGCCAGCCTTGAGCCGGCGGGCGTCGGTCCCACCCTCGCCCCGCTTGCGGGGAGAGGGCCGGGGTGAGGGGCGGCGGGGTGCCGTGCCGATCAGCTCGACCCGGGGTCAAGATCCAGCATCAGCCGCAAATTCTGCACTGCCGCCCCCGACGCCCCTTTGCCGAGGTTGTCGAGCTGGGCAACGAGCACGGCGTGGCGGCGCGCTTCGTTCGCGCATACGTAGAGATCGAGCCGGTCGGTCCCATTGAGCGCCTCCGGTTCGAGCTTGTCCGCCCTGCTGCCCGGAGTGACCGTTACGTGTTCCGAACCCTCGTAAAACGCGCTCAGGGCCTCGCGTAAATCGGCGCCGGTGAGCTTCCCCGGCAGGTCGTCGAGGTAGAGTGGTACGGAAACCAGCATGCCCTGGCGGAAATGCCCGACCGAGGGGATGAAGATCGGCCGCCGCGACAGCCCGGCGAAGAACTCGATTTCCGGCACATGCTTGTGCTCGAGACCGAGCGCATAAAGCTCGAAGGCCGGCCCGCCGGCGCGGTCATGCGCCTCGATCAGGGCTCTACCGCCGCCGGAATAGCCGCTGACGGCACTTATCGTGATCGGGTAGTCAGGCGGGACGAGCCCCGCTAGGATGAGCGGACGCAATAGGCCTATAGCGCCGGTCGGGTAGCAGCCGGGATTGGCGACGTTGCGCGACTTCGCGATCTTCCGGGGCTGATCGGGCGCCATTTCCGGAAAGCCGTAGGTCCATTCGGGGTCGATCCGGTGCGCGGTGCTGGCGTCGAGCAATTTCGGCGCGTCGCTGCCCAGCGCCCCGGCCAGCGCCGTCGCCTCTCGCGCCGCATCATCCGGCAGGCACAGCACGACGAGATCGCACGCGGCCATCATGTCCTGCCGTGCCGACGGATCCTTGCGCTGTGCTTCGGGCAGGCTGCGCAGTGTGATCTCGGGCTCCATCTCAAGCCGCTTTCGGATGCCATGACCAGTCGTGCCGGCCTCGCCGTCGATGAAGACGCTCGGTTGATTGCTCGCCATCGGAGTGTCTCCTGCGCTATCGTGAGATTTAGCGGCGGTTCTGGAGGATTGGTAGCTATGAATGAAAACAGCGCGCCCCTCAATTGTCTCGCCGGGGTCCGGGTGCTCGACCTCACGCAATTCGAGGCGGGCCCCTCCTGCACGGAGGCGCTCGCCTGGCTCGGCGCCGAGGTCGTCAAGGTCGAGAACCCCGGCGGCGGCGAGCCCGGCCGGACGTCCTTCGCCGGACCGCCCGGCAGCCCTGACTCGTTCTATTTCTTCGAATTCAACGCCAACAAAAAGTCGGTCACCGTCAATCTCAAATCCGAGCGCGGTTTGGCATTGGTCAAGGATATGGCCAAGAAGGCCGACGTCATGATCGAAAACATGGCGCCGGGAACAATCGAGCGGCTGGGGCTCGGCTATGACGCGATCCGCGCGCTGAACCCGGGGATCATCTACGCCCAGGTCAAGGGGTTTGGTGAGGGCAGCCCCTTCGAGAAGAACCTCGCCTTCGACATGATCGCGCAGGCCTGCGGCGGCACGATGAGCATCACCGGCGAGCCGGACGGGCCGCCGATCAAGCCGGGCCCCTCGCTCGGCGATACCGGCACCGGCATGACGATGGCGATCAGCATCCTGGGAGCGCTTTATGAGCGTCGCGCGACCGGCCAGGGAAGACGCCTGCAGGTAGCGATGCAGGACGCCATGCTGCATTACATCCGCATCGCGTTTCAGGCGCAGGCGGCCACCGGCAAAGCGGCGCGGCGCAACGGCTCGCGCAGCGCAACTGCCGTTGCGCCGGCTGGCATTTTTCCGTGCGCGCCGGGCGGCCCCAATGATTGGGTCTATGTCTTTGCTCGCCAGGTCGATCACTGGCATCGCCTGTTGAAGGTACTCGGCCGCGAGGACCTGATCGGCAACCCAAATTACGACACGCCGAAGGCCCGCGGCGAGCGCATCGCAGAGATCAATGCGATGGTCACCGACTGGACGCGTCGGCGCGACAAGCACGAGGCGATGCGGACCATCGGCGGCGCCGGGGTGCCGGCCGGCGCGGTGCTCGACACGATGGAACTGATGAACGAGCCGAACTTTACCGAGCGCGGCATCCTGCAGGTGGCGGAACACCCGTCCGGCCCATTCAAGATGCCGTCCTGGCCGGTGCGCTTCGACGGCCGCCCCCCAAAGCTCGAGCCGGCTCCGCTCTTGGGGCAGCACTGCTCGGAGGTATTCGGCGAATGGCTCGGGATGAACGCCGGGGACGTCGATGCGCTGAAGAAAGACGGGGTGATCTGACCCAACCGTCGCCCCCCGCAAAAACGGGGGCCTAGGGGTGACCGCTCGACCTCTGGGCCCTGGGTTCCCGCTTTCGCGGGAATGACGAAACACAAACCACAAGAGAGGAGATACCGAGATGGCGGAATTGACGGGTAACGATATCCTAGCCCGGTGCGTCAAGGCGCAGGGCGTCAAGGACATCTTCTTCATCATGGGCGGACCGATGCTCGACGCTGAGACGGCGTGCATCAAGGAAGGCATCCGGCTCATCGACACACGCCACGAGCAGGGCGCGGCCTACATGGCGCAAGGCTATTCGCGGGTGACGCAAGGGCCGGGCGTGTGCATGGCGGCGAGCGGCCCGGCGACGTTGAATTTCAGCACCGGCCTCGCCAACGCGCTGATCGACTGCTGCCCGGTCGTAGCACTCGGCGGATCGAGCCCGATCAGCCAGTTCGGCCGCCAGGTGTTTCAGGAGATCGACCAGGTCAAGGCGCTCGAGGGCTGTGTCAAATACGCCGACCGCGTCCACAATCTGAAGCGCTTGCCGCAGCAGGTGAACTTCGCCTTCCAGAAGGCGCTGAACGGCAAGCCCGGGCCGGTCTATCTCGATTTCCCGGGCGACGTGCTCTACATGACTGCCGACGAGGCGCAGGTCGATTGGAGCTATATGGGCCGGCCGATCATCAGGGCGCGCCCCTATGCCGAACCAAAGGCATTGAACGCGCTCGTCGACGCGATCAACAAGGCGCGACAGCCGATTATGGTCTCCGGCAGCGGCGTCTTGTGGTCGCACGCCTGGGACGAGATGAAAGCGTTTGTCGAGAAGGCGGGGATCCCGTTCTACACGACCCCGCAGGGGCGCGGCGTGGTCCCCGACGACCATCCCTATTCCTACCTGACGATGCGCAACGACGCGTTCCGCGACGCCGATCTGATCATCATCCTCGGCACGCGCACAAATTACGTAATCGGCCACGCGTTGCCGCCGCGCTTCAGCGCCGACGCGAAGGTCGCGCGCATCGATATCGACCCCGAGGAGATGGGCAACTCGGCGCGGAACATCGACTTGCCCATCGTCGGCGACTGCAAGTCGGTACTGCAGCAGTTGTGCGAGGCCGTCGATGCGCGCACCGCCGACCGCTTCCAGGCTTGGCGCCAGAGATTGGCCGACGGCGAGGCAAAGAAGCGCGAGCGCGCCGGCGGCAACTACCCCACCGACGGCGACATCCACCCGCTGCGGCTCTGCGAGGAGATCAAGAATTTCATGCAGCGCGAGGCGATCCTCTCGGTGGACGGGCAGGAGATTTTGAATTTCGGCCGCCAGTCGATCCCGACCTTCGTCCCCGGCCACCGGCTGAATTCCGGGCCGTTCGGCACGATGGGCGTGGGGCTGCCGTTCGCGGTCGGCGCCAAGGCCGCCAAGCCCGATGCGCAGGTCATCTGCCTGCACGGCGACGGCTCCTTCGGGCAGAACGCGATGGAGCTCGATACGGCGGTGCGCCACAAATTGCCATTGTTGTGTGTGATCAGCCTCAACGGCGGCTGGACCGCCGACCCGGAAGGCGACAAGCCCGGCCGCTATCTCGGCTACACGCGCTACGACAAGATGGCCGAGGCGCTCGGCTGCTACGCCGAATATGTCGAAGAGCCCGAGGAGATCCGCCCGGCCTTGCAGCGCGCTTGGCGGAAGGTCGAAGAGGGCATGGTCGGCTTTGTCAACGTCAAGACCGACTACCGCGCCCGCGCGACGACGGTGCGCTTCTCCAGCCGCGAAACCTGAGCGGCCGACTCCGCGTCACGGAAAGGGCGCCTCCGGGCGCCCTTTTTTCTATATTTCGTTAAGGGCATAGCATTGATCCGCTTGACTAACATGCGCAGCAAGCGATTGGCGTCCGCAATATTGCCCTCGATTGGATCGAAGCGACGGTGAGCTCACCCGATTTTGTGCAAGCTGATCCGCGTCATCCAGAGCGCCGGCGATCTTATAGGGCGATTGCCGAATATGGCGGCCGGGTGTTGCGGGTTGTGCACCGACGCGAGAAGGCGACGATATCGTGATTATTACAGTGCATTTCGATCGCGGAGCCCGGAGATGATCAGAACGTCCTATGACCCAGAGGCCGACGCGATGTTCGTCTGGTTCGGCCCGGAGGGCATTAAATCCGCCGGCACGGAGGAGGTGTCGCCGGGCATCATGCTCGATTTCGACAGTGAAGGCCGGGTGATCGGCATCGAGGTGCTCGATGTTAGCCCCCCACCGAAGTCCCCGACCCGCAGGATATGAAACGGGTTGGGGTGTTGGGTAAGCTGCCGTCGCGCCGTCGGCGCAAAGGTCGGTGTCATCTTGGTGCGAGCGAGCCCGTCAGTTAGTCGGACCCGGAATCCTTGAGCACCCCAGATTGTGTCACGGGTTGGCGACAGCCCCGGAGCACGAGTTCTAGATTTCGACAACGAGGGTTCCAAGCCGACGGCATTTAAGGAGAAGCGATGGAAGTTCTGCATCCGCATTGTGCTGGCCTTGATGTTCACAAGGATACAGTGGTGGCTTGCGTGCGTCATATGGTGGACGGCGCGGTGAAGAGAGAAGTCCGCACGTTCAAGACGACGACCAAGGATCTCATGGCATTGTCGGAATGGTTGTCGGCCGAAGGCTGCACGCATGTCGCCATGGAAGCGACGGGCATTTACTGGAAGCCGGTATGGCATATTCTTGCAGACGGCGAGTTCAACCTGGTGCTAGCGAACGCCGCGCATGTTAAGAACGTGCCGGGCCGCAAGACCGACGTCAATGACGCCACTTGGTTAGCCGATCTGATGGCACATGGGTTGATCCGAGGCAGCTTCGTCCCGGACGAACCGACGCAGGAGATGCGCAATTTCTTGCGAACCCGCAAGCAGTTCGTCCGTGAGCGGAGCAGTCATGTCCAGCGGATCCAGAAGACACTGGAGGATGCCAACATCAAGCTCGATTCGGTCATCACCGACATCATGGGCCTCTCCGGCCGCCGGATGATCGAGGCTTTGATCGCCGGTGAGACCGATCCGTTCGCATTGGCGGTCCTGGCCCACCGGCGCATCCGGGCATCGCAAGCCGAGCTTGAGGCGGCGCTGCGTGGCCGGGTGACTGACCATCATCGGTTTATGCTGCGGCTGCTCCTCCAACATATCGATGCGATCGACGCCGCCATCGGCCAGATCGATCAGGAGGTCGACGCCCATGTCGAGCCCTTTCGCAGCGCGATCGAGATCCTGAGCTCCATCCCCGGTGTCAGCGATCTCAGCGCCGGGGTCATTGTTGCCGAGATCGGCATCGACATGAACCGCTTCCCGACCGAAGGTCATTTGATCTCATGGGCCGGCCTGTGTCCCAGGAACGACGAAAGCGCCGGCAAGCGTCGATCCACCCGCATGCGCAAGGGCGCCCCTTGGCTGAAAACCACCCTCATCCAATGCGCCTGGGCCGCCGCAAGAACCAAGGGCAGCTACCTTCAGGCCCAGTTCCAGCGTTTGCGAGCCCGACGAGGAGCGAAGAAGGCGATCGGCGCCGTTGCTGCATCGGTTCTCACCGCTGCGTACCACATGCTAAAGAACGGCACTCTGTACGAGGACCTCGGCGCCCACCACTTCGATAGCCGTGCGAAAGGCAAGCAAGTCCTTCGCCTCGTCAGCCGCATCCAAAACCTTGGCTTTGCCGTCCAGATCACGCCAATCGGGGCAGCAGCATGATGTCGTTACCACAAGCCCTGACGTCCAGCCGGCCCAGCCGCTGGATTCACATGCCGCCGGACGGCGGCAGAATCGAGGGCAGTCGCCCTCGATTTGTTTCGTTCTAGCGAACGAATGATCCGGTCGGAAGCCGCCTGACTGCACGACTGTTCTTGCAAAGCCGCAGCCGATCCGAGCGCACCAAGCCCGCTATCTCGGCTACACGCGTCGGATTGCCGTTCGCGGTTGGCGCCAAGGCGGCCAAACCCGACGCGCAGGTCATCGACAGCGGTTTCCTGACGCCGATCTCTCGCGAGTCGATGTCCAGGTGGCGTAGGCGCGGGGTCGGGATAGCTTGACTCGCGTGACCTAAAACCGGCCACACCCGAGCGCCGCCGGCGTCCGCTTGTTCCAGCAGGCGACCGTTCATGGGATGACGAAATGACCCGGGATTAGGATAACCGCCAGCACGACAAGGATAAGCCTGGCAGTGATTATGCGCAGCACGAAACAGCCCTCGCGGCGCGCACTCTACCGCTCATCAAATGTAACCATCAAGCGTACTTAGACCTCTCCGTTCTATTGGTACTCCCGAGCAATCGCCCGAGGAGGCGGCCCTTGGTCTCGATCGCCTGCTTCCGCGAGCGAGCCGCGGTCGCCGTCGTTTTTCGCTGTTTGCGCTGGGTCTTTCTGGCTGTTATTTGCTCGCTGTTCCCACGCTGTTATTGCTGGCTGTTTCTGGCTGTTGTTTCGCGGCCCTTTCTTCCGAACAAATGAGGCTTTCCGCGGCTAGGATCGCTTCCCAGCGATTTTGCTGTTTGTGCCGACCGGCGCAGCGCCGAGGCAGATTGCGCTTTCACGATAGGGGTAGGTATAGCATGCCAATATGGCAATTTCAGGGTCCCCTGCCCGGGATTCATTCCGGCTCCGTTGCTTAATGTGCCTTCCCCGCCCGCTGACGTGGCAGGCTACTCGCGCCTGATCGGAACCGACGATCGTGCCGGCGATCGCCGTGTCCATATGGCGTTCAGTGAGGCCCTCGCTCTAACCCCAGCCGTCCCGCTCAGTAGCTCTTGAGGAACGCGAGGACCTGCGCGGTCCATTCGGCCGGCTTCTCGAAGGGCGGCCAGTGGCCGCAGTTATTGAGCAGCACGAGGCGCGAGTTGGCGATGTGGTTCAGGATGGCGATGCTGATCTCGTACGGCACCATCCGGTCGCAGCGGCCCGTGGATCAAGAGGACCGGGACCTGGATCCCGGGAAGATCCGGCGTGTAATCGTGCGGCAGGCTCACCGATTGCCGGCTCGCCTCGATGAACTCTTGTGACCAGGTGTGCGCGGTGGAATGAGAGATTTGCAACTCGACTTGGGCCGCGATAATTCACGAATACTTTCGGCTTAGGCCAGACGACCGGAGCGAGGAAAGACACATGCCGCCGGCACCGGGACCCTCAGCGAGCTCTTTAACCGAATGGGCCGGCGGCAGTCGCCGTATGCTGGCGATAGTCTTCACCGATGTCGTCGGCTCCACGGCATTGGGCTCAAGACTAGGCGATCAAAGAATGAGGGAGGTGCGTCGAGCGCACTTCTCTCGCAGCGCCGAGTTGCTTCCCCGATACGGGGGTCACCAATGTCCCGGCCGCGAAGTAAAAACCATTGGCGACGCCGTCATGGGGGTTTTCCACACGGTCGAAGCGGCGTTTGACTATGCCTATGCGTTGCAGCGCGACCCCGGTCATCAGGAGCTTCAGGCAGGCGGAATCCGAGCCGGCATTCACATCGGCACCGTCGATATAGAGGGTGACGATGTCGCGGGGCTCGACGTGGCCTTTGCGGCGCGCATTGTCCACGAGATCAAGGGTGCGGAAATTTGGCTGAGCGAATTCGCCTTAACCGCGCTCAAGAACTTCAAACCGAAAGAACACGACGGTCTACTTTGGCAAGATCACCCTGGTCTCGCATTCAAAGGAATAGCCGGACACCACAGGGTATGGTCACTCGTGCCGCCGCCCGGTTCAGGCCAATCCCTCGACGAAATCGTCCTCGGTTCTCCACCGCCGATCCGCCCGCAGGCAACCTCAGACCTCCCGAGCCGCCCGGCAAATTTCATCGGGCGCGACGATGATGTCACCGCAATCCTCGACGTCCTGCTGTCGGCGCTCCCGTCGCGGGCGATCCTCGTTCAAGGCCCGCCCGGAATCGGGAAGACCGCTCTTACAAAGGCTGTCGCCAGCGATGCGGGTGTTGTCGAGCGGTTTGGCGAGGCCAATCGATGGTTTGTCGAACTTGAGGCGGCGACCACGGCCGCGTCAATGCAGGATGCCGTCACGCGGGCTGTGGGAGCCGATCCGCAGAGCGGGTTCAGGGCGACCTTGGCGCACATCCGTCAGCGGCCAGGGCTGCTGGTGCTGGATAATCTGGAAACCCCCTGGGACCCAAAGTCGGAGCGCCGCGCGACCGAGGAGACTCTCGTCGCCTTGGCCGCCATTCCCGGCCTTGCGCTCCTTGCCTCGTTCCGCGGCCGCGATCGCGTCAGCGGTCTGGCCTGGGCCCTCGTCCATCCGGTCGACCGGCTCAAATCCCCCTTCGACCACGAATTGTTCTGCCGGGTCGCACAAAGCGATCTCGCCAATGATCCGCATCTACCGCTGTTCCTCGGGGCGCTGGAGGGCATCCCGCTAGCCATCGAGCTAGTAGCGGCCCGCGCCTATGGACGCTCGTCGCTCGCGGCACTCTGGGCGCAATGGAACAAGCTTGGTTCGGAACTCGCGGTCCATCCGGATTTCGCTGCAGGACGGCTGACCTCCCTGCCACATTCGATCGAGTTGTCGTTGCAATCGAGCCGGCTCACGGAAACGGCGCACCGGTTGTTCCGGCTGCTCGGCCAGCTTCCCGGCGGAATCGCCGTCGAGGACCGGGATGAGCTGCTTGGGGACGAAGGCTTTGCCGCCGAAGAAGCATTGCTGCGGATCGGTCTCGCGGTCGAGAGCGGCAACCGTCTCGATCTTCTTTCCCCTCTGCGTGATCACGCGCGGCGCCACCACGTTCCTCGTGTGCCGGACGACACGGGTTGGCCTGCACACTATCTCGGGCTGACCCGCCGTCTCGGCGAGACCATCGGCACGAAGGCAGGCGAGGGGGCGACTTCTCGGCTTGTGCCCGAAGTTGCCAACATCGAAGCGGCAATCCGTGCAGGACTGGCGGCAGGCAATCGCTTAGACGTGATGGCGGTCCTGACCGGCTTTGGCCTTCTGACATATATCGCTTCGCTGCCCGCGCCGGTGCTTGCCGAAGTCGCCGCTGCCTGCCGCACCGAGGGCGACGTTCTCGGCGAGGCCAACTGCATCAAGAGCCTCGGCAACGTCGCTCTGGCCCGCTCCGATCACGAGGCCGCGCGCCGCGCCTATGAGGAGGCGCTGCCGCTCTACCGCCAGGTCGGCTCCATTCTGGGCGAGGCCAACTGCATCCAGAGCCTCGGCGACATCGCGCTGGCCCGCTCCGATCACGAGGCCGCGCGCCGCGCCTATGAGGAGGCGTTGCCGCGGTACCGCCAGGTCGGCGACGCACTGGGCGAGGCCAACTGCATCTGGCGCCTCGGCGACATCGCGCTTCGGCGCTCCGATCACGAGGCCGCGCGCCGCGCCTATGAGGAGGCGTTGCCGCTGTACCGCCGGGTCGGCGACATTCTAGGCGAGGCCAACTGCACCGGGGCCTCGGCGACATCGCGCTTCGGCGCTCGGATCACGAGGCCGCGCGCCGCGCCTATGAGGAGGCGTTGCCGCTGTACCGCCGGGTCGGCTCCGTTGTAAGCGAGGCCCACTGCATCAAGGGCCTCGGCGACATCGCGCTTCGGCGCTCCGATCACGAGGCCGCGCGCCGCGCCTATGGGGAGGCGTTGCCGCTGTACCGCCGGGTCGGCGACGTTCTAGGCGAGGCCAACTGCATCCGGGGCCTAGGCGACGTCACGCTGGCCCGCTCCGATCACGAGGCCGCGCGCCGCGCCTATGAGGAGGCGCTGCCACTCTATCGCCAGGTCGGCGACGTTCTCGGCGAGGCCAACTGCATCCTGAGACTCGGCGACATCGCGTTGGCCCGCTCCGATCACGAGGCCGCGCGCCGCGCCTATAAGGAGGCGCTGCCGCTCTACCGCCAAGTCGGCGACGTTCTCGGCGAGGCCAACTGCATCCAGAGCCTCGGCCACACCGCGCTGGCCCGCTCCGATCACGAGGCCGCGCGCCGCGCCTATGAGGAGGCGCTGCCGCTCCACCGCCAGGCCGGCGACGTTCTGGGCGAGGCCAACTGCATCCAGGGCCTCGGCGACATCGCGCTGGCCCGCTCCGATCACGGGGCCGCGCGCCGCGCCTATGAGGAGGCGCTGCCGCTCTACCGCCGGGTCGGCTCGGTTCTCGGCGAGGCCAACTGCATCCAGGGCCTCGGAAAGCTAGGCAACCGGTAAGGTGCAAGCATCTTGTTTTATACAGGGGCAAATAAGTTCCCGCCGTCGAAACCGGGCGAACGGATCGGGTTTTGCCCCTCTAGCCGTCCAGCTCAGTAACCCCGCAGGAACGCGAGGACCTGCGCGGTCCATTCGGCCGGCTTCTCGAAGGGCGGCCAGTGGCCGCAATTGTTGAGCAGCACGACGCGCGAGTCGGCGATGTGGTTGAGGATCGCGATCGAAACCTCGAATGGCACCATCCGGTCGTAGCGCCCGTGGAGCAAGAGGACCGGCGCCTGGATGCCGGCGAGGTCGGGTGTGTAGTCGTGCGGCAGGCTCACCGATTGCCGGCGCGCCTCGATGAACTCTGGTGACCAGGTGTGCGCGCGGTGGATGTAGTCCACCAATTCGTCGGTCACCAGGCTCTCGTCGTCGATGTGCACGGCGAGGTAGCGCTGGATGTTCTCGCGGCTCGGGTCGTCGAGGGCCTGGCGGGTGGCGCGGCTGCCCTCCGAGGGGCGATTGGCCATCAGGTAGCGATCCCCGCCGGTGCCGATATGCGAGCCGCCCATGACGAACTTGCGGACCCGCTCGGGGTAGGTGATGGCCGCCACCATCGCCGACTGCCCGCCCTGCGAGTTGCCGACCCAGTATGCCCGCTGGATGCCGAGGGCGTCGAGCAACGCGACCGCGGTGCGCGCCTGAACCGCGTGCACCCCCTCGCGGTAGACGATCGGGCCGGTCTTCGAAAAGTTCGGCAGGTCCATCAGAATGCAGCGGAAGTGCTGCGAAACTGCCGCGACCGTCTTGTGAAACGTGATCCACGCGGTGGTGCCGGGACCATAAGAGTGGAGGAACAGTATCGGCTCGCCCTCACCCAAATCGTGGTAGTGCACATTCATGCCCCCTGGCATGCCGCCCACCGCGATGGTCTTGCTGGTGCCCGCCTCGGTGAGGCCATTCGACGCGATGAACGGCATGTCTTCTTCCAACGCCGGGGGTCAGCGGCGATATCGCAAACGCGCGCTTTCCTCGATCTCGGCGGCCTCGATCGCCCTGGCGAGCGCGCCGCTCAGCTCCTTGGCCGACTGCAATGTGAGCTCGACTGCGACCCGCGCGCCAGGCCCGAGCGCGGCGTTCACGAAATCTATTGTAATGGCCTCTTCCAAGAGCGCGTGGTGCGGGTGGTCGTAGGACACCACCGAATGGGTCAGATCAAACCACCCGTCACCGCCCTTGCCGGCGCCGTCGGCGCCGACGACCTCGACGATCGAGGTGCACATTTGGGCGTTATTTGGCCAAGTGCTTGCCAAAAAACGAGAACACCTTTTGCCAGCCGTCCAGCGCCTGCTCGATGCGGTACATCGGCCGGTCGTAGTAGAAGAAGCCGTGCCCGGCGCCGTCGTAGCGGTGAAACTCGTACTGTTTGCCGTGCTTCTTGAGTTCTGCCTCGTGCTGGTCAACCTGCTCCGGGGTCGGGGCGCGATCCTCGTTGCCGAAGAGCCCCAGCAGAGGGCAGGAAAGGTTTCTCGTAAACTCGATCGGCGGGGTCGGCTGCTTCGGGTTCAGCTCCTCCTTGCTCATCACCACACGGCCGCCCCAAAGGTCGGCAGCGGCGTCTATGCTTTTGGTGTGGCAAGCAAACAGGAAGGTTTGCCGCCCGCCGGAGCAGGTGCCGATCACCCCGACCTTGCCGTTGAGCCAGGGCTGGGCGCGCAGCCATTGGACCGCGCCCTCTGTGTCGCCGATGACTTGCGCATCGGGAACGCCGCCCTCGGCGCGCACCTTGGCGGCGACGTCGTCGGCTTTGCCTTCGCCGGCGCGGTGATAGAGGTTATGGCTGATCGCCGCATAGCCGTGATGCGCGAACTTGCGGGTCGCCTCGCGGTACCACTCGTCCCAGCCGGGCGCATGATGGAGGAGCACCATGCCCGGAAACGGGCCCGCACCCAACGGCCGCGCAACATAGGCCGAGATCGGCTCGTTCTTGTCGCCGTTGATCGCAATCGTTTCTGCAATCATTCCTTCATAGGCCATGGTCGCTCCCCTTTCCCGTTACAGATAGGCCGCCCGATCGGCGACCGTTCGAGCCATAATGGTTAGCCCAGACGCAGGCCGAGGTCCATCCCCCAGCTACGAACCGGCCGCAGACCGATAGGGTGCAGACGCAACGCGACCGTTGATCTAGACCATTGGGTAGTCTAAATTATGGATCAGGATTCGGCCTCCCCTGGGAGGAAAGGAATGCAAATATCCGTCACCGATGCCAAGGGGCAGCTGACCGAACTGGTTCGTCGAGCCGAAAAGGGCGACGAGATCATCCTGACCCGCCATGGTCACGCCGCGGTTCGGCTGGTTCCGGTCAAGGCGCCAGTGGACAGGAAATCCCGCAGGGCACTGATCGAAGAGATACAAGCTTCCGCCAAACCGAGCCCCGGGCCAAGCGCTGCCCGAAGCCAGGATTTCCTTTACGGCGATGACGGCCTGCCGAAATGATCGCCGTCGACACCTCGGCATTGATGGCGATTGCGCTCAAGGAACCGGAGGCTGACGCCTGCAAGGCCGCTTTGGCAGCCGAGGACGAAATCCTGATTTCGGCAGGCACCGTGGCCGAGGCGCTGATTGTATCGGCGCGCCGGAACGTTGACACGGAGGTGGGGAGGATCATCGACCGACTCGGGTTTGAGATCGTGACCGTGACGCCGGCCTCCGCGCGACGTATTGCCGAGGCTTATCAACGATGGGGACGAGGCCAGCACCCAGCGGCTCTGAATTTTGGCGATTGCTTCGCCTATGAAGTGGCGAAGGAGCATGCGTGCCAGCTGCTCTACGTCGGCGATGATTTTGTGAAGACCGATATCGAGGGCGTTCTTTGATCGTGCCCCCTATTCCTTGCCTTTCAGGGCAAAGGCTAGGGGGCTAATTCGGTCCAGAAAGGCGTTGCTATGCCTGTGGAGATGATCGGCTGGATCGCGCCGCGGGTCTCGTCGGAGCTGATCCCGCCGTCCGGGCCGCCTTTTGACGCCGGCGTGATTGCCGAGACGGCGCGCATTCACGAGCGGGCCGGCTTCGACCGCGTGCTGATCGGCTATTTCTCGGATGCGCCTGACGGGTTCTTGGTCGGAGCACACGCCGCCTCGGTGACCAAGCGGCTGAATTTCCTGCTGGCGCATCGGCCGGGGTTCGTGGCGCCGCCGGTCGCCGCGCGCAAGCTGGCGACCTTGGATCAGCTGAGCGATGGCCGCCTGGCGGCGCACATCATTGCCGGCGGCAGCGACGCCGATCAGGCCAAAGACGGCGACTGGACCGATCATGAGGCCCGCTATCGCCGCTCGGCAGAGTACCTCTCCGTTCTGCGCCGAACCTGGACCGAGCCGGCGCCGTTCGATCACGCGGGCGAGTTCTACCGGACCCGCGGGACCTATTCGGAAATCCGCTGCCGGCAGCGGCCGCACATCCCGATCTACGGCGGCGGCGGTTCTGACGCAGCGATCCGGGCGTTGGCCCCGCATGTCGACGTCTTCATGCTGTGGGGTGAGCCGCTTAAGGACACGGCGAAGTTCATGGATCGGGTGCGAGAGGAGGCGGCACTCTCCGGCCGCAGCCCGACCTTCAGTCTCTCGACGCGCCCGATCCTGGCGGCAACGGAGGGCGCAGCCTGGGACCGGGCTAAAGCGATCCTCGACCGGGTCCTGCTCAATCGCAACGGCGCTCCCGCACCACAGCGCCAGAACGCCGGCTCGAAGCGCCTCCTTCAGGTCGCCGCCGAAGCCGAGGTGCACGACACATGCTTATGGACACCGCTCGCCACCGCGACTGGCGCGCAAGGGAACTCGACAGCCCTGGTCGGCACGCCCGAGACGGTCGCGAAGGCGCTGCTCGAATACTACAAACTGGGCGCCACCAGCCTCTTGATCCGCGGCTACGATCCCCGCCCGGACGCTATCCAGTATGGCGAGGAACTGATCCCGCGGGTCCGCCAGCTGGTGGCGGACTGTGACACCGCGGCCAGCGCCGCAGCCTGAAAATCCGCGCAACCCGCCTCGGCTGCAGCGCGGAGTTGACCGCTCTGATGTTGCGCTGCATCATAACAAAACCGGGCGATATCGTTGAGAACCTTGCCGCCCGTGCTGCGTAAGCGAAAAAGCGCGAACAGGTCGAAGGGGATCAGCAGCAGAAACGCTTGAAGGCGGTTTTGAGGTCGGCGGCCATGCAGTCGCAGGTCGCCGCTGACGGCAGATGTGCAGGTGCGCAACCGGGGAGATGTCTGCTATGGCCGAAACCACCGAACTGCTCCAGGGCGTTGCCGTTCTCGGAGCCCTGAAGGCAGGCTACGACAGGGTGCTGACGGCGGACGCGATCGCCTTCGTTGCGGACCTCGAACGCAAATTCGGTCCGGAGCGGCGTCGCCTTCTCGCGCGTCGTGCCGAGATCCAGCGCCGGCTCGATACCGGTTGGAAACCCGATTTTCCGCCTGAGACCAAGGCGGTGCGCGAAGGCGATTGGCGGGTGGCGCCGGTCCCGCGCGACCTTCAGGACCGCCGCATCGAAATCACCGGACCGACCGACCGCAAGATGGTGATCAACGCCCTCAATTGCGGGGCCGATGTCTATATGGCCGATTTCGAGGATGCGACGACGCCTAGCTGGGACAATCTGATCGAGGGCCAGGCGAACCTCATCGACGCGGTGCACCAAAGCATCACGTTCGACGATCCGGAAACCGGTCGCCGCTACGCGCTGAACGACAAGACCGCAGTGCTATTCGTGCGCCCGCGCGGTTGGCACCTTCCGGAAAAGCATGTCCTCGTCGACGGCGAGCCAATATCGGGGGCGCTGTTCGATTTCGGCCTGTTCTTCTTCCACAACGCCGAGGAGCTGACGGCGCGCGGCACCGGACCGTATTTCTATCTGCCCAAGATCGAGAGCCATCTCGAGGCGCGGCTGTGGAACGAGGTTTTCCTCTACGCCCAGTCGCAGCTCGGTCTGCCGAAGGGCGCCATTCGTGCAACGGTGCTGATCGAGACAATCATGGCCGCCTTCGAGATGGACGAGATCCTCTGGGAATTGCGCGACCATTCGGCCGGCCTCAATTGCGGCCGCTGGGATTACATCTACAGCTTCATCAAGAAATTCGCCGAAGACCCGGCTTGCGTGATGCCGGACCGCGCGCAAGTCATGATGACCAGCCACTTCCTGCGCAGCTACAGCCTGTTGCTGATCAAGACCTGCCACCACCGCGAGGTTCATGCAATGGGCGGGATGGCCGCGCAGATCCCGATCCGCGACGACCCCGCGGCAAACGAGGCGGCAATGGAGAAGGTGCGCGCCGACAAGCTGCGCGAGGCCGGCGACGGGCACGACGGCACTTGGGTCGCTCATCCGGGTCTTGTGCCTATTGCGAAAGAGATTTTCGACCGCGAGATGCCGCAGCCCAACCAGATCGCCCGCAAGCGCCAGGACGTCCACGTCACCGCATCGGATCTTCTAGCAGTGCCCGACGGTACGATCACCGAAGCCGGGCTCAGACAAAACCTGAACGTCGGGATCGGCTATATCGAAGCTTGGCTGCGCGGCACCGGCTGCGTGCCGCTCTACAATCTGATGGAGGACGCCGCCACCGCCGAAATCAGCCGCGCCCAAATCTGGCAGTGGATCCGCCACCGCGCCAAGCTCGATGACGGGCGAATTGTCGACGCGGCGCTCTGCAGTGTGATGCTCGACGAGGAGCTTGCAAAGCTGCGCGAAGCCGCCGCAGACGGCGGCCGCTACGACGACGCGGCCAACCTCTTCCGCCAGCTGGTCGAAGCGCCGACCTTCCCTGAATTCCTCACTCTGCCGGCCTACCACCTGATCACGGAGAACCTCGCTTAGGCTCAGAACTCCATATCGAGTTCTTCGAGCTCCTCGGGTTCGAGCAGCGCGGCCGAGCGCCATTCGACCATGTCCGGCAGTGCCATGATGCGCTCGCAATAATCGGCGCATTGACGGTCGAGCTGCACGTCATAGGTCAAGAAGCGCGTGACGACAGGCGCGTACATCGCGTCGGCCATCGACAACTTCCCGAACAGATAGGGACCGTGGTGAGCCGCGAAACACTCGTGCCAGATCGCCGTGATGCGGTCGATGTCCGCTTGCGCTCCAGACCATATTTTGAAGCCGGGGCGGTGGGCTTTGAGGTTCATCGGCAGCGCCGATCGCAGATTGGTAAACCCCGAATGCATTTCGCCGCAAATCGAGCGGCAGCGGGCGCGGGCGGCGCGGTCCGCCGGCAGCAGCCCCGCTTTCGGCTTCACTTCGTTGAGATACTCGGCGATCGCCAGGGTGTCCCAGATTTTGGCGCCCTTGTGGGTCAGGCAGGGGACGAGGATCGATGGTGAGAGCAGCAGCAGCTCCGCACGGTTCGCCGGATCGTCGGGCGGCACCACCTCTTCGGCGAAATCCAGACCTGCCATTCTGCACAGGAGCCAGCCGCGAAGCGACCAGGAGGAATAGTTCTTGCTACTGATCGTGAGAATGGTCCCGGTCATCGGTTTCCTCCTTTACTCCGCATTCATGCAGCCTCCATGCCAGCCTCGGACCCTCGCAGCAGGTCGGTGACACGCAATGATCTATCAGAACTTTCAGGCTTACTCCGACATGGCTGGACCGGTGCGTGCTTTTGCCGACCTGGCTGCAGGCGCGCTTGGGCATCCGCTCCCTGGAATGCCGTGCAATGGGCTCCATCGGGCTGCGGCGGCCATTTGCGAGCTCGTGGCCCGCTCAAGGCTGAGCCACCAACGGCCCGCCTTTGGAATTGATACTGTCGATATTGGCGGCCGGCTCGCCGCGGTCCGCGAGACCGCGGTTCATCGCACACCCTTCTGCACCCTGTTGCATCTTGAAAAAGACGTAGCGGCGGCGCAACCCCGAGTGCTCCTGGTGGCGCCGATGTCGGGGCATTTCGCGACGTTGTTGCGCAGCACTGCGCAGACGCTTCTCGCCGACCATGATGTCTATATCACCGACTGGCACAACGCGCGCGACATCGGCTTGCGGCATGGCGAGTTCGGCTTCGACGAGTTTATCGATCACGTCATCACCTTTTTGCAGGTGCTTGGCCCCGGCGTGCATGTCGTCGGGGTGTGCCAGCCCTGCGTCGCGGTGCTCGCCGCGGTCGCGATTATGGCCGAAGACTCCGATCCGGCGCAGCCGCGCAGCATGACCTTGATGGCCGGCCCGATCGATGCGCGGGTCAACTCGACCGAGGTCAACCGCCTGGCTACGAGCCGGCCGATCGAATGGTTCGAGCGCAACCTGATTGGCATCGTGCCGTTGCGCTATGCGGGCGCCTTGCGCCGCGTCTACCCCGGGTTTGTGCAGCTTGCTGCTTTTGTGAGCATGAACCTGGACCGCCACATAAAAGCGCAGATCGATCTGTTTTGCTACCTCGCCAACGGCGAAGACGAAAAGGCGGCGGCGATCCGCGCGTTCTACGATGAATACTGCGCGGTCATGGATTTACCGGCCGAATTCTACCTTCAGACCGTGCGCACTGTGTTTCAGGAGCACTCGCTGCCGCTCGGCAAGTTCGAATGGCGCGGCCGGCGTGTCGATGCGGGCGCCATCCGACACACTGCGCTCTTCACCGTCGAAGGCGAGCGCGACGATATTTGCGGCGTCGGCCAGACATTGGCTGCGCAAGAAATGTGCAGCGGCCTCAGGCCCTATATGAAGCGTCACCATGTTCAGACCGGCGTCGGCCATTATGGCGTCTTCGCCGGGCGGCGTTGGAGCAACTACATCTATCCGATCCTGCGGAACGTCATTTACGCCAGCGATTGACGGCCAACCCGCTCAGCGACCCGCAGCGGGCGGCGCAGCCACGGCGAGCGCCGGCGGCGTGATCTCAGTCGTGGCGAAATCGCCCGGCATAATGATCTCCATGAATTCCATATCGTCAGACCAGTCGTAGAGACTGTGAACGATTCCCGGACGCTGGTGGACGCAGTCGCCCGCCTCGACCAACGTATCGACGCCGTCATAGTCGAACCGGGCCCAGCCGCGGACCATGTAGACGACATGAACATCGGCGGTGTGAAAATGGAAGCCGGTGCCGCCCTTTGCCTCGGCGCTCTTGCGCGCGGCACGCACCAGTTGCACCAAAACTTTGCCGTTGGTGGCCGCGGTGACCCCGGTGTCCCGGTAGACGAAGAACGAACGTAGGCCGCCGTCGCTGTAGCGGGCCTCGGGGGAATTTGCCTTCCGGTGACTGAATGTCGTTTTGCCCATGTGCATTCGCCTCACGAAGTTCGGCGTCGCCACCCTGCAATTTATCTGCCGTGATTATCGGCCGAACCTTTTGCAATGCAACACACAAATTACGTAGAGTTCTCATTAGGCTTACAGATGTTATGGATGCACTGCACTAAAAAAAGGGCAGACGCGACCTCGCCACCTGTACGCTCAACGCTGTGAGGCGAGAGCGAAGGAATGGCACATCGGCGTCGGTCCTGACCAATCGCATCTGCATCGCTTTGACGCGTCGAGCGCGCAAGGGTCACTCCGCCGCCAGTAACGGGGCCAGTGGGCTGCCGGGTTTTTCCAGCTCGGCCGGAGGTCCCTGGTCGACCAATCGGCCGTGCTCCATTACCAGCACTCGGTCGAAGGCCGAGGCGAGACGGGGGCGGTGCAGGCTCCACACCAGGCTGCGCCCGGCGAACTCGGCCTTCAGCCGGTCGAGGAGGGCCGTCTCCGTCGCCCCGTCGAGCACCGCCGTCGCGTCGTTGAGCGCTATCAGATCGGGGCGTTTGAGCACCGCGCCGGCGATGGCCAGCTTTTGCCGCTGCGCTTCCGATAGGCGAGACCCCCCGGTACCGACGGGATAGTCGAGCCCGACCTCGATCAGCGTGCGACGCAAGTCGAGCTCGTCGAGCACCTCCGTGATCGCGGCGTGGACACGTTCGCGACCGCCCGACTCGCCGCGCACGATCGTGCCGAATAGAACATTCTCCTGCACCGAGGCTGCCGCATTGTAGCGCTCGGGGTCGAAGAACTCGACCGAACCCCGTAGCTCCTCCGGCAGCCCCGCGGCGAACGCGCGCCGCGCCTCCAATATCCGTTGCTGCATCTTTTCGTCGATCAGATCGAGCGGGTCGCGGGCGGCGACCAATTTGAACGCCAGCGACAGGAGACGCTCTCGCGGGGGCTGCAGCAGCTTCTCGACCCCGGCTATTTCCATCCGCTTGAGAATGCCCTCAAAGACCGGCAGATCGTCGGCGCTGATGAACGAGAACTCCTCGAACAGCGCATGTTCGGGGTGCAAGCCTGTGAACAACTCGATCATCATCCGGGCGACTCCGGCGCCGACCTCGAGGAGATCGTGAGTGAGCCCGACCTCGTCGAGCACCTTTTGAACATAGGCGTTTCGGGCGAGCCCGTCGCCTTCGAAGGCCGGTCCGATCGGTGTGCCGAACAGTAGATTGACGGAAACCGGGGAATTGGTGTTGTAGCGGTCCGGGTCGAAACGTTCGACGAGATGAGCAAGACCGCTGCCTTCGAGACGCTCGGCAAGCACCCGGCGCGCTTCGAGGACGCGCTGCGCCGCATCCGGCTGGCGATCCGGATCGAGCCGGCCACGCAAGCCGAAGAGGTGCACGTCTTCTTCGAGGTCAACGAGACGCAGGACCTCGACCATGCGCAGCTCGAGCTCGGCTTGGTTGGCCACTCCGGCTTGCGGGTAGTCGATCCAGTCGGCGGCGATATCGTAGTCGATGTTGCCAGATTTCCGGGCTTCCTCGATCTCACGGGCGCGCGACTGTTCGCCGGCAGCGCCGTCTTCCGGCACCCGGGCCGGCCGGTGACGCAAGCCGAGCAACAGATTGTCCCTAACGCTCGCCGAAAAGAGATAGGTGATCGGGCCGACGTAACCGATGCGCCGGCCGGACACCGCCAGCGGTACGCTGTTGAGGTCGGTATCGCCAATGGCAAGGCGGCCACTCGTCGGAGTGACGAGGCGGGCAAAGAGCTGCGGGACGAGATTTCTGCCGCTGTTGCTCTGGCCGACGATTGCTACATCGGTACCGAGCGAAAAGTCGAAATTGACCCCTTCGAGCAGAGGGATGGCGTCATCGTCCACCAAACCGATATTGGCCGCGGTGACCTCGCCTTGCAGCGGCTCGACCTTTTCCGGCGCTTCGAGCAGCAAGCGTTTGTCGAGCATATCCGGAACCTGGAACTGCTCGACGACCTGCTCGTATTTGATCGCCACGTCCTGCTGGTTCTGATAGAAGTCGAGCAGCTCTTTCCACGGCGATGATAGGTCTTTATAAGCAGCGAGCACGGCGACCAGCGCGCCGAACGAGAGCTCTCCCTTGATCACAAAATAACCGCCGATCAAAAAGAACAAGAATGGAGTGAGATTTCCGATCAGATTGTTAAGAAATTTAACGAAGAATTTACGATTATAGATCTCGAACCGAATGTCGTAAATTTCACCCAGGCGCTGAGAGATGTCCGCAAGTTGGTAAACGGCGGCGTCATTGGCGCGAATTTCGCCCCGTGCGGCGATCGTCTCGGCGATTCGGTCCGAGAGCCCGCGAACTTTGCGCACGCGTTCGCGACCGAGCCGGCGGATGATGCGCTGCATCTTGGGAATCAGATAACCCTGCAGGGGATAGAACGCGACAGCGGCGGCGCCGAGTACTGGGTCCTGCACGAACATGAAGACGAAAATCGTCAGCAGCGTGCCGCCCTGCGAGATTGGCAGCGCGAAAGCATCGCCGATAAACCCGCCGACCGGCTCCAGCTCGCCGGTCATCATCGCGATGACCTGGCCGGTCGCGGTACGATCGAAATGATGCAGCGGAAACCGCAGCACCCGCTCGTAAAGCTGATAGCGCAGGCGGCGCAGCATGCGCTCGCCGACCTGTCCCTTCCGCACGTTGAGGTGCAGTTTGAACCACCCATTTACCAAAACGAGGGCGAAGAATATGCAGCACAACACCAGAAGATAGGGGATCTGATCGAAATCCCATCCCATGAACTTTTGCGGGAAATCCTTGCCGGAAATGGCACGATTGACGATCAGCTTCGGTAAATCCAAGGAATAGTAGAGGAATGGAAAGGAAATCAGCGTGACGACAACCAGGTAAATCTGCTCTCGCAGGCTGTGATGCAGGATGTAACCGTAGATCGAGGAAGCGAGCCC
Source organism: uncultured Alphaproteobacteria bacterium (assembly GCA_963732095.1). GTDB lineage: Bacteria > Pseudomonadota > Alphaproteobacteria > ATCC43930 > CGMCC-115725 > AP-15. The sequence goes on from CAVSZA010000017.1 coordinate 134,964, forward strand.
GTCCGTCCCGCTTTGCGGCAACAGACGACGCACCGACGAGGGAAGCGGCGGCCGTAGTGATTGTAGGCGCGCAGCGATAGTACGGAGGAATCGCATGGGCTGCTCTCTAGTCTTCGGCACGACGAGGCGGTCCGGCTTCGTGCATCATCACCGGCCAATCGACGCTAGTTCGTGGCAAATAGTGGCGCGGCTGTGCGCGCGGGAGAGGCTGTCGAGGCATCTCCGCAGGAATTGATCAGGTCCCGCCTTCGCGGGGGCGCGAGCAGCGGTTCCAGCCGGAACCTTTTGCCGTCCTTGCGCGTCCTCTTTCGTGAGTTGTGAATTGCTTTCCAGGTTTACCTGAAATGATCGTCAGCCGTATCCGACGGAGCCTGACAGCCACGATCTGGGGCGCTCTGATCCTCGCTCCCGCATTATGCAGTGCCCAACCGGCGGGCGAGAGCGGTCCTAACGGCGACTCAAATCTTACACGACAAACCCAGAACGAGATCGACATTACGCTGCCGAGTCTCGCGCCGCTCGTCGAGCGTGTCATGCCAGCCGTCGTCAACATTTCAGTCGAGTTGAAGCAACAGGTGGAGGCCCAGGGCGACGAAAATGCAGGGAACGAGGGTGCCTCGCCACTTGGACCGGGCGGCACGCCGTTCGATCAGTTCCTCAAACGCTTCTTCGAACAACCGTTCCAATTCCGCAATCCCGCGGAAAAGGTCATGGCGCTCGGCTCCGGGTTCATCATCGACCCCGCCGGCTACATTGTAACCAACAACCATGTCGTCGCCAATGCCGACAAGGTGACGGTAATCTTTCAGGACAACAGCCGGCACACGGCCAAGGTGATCGGCCGCGACGAGAAGACCGACATCGCCCTCCTCAAGATCGATAGCAACCAAAACCTTCCCTACGTGACTTGGGGAAACAGCGATGACGCCAAGGTCGGGGATTGGGTAGTTGCGGTCGGCAATCCATTCGGTCTCGGCGGCTCGGTGACCGCCGGGATCATCTCCGCACTCGGGCGCAATATCAATGAGGGTCCTTACGACGATTTCCTGCAAATCGACGCGCCGATCAACCGCGGCAACTCCGGCGGACCGACATTCAATCTTCACGCCCAGGTGATCGGCATCAACACCGCGATTTATTCGCCTTCGGGCGGATCGGTCGGGATCGGGTTCGCCGTTCCTTCGAGGATCGCCAAGCACGTAGTCGTCCAGCTCAAGGAGCATGGCCACGTGACCTGGGGCTGGCTCGGCGTAGCCATTCAGAACGTTACGCCGGCGATCGCCAAGAGCCTTGGCCTAGACCCCGACCACCCGACCGGTGCGCTTGTCGCCTCGGTCACTCCGGACAGCCCGGCCGCTCGGGCCGGCATCAGGCAAGGCGACATGATCACCGCGGCAGGCAGTCACGAAATAAAAACCGTGCACGAACTCCCGCGCCTTGTCGCGTCCATGCCGGTCGGCAGCAAGCTCGAGTTGACGGTCGTGCGCGACGGAAAACAAAGGACTGTCGAAGCCTCCATCGGCGAGACGCCGCAGAACGTAGCCTCTGAAGAGCGCGAAGCTACGCAGCCTGACAGCGGCAAGACCGCCAGCGCGCTCGGCATGGAACTCCTCCCGCTCGATCCGCAACTGCGCAAGGAATTGAAGGTGCCAAAGGACCTGAACGGGGTGGTGGTCGGCCAGGTCGCGAGCGGCAGTCCGGCGGGCGATCTGGGGATCCAGCCGGGTGACGTGATCGTATCGGTTGATCAAAAACCGGTGGCCACACCCGAGAATGCCGCCACTCAGTTAAAGGAGGCGGCGGCTCAAGGGAATGTGCTGTTGTTGCTCAACCGTCACGGGATGAGCCAGTTCGTCGGCTTGTCGGTCGAGAACAACGGAACGGCAGGGAGCAGCCGCTAAGTAGGCGGCAATCTCGCCGGTCCGTGGCGGAGATCGGGGGGTCGCCCTCGCATGATCGTCGCCACCGCCGGCCAAACCGATCACGGTAAGACCGCGTTGGTACGCGCGCTGACTGGTCTTGACACCGATCGGCGCTGCCATTCCGGTCACTGTTGCGGCGCCCCCGCGACGTAAGGCCGGCTAGGGGGCCTAAGAAATGCGTCCGCAAACGATCTCTGGCATGCGACCCGATCGACGCTCAGGTCCCGCCGCTTTTAATTACGTTAAAAAGCCGGATTGCCTGTCCCAAGCGACGCCAAATTACTATATATTGTGCCTCTCGTCGTTTTGACTCCACTTCTATGGTTAATAATTTTGAGGACTAGATCCTTTTCTATTTGCAACTTCACAGCTAATAAAGAGAACCATGCGAGTCTACTAGACGGCTTCGCTCGCCCCTGCTATTAGTGGAATGACGCTAGCCACGCGCGGGCGGTTTGTGGCGCCGAGCGTTAACACGTTCCAGTTCGAAATGCAGCTCAGACTCTTCCGACATTTCGTTCCGGCCTCGGTCGTGCTTCTCGCATCATCCGATGCCTTGTTGATTACTAACTGGGTTTCGACCTCGCCAACACGGTCTATGCGCTCGAACTCGACGACCATCGATCTTTGCTTGGCGGTCTTTCCGTGGGCGCATTTCCGCACGACCAAGGCGGCGGTCAAGATGCACACGCTATTGGACTTACGCGGTAATATCCCGAGCTTCATCCACGTCTCGGATGGCAAGCTGCACGACGTTCACGCGCTCGACTTGCTGCTCCCAGAGGCGGGCGCGATATACGTCATGGATCGCGGCTATGTCGATTTCGCCCGACTCCATGTGCTGCACCTGGCCGGAGCCTTCTTCGTCACCCGCGCCAAATCGAACATGGATGCCCATCGGGTCTATTCGGCCCCGACTGACCGTACGACCGGCATCATCTGCGATCAGGCCATCGCTTTGGACGGTCACTATACCAGCCAGCATTACCCCGAACGCCTCCGGCGCATCCGCTTCCGGGACGCCGAAACGGGAAAGAGACTGGTGTTCCTCACCAACCAGTTCGGCTTGCCGGCCACGACGATCTGCGCGCTCTACAAAGGCCGCTGGCAGGTCGAGCTGTTCTTCAAATGGATCAAACAGCACTTGCGGATCAAACGCTTCTTCGGGACATCCGAAAATGCCGTGAAGACGCAAATCTGGATCGCCGTCTCAGTCTACGTCCTCGTCGCCATTATCAAGAAGCGGCTCGCCCTGGACGCCTCGCTCTACACATTGCTACAGATCCTCTCGGTCACCCTCTTCGAGAAAATCCCGATACATCAAGCACTTGCTCGCGACGATTCCAGATGCGATACTTTGCAAATAACTAACCAATTGAATTATTCGCTTATTGACCGGACAGCAGTGGAGCCTTTTATCAACTCTTATCCAGTTCCGAGGTTGGCACACCCATAGTCCTTGGTGCTTCCAGTTTCAGCGCTCAATTCTCGGCCGGATTATCCGTTGCCACTGTTACCACGATGCTTTCCGTCGGGTTGTATGGGCAGCAGAGTTTTATGGATTTCCGACTGCTGTTCAGCAAGATAGTTGTCGCCTCGGTGCTTGTATGGATGCTTGTCTCACTTTCCGCCACTTATTGGCGTGAGGGCATCGATCAACTGACCGACTTTGTCAATTTTCCGCTAAAGGCGACGTTGATCTGGCTGGTCTGCGTCTCGGTAACGCGCGGAACGTTCTCGGTGACCCTTGGGCGCGGTCTGCTGAAACGGCGCGTACTCGTGCTGGGCAACGGCACCCAGGCGGCTCGCATCGCCAAGCTCGTCGAAACCGGGCACAACGAGCATTTCATCCCGGTATCGTTCGTCGACGTGCCCGACCGGACTACTCAATATCGAACCGACCCCCCCGATTGGTCGGCTGCCGAGACGGACGGCCTATTGGAAATGGGTTACCGGCTCGGCGCGACCGAAATCGTAGTGGCGGCCGACGATCGACGCGGACTGCCGGTGCGCGAACTGCTGCACTGCAAACTAGCCGGCATCAAGGTGACCGATTTTCTCGATTTTTGGGAGCGCGAGACCAGGACCGTCGACCTTGAAGCGCTGAAGCCGAGCTGGTTCTTTTACTCGGACGGCTTTCGATGCGGTCCGGTGGACGAGTTTTTGAAACGGGCCTTCGACATCGTGGTGAGCTCGAGCTTGCTGGCTCTGACATTGCCGCTGCTGGCGGTGATGACGTGTCTGATCAAGCTCGAGAGCCCCGGGCCGGTACTCTATCGTCAAGAAAGGGTAGGATTGCACGGTCGCGTTTTCACGATCCTGAAATTCCGCAGCATGCGGGTGGATGCCGAGACCGACGGCCGTCCTCGTTGGGCGGCGAAGTGTGATCCCCGTGTTACGCAAGTCGGAGCGATTATCCGTAAACTTCGCATCGACGAACTCGCTCAGATCCTGAATGTCTTGCGCGGAGACATGAGTTTTGTCGGGCCGCGGCCAGAACGCCCCTTTTTTGTAGCCGATCTCGTTAAATCAATTCCCTATTATGCCGAGCGCCACTGGGCCAGGCCGGGGATAACCGGTTGGGCGCAGATTAACTTCCCCTATGGCGCCTCGACAGAAGATGCCCGCCGCAAGCTGACCTATGACCTTTATTACATAAAAAACCGGAGCTTCTTTCTAGACGTTCTGATATTACTACAGACTGCCCGAGTGATCTTCTGGAATCAGGGAGCGCGATAGCACTTGCATCTCGACCTTTTCGTCAAGGAGACAGTATACTCGGGATGCGCGTTGGCCTTCCTTGCGCTGATCGTGCTGATGGTCTTGCAGGGTCGCACCAGCAGAGCTGGCGTAGCGATCCTGTGTTGCTGTATCGCCTCGCTGATCTGGGCGAGCGCGACCGCGGCCACCGCACCGGTCGCCGCATTGAGCTTCTTGGACAGCCTGAGGCTTTCCGCTTGGCTATTGTTCGCGGTTGCACTCGTCACCATACGGGCCAGTGACGGTTCCGGTCTCGGGCGGGCCTACCTCATCGGCGCAGTCAGCTTCTGCCTCGCAGCGATTGTCGATGATCTATGGACGGTCGTCGCCAGTCCGGATGCCACGGCCCTCTACACCTCGCAGCAGCTGATCCGTATCGGGTTTGGAGTCGCGGGACTGCTGACGATCGAGAATTTCTGGCGCAACACAGAACCTGAACGGCGATGGCATGTCTGGCCGCTGTGCGTCGCGATCGGCGGGTTGTTCGCCTACGAGCTGTTCCTGTTTTCCGACGCCTTCATCACCCGCGACCGCGTCGATAGCGGTCTCGCCCTTGGCCGGCCGATTGTCGCGGCGTTCATGGCCCCTCTGCTGGCATTGGCCATGGCCCGCAATCGTGAATGGCGGGTTGATATCCACGTGTCCCGACAAGTCGTGCTGCACACCGCGACTTTGGTTGCGAGCGGCTGCTTCCTTGTTGCCGTGGCGGTCGTCGCCATACTGTTGCGCGGGTTTGGCGGTGAGTGGGGGCTGGTGCTTCAACTCGCGATGTTGTTCGGCAGCATTGTTGTCCTCGCCACCGTGCTGTCGTCGGGTAGCGTCCGCCGGCGGCTCAAATTTCTGATCTCGCGCAATTTTTACACGCATCGTTATGACTACCGTGTCGAGTGGCTAAAATTCATCGAGTTGGTCTCCGAGCCCAAGCTCGGAGAGGAACTCTCGGTCCGGATCATCCGCGCGTTGGCCGAATTTGTCGACAGCCCGGCTGGCGTGCTGTGGTCGTTGAGTCGCGGCATCGGCTATTATCCGACAGCGGCGTGGAAGCAGCCCATCCCCGGCGACTGCAAGGTGCCGATCGACGACCCGTTCGTTCTTGGGTTCCGGAACGGCGGCTGGATCCAAGCTCGCAGCTCGGAAGCCGGAGAGAATACGTGGCCGATCGCTTCCGACCCGCTGGCTTCTGATAGGGCGTGGTTGGCCGTACCTCTATCGCATCGCACGGAAGTTATCGGCTTCGTCGTGCTCGATCGTGCAACTCGCATGATCAAACCTGATTGGGAAGCGTTCGATCTGTTGCGCGCGGCCGGTAGGCAAGCAGCCAGCTATCTCGCCGAGGAGCGCTCGACAAAAGTTTTGCGCGATTCCGAGCTGCTGACCGAATACAGCAAGCGCTTCGCCTTCGTTGTGCACGATATCAAGAATTTGGCCAGCCAGCTGAATCTGATCGTGTCGAACGCGGCGAGGCATATCGGCGACCCCGAGTTTCAGCGAGATATGCTGAGAACCGTTGAAGATTTTGTCGCACGAATGAACAACCTTCTCAGCCAGCTCAAGGCCGATGCGGCACCGCACCCACCTCGGCTGCTCAACCCGAACCTCGTCGTCAGCGCGGTCGCCGCGGAATTCGCCGATGCTTCGGTGGCGGTCGAGGCCCGCGACGAAATCGGCACGTGTGCGGTAACAATTGACCCGGAGCGCCTCAGGTCCGCTCTCACCCACCTCGTCCAAAACGCGGTGGACGTTTCATGTCCGGGCGATCGGGTGATCATTTCCTCGCACCGCTTCGGAACCCGGCTCTTGATCGAAGTCACCGACCATGGTCCTGGGATGGACGATGCGTTCATTCGCGACGAGCTGTTCCTGCCGTTTCGCTCGACAAAGTCAGGTGGTTATGGGATCGGAGCTTTTCAGACCCGCGAGCTCATCCGCATGGCAGGCGGTGATCTCGAGGTAATTTCTGAAAAAGGGTTTGGCACTAGGATGCGGATTATCTTACCCCTGGTCTCAGAGAGAGAGCCGGCGAGATCCGCCGTGACCTGAACGAAATGCCGCCCAATCCAAAAACCCTGCTGCTCGTCGACGATGACACGGGTCTGCTGCGGCAGTTGCGCTGGGCCTTTTCCGACCACAAGGTGTTCCCGGCCGGAACGCGCCAGGAAGCGATCGATTTCATCAGAAGGGAACCGATTCCGGTAGCCATCGTCGATCTTGGACTGCCGCCAGATCCCGACGGAGCTTCCGAGGGGCTGGCGACGCTGACCCAGATTCTCGCGATTGCGCCGGCGACAAAAGTCGTCATCGCGACCGGCAACGAAACTCGCGAACACGCATTGCGGGCGATCGCTCTGGGCGCCTATGACTTCTATCAAAAGCCGATCGACATCGACGTACTCCAGTTGATCGTCAGCCGAGCGGAACGAATGTTCGAGCTTGAAGACGAGAACCGTCGCCTTGCCGAAGTCGCTCAAACTTCGCCGGTCGACGGCATCATCGCGAGCAGCCCGGAAATGCTGCGGTTGCTGCGGAATCTGGAAAAGATAGCGCCCACCGATGTTACGGTATTGCTGCTGGGCGAGAGCGGTACCGGCAAGGAATTGCTGGCTCAGGCGGTGCATAAGATGAGCCGCCGGTTCGGCGGGCCATTCGTGCCGATCAACTGCGCGGCCATTCCCGAAACCCTGCTCGAGAGTGAGCTCTTCGGTCACGAAAAAGGCGCCTTCACCGGCGCCCTGAGGCAAAACATCGGCAGAATCGAAAGCGCCGATCGCGGCACTCTGTTTCTCGACGAAATCGGCGATGTCCCATTGCCGATGCAAGTAAAATTGCTGCGGTTCTTGCAGGACCAGATCGTTGAGCGCGTTGGCGGTCGAAAGCCGATACAAGTCGACGTGCGGATCGTTTGTGCGACAAACCAGGACCTCGATCACATGATGGCCGAGGGCCGCTTTCGCGAGGACCTCTATTACCGCTTGAATGAGGTTACGGTGCGGGTGCCCCCGCTTCGCGAGCGGCTTGGAGATGCGGTGGTTTTGGCTAGTTTCTTTCTCCGGCGGTTCGCCGCGGAATATGGCCGCCCGGTTCGCGGCTTCGCCTCCGCGGCTCTTGCAGCGATCAAGGACTACCCCTGGCCGGGCAATGTCCGCGAGCTCGAAAATCGGGTGAAGCGCGCGGTTGTGATGGCTGACGCCGCGCTGCTTTCGCCCTCCGATCTCGGCCTTTCGGCGCAAGAAGAAGAGCCGCAATCGCTTGGCATCCGGGCCGCCCGCGCCCGCGCCGAGCGGGAGGTGCTCCAACTCGCTCTTGCCCAGGCCGGGTCCAATCTGTCGAAAGCGGCAAAGCTGCTCGGGATCAGCCGGCCCACGCTGTACGATTTGATGCAGCAACACCAGATCGGCCTCGATGCCTGAGGGTGGTTTGGGCGTGACGGCGGTTTGCAAGAAAGGGAACGCAATGCCCCAGGGTCGTAGCGGCAGTCCATGGCGCTCCGTAATTTTCGCCGCCGCCGTCGCCATATTCGCGTGTCCCGCGGCCGACGCCAAAGATTCTATGGCCTCGGTCAAAGACGCCGAACAATATGTCGCCAAGGGGAACCTCAAGGCTGCCGAAATCGAACTGCGCAACGCCATCCGCGAAGCGCCGCAAGACCCAGTTCTTCATGCCAGATTGGCCGACGTATATTTACAACTCGCCGATCCCGCGGCAGCGGAGCGCGAAGCACGCGCCGCCCTCGAGCGCAATGGCGAAGAGGCAGACTACCTATCGGTGCTGATGGACGCCTTGTTGCGTCAGGAGAAATTTGCCGATCTCCTGGACCTGATCAAGCCGGGCGATCGCACTCCGGCGCTCGAGAGCAAAGTCAGAACGGCGCTCGGTACCGCGGAAGCCGGGCTGCGCGATCGGGATAAGGCTGAAAATCTGCTGCGCGAAGCCGTCAAGCTCGATCCCACCGCCGTCCGCCCCAAAATTCAGCTCGCACGCTTGTTGACGGGCACGAAACCTACGGAGGCGGACAAGTTTATCGACGAAGCGATCGCCGCCAACCCACAGTCGGCCGAAGCTCTACAAGTGAAGGGAGAGATGCTGCGCAGCCGAGGTGACCAAGACGGCGCCCTTCGCCTATTCGACGAGGCGCTGAAAATTGATCCGAAAAACTTGCTGGCGCATTTGAGCCGTGCCAACGTCAATATCGCGCTCGGCAAATACAAGGTGGCGGACGAGGATCTCGATCCCATCCTCAAGGCCTCTCCCAACAATTTCATGGCAAATTACCTCCGGGGATTGGAGGTTGCCAAAAAGCAGGACTACGCCGCGGCAGATCGCATCTTCGATCGCATCAGCCCTGCCTTCTCGGTGTTCTGGGCAGGGTATTATCTGCAGGGCGCGACGAAACTGGCCCTCGGGCAATCCGCCCAGGCGGAAGCACTATTGGCCAAATATCTCACCCGCGTTCCCGATGATGTGAGGGCGGCCCGGCTGATCGCCACCGCCGCTCTGCAACAGCGATCTCCGTCTCGGGCAATCGAGTATCTGAAACCAATCGTCAACAAGGTTCCGGCGGACGCGGCGATTCTGACCCTTCTCGGTAATGCCTATATGGCGGACGGCAAGCCAGACCTCGCTTTACAGCAGTTCGAAAAGGCTGCCACTCTCGATCCCGACAATCCTGCCATCAAGACACGGGTCGGCATTTCGGAAATCGATACCGGGCAGGGGCAGCTGGGGCTGAGCACACTCGAGCAAGTGTTCGCCACTGACGCCGGCGCGCCTGTTGCCGGTCCGACGCTGGTATTGACCGAGCTGCGTGCCAAACACCTCGACAAGGCGGCCGAAGTGGCCAGTGCTTTGGTCAAAAGAGACGCCAAGAACCCGCTTTACTTCACCTTGCTCGGGATCGTCCGCGTCACGCAGCGGGATTATTCGGCCGCCGAGGCTGCCTTCCGCGCCGCGCTCGCGATCAACCCGGAGTTCCCCGCGGCCACGCGCGATCTCGCGCAGCTGTACGTTGCGACCGGCCGCAGCGACGATGCTAAAAAAGTATATACCGACCTTCTCGCGAAGAAGGCTGATGATGTGACCGCCCTTCTCGGGCTTGCGGACATTTACATTTCCGAGAAAAAATGGCCGGAAGCCACCGACGCCATCAACCGGGCACGTTCGGCGGCAAAAAACGATCCGTCGCCCGGGCTCAAGCTGGTGGCCGTATACGAATCTCGTCAGGACTGGAAAAGCGCCAAAAGCGTGGCGGCTGAACTCGCGGCGCAATTTCCGGGGGATGTCAACGTCCTCGAAGCCCAAGGGAGAGCTCAGTACGGCGCCGGTGACATGGACGGCGCAGTGTCGAGCTACAAGCGGGCTCACGACCTTGCGCCGGGGTCGATCCCGATCCTGTCCCGATACCTTTCCTTGCTCAACGAGAATAAATATTTCGTCGAAGCGCGCAGTGTGTTGCAAGAGGCTATTGCCCGTGATCCTCGCAACGGGTCATTGAAGGCCGACCTGATCCGCGTCGAAAACGAAATTGGCGGAGTGGACGCCGCAGTAGCTAAGGCCCGAACCTTGGCGAAGGATGATCCCGATAGCAACATCTATTATCTGGTAGCGGCCGAGCTCTATGAAAAGGCGGGACGGACGCCGGATGCGATAGCGATACTCACTGAGAGCGTGGCGGCGAGGCCGTCGGACGATGCCTTGATAAGCGCCCTGGCGCAACTTTACCGCCGCACAGGAGAACTGGGCAAGGCAGAAGAAGTTTTGGCCAGCCGGCTGAAGGCTGATCTGAAGAATACCGCGATAAGGTCGGCGCTGGCCTCGCTATACCTGACCACCGGACGAATTTCTGAGGCCAAGAAGATCTACATCGAACTCAATTCGCAGCGGCCAAACGATGCCGCACCTTTACTTGGCCTCGCCGAAGTCGCAGCTAAGGAAAAGAGCTGGTCGGAGGCGATGGATTACGTCAACCGCGCACGCGCCGCCGCACCAAATGATCCGGCTCCCGAGATTGCTCTCGTCAACTTGTACGGGTCGCAGCAGAACTGGAAGGACGCAGCGGTCGCCGCAAACGATGTCGCTGAGCGATTTCCAGCCAGTCCTGAAGCTCTCGACGCCAAAGGGCGGGTTCAAATAGCAACAGGGGATAAAGAAGGCGCGATTGCCACCTACAAACGTATCTACGAACTGGCGCCGAATTCCCTGCCGGTCCTATCGCGCTATGTTGCCTTGCTCAACTCGGCGAAGGACTTTACTCAGGCGCGAACCGTCCTGCAGACCGCCCTCGCCCGCGATCCCAAGAATAACCAGTTGAAGGGCGACTTGATTCGCGTCGAAGCGGAAATCGACGGGTTGGAGGCGGGCCTCGCAAAAGCGCGCGCCTTTGCGCAGGATGATCCGGAGAACCCCGTTTACGATATGGTTTCGGCGGAATTATTGGAGAAGGCTGGACGCAGCGGCGACTCTATTCTGTTGCTCGAGAAAGCCGTCGCCGCGCGGCCGTCGGACGACAATCTCGTCGCGGCGCTGGCCCGTCTCTATGCTCGGACCGGCGAGCTTGGCAAGGCCGAGGCCGTCTTGAATTCCCGCTTAAAGATGGAGCCGAAGGATCTGGCAATTCGCTCGACTTTGGCTTCCATATACTTGGAACAAAAGAAATACGATAATGCAATTGTCGAGTACACTCGCATCACTGCCGAGCGCCCGGCCGACTCGGCGGCGTTGAACAATTTGGCTTGGCTTTATCAGCAAAAGGGCGACCTTGTGAAAGCGCGCGGATTGGCCGAACGCGCCACTGCGGCCGCCCCGCGGGTGCCGCAGATCGATGATACTCTGGGATGGATCCTGTTGGCCCAAGGCGATGCGCAGAAAGCGCTTACCTTGCTGAGCGCCGCCAGCTTGTCGGCTCCTGGCAACCCGGATATCCAATATCACCTGGCGGTCGCGCTTCATCGGGTGGGCCGTCAGGCTGATGCTCAAACGACCCTCGAAAAGTTGCTCGGCTCTGGCGCATCGTTCTCCGACAAGACCGAGGCGGAAAAGCTGTTGCAGGAGCTGAAGCGGAGCTAAATTACCGCGCTAGCGGGCGGCATCGATCTCCTGCAGCAGCCCCCGCAGCTCCCGAGCGAGCCCGGGCGCGGGCGCGTTGCGGCGAGTGGGCACGGAAGCATAGCCTGCGAGAGAACTTGCCTCCTCCTCCATATTCTCTGGCACCGCGGTCAATCGGCGGAGCACGACCGTCAGCTCCTCGACGGCGGCTTGCAGTTCCGGAAACGACACGGCACCGACAATTTTGCCGTCATCAACGGGCCGTTGCTGCACGGCGGCCGAGCGCATTGTTGTCTCGAACGCCTCGACCGATGTGCGCATCGTGGCTTCGAGCGCTTGGGTAGTCTCCGACAATCGGCTGACCGCATCGAGCAAGGGGCCTTGTTCGAAGGCTGCGACCAGCCGTTCAGGAAGCCGAGCCGGCAATTCGCCGCCTCTGTCATCTGCCGCCGGACGGTTCCGACCCGTCTCGAGCAACGACACGACACGGCGCAGAAGGCCGATTTCTTCGGGCTCGACCGTTAGCCGGGCAATAGTTTCGAGCAACGGCTCCGCCGTAACATCGACGGCAATCCTGCCGAGCGCAGCGAGGAGAAGCAGGCCGGCCACTATCAAAATCGCGGATACCGTCGGGATCACGCCGGTTTGAAATGGCAAGGCTCCATGGTTTTGCGCTACGCCGAGTCCGACTATTCCGACGAGCACGATCAGGACACTAAGGAAATGGCTGCGGGCTAAGCATATATAGTTACACCGGGCAATCTCGCGTCTCGCCTCGTCCGCATTAAACCGGGCCGGAACGACGGCGCTATCATCCGCAGTCTCCGGTTCTGCCTGCGCTGAGCGCGTCGCAAGTCGCCTGAACCCGCTTGTCCCAAGCGCGGCGATCCAGTCGCGCCAGGCGGGCGTTCGGTCAACCGCGGCGCGCCCCAGATGGTGTCGCATCCAAAACATACTGGCGACCAAGTTTGTGGTCGTCAGCAGCATCGCGCCAAGGCCGTACACGCCAAGGGCGCCGACCGCGAGTACCGGCAGATGCGGCATCAGGATCGTTGCGATGTCGGAGCGCGGCGCGTTCATCGCCTCGGCGACTGCCAAGGCGATCGCCAGAACGAGCGCGCCGATCGCACTCGACAAGACTATGATCCAGTTTGGCATCGACGGTCCTTCCGCAGCTGGCCATCCGGCCTATCCGGGCCCGGACGGCCGCGAGGCACTACACTTGCCGCGCGTTGGCAGTTTATCAAACCTGCGGTAAAAATCCTCTATTCGGCGGTATTCGCTCCGCGCGGCTCTGTTACCGGGGTCAACCACCGCTCGCCCGAGCCTTCGCCCAGCTGTCGCGTAGCCCCACGGTGCGGTTGAAGATGAGGCGGTTCGGGGTGCTGTCGAGATCCGCACAGAAATAGCCTTGGCGCTCGAACTGAATCGCCTCTCCCCGCACCGCAGCCGCCAGTGCGGGCTCCACCTGGCTGTGGATCAGGATCTCGAGTGAGTGCGGATTGAGGTCGGCAAAAAGATCGCCGCTTGGGCCAAGGTCGGAGGCGTTGAAGAGGGAGTTGTAGATCCGGATTTCCGCCGGCACGGCACACGCTGCCGAGACCCAATGCAAAGTCGCCCTGACCTTGCGTCCGTCGGGAGCATTGCCGCCGCGAGTCGCCGGATCATAGGTACATATCAGCTCCACGACCTCGCCTGCCGCATTTTTCACTGCCTCACGGCAGGTGACCAAATAGCCATACCGCAGTCTTACCTCCCGCCCTGGCGAAAGCCGGTAGAAACTCCGGGACGGATATTCCATAAAATCCTCAGCTTCGACGTAGATCTCGCGCCCAAAGGGAATGCGGCGCGTACCGGAAGCGGGGTCCTCGGGATTGTTGGCCGCGTCGAGCTCCTCGATCACCCCAACGGGATAGTTGTCGACGACAAGCTTCAGTGGGCGCAGCACCGCCATTCGGCGCTGGGAGATCTTATTGAGGCACTCGCGGATCGCATGCTCGAACATTGCAACATCGACAACGCTGTGCGCCCGTGCGACGCCGACCGAGCGGACGAAATCACGTATGGCAGCCGGTGGGACACCGCGTCGCCGAAGCGCCGCCAGTGTCGGCATCCGCGGATCGTCCCAGCCGCTGACCCGGCCTTGCCGCACAAGCTCCGTCAGGAAACGTTTCGACAGCACCGTGAAATTCAGGTTGAGCCGGGCGAATTCGTATTGCCGCGGCCGCGACGGCACCGGCAGATTTTCGATCAGCCAATCGTAGAGCGGACGATGGTCCTCGAATTCGAGCGTGCACAGGGAATGGGTCACACCCTCTATCGCGTCCGACTGGCCATGAGCGAAGTCATAAGTCGGGTAAATGCACCATTTGGTTCCGGTGCGCGGATGCTCCGCGTGCAGGATGCGATAGAGCACCGGGTCACGCAGATTGATGTTGCCGGCCGCCATGTCGATCTTCGCCCGCAGCACACGCGCACCGTTGGGGAACTTGCCTTCCCGCATACGGCGGAACAGATCCAGATTTTCGTCTATTGATCTGTCGCGGTAGGGGCTGTTGCGCCCGGGCTCGGTCAGGCTGCCCCGCATCGCCCGCATCTCGTCGGCCGGCAGATCATCGACGTAAGCCCTGCCGGTGCGGATCAGGTGCTCGGCCCAATCATAGAGTTGCTCGAAATAATCGGACGCGTAGTAGAGGTGCGGCCCCCAGTCGAACCCGAGCCAGCGCACGTCGCGCTTGATCGAATCGATGTATTCCTGCTCCTCCTTGGTCGGGTTGGTGTCGTCGAACCGCAAATGGCAGCGGCCGCCGTATTCCTGCGCCACGCCGAAATTCAGGCAGATCGCCTTAGCGTGCCCGATGTGAAGGTAGCCATTGGGCTCGGGGGGAAAGCGCGTGACTATCTCGGTGTTGTGCCCGGCAGCGATATCGGCGTCGATGATGTCGCGGATAAAGTTGCGGCCCGGCTGCGCCGCCGCCGTTTCTTTTGTCATCACATTCCCCGGTGCCATTACGCCTGCCTATGTGGCGCATCCCGGCACGGCTGCCAAGCCGATCAGTTTTTCGTACCGAGACGGCCCGTTAAGGGCCGGCACCGGTACCATGAACACCGGCCTTTACCCAATTCCCAGAGGCCCGTGTCCTTGGTTTCCGGGCTCGCGGGCGACGCCCGCGACCCGGAATGACACGGATTTCTACGGGATTCCCGATCCGGGACGCCGCCTAGGTGCGGGGTGCGCCGAGATGGCGGTGGAAGAAATTAAAGACCTTGTGCCAGCCGTCGACCGCCTGCTCGGGCCGATAATTCGGGCGATAGTGGGCAAAAAACGCGTGGCCGGCACCGTCATAGCGGTGGAACTCGTAATTCTTGCCGTGCTTCTTTAGTTCCGCCTCGGTCTTGTTGACATGTTCGGGCGTCGGGTTAGGGTCTTCGTTCCCGAACAGACCCAATAGCGGGCAATTGATCCCTTCGGTCAGATCGATCGGCGCCACCGGCTGGTTCTTCGTCAGCCGCGATTTGTCGTCGACGACGACATTGCCGCCCCAGCAATCGACCGCGCCCTGGACGAGATGCGACAGTTTGCACGCCACCAGATAGGTCTGCCGGCCGCCCGAGCAGAAGCCGATCACGCCGACTTTGCCGTTGGCATGCGGCTGCGAGCGCAGAAAGTCGATGGCGCCGGTCACATCGCCGAGCATCTGCTCGTCCGGGACGCCGCCGCCCTCACGCACCTTGGCGACAACCGCTTCGTCGGCGCCATCGCCGACGCGGAAATAAAGGCTCGGCGCCACGGCGGCATAGCCGTGATGGGCGAATTTGCGGGCGACCTCGCAGGTCCATTCGTCCCAGCCCGGCATGTGATGGATTACGACGACCCCAGGATGCGGACCGGCATTGGCCGGGTGCGCGTAATAAGCGTCGCCGCGGTCGCCGCCATGCCCGCGATAGGTCGCCATCCCCGCTTGTATATTCCGAAACGCCATGTTGATCCTCCCGCCAAAATGCCGGCGGCTCTCTTGGCACCGAACCCCGGCAAAAGCAAGCCGGATATCCAACCGCACGGCCGCTCGCTGCTTGACATTGCCCGCGCGCTGTTCCGACTTTGCTCGATCGGCCGAGCGATAAGGAGACCGATGATGACCGGAGCGTTGGAGCGCGTTCGCGTGCTCGATTTCACGACCACGATCGCGGGTCCGCATTGCACGCGGCTGTTGGCCGATCTCGGCGCCGAGGTGATCAAGATCGAAGCTCTGGAGGGCGACATGATGCGCACGCGCCCGCCGCTGCGCAATGGCGCCAGCACCAGCTTCGGACAGCTCAACGCCGGGAAGAAAAGCGTCGTCCTCGATCTCAAGACACCGCAGGCAGTCGGGGCGGTCCGCCGGCTCGTCACCACCGCGGATGTCGTTGTCGAGAATTTTCGGCCGGGCGTCATGCGCCGCTTCGGCCTCGATTACGAAGCCCTCGCACCGATCAAGCCCGATTTAATTTACTGCGCGATCTCCGGCTACGGTCAGACCGGCCCTTCGTCGCAATTGCCGGCCTATGCTCCGGTGATCCACGCCGCCTCGGGCTACGATCTGGCGCATATGGCTTATCAAGGCGAAGAACGCCGGCCGGATTATTGCGGCATCTACATCGCCGACGTGCTGACCGGCACCTATGCCTTCGGCGCGATCACGACGGCGCTTTATCACCGTCAGCTCACCGGCCGCGGGCAGATAATCGACGTCTCGATGCTCGAAAGCATGCTGAGCCTGACCTTGAGCGAAATCCAGTCGGCTCAGTTTTCACTGCCGCCGATGGGCAGGCCGATCTTTGGCCCGGTCGCGACCAAGGACGGCTACATCAATCTGTCCATCGCCAGCGAGCGGACATTCCAAAACCTGGCAATCGCTTCCGGGCATCCTCAATGGGTCACCGACCCGCGCTTCGCTCGATACCCTGACCGGCGGGCGAATTGGGGCGAACTGATCGACGAGCTCGAAGAATGGTCTAAAGAGCGTCCGACGGTGGAAGTTCAGGCGCTCTTCGACCGGCACGGCGTGCCGTCCTCGCCCTACCGTACCGTCAAGGCGGCGATGGCGGATCCGCAGCTCGCCCACCGCCGCGCTTTCGCCGAAATACACGACGCGGGCGGTACGTTTCAGGCGCTCAATCCCCCGTTCCGGATGTCCGACACGCCGGCCGCAGCCTCTCCTCGTGTCGCAGCGCTCGGTGAGCACACCGAAGAGCTCCTGGCCGAGATTGGCTGCAGCGGGGCGCAGGTCATCGGCCAAGTCCATCCGGCCAAATCAGAGCCTCGCGCGTAACGACGACCCCGCCGTCGGTCAAGCGAACCAGATTGACGGTCCGGGCAAGCTCGGGCGAGCCGGAGTAGAAGGCGGGCACCACGTCGTTGCCGACGCGCATCGGACGGTCCCAGTGACCGAGCGCCAGATAATCGGCTCCGGTGGCGGCGATTTCCTCATCGCCGAAGATCCAGGACGGGCGCAGCGGATTGGCCCGGGTCTCCGGCGGCTCGTAATGCCCGTGCGCCATCGCCACCTGCCAGCGTGTCGAGCGCGGCCGCGGACCGCGCAACGGCGCCATATCGAAGTAATCCCGATGCGCATGCCCCCATATCTCGAGGTCATAGGCCGGGAAGCACACCGCCTCGTCATGCGTCACGCCGAGGATGGCGACGTTCGGGCTCTGGGCAATTCTGGCGCGGACAAAGACCGAATCCGGTAGAGCGGGATCGTGGTTGCCGGGCAGCATCACGACCGGCATCCCCGCCTCGGCGAGGAGCCGGGCCGCGCGGTTGAGAACAGCGGCGCTCAGCTGACTGCTTTCGAACGTATCGCCGACCAGCAAGACCAGGTCTGCTCCCAGCGCTCGGGCGGTAGCCAGCACGGCCTCCAACTCCCCTGTGCCACCTGGTTCATCGACATGAACATCCGAGCTGTGCGCGAGAACCACTTCCGGAGAGGCATTCGCAGCGGCGGAAACGACCATAGTCACCCCGTAATACCGGTCTTGGGGCTCGTGCAAATCCGAAAATGTCACCCGCAATCTCTTCAAATCCCTCGTGACTGAGCCGCGCTTCTCGCTCGTGCAGCCGAGCCGTCACCGCAAACTGGCTGTTTTTGCAGCGAAACAACAGCCAGCGGCCCCTTCTGGGTTGGCGCTCCGCCGCTCACATATGCCACAGTCTGTTGATTTTGTCAATGAATGGATGCGAGTTCAGCAATTCTGGGCGGCAATGCCGGGAGGAGCGTGGCGGTAACTGAGCGCAGGGTGGATGTCCCGCCTTGTTCCGCCGGAATTTATCGGGCAAGTGTGATTTAGCTCACAAACCTCTTTCCTCGTATGATGTATTGTTAATGTAATCTCCTTCTCCAAATGGTTTCCCGGCGCTGAGTTGAACGAATAGCATCGATAGGGAGGGTGAAAGTGGACCTCTCGTTGCAGATCAGCCCGGTTGGCGACACGACGGCGCGCGAAGTTTCTGCCGCATCCGACGAAGTGCGCGATGTTCTCGCACGCCTTCCCGGTGTGGAGCGAATTGAGCCTCAACGGGTTCCGGCCCCGGATCAAACGAAAGGAGGGCTGGTCGACCTACTCGGCGGTCTCGCGCTTTCCGTCGCCCCCGCCGTGCTGAAGGCCGTGTTGCAGGCGCTGCAGACCGTCCTCTCCCGCCAGCCGCCCGCGACAAAGGTTCTGATACAGTCCAGGGGCGGACAAGTCAGTTTCGAGTTCGATCCAAAGAGGATCAGCTTGCAAGAGTTGGTGAACGCGGCCGAGCGCCTGCGCGCTGCCGCACCGTCGGCCTGATCGGCTGCGCGATGGCTCGGCACGCCCTCCTGATCGGGGTGTCGGAATTCGCCGACGAGCGCTTGGCGCGACTCAATGCGCCGAGCAACGATGTGATCGCGCTGCGCGGCATCCTGCGGGATCGGTCTCGCGGACACTTTGATAGCGTCGAGCTTAGCCTGAATGACGATTTCGTGGCGATGCGCGATCATGTGTCGCGCTTCTTTCACGACCGCGCCCCCGACGATCTTTTGCTGCTCTATTATTCGGGCCACGGCATCCTGGGGCGCGGCAATCGCCTGTTCCTGGCCACTGCCGGCTCGAACCTGGACACGCCGCGCGACCGCAGCATCTCGGCCAAGGAGATCCGAGAGTTTATTGAGGATTGCCGCGCTGGACGCCAGGTTGTCGTGCTGGACTGCTGCCATAGTGGAGCTTTCGCCGAGCACGCCAAGGCTGTTGTCCCCGCGCCTGCGGTGACCCCGGAGACGTTTTCGGGCGGCGATGCCGGCCTTTATGTCCTGACTGCCGCCGATGCCCTGCAATTTGCGTGGGATGGCGCGGAGCTGCGCACCGGCAGCGAAGCGGCGACTGGTTTCTCCCGATTTACGTCCTGGCTGGTCGATGGCTTGCAAAACGGCGAGGCCGCGCCCGATGAAGAGCGGATCACAATGGACGCGCTCTACCGATACCTTTTCCGGCGAGCACGTTCCGAAGGTGCGGCCGCCACTCCACAGCGATTTGTGCAAGGAGGTGTCGGCGATCTGGTGATCAGCGCCAATCCGCTCGCCGGCTCTTCACAGATCGATCCAGGAATTGCGGTCGCGTTGGCGGCCGAGGAATTTCGCACGCGGTTAGGCGCCGTAGCCGAGCTCGCCCTGCTGATGGACGAGGGTAACACCATCGCAGCGCGCGCTGCTCGCCTATTCCTGCAACGCCACCTTCAAGGCGAGCGCGATTATCAAGTGCGCCGGGCGATTACCAAGGCCCTGACAGAGGAATTACAGCAAACAGCCGAGCCGGCAGGACAGGCGGAGGAGGAGCAGCGCGCCAAGACGGTGCAGCAGACGGTGGAGGAGGAGCACCTCGTCGGGGCGGAACGGCCGGCGACGGAAGAGAAGCAGCAGCGGACCGAGGCGTTGCAGCAGCGATACGCCGAACCGGCGCGACCGGCGGCGGAGCCGCTGCAGAAGTTTTCTTGGGATCGAAGCATACGCACGCAGATCCGCTTGAGCGTGATCGGGGTCGTGCCGGCATCACTCATGTTGCTTCTCCCGCCCTACGAAGCGGACGCGGAATTTGGCCGCTTGACGGTAGCGTTGTGCGCCGCCACCACTTTCCTCGCCGTCCGATCGGAATGGAAGTGGATGGCGTACCTGTGCGCCGCTTCCAGCTCAACACTGGCCGCCATCGCGATGTTGCTGCTTGTTCGTGCCGAAGGGATGGACATCACGCTCTATTCTTTGGGCTTTGTCACGTTCGCGATCGAGAGCGCCGCGGTGTATTTGAACATCAGGAGCCGCCGCTCTCCCGAATGGAAGCAGCGAGAGGAGCTGGACAATGCTACGAGCCTTTCGGATCCGGGCGGACGCGTAGAGGTCGTGTTGAGCTTGGCCGGGCTTGCGGCGGCGTCGCTTAATATTCTGACCCCGCCCTACACACTCGATTCCGTATTTAGCGGTTTGGCCATCATGCCGGTCGCGGGCGCCACCTTCTTCGCTATCAAGTCGAGACAGAACTCGACAGCATATGTCGTAGCCGCCGTCAACCCGGTGCTGGCCGTGTTTGCGGTATATTTGTTCATCGTCTTCGCTATAAACGCGATATTTTTGTTCACGCTGGGTTACTTATTTCTTGCCCTCGGGTTTTCGATGGAGAGTGCCGCCGCGATTTTGAGTGTCCGGAGCCGCGGCTTGCTGAGCTGGCGCGAGCCAACTCCAAAACCCGGATACTAAATGAAAGAGCCGTGTGTTGCGTCGCCATCACATGCAAATCGGAGCTGCGTGACAGCTGTGGTGACTGCAGACACGATGTTGATTGGTTAGACCCGCTCGAAATCGGTGCGTTCGGTGACGGGGAGGTGCTGGAGGTAGCGTCGCAGGCAGTCGAGGCCGAGCTCGACGGCGCCGAGGCGGACCCAGTCGCGCCCGCCATAGATGCGCGAGCGGCGGGATTCGACGCCTTCCTCGGCGGCGATCGCGAGGTGGATGCTGCCGCCGAAATCGATGCGGTCGGGGCCGTCGTCGACCTCGATCATCACCGCGAGAGCATGGCTGGCGCCTGTTTCTTGGCGTGCTGCACGGGCCACCTTCTCGGCCGCCTCGCGGCTCAATTCGCCTGATATCAGCGCGCCGTCGAGGCCGAGCGCGGTGGCGATTTCGGCGGGGTCGCGGGCGACGATGCCGCGACGGAACACCTTATCGGCGCCAGGCAAATGGGCGATCCGACCGGCGATCTGGCCGGCTGTGAAGGTTTCGACCACTGCCAGTGTCCCGTCCCGCTCGCTGAGGGCGGCCAGCACAACCCCTTCGAGCGTCTGATCGTCTTCTGCGATGATGAAATTGCCGAGACGCTTACGCACTTCCTCCTCTACCGGCGCCAGCTTCCGTCCGATGTCGGCCATATCGGCGCCGCGCACGGTGAGCTTCGTTTCGATCTGCGGGTAATGCGTGCGGAAGCCGAGCTTCACGCTGCCGTCGGGCACGAGTTCCTCGACCCCGGTGAGGAGCTGGTCGACATGCAACTCGCCGAGGCCGTAGGAATGGAAGCGCTTCAGATGGATCGCCGTCGCAACGCCGCTGCGCGCCAGGAGGCGCGGGATGATCTGTTCTTCGAGCATCCGCCGCAGCTCGCGCGGCACCCCGGGCGTAAAGAAAAACCGCGCCCTGCCGATGTCGAGCGCGAAGCCGCAAGCCGTACCGATCGGGTTGTCGAGGATCTCGGCGGTTGTCGGCAGCATCGCCTGCTTGCGGTTGTTTTCGGACATGACGCGGTTGCGGCGGCGGAAGAAATCCTCCATGCGCTGCAGCCAGTCCTCGTTGAGCACGAGCTCGACCCCCGCCGCGCGCGCCGCGATCTCCTGCGACAGATCATCGACAGTCGGCCCGAGCCCGCCATTGACGATGACCGCATCGGCGCGCTCGCCCGACAGCCGAAACGCCGCGAGCAATTGCTCGCGGTCGTCGCCGACGATCGTCCCTGAGGTGACCGAAAGCCCGAAATCCTCGAGCTTCTGGGCCATATAGCTGAAATTAGTATTGACGATCTTGCCGGTCAGCACTTCGTCGCCGGTACAGATGATCTCGATGCGCATGCTTACTCCTTGTCTGTCGTCGTTCCGGGATGCCCAAAGGGCAGGCCCGGAAGCCATGAACTCTGTCTTTGCCTGGGTCTGACAGGGTTGTGTTCATGGATTCCGGGCTCGCAGGCCCTGCCTGCGCCCCGGAATGACGGTGATATTATGTTAGTGTGCCCCGATTACTCGAACGCGCGCTTGATGCGCGCCCAGTCTTCGATCGCCCGCTCCTCGCCGGGGGTGATTGCGACCACGATCTGGCTCCAGCCCGCGCCGCGCAACGCCTCGACGCGCTGTTTGAGCTCTTGCTCGCCGGCGGTGAAGGTGGTGCGCCGGATCAGCTCGGCGGTGACGAATTTACGTTCCTCGGGCTTGACGAAGAGGAAATGTCCGCGGTGGTTCGTCAGATAGCGCGCGTCGGGCGGCTCATAACGGCGCGCCATCTCGACATAGCCGGCGACATCGGCGGCAATCGCTTGCGGCACGGGCGAGGTATTTTGCCACCCCTCCATGGCAAAATCGGCCGCGCGGTGCAATAGCACGGCGGCGCGCGGCCCGGCTTGCGCCATCGCACGAGGGCTGTCGGCCGGCTCGCCCTCGGCCAGCACGCAGCCGCAGGTCCAGGCAGTGGAATAGAGGTCGCCGAGGCCGCGGCCAGCCGCCTTCCAGCTGCGCTGCATGCCTTCGAGCGCGCCCATGGCGCCAGGAACATCGGAGATGAAGCTCTTCCACCCGGCATTGAGCTTCGCGGTCAGCGCCTGCGACCGCGGGCCGTAAGCGGAAATGTGGAGAGGTATCGGGTCCTTGGTGTTGATGAGGCCGATCTCGGGATTGAGAAACCTGATCTTGCGGCGCTTGCCTTCGATCGGCGTCTCGACGGTTTCATGGTTCAGCAATCCGTAGACGACCCGGATGTATTCTTCCATCTCCGCGAGCTTGATGGCGTTCAGTCCCATGGCGCGGCGCGCCGAGAAGCCGGTGCCAACGCCGAACTCGATCCGCCCCGGCGCCAGCCCGTTGAGCGTCGCAAACGCATTGGCGGTAACCGCGGCGATACGGTTGGAGGGCACCAGGACGCCGGTGCCGAGCCGGATGCGCGAGGTCTTGAGCGCGGCGGCGGCCATCGCGACAAAGCAGTCACCGGTGATCATCTGGGTGTCGAAGAACCAGGCATGGGTGAAACCCAGCTCCTCGGCCCGCTGCGCCAGCCTCCACGAATCGCTCGCCGTCGCGATGCCGATCCCAAAATCAATGCCCAACTCTTCCTCCTCATGCGACCCGGACGGGAACTATAGCCGCTCAGGTCGAGTGGGTGGCCGAATTTTGCCGTGCCAGGGACTATGTCCCGTTCATTCAAACTATCGCAAAGCTGTCACGCCAGAGTCATCGGCCACCGCTATCAGGCCCTGGTGTGAGAACATCACTCTGCGCGGCAGAACAGGCGCCGCCGGTTGCCAAACCCGTTTTGATGGCGTTGGGCCTCGCGCCTAGCCGCTCTCGGTGGCTGCCGGTCGTGGCGTTGCTCGCTCCCCCTTTTGCCCTTCTCGCCGTACCTTGGGTGCTCGCAACGCGCGGAAAAGAGCTACTTCAGATCGACGATCTCGATCCAGTTCGGCTGCATACCCATCGCGTAATGGCCGATCGGCTGCAATTCGCCGCTCGCCTGGTCGATCGCGTAGAGCGTCATCCCGGCCGAGTCCATGCCGACGGACAGCAGGAACTTGCCGCGCGGATCGATCGCGAAGCCGCGCGGCGTCTTCTCGGTCGGGAAGCGGCCGATCTGGGTCAGGGTACCCTTGTCGGGGTCGATCTTGTAGCCGATCAGCATGCTGGTCTTGCGCTCGGCGCCATAAAGGAACCTGCCGTCCGGGGTCACGTGGATGTCCGAGGCCGCCGGCTGCTCCTTGTATTCGTTGGTATCGACGAATTGCAGCTCCTTCAGGGTCCCCGAGGCCGGGTCCGCCGCATAAGTGCCGATCGTCGCCGTCGTCTCGGTGATCAGATAGGCGAATTTCCCGTTGGGGTGCAATGTCAGGTGGCGTGGGCCCGCACCCGCCTTGGTGGCGATCTCGCCCGGGCCGTTGGGCGATACCGTGCCGGTGGCGGGATCGAATTTCAGCTCCATCACGATGTCGCCTCCAAGCACCGGAACGTAGACGTTCTTGTTGCCGGCATCGATGACGACGCAATGCGCCTTGGGCTTGGTGTCGAGGATCTGGGTCGCTTTCGCCTCGACGACGCTCTGCGCGTTGATTGGGTAGATCGCCAGCTTGGCGCCGACATAGGAGGCGGCGAGCAGAAATCTGCCGGTGCGGTCGGTGTTGATGTACGCCATCTGGTCGACCAGCGGGGTTGCCGCCACATGCCTGAGCCGACCGGTAGTCCGGTCGATGGCAAAGGTCGAGACCGGATACGGCTCGCTGCGCAGCTGCGCGTAGAGGAAATGCTTATCCGGGCTGGTCGCCATCGGCAGGCTGGCCGGCGACGGCTTGTCGCTGCCGGGAACCGGGGTTTTCTCGATCAGCTCGAGCGCGCCCGTCGCCCGGTTCATCGCCAGGACGAACACCTCCTTGCTGCCGGCGTTCGATACATAGACAACCGTCTCCGGTGTCCCATGGGGTGTCCCTTGGGGTGTGCCTTGGGGTGTGCCTTGGGCCATTGCCTTGCGTCCTCCGATTAGAGTGTGCGCCCCGAGCCCGGCGATGCCGCCGAGACCAAGTGCCAACACGCGCCGCCGCACCATCCGTCCATGGCTCATCGTTCCCTCCCGCCGTTAACGACATTCACCGGATACAAACTTGATCTGTATCCGGTGATCGACTGCGCAAAATTCCTTGTTCGAACGGGTAGTGATCAGCGGGTCGGACGTCGCGCGACACGATCACCCCGCGCGCGAACTAGCGGCAGCTTACTCTGCCGGAGTGGGTTCGAGCCCGGCAGGCACGACCTTGCGGCGCGGCGCCTGCACGCCGATCGCTGTCACGACCGCCGCCAACAGCATGAAGCCGGCCAGCGCGTAGAGGCCGTTGTCGAAACTTCCGGTCGCGTCCTTGATCCAGCCGACCAGGAAAGGTCCCATGAAGCCGCCGACATTTCCGACGGAGTTGATCAGAGCCATGCCGGCAGCGGCCGCGGTTCCGGTCAGGAAGGTAGAGGGCAATGGCCAGAAGGGTCCTTTGGACCCGTAGAACCCGATCGTCGCCAGGCACATTGCGGCGAGCGACCAGAAGCTGCCGCCGAGCAACCCGGCGACGATCAGCCCGGCGGCGCCGACGAGGCAGCCGACAAAGAGGTTCCATTTACGCTCCTGCACCCGGTCGGAGACATAGCCCCAGACCACCATGCTGATCGTGCCGACGAGATAGGGGATCATCGTCAGGAAGCCGGTCTGGAGGTTCGAGACGCCCAATTGTTTGATGATCTGCGGTACGAAAATGACCAGCCCCACGCTTGCAGTGACGATGCCGAAATAGATGACGGCCAGCGCGACAACCCGGATATTGGTCAGCGATTGGAGCAGCGTATAGGTGCGGACGGCTTCCAGCTCACGTTTTTCGTGAGCGAGCTCCGTCTCGATCCAATCCTTTTCTTCCCGGGTTAGCCAGGAGGCGTCTGCGGGCCGGTCTCTGAGATAAGTGAGCAGTACAAAGCCGAGGATCACGGCAGGCGCCGCTTCAGCGAGGAAGACCCATTTCCACCCGGCAAGACCAAAGATACCGTCAAGCCCCAACAGCGCGGTCGAGATCGGTCCGCCGAGCGCGACCGAAATCGGTGTCGCCACGGTGAACCAGGAGATCATCCGCCCGCGATGGCGCGCCGGAAACCAATAAGAAATAGAAGAGGATGCCGGGAAAGAAGCCGGCCTCTGCGGCGCCGAGCAGAAAGCGCAAGGTCACAAAGCTGATCGGACCACTGACAAACGCCATCGCCCCGGAAAACAGCCCCCAGGTGATCATGATGCGGGCGAGCCAAAACCGGGCACCGACCTTCTCGAGCGTCAGGTTGCTCGGCACTTCGAAGAGGCAGTAACCGCCATAAAAGGCGCCGGCGCCCAGCCCAAAGAGGTAGGCGCTGAACCCGAGATCTTTGTTCATCGTCAGCGCGGCGAAGCCGAGATTGACCCGGTCGAGGTAGCACACGAACATGCACAGGATCGAGAACGGCAGCAGCCGCAGGTAGACCTTGCGCATCGTGGTCTGTTCGGCGGTCCGGGGCATGACCCTACATCCGTAATTAACCGCGTTTGCCGCGTGTTTTAGGTCACTCCCGGCGAGTGGGCAAGGAGGGGGCAATTGCATGACTGCCGTGCCTGTTTGCGAGGCAGATCGCGTTCAGCAGTGGCAGGGTAGCTTTACCATGGCGCCCGGCTGGCCCGTAGTGCCGCTGAATTTCTCGATCACGGCAGCCGGTACTGGCGCGAAACGCCAAAGTGCGGCGCCCTTGCGACCATGCCTTTACCATATTGCAAGCAGTGGTTGTGTATAGGCCCAATCCAGGCCACGGCTCTTGCTTGATTATGATCAGAGCCGGCCTGTGGCAGGGTCGTGGATTTCGGAGCCGCGTTGGAATGAGTGTGCTAGAAGAAAACGTTATCGTCCGGTAGCCGCCTTCGATAAAGCTGATCGCCGCCACCAGAGCAAGGCGCGCCCGCCGCAGTTTTAACTCTTGACGGGGAAATCGATCCGATGCGCATCGCAGTGATCGGGACGGGATATGTGGGTTTGGTTTCGGGGGCGTGTTTTTCCGAATTCGGCGTGTCGGTGACCTGTGTCGACACGGATGCGGCAAAGATCGCGCGGCTGCGGCGCGGCGAGATGCCGATCTATGAGCCGGGGCTAGACGCGTTGGTGGCGGCCAATACGATGGCGGGGCGGCTGTCTTTTACCACCGAGCTTTTGCCGGCGATCGAGGGGGCGGACGCGGTCTTCATCGCGGTCGGCACCCCGTCGCGGCGCGGCGACGGCCACGCCGATCTCAGCTATGTCTTTGCCGCCGCTGCGGAAATCGGCCGGACGTTGGCCGAGGCCCGAGCCGGCGGCTATACGGTCGTGGTGACCAAGTCGACGGTGCCGGTCGGCACCGGACGCGAGGTCGCCGCGATCCTGCGCCGGGTCTGCCCGAGGGGTGATTTCGACGTCGCCTCGAACCCGGAATTTCTGCGCGAGGGCTCGGCGATCGAGGATTTCATGCGCCCCGACCGGGTGGTGATCGGCGCCGATAGCGACCGGGCCCGGGAGGTCATGCGCCAGCTCTACCGGCCGCTCTATCTGAGCGAGACGCCGATGCTGCTCACCGACATCGAGACCGCCGAATTGATCAAATACGCCGCCAACGCCTTTCTCGCGACCAAGATCACCTTCATCAACGAGATCGCCGATCTGTGCGAACGGGTCGGCGCCGATGTCCAGGACGTGGCCCGCGGCATCGGCCTCGACGGCCGCATCGGCCGCAAGTTTCTGCATGCCGGGCCGGGTTTTGGCGGCTCGTGCTTTCCGAAAGACTGCCAGGCCTTGGTGCGCACCGCCCGCGAGGCCGCCGCGGATCTGGCGATCGTCGAGACGGTGGTGCGGGTCAATGAGGCGCGCAAATCCCGCATGGCCGACAAGATCATCGCCGCCTGCAGCGGCACGGTCGCCGGGAAAACGATCGCCGTCCTCGGCCTCACCTTCAAGCCCAACACCGACGACATGCGCGACAGCCCAAGCCTCGCCATCTTGCCGCGTCTTGCCGCGGCGGGCGCGGCGATCCGCGCCTTCGACCCGGCCGGCATCGAAGAGGCGAGAAACCTGATGCCCGACCTCACCTATTGCGAGGACGCCTACGAAGCGGCCGAAGGCGCCGACGTGCTGGTGCTGCTGACCGAATGGAACGAGTTCCGCGCCCTAGACCTCGCCCGCATCGGGCGGCTGCTCGCAGAGCCGCTGGTCATCGACCTGCGCAACATCTATCAGCCGGCCGAGATGGCGGCCGCCGGGCTTGGCTATGTCAGCATCGGCCGCCCGCCACAGCTCTCGCGAGCTGGAGCCTCCCCGTAACCCCGGATTTTGCATGAGCTCAGTCAGAAAGCGCGTACTTGTCACCGGCGGCGCCGGTTTTCTCGGCTCGCACCTCTGCGAGCAGCTGGTCGCCCGCGGCAACGACGTCTTGTGCGTCGACAATTACTTCACCGGGCGCAAGGACAATATCGCCCGACTGCTGGGGGTCTCGCATTTCGAGGCGATGCGGCACGACATCACGCATCCGCTATTTGTCGAGGCCGACGAGATCTACAACCTCGCCTGCCCGGCCTCACCGATCCACTACCAGTTCGATCCGGTGCAGACCACCAAGACCAGCGTCATCGGCGCGATCAATATGCTGGGCCTCGCCAAGCGGCTGAAGGCCAAGATTTTTCAGGCTTCGACTTCGGAGGTCTATGGCGACCCGACCCTCCACCCGCAACCCGAAGCTTATCGCGGCAATGTCAATCCGATCGGTCCGCGCGCCTGCTACGACGAGGGCAAGCGTTGCGCCGAGACGCTGTTCTTCGACTATTATCGCCAGCACAATCTGCGAATCCGCGTCGTCCGCATCTTCAACACCTACGGCCCGCGTATGCACCCCAATGACGGCCGCGTCGTCTCCAACTTCATCGTCCAGGCGCTCCAGGGCGCGCCGATCACCCTCTATGGCGACGGTAGCCAGACCCGCGCCTTCTGCTATGTCGACGATTTGATCGAGGGGTTCCTCGCGTTGATGGCCGCTGCCGACGACGTCACTGGCCCCATCAATCTCGGCAACCCGGTCGAGACTTCGGTCGCCGAACTCGCCGACATGATCGTCGAGATGACCGGCTCGCGCTCGAAGATCATCCGCCGGCCGCTCCCCGTCGACGATCCGGTCCAGCGTTGTCCCGATATCGCCGAAGCGGAGCGGATTCTCGGCTGGCATCCCAAGACGGCCCTGAAAGACGGGCTCGCCCGTACCATCGACTATTTCGATAAGCTGCTCGGCTCCAACCAGGTCTCCCCGTAGGAGGCGCTTGTGAGGGTTCTGGTGTTCGGAGCCGGAGGGCAGGTCGGCCGCGAGGTTTGCCGCGCAGCTTGGCCCGCATCTTGCGCGCTCATTCCCTTAGATCGGAACACGGCCGACATCACCAAGGCGGCAGCCGTAGGCGCCGTGATCGCGCGGGAACGACCCGATGTGGTCATCAACCTCGCCGCTTATACCGCTGTCGACCGTGCCGAAAGCGAGCCCGAAGCGGCTTGGACGGTCAATTGTGCGGGAGCTGCCCACATTGCGGCGGTGTGCGGCGAGGATGGGACGCCGCTAGTTCACCTGTCGACCGATTATGTGTTCGACGGGCGCAAGAGCGAGCCCTACCGCGAGGCGGATCCGGTCAATCCGCTCAATGTCTATGGGAGCAGCAAGGAGGCTGGCGAGCGCGCCGTGCGAGCGGCGGCGCCACACCACGTCATCTTGCGCACCGCCTGGGTGTACGGGGCTTACGGAGCAAATTTCGTAAAAACCATGCTGCGGCTCGCGGCCGAGCGCCCGGTCTTGCGGGTCGTCGCGGACCAGCGCGGCTGTCCCACGGCCGCCGCCGATATCGCTGCCGCGCTGATCGCGATCGCCCGGTACATCGAATGCGGCGGGACGGAATGGGGGACTTTCCATTTCGCCGCGGCGGGCAGCACCAGTTGGCATGGATTTGCCGAGGAGATTTTCGCTTTGGCACAGGCGCTCGACGCGTGGCCGAGCGGATCGGGGCCGCGGGTCGAGCCGATCACCACCGATCAATACCCGACCGCGGCGCAACGGCCGATGAATTCGGTGCTCGATTGCCGAAAGATCGCCGCCCTCGGCATTTCTCCGCCACCGTGGCGGTCGAGCCTTCCCGCAGTCGTTCGAGAGCTGGTCGGGGCAGAAAGCCGATGAAGGGGATCATTCTGGCCGGTGGCCACGGCACCCGCCTCTACCCGGCCACTCTGGCGCTCAGCAAGCAGCTGCTGCCGGTCTATGACAAGCCGATGGTGTATTATCCGCTGGCCACCCTGATGCTGGCGGGCATCCGGGATATTCTGGTCATCACAACCCCGGTGGAGCTGCCTCGTTTCGCCGGTTTGCTGCGTGACGGCGGGCAGTGGGGCCTTTCGATCCAATATGCCGAACAGGCGAAGCCCGAGGGGCTGGCGCAGGCCCTCCTCATCGGGCGAAGCTTCATCGACGGCGAACACGTCGCGTTGGTTCTCGGCGACAACATCTTTTACGGACACGGACTTCCCGCCATGCTCCGGGAGGCGGGGACTCCGCGCTCGGGCGCCACGATCTTTGCCTACCAAGTGCGCCATCCGGAGGCCTATGGCGTGGTCGAGTTCGGAGCCGACGGCGCACCGATCGCCATCGTCGAAAAACCGCTGCAGCCGCGCTCTCATTGGGCTGTCACCGGTCTCTACGTCTACGACAATTCGGCTCCCGAGATCGCTGCCTCTCTAAAGCCCTCGGCCCGCGGAGAATTGGAGATCACCGACCTCAATAACGTCTACCTGTCTCGGGGAATGCTCAAGGTCGAGCGGTTCGGGCGCGGCTATGCGTGGTTTGATACCGGCACTCACGATTTGCTGTTGGAGGCATCCGAATTCGTCCGCACGATAGAGCTGCGACAGGGCTTGAAGATCGCCTGCGTCGAGGAGGTCGCCTATCGCATGGGCTATATTGACGTGGACCAACTTCTCAGCCTTGCCCGGGAATTCAGCACGAGCGGGTATGGCAGCTATGTCGAGCGGCTCGTCGAGGAACCTTGCTGACCCGGCAGCGCCTCAAATGATCTTGCGCGCCCGCAGTTCCTCGAGGATCTGCTCCGCAGCCGCGTCGGGTGTCGCGCCGATCGTCGTGATGCGGATTTCGGAGGCCTCCGGCGGCTCATAGGCGGAGTTGAGACCGGTGAAGTGCTCGAGCCGCCCGGCCCTCGCCTTGGCGTAAAGCCCCTTGGGGTCTCGGCGCATGCATTCCTCGAGCGGCGTGTCGACAAACACTTCGAGAAAAGCGGTGGGACCGGTCAGCTCGCGGACCATGCGGCGCTCTGCGCGAAACGGCGAGATAAACGAGCAGATCACGATGAGCCCCGCCTCGGCCATCAGTTTTGCGACCTCGCCGACCCGTCTTATATTCTCTACCCGGTCTGCGTCGGTGAAGCCGAGATCACGATTGAGGCCGTGCCGAACATTGTCGCCGTCGAGCAGCATCGTGTGGCGGCCGAGCGCTAACAGCTTTTTCTCGACAATGTCGGCGATCGTCGATTTTCCGGCGCCCGACAATCCGGTTAGCCAGAGCACCGCCGGCAACTGATCCTTCAGCGCGGCGCGCTGCTCCCGGCCGACGGTCAGCGCCTGCCAATGGATATTGCTGGCCCGGCGCAGGCCGAAGGCGATCATTCCAGCTCCCGCCGTCTCGTTGGTGAGGCGGTCGATCAAGATGAAAGCCCCGGTGTCGCGGCAGACGGTGTAGGGATCGAAGGCCACAGGCGCTGCGGTCGACAGGTTGCAGAACCCGATCTGGTTGAGCCCGAGCGTCCGGTCCGCCAGATGCGCTAGCGTCTCCACATCGATGCGGTGCTTGAGCGCGGTAACAGTGGCCGGCACGGTGCGTGTTCCGATCTTCAGCAGATAGGAGCGGCCAGGGACGAGCGGCTGGTCGCTCATCCAGATCACATGCGCGGCGAACTGGTCGACGCATTCCGGTGGCTCCCGAGGATCTGCGAGGAGATCGCCGCGCGCAATGTCGATATCGGTTTCGAAGGTAAGGGTGACCGCATCACCCTCCCGCGCGCGATCGGCCGTGCCCTCGAAGGTGACGATCTCCTTGAGCGTTGCGGATCGCCCGGAACCGGCCAACAAAACATCCTCGCCGGGCGCGATCGAACCCGACGCCACGGTACCCGAGAAGCCGCGGAAGTCGCCGTTCGGGCGATTGACCCATTGCACCGGGAAACGGAAGGGCCGTTCGACGCAGCCACCCGAAATGTCGACCGAATGAAGGTGCTCGATCAGAGTGGGGCCGTCATACCAAGACATTCGACCCGAGATCTCGGTGACATTGTCGCCGAACCGCGCCGAGAGCGGAATTGCCGCAACGGAGACCTCGTCAAGGTCAGCCGCGAAAGCCGAAAAGCCTTGGTCAATCTCCTCAAACCGTCGCCTATCGAAGTCGACCAAGTCCATCTTATTCACGGCGAGCACGATCTGCCGGATGCCGACCAGCCAACAGATAAAGGCGTGCCGCTTGGTTTGCGGCAGCACGCCTTTGCGCGCGTCGACCAGGATCACGGCGAGTTCCGAGGTCGAAGCGCCGGTCGCCATATTGCGGGTGTATTGCTCGTGCCCCGGGGTATCGGCGACGATAAAGGCGCGCTCCGGCGTTGCAAAGAAGCGATAGGAAACGTCGATCGTGATCCGCTGCTGGCGCTCGTCTTCGAGCCCGTCGAGCAGCAGCGAGAAATCAACCTCGTCACCGGTTGTCCCGAACCGCCGGGATTCACGCTGCAGCGCATCGAGCTGGTCGTCGAGGATCGAACCGCATTCGTAGAGCAGCCGGCCGATCAATGTCGATTTGCCGTCGTCGACCGACCCGCAAGTCAGGAGACGCAGCAGGTCTTTGCCTGGCCGAGCGGAAGGCTCGCCACACGGCCGGGACATTAGAAATAACCTTCGCGCTTCTTGCGTTCCATCGCGGCTTCCTCGTCGCTGTCGATCAGCCGGCCCTGCCGCTCCGACTGGCGCGTATTGCGCAGCTCGGCGAGGATTTGGGCCGGCGTGGCAGCGGTCGATTCGATGGCGCCGGTGAGCGGATAGCATCCCAAGGTGCGGAAGCGGACACGCCGCAATTGGGGCCGCTCGCCGGGCTCCAGCGGCAGACGATCGTCGTCCACCATGATCCAAACCCCATTGCGGCCGACTACCGGGCGCGGCTTGGCGAAATAGAGCGGCACGACGGGAATTTCTTCTGCTGCGACGTATTCCCAGATGTCCAGCTCGGTCCAGTTGGACAGCGGGAACACGCGCATCGACTGCCGCTCGCGCAAACGGGTGTTAAAGAGTTGCCAGAGTTCAGGCCTCTGGTTCTTCGGGTCCCAGGCGTGGTCGGCGCTGCGCACCGAAAAGATCCGCTCTTTGGCGCGGCTCTTTTCCTCGTCCCGGCGCGCGCCCCCGAGCGCCGCATCAAAACCATGACGATCGAGCGCCTGCTTCAGCGCTTCGGTCTTCATCACCGCCGTGTGCAATGCCGACCCCGAAGTGATCGGGTCGATACCGCGTGCCCTTCCCTCCTCGTTGGTGTGGACGACCAGATCAAGCCCGAGCCGGCGCGCGGTCTCGTCGCGAAAGGCGATCATCTCGCGGAATTTCCAGCCGGTGTCGATATGGAGGAGCGGAAAAGGCGGCTTGCCGGGGAAAAACGCTTTGCGCGCCAAGTGCAGCATCACGCTCGAAATCCTTCCCGATCGAATAAAGCAGGACCGGGTTGCGGAATTCGGCAGCCACCTCGCGCATAATGCCGATCGACTCGGCTTCGAGGCGCTTCAGGTGTTCGGGCAAGAGCCGAGCGGACAGGGCTTGCTCGCCAACAACAGGCAAAGAATGTCCTTCAACACTCAGCCGATAATGGCGGCCGGGCGAGCTGCGCGTCTCAGGCTCAATGCAGCTTCGGCGTCTTCAGAAACCGCGTCCGGTCGGCGGACAGGATGCGAACCGTCAACGTCTCGTCGTCGCGTACCACCTGCATCACCACCTCGCTGCCCGCTGGCCCCCCTGCCCACACCTTCCGCCACAGGCCGGCGAGGCTGGCGACGGGATCATCGCGCACCGCCAGGATGCGGTCTCCGGGGCGTAGCCCGGCTCTGCTTGCGGGCCCCTTTTCGGTGAGCCCGGCGACCACGATCGCGTCCTCCACCTCGGCGGCGAGCAGCCCGAGCCACGGGCGGGCCGGCCGGTTCGGCCGGCCATAGGTCAGCATGTCGTCGAGGATCGGGGGCAGCAGCTCGATCGGCACCACCATGTTGACATCGCGGCGCAGCTCGCGGCCGCTGGCGTGCTGAACATGCAGCGAACCGATGCCGATCAGCCGGCCATCGGCGCCGATCAGCGCGGCGCCGCCCCAGAACGGGTGTGCCGGTGCCGTAAAGATCGCGCGGTCCAGGACATATTCCCAATATCCGGCAAATTCCTGGCGGGCGACGACCCTCGCCGAGAGCGCGTGGCGCGGGCCTCCTTCGGCGGCCATTATGGCGCGGTCGCCGGCGCCGACCCGCACGCCGACGCCGAGCTCGATCGGCGGCACTTTGAGCCGCCCGAGCGCCTGCACGAGACCAAAGCCGGTCTCCTGGTCGTAGCCGACGACATGCCCTTGCACGGCGCCGCCGCCCTCCGAGGTGAGCCAGATCGTCTCGGCCTCGGTGATCAGATAGCCGATCGTCAGCACCAAGCCGTCTTCGCGGATCAGAACCCCGCTGCCGGCGCGTTCGGTGCCGAGCGTCCCGGCGGTGGACGCATCCTCGGGGACGGTCGCGCGCAGGCCGAGGACGGCGCTCAGCGCACGGTCCAGATCGAACGAGCAATCCGCCTGCTTCGGCTGGATCTCGCCCGGTATTTCCCAATCTACGGTTCGCGACATTGCAGCGGCTCGTTCATAGCGGGTGCCCGTATCATAACCACAAACGGCCCGGCGGGGTTCAGCTCTTTTCAAAGTGTCTTACCTGTGGTCCCGCCGAGGTCTTTGTGGGCTCGCCGGTGTGCCCGATGATTGCTTGACAATCCGACAAGACCAAATTATGTCAGCAGCACTCTCAGAGTGAGAGTGCTAATTCCATTTTGGTTTGCGTTCCAGGAGGTATTCATGAAATTCCGTCCGTTGCACGACCGCGTGTTGATTCGGCGCGTCGAGGGCGAGGAGAAGACGGCGGGCGGCATCATCATCCCCGACACGGCGAAAGAAAAGCCGATGGAGGGCGAGGTGGTCGCCGCCGGTCCGGGTGCGCGGGGCGACGATGGCAAGCTCCAGCCGATGGACGTCAAAGCGGGCGACCGTGTGCTGTTCGGCAAATGGTCGGGCACCGAGGTCAAGCTCGAAGGCGAAGAGCTGATCATCATGAAAGAGTCCGACATCATGGGCGTGCTCGAGCGAGGCGCCGCCGCACAAAAGGTCGCTTGAGGAGAAAAAGAGAGATGGCTGCCAAAGAAGTTAAATTTCATGGCGACGCGCGCGAGCGCATGCTGCGCGGCGTCGATATCCTCGCCAATGCCGTCAGGGTGACGTTGGGCCCGAAGGGGCGCAATGTCGTCCTAGACAAATCGTTTGGCGCGCCGCGCATTACCAAAGACGGCGTTACGGTCGCCAAGGAAATCGAGCTGCCCGACAAATTCGAGAATATGGGCGCCCAGATGGTGCGTGAGGTCGCCTCCAAGACCAGCGATCAGGCGGGCGACGGTACGACTACTGCGACCTTGTTGGCCCAGGCGATCGTCCGCGAGGGTGCAAAGGCGGTTGCGGCCGGGATGAACCCGATGGACCTGAAGCGCGGTATCGACCTCGCTGTGGCCGCGGTCGTCGAGGACATCAAGAAGCGTTCGAAGAAGATCTCGACGAACGAAGAGATCGCGCAGGTCGGCACGATCTCGGCCAATGGCGAGCGCGAAGTCGGCGAGATGATCGCGCAAGCGATGCAGAAAGTCGGCAACGAGGGCGTCATTACGGTCGAGGAGGCGAAGAGCCTGGAGACCGAGCTCGATGTCGTCGAAGGCATGCAGTTCGACCGCGGTTATCTCTCGCCGTATTTCGTGACCAACGCCGAGAAGATGATCGCCGAGCTAGAGAACCCCTACATCCTGATCCACGAGAAGAAGCTGTCCGGCTTGCAGGCGATGCTGCCGGTGCTCGAGTCGGTGGTGCAGAGCGGTCGACCTTTGCTGATCGTCGCCGAGGATGTCGAGGGCGAAGCCTTGGCGACGCTCGTCGTCAACAAATTGCGCGGCGGCCTCAAGGTGGCCGCGGTCAAGGCGCCTGGTTTTGGCGACCGGCGCAAGGCCATGCTCGAGGATATCGCGGTTTTGACTGCCGGCCAGGTGATCAGCGAGGATCTCGGGATCAAGCTCGAAAACGTCACACTCGACATGCTTGGGCAGGCCAAGCGAGTGCGCGTCGAGAAAGAGAACACGACGATCATCGACGGCGCCGGCAAGAAAGAGGACATCGAGGGCCGCATCGCGCAGATCAAGCAGCAGATCGAGGAGACGACCTCGGACTATGATCGCGAAAAGCTGCAGGAACGCCTAGCCAAGCTTGCGGGTGGCGTGGCTGTGATCAGAGTCGGCGGTTCGACCGAGATCGAGGTCAAGGAGAAGAAAGACCGGGTCGACGACGCGATGCACGCGACCCGCGCCGCGGTCGAGGAAGGTGTCGTCGCCGGCGGCGGGGCCGCGCTGCTCTACGCGATCCGCGCTCTCGAGAACCTAAAGCCGGCCAACAATGACCAGAAGGTGGGCGTCGACATCGTCAAGAAGGCGCTGTCGTACCCGGCCCGCCAGATCGCCGAGAACTCGGGCACCGACGGCTCGATCATCGTCGGCAAGCTGCTCGACAGTACCGACCCGAATTACGGGTACGATGCTCAGAAGGGCGAGTTCACCGACATGATCCGCTCCGGGATCATCGACCCGACCAAGGTGGTGCGGCACGCGCTGCAGGACGCGTCATCGGTAGCGGGTCTGTTGATCACCACCGAAGCGATGGTCGCCGAGAAGCCCGAGCCGAAGACCCCGCCGGCGATGCCGCCCGGCGGCGGAATGGGCGGAATGGACTTCTA
>CAVSZA010000018.1:0-53271 GCA_963732095.1 uncultured Alphaproteobacteria bacterium
CATCGCAGAACCGCGCAGATAGAGGTCGTACGCCGTCAATATCGTCGGTCGGTCGGGCGGCCGAACGGGCGGTCTCGGCGGCCTGCAATGTCGGCTCGATGACGCCGGCGACGCTGGAGGCAACCTTGTCCTGAAGCTCGAAGACATCTTCGAGCGGACCCTCGAACCGATCGGCCCAGAAATGTGTCCCACTGAGCGCGTCAATCAATTGCGCGGTGATGCGCACTCGACCGCCCGACTTGCGCACCGAGCCTTCGAGCACATAGCGGACGCCGAGTTCGCGGCCGACCCGCTTCAGGTCGATCCCTTGGCCCTTGTAGGTGAAGCTCGAATTGCGGGCGATGACGAACAGCCAGCGGATGCGCGAGAGAGAGGTGATGATCTCCGGGACCATGCCGTCGGCGAAATACTCCTGCTCTGGGTCGCCGCTCATATTCGTGAACGGCAGCACCGCGATCGACGGCTTGTCCGGGAGCGGCAATGACTGGGGCGAAGCCGGCAACGGCTGCTCGATGGGGACGGCCCGGTCCCGAACCTGGTACACGCGCACCGGCCGGGCAATGTTCTTGACCTGCTGCTCGCCCATGTCCTCGAAGGTGTAATCGAGCTTGTCGCGCACCTGATCGCGGACGACCCGGCTGACGCAGATGCCACCGGGCTCAGCAAGCGCCTCCAATCGCGCGGCCACGTTACCCCGTCGCCGAAGATGTCATGCT
The DNA here is from genome assembly GCA_963732095.1 of uncultured Alphaproteobacteria bacterium. Classification (GTDB taxonomy): domain Bacteria; phylum Pseudomonadota; class Alphaproteobacteria; order ATCC43930; family CGMCC-115725; genus AP-15. The sequence goes on from CAVSZA010000018.1 coordinate 717, forward strand.
CCTCGGCAATTACGTCGCCGAGGTTGATGCCGATGCGGAACCTGATACGCCGCTCGTCGGGCGCCTCTGGCTCACGGTCGCGCATCCCGCGCTGATCTCCGCGGCACACCGCACGGCGTCGACGACACTCGAGCATCGCCGAGCGGAAGCTGCGCGGGTAGTGGGTCAGTTAGCCGGGTAGTGGGTCAGTTTGAACTATAACAGCCTATGGGGTGGCTGGACGCCCACAGCACTCTTTGGGAGAGGACCGTGATTGCTCACATCTCTATCGGGGTAACGGACATCGACAGAAGTAAGCGCTTCTACGACACCGCGCTGGAGCCGCTCGGATACAAGTGCCTGAGGGCTGCGAGAACGCTGCTGGGCTACGGGTATGGGCGCGACAGCATTGCGTTCTGGGTTTTCTCGGCCGAGCGACCGGTTCCGGCCGACGAAAAGTCGGGTCTGCACTTCTGCTTTACGGCGCCGAACGCCGATGCCGTCGATGCGTTTCACGCGGCGGCGTTGCGCTCCGGCGGGCAGGACAACGGTGCGCCCGGTCTGCGCCCGGAATACAGCCCCGATTACTATGCCGCCTTCATCATCGATCCGGACGGATACCGGATCGAGGCGTATTGCGGCCCAGACGAGACCTGAAGTCAGCTACAATCGGACTGACGCACTATCCAGCGTCGGCGGCAGTTGACCGAGGACGGGAACGTGGAGATCAGTGAGCGGGACCCGTGCCAACTGCCGATAGCCGACGGTCGCCGGGCCTCCCCCAAACGGCTGCAGTCGACCCTTAAGAGCCATTCGTGATCGCGCCAGCGGATCGTTGGGTGGACCAGGTAGCGGTCATTCGCGCAGGATTTCCGCCACGATACCGCCGGCTCAAGCCAACTCGTCGAGCAGCGCCTTCGCTTTTTTTAGATCGGGCGTGTCGAAGCCTTCGGTGAACCAGCCATAGACCGGCGCGAGCAGGTCGCGAGCCTCGGTGCTGCGGCCCTGGTCTCGGCGCAGCCGGGCAAGGCTCATCCCAGCCCGCAATTCCCAGAGCTTGGCCTCTTGCTCTTGGGCAATCCTCAGGGCTTTGCCATACATTTCTTCCGCGGTCTCGGCATGCCCTTGCCGCAACGACACCTGGCCCTTGTGCCGATATAGCTCGGCCTCCAGCAAGCGCTCGCCTGTTCTTTCGACGATTTGCAATGCATCGTCCAACAGCGTTAGGCTCTCTTCAGTTTGCCCTGCGATCTTAGATGCCTTGGCGAGCAGGGCGATGTGATACGGTGCCCACAGCTCCGTCCCGGTGGCGCGATGAGCGCTCGAACCGCTGTGCAGCAGAGACAATCCCTCCATCACATCGCCATTCTTGACCTTGACCCATCCCCTATAGATCGTCCCAAGCGCACGGTAGAACGGAAAACCCTGCTCGGTCGCCACCGCAACCAGCTCATTCACCAGCTGGTCCAGGGGTGCGTTGTCTCGGACGAGCGAGAGCAGAATCACGCCGAATGCCAATATCAGCGCCAAGGACGGCGGATGAGCCAGCCTCCGAGTTCGGCGATTGCTGCGCGGCTCTGTGCTAATCCCTGGTCCGGCAAACCGAGGCAGAAAAGGACGATGCCCAAATAGGCCCGTGACAATACGTGGGTGTGGATTACGGCCTCCTGAGCAAGCGAGCGGTGGGAGATCGGATCATAGAGCGCAAGCACCTTTTCCAAATGCGATCGGGACGAAGCAAACTTGCCGGTAAACATCAGGTTTCGGCCGGAGGAGACGTGGGCCAGAACGAGCCCGGCGGAATTGTTGCGCTGGCGACTTATACGCAGCAAATCCTCGGCCAGCCGCTGCGCCAGATCAAATTCGCTGCGGCCCATGTAATAAGTCAACTGTCCCCAGGGAACGTGAAGAAATTCCGAGGGAGAACCTAGCTGCTCCCACAGCTGTCGTGAGCGGCCAAAGACCTGGCCGGTTTCGGGAGCGGCGAAGCCTTTGACGGCGACGAGGACCGCCCCCAGGTTGCTCAAAAATTTGAGCTCCTGTCGTTGACGCTCAGGGGTGTCCCGCAACAGCACCAGCTGGTCCAACGCCTTTTGCAATTGTGCGGCTGCTTCCGCCAATGCCGATCGGGCGGCGGACCTCTGACCAGCTTTGCCCCAAAAGGCGACCGATTTTTCGACGAGCCCGGCCTCCTCATAATGTTGCGCGAAGAGTTCGGGCTGGGTTTCTATCAGATCGGGGGAATGGGTTTCGATCGCTTCGGCGATCTGCGCGTGCAACTGCTGCCGAGAGCTGCGCAGCAGGCTGCCGTGAGCCGCGTCCTGTACCAGCGCGTGCTTGAAGCTATAGACCGCGCCGGGTGGCGAACCGCGCTGAAGGACCAGTTCAGATGCTACGAGGCGGCCGAGTGCGGTATGCAGCTCATCCTCTGAAAGGCGGGAAACGGCACGCACCAGCTCATACGAAAACTCACGCCCGATAGCCGCACCGATCTGCGCCAGATGCCGTACCGACGCCAGGCGGTCCAGCCGCGCCATCAGTGAGTATGCAAGGTGGCGGGGATCCCCACGAGCGGCACCCCGCTTTCCAAGACGCTCTTGGTCAATTCCTCGATAAAGAGCGGCACGCCGTCGGTGCGGTCGGCGATTGCGTTGACGACCTCATCGGGCAACGTCTTGCCGCCCGCGATCTGCTCGACCAGAGCGCTCCGGTCACGCCGGTCGAGGCGATTGAGCGCCAACATCATCACCTGCGGCTGACCGGTCCAGGGCGGGTGGAACTCGGGGCGAAAGGTCACAATCAGCAGCACCGCCAGACTGCGTACGCGCTCGATGGTGAGGTCGAGCAATTCGCGCGAAGTCGGGTCGATCCAATGCGCGTCCTCGAAAACGATGAGCACTGGCTGTTGGCAAGCCAATCCTTCGAGTTGCCGAAGCAGCGCCTCCAATGTCCGTTCCTTCTTCCGCTGCGGACTGAGATTCGGCAGCGGATGACGTGCCGTAGCCGGCAATGACAGCAGATCCGCGAGGAATGCCACATCCTCCTCCGGCGGCGCGGCGAAAGCCAGCAAGGCTTCTAGTTTCTCCAGTTTTGCCTCGGGCGAATCGTCGCTGGCGAACCCCGCCGCCCGTCCGAGCTGGTCGATGAATGGGAACAGCGCGCTTTCCTGGTGATAGGGGGAGCAGAAATACCGAAGCCGGATATGCGACTCGGACTGGAGACGCTCTGCCAATGCCGCAGTGATACGCGACTTGCCGATGCCGGGCTCGCCATAGATCGGTACAACTTGGCCGTCGCTGGCCTTGGCGCGTGCCCAGCGCCGCAACAGCAGATCGATCTCCTCGTCGCGGCCGACCAGCGGACTTAGCGCCGTTCCACGCAACGCCTCAAACCGGCTCTCGACGCCGCTCGGGCGCAGCACCTGCCAGGCCGCCACCGGCGCGGCCAGGCCTTTGATCTCTACCGCGCCGAGAGCGCGGTATTCGAAGAGACCGCCGACCAGCCGGCGCGTGCCCGCGCCAATGACGATAGTGCCCGGCTCTGCCAGAGATTGCAGCCGGGCGGCGAGGTTCGGCGTCTCGCCGACGACCGATTGCTCCTGAGCCGAGCCTTCGCCGATCAGGTCGCCGACCACGACCAGCCCAGTGGCGATGCCGACGCGCGTCTGGAGCTTGGCCGATTCGAGATCGAGGCGGCCGATAGCCTCGATCAGACCGAGCCCAGCTAGGATCGCTCGCTCCGCATCGTCCTCATGCGCTTGCGGGTAGCCGAAATAGACCAGGACACCATCGCCCATGTACTTGGCGACAAACCCATCGAAGTTCCTGACGACATCGGCAACGGCGCGATGATAGGCGGCGATGACTTCGCGCAGATCTTCCGGGTCGAGCCGCGCCGAAAGCGCCGTCGAGCCGACCAGATCGCAAAACATCACCGTCAGCTGCCGGCGTTCGGCATCGCCCTTCGGTGCGAGTGTTACGGTCGTTTCGGCCGGCGATCCGGACGCATCGGCTGCGGGCGCGGGAGCGCCCAATGCGGCGATAGCGTCGAGCAGCCTGCGGCGGTGGCCGACAGAAGCGACGCCCAGCTCGCGCAAATCCTCCGCAGTCAGCCGTGGCAAGACCACAGCGTCGATGTCATTGTCGCGGAAAGTTGCGGTGTACTGTTCGAGTCCCAGCCCGCGCAGCCACGCCACTACGTCCATGCGGTGATCCTCGGCTCCGAGGAGCGGCTGTCCCTTACCAAAGAGGATATTCCTCCGCCCTTCGGCCTGCCAGCCCCAGCGCTAAAGTAGGCGCCGTGTCGGGTGTCGCGGCCTCAGGCGGTGAATGACCGCTTCCAAGCCTGAGCATCGCAGGCCGGCAAAATCCGGAATGTCGCGTTTCCACCCATCCCGGCCGTTCGCCACAGTCGCCGTGGAGGGCAGCTTCGGGGTCAGGCGCCGGCAGAGCTTCGCCTACTCAGGACGGTCCCTTACCCGGACATCCTCGGCCGGCACCTCCAGCACCCCCGCGAGCGGCCACCAGCGGATTAATCCCGTGTCTCACCAGCGCCCTTGACCAGCGCCCCCGTCGCCCCCCGGGTCGATAGCCGACGATAACGCGGCCTAGCCAAAGCGGTAAGGTCGGCACCCGCAGGCAGGACCCCACTGAGAGCAAAGGGCAATGCTCACCAGGGACATTCTCTTCGGCATGAACATCCTGACCCTGGCGGGCTTCGTCGTGATGGGGCTCACGCTTACGCTGAACCGGATGGGGCAGGCCGGCACCTCCAGCACCCCCGCGAGCGGCCACCAGCGGATTAATCCCGTGTCTCACCAGCGCCCTTGACCAGCGCCCCCGTCGCCCCCCGGGTCGATAGCCGACGATAACGCGGCCTAGCCAAAGCGGTAAGGTCGGCACCCGCAGGCAGGACCCCACTGAGAGCAAAGGGCAATGCTCACCAGGGACATTCTCTTCGGCATGAACATCCTGACCCTGGCGGGCTTCGTCGTGATGGGGCTCACGCTTACGCTGAACCGGATGGGGCAGGCCGGTAAGGGTTTGAGCATCGGCCTCATGACCGCGGGGACTGCTCTGGTCTTTCTTGGGCTGTATGCAGGGGGTTGGTCGGGATAGGGCACGCGCCCTTAGCCCGATCGGGGTCTCAGTCCGCCCTACAAGATCCCATACCGCGGTTTGAAACTTCCGAGGGTTTCTGCGGTTCTTGAGCGTTGTTCGTCTTCGAGGGCGGCGCGCCGGCGGAGGGAGCCACCAATGAAGCGCAGGTCGATTTAACTGGCCGATCTGCCGGTACAGAAGATCAGGAATCCCGCATTCGATCTCGATTTGGCCGTAGCTGATCGTCCCCGAGACCCGGCCGGTCGCCTTGATCAGGAGCCGGTTGCGGACGATCAGATCACCTTCGAAGCGGCCGCGTATCTCGGCCTCGTCGATCGTTGTCGAGCCTTTGAACAGGCCGCTCTCGGCAATCTCGATAGCACGGCAGTTGGTCAGCTTGGCGTCGACACTGCCTTCGATGAGCAGTTTGTCGCAGGAATTGACTTCGCCTGAGAGGGTGATTCCGCGGCCGACGCTGAGACAACGGCTCTCGCCGTCGGGTATCAGCGGATAGGTCAAATCGGCGAGGCGGCGCATCGCGTCGCCTGAGCGCGGCGGAATAGCCTGTGGTCCGACCGGGCGGACGGATTTCGCCACAAGATCGCGATCGTTGGCCGCATCTGCCATTTGAGGATCCTCTGTCTCGCTTTATTTGCCCGCGAATAAGATTCGATATTCAATACGATTGTTCCGGCGAATATCACAGGCCAAGCAGCTCATGGCGATCCGGTCGTGCTGGAGGCTGTGTACCGCGATGCCGGGTTTCGTGACGTGACCGTCGAAGCGGCGCCGGTCCAGCGGCGATTCCCTTCGCTCGCAGTGGCCATGCAGAACGTCCGGGACCTGCTGCCGGAGATACCGCAGCTGCTGATGCACGCCACCGAGACTGAACGCGAAGCAACCTGGGCCGAAATCGAGGATGCTCTGCGCCAGTACGATAACGTTGACGAAATCGTGGCACCACAGACGTACTTGATCGGCGTGGGGACAAAGTAGCCGCCATCAGTGGCTGCCAAGCTTCGTGTTGGATCGAGCTACCATGCTCAACATGAGCCGTGCTTTTATGCCGTGCGCGACGGCCATACCGGGCATTGGGCTGGCGACCGGAAACAGTCGACGTTATGGCAGATCGACAAGCCGATGAAATCGGAGACTGGCCACGGCACGCAAAAGCCGATCGAGTGCATGAAGCGTCGCCCGATCGACAACAACTCCTCGCTGGGCCAGGCGGTCTACGAGCCGTTTTCCGGCTCCGGCACCACGATTATCGCGGCCCAGATGACCGGCCGCGCAGTGCACGCGATCGAGATCGCGCGGGCTTATGTGGATGTGGCGGTAAAGCGCTGGCAGGACCTCACCGGCCGGGACGCGGTGCTGGACGGCGACGGCCGAAGCTTCGACGACGTCGTCGCCCAGCGGCCGAGGTCAGGGGTCGCGCACCGCGAATAGTGCGTCTGCGGCCTCCAGCGGGACGCCGGCATCGCCCGCACCATCGCGCAATTCACCGAGGATCTGCTCTTCCAGCACCACCGCCCCGTCGCGATAGAATATGGTGGCCATGATAGTCGTTCCTTGCGTGCAGCCAGTCGCAGTTCCGCGGATTGCCGCGGACGCAGAGCCGTTTGCCGCTGTCGCAGCGGGCGCAGTTTGCGATAGCGGAAATTCTCGTCTCGACCGATCATCTCGGAATTGGGACGCGGGTCGCGCGGGTCCGGCGATTGTTCAGTGGCGGCGCTCACTGCGCCGCTCCTTGCTCCGTCGCGGTCACGCCCGCCTGCTGCGCCTTGTGCGCGGCCACCAGCCGGTCGCGGTATTGCCGGACCATCTTGGCGTAGCTGTTGACGCCGTTGCACTCGTAGGCTGCCACCCCGTCCCAATCGCCGGCCGTGGCCAGCTCGGCCAGGTTGTCGAAGCGCTTCTGGTAGTGGCTGTTCGCGTGTGAGGTCACCTCCGGCTTGGTCGGCATGACGCCGCGCGCGGCGGCCTCGTCGAGCTCCGTCGCCTTGCTCCGCCGCGGCCCGCTTGGGGTACGGGCTTGGCGTGTGGCCGAGCGGCGCTGCCTCGCCAGCGCAAGCGTGACGCAATAGCCGAGCCGCTGTAGGTGCGCGATCAGCCGCTCCGTCTCGAAGCCGGCGAGCTCGGGATCGAGCGCGCCTTCCGCTGCCGGGGTCTCCACGGCGGCCGCGGGCGCGGCTGGCTCGGCTGTGGGCGCCAACTCGCCCTCGGCCGGCCCATTGGTCGGGTCGGCAGGCTCGGCCGTGTCAGCGGCCCGCTCGGGCTCAGTGGCGGCCTCGGCGGCTTCGACTTGCTTGATGTTCGATGCAGCGGACGTGCCGCTCGCGGTTTTCCACACGATCTCGAACCGGCCTTCATCGGTCGGCTGGATGCCGTAATCGACGCTCGGTGCAGTGCCGTCCGCGATTGCTTTTTCAGCGGCGCGCTTCGCATTGCTGCGGCTGCTGAAGCTTGGCTTTGTAGTCTGGTCCATTGGGTCGCTCCTTTGTTGAGACGACCACAGACACGCTCTGTCGTCCGAACAGTCCAGTGGAAATCGCGGCTAATCGACGAATTTTGATTGCCCGCCGTGCACTGGCGCGCCGTCCAAATTTGACAACGACAGCGGGACAGGTTCATTGCCGATTTCGATCCGGACCGGCGACGACGCGATCGCGTATTGCGCAACGGCGAAAGCAGCCACACGGCAAAGCAGGCCGTGCCGGTCACGTTGCACCCGTCGACGGGGCGTTTTGCCAGCGCTGCGGCCCATGCCGCGGCTCGGTCGGCCTTGAGCCGACCTATCAGCTCTACATCGACAACGTGCTGGCGGTGTTGCGCGAAGTGCGCCGCGTGTTGCGTCCCGACGAACTCGTTGTGGCTGAACATCGGCGACTAATAATAATACGCGACGGGCTGCGGCAAAGCCAACAAGGCAGGCAGCGGCCGGCAGGACGAGCGCTGGCCCGGCGTCGCCACGCAACCCAATCGCATGCCGCAGGCTCGACAGGCAAGATGCGGCTGCGCCCGATCAGCCGCAGATAAGCGTTATTGTGGCGCTATTTTGTGCCGTGATTCCTGCAACAGAAAAGGCAGTCTGGTCAGCGGCCTACACAACCGGCTTGTCGGAGTGAGGACGGCATGACCCCAATCGCGCCCACTGTGACGAGCCGGTCACCACATCGGGTCGAACGATTGTACAATTCCCTCGGCGGCCTCCATGACTTCCCCTGCGTCGAGCGCCAGATCCTCCCGGAATCGAGACGTGACGATCTGCACGCCGGTGCGCAGCCTGCCGTGCGAGCCGACTGGCACCTGCAGCCCTCCCAATCCTAGCACCGGCGCGACGAGGCCGACCCGGAGCGCGTCGATCAGCTGCTTCTGACCGTCGCGGATCAGGTCCAGCCGCCATGGCGGCGGCAGGTCGCAATGGGTCGGCATGACAACGACGGGGTAGTCCTCGAAGAACTCCAGCCAGCGCCACAGCAACAGGTCGCGGCGCGCGAGCGCATCGAGGACCGCATTGGGTTCGGGCGGTGGGTAGAGCGCCAACCATTCGCTCATCGAGGTGCGGGCATCGGCCTCGCCAACGCTCTCGACGGTCGGATACAGCAGGCGCAGCACGTCGCCCGAGCCGATCGTATGCCACAACCGCACCGCCTCTTCGATCTCGGGCGGCAGTACCTCCTCGACCGCATAGCCCGCCGCTTCCAGATGCCGGCCGGCGCCACGCACTGCGGTCTGTTGCGCCGGGTGCGTCTCACCGCCGGGGACCTCGGGGACGATCGCGACTTTGATCGGCCGGGCCACCGGCGGGCCGGCGAGCGGGGCGTCCACCCAGCGTGTATCGCGCGGATCGCCCTTGGCCATGACCCTGAGTGCGAGCCGAGCATCGCCGACCGTCCGCGTCAGCGGCCCTTGCGTCGCCATCAGCTGCGCGCCAATCCCGCGCGGCACCTTGGCGCTGTGGTTGAAGGACGGGATGCGCCCCAGGCCGACACGCAACCCGACGATGCCGCAGCAATAGGCCGGAAAGCGCACGGAGCCGGCGATATCGTTGCCATGGCCGATCGCCCCAATCCCGGCGGCGACCGCGCTGGCGGCGCCCCCGCTCGACCCACCCGGGGTGACGCTACGATCGCGCGGGTTCTCGGTGCGACCGTGTAGCTCGTTCTCAGAAAAGGCGCGCATCGAGAAGGCCGGCACGTTGGTGCGCCCGACGACGATGGCGCCCGCCGCTCGCAAATTGGCGACCACCGGTGCGTCGTCCGGCGCGATGACGTCCTTGAACGCAACGACGCCGTTGTCAGTGGGGTGACCCTTCTGATCCGTGTTGACCTTCACCGTCACCGGCACGCCGTGCAGCGGAAGCGGCTCGCGTTTTGCCCGTACCGCGTCGGCGGCTTCGGCCGCAGTCAGCGCCTCATCGAGCTGGCCCGGACGATCCGCCTCGGACAGGCGTCGAGCCGCGAGGCGGTGCAATCGGTGCTCGGCCGGATGGACGCGGTCAACCCAAAGCTGAACGCGGTAGTGCGCCGCATGGACGTACGGGGACCGGGCACAAGACATCCGCGTCTCCCGGCGTCGAGAGTCCCAGCGGGCGATGGCATATCGTGCTCACACCGCCGGAAGGCGAACCAATCGCTGAAATGTCACTGGGCGCGGCCCGTATGCTTGCTCGGCGACTGCTTACCGAAATCTCCAACTCTGGCACCGAAACTCGGCTCTTGGGATATTGGCGCCAGATCCAAATCGCCGACCCGACGACTTGAAGAGTGTAGGCTGCCAAATATACGCCTTCTTACGCCAGTCTAAGCTAGTCTAGTCTAAATAACAGAAGCGGTGAGTCCTCCGGAGGCGGACATGGAACTCTGGCAAATGAGCGCGGTCGAAGGCGCAAACCACGCGGCTCACCCTGTTCGATCAGCGACCGCGTCGAGGGCTGTCGCGCGGCCTGTTCCGGCGTGAGTAGCATTACGCACGTGCGTACCGGTGACACTAAACGGTAGCGTGCGGCAACGGCACGGAGGTGATCTGATGAGTTCAACGACTACCGAGCGCGAACTTGATCAATTCAGCGGAGCGATACCGCGGACTGACACCACAATCGCCACGACGGTCGGGCTGCTACAAATCGTGTTGCCGTTGGCTGTAAATCGGCATCGAACCGTGACTCTGCGCGATTTCGGTCTACCTTTGATCCAGCGTTTCGAATCATCGCTCGGGAGGGGTCCCGATCCGCGCCGATCGAGACCTACCGTGAGGGTAAATAACCGAGGGCAGTCAGCGTCTTGAGCTGGTTTACGGGCGGGGTCCTTCCCGGACGCCGAAATACAGGTCAGAGATGGGAGGTTCGATTAATGGTCGGTCTATCTCCCTGCGGGAGAACTGTTCGTATTCTGGAGTCGGCGGCAGCACCATAAACCCTAAAATCGCGGCGTCATAGGTAATAGCACAGCACATTTCGGCTACGGCTGGTGCAAGTCCCCGAACTGGCGGCGCTGCCAGAACGGTGCCCACGGCCAGCGCATCTCGGCCGAATAACTGAATGCCAAACGTTGCTGGTACGCATGCTGAATCCCCTGCATCATCTGATGATAGCGGGCTGGCGCTGCGGCGTCGCCACAGAGATAACTGTCTGCAGCCTCCGCCGCGGCGAGACCGCTGAACAGCGCGTGCATCAGCCCCTGCGAGGAAAGTGGGTCGAAAGTCATGCTGGCATCGCCTGCGGCGATCCAGCCGTCGCCAATGCAGCGATCCAATGTCGAACTGTGCGCGGCAGTAAAGCCGCCTTGCTTCGGGGTGAACTCGCACTCGGCCAGGATCGCGCCAACCTCGTCTGTGTCCGCTGCGTGCTCAGCCAGCCTTACGCCCAGATGTGCGATACGCGCCGCGGGCAGGTCGGCATCGGTGAGAAACGCCACAACGCGCCGCTCTTCGGGTAATGGCGCTGTGTACCACCACCCATCGGAAATTGCCTCAACCGTGGTCAGACCAATCCCGCGTCCACTCGAGCGCGCCCGACCATGCACCCAGCCGCATACCAATCGATCGGTCACATGGCGCTTGGCGCCGAGGCGGCGAGCGAGCGGTGCTGCGCGTCCGCCGGCGTCGATGGCAAACGCGGCCGACAATTCCACGATGCCGCGGTGTGTCGTCAGCTGCACTTGCCAGCGTCCGTCGGTGCGTCGGATCAGGCTTGGGCTCGCCGGTGCGAGCAGTCTCGCGCCCCGAGCAACAGCGACGAAACGCAGCCAGCTGTCGAAGCGTGCTCTATCGAGGTGCCAGCCATGTCCGTCGGGGTCGCGCATGAAGTCGGTCACCTCCGGGGTTCGGGCACCCCAGACCGAGCGGTTGCCGTAGCACGGTGTGTGGCGTTCCCGCAGAAAAGCATCCAGCAGGCCCATATCGGCCAGCAGCCGGCGCGCAGCGGGTGGCAACGCCTCTCCGATCCGCGGCGAAGCACCCATTCGACGCTCGACCGCTATCACCCGGCGGCTCGGCGCCAAATTGAGCGCCGCCACCGATCCGGCGGGGCCGGCGCCCAGGATCAGGACATCGGCCTCGATCGGTCGGCTCAGCGCCTAATCCCGTGCGGAAAGCGCCGTACTTTATCGATACCAGAGAGATCGAGTTCCTCTGCGGCGCGTGGCCCTACCGCGGCGGCGACCGCCTGCGCCGCCGGATGCAGGTCTTCCACCTCGACGACCGACGGAAACGGTCCGCTCGTCGGACCCGCTCGCGTTTCTACCACCCCCATATGGTCGAAATGAGCGATCATGTTGTTGATCTGGTCGGTGTAGCTGCTGCTGCCCAGCGGACGCAGCCACGAGGCGCGGCGCGCAAAGGCGGCGAGGCGCTCCGCCATCGAGGCCTCCTCATTCATCACGATGTCGTAATCCGCCTGGGTCAGCACCTGATTGGGGACGCGAGCCGGCCAGAAGGTCGGCACATACGGATCATAAGACCTCAGATATCCGGACCGGCAGCTGGCCGTGTCGGTCTGCCAAGGTACCGCCATCCAGCGGGTAATTCCGCCCGGCAGCTGGCCGCCGAGCAGCGGCCCGTTGGGCAGATTGATGATATCGGCGCCAAGGGTCGGTCCATATTCGGGCTCGATCCAGCCGGGTGCGGCATGGGCAATGCGGAACGGCGCCATGTAGAGGCCGGCGGTGCGCATCGGCCAGGTCATCTCGCAGCCCGGATGAAACGCATCGGCGAGACAGAATTCCAGGGAGGCGCGGTCGAGCATGTCCGGCTGCTCGGCGACCGGCACATCCTCGATACGCCGTGGCGGGGTACGGCCGGGAACATAGTCGTCATCAAAATCGCCTGCCGACCATTGCTGCAGCATCGCGAGCTGGGTGTCGGTCAGCGCCGCATTCTGCCGCGGCGTCTCGGCCGGCGGAATGTTCATCGCGTCGCCATAAACCCACGGCCATGGCACCGGCGACCAGGAGTCGCGGTCGAAGTCGCGGAACTGGTTGGCGATCACGTGACGCATCTCGGCCGTATCGGCGCTATTGCGCGACAGTTTCTCCAGCCATTGCGGGCTGGTAAAGTCGCTCGGCGCGCCCCAGCCGAACCCGGCGGCAAAGCCGGCATTCACCCATTGCAGCCGCGACAGACGCTCGAAGATCGGCCGGATATCGCGGTCGAACGACGGCCGGGCCGGCTTTGGCAATGTCCCAGCAGTTATCGCCACGTCGCGGATCAGATCCCACATCGTGCGCACCGATTTCTGCAGTGGCCCGTAGTTCGGTGGGGCGACGACAATCCAGGCAGGGTCTACCTGCAGCTTTTGGCCCGAGAAGGTAACCTCAGCCGTCACCGGGCCGTCCGCAGTGTCGTCGTGCCACCCTTCGTTATTGGCAAAGGTGACAGCCTTGGCGCCGTTGTAGGAGGCCGATTTGCCGCGGCCGCCAAACACGATCAATCGGCCCTGCGGATCGGTCCGAACCTCCCCGAGATAGACCCGCGTGCCAAGAAACGTGCCGGTATCAAAGCGGTAAGCTGGGCCGCCTCCGGCATCCCGGCCAGTGATATACCGGGGGCCGGGGTCAATCATCAGACGGCTTCTGTCGGTGATCGTAATATTGCGCAACCAGGACGGCGGCGCCGACCCGGCCTCCGGGATGTCCAGTGCGATCTGGAACTGGTACCAGGCCGATTTCTTATTGGCGAGATGGACCGTCCAGCGGATCTCGGCATTGTCTGCCGTCAGCTCAGTGACCGCCTGGCCTGCCGCGTTGAGCCCGTAGACACGAAATCGCGCTGCCTGGCGCTTCAATGCGCCGGTCGAATCGCGATAGAAGCCTGGCGGCTCGGGCAGCGGGTCGGTCACCTCGGGCGCCAGAAAATATTCGCTCTCACTATTGCCGAGCCGCGCTATGCCGATCGCCGGGTAAATCGCCGCCCGCACGATCGCCGTGTCACTGGCTCCGCTCGGCCTTGCATTTCGCTCGCTCATGGCCCGTAATCCTCTACTGGAGCGGTTAATATAACAAATTTAACGGCGTCGCCGGCAAACCGGCGCAGCACGTTCTCGACCATGCGGGAAACGTTGTTGTCGTAGTTATTGTGGGACAGGCTGCCGCAGAATGTGATCGAGCCGGTCGAGAATACCGCACCGCGGGCTGTCGTCTCGAAATAGACGATTTCGGCGCGGATCAAATCCTTTGGCCGCTCGCCGTTGAGCGTCGCAAGGTGCGAGAGCAGTTCCTCCGGCACCGTGCCAAAATGGCTCTGATGGCCTTCCGAACGGGCCAGAATCAACGCATTCGGCGGCGTCCCCAGCGTCAAATCCGCTCGGGACCACATCCGTCTTTGTCACCGCCAAGAAACGACATTAACACCACCGGCCTCGATTGTCCGGCGCCGAAGCCTTCTCCCCTTGACGGCAATTCGCCGATGTACCGTCCACGACAACTTGTTGACCTCGCGACGCCGATCACCGACACGGCCTTGATGGTGCACGGGTTTAAGGCGTTGCCGCAGGTTGCGCGGCGATGAGCTGCTTGGCCTGTGATATTCGCCGGAACAATCGTATTGAATATCCAATCTTATTCGCGGGCAAATAAAGCGAGACAGAGGATCCTCAAATGGCAGATGCGGCCGACGATCGCGATCTTGTGGCGAAATCCGTCCGCCCGGTCGGACCACAGGCTATTCCGCCGCGCTCAGGCGACGCGATGCGCCGCCTCGCCGATTTGACCTATCCGCTGATACCCGACGGCGAGAGCCGTTGTCTCAGCGTCGGCCGCGGAATCACCCTCTCAGGCGAAGTCAATTCCTGCGACAAACTGCTCATCGAAGGCAGTGTCGACGCCAAGCTGACCAACTGCCGTGCTATCGAGATTGCCGAGAGCGGCCTGTTCAAGGGCTCGACAACGATCGACGAGGCCGAGATACGCGGCCGCTTCGAAGGTGATCTGATCGTCCGCAACCGGCTCCTGATCAAGGCGACCGGCCGGGTCTCGGGGACGATCAGCTACGGCCAAATCGAGATCGAATGCGGCGGCCAGATTTTCGGCGACATTCAGGCGCAACCGGCTGGTGAATTGGGGAGGGCTCCCTTGCCGGGCGGGTTCGCAGCCTTCATACCGGATGATCGATCCGGTATTCATTAACATGGATTATGCGGGCGGCCGGCGCGGGCGTTCCCGCCGTATCGCTGCGGGCGGAGGTGCGGCCAGCTGATCTGCGCCGGCCCGTACCGCATCCGAAACCCGGAGCGCACAGCCGACTGTCGCTGCGAAAAAACCAGTCGCTCGAGCCCGTGGTCAGTGGAGCGGCCCGGCGGGCGTCTGGTTCGCGAGCTGGCGAACGGCGTCGGTGATCCGGCGCCACACGGCCTCGCCGCTGTAATCGTCCTGCGCGACGAGGTCGTCGCCGCGCGCAGCGCTTTCCTCAAGGGCCTTGTCGCCGTAGCGCTTGAGCATGAGGTTGGCGGTGCGCCAGATGTCGATCTCGGGTATCACAGGGACAGGCTGCACGTTTTAGATCGCTAATCATTAACACGAAAGCTCAAGTTGCATACAACCTTAGTGGTATTAAGTCTGAAAGATGCGGGATCCCTTCCTGACACCGGGCACGCATCGCGGATTCTGTACTATGTGCGGAGCGCCCGTGCTGGTGAAATTCGACGAACACTCGCGCAGCGCGCAGACCGACCCCGGCGCCGTGGCGCTCTATGGCGTCGCGCTGGCGACGCTCGATGATAATCCCGGCGTCTGCCCCGACGCGCACGCGTTTATCGTCGACAAGGCGCCGTGGTTCACGGTCACCGACGATCTGCCCGAATACCCAGTATCCCCGGCCAGAACGCTCCCCACAATTCCTGACCGGCCGATCGCACGGCGATTGCGGTTCCCGCCGCCAGGCTGAGCGCCCGCTGTCGGTTCAGTCAAGGGACCTTCGCCGGGACGCGGGGCAACGGGCGAGACGCGTAGAGTCGAGATGTGACGCGGTGGCTGTAGGTCGAACATATCGGTAGCCGCCCCTTTCGTCTGGCGGTGCCTCACTGGTTCGGCCGTGGCTCCGTTTCCACATCCACCGGGTCACCGGAGGCGGTCGCCCGCCCCCGGTTCCCACAGAACGTGGCGTGCGGATTTCCCGCACCAACGCTCTTCGGCAGTTGCTTCACAGCACTGCAAGCGCCTGCAGCTCCCGGTAGGGGAGGCGCAGTTTAGGTGTCAGTAACGGTGTCCGTTCTTTGATTTGGTTGAAGGCGTCCCAGGTGAGGCGGCGGCCGGCCCAGCTACGGCTGCACAACATCCGGCGCCAGTAACGCTCCACGACCCGATATACTTTGACGAGAACTCCGAAGATTTCCGGCGACGCCGTAATAAGCATAGTGGCCGCGTAGGGCGGCGTTGATTTCGCCGACCTGTTCACCGATCGTGTGATGTCGTATTCGCTGCATTAGCTCTTGCAGAGACGTAAGGCTGCGCCTTAGCCGAGATTTCTCGGTGCGCATCCCAACCTTGAAGTTTCCTTTTCGGTTTCGCGTGCAATAGAGCGTCAGGCCCAGAAAGTAGATAGTTTCCGGGCGGTTCCTGCCGCGTTTGCCCGCGTGTTTCTGCGCGAACCGACCAAACTCGACCAATTTGGTCTTGGTCGGCTCTAGAGTAAGGCCGAACTTTCCCAACCGGAGGCGCAGGGCATCCTGAACGCGGATGGCGTCCGATCGATATTGGAAACAGATCACAAAGTCATCGATATAGCGCACCAGTCGGGCTTCGCCCCGCAACCGGCCCTTCACAACGCGCTCGAACCAAAGGTCGAGCACGTAATGGAGGTAGAGGTTGCTCAGAAGTACGCTGATCGACCCACCCTGTGGCGTTCCCTGTTCGCTCGGATGGACCGCTCCGTCCTCCAAGACGCCCGCTTTCAACCAGCGCCGGATCAAACTGATCAGGCGCGGATCACCGAACTCGATGCTCGACAAACCGGAGAACCCAGTCGTGACTGAGACTCCCGAAGAAGTTCTTCAAATCCGCCTCCAGCACCCAGCTTATCATGCCGCCGGCGATGACCTCGTTGAGGGTCGCCAAGGCATGATGGGCGCTGAGCTTCGGCCTGCCGCCGAATGAGCAGGGCAAGAAGTCCTGTTCATAAATGGCGGACAGCACCTCAGCCGTGCTGCGCTGGAGCGCCCGGTCAGAGACGGTCGGAACCCCGAGGGGGCGCTTTTCCGTCTTACCGGGCTTGGGGATATAGACCCGCCGAATGTCCGGCGCGCGATACCCTTGGCGGTGGATGGATTGGAGCATCGGCTCTATCCATTCTTCAAAGCTCTCCTTCGCTGCCTCCACCGTCTGGCCATCCACCCCGGCGGCGGAGCGCTTTGGAATCTGTGGACAGATTCTTCTGCACCCGTTCGCGCGTGACGTGATGGGCCAGCGAGGTAAAGCGAAGATTTGGCTCACGCCGAGCTTTCGCTGCTATTTGTTCAAGTTTCGTTTCCATGGTCAGCTGATCTTCTCTTTGAATAGAAGGCCGTGTCTCCCGTTGGATGGAGCCCATGTCGCCCAAGAACAATTCAACTACCGCTGACCGCTTCCCCATGTGGCCGGCTCTCCCGACCTCGGAGTACTATCAGTCAGTCTGACTTCCACCCGATCATCAGCCCCTTCTCACCTCATCGGCTTGGCAGGTCCTACAAGCTTGCGCTTGAACCGGATGGATCTCCCTTGTTCCCGTTGACCCCTTTGGTTGCATGCTGGCGGTACGAACCCCGGGAGCACCCCAGGCCGCTCGCGTTGGCGCGGCCAGCGATTCCGCCTTCCCCTTTGAGCGATAGGGTCGGCTACTCCGATCACGTTCGATTTCGGGGCTATCTTCCCGTTCACTGGTGTTCCGGCCTACAACCTCCCTGTCTACGCTTCGCAGCGGCCGTTACCGGACGCCACGCAAGACTTGGTACGCGGCTGCTCGCTAGGCTTTGCCGCCGCCGCCATCTCAGGCGACTGAGTTCAACGCGCTTACAAGGCGCAACGCTCATCGAACCGGACATGGCGGATTGCCCGCATCCGGCTCTCGGACAAGACTTCACGCCTTCACCCACGACGGGCCACGACCAAGCTGGGTCAGGCGTACGAGCCCGAAATGCTCGTAAAGGTGCGGGAGTGGATAAGCTCCGCCCTTGCGTCGCCAGACCTTGTGCTTGAAGCGCAACCACCGGCGCAACCGCACAGCCGTGTAGTTGTCGAGCACCCGATACGCTTTGCGGGTGGTTCCAACCCTGAAGTAGTTGGCCCATCCGCGGAGCGCCTGGTTCAACTGATCCACCAGCTTTGTGGTCTCTTGCCAGGTACCCGCTCGGTCGGTCAGCGCGTGGACTTTTTCGACCATGCGCTTGATGCTCTTCTTTGACGGTCGATAGCCCAGCCGGGCCTTGCCCGTCTCCGGAGAGTACATCCGCCCGAACGTGATAGCCCAAGAAGTCAAACTCCCCGTCCGGAACCCTGCAGATCCGTGTCTTCTCCTCGTTCACTGTCAGCTTCAGCTTGCCCATGATCTCGCGCAGGTGGTGCAGCGCCTCTTCCGCGCTGCCCCTCCGGCACAGGATCACAAGATCGTCCGCATAGGTGACGAGGCGAGTGCCGAGGCTTTGCTCAAGGCCGAGCTTCTTCCACCCCAGCACAAACCGGCGCATGTAGATATTCGCCAGCAGTGGTGAGAGCGGTGAGCCCTGCGGGATGCCGCGCCGGCTTGTCCCGGGCCTCGGTCGTGCGTGTCTTCCGGCCTCGTTGGTCGGTTTCTTCCACGGGGCATTCCAGCCACATCTTGATCAGATGCAGCACGCGCCGATCAACGATCCGACGCGCCACCGACTTTAGCAGGTCGGCATGCGGAATGCTCCCGAAGTAGTCCGCGAGGTCGGCGTCGACGACGTCCGGGTGGCCACGGAACAGCAGCTCCTCCACCTCTACAACTGCCTGCTGGGCGTTGCGCCCAGCGCGGTAGGCGTAGATTTCCGGTGGAAGATCGGCTTCGAAGATCGGCTCCAGCACCAGCATCGCTGCTGTCATGCAGACCCGATCCCGCACGCTCGAGATGCCCAGCGGCCTGAGTTTGCCGTTGGCCTTCGGTATAAACACTCGTCTGATTGGCTCTGGCCGGTACGTCTCCTGCCTGAGCGCAAGCGCCAGTTCAGCCAGCCATCGCTCGACCCCATACGCCTCGATGTCCGCAAAGTCCTGGCCGTCGATCCCCGGTGCGCCCTTGTTGGAGCGGCACTGGGCATAGGCATGCGCCAGGATGTCGTCGCGGCTGATCTTGTCGTACAGGGCGTAGAAGCGATAACCGGCCTCCGCCTTCGCTTTCGCGTGTAACGCCATCTGCAGCTTCTGAACACTTTTCGGAGTTGCTAGGTTGCCCAATCTCCCGGTCCCTCACCACGTCTTGCGTCGGTCTTGAACTGAGGCCCCTTCCCTCCCCCGGCATTACCCGGCTTCAGCGGTACTACGAGCCTCTCCGCCACCCCAGTGCGCCCGGCCTGTCCCTCGCGGGCGTCCGGTTGATCATCCCTGATCACGCATTGGGGCTTCCCGTGTTGCGTGCGCTTTCCTTGTGTACATGCTGCCGCCACTACCCCGGTGCAGCGGCTGGGCGTAATCCTCGCTCATCTCACCCAGCCGTAGTCAGCCTTCCCCGAATTCGGCGGTCGGGTCGGCCTGCACATCGACCTTTTCGAGGCTTGCTCGGCGTTCACTCGCGTTGCGGCCTGCACACTCGCGCGGTCACCAAGTCGTGACCGCTATTCGAAGGCTTCAGCCATTTCGTTACCTCCATGACTGCTCCGATTGCTTCCGGCTGGAGCGAATCGCCGGGTGGGGCTTGCACCCACTGGAAAGCGCCGCCTTTTCACGGCGCACGCCGACAACGGTCATTCGTCGAGCAGCGAGCAACCGGCCGGGTGTCAATCACCCGGAGCAGACATCGATCGCGTGGTCTGACCCTTCATCCGTCCCAATCCGAATTCCCCGCAGCCCCTACGCGGCACTGTTTCTGTTTATCGCCCGGCAGCGATCCGATGTGCTCACGCAGGAGTGGCGCGCGGCAGCGACGGCCGCGCCGTTCGATTGAGCTAAGCCGCCAAAGTCGCGACCGCCCTCAAGCTCGAAGATCGTGCGCCAGGGTCAGCGCTAGTTCCAATCCACCACCTGGCATCCTCACCGGGCTGGTCGACAGTTGTTCAATGCCTGGCCCGTCGTCAGAGATTGCCGCGATCCGCTGATCCAACAGGGAGACCACGTACCGCGAAAATGGCCCAAGATGGAGGTAAAAGGCTGCCATTGTAAAAACGCATGGGAGGGCTTCGCGGTTGTGTTTGGCGGTTTCGAAGACCGCTCGGCAGACATGACCGAGTGCCTCAGGCTGCCGCCGCACAATGCGCCACAGAATGCGGAAAGCAAGGCTAAGATCGTGGAGCGAAGTGCCGAGAGTGCGCCGAAGAAACTGGGTCGAGCGGCTCCTATCCAGCTTCGGGCGGTCGAGCGTCCGCGCTACCGTCCTGACTCGGCTGTAATACGCATCCAAATCGTACACCCCCTGCAAAACCTTCTTGAAATCCAATAGGATTTCGCGGCGTGGGCGCGCTGTGTGAAAATTGAGGCCGGCGGTGCATTGGTCGCCGGCGCCGAGCTCCGCCAGTTGTTCGACATAGGACTGCGGAAGCATGCGGCCTTCCTTTTCGAGCCGCCGGCCCAATTGCGTATGGGGCAGCGCAAACAAGAGGCCGACCATGCAGACGGGGATCGCAGCCGCTTCGATAAAATCTGTCATTCCGGCGGCGACACCGTCCTTCTCGCTGTCGAAGCCGACGATGAAACCGGCATGCACGTAGATCCCAGCACGATAGATCTTGCGCACGCTGTCGTCCAACACGCGGCGCGTATTCTGTTTTTTCTGCGTCGATACCAGCGTCTCCGGATCGGGGCTTTCGATGCCGACGAAAATGTTTAAGAAATTTGCCTCGCGCATCAGCGCGAGCAAGGCGTCGTCATCAGCCAGGTTGATCGACGCCTCGGTCGTGAATTCAAATGGATAGCCGTGCTCCTTCTGCCAGGCGATCAGATGCGGCAACAAATTCTTAACCGCTTTCTTGTTGCCAATGAAGTTGTCGTCGACAAAGTCGAGAAAGCCGCGATAGCCGAGGCGGTACAGCGTGTCAAGCTCGGCCAATATCTGCTCTACGGTCTTGGCCCGCGGGGCGCGCCCATACAACTCGATGATGTCACAAAACTCGCAGGTAAAGGGGCAGCCGCGCGCGAACTGCACGCCGTAATAGAGGTACTGGCTGCGCTTGAGCAGATCATAGCGCGGGATCGGCGTCTTGGTGACGTCGATCTTGAACTTCTCGGCTTCGAACACGCCGTTCAGCGATCCCGCGCTCCAAGCCTCAATAAACGCCTCTATCACGCCCTCGGCTTCGCCCAAAACCTGAAAATCGGCTTGCGCGTAGGCTTCTGGGGCGGAGGTCACGTCTGGCCCACCAACCACCACGGGCTTGCCCCGGGCCTGAGCTAATTCGATGACAGCCAGCGCATCCGGTCGCTGCGGGATCATCCCACCGGTCATCACCATGTCGGCCCATTGCAGGTCGGCGTCGACGAGCTCCTCGGCATTGCGGTTGACTAGCCGGCATTCCCAAGACTTCGGGAGCATGGCAGCAACTGTAATTAGCCCAAGCGGCGGGGCGGCGGTTTTGGCCCCTAATGCCTCGCAGGTGGCAGTCAAGTTCCAGAACGACCGACCGGCGAAGCGGGGAGACACCAACAGCACGTTGCAGCGGATCGATCGGATCGCGGGCCTGTCTTGCGGCATGAAACGACGCTCCCGGAATTCGTGATTCGTAAGTGTAAGTCTCTGCTACTTTGTGCCGGCGTGGCTACAAAGTTCGAGCGCGACGAACAGCCGTGGAACGCCCGTCAAGGATTGCTCAGGCTTGAACAGCGACGACAGTGGCGCCGAGCGGTGCATATTCCCTGATTTTGCGCCTGGCCGTGCGTCGGAAAAAGGGCCGTATCCGGAAGGCTCACCTGCGGTCGCGCGAATGGCCGCCTCAGGGCGCCGGAACGAATGGCGGATTTCCATCCGACTGAGCCGTTCGAAGCGATCGGCGCGAAGGTTGCTTAAGGGGCATGAAGACCCGTTCCCACGGCCAAGGCCGAAGGACCGGTGTCGGATTCGAAAGCGGTCTGCTGCTGTTTTATGATTGACGCAGGAGGCTTTCAGAGACCGTTTGAGAACCCATTCAACGGCGGGTTCGGGCGTGATTTAAGCTTGGGATGTGGACCCCAGCGACGCGTGGCCGGATGGCCGAATTTGAGAAGAAGACCAAGCACCACTCGCGGACGTTGGACCGCGCCAGAGTCCTGACGTCTATGTATGTGCCGCGGTAAATGACTCTGACCCCTATTCTCTCTGCTCCCGCGAGCTGCTGCCGGCCGAGGTCAGTCCTTCGTGACCGCCACGCAATCGACCTCGACGTCGAAGGGCCCGGGTCATTGGCACCATTGCCGCTGCGTTCAAGAGACCGATGGAGATTTGGGCGGCGACCAAGGGGATTGCCGCGGCAACCTGACCCGCTTCGATCATCGTGCGCATGCCGCGAAGCAAATGCGATACGATCGCGACCGTCAATAGCTGAAGGAGGACCGCCACCACTCCCCACACCAAGATGTCGAGGAACGACCCGGTAGTCGCCAAAAGCGCGGCAAGCGGGATTGCCAATGCTACGAGAGCGCCGCCGAGAACCGTCGCCGCAGCGGGATTGCCGTTGCGCAGCAGCTCACGCTCGTGAAACGGCGTCACCGCCATATAAATGGAGATGCCGGCGACCAGCAAGGCCAGCACCAACAGGAACTGCAGCAGCAGCATTGGCAAGCCGCTGCCGAGCGCGTCGAGGACCGCGGGGGCGGAACCGTCGGATGCAGGATTTATGCGTGGCTCCGTTCAGGCGGCCAAGGGAACGCTCGGCAAGGTCAGCCCCGCCGGGTTGATGTCGATGCCGGCGTCGATCTCGACCCATGCCTGCCCCGTCGCCTCGACCGCGCTGACCAGGATGTATTCGGTCTGAGGCGCGGGCGGCGTGCCGCCGGAGGGACCGCCGTAGAGCATCATCTGCAATTGGCGCTGTTCGACATGGTCGAGGTATTGCAGCGTCTCCTCCATCTTTCGCGGCGGAACTCGGCTGTTGCCCGGCCCCCAGACGCGTCCGTACGTCTTGCCGTCCTTGGTCTGAAACGACGGCCACCCGATCATCCCTTCGGCGGGATCGAGCCACAACCCCCACTCTTGGTTGTCCGCCGGGGTGACCTCGTCCAGCCGTGAAAAGTAGCGGCATTCGTCCGGTTGGCCATCGGCGCCGAGATGAAGCTGAAAGAATGCCTTGCCTCCCGGCAGGTAAAGGCGATGCAGCAGGACGTTGCCTTCGCGCAGCAGGCCCACCACCTCGACGCTGATCATGCCGCTGCCCTCCGGCGGCTGGACTTTTGTCAATCCGGCAGCCAGCAGGAACGGGGACGGATCGACGGGCATGGTCATGCCGACACGGAATCTTGTCGTTGCGCTGCCGGTCAGGCCGGGACCGGCCGCGACGGCAGCCGGTTGAGCCATGCGGCGTCGCCACAACCAGAGCAGCAACAGCACGACCATGCCAATGAAAAGAACTGGCCAGATAAAGCCTGACCCGCCCATTGGTGCGGGCGATGGTTGGGCGGGGGGTGACGCGGACGGGTTACGCGGCTGACCTTCCGTTTGCGCAAGTTGGGTGTCGAGTTGCGCAAGCTTGGCCGCGACGGCCGGATTGTTGGCAGCCTCGCGATCAGCCTCCCGACGCCATTGCACATAGCCGGGATCGTACTGATAGTTGTGGAAATACGCTGCGGAGCCAGATGAAGACAGGGAGTTCAATGCTGCCCACAATGCCACCGCCGTCAACGGTCCCGAACCCGGCAACGCCGGTCCTCTCGCGACTTCTGGTTGCCGACTGCTGGCCTCCCCAGACCGATGGCCGGCGCAGCGCTTCGCTCGGCCAGTCAGAGCCGCCGGCAGGGGAGGGCGACCGGCGCGCGTATGTCTCCGCGGGCTGCTGTCCCGCCTGATATTCGCGGTACGCCTGCGACGACAGGCTGCGGGAAACCGCCCGATCTCCGCCGGAGCCGGTCGCATAGCCGGTACCGGAATACGATCTCCGCCGCGGGTCACGCGGCTCGATTTCGGCCGGGAGGCAGCAAACGGGATCGCCACAACGCTGCCGCCAAGGGAGGGTGAGGCTTATCCACATTTCGTTCCGTCGGTCGATCCGGACGGCAATGAGCTTAGCGGTATTCGACTGCCCGATGTGACAGTACCGCTGGCGACCTATACCGGCGTGGGGTGATCAGGCCTACCGCGGACAGCGGGCGGTGATCCGGGAGCATGCGCCCAAGGCGCGCGATTTCACCAATCGCCGCTACCGCCACCACGGTGTTGTCGATGAGGTCGAAGGCGCATTTGGGGGTGGACAGCCGCACCAAGCTGATCCAGCCCGTCATCGTCGTGCAGACGCTAACGGATAGTGCCGTCACCATTGCCGCCAGCTACGCGGCCAAGGCCTACGGCATCAAAACCGGCGCCCTGGTCAGGGAAGCGCGGCGGCTCTGCCCCGCGGTCATCCCGGTCGAGGCCAACCACCGGCTCTATGCGGGGTCACTACACGAAAGTGCTCTGAGTGTACGACATCTTGGACGAAGCATGAACGGGCTGCGCGCTGGTATGGCCGCTCCACACGTCTCTGACGTGCCAAGAGCCTATGTTTACCGGGCCTCTCCCGAACCGCCGCAGTCGACCCAAAGCAGACCGTCAGTATCGTGGGAGCACGGCGGCTCACCCCTCCGGTAGGCCAGCCAGGCGCAGGCCGGTGATGTAGAGTTCGAGAACTTCCGGTGCCATAAAGTGAGCTAAGTCGCGAAATCCGGCGATGGTCAGCTTGGGGTCGATGGCAAGCATTCGACTGAGTTCGGCGCGTGCCTCGTCAAGGTGGCCGAGATGGGCATTGGCGGCGACTTTGACCCGCATCGCTGCGACGGTCCGCGGCTGGTCGTGCAAGGCGCGGTCGGCCCATTCGATCGCCTGTTCGAAGCGCCGCGCGGAGAGATGAGCGATAGCGATATTACCGGCGGAGTGAAAGGTATACGGATCGAACGGGCTCAAACGGCGCGCCCGTTCGCTGGCTTCGATCGCCGCCTCGGGCTGGTTGCGCAGCGCGTCGATATTCGCCCTGTACGACCAGGCGTGAGCCGCGTTGGGGTTGAGCGCCAGGGCGCGATCGAGAGCCGCTACCGCCATCGCCGCCTCGCCGGCCAAGTAAAACAGCGTCCTGGCAGCCTGCCAAATCGTCTCGGCGTCATCGCGCTCTGCTTCGAGCGCCTGTCGGGCCAGGCGGCAGGCTTCGCTGATGTCCTGATCCGACAGTGCTCCCCACCCGTGAACCCGCTGAGCGTCCGACACCAGCCGACCATGGCTGCGGCTGGCGCGTAAGAGGGATCGATCGCCAATGCCTGACGGGCAAGGGCGACCGCCTCGGCAAAGCCCTCTTCGGTATAGCAGGTAGGACTGGGCCAATGCGCGCAGATACAGATCGTAAGCGGTGAGGTTCGCGGTCGGCTTGCGGCTGGCGCGCTCGATCTCGGATTGGCGCAGCTTTGGTTCGATCGCGCCGGCGACACTGGACGCAACCTGATCCTGCAACTCGAAAATGTCGTCGAGCGCGCCGTCGAAGCGGTCGGCCCAGATGTGAGCGCCAGTTGTCGTGTCGATCAATTGCCCGGTGATGCGCACGCGGTTGCCGGCTTTGCGCACGCTGCCTTCGAGCACATAGCGCACGCCCAATTCCTGGGCCACCCGCTTCACATCGACCGGCTTGCCCTTGTAGGTGAAGGCCGAGTTGCGGGCGATGACGAAGATCCACGGCAGCCGCGCGATTGCCGTCGTGATCTCCTCGACCATGCCGTCGACGAAGTACTCTTGCTCGGTATCGCCGGTCATGTTCTGAAACGGCAAGACCGCGAGCGACGGCTTGTCGGGGAGCGGCAGCGGGGCTGAGACCGGCGGCGCCGCGCGGGACGATGCGCCGAGAACGGCACCATAGGTGCGCACGGGCCTTGTGATGTTCTTGACCTGCTGCTCGCCGAGATCGACGAAGGCGATGTCGAGGCGGTCGCGCACCTGCTCGTGCGCTGCGCCGCTGAGGCAGATCCCGCCCGGCTCGGCCAGCGCTTCGAGTCTGGCGGCAATGTTGACGCCGTCGCCGAAGATGTCGCCATCCTCGATGATGATGTCGCCGAGATTGATGCCCATGCGAAATTCGATCCGCCGCCGTGCCGGTACTGCGGCATTGCGGGCGATCATCTCCCGCTGCATCTCGACCGCACAGCGCACCGCGTCGACAACGCTGGCGAACTCGACGAGGAGGCCATCGCCGGTCGTCTTAACGATGCGACCGCGATGATCCGCGATTTTGGGATCGCCGAGCTCACGGCGAACCGTACGCAACGCCGAGAGTGTGCCCTCTTCGTCCTCGCCCATCAGCCGCGAATAGCCGGCGACATCGACGGCCAGTATGGCCGCCAATCGTCGCTCGACCCGCGCTTCGCTCATCTTGCAAGGCCAGTCCCATCGGGAGATCTGCGGCTGAGGATATAGTGGAACTTAGCCTGGCGCGAGCACCGCTTCCGGCGCGGATCTTGATGCCGAACCGAAGGTCTCCTTACCACCCATCTCGGCCGTTCGCCGCAGTTGTCGCGGCTCGTCTCTTGCGCCCCTGGCAGCGGATATGCAGCCCGAGTGCGTGTCACTCGAAGACGTCACTATCTTCGGGACGGTTACACTTGCTTTCATTGGTTCGCAGCACGCGCGCGTTGCAGGATTGCTCCGACCGTGTTCTTGCTGAGCCCGACATGGCGGCCGATCAACCGGTAGCTCAGACCAGCCTCTGCCAACTTGAGGACCTTCGTCGCCTTGCGGTCCGATGGACGCTGTCCTGGTTGGCGGCCGAGCCGCTTACCGCGGGCCTTGGCGGCGGCGATGCCGGACTTGATGCGCTCGCGGATAAGGTCCCGCTCGAACTCGGCGAGCGCCGCCATCACCGAGGCGATCATCTTGCCGTGCGGCGTCGACAGGTCGAATTGCAGGCCTGAGACGGCGAGGACGGACACATCCCATGCCTGCAGCGACTGCAGCGTCTGCACGAGGTCGATGGTGCTGCGTCCCCATCGGGACAGCTCGGTGACCAGGATGGCATCGATCTCGCGAGCTTGCGCGAGCGCCATCACCTTCTTGCGCTCGATACGGTCGGGCTTGGCACCGGAGGCTTTCTCCTTGTAGACGCCGACGATCTCGAAGCCGCTACGCTTGGCAAAGGCACGCAGATCACGTTCCTGCCGATCGCATGATTGATCGGCAGTGGAGACGCGGCCAGTAGAGGGCTGCACGCTGTCCCACTTGAACCCCCTCGGCCGAAGGCGCTTGAAACCCCGGTAAATCCGGGGCTCGAATGCGTACCAAATATACTCTAGTTTGAAAGGACAGCCGATGGCCCGCCGCCGTCTTCTCTCCGACGAGCAACTGGCGCCGTTCTGGGCGTGGGCTTCCGACGAGCGGGCGATCGTGCGGCAATACACGCTGAGCCGGGCCGATCTCGAACTCATCGCCAAGAAGCGGACGGCGTCCAATCAGCTCGGGTTTGCTGTGCTCATGTGTGGCATGCGCTTTCCTGGCCGCGTGCTCGATGTCACCGAGACACCGCCCGCAGCGGTGCTGGCTTTCATCGCCGATCAGGTCGGCGTGCCGCCCGCGCAGTTCGCGACCTATCGGCAGCGTCCGACAAATCGCCGGGAGCATGTCGCCGAGCTGATGGCGATCCTCGGTTGCCGCGCCTTCGACACCGATGCCTACCGCGAGCTGCTGGCTCTTGCCGTGTCGTTGGCCCAGGGCACCCCGCGCGCGGAGCGGCTGGCGCAGTCCGTCATCGATGAGGCGCGATCCCGACACATCCTGTTGCCGACACGGCGAGCGATCGACCTTCTTTGCCATCGGGCCCGTGCACGCAGCGAATCGCTGTTGCAGCGGGCGCTCACGACCGGCCTGACGGACGAAACGAAGAATAGTCTCGATGCGCTGCTCAAGATCGCACCGGAGATGACCACAACGCGGCTCACCTGGTTGCGCAATGCGAGCCAGTCGCCGGCACCGACCAACATCCTCGGCTTGATCGAGAGGGTGGAGTTCCTGCGCAAACTCGGGATCGACCGCGAGCGACAGCAAGCCATCCCGGCCAACGCGTTCGATCGCATCGCGCGCGAGGCCCTGAAGATATCCGCCCAGCATTTTGCCGAGGCGGTAGCGCCGCGCCGGCACGCGTTGCTGACGGCGGCCGCTTTGTCGCTGGAGACTGGACTGACCGATGCAACGCTCCTGATGTTCGACAAGCTGATGGGCAGCCTGTCCCGCAAGGCCGAGCGGCGCAGTCAGGAGAAGGCGGCCAAATCCGCCCGTGATCTGCAGGAGAAGCTGCGCGCGCTCACCGGCGCCTGCACGGCCATGATCCGCGCGCGCGAGAACCACGATGATCCCTTCATCGCCATCGAGCGGCAGATGAAAATGGGCTGGAGCCAGTTCGTCACCTTCGTGACGGAGACGGAAGCGATTGTTGCCCCTGACCAAACCGACCCCAAGGCCGAGCTGCTGCGGCGCTATGCGACCGTTCGCAAGATCGCAGCGGCCTTCCTCGAAGCGTTCACCTTCAAGGCGACACCGTCGGCAAAGCCGATCATCGACGCGCTCGACGTGCTCAAGGCGCTTTACCGAACGGGGCAGCGATCTCTGCCGGCCAAGGCGCCGATCCGCTTCATTCGGCGCGTCTGGCGGTCTCTCGTCATCCAGGGTGGCGAGATTGATCGCAAGGCCTATGAACTGTGCGTCTTCTTCGAGCTCCGCGATCGGCTGCGCGCCGGCGATATCTGGGTCGAAGGCAGCCGCCAATATCAGGACTTCGAGAGCTACCTGATTCCGGAGCCGACCTTCGCGCTGCTCAAGGCCGAGGGGCCATTGCCGGTCGCGATCGACACCGACGTGGAAAGCTATCTCGCCGGCCGCCGGGCGGGCCTCGACCGCGAAATCGAGGAGGTGGCGAGGCTCGCCGATCAGGGCAAGCTCGATGGCGTCGACCTCACCGGCGGAGAGCTGGTCATCTCGCCTGTGCAGGCGAGCACGCCACCCGAGGCTGAGAAGGTTAAGGAGGCCGCCTACGCGCTGCTGCCGACCAGCAAGATCACGGATGTCCTGCTCGACGTCGACAGCTGGACCGGATTTACTGACTGCTTCACGCATCAGCGCCACGGCCGGCCGCCGGACAACAAGCCGGCCTTGCTCTCGGCGATCCTGGCCGACGGCATCAATCTCGGCCTCAATCGCATGGCCGACGCGATTCGGGGCGTCACCTATCGGCAGCTCGCGCTGGTTCACGACTGGCATATCCGGGAGGAGAGCTATCGGGCGGCTCTCGCTAGGCTGATCGATGCGCACCGGGCGCTTCCGGTTGCCTCGATGTGGGGCGCGGGGCGCACATCATCATCTGACGGGCAATACTTCCGTGCTGGCGGGACAGGTGCTGCAATCGCGGACGTGAATGCACGCCATGGCAACGAGCCCGGCGTCTCTTTCTATACCCACATCTCCGACCAATTCGGGCCGTTCTATACCAAGGTGATCGCGGCGACCGCGAGCGAGGCGCCGCACGTCCTCGATGGGCTTCTCTATCACGATACGGGACTGGCGATTGAGGAGCACTACACCGACACAGGTGGTGTGACAGATCACGTGTTCGGCCTCTGCCACCTCTTCGGCTTCCGCTTCGCTCCGCGCATTCGCGATATCAAGGAACGCAAGCTCTACTTGCTGCCGGATCAGAAGGCGCCGGCGAGTCTCGCTCCGCTGGTCGGCGGCGTCATAGACACAGAGCACATCACGGCCCATTGGGACCAGCTGCTGCGGCTCGCAACCTCGATCCGCACCGGCACCACCACATCATCGGCCATGCTCAAAAAGCTGTCGGCCTATCCGCGCCAGAATGGGCTTGCCAAGGCGCTGCGCGAGATCGGCCGCATCGAGCGCACGCTGTTCACGCTTGATTGGATCAAGAACCCCGACCTCCGCCGCCGCGCCCATCTCGGGCTCAACAAGGGCGAAGCGCGCAACGCGCTGGCCCGTGCCGTCTATTTCTGCCGGCTCGGCGAGGTCCGCGACCGCAGCTTTGAGAACCAATTCTTCCGCGCCTCCGGGCTCAACCTGTTGGTCTCGGCCATCATCCTCTGGAACACGAAGTATCTGGAGGTGGCCTACACGGAGCTGCGGCGCCAGGGCGGGACGATCAACGACGACCTGTTGCGGCATGTCGCACCGCTCGGCTGGGAGCACATCGGGTTGACCGGAGACTACGTTTGGAGCACTGCCGATCAACCGGCGGCCGGTACGCTCAGACCGCTGCGGCAGCGGCAATCTCTACTCGCGGCCTGAGTTCGCTCAACGTTCCGGATGTCGTACACTCAGAGCACTTTCGTGTAGTGACCCCTATACCGACTATCACGAGCGAATTCTAAAGGCGGTCGATACCTGCCTGCCGGTCGAGAAGGTGTGCTCGATCGACGAAATGGCATCAACGACCGCTATGGCGCGAACGACCCCGCTGGTGGATAGCGGACCATCCCGGATCGAGACGGGAACGGCGCCTTCGCGCCGATTCCCGACCTTACCGCCATCGCTTCGGAACGGGGAGGTTCGACCCTTAAGAGCCATTCGGGCCACCCCATCCGATGGGCGGGTCGACGAAGAAGCGGACCTTCGCACCGAACTTCTACACATAAGAGCCCATCTTGGCGCGCCGGCGCAGAGCCGCCGGGGAATATGCCCGTCGAGCCGCTGCGGTGTACTTACTCACCCCTCCGCGGCAATCGCAGGCTCAGTCAGATTATCGAGCAGCGTCTTGGCCTCTTTGAGATCGGCGGTATCGAACCCTTCAGTAAACCAGCCGTAGACAGGCGCGAGCAGCGCAACCGCCTCTCGTTGTCGGCCCTGCTGATGGCGCAGGCGGGCGAGGCTCATCGCGCCGCGCAATTCCCAGGACTTTGCGTTCTGCCGGCGCGCGACGTCGATGGCTTGCTGCATCGCCGCCTCGGCCTCGCTCACCGTGCCGGTGCCGGCGAGCAATGCCTCGCCCCCGAGCCGATCAAGCTCCGCTTCAAGCGGCGCTCCCCCCGCCTTTTCGACCGCCTTCAGCCCGGCGGCAACCGATGCGAGTGCCTCTTCGGGTTTGCCGATCACCAATTGCGCATCGGCCTGCAATGCCAACAGAATATGTTGCCACGTCCCAATACCGTAGCTTTCTACCCCTTGGGCAATTTGGGCCAGTCCCTTCTCGCTTTCGCCGGAGGCGCAGAGCGCCCATCCTCGTTCGCAAAGGGCGATCGCGGGATACTGCGTGATGCGATGCTCCTCGCAGATTCTCAAAGTCCGTTCGGCACAGCCGGCGGCCGCCGATGGCTCGTGGCGAAAGAAGTGGATGAGCGCCGCCCAACACAGCGTTTGGCCGAGGGTCAACGGGTGCCCGAGCGTCTCGGCACTTCTTGCCGCTGCCTGCAGCTCCTTGAGTGACCGATCCGGGTAACCGAGCATCCAGGAAATCGGCATCAGCCAGCACTGGCATGCGACAGCGGGGTGGGCGCCCGGCCAATCCGGGAACTGCATGTTCGGATCGAACATCTCGAGGCCCCGTCGAGAATGCACAAGCGCCGACTCGAGCTTCCCCTGAGTGTACAGCACCGCGCCTAGCGCCGTGTGCGCGCCGACGAGACGGGCCGCATCGTCAAGCCGTTCGGCGACATGCATCGCCTCCTCGGCAAGATGCTGGGACTTCTCCATCTCGAATAGGTGTAAATGGTGGAGCTGCAGGCCGCGGAGCGCTGTGAACCCACGGGAGTAATCATCGAGCTGCCGACAGAGCTCCCAGGCCCGCGCATAGGCTCGGCCGAGGTCGGGGTGGCCGGAGATCTTGGTCGCGTACAGCACGGGACCAAGCGCCATTTGCAAATCCAGCTCACGCTCGGCCCGCTCGCGCATATCCGATAGCTCTTCGACCAGTGCCAGGCCTCGGCGAAATTGGTCGATCGCTTCGAGGTTCGCCGACTTGCTTGCCGCGGCGGCGCCGGCTCTGAGCCAGTACGCGATCGCCTGCGCCGGACAGTTCGCTTCGGTGTAGTGATGCGCCACCAGCTCCGGTTGCGTGCTCGCCACCTCGGGAAAGCGATCCTCCAGCAGCTTTGCCACCTGCTGGTGATATTGCTGGCGGGTGCGCTTCAGCAGCGATTGGTAAGCCGCATCCAGGATCAGCGCATGCTTGAAGAGATAGCGCGAGCGCGGCGGGCGGCCGCGCTGGTAGAGCAGCTCGTCGTCCACCAGCTGACCGAGACCGCTCTGCAGCATCTCTTCCTCGAGCCCGGCCAGCGCGCTGATCATGTCATAGGCGAACTCGCGTCCCAGCACCGAGCCCAATTGTGCCACTTCACGCAGCCGCGGCGCCCGGTCGAGCCGCGCCATCAGCGAATCCTGCAATGTCGCCGGGATGTGCAAATGCGCCAGCGCGCCCGAGAGCACGTAGGCGTCGCCGCGGGCCTCGAGCAGCGGCGAACCAAGGATGGCCTTGGTCAGCTCCTCGACGTAGAGCGGCACGCCATCGGCCTTGGCGACGATATGATCGACCACCTCGCCGGGGAGCGGCCTGCCGCCGGCCAGATGGTTGATCATCGTCTCGACCTCCGGCCGCTCCAGGCGGTTAAGCGTGATCGGAATCATGTGCGAGCGTTGCGGCCAGAGCGGCGTCAATTCCGGCCGATAGGTCGCCACGACCAGCATCGCCGCCGTCGGCGCCTGCTCGATCAGCATGCCCAACGTTTCCAATGTCGTCGGATCGGCCCAGTGCAAATCCTCACACGCCGTCAGCACCGGGGTGCGCTCGGCCATTTCGATCAGCCAGGCGACGATTGCATCGAGGGTCGCGTCGCGCTGCTGCTGCGCCGTCAGCGACAGGCGCGGATAGCGGTCTTCGGGCACCGGCACGGCCATCAAATCGGCGAACAACCTGACACTCTCGGAGCGGGGCAAGGCCCTGAAGCCGGCGAGCCCGGCTTCGAGCTTCGCCAGATGCTGCGGCGCGGTATCCTCCGGCTGCCAGCCGAAGACACGCTTCAAATGTTCGATGATCGGATGAAAGGCGCTCGCCGTATGAAACGGGGAGCAGCGGATCGCCACCCAGATGTGATCCTTGCCGGCTGCTTCCCGCAACCCTTCCGCCAGACGGGACTTGCCGACCCCGGCCTCGCCCTGGATCAGGACGACCTGGCCGCGGCCGCGGCAACTGCTTTCCCAGGCCCGCAGCAGCAGCCCCATCTCCTCCTGGCGCCCGACGAGGGGTGCGACGCTCCCGGCCCGGGTTGCTGCGAACCGGCTCTCGACATCCCGCGCCGACAAGACGCGCCAGGCCGGCACCGGCTCGGCGAAGCCCTTGAGCTCATAGGCCCCCAGATCCGCGAGATCAAAGTGCTCGCCGAGCATCGTGCGCGTGGCCGCGCTGATAAGGATCTGGTTCGGCTGCGCCAATGCCTGCAGACGCGCCGCCAAGTTCGGCGTCTCGCCGACGACCGCGGTTTCCTGGGCCGTTCCCTCGCCGATCAGGTCACCGACGATCACCGGTCCGGTGGCGATGCCGATCCGCACCGCGAGCTCGACCCCGGGCATCCTCGGGACCACGGCATTCAGCTCCGCCATCGCAGCCACGATGTCGAGACCCGCCCGCACCGAACGCTCGGCCTCGTCCTCATGGGCGCGCGGGTACCCGAAATAAACGAGGATGCCGTCGCCCATGAACTTTGCGACAAAGCCGTCATAGCGCCGGATCGCCGCGCTGCAGCGGTTCTGAAACGACGCGATCACATCGCGCAGATCTTCGGGGTCCATCCCGGTGGAGAGCGCGGTCGACCCCACCAGATCGCAGAACATCACGGTCAGCTGACGGCGCTCGGCCTCCGCCGCCGCGGCGATCGCGACAGCCGCGGACAAAACCAGCGGTAGGGCGACCGGTAAGTCGCGCTCGGCCGCAGGAGCGGTCAGCTTCTCGGCGT
Organism: uncultured Alphaproteobacteria bacterium; assembly: GCA_963732095.1. Classification (GTDB taxonomy): domain Bacteria; phylum Pseudomonadota; class Alphaproteobacteria; order ATCC43930; family CGMCC-115725; genus AP-15. The sequence goes on from CAVSZA010000018.1 coordinate 34,510, forward strand.
GCCGCAAGGCCGACAATGGTTGCGGCAGCGCTATGGGCTCGGGTCGGACCGCGCGCCCATCGGGCCCCCAGACGAGAAGCTCGCCGTCGACATCGGCCGCCAGCCGCTTGATGCCGATCAGCTCGCGCCGGAGTTCTTCGAGACCGTCGTCACCGAGACCGAAACTGAGCTTAATCCGGCGATAGGAGATGCGGCCCTCGGTAACGAGGCGCCATACGACCTCCTTCAGGACCTGCTCAAAGTCCACTCTTCCGCCCCCGTTCGCCGCGACCTTTGTCCTTGCTCCCGAATGTCGCTCTCGCGCCTAAAGCTCCGTAACCCGCCAGCAAAGTAGTAGCCGACCGAATAGCCACTTGAAACGAATCAATCTCTCACGTTATGGCCGTGTCGTTAAGCGCGAACGTCCGGAATCCGCGCAAGGGCCGCGACAACCACACCGATCGCGAAGGCCCGCAAACCACCCTCCTCGGTCACTCCCCTGCCCCACGGCGAGGGTCGGCAATGGGGCAGGAGCCGTTCTTCGGATCGCCGGAGGCGAATGACCCCTTTGGGTCGAACTTCCCCGTTCCGGGGCGAGGGCGGGAATGACCGCTGGCGGCGCATCTCGTCCGTTGCTGCGCATCCCGGTGATCGTCTCCTTTCCGAACCCATAGCCGGCACTCAGCCTTGTCGGCGGGAACCGCTCTTCATGCCCCGGAGCCGACACCCATGATCACTCTCACGAACGACGAGGTGGGGTGGAAAGCCGACCTAGCGTCTCGTGCGCCCGCAAGCCGGCATTTAACCTGTCATGCTGCCGGCCGAGCGCGCTCGCGGGCACACCCGGAGAAATCAGCGACGGCCCTGGTTAGCAGGCCTGCGGAGTCTCTGATACCTCACTGACCAAGATCGATTGTTTCGCTGCGGTTCTCTCGAAGACGGGTTTTCGCTCCGCAGCGGGCGGTGCGGCTACCTGGGTCTCGCGTCGGGGTCCCATGATTGCGAGCGGCAGTACAAGAGCCGAAAAGCGCGATAACCTGCATCGGTCTTGTATACCAACAATGGATCAAATCAGGAAAACCATACCTGATGGGCTCCCCACAGGCGTGTAATTACCTGTGAAGGTCAGCGAGCCAGGACCACGCCCCGGATCTCCCTGGTCTTCGCCTTGGTCTCCCTCTCCCCGGTTAACGCTGAAAGTGGTAACGTTGTCGGCACGCTGGTTACCAACCGCGATGAACCGCCCGGTGGGATCGATGGTGAATATTCTTGGATAATCCCCAAGCGTTGAAGCGTGGCTTACTTGAGTAAGCTTGCCATCGTGGCCGATCGAGAAAACACCGATGGTGTCGCTTGTGCGGTTTGCCCCGTAGACGAAGTGGCCGTCGGCGGAGACGCGGATTTCCGAAGTGAAGTCCGTACCGGCGAACCCCGGCGGCAGAACTCGAGATGATCTGCTGTTCTGTAAGAGCTCCCGTAGCGGGATCGAAATGCCAGAACATGATGGTGGACGCTTCTTCTTGAATGGAATACATCCACATCCCGTTGGGGTGGAAGGCGAAGTGCCGGGGCCCATCGCCCGGGGGCACGCTCGCGAACCCACCGGGATTCGAAGTAGACGGAGTCAAGGGTGGGGTGGCTCCCGGGGTCAGTTTCCAGACGTAAATCCGGTCTTGCCCCGCGTCCGGGCCTAGAACCCATCTGTTCGAGGGGTCCACATCCATCTGGTGCGGGTGTCCATTCGGCCCCTCATGAGCGCTGATCGCGAAACTCCCCGGAGGCGCGTTGGTGGCGTCCATCGGCCCAACATTATCGGCATCAAACTGCTGAAACACGGCAGGCCCAAGGGATCCATTTGCGTTTATTGGGAACGCTTCGAACCAGGCGCCTGTGTATTCGGCCGAGAAAAGAAACTTGCCCTTCTTGTCAACGCCGACATAAGCCGGAGCGCCCAAAGTAGGCTGGGAATTCAAGAGCGTCAGATTGCCTGTGAGCCGGTCGATCGAATAAGCGGTCACGGCTCCGGGCGGTCCGTATTCATTTCCGGCATACAGGTGCGTCCGCGTCGGATCGAGAGCAAGCGTAGATGGACTGTTTGTGGCTGTTGCTCCCACTGTTACAACCGGACCTACGAGCCTCAAGACGGTTAAAGCCCCCGTGGAAAAATCTAGCTCGCATAAGTAAATCCCCATCCCGTTGCTTCCGAAGGCCCCCGGCGCACCCGTGTAGGTGCCGATGTAAAGCCAAACCGTTCCGAACGGTGCGCCGGTTGCTTGTTGACCAAAAGCTTCTGGCACACTCGCGGCGGCAGTAAGCGCCGCGGCGCCCTTGAGTAGGTCGCGGCGCGAGAACGTACTTTGCAAGCCGCCGAGTTTTCTGTCTTTTGTGGATTGCATTAGTTTCCTCCTATGCAGGCACACTGAGCCTGGCTTTAAATCAGAATTGATTGTCTTCCGGTTAGGTGTGTCACTTCGCCGAGGCTTGATACCATAACAGGTGGCACTCATTTTGCCGCACAAATTCAACCGGAGCACGTGAGATCATGGCGCTGCACACGACCGAAATCGAGGAAGACGCGGCTACTCACCCGCTCGTTAGCCGTTCCGATTTTCGATAGCCGAGAAGGGGGGACCGGGTACGTCGTATGCACTCTGACCTACAATAGTCGGGCCGATGCCGAAGCTGCCCGACGCGCGGCAGGCGACATGTTGGCAAAACCCGTTTCCGCCAACAAATAAACCGGCGCGCTCGGTCGCCCGCCGAAATTACGGAGTGTGCCGCTTGTCCTTGGTTGTCGCATGGGATGTCTATTTCGGCCAGCTCGCCGCACAGGATCGATACGCCGCAAGCGTCGCCGATATAGATCAGACGATCGACATCGTTGTGCGTCATCCTGGCCTCGGCGAACGACCTGGGGGCTGCCGGCGGAAAGGCGGGAGTTTATATCCGCTGTAATAGTCGTGCGGTAGCGATCGCAAAATCACCGTTGACTTCGTCTGCCAATCAACGGGCTCGGCCAACGAGGAACCGGAGCAGAGACTGGGCAAGCGCTGTGACGGGGTTATGCACCCACAGCAGTCATTCCTTTCCCGGTCACCGCTGTCTCAGTCGGGTGGCTCCCTGCCCTTGGCACCCGGGGTTTCCGCCGTCCGCTATCCGATCCCAGAGCGGATCTTCGACTACGTTTCCACGGTTCGGAGCGCGACGGCCGGAACGTGCCAAAGAACGAACCCGCTACCGCGGGAGAAGGCGGCCCAGATAAACCGACAGGACAGCAACAACGTTGATTGAGCGCTGGTGACGGGCGGGGGGCTCCGCCTTGAGGATCGAGGGGTTGAAGCACTCCAACCTCGAGACAGGAGCCCCAATGAGCGAGAAGCCCATCAGCCCGCTGCGCCAACGCATGCTCGAAGACATGAGCCTCCGCGGGTTCACACCTGATACGCAACGTGACTACATCCGCGCTGTCAAGAAGCTGGCGGCCTTTTTGGACCGGTCTCCGGACACTGCGACTGTCGAAGACCTGCGCGCCTTCCAATTGCACCTGACCGCGACCGGCGTTCAGCCGCCGACCATCAACGCGACGGTGACGGTGCTGCGGTTCTTCTTCAAGGTGACGCTCGACCGGCCGGAGACGACGCGACATCTCGTATTCGTCTACGAGCCGCGCAAGCTGCCGCGGGTGCTCTCGCCCGAGGAGGTGCTACGCCTGCTGGAGGCGGCCCCCGGTCCCAAGCACAAGGCGGCGCTCAGCGTTGCTTACGGGGCCGGCCTGCGGGCCATGGAGGTTGTCGCGCTGAAGGTCTGCGACATTGACTCCAAGCGCATGATGCTGCGGGTCGAGCAGGGCAAAGGCCGCAAGGATCGCTTTGCCATGCTGTCGCCGCAGCTGTTGGAGCTGTTACGCGACTGGTGGCGCATCGCGCGCCCGGCGGTATGGATGTTCCCGGGCCGCGACCGCATCAACCCAATGACCACGCGCCAGCTCAATCGCGTCTGCCATATGGCTGCCGAACTGGCTTCATTGCCCAGATGGGTGGCTCCGCACACGCTGCGCCACAGCTTCGCCACACATCTGCTGGAGCAGAACATTGACATTCGCGTGATTCAGGTCTTGCTCGGGCATGCCAAGCTCGACACCACGGCGCGCTACACCCAAGTCGCCACCAACCTCATTCGCGAAGTCATGAGCCCACTGGACCGGCTCACGCCGCTCGTACCAAAGAGAACACTCGCTCCGCCGACGACGTAGCGGGCCGCATGGCCCGGCCAGCTCTGGAGGTCGCGGACATCTTCCGCGGCCACGGGTCCGCTTGGCGTCATGCCAACCGTGGTCACGTGAGCCTCGACCAGCTCAAGGTGATGAGCGCTATCGAGAACTGCCGCACGGCGGCCCTCGGCGGGCACTTGGCGCGCTGCGAGGACTGCGCCCATACGGTGATCGCCTATAATAGCTGCCGCAACCGGCACTGTCCCAAGTGCCAGGGCGCGGCCGCGCGCGAATGGATGGCGGCGCGCGAGGCCGAGCTGCTCCCGGTGCCCTATTTCCATGTCGTTTTCACGCTGCCGTCGACGATCGGCGACATCGCCTACCACAACAAGGCCGTGATCTACGACCTGCTGTTCACGGCCTCGGCGGAGACGATGCTCACCATCGCAGCCGACCCCCAGCATCTCGGCGCCCGCATCGGCATCACCTCGGTGTTGCACAGCTGGGGCTCGGCAATGACGCATCATCCGCACATCCATATGATTGTGCCAGGCGGCGGGCTCACCAGGGATGGCAGCCGTTGGATCCCATGCAAGCCCAACTTCTGCCTGCCCGTGCGCGTGCTCTCAAAGCTGTTCCGTCGGTTGATGCTCACAAAGCTCGCGGCGGCACACGCGGTGGGCAAGCTGCAGTTCTTCGGCGCCCACGCGCATCTCACCGCCGCCACAGCATTCACCGCGTTCCTCGCCCCGCTCAGAAAGACCCGCTGGTTCGTCTATGCCAAGCGCCCGTTCGCCGGACCCAAGACCGTGCTCGCCTATCTGTCGCGCTACACCCACCGTGTCGCCATCTCAAACCGCCGCCTGATCGCGCTCAACGAGCGAAGCGTCACATTCAAGGTCAAGGACTATCGGATCGAGGGACCGAGCCGCTACACGACCATGACGCTCGACGTTGGCGAGTTCATCCGCCGCTTCCTCAGCCACGTACTCCCCAAGGGTTTCCACCGCATCCGCCACTACGGCCTGTTCGCCAGCACCAATCGCACCGAAACGATGGAAGCCGTCGCGTAAACTCTTGGACCTGGCCTCAACGGCAACCGAGCAGACGAGACAGACCGATCCGGCGCAACCGCTCGCCCACCCTTGCCCTTGCTGCGGCGGCCGGATGTTCGTCATTGAGACCTTCGAGGCCGGCTGCCAGCCACGGCACCGGCCCACCACGCCTCTGGTGGTCTTCAGTATCGATACCTCATGAGCGTCCACACCTGCTGCACCACCGCGCTTCCCGCGCTGGTCATGGACCGGCAACCTTCCCGCTCGGCCCAATACGTCGCTAGCATTGCAGTCGAGGGTGCACGTATCGCCGAAACACAGCGTCAGCACCGCTCATTCCAACCCGATAATTCCATCTACCACCTACGATCACAACATCCTCGCGCCTTCACGGCTTCTGCCACCCGCTGCGCCGTCGTCAAATCGCCATAGGGCGCGGCGGCATCTCCCTGCCTCAACTCCCCGCGGGTTCCTTCCCTGGACGCTTTCGGACGACGGCCCCGGTGCCTGTCGCACGGTCGCGATCGGCCGTCGTCCGAAACCCTTCACAGAAGCAGTCATCACCGATGGACCCGTTTCAGCGCCCTACCTTGGGAATCCACGCCGAATGAAAACCTAATGCCGAGCATGCGCGCCGTTCGACGATATCATCTTACAGAATCTGGCCGTCACCGTAACCGAAATTCATGCAGAGCTTGATGCCTCTACGAAATCCTTCTATCGGCCCGATCGTGCCGGTCTGACCAGGTCCGAACACAGCACCGTATGGTCTACGCCCGCCGCATCGATGTGTTTGCGAAGGTCTTCGGCCGAACATGTCTCGAACTTCGATCCCTCAACAAACATGCAGAGCGAGTGCTCCACGAAAGCACCATCTTCGCCATTCCGCTCACGTCGTTCATCGTGGCATCGACGATGTCCTCGGGGTGCGTCAGGCATATGCGCTCCACGCCCCGCCGCTTCGCTTCTTCGAACACCAGCCAGGTTTGGCCCACATGAAGGTGACCGCTGGCCAGCACCATGTCATTCTTGGCGATGACATCGATAACTTCCTTGACGTTGTCGCGCACCGCCCTGTTGCTGTCGAAAAACAGGAATTCCCGCAGCCGGCCGCATCTTTTGCGTCGAGGCGTGACCTGCGGCGACAAGCATCCGCGTTGCGGTATCTTTCAGCTCCGCCCGCCATGAGCTCGCTTTCGCGATGCTCGCCAAAGCGCCAGCGGAAGCTTTCGAGCTCCACACTTGATTGCTTGAGGAGATCAATCACTCCGTCGCGGCCATCGACTTTGAGCGTGAAACTCCTGAGCGACCAAACTCCGCCTCTTTTGAACGCCTCCACAAAAACCCGCCCTGCGGCTTTCGGGCCGGTCGCCGAAAAGTTGAGGACCGCCCTTCCAGATTCGCCGTTGATCGTGATTGAGCCCGAAGGAATGCCGGTCGAAATCGGGGTGCCGAGAACATCGGCCGCCTCGGAATTGGTCTTAAGTTTGGATATGCCGAGTTGGTAGGCTTCGGACTGTCCGAGGACATAGAAGACGCCGCCAACCAAGGCGCCGCCCAGCACGATCGCGACAATCCACATTACGGCTCCCCAGATTGCCCACAACCGTTGCACGCGCTTGAAATGTTCTAGGCTATCCCATCGCCCATTGCGCCATGCCCAGCCGCTACCCTTCGCGCCGAGCACGAAAGGCATGATCAGTCCGACAAACGGAATGAGCGTAAGCAGCGCAATGAAGGTATTGTTTCCGATACCCCATATCCAATTGAGCAGGAACGCGCCCCAATTCCAACGGTCGATTTCCGCCGGGACGGCGTTCGGCTCGATACGGACGCGCGGTTCACTCATCGCTGGCGGCCTGTGCGGCTGCGGTTGTTTGCACGAAGCGGCCGGCTTCGGGCGCCTCACACCACCCTCCGGTTGGCTCGGCAGAACGCTTCACAATATCATAGTCGGCTGGGAACGAAGGCCAAGACAGACAGCGTCGGTTCTTGTCGTCGGAGCTCACCCATCCGTAACGGCCACGCTCGTGGTCATCGTGCAACATGGCGGCTTCGGGTCAGGACCGCCCGATTTTTGCCCCTGCACGCTCAAGGTCCAAAGGTCCGCTGTCGGATCAGGTAGCGGACGCCCCGAACCCGCGCTGCCAATGTCGCAGTTGGGTCGACACCGGTAGTTCGATCGCGGTTTAGCGAACGGCCGCTTTCGGGAAGGGTTTCGGATGCCGGCCCGGCGCGAGCGGTACCCCCGGTAAGAGGGCCGGCGTACGAAAGCCACCGAAGAACGAACCCGCGGAGAAGCGGTGAAGACTTGGCCGTCTATGGGGATTTGGTGCGGCAGCGAGTTTGCCGGGGGATGGTTTTATTGGGATCGCCGAGGGCGCAAAGCCGGTTTTGACCGCGGATTGACCGCTGCTGACGTGCGCGACGGCCTGATCGAGGGCTGGTGGGTGATGCCCTGACGGCATTTGCAGGCGATGGGGTGAAACCAGTGCGGCGCCGGGAACGAGATGTTCCGGCTAACGGGTGCCGCCGTGAGAGGACAGGGAGCGTCATCGGATCACGTGCTAATCCCGCCATCGGAGGGCGGTCCGCGCGGTGCGGCGCCGCGCGCAAAGACCTCGACAAGGATCATGCGCCCGCCGCAGCAAGGACAGGGCGGGCGATGATCGGTAATGGCGTCGGGATCGACCGTGTCGTGCGATGCCGACGGCTCCACCTGCGGGATTGGGGCGGCGATCAGTTCCCGGGCGCGCGCGATGTTGGTCTTGCAGCTGGCGCTGGCCAGTAGCCCGTAGTGGCGGATGCGATGAAACCCCTTTGGCAGAACGTGGAGCAAGAAGCGCCTGATGAACTCGTCGGCGCTGAGCGTCATTGTGCGGTACCGCGCCTGTCCGTTGCGGCGGTAATCCTTGTAGCGGAAGGTCACGCCGCGCTCGTCGAGAACAATGAGCCGGCTGTTCGAGATGGCGACGCGATGGGTGTAGCGGGCGAGATAGGCAAGCACTGCTTCTGGCCCGGCGAAGGGCGGCTTGGCGTAGACGAACCAATTCTTTTTCTTGAGCGGTGCGAGATGCGCGGTGAAGGCCTCGCACCGACCCAGGCCCTTGATCTCGCCAAAAAATGCCAGTCGGCCCGCCGCGTGGGCATCGGCCAGCGCTGCCAGGAACAGCCGCCGGAACAGGCGGGAAAGCACCCGCACCGGTAGCAGAAAGCCGGGCTTGCAGCGCACCCAGTGCGTGCCGTCGAGCGATATCCCGCCACCCGGCACAATCATATGGACGTGCGGATGGTGGGTCATTGCCGAGCCCCAGCTGTGGAGCACGGCGGTGGCTCCAATGCGCGCGCCGAGGTGCTTGGGATCGGCTGCGATCGTGAGCAGCGTTTCGGCCGCCGTGCGGAACAGCAGGTCGTAGACCACCGCCTTGTTCTGATAGGCGATTGGAGCAATCTCGGCGGGCAGTGTGAAGACCACGTGAAAATAGGCGACCGGCAGCAGATCGGCCTCGCGCGCCGCAAGCCAATCCTCTGCCGCCGCACCCTGGCACTTTGGGCAATGGCGGTTACGACAGGAGTTGTAGGCGACGCGACTGTGGCCGCAGTCCTCGCAACGCTCGACATGCCCGCCGAGCGCGGCCGAGCGGCACTGCTCGATCGCCGACATCACCTGGAGCTGGCCCAGGCTCAGATGCCCGGCATTGGCTCGGCGCCAGTCGGCCCCATGGCGATGAAAGACGTCTGCGACCTCCAGCCTCGGGCGGCGCACCGCCGTTCGGCTAAGCCTCGGGTCGCGGCCTCCCGTCGATCACTTGTGCGAGCCGGTCGAGTGGGCTGGTTACGGCCCGGATCGTGCTATTGGCGACGCGGGTGTAAAGCGCCGTTGTGTCAAGCTTGGCATGGCCCAGAAGTGTTTGGATCACGCGAATATCGACATCTTGCTCGAGGAGGTGCGTGGCAAAGCTGTGCCGCAGTGTGTGCGGCGACACGCGCTTGGTGATCCCCGCGGCCTGGGCGGCGGCGCGGACCACGCGGCAGAGCTGCCGGGCCGACAGCGGCTCGACCGGGTTGCGCCCTGGAAACAGCCAGCCTCCCGGCAGCAACAGGCTGCGCCGACGCCCCTCGCGCCACCAGGCGCGCAGCAGTTCGAGCAGCTGCGGCGACAGCATCGCGTGGCGGTCCTTACCCCCCTTGCCGCGCTCGACGCGCAGCAGCATGCGCTCGGAATCGATATCGCCGACCTTGAGCGCGACAACTTCCGAGACGCGCAGCCCGGCACCGTAGGCGGTGGCGAATGCCGCCTTGTACTTCGGCGCCGTTGCCGCGCGCAGCAGAAGGGTCACCTCCTCGACGCTGAGCACTGTCGGTATCCGCCGCGGATACGGCACGACGGTGAGCCGGCGTGCCAGATCCGGCCGGTCGAGCGTCACTGTGAAAAAGAAACGCAGGGCCGAGACCGCGCTGTTGATGCTCGGCGGCTGCATGCCGCTCTGCGTCTGATGCAGTTGGAAAAGACGCAGGTCTTCCGCCGTCGCCGTATCGGGCGACCGGCCGATAAAGGCCGCGAATGCTCGGACGTGTCGCACATAATCGCGGCGCGTGTCCTCCTTGAAGCCGCGCACGGTCATGTCTTCGATCATGCGCGCCCGCAATGGGCTGACGGGCCGAGGTGAGGTATTGGAGGTCATCGGAACTCTTCTCCCGAGCTGAAGGTTGTTGGACCTTCGATGCTCGGGATCGGGTGCCCCGACCGTCACGCGCTACTGCGTGTCACATCGATAAAATGAACCGACCGTGAGCTGCGCTCCCCTCCCGCGCGAGCGGGTTCGTTCTTCGGCGCATTTGAGACCCTCGCACCGCCGCAAGTGAATGCCTGCTGAGCGCCGAAAGCGGCTATTCGCGTGACAGCCGTGGGCCCGTCGGGGGCCCTCGCATAGCCATTCGGCTTCGCTCCCGAGCTTCAAGCCGGCACGCGCAGTAGCGAACGGATGTAGTCGGGCGAGAACGGCTGGGTATCGGCAGTGACGCCGAACGGGGCGAGTGCGTCGTTGACTGCGTTGCCAATAGCGCCGATGGCACCCATCACGCCACCCTCGGCCATGCCCTTGCTGCCGGTCGCGGTACGCCGGTTTGGCGTATGCATCGCGATGATCTCGAATTTCGGGATCTCGCAGGCGGTCGGCACCAGGTAGTCGGCGAGTGTGCCGGTGTGCAACTGCCCGGAATCGTCATAGACTAGCCGCTCGTAGAGGGCGCCGGCGATGCCGAGCGCCGTCGCGCCGTGCTGCTGGCCCTCTACGATGCGGGCGTTGAGCACGGTGCCGCAATCCTCGACGATCAGGTAGCGCAGGATGTCGACCCGGCCGGTTGCCGGCTGGAGCTCGACCTCACAGAAATGCGCGGCATTGGAAAAGGTCATCGCCGGCGGATCGTAGGCACGATGCGCTTCGAGCCCCGGCTCCATGCCGGGCGGCAGCCGCAGCGGGTCGAGATAGGCAACCCGCGCGATGCCGGCGAGCGTCAGCTCAGTCGGGCTCCAGGCGCCGCCGACCAGCCGCTCGACCCCGCCGTTCGCTAGGCGCAGCTGGTCGGGCGCGTTGAGGTTCAAGAGATCCGCGGCGATCGCCAGCACCTTCGCGCCAACATCGCCGGCCGCGAGCTTCAAGGCACCGCCGCCCGCCGTGCCGCCGCGCGCCCCGCGGCTGCCCATGCCGTAGGGCGCCACGTCGGTGTTGCCGAGATGGATCGCGACCTGGGCCGGGTCGACGCCGAGCGTCGCCGCGACGAGCTGGGCAAACGCCGTTTCGTAGCCCTGGCCCGACGCCATCAGGCCGACAGAGGCGTTGACCGTGCCGGACGGCTCGATCTTGACCCAGGCGGCTTCGTGGCCGGAGCCAGGGATGCCGGCCGCCTTGTAAAAGGCCGAGCCGTAGGTCGTCGACTCGACGACATTGCAGATGCCGAGGCCGAGGTGGCGGCCCTGGCCACGGACCTCGGCCTGGCGCTTGCGGAAGACGGCATAGTCGAGCGCGGCCAAGCCGCGCTCGAAGCATTCCCATGGGGTGATGTCTTCGAGCTTCTGGCCGGTCGGGGTCGACATACGGCAATTCGCTAGGCCGCAGCATGTTACGGCGGCGCACCTCGACCGGGTCGAGGCCGAGTTCGCGCGCAATAGCGTCCATCGTGCCTTCGATAACCCAGCTGGTAATCGCCATCGGCGCCCGCATTGGGCCGTTGCCGCATTTGTTCGACAGCACGACCTTCACGTCGAATGCGTAATCCTGAACCTTGTACGGTCCGGTCAGGATCATCGCGACAACCCGCGCCAAGTAGTTCGCCGGGTAGAAGCAGTAGGCGCCGAAATCCTCGACCAGCTCCATTTCGAGCGCGAGCAGGGTCCCCTCGGCGGTGACCGCGGCGCGCGTCGTGGCGAGGTCCTCGCGCGCGTGCGAGGCGGCGGACAGGTTCTCCAACCGGTCCTCGCGCCAGCGCACCGGCCGCTTCAAGGCGCGGGCTAGCGCTGCCACGGTCAGCTCCTCGCGGTACAGCGCGATCTTCTGCCCGAACCCGCCGCCGACATCGGGCGATATCACCGTCACCTGCGACTCGTCGAGGCGCAGGCGCGCCGCCAAGGTCGAGCGCAGCGGGTGGACCACCTGGTTCGGGGCGTAATAGGTCAGGTGCCGCCGTCCCTCGTCCCAGATTGCGGCGCTACCGCGGGTCTCGATCGGCAGATGCGTCTGGCGCTGCTGCGCGAACCGCGCCTCGACAACCCGGTGCGCCTGCCGGAAGCGGCGCGCCGGGTCGCCGGCGCGGAAGGTCTGGTGCGAAACGAGGTTAGACGGGCAGCGCCTCGTCGACCAGCGGTGCGTCGGGCGCAAGCGCGGCGTCGATCCCGGTCACCGCGGGCAGCGGCTCGTAATCGACTGCAACCAGCTCCGCGGCGTCTTCGGCGACATAGCGGTCGGCCGCGACGACACAGGCCACCGGGTCGCCGTGGAACCGCACCTTTTCGGTCGGCAGGGTCGTAAACTCGATCGGTTGAAGGCCCTCGATCGGCGGCGCCATGCGCAACGGCGCGGTCCACTGGTTGACCTCGGCCGCGGTCACCACGGCGACGACCCCCGGCACGGCGCGTGCCGCGGTGACATCGATGGCACGGATCTGGGCATGGGCGTGCGGCGAGCGCACGAAGCAGGCGTGCAGGACGCGCGGGATGTCGATGTCGTCGAGATAGCGGCCGGCGCCGGTCAGGAATCGGAAATCCTCCTTGCGCGGCAGCGGCGCACCCAACGACGAGGTCATGCCGGCTGTCCCGTCGCGGACATCGCCGCCGCGGCCTTCATGATCGCGCGCACGATGTTGTGGTAGCCGGTGCAGCGGCACAGATTGCCGGACAAGGCCTGTCGCGCCGCCGCCTCGCTTGGCGCCGGGTTGTCGCGCAGCCAAGCCTCGAAGGTCATCACGATGCCCGGCGTGCAGAAGCCGCATTGCAGCCCGTGCTCCTCGTGCAAGGCCTGCTGCAGCGGACTCAGCCGACCCTCCTGGGCGACCGCCTCGATCGTGGTGATCTCATGCCGTTGCATCTGCACCGCGAACAAGAGGCACGAGCGCATCGGCCGGCCGTCGACCAGCACAGTGCAGGCGCCGCACACGCCTTGCTCGCAGCCGACATGCGTTCCGGTCAGGTGCAGATCCTCGCGCAGTACATCGCACAACAGCTTGCGCGGCTGCACCAGCACGTCATGGCTCTCGCCGTTGACAGAAAGGTGCATCGCCGTCTTGCTCATCCGCATCCCCCGCTTCGCGCCAGCGCATCGCTGAGAGCCGCCTCGGTTAGCGCCGCGGCCAGCTCGCGCCGAAACGCGGCGCTGGCCTGCGGGTCGTCGGTCGGGGCGATTGCGGCCGCTGCCGCTGCTGCGACCTCGCGCCGCCACTGTATGTCGGGCCGCCTACCGCGCTGCGCCGCAGCGAGTGCATCAACCGCGACCGGCGTGCCGCCGACGCCGCCGAGCGCGAGGCGCAGCCACGCGACTAGGCCCTCGCCGTCGAGGAGCAAGGTTGCCGCGACCGCGACGATCGCGAAATCGCCGTGACGGCGGCAGAACGCGCGGTAGCCCCAGCCTTCGCCCACCCCGAATACCGGGAAGACCGCGCCAACCACCAGCTCGCCGGGCTCGATCGCGGTTGTGAACACATCGAAGAAGAAGTCGCGCGCTGTCAGCGAGCGGCGTCCGTCGGCCGAAGCGAGATCGAGGCGCGCGTCGAGCAGCAGCGCCAGCAGCGGCCATTGCGCCGCTGGGTCGGCAAGTGCCAGGCTGCCGCCGACCGTGCCGCGCTCGCGGATCGCGTCATGGCCGATCGTCGCCGCGACTTCGGGCAGGATCGGGCAGAGGCGTTGCAATGCCGCCGACCGTTCGGCGGCGCGGTGCCGCACCAGCGCGCCGACCATGACACCGCCCGCCTCCTCGCGGATCACGGCGAGTTCGTCGAGACCGTTGAGGTCCACGAGGTGCTTCGGCCGCGCCACGCGCATGTTCATCATCGGCACCAAGCTCTGGCCGCCCGCTAGCGGTTGCGCCTCGCCGCCGAATCGATTCAGCAGCGCCAGCGCTTCGTCGAGGCGGGCCGGCCTGTGATAGGCGAACGGCGCCGGCTTCATGCCGCGGGGCGCCGCGTCCGTGACCGGCCGGCCGCCTTGTACAACAGGTGCAGCCGGCTGCAGTCGTCGCCGACGCATACCGCATCAGCGACCCCAACCCGGGTACGCTGATCCAACCGCGAGGAAGCACTCGAGGATGCCGAACGGCATCTCGACCATCCACGGCTAGTTCGTGGCACTCGAATAAGGGTATTTCAGTGCGCCGGTCTTGTAAGCCGGTGGGTCGAGGATAACCTGCACCCCGGGTCTTTCGAACTGCACGAGGTCGTTACCCTTAACCCCTTGGAACTGGATCGTCAGAATGCGCGGCTCTGCCCATTCGCCGTCCGGGCCGAACTTGATGTCACCCATGATTGTCTTGAAGGTCGCCGTGTGCATGAACTGAGCGAGCTTGTCCTGATCGAGCGAGCTCACGCCCTTCACCGCCTGCTCCAGCACCTGGAATGTCGAGTAGACCAGCGGCGGCACGTAATAGCCGAGCGGATCGGTACCGGCCTCCTTCGCCCGCTCCTGATACTCCTTGATGAAGTCGTCCATGCCGGGGAAGTTCATCGTCTTTTCGTGCACGTAGAGCTCGTAGTCGACGACGCCATTGAGCCGCTCGCCCATTTGCTGCTTGATCGCGCCGTATTGCAGCCCGACCATCGGTCCGCCGAACATCTTGGCATTGACCCCTTGCTCTTGCACGGCGCGCATCATTCCGGCGGTGTCGGCCGGATAGGAGGCGACGAATAGGAGGTCCGGGTTGGTTGCCTTGATCGCGTGCACGATCGTGCTGAAGTCGATCGTGTTGGGCGGGTAGTTGCGATCGTAGACGATCTGCAGCCCCGCCTTTTTGGCGTGCTCGCGCGCCCCGGCCATCGCATTCTTCGAAAATTCGGCGTCGGCTCCGGCCATGGCCAAGGTCTTGGGCTTCGGGTCCATCGTCATCGCGGCGGCGAAGTAGCCCGCCGAGATAGCCTCTTTGCCATGCGGCCCGAACGGCATGGTCTGGAAGAACCGCGGGTAATGGAATTCGTCATTGACCGCGAGCGACAGCGTGTCGAGCACCATCATCTTGTGCTCGATCAGGACCGGCATCGCGGCTGCGCTGTAATTGGTCGCCTGCGCGACGACGAGGTCGACCTTGTCGACATCGAGCAGCTTCGTATAGATTCCCGGAACCAAGCCCCGGATTGCTCTGGTCGTCATAGTGGATCAACTGCACCGGGCGACCCAATAGGCCGCCGCCTTGTTCACGTGCTCGGCCCAGATCTGCGCGGCCATGACGAACTGTCTCCCGCTGGCGGCGCTGCCGCCGGTATCCGGGCTGCTGAACCCGATCTTTATCGGTTCCGCTGCGATCGCCGGCGTGGCTAGCAGCAACAATGCGGCGCAGCCGCGCAATATTTGCATCAACTTCATGACGCTCCCCTATTATTTCCCAATGGGTAAAGGCCGGTCCTCGGCCGATTTTCCCGCACTCCCGAGGTTTGTGGGCGTCAGTTTCTGCCATCTTGAGCCGCTCGGCCAACACAATTTGACGCGCAATGAACTGCCGCCTTTGCGTTCCCTGGGCCGACGGCGGAGGACCGGTTCGGGGCAACTCCGGCCCAACCGCGATCGGAACCTGTCGGCTGAAGTGCGCCGTAAACGGCCATTGGCCGGACCGCAGCGGAGCCAAAAGGTGCGTCTCCAAAGACGATCCCAAGATGGGACCAGCTGATCATCGGGTGGTCAGGAAACGGCCATCCGCGTCGGCTGGCGGATATGCCGAGGACGAGCTTACGTCAACGCGTCGAGTAGCGCTTTCGCCTCTTTCAGATCGGCGGTGTCGAAGCCTTCGGTGAACCAGTCGAGGATCGGGGCGAGCAATGCCACCGCCTGTTGCGGCCGGCCCTGCTGGCGGCGCAGGCGGGCGAGGCTCGTTGCGGCGCGCAATTCCCAGGACTTCGCGTTCTGCCGGCGGGCGACGTCGATGGCTTGCTCGATGGCGGTCTCGGCCTCGCTCACCGTCCCGGCGCCGGCGAGCAACGCCTCGCCCCTGAGCCGATAGAGCTCGGCTTCGAGCGGCGCTCCCCCCATCTTTTCGACCGCCTTCAGCCCAGCGGCGACCGATGCAAGCGCGGCTTCGGGCTTGCCGATCGCCAATTGCGCATCGGCCTGCAACGTCAGCAGAAAATGTTGGCTCGCCCCTAGACCAAAGACGTCCAGCCCTTGGCCAATTTGGGCCAGCCCCTTCTCGCTTTCGCCAGAGGCGCTGAGCGCCCATCCGTTCTCGCAAAGGGCATCCGCGTGATGGTGCGCGATGTGGTGCTCCTCGCAGATCCACAAAGCCCGTCCGGCACAGTCGGCGGCCGCTGATGGCTCATGGCGAAAGACGCGGACGAGCGCGGCGAAACACAGCGTTTGGGCGAGGGTCAACGGGTGCCCGAGCGTCTCGGCGCTTTTTACTGCTGCCCTCAGCTCCTGTAGGGACCGATCCGGGTAACCGAGCATCCATGAGATCAGCCCCGGCGAGAACTGGCATTGCACGGCGGGATGGGAACCCGGCCAATCCGGGAACTGCATGTTCGGCTCGAAAATCTCGGAGCCCCGCCGAAAGTGCGCAAGCGCCGGCTCGAGTTTCCCCGGTTGTACAGCGTCGCGCCGACCGCCATGTGCCCCCCGACGAGACGGGCCGCATCGTCAAGCCGTTCGGCGACATGCAACGCCTCCTCGGCAAAATGCTGCGCCTTCTCCATCTCGAGTAGGTTCATGGTGGAGCTGCAGGCCGCGAAGCGCCGTGAACTCCCGGGGGTCATCCTCGAGCTGCCGACAGAGCTCCCAGGCCCGGGCATAGGCTCGGCCGACGTCGGGGTGGCTGGGGAGCTTGGTCGCATACAAGGCTGGACCAAGCGCCATTTGCAGATCCAGCTCACACTCGGCCCGCTCGCGCATATCCGATAGCGCATCGACCAGTGCCAGGCCTCTGCCAAGCTGGGCGATCGCTTCGACATTCGCCGATTTGCTCGCCGCGGCCACGCCGGCATTGAGCCAGTATGCGATCGCCTGCGCCGGACAGTTCGCTTCGGTATAGTGATGCGCCACCAGCTCCGGTTGCGTGCTCGCCACCTCAGGGAACCGATCTTCCAGCAGCTTTGCTGCCCGCTCGTGATACTGCTGGCGGGTGCGCTTCAGCAGCGATTGGTAGGCGGGGCAACGATCGCATCGAGGGTCGCATTGCGCTCCTGCTGCGCCGTCATCTGAAGCCGTGGATAGCGTCTTCGGGCACCGGCACCGACATCAAATCGGCGAACAACCGCACGCTCTCGGCGAGCGGCAAGGTCTTGAATCCGGCGAGCCCGGCTTCGAGCTTCGCCAGGTGCTGCGGTGCCGTATCCTCCGGCTGCCAGCCGAAGACGCGCTTCAGATGTTCGATGATCGGATGGAATGCGCTCGCCGTGTGAAACGGCGAACAGCGGATCGCCACCCAAATGTGGTCCTTGCCGGCCGCCTCCCGCAATCCCTCCACCAGGCGGGACTTGCCGACCCCGGCTTCCCCCTGGATCAGCACGCCCCGGCCGTCCCCGCCTCGCGCGCCCCCAGCGCCGCAGCAGCAGGTCAATCTCCTCCTCCCGCCCAATCAGCGGGCCCAGCACCGATCCGCGCAATGCCTCGAACCGGCTCTCGACGACGCTCGGACGTAGCACCTGCCAGGCCGACACCGGCCCGGCGATGCCTTTTACCGAGACGGCGCCGAGATCACGATACTCGAAGAGATCGCCGGTCAGCCGGCGGGTGCCGGCGGCGATCACGACAGTGTCGGGCTCAGCCAAGGCCTGCAGGCGCGCGGCGAGATTGGGCGCATTGCCGGCGACATCGTGCTCGACAACCTCGCCGCCAACGACAACCAGCCCGGTGGCAATCCCGACCCGCGCGTGGAGCTCTTCGGCCTGGTTCAGCTGCGGCACACGATCGACCAGCGCCAACCCGCAGCGCGTGGCGCGCTCGGCGTCGTTCTCGTGCGCCTGCGGATAGCCGAAATAAATTAGGACACCATCGCCCGTGGCGGGCGACAAACCCGCCAAAGCCCTCGACAGTCTCTGCGACGCAGCGATGGTACGTGCCGATAATTCCGCGCAAATCCTCGGGATCGAGCCGCGCGGACAGAGGCGTCGAGCCGACCAGATCGCAGAACATCACCGTCAGCTGCCGGCGTTCGGCCTCTGCGCGGGCCAGTGCATCAGGGGCTGCCGCCATCGCAGCGGCGGCCGGAACTGCGGCACCGAGCGCGGCGATGGCGTGAAGGAGCTTGCGCCGGTGGCCTCCGAGCACCACGCCGAGATCCTTGAGATCCTCCGCCGTCAGCTTCGGTAGCGCGTCCCAATCGATCTCGTTATCGCGGAAGGCCGGCGCATAGCGCTCAAGGCCCAAACCCTCTAGCCACGCCGCTACGTCCATGCGGTGATCCTCAGCTCTGAGGAGCGGCAACCCTACATTGCCTAGGATATTCCTCTAGCCATCGGCCCGCCAGCGTCAGCGCTGAGATACGCGCCATGCAGGGTGACGTTGCTTCAGGCGGTGAATGACCGGTTTCGAGGATGGGCATCTCAAGCGGGGCAAATCGGGAAGGCCCGGTTTCCACCCGACCGAGCCGATCCTGATGAGCATTGCGAACGGCAGGTGTGGGGCAACAGTACGCGCTCGATCTGCGATGGCGCGATGGCCGATTCGCGCCGTAACCGGATATCCACCGTCAGCCCAATCGTAGGCTGTGTCGGGCCGCGACGCGGCAGAGTATCGTGGAACGTCACGAGAATTTGTCGTGCTTTTGAATGGGGGACGCAGTAGCGTCCTTCACGAGAACGGTGCCGCGGCCCGATCCTGCGGGGCCGGGC
>CAVSZA010000019.1:0-40819 GCA_963732095.1 uncultured Alphaproteobacteria bacterium
GACCGAGGTCCGGGCGACGGCAAGCGCCTTCTGCTATCACCAGGGAGCGATCTTCGGCGGCTTTGTCCCGCTGGTGCTGACCTGGTTCGCCAGCCACTACGGTCTCGGCTTCGCGATCCCGATGCTGATCGGCACCTGCGTCGGAGCGGCGAGCTTTGTGATCGCGCTGCTGCTCGGACCGGAAACCAAGGGAAAGGTGCTCATGCCCGATCTAGTCGTGGCCTGATTAGTAATGAACCTGGGCCGCTCTGGCGCTCTGCTGTGCGCCTTCTTCACTTTCGCGGTGGGCCTGCCGGTTAATGCGCAGTCGCCGCCACCGCCTGCGAATTCGACGAGCGCCTTCGACGGGACTTACGTGGGCGTTTCTGCGGAGAACAACAGCAGCGGGAACACCCTCGCCGGCGGACGCGCCCGCACTCAGGGCTATGCCGGAGCGAGAGCGTGCACGGACTTTCGCGCCCCGGCGAGTTTGACGATCACCAATGGCCGCGCACGGGTCCGGTGGGGCGATCGCACGCTCGAGGGATATGCGGCGCCCGACGGATCTCTGACCATGTCGACCGGATACGGCCAAAATTTCAATGGCCGGATTGATGCCCAACAGATCAAGGGTCAATTCGTCGGGTACTGCGCATACGTATTAACATGGAAAAGACAGGGCTGATTACGCCTACAGCGTAGCTTGCCAATAGCCGGTCGCAAGCGCCGGCGGGGTATCTGCGATCCTTTCGAGTCGACTTCATCCCCTACGCCGGCTGTGCCGCGGAGCTGTTGCAATTCGATAGCGGGTGATGTTGATGTAGCGTTCGATAAGCAGTCACAGCGGGTCTGATGACCCTGTGAGGGGAGGATCGTCATGAAATCGGTTTTGTCGCGCTCGCGCACACTTGTAGTCACCGCGATAATGGCAGGCGTCTTCGCTGCCCCGTGGCCGCTTGCGGCGCAACAGGCGCCTGTGGGCCAGGCACCCGCCGCCGCTCCGGCATCGCCTGCGGCGGCGCAAACCTCCGCCGCCGCCGTCATGGATGCAGGGCGCGCCCGGCTCTGCCGAGGAGTCTCACCTCGCCCCGCAAGTGCCGCCGCCAATTCCGACCGCGGCCGACAAGCTGCCGGTGGCGGAGCTGAAACTGCCGAAAAACTTCCACCTCGAAGTCTATGCCAGCGGCGTGGCGAATGCGCGCTCGCTGCGGATCGGCGACAAGGGAACGGTCTTTGTCAGCACCCGCACCCTCGACCGGATTTATGCGATCGTCGACAACAACGGCAAGCGCGAGGTCAAGGTTCTGGCGACCGGGCTGAACTCACCGAACGGCATCGCCCTGCACAACGGCACGCTCTATATCGCCGAGATCAACAAGATCTCGAAGATCGACAATGTCGAGACCCAGCTCGACAACCCGCCGAAGCCGACGGTCATCTACAGCGATCTGCCGAACGACGCGCCGCACGGCTGGAAGTTCCTGACGGTCGGGCCCGACAACAAGCTCTATTTCAACATCGGCGCGCCGTGCAACATCTGCATGCCGCCGCCGACACACGCCCAAATCCGCCGCATCAACCTCGACGGCAGCGGGATGGAGGTGGTCGCCCACGGTATCCGCCAGATTGTCGGCATGGATTGGCACCCGGTGCTGAAGCAGATGTATTTCACCGAGAACCAGCGCGACTGGCTGTCGGAGGATGAGCCGAACGATAAGCTCAATCGACTGGCCCACCCCGGTCAGGATAATTTCGGGTACCCCTATTGCGACGGCGGCGACATCCCCGACCCGATATTCGGCTGGGGGCACAGCTGCAATGAGTTTACCAAGCCGGTGGCGCAGCTGGGTCCGCATTCGGCGCCGCTCGGCCTGCGCTTCTATACCGGGCACATGTTCCCGCGCGAATACGACAACGCGCTCTTCATCGTCCGCCACGGTTCGTGGAACAAGACGAAGAAGATCGGCGGCGACATTGTCGTGGCGAAGCTCAATGCCGACGGATCGGTGAAGTCGATCCAGCCGTTCATCACCGGCTTTCTGCAAGACAACAAATATGTCGGCAGGCCGGTCGATGTGGAGCTGATGAAAGACGGCTCGATGCTGATCTCGGATGATTGGAACGGCGCGGTCTATCGCTTGACCTATGGCTTGCAGCGCGTCAGCGCGCGCCATTAGGCGGGCTCTCGATTGAAGCGTGCCGGAGGCGCCTGCGCCGTTGCCGCAGCGCTCTTGACCGGCACGCTCTCCGCCTTTGCCGCAGCGCCGCCGGAGAAGCTCGAGCCCTGCCTTGCCTGCCATGGGGCAGTGGGCCAGTCGGAAACCGAGGATGTCCCGTCGCTCGGTGCGCAGCCCGCGAAATACGTGCTGATCCAGCTCTTCATGTTCCGTGAAAAGCTGCGCTCGGTCGTGCCGATGACCGAGTTGACCAAAGGCTGGAGCGACGCGGATCTGCAACAAGCGGCGGATTTTATCGCTGCGCTGCCGCCGCCGAAGCCGCCGGCCGATCCCGCCGACCCGGCGCGACTCGAGCGGGCCCGTACCCTGGTCGAGCTGAACCATTGCAATGTCTGCCATCGCTCGGATTTTTCCGGGCAGGAAAATGTGCCGCGCCTCGCCGACCAGCGCGAGGATTACCTGCTGAAGGCGCTGCGCGAATACAAGAGCGGCGCCCGGCACGGCTACGAGCCGACGATGGCCGAGGTGCTGCAGCCGATCGAGGACGCGCAGCTGGCCGAATTCGCATACTATTTGGCGCGCCTGCGCTGACAAGGAATCGTCGTCCCCCCTGAGCACGTTTGCTAACTACGGCCGAGAGTTCAGTCCCTCGCCTCACGGATCGCGTGCCACAGACGCTCGGCGGTGGCGGGCATTTCGATGTGATGGATGCCGAGCGGGGAAAGCGCGTCGGCAAGCGCGTTCGCGACGGCGGGGAGGGCGCCGACATTTCCGGCTTCGCCGGCGCCCTTGACGCCGAGCGGGTTGGTCTTGGTCGGCACCGGATTGCTATCGCAATGGATCGCCGAGAGGTCGCCTGCGCGCGGCATTGCGTAATCCATAAAGGATCCGGTCAATAGCTGGCCCGAAGAGAGGTCGAAGCGGATGTCCTCCATCAGCACCTGGCCCACGCCTTGCGCGATGCCGCCACAGATCTGACCCTCGAGCAACAACGGGTTCATCACCGTGCCGACATCGTCGACGACGCTATAGCGCAGGATCTCGACCTCACCGGTCTCCTCGTCGATTTCCAGCTCACAGATATGGCAGCCGTTTGGGAAATTCTGCTCCTTACAGCTGAAGGTGGCGCCGGCGATCAAGCCGAGGTCCATTCCCTCCGGCAGGTTTTCCGGGTTCAACAACTCCCTCGCGACTTCGCCGATGGTCAACCTGCGGTTCGAGCGAGGCGCGGAGAAGAGGCCATCTTCGAACTCGATCCCGTCACCGTCGGCACCGAGGATGGAAGCGGCGATGGTCTTTGCTTTGGTGACGATTCTCTCGGTCGCGAGATGGACCGCCGACCCGCCGAGCGCCGCCGAACGCGAGCCGCCGGTGCCTTCGCCGATCGCGACCTTGTCGGTGTCGCCCTGGACGTAATGCACCTGACCGGGATCGATGCCGAGCCGGTCGCAAAGAAGCTGCTTGTAAACCGTTTCGTGCCCCTGGCCCTGCGTGATCGAACCCGACAGCAGGGTAACGGTGCCGGTGCGGTCGAAGCGGATTTCCGCGGCTTCGAACCCGCCCGCCGCGGCGCGCTCGATCGTGTTCGAGATGCCGAAGCCGCGCAGTTTGCCGCGCCGCCGCGACTGCGTGCGGCGCTCCTCGAACCCGGCGAAATCGGCCAGGTTGAGCGCCATATCGAGGCTCTTCTCAAACTCGCCGCAATCATAGGTGAAGGTGAGGCCCGATTTGAACGGCATCGCCTCGGGCGGGATCATGTTGCGCCGGCGCAATTCGACCGGATCGATGCCGAGTTCGTCGGCGGCGAGATCGACCATCCGCTCGATCACGTAAGCCGCCTCCGGGCGGCCGTTGCCGCGATAGGCCCGCATCGGGTTGGTGTTCGCGTAGACGGCGGTCACATCGGCATGGACCGTCGGCGTACGATAGACGCCGGCCAAAGTCCCGAGGTTGGCGACGAACGCGTTGGAGCCGGCCTGCGGATAAGCGCCGACCGCCGCGATCGTGCGCACGCGCAGACCGAGAAAATGGCCGTCGGCGTCAAGCGCCAGCTCGGCCTCGGTGATGTTGTCGCGGGCCT
Source organism: uncultured Alphaproteobacteria bacterium (assembly GCA_963732095.1). GTDB lineage: Bacteria > Pseudomonadota > Alphaproteobacteria > ATCC43930 > CGMCC-115725 > AP-15. The sequence continues at coordinate 4,237 of CAVSZA010000019.1, forward strand.
GCGCATCGCCGACGAAGGCCTCCGTGCGCGTGCTCGTCCATTTGACCGGCCGCCTCGTCAGTTTCGAGGCGAGCAAAACCAGCGCGACCTCGTTATAGATCGCCGATTTCATGCCAAAGCTGCCGCCGATGTCGCCGGCGACGACGCGCACCTTGCTTTCCGGGACTTTGATGATCTGCCGCGCCAATTCGGAGCGATAGGTGTGCGTGCGTTGCAGGGTCGTGTAGATAGTGTAGTGGTCGGCCGCCGCGTTGTAATCCCCGATGCAGCCTCGCGGCTCCATCGTCGCCGCGGTCACCCGGTTGATGACGAACCGATGGCGGATGACATGCGCGGCGCCGTCGAAGGCGGCATCGGCCGCCGCCTTGTCGCCTTCGAGATAGACAAAGGAAATGTTGTCGGGGCAGTCGTCCCAGACGCGCGGCGCGCCGGGATCGAGCGCTCCCGCGGTCGAGACGACCGCCGGCAGCGGCTCGTAATCGACCGCGATCAATTCCGCCGCATCCGCCGCTTGATGCGCGCTCTCGGCAACGACAAAGGCGACGTAATCCCCGACCCAGCGTACCCGCTCCTTGACCAATGCCGGGTAGCGCGGCCGATACGCGGGCGAGCCGTCGCGCCGCTTATTACCGGAGGCTGAAGGTAGGTCGCCCCAACCCGAGGCCCCCCATTCCGCTCCGGTCAGTACGGCGAGCACGCCTGGTGCGGCCTTCGCGGCGGTCGGGTCGATCGAGCGGATGCGAGCATGCGCGTGCGGCGAGCGCAACACGTGGCCAAACGCCATGCGCGGCAACACCATGTCGTCAACGTAGCGGCCGCCGCCCCGCAACAGCCGCGGATCCTCGAAGCGCGGCACCGCCTGCCCCAACGCAAATTCCCCCATTGCCAATCCTCCCAGTCCTCATCGAAACGGGTTCAGGATCACAACCTCTGTGAAGGTCGTCGTAGTTTCAGGGTTAGGCTATCCCTACTCGGCGATGTCAAGCGAGCGTTCCATAGCGGAGCCATCTCGGCCGGGTGGCGGGCAAACCGCGCATCAGAAAGAGCCATGCTGACTGTTTTTACTGTTATTCGTGGTGAGATATCAGCCAGCCGTCATCTATGGGCCGCAGTAATCCTGGCAATTGCCGCAGGGCGGAGCGGGTAAGAACAGCGGCGACGCTGGCTGTTACTGGCTGTTGTCTTTCGCAGTTCTAGTGACCTGACGCCTGAACCGGCCGACATCTCCTGCATCCCAAACAGGAAAGTATCACATCAAGGCGAAAATTGCAAGTTAAAGGCAAACCGACGAACGGGCACACACTCTGGAGAGCTAATCGATCGAATGAAATTGACCTCGCTTCGAAACAAATTGTATGAAACTACATACAAAGGTATTGGGAGGAACGCATGCGGTTTTGGGCCTGCTTTCAGTATCTTTTTGCGGTCGCGGCGCTCGCGTTGTCGATTGCCCCATTGTTCCGCTGCCGGAAGTGTGCGGCGGCCCGCCGCCGCCCTACGTTTCGCATGTTCCCGATCCGGCGCGCTTCCAGACCGCGGGCGGAATCGTTACTGCTTCGCCGACGGTTGTCGGCGAGCGAGTTTATTTCTCGGGCGGTAAGACACTCTATAGCGTCCGGGCGATTGATGGCGCAGTAATCTGGAAGCACGTCTTCTGCGGCAACCCCAATGCGCCCGATTGCCAGGCCGATGCCGCCGATCCTGCGCAGATCCTCACCTCGCCGGCAGTGTTCGGGAACCTGGTTTTCATAGGAATTGACCTGGGCGGAAACGCCTACGGTCAGCCCTATCGCGGTGCGTTCGTCGCGGTCGATGCGTCGACCGGTCAGCAGGTCTGGCGCTTTGAAACGGACCCGCTGCTCGATGCGCACGGCAGGGTCACCGGTGGACGGAATCGCGGCTGCGGCGGCGTCTGGTCGTCACCGGCAGTGGATGCGGAGCAGCGCATCGTCGTATTCGGCACGTCTGATTGCGACGAACAGCCAACGCCGCCCTATCATGAATCGGTTCTGGCATTGGACACCGACAGCGGGAGATTGCGCTGGGTGTTTCGGCCGGTAGCCAGCGATCCTCATAAGTGCGACTTCGATGTCGGCGCGGCGCCGAACCTCATCAAGCTCGGGCCCCTTTCCTTTGTCGGTGTCGGCGATAAGAACGGAACTTACTATCTCCTGACCGCCGCGGGCGGGCGGCTGGTGTGGAGCACGCGCGTCGTGTTCGGCGGCGGGGATGGCGGGTTCTTTGGCGGCGCGGCATTCGATGGCCGGCGCCTCTTCAGCGCCACTGCATTCGGAGACGGCAACCCGCAAACCCAGACCGGATTGTGCAATCCCGGATTCCACGATCCGAGAAATCCGAACGTCGTGGATACCTACATTCAGGATCCGAGCATGCACGCATTCGACCTGCTGACCGGAAAAGTGCTGTGGGAGGCTGACAACAACCAGAGCTTTGGCGCATCCACATTGGCAAATGGGGTGGTGCTGTCGGGCTTCACCGGACTGAGCGAAGCCGATTTGCCGGCGGTAAAGGCCTATGCCGCACACACACGCTCATCCGGAAACCAGTTGCTCGCTGTGTTCCCAACCCAAGTGAGCGGTGTTCCGGGTATGGTGAACTCGGCGATTGTACCAGTCGGCAGATCGGTCTACTTTGGATCGGGCAATTACTTTGATGGCGGCGGGAGCGGCGTGCAAGCGCTGCAGTTGCCGAGTGATGCGGCGTCGAAATAGTCCGCGCAGGAGACGGCCGTGAAGAGTAAGCGTATCCCCACCACACTCCTTGCGACGGGTTTAGCTGCGTTTTTGGGGCTAGCGAGCGCCGGAGCGGCTGTCGGCGACAAATCGGCTCCGGCCGCGAAGAGCGGTGAGGTTGATTTTCCGATTTCTTGCGGCGCGGCGGCGCAGAAGAAATTCAACCAGGCCGTCTGGATTTTGCACTCCTTCTGGTACGACGAGGCGGTCAAGGCCTTTACTGCCGTCACCGCGATCGAACCCGAATGTGCGATGGGCTATTGGGGTGTGGCGATGAGCCATTGGTACCCGCTCTGGTACCCGCCCAACGCGGCGTCGCTGAAGGCCGGGTCGGAGGCGGTCGAAAAGGCGGTGGCCGCGAAGCAGAAGACCGATCGCGAAAGCGATTACATCGCGGCGATCGCAGCCTTCTACCGGGACAACGACAAGATCGATCACCGCACGCGCGCTGTCGCTTATGAAAAAGCGATGGAGCAGGTACATCTGCGCTATCCCGACGACCGGGAAGGCGGCGTGTTCTATTCCCTCGCCCTACTCGCGACTGCGCCGGCGACCGACAAGACTTACGCCAATCAGAAGAAGGCGCGCGCGATCCTAGAGGCAGTACGGGCGGAGCTGCCCAACCATCCGGGAGTCGCGCATTACCTGATCCACGCCAACAACTCGGCGGAAATGGCCGAAGACGGGCTGACGGCGGCGCTGTGCTACGCCGACATCGCGCCGGCGGTGCCGCATGCGCTGCACATGCCGTCCCATATCTTCACCCGACTGGGAATGTGGCGGCAATCGGTTGACGCCAACCGAGCGGCGACAGCTGCGGGACTGGCCTATGTCAAGGAGGAGCTCGGCCCCGACGCCTTCAATGGCGAGGCCGTCCACTCGATGGACTATATGGAATACGCTTATTTGCAGATGGGTCAGGACCGCGACGCCAAACGCGTTGTCGACGAGCTGCTGACTTTCCGGCGACCCAACGTCCCCAACCTGCCGATGGCCTACGCTATCGCGGCGATACCGGCGCGTTATGCGGTCGAACGCCGGAATTGGGCGGAGGCCGCCGCCCTCACCGCGCCCCCGGTGGCGTTTCCCTGGGAGCGTTTCCCGTGGGCCGAGGCGATGATCTCGTTTACGCGAGCGCTGGGCGCGGCTCATACCGGCGACACAGCAGCCGCCGAGGCTGAAATCGCCAAGCTGCAGTCCTTGAAGCAGAAGCTCGACCAAGCCAAGGATGATTACTGGGCCAAGCAAGTCGAGGTCCAACGGCTGGCCGCCTCCGGGATCCTGGCGCACGCCAAGGGGGATGATAAGCAGGCAGTCGAGCTGGTACGCGCCGCAGCCGATCTCGACGCCACGATGGACAAGCACCCCGCGACCCCGGCCGAGGTTTTGCCGGCCCGCGAACTGCTGGCCGACCTCCTGCTCGAGCTCAATGATCCCGCCGCGGCGTTGAAGGAATACGAGCAATCCGTGAGCACCGAGCGGAACCGCTTCCGCAGCATCCTCGGGATCGCGCGCGCGGCCAAGCAGACCGGCGATACGGCAAAGGCGCGGGAGGCCTACGGAAAGCTGATTACCTTGGCGAGCGCCGACGCCGACCGCCCGGAATTGGGCGAAGCCAAGGCTTTCCTGGCGAACTGAGCGATCTCGGGTGAGGGTCTTGCCGCAATTCCGGCGCCATTGATCGCGGGCCATGGGATCGATACCGTGGCAGCTTTCACAAACCGCCGACGGGAGATCCGACATGCCAGACGATGTCCGCAAGCCTGCGATCGACAAATCGCACCTGCCGAGCCGGCACGTCACGATTGGACCCGAGCGCGCGCCGCATCGGGCGTTCCTCTATTCGATGGGACTGACCGACCAGCAAATCGCCCAGCCCCTGGTCGGCGTCGCGACCACATGGAACGAGGCGGCGCCGTGCAACATCGCATTGTCGCGTCAGGCGCAAGCGGCGAAAAAAGGCGTTGCCGCCAATAGCGGTACCCCGCGCGAGTTCACGACGATCACCGTGACCGACGGCATCGCGATGGGCCATGAGGGCATGAAATCCTCGCTGGTCAGCCGCGAGGTCATCGCCAACTCGGTCGAATTGACGATGCGCGGGCATTGCTATGACGCGCTCGTCGGCCTCGCCGGCTGCGACAAGTCGCTGCCAGGGCTGATGATGGCGATGGTGCGGCTCAACGTGCCGTCGGTCTTCATGTATGGCGGTTCGATCCTGCCCGGCCGGTTCAAGGGCAAGGACGTGACAATCGGCGACGTGTTCGAGGGGGTCGGCGCCCACAATGTCGGCAAGCTGTCCGACGAGGAACTGCATGAGTTGGAGTGCGCCGCCTGCCCGTCGGCCGGCTCCTGCGGCGGCCTCTTCACCGCCAACACGATGGCCTGCGTATCCGAAGCGATCGGTCTCGCGCTGCCCGGCTCGGCCGGCGCGCCGGCACCCTATGATTCACGGGACGCCTATGCTGAGGAATCGGGCCGGGCGGTCATGGAGCTCTTGCGCCGCAATATTCGCCCGCGCGACATCGTCACGCGCAAGGCGATCGAGAACGCCGCGATGGTGGTTGCCGCGGCCGGCGGCTCGACGAATGGCGGGTTGCACATTCCAGCAATCGCCAACGAGGCCGGCATCGATTTCGATCTGCACGCCTTCGGCGAGATCGCCAAGCGCACTCCCTACATTGGCGACCTGAAGCCGGGCGGGCGCTATGTCATGAAGGACTTGCACGATATCGGCGGTGTGCCGGTGCTAATGAAGGCCCTGCTCGACGGCGGCTACCTGCATGGCGATTGCCTGACCGTGACCGGCAGGACAATCGCGGAAAACCTGAAGGAGGCTCGGTTCCCCGATGGACAGGACGTCGTGCGCCCGACCTCGGCGCCGCTGGCGCCAACCGGCGGGCTGGTCGTGCTGCGGGGTAACCTCGCGCCGCAAGGGGCGCTAGTCAAAGTCGCCGGCCTGCAGACGTTGCGCTTCCAGGGGACGGCGTTTTGCTTCGATCGGGAGGAGGACGCGTTCAAGGCGGTCGAGCAGCGCCGCTACAAGGAGGGTGACGTCATTGTCATCCGCTATGAAGGGCCGCGCGGCGGGCCGGGCATGCGCGAAATGCTGTCGACGACCGCCGCGCTCTACGGCCAAGGCGTTGGCGAGAAGGTCGCGCTCTTGACGGACGGACGCTTCTCGGGCGCGACGCACGGCTTCTGCATCGGCCATGTCGGGCCGGAAGCAGCGGTCGGCGGCCCGATCGCGCTGCTCAGGGACGGCGACCGCATCACGATCGACGCGGCCGCCGGCACGATCGGCGTGGCGCTGAGCGAGGCCGAACTGGCCGAGCGCCGCCGCGACTGGTCGCCGCGGCGTCACGATTATCAGTCGGGGTGCCTGTGGCGCTATTCGCAAACCGTCGGCGACGCCGAGAAGGGCGCCGTCACGCATCCGGGGGCCCGCGCCGAAACCCGCGCTTACGCTGACATCTGAAGATATCCGTCTCCCGCATCGCATTGCGGGAGAGGGACGCAAATCGCCTAACGCGCTTCCGTCCAGCTTTCGGAAAAGGCCAGTGCGCAAGTGCTGAAGGGCCGTCCTTCGCGCTCCCGCGGCCACGGCCGGCCCGCCGCTTCGACGCCGTTTCGCGTGAGGCGGGCGCCGAGAGCCGGGATCAGCAAGGTGCACACCCCATAAGGGCGGCCCGGTTCGGCGTTGGGCTGGGTGTGGATCAGCAGCGGCTCGCCGATCTGATACCATGTGAGGCCGATCTCCTCGTCCCGCGATTTCACCCCCTCGGTCCAGAAATACCGCGGGTCGCCCGATTTGGTGAATTGCGCCTCGGTCACCGGGATCGACGTGTCGGCCGTTTCGGGGTTGAGCATGCCCTGCACCGTCGACTGCAGCCAGCGCGCCATCGCAATATTGTCGGCGTAGATCCGCCAGCGGTTCCCGGTCAGCTCGCTGTTCAGATAGAGGACATGTCCCGGCCCCGCCGGGCACGTAATGATGCGCCAGAAGCTCGCATTGGTGGTAAAGGGATCGCCATCGTTGACGCTGAGGCGGATGAACGGGTTCTCGCCTGTCAGGATGACGCGGTTCGGATCGGCGGGCATTGCGGCGGTTCCCTGCAAATCGACCGTGCCAAGGTAACCCTAACCCGCCGATCTCGAAAGGACGTCGGCATGACCAAGATCATCCTGGTTCGCCACGGCCACGTCGAAGGGATTTCCCCGGAACGCTTTCGCGGCCGCGCCGATCTGGCGTTGACCCCGGAGGGTCGCCGGCAGGCGGAGGCGACGGCGCGCTGCATCCAGGCGACCTGGACCCCAGCTACCCTTTACACCAGCCCGCTGAGCCGGTGCCAGACGACCGCCGAGGCAATCGGAAGACCGTTTGGTCTGACGCCGACCCCCGTCGCAGAGTCTGATGGATATTGACTACGGCGAGTGGCAAGGGCTTACCCCGGACGAGGTCGGACGCAAATGGCCCGAGGCGCTCGACACCTGGTACCGGGCGCCGCATTGGGCGGCGATCCCGCGTGGCGAGAGCCTGCAGGATGTGCTCGCTCGCGCAGTCGCGGCATTGCGCGACGTAATCGGGCGGCATCCGGAGGAAACGGTCGTGGTGGTCGGGCACGACAGCGTCAATCGCATCATCCTGCTGCATGCGCTCGATCTGCCGCTATCCCGCTATCGGCGGCTCGGCCAAGATCCCTGTGCGATCAACGAAATCGACTTTTCCGCAGCCGAGTTCACGGTTCGGTCGGTCAACGAAACTCATCATCTGACGCAAGGCGCCTGACACAATGCAATGTGTGCTTTGCACGATGAACAAGGAACAAATCGTCGCCAGCAATAACCTCGCCTATGCCGTTCGCGACACATCGCCCGTGACGCCGTTGCACACGCTGATCCTCCCCTACCGCCACGTCGCCGATTATTTCGAGCTCGGCGCGGACGAGAAGCATGCGATCGACGATTTGCTGGAAGAAACTCGGATGGGTATCCTTACCCGCGATCCGACGGTCGCCGGGTTTAATATCGGCGTCAATGTCGGGGCGGTTGCCGGCCAGACGATCTTTCACTGCCACGTGCATCTGATCCCGCGCCGGCCCGGCGATGTCGCCAATCCGAGAGGCGGGGTGCGCGCGGTGATCCCGGGGAAGGCCGATTACTAACTCAACGGCGGCACCTCATTACTTTGCGGAAGTTGCACTCGCCTAGAATGTGGAAAATCCCGGAATGAGGCAGGGGATATGAGCGGCGATATCGCGATCCGGTTCGCCACGCCCGCAGATGCCGGTCTCCTACTGCGGTTGGTCCGTGAGCTCGCAGTATATGAAAGGGCCCCCATTGCCGTCGTCGCGACCGAAGACGACTTGCGCCGGCATGGGTTCGGACCAGACAGTCAATTTGAGGCGATCCTCGGCTTCCTGGACGGCAAGCCGGCGGGCTTTGCGCTGTTCCATCCGCGATTTTCGACCTGGCTCGGCCGCCCGGGGATGTATCTCGAAGATCTTTATGTCGCCGAAGCGGCTCGTGGGCGTGGGGTCGGACGACGGCTGATGACGCGGCTCGCAGCGATCGCGATCGAGCGCGGCTGGGCCCGGATCGACTTCCAGGTGCTCGACTGGAACCCGGCGCGCAATTTCTATCACCGTCTCGGCATGGCGCATCTCGGCGAATGGCTGCGCTATGGCGCCGACCTGGAGGTTTTGAGTCGGCTCGCCGCGGAAGACCGTGATTAAGGACTGCGAGCGCTGCTTGCGACCGCCGGCTGCCGATGGTGGTTGACGTTCGTTGACCTGGGACTAAATTACGCGCGGGGATGGAGTTCCCCATAACCGCCCGTAAGGGCTGATGACTCCTGCCGCGTGGATACGTGGCGGGGGTTTGTGCGCAACCCGCCGTCCGGCGGGTTTTGTTTTGCCCGCTCAATGAGATCACCGTTTTACGGCGGAGAAAGAGGTTTGGGATGGACAACATTTGGTTCGTCTCGGCGCTGTGGATCGGGCTCGCGCTGATTGCCGCATCGATGCAGGCCTGGATAGCGGTTTCCGTGGCCCTCCTCGAAATCATGATCGGCGCGATCGCCGGCAATCTCGTAGACATGACACTAACGCCGTGGATCAACTACCTCGCCGGGTTTGGCGCTATCCTGTTGACCTTTCTTGCCGGCGCCGAGATCGATGCAAAGGTCATTCGCCGGCATTTCGGCTCGACGATGGCGATCGGAGCGGTCGGATTTTTTGCGCCCTATCTCGGTGTGCTCGCCTGGGCGCATTTCGGCTCGGGCTGGCCCTGGCCGCAAGCCCAGATCGCCGGCATTGCGCTCTCCACAACCTCCGTCGCAGTGGTTTACGCCGTGATGGTCGAGACCGGCTTCAACGACACCGAGATCGGCAAGGTCATCCTGGCAGCCTGCTTCATCAACGACATCGGCACGGTGCTGGCGCTCGGGCTGGTCTTCGCCAATTACAATTTCTGGCTGCTGGGTTTTGCTGGGGCCACCGCGTTTGCACTGCTGCTGCTGCCGCGCGTCACGCCTTGGTTCTTCGCCAGGATCGGGCCGCGTGTCAGCGAGCCGCAAATCAAGTTCGTTTTGGTGATCCTCTTTCTGCTCGGCGGGCTCGCCAACACCGCCAAGAGCGAGGCCGTGCTCCCCGCCTATCTGATTGGCATGGTGCTGGCCCCGGTCTTTTTGGCCGATCGGCAGTTGATGCACCGAACCCGGGTCATCGCCTTCACGGTGCTGACGCCATTCTACTTTTTGAAGGCGGGATCTCTGGTGCGAGCCGCCGATCGTCGATGCGGCGGGGCTTATCGTGATCTATCTTGCCGTCAAAATGATCACCAAATTCGTGGGCATCCTGCCGCTGACGCGGGTGTTCCGGTTCGAGCGGAAAGAGGGGATGTACACGACGTTGATGATGTCGACCGGCCTGACCTTCGGGTCGATCTCGGCGCTGTACGGCCTCACCAATCACATCATAGACGAGCGCCAATATACGATTCTGCTGACCGCCGTGATCGGCAGCGCGGTGGTGCCGACATTGATTGCGCAGCGGTGGTTCCAGCCCGCTTTCAAGCCGCTCGCCGCCGAGACACCGGCTAACGTGCCCGCCGCTGCGGAGGGAAAATAAGATGTACACCAGGATTTTGGCGGCGAATGACGGCTCCGTAGGCGGTCGGAAGGCATTAACAGCCACGATCGAACTGGCGCGACAGACTTCGGCCAAAATCCACATGGTCACGGTCGAGGAGCTGCCGCGGTTTCCGGCGAGCATCGACGAGGTCGCGGAGGAGAAGGACGAGGCGAACCATCGGTTCGCGCCGGTTATCGAATCCGCCAGGGTCGAGGCCGCGGCCGCCGGTGTGACAATCGAGACGTACCTTGTTCCGGGACACGTCGCGGATGCAGTGATCGGGCTGATCAAGCAACTGAACGTCGACCTGCTCGTCGTCGGCTTTATGGGCCACTCACGGCTCTATGAAAGGATTATCGGCAGCACCACCGACCGGTTGGTCCGCCTCGCCCCCTGCGCGGTGCTTGTCGTCAAATAGCTGAAGGCCTTGTTCGCCGATGCTGATTTACTTCTGGGTCGCTCTCGGCGGTGCGCTCGGCAGCATGGCGCGGCTTTGGTTGGGCGTGCACGTCGCATTGCTGACCGGGCTGGCGTTTCCCTGGGGCACCGTCCTGGTCAACATCCTTGGCTCCCTGGTGATCGGGTTTGTCGCGACGCTCACCGGCCCGAACGGACGCGTGATGATCCCGCTCCCGGCTCAGGCCTTCGTCATGGTCGGCATGTGCGGCGGGTTTACGACCTTCTCGGCCTTCAGTCTTCAGACACTGGAGCTCGCGAGAAGCGGGCAGCTGCTGTATGCCGGGGCCAACATCGGGCTGTCGGTCGTGCTGTGCCTCGGCGCCGTCATCCTCGGCCACTGGCTCGCCACGCTGTTTGGGCGGGCATGAGCCCATTCAGGTCTTCTCGACATTCCACATGAAGATCGCGGGGGCGCTGACGTAGCCTTTGATATTCTTGCGCAAGGCGGTCTTATTAGAGGCTTGCCCGGTTGGAACGTATGGGACGAACTCGAAGGCGCGTTGTTGCAGCTTGGCGGCAATTTCCTGGCGTGCTTCGGAATCGGTCGCCTTTATCCATTCCATTCGCAACTCCTCGAGCTTGTCGTCTGTGGGCCAGCCGAACCAGGCCTTCTCGCCATTGGCGCGCAGCATAACGTTGGTCGTCGGGTCGAGTGTGTCGGAACCGACCCAGCCGGTCTCGAACATGTTCCAGCCGCCTTCGGCCGGGGGTTTCTTCGAAGCGCGGCGCGTCACCACAGTGCCCCAGTCGCTGGCCACATACTCCACGTTTAGTCCAAGCTTTTTCAGCATATCGGTAGCGACCAACGCCTCGGCATGGATCAACGGCTGCTCTACCGCGTCGAGCAGGATGATCTTCTCGCCCTTGTATCCAGCCTCTGCGATGAGCTTCTTCGCGGTCTCGAAATCGCGCTTGCCGCTCAACGCCTCCGAGCCGGAATTGTTGGCCATCGGCGCGCCGCAGGTGAAGAAGGACGGGCAGAGCTCCCAGTTCTTCTGATCGCCGACATAAGCGGTCATCATATCCGCCTGGTTTGTCACCATCAGCACTGCTTGGCGCATCTTCACGTTGTCGAACGGCGGATAGAGGAAGTTGAAGCGCAGACACCCCGTTTGGCCGAGCGGATCCAACGGTGCCAGGGTAATGTCGGCGTTGGCGGCGAGAATCGGCCAAAGGTCGGCCTTCGGATTTTCCCACCAATCGTATTCGCCGCTCTGCAGCGCCGCCACTTTGGTCATATCGTCAGGCACCACGAACCATTCGATCCGATCGACCTTGACAACCTTTCCGCCTGACGCCCAGTCCGTCGGCTCGCTACGCGGCACGTAATCGGTGTTCTTGATGTAGGCCACCTTGTGGCCGGGCTCGAATTCATCCCTGACGAATTTGAACGGACCCGACCCGACCATCTCGGTGACCTGCTCGAATGGGTCAGTCTTGGCCAGCCGCTCCGGCATGATGAACGGGGCGAGGCTCGACACCTTGGCGATGGCTTCGATCAACAGCGTAAACGGCTCCTTCAACTTGATCGAGAAATGCTTGTCGTCGCCCCCCTTCATCTCATCGATCACGGTCGCCAGCGTCTGACCGAGAGCATCACGCGCCATCCAGCGCTTGAGTGACGCGGTGCAATCGGCCCCGCGCACCGGCTGCCCGTCATGGAATTTTATGCCGTCGCGCAAGGTAAAACTGTAGAGCAGCTTGTCCGGCGAGACGCTATAGTCGCCGACCATCTGCGGATGCGGCTTGAATTTGGAGTTGAGCGCAAACAGCGTGTCGAAAACCATGTATCCGTGGTTGCGCGTAACGTAAGCGGTCGTCCAGATCGGGTCGAGCACCCGCAAATCCGACTGGGCGATGAAGCGCAGGGTCCTTGCGTCCCCCGCGCGGGCATTCCGGCCGAGGCCGTAGCCGGCCAGTGTCGCCGCCCCCGCGGTTATCGCAAATTCTCGACGTGTCAGCCGGTGAGCCATCCCCATCTCCGCCGTTTCGAGTTGACCTGACATTGTAGCAAAAACTGCGCCGCCCCGGGCTTCCATTGACGAAAGAGGTGCCGTGGCACCATCTCCGGCCGTGAGGCTATGCACATCGAGGATTTCGATTTCGACCTGCCCCGCGAACGGATTGCGCTCTATCCGTGCGAGCCGCGCGATGCGGCGCGGCTGTTGGCAATCCCCGCATCGGGAGGGTTCGAAGACCGGCGAATTTCGGATCTTCCGGCATTGTTGCGCCCCGGTGATCTCCTCGTCTTCAACGATACCAAGGTGATCCCGGCACGGCTGACCGGCCGGCGCGGCGACGCGGTGGTCGAGGTCACGCTCTACCGCGACCTCGGCGGCGGATCATGGCGCGCTTTTGCGAAGGGCGCTCGACGCTTACGGGCAGGCGACCGCCTCGTCTTCGCCGAAGACTTTTTCGCCGTGGTCGGCGAAAAACACCCCGAGGGTGACGTGACCTTACGGTTCGAGCTTGATGCTGCAACCTTTCGGGAGGCGCTCGCCCGCCACGGCTTGATGCCGCTGCCGCCCTACATCAAACGGCCACGCGGCGGCGATACGCGCGACCGCCGGGATTATCAGACGATCTTCGCCCGCGTCGAGGGGGCCGTTGCAGCGCCGACCGCCGGACTTCACTTCACCCCCTCCCTCCTCGAGGTACTCGTTCGTCGCGGCATCCGCTGGACCACACTGACTTTGCATGTCGGGCCCGGCACCTTTCTGCCGGTTAAGGTCACCGATCCGCGTGATCACCCGATGCACGCCGAATGGGGGATTGTTTCAGTCGAGACCGCCGAACAAATCGCCGCGGCGCGGCGCGACGGGGGGCGCATCATTGCGGTCGGAACGACGAGCCTGCGCCTCCTCGAAACCGCCGCAGCCGATAACGGGGATGTGCTGCCCTTTGCCGGCAACACCCGGTTGTTCATCATGCCCGGCTACCGCTTCCGCGCGATCGATATGCTGCTGACCAATTTCCACCTGCCGCGTTCGACGCTATTTATGCTGGTCGCCGCGCTCGCCGGGCTGGAACGCATCAAATCCGCCTACGCTCACGCCGTCGCCCGCGGCTATCGCTTCTTTTCGTATGGCGACGCCTGCCTGATCGAGCGCCCCCGGCGCGGAGCGACCTCAGGCAGTGAGAACTTTGGCGGCGTTGTCGCAAACCAGTTTCGCCGTCGCGATGTCTTCGATCGCGAGCCCGACCGATTTGAACACCGTGGTCTCGGATAATGGAGCCGCTTTTCTCCCGGCAAAGATCTCCCCGGCCTCGGCAAAGATCTCCGCCCCGGAAAGGATCACGTCGCCGGATTCCTTGAGGACTGCTTCGCGCGAATCTACGACGAGGATGTTGGCCATCGCTCGGTCGTCGAGCTCCCGCCAATTGGGCCGCGGCGAGCCGACGGCATTCACATGCGCGCCCGGCTCGAGCCACTCCCCTTGCAGAATCGGCCGGAGCGCGTTCGTAGCGGTCACAATCACATCCGCGCCGCGGACCGCGTCCGCGATAGGCATCGCCTTGGCATTATGCTGCTCGGCAAAGCGCTCTGCATGGGCAGCAGTGCGACTCCAAACCCGGATTTCATCGAAATGGCGCACCCGAGAGAGTGCCTGCAAATGGGCATGTGCCTGTACCCCGCTGCCGACCAGCGCCAGCACGTGGGCGTCGGGGGCCGCCAGACATTTCGTCACGGCTGCCGAGACTGCGGCCGTCCGCATCTCGGTAATCAGACGGCCGTCCATGACCGCCAGAGGCTCGCCGGTATCGGAACGAAACAATAGGATCATCGCGTGATGCGTCGCGGTGCCGGTCCCCTCATTGCCCGGGTAGAAGCTGACGAGCTTCGCCCCCATCGCCTCGTGCGCCACCGCTGGCATGATGCCGAGATACCGCTTTCCTTCTTCCACGGTCAGCATATTGCGCACCGGCTGCACGACCTGCCCGAGCGAGAATTCGGCGAGCGCATTCTCCATTGCGGGGATCAATTCATCCCACTGCAGCAGCGCTCCAACCTGTTCCTCGTCAAGATACAGCACGACCCGATACGCCGCTGTGGCGGCGGGCTGGGATTTTAGCGCGCCGCGCTCGCCGTCTTCTCCCGCATCATCGCGATGAGGCCGCGCACTTGACCGCCGTTGCGCTGCACGACCGACGCGAACTCGGAGCGCTGAGTAGTCATCATGCTGATGCCTTCGACGATCACGTCGCTGATCTTGTAGCTCCCGTTGTCGGTCACCAGTCGCCAATCGATTTTCATTGGTGAGGCGGCACCTGGGCTGATCACGTCGGTCGACACGATGACCCCATCGCCGTCGCTGCGGCTGCCGCGGACTTTCAAAGCCTCGCCGCCGAAATTCGACAGTCGCGCCGTGTACACAAAAACAACGTAGTCTTCGAACAACCTCACGAATTCCTGCTGTTCCTCCGCGCTTGCTGCCCGCCAATAACGGCCAAGTACGAATCGCGCAATGCCGGGGCAATCGAAATCGGCGTGGAACAACTCGCGGAACCGCGCCTCCCTCATCGCGGGATCGGTCTTGTTGTTGAGCACCTCGACGGCGCGGTCCCAGAGAGTGTTCATGAAGGCGACGGCATCGGCAGGATTGACCACAGGTGGCGCCGCCATCGATGCGGTCGCGAACAGGACGAAGAGACCGGTCAGCAGGGAACGGCGCATCATGTCGTTTGAACCCCCCAAGTGAGAGGATGATCTTAGCGCGAAAGCCGAAGTTCGGGCACTCGGAATTAACGGACCGTAAATCTATCAGCTTTGACCGTTTTTTGACGAGGCTGCGTGGTAACCGTTGGCGGAAAGGGGTCGGTTCCCTACATTCTGAGCGAATTTCTCAGAAGGGGCGAGCAAGATGTGGCCGTTCATGCGTGAAAAGTTGGCTGTCCCTCGGCCTGAAGACTGTTTGCCTGGACGGGGGCAGCCGCTGCCGCTTCCCGAGCAGCATTTTGTCAACCGCCATCCGCTTGCCGGGCCGTATCCCGACGGCATGGAGAAGGCTGTCTTCGGGCTCGGTTGCTTCTGGGGTGCGGAGCGGGTGTTCTGGCAGGCGCCGGGTGTGTGGGTCACCGCGGTCGGCTACGCCGGCGGGTCGACCCCGAACCCGACCTACGAGGAGGTGTGCAGCGGCCGCACCGGCCATACCGAAGCCGTGCTCGTCGTCTATGATCCGAAACTCACGAGCTACGAGGCATTGCTCAAGCTGTTCTGGGAGAGCCATGACCCGACCCAAGGCATGCGCCAGGGCAACGACGTCGGGACGCAATACCGGTCGGCAATCTATACGTTCTCGCCGCAGCAGCAGACCGCCGCGGAAGCCTCGCGGCAGGCCTATGAGGGTCGGCTCGCGGCGGCAGGATTGGGCAAGGTCACCACCGAGATCCGCGATGCTCCGCCCTTCTACTTTGCCGAAGGGTATCACCAGCAATACCTGGCGAAGAACCCCAACGGATATTGCGGCCTCGGCGGCACTGGCATCACCTGCCCGATGCCGGCAACGGTCGCCGCCGCTTAGACTTTCCTGAAGCTCAGACCCAAACGGGAGATTTAAACCCGCTTAGCCGTGCCAGAAGGGCGCCGCATCGTTCAGTCGCCGCCGATGTCCGCGAAGCTTTCGTTCGCCGTTGGCGAGCATCTGGTCGTGCGCTTCGAGCACGGCAACCCAGGCGTGGGCGGCGGGGCTTCGCGGCTCGATCTGGGCAAAGAGCTCGGTAACAAACTCGTGCGCGACCCGGACATCATTCGCATAGCCGAGGTCGCCCTGGAGGCGTTTGAGGCGACCGACAAACCTCTCTAGGCCATCTCTGTCGAAAAGGCTGCCGAAAAGCTCGACCGTGTAGCGGAGCTTCTTGACTGCAATTCTCAGCTTGTGCCGCTCAAGAGGCATCAGGCTGCCGAACCCCTTGCCGCGCTGCCTCACTTTGCGCCTCCGCCGATCCAGCACATCGGGCGCTATTGCACTTATCGGAGAGGCCATCGGATCCGGCTCACCCGATGCCGAATGCCGACGCCAGCCGGACGCCTCGAACCACCGCAAGAGGCGCAGCATGCTGGCGGTATAGCGCCGCGATAGAATCGCGTCCCTGATCTGTTTGTGAGCGGCGGCCCGCAGCCGGTCGAGCGTGGCGGCGAGATCGTCCCAGCCGGGCTCGTCCGGCAGCCCGTCGCGGGCCGCCGGCACCAATTCGGCTGCGAATACATCCAGATTGCGGGCCGGCCCCAGCGTATTGCCAAGCGAACGGAGCTCCTCGGTGACCCACTGGACGTCCTCTTGCGGAAGGATTTTCTTCAGCGAGGAAATTGCCGAGCGGAGGCGCCGCACGGCCACCCGCATCTGGTGAACGCCCTCCGGCTGGGCCGAGAGCACGGCGGGCTCGTTGCGCAACAATTGCGCGAGGCAGCTTCGGCCGATCTTTTGCAGAGCGGCATCGACCGTCATATCGGGATCGAGGACGACCGGCTCTGCGTGAACCGCCGGGGGTGCGGCATCGCCGCACTCCACCAAGCGGTAGCCCCGTTCCGATTTGCTGCGCGTCTCGATACGAAGCGGGGTTACCTCCAGCAACTGTGCAGCGAGGTCGTAGAGAGCAGCGGCGTCACCGTTCTTGAGTTCGAGTTCGGCCTCGCTGATCAATTCGGCTCTGTCCTTATCGACCGCCCGAATCTCACCTTCGTCGACCGCCGCCTCTATCGCCGTTCCAGCCAGCGGCTCGATCGCGAAGATCGTGCGGGTCACTTCGGTCACGAAAAACGGCCGCAGATCGTCGGCCGCACCCTCCGGCAAGCGCGAGCCGCTTTGCGTTGCATCGGGGTCGGGTCGACTCTCGGCGACCGGATCTTCCCACTCGCCGCGCGACAGGAGATCCCCCGAAGCAAGGTCTCCCTCCTTGACGGTCTGCAGGAAATGCCCGCCCTGATCGCGGACCCGCAGGGTCAGCCCACGCTGCTTGAGTGCCGAATCAGGCGTATCGTAATAGGTGCTGATCAGCCTTTCTTGTGCGCTGACCCGCGCCATCGCCATCAGCGCGCGCTTCAGCGCGGGAAGATCCTCTGACCGAGCAGCGAGCTTGAGCTCGACTTCCGTCGAAATGACAGCCTCCCGTCTTGACCAGGGTTAATCCCGCGAACGGCGGAGTATAGTCCCTAGATCCCGCGACCTGATGCGGCTCATCGCCACCCGAACACCGATCTTGCCGCAGTGGTTGCCCTACTCGGCAGCCGCTCGCGCCGGTTCCTTGTGACCGCTCATGTAGTCGACGCTGACGGGCTGGTTCGTCTCGAACGGGCTCTTGAGGTCTAATTCCTTGGCCATCTCGCGCACCGCCGGGAACACCTCCTGCCCCAACAAGCGAATGCAGGTCTTGCCGTCCTCGTGCGTGACGTTACCGTCATTCCCCCAGACCCCGAGAATGCCGGGCCGAGTTTCTTCGAGCAGGATGCGCAATTTGGCGATCACCTGCTTTGGCGTGCCGGCGATGATCATCAAATCTTCGAGCTGCTTTTCCAGCTCCGGGCGGTACCGAGGGTTTTTCGACCGGCCGGAGGCAAACTCGACAAAGGCACGACGGTTTTCGGGACTCCCGTAACCCGAAGGCGTGCTCCACACCGGGTGTGCAAGACCAGTGAATTCGCCCTGCATCCATCTGAATTGGGCGGCATTCGCGAGGGCCTTCTCCTCGGTCTCGGCGACGTGGATTTGTTTCAACATCCCGTGATAGTCCGGCCCGCCGGTAAAGCCGGCCTCGGCTGCGACGTTGTCGTAGATTTCCCAGATCCGCTTGGTGCGATCGATCGGCGTGTTGAGCGCGACATAGGGATAGCCGCGCTGTGCCGCCCAGACGACCGTCTCGGGGCTGATGACACCCGGGATCCACACCCGCGGATGCGGCTTCTGCAAAGGAACGGCCCACGGGTTGACGACGCGGTGCTGGTAATGGGTACCCTCCCAGCGGAACGGCCCCTCGCGCGTCCACGCGGCGACGATCAAATCGTGCGCTTCCTGAAAACGCTCTCGGTTGAAGGCCGGGTTGACGCCGGCGGCCAGCTGCTCCTGGCCGCCGCCCCGCACAAAGCCCGAAACCAACCGGCCCTTGGAGATCATGTCGATCATCGACAGTTCCTCGGCGAGCCGCACCGGATTGTCGGCCAGCGGCAGCGGGTTGCCGAGGAGGATGATCTTGGCCTCTTTCGTCACCGCGGCGAGGATCGCGGCAAAGACGTTGCATTTCGCCTGCATGCAGAACGGCGCGTTGTGGTGCTCGTTCAGCATGAAGCCTTCGATGCCCATCTCCTCGGCATAGATGTAATGCTCGAGGTATTCGTTATAGAGCCGGCTCCCCGCCACCGGGTCGAAGTATTTGTTGGAGAACATCAGCGCCGTGGCGCCGAATTTCAGACCCTCATCGGCCGGATAGGCCGACATCGGCTGCTCGGTGAAATACATCAGTTGCATGACTTTCTCCGTCTCTGGCGCAGTTCGGCGCTGCACGCCGCAAGGGGCAGAGGAATGATAAACGGTGCCGCAAAAGATCGCATCCACTAAGAAGCGGCTGCAGCTACCTCTCCAGCGTGAGGGTCAGCTCCCATAGCGCGGCCTCGTACCACCCATCATCCCGCCGTCGATCACCAGCTCGGCGCCGGTCATGTAGCTGGACACGTCCGAGGCGAGGAAGAGCACGCCGTTTGCGATGTCTTGCGGGGTTCCGGCCCTGCCGAACGGCACCCCGGCTTGGGCGACCTCGTTCGGATCGATCGGCACGTTGCGGCCAGCCGAACCCGCTATCTTTGTCCAAATCGGCGTGTCGATTACCCCCGGGTGGACGGTATTGACCCGAATGCCATCGCCGGCTGCCGCACACTCCATTGCGACCGCCTTTGCGAACAGGCGCACGCCTCCCTTCGTGGCGCAGTAGCCGGCCAAACCGGCCGATCCCCTGAGGCCCGCTACCGACGACATGATGATGATGGAGCCGCCGCCGGCCCGGCGCATTGCCGGCACGGCGTATTTGACCGACAGAAACACGCCGTCGAGGTTTACTGCGGTCTGCCGCCGCCCAACGCGGGCCTTTCAGCGGCGATCAGCGCCTTGAAATGCGCGCAGGGCCGCGATTTGCGAGCTGGACGAGGCCGCCGCTATTCTTGCTTTGTAGTGGTCTTCGAGCGAGTTGTCGTAGTGCCACCGTCAGGGTCAGTCTCGGTTTTCGTATGAGTTTCAGTCCTTCCTGCAATCCCCTCCCGATAGGTGTCCTTTTTGGTGACGGCGTTACCGTTTTCGTCCACGTCTTTGTGGATCGTTACTTCGCGGTGATCCCCGCCGGGGCTCGGCGCAACAGTCGTCGTCACAGTGGAACCAGGGACCGGAGCTGGCGGAATGACGGGCATTACCGTCGTGCCGGGAGGGGGCGGCGGAGCGGGCGGGTAATTCTGCGCAGACGCGACGCCGGACATCAAAACAATGACGGCCACACCGGCCAGTAGATGCTTAGTCATTCGAGGCCTATCCAAGATGTTGCCTATGCACACAAACCGCTAGCCCCTTTGGTCAGTTCCTCTTGACCCAGCGGGTCTTGGCGGCCCCGGCCCCCCTGTTCCTGACACGCCAGGGCCAACTTCCGCGGGCCGGCCCGCGCCTCGCCGCTCCCCGCTAGACCGTCAACGCTCGGAAAGGCGACCCAAGTCGAGCGCCGCGAGCACGCTCATCGCGGGCAGGCGATCCGCGCTGTCGCCGACACAGAACCGGAACAAGCTGCCTCGATGCGTTGTGCAGAAACGGGTTGACCAAACATGTACGAGGCTGGTTGTCCGCCCTTATTTTTAATTCGCAAGGTTTGTCGCCGGGATTGGGCGCACGATAAGTGGCGCACGGCAAATGCGAGGCCTTCGTGCGGGAGCGCCTCGAATGGAGCAAAAAAAAGGGGCGCTATGGGCATTAAGGGACATGCGACCAACAAGCGCCGCCAGGCATCCACGCCAAATCAACGGTATTTCCGCCAGAGATCGCGCCCGCACAGATATTGCCGCTGGTGCCAAGGTTTAGAGTTCCTGGTGCGGCGGCGACAAAACGCACTCTCCGCCCCTGCCACGCTCCGTTGATGGTGTTTATAGTCGTCGAACCACGGACAATATAATTCGGCGTCGCGTTTGAAAGGCTAACAGTTGCCGCCGCGGTAAGGTTCGCCGCTATGGTGTCGACCCCCAGATTGTTATTGATTATGACCTTGTCGAGGCCGCCAGAATTCGGGGTATATGAGATTGGCGTCGTCGCATTGCTGATGTCATTGTTGGCGATCGTAATAGAGCCGTTGGATATACTACCAGGGTTTATCGTAAGAGAGACGCCAGTGACGTTTGTTCCGACCCCGCCGATGCAGCCGGTGCCGAGGCTGTTGCCGCTGACCACCCATCGGCCGGTTGAGCCGGCGCCGGCGTTCAGCTTGAGCGCGATGGCTCCCGAACCGGCAACTCCTTGTTGGCAAATAATCGAATTGTTGATGAGAACATTGTAGGGCCCGTTGGCGCCACCCTCGATGTCGACAACCGGGCCGGTGTTGCCGTTTCCGCCGCCCGCAAACAACCCATTAATGATGATTTGCTGCATTGTCGCCGCATGAGTGCCGTCGATCAAAATGTTCGGCACGTTGGTCGTAGAATTGGCCCAAGGTCCCTTTCCGCCGATCGTGACAACATTGACTTGCCCACCGGTGGTTGGTTGGATCAGAAGATTGTATGCACCAGACTGATCCCCAAAAACGCCGTCTCCGTTAAGTTCGACACTTTGCGAATGCCCGCCCACCCTTCCGGGGATTACGGCGGTGCCAATATGACAGCCCTCGGGCCCGTTTTCCGTGCCGTCGTACCAGATCGCCCCCTCGTAGATCACGACGCCGTAGGCATTGGCCCTGCTGATCGCGGTCTTGCACACGATGTCATTGTCGGTGACGGTGATCCCGACGGTTCCCGGGCCGCCCGCTGCGGCGGCGCTGTTCTTGCCGATCGCTATCGCGGCGTGGGCCGGACTTACGATCGTGTTGCGCAAGATCGCGTCGCCATCGGCCGAGGTGCCGATCCCACAACATTGTGCTCCGCCGCCGTTTCCGGGGATCGTGATGCCGTCATAGGGATTGAGGATCGTGCTCTGCTCGACGTGCCAGCCGCTCGAATAGGTCGCGATCGTCGGTGGTTTGATCTGGATCGCCGCTCCTGAGCTCGGGTTGGTGTTCTGGTTGCCGGTCATGTCGATGCACAGGCCGCGGATCGTCCCAGTGACGGCCGCGGCATTGATCATCGTGATGCCGGTGTTTTTCGTGACGAGGCCCCAGGTGCAAGTCTCGGGACCCGAGCCGGTCGGCTGATTCACGGCCCAGATGCCATAGCGATAGGGGCCGATCAGACTGCCGGGGCAATTCATAGTCAGAGAAGACGTGATGTTGTATAAATGCCGAGCATCAAAGATCAGCGGCACCCCCAAACTACACGATGCGCCGTCGATTGCCGCTTGGACCGCTGCGGTATCGTCGGTTGTCCCGTCTCCCACGGCGCCCCAGACAAGAGGGCTCAACGACTCCGATGCTGCGCTGATATTCCAGCAGCCGCCGCCCTGCGCTTGAACTTGCACGCCGTTGTCTCCAACGCCGGAATTCAGGCTGCACGGCGAGGACGACAGTGTGTAGTCCGCAGCGCCGCCATCCCCTGCGCCATAGAACCCCAAGCGTCGAACGGTCGCTCCGGTTACCGCCGATAGCGCTTTCAGCGCCGCATTGGTCGGCACGCCGTGGAAATAATCATTGGTTGAAGGCGGATAACTGATGGACGTTTCGCGGGCATTGTTCACATCGGAGGCATTCAAACAGACACTCAGTTGGGAAGGATAGGGGCCGGTCCGGTTGCAATTGCCGATCCCAAGCGGGGTCTGCCCGGCCATAAATGGCCGCGCATGGACCCGACCCGCAAGCGCCAGCGTGAGCGGAGCGCTGATTAGAACCAGAAACGACCAACGGATCATCAAGGTCTTGTTCATCGGCTGTGAAAGAAGCGTTCCCCCTCGCGCCCCCGTCAATGATCATCGCGCTGAATTGAACGAGCAAATTGGCGGGCGCACTGGGCCCCTGCTTCGTATGGTGCGGACGGCGGGACTCGAACCCGCACCCGGTTTCCCGGAGCAGATTTTAAGTCTGCTGCGTCTACCTTTTCGCCACGTCCGCTCGTTCCACAATGTCGGGCGGCACACCCGCGGCCGCCAGGGCGGTCATCCGGGCTTGACCCAGGGCGCCTGGCTCTCCGGCTCGAGCCGGACGGTGGGACGCGGCCGGGGCCTCGGAGCAGCGCCGTTATTGACCGGCTTGAACATGGAGCGGTCGATCTCGACGTTGATTTCCAGCAGCGAGGTGTCGGACGATTTCCCGACATTGACGCGGAGCGTGTCGTCGCGGATCTCGACATAGCGGCCGACGACCTCGAGCAGATCCTTTTGCAGCGCCGGCAGAAATTCGGGGGCATCGCGGCTGGCCCGCTCATGGGCTAGCACGATTTTCAACCGGTCCTTGGCGATCACGGCGCTGTTGCGGCGCTCCGGGAAGAGCAAATCCAACAGACGCATCAAGCTCTCCCGAACAAGCTACGGAAAATGCTCCGGCGCTCGGGCTGGAGGAACCGCATTTCGCGTTGCTCGCCGACGAAGCGCGCGACGGAATCGAGATAGGCGCGCCCCGCCGGGCTTTCCTCGTCGAAGGCAACCGGGGTCCCGGTGTTGGAGGCCTTCAGCACCGATTCCGACTCGGGGATCACGCCGAGCAAGGGGATCGAAAGAATTTCCTTGACGTCCTCGACCGACAGCATTTCGCCCTTTTTAACGCGCTCCATCGAGTAGCGGGTCAGCAGCAGATGCACCTCGACCGGCTCCAGATTGTGTTCGGCACGGCGCGATTTGGACGCCAGGATGCCGATGATCCGATCGCTGTCGCGCACCGAAGAAACCTCGGGGTTGGTGACGATGATCGCGCTGTCGGCGAAATAGAGCGCGGTGATCGCGCCGTGCTCGATCCCGGCCGGGCTGTCGCAAACGATATAATCGAAGTTGTCCTTTAGCTCTTCGAGCACCCGTTCGACCCCGTCCCGCTTAAGCGCTTCCTTATCCCGCGTCTGCGACGTCGGGAAGACGTAGAGGTTGTCGTTGCGCTTATCCTTGATTAGCGCTTGGTTGAGCTTGGCATCGCCGTTGATGACATTGATGAAATCGAACACGACGCGGCGCTCGCAGCCCATGATCAGATCGAGGTTGCGCAACCCGACATCGAAGTCGATGACGACGGTGCGCTTGCCTCGCAGGGCCAGCCCGGCGGCGATCGCGGCTGCGGAGGTGGTCTTGCCGACGCCCCCCTTGCCCGAAGTGAGCACGATTACTTTTGCCAAACAGACCTCCCCCTTCTTCCCCAGCAAACCCCATGCAGCGATTCGCAGCGGCCCCCGCCGCTCGTGAATCCGCCGCCACAATGATGAGCGTCAATTTCGCTCGATGGTCAACCGATCATCGACGAGCGCGATCTGCACCGGTAAACCCCGGTGCTCCGGCGGAATTTGATCGCTGACGAGATAATGTCCGGCGATACTGACCAGCTCGGCCTCGAGCCGGCTGCAAAAGATTCGCGCCTCGGCGTCGCCGCCAGCGCCGGCGAGGGCCCGGCCACGCAGCGCCGCGTAAACATGGATGTTGCCGTCGGCCATGATTTCGGCCCCGGCGCTGACCGGCGCAGTGACGACGAGATCGGCGCCGCGCGCATAGATCTGGGTGCCTGAGCGGACCGGCTGGGTTATCAGCCGCGATTTGGCCGCCGAAGGGACGTGGCCTTGCGGCGCTTGACCTGCCCCCGGCGCGGTCTCCGCAGGGCGCGGCCGGCTGGGCTGTGTGGCGTTGGGCGCGAAGCCTGCGAGACCGGCGGCGGCTGCGGCATCTGCTTGAACCGGCGCGGCATTCTGAATGCCGATCAGGGTCAAGGTGTGACGGCGCAGGATCTCCTTGGCCTCGGCGAACTCGGCTTCGCGAGCGAACTCCTCAACCCCTTTCAGATCGAGCACGACCGGCGCGTTGTGGAAGAAACGTGGGCTGCGCTGCACCTGCTCGGCGAGTTCGGCTTCGAAACCGGGATCGCGCAACATTCCGGCGCGCACCACCATGACGGTGAAGACTGCGCCCTGCACGAGATTGCCCGCCATCCGAAATCCGCTACCCGCCCGCAGCGATTTGAAACGCTACGGGTTAACCCCAAATCGTGCCCCCCGCAACCGGTTTTGCCCCGATGCCGGCACTGGTCGGGCACTTGGCGGGCCTGCAGCCAGAGATCGGACACGAAGCAGATCAGCTCATCCGGTCAGCGCGCTGAGCAGGCTTCGCACACCCAGACTCATCCCGAACACCGCCGCGGCGGCGAGCAGCAACCCGAAGACGATCATGCGCATTCCGGATGAAGGCCGAATCACCGCCACCGCCATCAGCACCAGGGCACCGCCGATGATTGCGAGCTTATGCCATTCGAGCATCCTCTTGAGCACCTCCGGCACGCACCCTGCGGCACCCAGATTAATCCGCGGTTAAAGTCCCGGGGCAGAGCGCGCAAACGGCAAGACAATTTTTCGGAGCGTTGCAACAAGCGAACGCCCGAAGCGTTCGCCCAGGAGCTATTTTGAACGCAAAAAGGAGGGGGGAATGCACGCAACCACTCGGCTGTCGTTGAGCGTCGGAGGAGCAGCGATCAGCATCGTTGGGTTGTCGATGCGCTTGGTCAGTCTGTCCTGCGCCACCCTGATACTCGCGCTCGGTTACGCCTACGCTCAGCAGGCCAATCAGACCCCGGCCCCGAATCCGTACTTGATGGGGACCGAAGGTCTCGATCAAGGGCCGCGCGGGCTGACCAGCTACATGCCCGTGGCGATTACCGAGACATTCGCGTCGCTGATGGCGCGCTTATCGGCCGAAAAGCCCGCCGTCGAACAGGCACATAACGCTCTGCTCGCCGAGCGTTACGACCTGAGCGACCGCCCCGCCCAGGGTATCACGATGGACCGGACAAAACCAATTCAGGAGGGCGTCCGCGTCAAATTGCCGGCCGGCGTGACCTGGGAGAGCCTTGCGGCGATGAGCCCGGACCAGATCCGTGACCAGAACCTCTATCCGAAGGGGTTCTATCCTCTGCCGCACCCCAAGCACCAGGAGGGCGGATTTGTCTTTCCGCACTTCTTGATCGACGCGATCAAGCAGCAGGACGGGCGGGACTTGAGGCGGTTCGACATTGATTTCGATCTGCCGGACCACTTTCTGGCCGAGTTTCCGCCAGCGATCTACCTGACCCCGCGCACCGATCTAGGAGATGTCTCACAGGGCAAGCTGGTCTCGCTGACCAATTACTACCAGCTGTTCAACGGAATTCTCACGCCCCGACAACTGGAGGGGCTGCGTCTGCTGCTGACGCCTTTCCCGCAGCAACAGTTCAATGCGACCGAGGATCGGCGCGCCGAGATTCCCAGTCAGGGGGCGGCCTGCTTCGACTGCCATTCGAACGGCCACCAAAACGGCGCGACGCACGAGGCTCCCGATGCGCGCCCGCAATGGTTCCGCCACCGCATCAAGACGATATCGCTTCGTGGCCTAAACATTCAGCGGCTCTTCGGCTCGCAACGTGCCTTGAAGACGGTCGAGGATTTCACCGAGTTCGAGCAGCGCACCGCCTATTTCGACGGCGATATCGTGGAGGCCACGAAGAAGGGGGTGAACCCGCTCGAACGTGGCAGTCAGGTCGACTTCATGGCCGATTTTCAGGAAATGCTGGACTTTCCGCCGGCGCCCAAGCTCGATGTCTTCGGGAAGCTCGATCCGGCCAAAGCCACGCAGGCCGAGATGCGGGGCCAGGACATCTTCTTCGGTAAAGGTCAATGTGCGACGTGCCACCAGCCGCCCTTCTACACCGACAATTTGATGCACAACCTGCGGACTGAACAATTCTTCAAGCCGGTGATGATCAACAACATGATGGCCGTCGGGGACGGGCCAATCAAAACCTTTGCCTTGCGCGGCGTGAAGGACAACCCTCCCTATCTGCACGACGAGCGTCTTTTGACCTTGGAGGACACGGTCGAGTTCTTCAACCTGATCCTCGGCACCAAGCTGGCACCGCAGGAAAAGCAGGATCTGGTGGCGTTTATGCGTGTCCTTTAGCTTGCAGACATGCTGCCCCTCCGCGGCTCGTGCGCCTATTGCGGCACGGGCGCGGGCGGGAGTGGCGCTCGTTGAACCGGTTCGTATAGCGGCTGCGGCGTCCCCGCTGCAGGCTGTTGCGGATATTGCGGCGGCGCCCCCGCCGCGGGTTGTTGCGGGTATTGCGGTGCCGCCCCCGCCGCGGGTTGTTGCGGGTATTGCGGCGCGGCGCCGGGCGCCGGCGGATAGAAATTAGCCGCCCCGTAAGGGTAGCCCGACGTGTAAGGATAGGGCGGGTAACCCCACGGAGTGTAGCCGTAAGGATAATAATAACATCCCGACAACAGGCCGGCGCTCGCCACGGCGAGCAGCCCGATCCATTGCACTCGACGCGGTCTGCTCACGGCTGCCTCGCTCCCGAGAAATCTGGCCGGCGCTTTTCGAGAAACGCGCGGACACCCTCGACAAATTCCTCGGACGCGGCGCACGCGGCAAAGCTTTCGGTCTCGCGCTGCAGCTGCGCATTCAACATTTGGCCCACCGAGGCCTCGATCAGCGCTTTGGTGCGCCCGTAAGCATGGGCCGGACCGCTGGCCAGCCGTGTCGCAAGCGCCATCGCCTCGGCCTCGAGCGCCGCCGGTGGAACCAACCGATTGACGAGGCCGAGTTCGAGGGCGCGCCGCGCATCAAAGCGGTCGCCGAGCAACATCAACTCCGCCGCCCGCTTTAGCCCGACGATGCGGGGCAATGTCATCGTCATGCCGCCGTCGGGGCTGGTTCCGAGATGGATATAGCCGGACGCGAAAACACAATCCTCGGCAGCAACCGCCAGATCGGCGGCGAGGACGAGGCTGAGGCCGAAGCCCGCCGCCGCACCGTGCGCCGCAACGACGATCGGCTTTGGCATCTGCCGCAATGCGATCAAGAGCGGGTGCAACGTATCGACGATCGCATGAAGGGCCTGTTCGCGGGCCGCGGACTGGAGTGAAATCAGTTCGCCGAACATGTTGATGTCGCCGCCGGCGCAGAAATGCGAACCGGCGCCGCGCAACAGCACGACGCGAGAGGCGGCATCCTCGGCGGCTTCGGCCGCCGCCGCGGCGAGTTCGCCGATCAATTCACGGTTGGCGGCGTTGAGCACCGCCGGGCGATTCAGGACGATCTCCAGAACGGCCTCGCGCCGCTGCACGATTACACTAGGCATCGCTCGGCTCCTTCCGTGCTCCGGTCTATCATACCGGCGCTTCATGGGAGACGATATCATGGCTTATACGATGCTGCGCGGCGGGCGCGTGCTCGACATCGCCGCCGGAACTGCGGAACCCGCCGATATCCTGGTCGAGGACGACACGATCCGCGAGATCGGTCCGCCCGGCTGCCCGGCCCCGGCCGATGCGATCGAGATCGCAGCGGCGCGCCGGCTGCTGCATCCGGGTCTCGTCAACGCCCACACCCACGGTCATGGCAACCTCGCGAAGGGGATGGGCGACCGCTGGCCTCTCGAATTGCTGCTGAGCGCGGCGCCGTGGATCACTGGAAACCGCACCGCCGAGGACAAATATCTGTCGACCCAGCTCGGCGCGGTCGAGATGGTCATGAAGGGCTGCACCGCCTGCTATGACCTCGCCTTCGAGTGGCCATTGCCGACCGCAGAGGGGCTGGCGCTGGCGGGCAAAGCTTACGCAGATGTCGGTATGCGCGCGGTCATCGCCCCGATGGTCGCCGATCGCAGCTTTTACGAGGCGATCCCCGGTCTGATGGAAGCGCTGCCGCGGCCGCTCCAGGACCGCGTTGCCGAATTGCGGCTCCCGCCGGCCGAGGCGACCCTGTCGGCGATCCGCGAGGCATTGCGTGGCTGGTCCTTCGACCGCGCCCAGGTGCGCCCCGCGGTTGCGCCGACGATACCGCATCACTGTTCCGACGCCTTCATTCTAGGCTGCGCCGATCTGGCGCGCGAGTTCGGTCTCGGGGTTCACAGCCACGTCGCCGAATCCAAAGTGCAGGCGATAACCGGGATCCGCCTCTACGGGCGGACGCAGACCGCCCATCTCGACAGCCTCGGCGTCCTCGGGCCGCATTTCACGGTCGCCCACGGTGTGTGGCTCGACGAGGACGACATGGCACGCCTCGGCGACCACGGCGCCTCGGTTGCGCACAATCCGGGCAGCAACATGCGGCTCGGCAGCGGGCTCGCCGATACCAGGGCGATGCTCGAACGGCGGGTCAATCTCGGGATCGGCACCGATGGCGCTAGTTGTGCCGACAATCAGAACATGTACGAGGCGATGCGGCTGGCCTCCTTCGTCTCCAAGGTGCAAGGGCCGGATTGGCGGCGCTGGCTGACGACGCGTGAGGCGGCGCTGGCGGCAACCGAGGGCAGCGCCCGCGTCTTGGGGTTCGGCGACCGGATCGGCCGGCTCGCGCCGGGCTACAAGGCCGATATCGTCATGCTCGACCTCGACCACCCGAACTGGCTGCCGTTGAACGACCCGGTCAACCAGCTGGTCCACACCGAGGACGGCACCGCGGTCGCCAGCGTCATGATCGGCGGTCGCCTCATCGTCGACAATCGCCGCATCGTCACCGTCGATCTCGACCGGCTACGCGACCGGGTGCAGGCCGCGCGCGAGCGCCTCGCCGCCGCCAATGCCGACAACTGCCGCCTCTACGAGGCTCTCGAACCGGTCGTCGGCAGCTATTGCCCGGGTCTGGCCCGCACCCCCTATCACGTGCACCGCTACGGGGCGCGGCTGGAGTGACCACCAGGACTCACTTGAGATCGCGCGCCCAGAACCGCTCTCGGGATACGAGGTTGAGACCCCGTCGATTCGAGCTATTCCGCGGCGGCTCGCTCCACGGAAATGCTTGGCCCGACTTGCGCTGGCGTGTTGCGTTGCGGGCCCTTGGCGCGATCGCCAAACCGTTCCGCCGCCTTCTGGGTTATCGCGGGGATTTCGTTGCCGACCGCGCGGATTTCCGAGGCGGTCCAATTGAGGCAATCCGACAGCCATTCGTGCTGCGCCTGCAGCAGATCGAACGGGTTGCGGGCCTCACAGATCCTCTGCATGGATCGGGAGGATGCCTCGAAAACTTGGCGCTGCCGCTGCGCCCACCCGGTGATCATTGTTTCCACACCGGTGAGGACATCGCCTTGTGCGCCCATCCACAACTCGGCCTCTTTAACAAAGGCCGAGCCAACAGGGGTTGCGTTCGATTTCGCCTCGCTCATCCTGGCCTCCTGAATGCACGGTGCCAATCGTCGCCACAGCCGGCGACATACGCTTGGAAGCGCCAATTTTTTTGAAAGGTGGTGGCATGATGCCGCGGCGGATGCGGCATCAATATGGCGGGTTTGCAAATTAAAGTTAACGGAAGTCGGGGCGGCGGCGCACCGCCACGAGCTCAGCCGGCGGCGCGCTTTCCGACCAGAGAAAGCCCGCGCAGGACGTCGATTGCCTGGGTCAGTTGCTCATCGCTCGAGGAGCCCATATCGCCGGGTGCGACCGAGGGCGCTTCGACCGGTGCCGGTGTGGCGGTCGCGCCAGGGGGAGCGTCGGCCGGCGGCTTTCCTGGCGGCGTGGCAGGCTGATCGGGATTTTTGAGCGCGCCCGGCAGATCCGCCTCGTGCCGGCCTTCGCCTTGCCCCAGCTTTGCGAGTTTGAGCGAGCTCACTCCGAGGTCGGGTTCGAGCCCCTTGCCTTGAATCTCACGGCCGTTCGGGGTCGTGAAACGCGCCGTCGTCAAACGGATCGCCCCGCCATTGCCGAGCGGGAGGAAGCTTTCGATCGAGCTCTCGCCGAAGCTCTTCGTGCCGAGCGTCACTGCCCGCTTATTGTCCTGCAAGGCGCCGACCA
Organism: uncultured Alphaproteobacteria bacterium; assembly: GCA_963732095.1. GTDB lineage: Bacteria > Pseudomonadota > Alphaproteobacteria > ATCC43930 > CGMCC-115725 > AP-15. The sequence goes on from CAVSZA010000019.1 coordinate 34,626, forward strand.
CGAGTTCGGCCTCGCGCGCCGTCCCGCCATTGATCAGCACGACGATCGGAAGACCCTTCGCGATGTCGCCGGGAGTGGCGCTGATGCGCTTTGTGGCAGCCGGCTTGCGGCCTTTGACGGCGACGATATCGCCCTTGTCGATTAGCGCATCGGCGGTGGCGACGGCTGCATCGAAGTTGCCGCCGGGATTGTTGCGCAGATCGAGAATAAACCCGATCAGCTTGTTTCCGCTGCGTTGCCGCAAATCCTGCACTGTGCCGGCGAGCGCCGTCGGGGTCGCCCCGTCGAACCCAGCGACCCGCAGATATCCGATATTGCTGCCCTCCACGCGCCCCGTCACGGTCTGCAGTTTAAACGGCTCGCGCTTCATTTTCAGGTCGATCGGCGCGCCATTGCCGCGGCGCAATGTCAGCGCGACCTCGCTGTCCGCCGGGCCCCGCAGCTTTTGCTCCGCCTCGCCGAGGGTCAGATCGTAAGTCGGCTCCTTGTCGATCGAAAAGATTACGTCTCCGGGATTGACGCCGGCTTGCGCCGCCGGCGACCCGTCTTGCGGCGAGATCACCTTCAGCTGTCCGTTATCGATCGTCACGACCATTCCAACGCCGGCCAGGTTGTCGTTCGCCGGGTTTTGCCTTGCCTTGTACGCCGCCTCGTCGAGAAAGGACGAGCGAGGATCAAGCCCGGTCAACATTCCGGAGATCGCCGCATCGATCAGTTTTGTGTCGCTAACCGAATCGACCGAATCCTGACGGATCCGCTCGAACGCCTCGTCGAAGAAGTTGAGTTCTTCGTAAACGCCGTCCTTGCCCGCCTTTTGCTGAGCAAAAACGCCGCCCGCAGTCAACAACGCGGACACCAGCGCGACGATCGCCAACTTACGCATGCACCAATGTCCTCCAGGAAATCAGGCCGGCCAACGAAGCGGACCTTAAGCTGACAATCGTGGCATAACCGTGACTGCTTTCCTGTCATCGATCTTGCCAGAAAACCGCGCGCAATGCTTTTGTGCGTGCGGAAAAGCCGCACCCCAGGGAGGAACCCGCAATTGGATCTGCTCGACCGGGTGAATGAAACCAAATTGCCTTTTGCCGAGCTTCTGGGCATCGAGTTCGTCAGCGCCCTGTCAGACAAACTCGTCGCCGAGATGACCGTCCGTGAGGATCTCTGCACCACTCCGGCCGTAGCTCATGGCGGCGCGATCATGGCGTTCGCCGACACGCTCGGCGCGATGGGCACGCTCGTCAATTTGCCGCAAGGGGCGGGCACGACGACGGTCGAGAGCAAGACCAATTTTGTCGCGCCGGCGCCGGTCGGCACGCGGGTGATCGGAGAGACGACGCCGATCCACCGCGGTCGGCGGACCATGATCTGGCAAACGCGCATTTCGACCAGCGAAGGCCGCCTCGTCGCTCTCGTCACGCAGACGCAACTCGTTCTTTAGGAGCTTGGCTAGAAATGAAGTCCGTATTTCACACCGTCGCACCCGCGAAAGCGGGGTCCAGGGGGTGCCGACGACACCCCGCTGGCCCTGGGTTCCCGCTTTCGCGGGAATGACGACAGTGGGCGGTAATTTATAGAGTTCTGGGTTGTTCTTGGTCGTCCGCTAAACCACTCGCTCTTCGCGCAATGCGGCGATCTCAGCGGCGGTGTAGCCGAGGCTCGTGAGGATCTCGTCGGTGTGCTCGCCGACCAGCGGGGCGCGGCGGCGGAAGGCGCCGGGCGTTTCCGACAGCTCAATCGGGGTCGGCGCCAATGGCAGGGTCTTGTCGAGCCCGGGAAAGGTAACTTCCTCGAGGAGGCCGGCGGCGCGGATATGCGCGTCGTCGAGCGCCTGCTGGGGCGAATAGACTTGGCCGGCTACAATGCTGGCCTCTTCGAGCGCGGCCAGCGCCTCGGCGCAACTGCGCGACGCGCACCATTCGGACATGCGGGCCGAGATGATTTCGCCGTGATCGGCCCGCGATTGGTCGTCCCCGAACCTGCGGTCGCTCAGCCAATGCTCCTCGCCGATCATCCTGGCCCAGCGGCGAAACATCGGCGCGCCGATGACCGTCGCGACGATCCAGCCGTCACTGGTCGGGAAGATATCGGCCGGCGCCGAGTTGAAACCGCGATTGAGGGTCGCGGTGCGGTTCGCGCCGGTCAGCGCCTGCTCGATCAAGGTGGCGTTGGTGAAGGCGATCGCCGTGCGCAGCAGGGCGCCCTCGACCCTCTGCCCGCGCCCGGTCTTGCCGCGCTCGATCAATGCCGCCAGGGTGCCGAACGCCGACAGACAGGCGGTGCCGAAATCGACCCACGGCACCTTGAGCGCGATCGGCTGCTCCGGCGTGCCGGACAGATAGACGGCGCCGCTCATCGACTGGCCGATGCCGTCGAAACCATGCTTGTGGCTGAGCGGTCCGCCGGAGCCGAAACCGGTCACCGTCGTCAGGATGATGTCGGGCTTGGTCTGGCGCAGGCTGTCGAGATCGAGCGCCAATGACCGCAGGACGCGGGGCGGCAGGTTGGCGACGACCACATCGGCGGTGCCGACCAGCTTCCGGACGATCTCGCGGCCCTTCGGCGCCGCCGGGTCCAACGTCATCCCGAGCTTGTTGCGGTTCATCGCGAGAAACATCGCGCCGCCGCCGGTGAACGGCTCGGTGGCAGGCCCGGCGCCGACCGGGATCATGCCGCGATCCTCGCCGCCGCCGATCCGCTCGATGCGGATCACTTCGGCGCCGAGATCGCCGAGCAGCGCCGCGCAGAACGGTCCCGCGATGTAGCGCCCGAAATCGAGGACGCGAATGCCGTCGAGCACACCAGCCACCAGTTGCCTCCCGCTGCTTCCCAGTCTTGCCGGGTCACGCCGAGTTTATCGCGCGGCCGACTGCGACGCATGATACGATTGCGGCGTTGTGGACGACGTGTCCGAGGAGGATGCAGATGAACCGGGTGGAATTCGAGCACGAACTGGAAGCGCAAGGCTATCGGGAAGTCGTCGATCGCCGGATGGAAGCGGGCTCGTTCAATTCGGAGCACGCTCACGAATTCGATGCGCGCCTGCTCGTTCTCGAAGGCGAAATGACGATCGTGTGCGACGGTGAGGAGCGCGCCTACCGCGCCGGCGATGAGTTTGCGATGACCGCGGGTCGCCGGCACACCGAGCGCTGCGGACCGCAGGGTGTGCGATATCTGGCTGGACGCCGTTACCAGCAGGCGCCGGCAAGTTAGCCGCGATGTCGCTCCATACGATCAAAGTCCCGAGCCTGGAGCAGCTGGGCGAAGTCGCGTCTGAGCTCGGCCTCACCTTGCCCGAGGCCGAGCTCGCCGCGCATCATCAAAGCCTGCTCGGGGCGTTCGAGGCGTACAGCCGGCTCGACCGGATGCCGGACGAGTTGCCGCCGGTCAATTACCCGCGCCTGCCTGGCCGGCGCCCCGCGCCCGAGGAAAACCGGCACGGCGCCTGGTACGTCAAGAGCGAGGTCGCGGGCGCCGCCGCCGGCAAGCTCCGCGGCAAAACCGTGGCCCTCAAGGACAACATCTGTCTCGCCGGCGTGCCGATGATGAACGGCGCTTCGACGATGGAAGGCTATGTGCCGGATGTCGACGCGACCGTCGCGACGCGCATCCTCGACGCCGGCGGTACGATCCTCGGCAAGACCGTGTGCGAATATTTCTGCTTCTCGGGCGGCAGCCACACCAGCGCCACCGGCCCGGTGCACAATCCCCACCGCATGGGTTATTCGGCCGGCGGCTCGTCTTCGGGCAGTGCGGCCGTCGTAGCGGCGGGCGAGGTGCCGATGGCATTGGGCGGCGATCAGGGCGGCTCGATCCGCATCCCCGCGGCGTTCTGCGGAATCTACGGTCTGAAGCCTACCCATGGCCTCGTTCCCTACACCGGCATCATGCCGATCGAGCTGACATTGGACCACACCGGCCCGATGACCGCGACGGTCGAGGACAACGCGCTGCTGCTGGAGGTGTTGGCCGGACCCGACGGGCTCGACCCGCGCCAATACGGCTCTATGGCAAAGCCCTATCGCGAGGCATTGGGCAGAGGCGCCGGCGGGCTGAGGATCGCTGTGGTCGAAGAAGGCTTCGGCCACTCGCAATCCATGCCGCAGGTCGATGCCCTCGTTCGCGAGGCGGCCGGGCGGTTCGGCGGACTGGGCGCCACCGTCGATACCGTCTCGATCCCGATGCACCGAGAGGGCTCGGCGATTTGGCTGGCGATCGCCGCCGAAGGCGCGACGATGCAGATGATGCTGGGCAATGGTTTCGGCTTCAACTGGCAGGGTCTCTACGTCACCTCGATGCTGGATTTCCACAGCGCCTGGCGCACCCGGGCGGACGAGCTGTCCGATACCCTCAAGAACACAATGCTGCTCGGCCACTTCATGGTGACTCGCTACCGCGGCCACTATTATGCAAAGGCCCAGAACCTCGTGCGCCGTCTGCGCCGCGCCTATGACGAGATGCTGTCGCGCTATGATCTGCTGCTGATGCCGACCCTGCCGATGGTCGCAACTCCATTGCCCGAGGCCAATGCGCCGGTCGCGGACATCCTGCAGCGCGGCTTCGAGATGTTGGCCAACACGGCGCAATTCGACTGTACGCATCATCCGGCAATGAGCCTGCCTTGCGGCATGATCGATGGCCTGCCGGTCGGCATGATGCTGGTGGCGAAAGCCTTCGACGAGGCGACGATCTACCGCGCCGCCGCCGCGTTCGAGAGCGGCGTCGACTGGAATGGGCTGCGAGCGGGCTGACCCTCCCGGGCCCCGCTGCACGGAGATTTTGGGAACCGCATTGCTACCAGGAGGGTTGTCTTATTGAGCCGTCGTCCAGAGCTAGGGATGATCGGCGAAAACTGAACTAGCGGAGTTCTTATCATGGCGGATCGAGAACAATCCCAGACCTCGAAACGCGGCATGGAAGAGAAGCCGCAGAGTGATCTTGCCGGCAAGGGCCACCCGACCAGTGGCAGCAAAGGCGAGGAGCGCCAGCACGGCGTCAGAGATGTAGGCCCCGTCGGGCGCGACGAGCCGGACCAAAGCAAAGAAAGAAACACGGAAATCGCGGTCGAAGCCGGCCACAAAGGGCCGAGCCAGCACCGCGACGCCAAGCGCTAACGGCTCTATTCGCTGGCCGAGAGCCCCGCCGAGGCGGGGCTCTTTTGTTATTAAAGGCCGGACTTCACTGAACGCTGCCGCGTTCGCGCCATACCGCTAAAATTAGCGGAAATGCGACTATAAATTAACCGACTGTCCCGCTAAGCTCGTAATGCGCGAGCGCGGGGCAATGATGGCGGATGCGACGATCGCGAGCGGGTTGCTCGGGCCGATGGCGGAATGGCGAGCCCGGCTTTTCGGAGCACTCGCCGATCGCCTGGCGGCCGAAGGCGACCGGCGCCTCTTATGGCTGCCCGTGTTTTTAGGCGCCGGGATCGGTCTCTACTTTCTCCTGAAGGTCGAGCCCCCGTTATGGCCAGGCATCGCTGCGACAATCGCCGGCGCGGGCTCGGTGATAGCGGTCCGTCGGCATCGTGGGTGGCGCGAAGCGGCGCTGGCATTCACTGTCTTTGCCGCGGGCTTTGCGTTGATGCGGGAGACCGCCTGGGAGCGCGAGGCGCCGATGCTGCAGCGGCACGTCGGGCCGACCGCAGTCAGTGGGCGGGTTGTCGACATCGACCTGATTGAGAAGGGCTGGCGCATCGTAATCGACGCCGATCCGTTGTCTGGCATCGATACCCGCGATCAGCCGCGCCGTTTGCGCGTGCGTATTCCGCCAAGCAGCGACGAGCTCAACCCCGGCGACCGCGTCAGCCTCAAGGCAATGCTCTATCCGGTGCCCGCGCAGATTTTGCCGGGCGGGCGCGACTTCCAGCGCGAGCTTTATTTCGCCGGCATCGGTGGGGTCGGCTACACCTTTGGCGGCGCGCATCGCGTTGCCGGGCCGGATAGCGAAGGCGGCTGGCGCGAGGGTCTGCGGCAGCTTCGCACCGAAATGACGCGGCGGATCACGGCGGTCCTTCCCGGCTCGACCGGGGGTGTGGCTTCCGCGCTGATTACCGGTAAACGCGGTGCGATCACAGAAGAGGTTAAGCAAGCCTTTCGTGATACCGGTCTGTCCCACCTGTTGGCGATCGCCGGCTTGCATCTCGGGCTTGTCGGCGCCTTTGTGTTTTTCGCCGTGCGAGGCGGATTGGCGCT
>CAVSZA010000020.1:0-37185 GCA_963732095.1 uncultured Alphaproteobacteria bacterium
CGGCAAGCTCGGTGAGGTGGATGCCGAAATCGCGCCAGTGCCCATTCGGTAGGCTCGGTCGGCGCGATAGTGGCCGGGTTCGGTCGCCAGCGATGCCGCCGCTGGTTTCGGCATAGACCAGAACCGCGCTTCCCATCGCTGCAAGTACGGCGCGATGCGGCTCGATCGCCACTAGTTCCTCGGCAACCGATCGCTCGAGCAGGCGCCCGCTGTACCAGCCGGAGACCAAGTGAAGCTCGTGATCACCGAGGAGAGACTGCAATAGTGCGGGATCGCGCGGGAATTTGTGGCCGAGCTCGATGCCCTCAAAACCCGCCTCGCTCGCCTCGGCGAGGCAGGTGTCGAGCGGGATGTCGCCGCCCAATTCCGGCAAATCATCGTTGCTCCAGCCGATCGGGCTGATGCCGAGGCGGACGGACATTGATTCGCGCCTTACCCTGGTCGTCCACCGGCGAGCTTAGCTCAACCCGCCGCGGGATTGCGACCGCGAACCAGGGGTGTCTATGCTTCCCCAGAAAATCGGAGGTTACAGCAACCGATGACAAAGGCGGCCCGCGATACCGTCGTGTTCGACCTTGGTGGCGTTCTGATCGAGTGGGATCCTCGTCACCTCTACCGCAAGCTGTTCGCCGGCAACGAAGCGGCGATGGAGCATTTCCTCGCCACCGTCTGCACGCACGAATGGAACCGTGGCCAGGACGCCGGCCGGACCTTTGCCGAAGGCGCCCGCCTGCTGAAGGCCGAGCATCCCGACAAGGCCGAGCTGATCGACGCCTATTGCACGCGCTTTGACGAGATGATGCCCGGCCCGATCGCCGGCTCGGTCGAGATCCTGGCCGAGCTCAAGGCCTTGGACACGCCCCTCTATGCGCTGACGAATTTCTCGGCCGAGACCTACCCGCCGACTTTCGAGCGCTTCGAATTTCTGCGCTGGTTTCGCGCAGTTCTGGTCTCGGGTGAGGAGGGAGTCATCAAGCCCGACCCCCGCATCTTCGAGTTGCTGCTCGAACGCTTTGCGATCGATCCGAAACGCGCCGTCTATATTGACGATGTCGCCGCGAATGTGGACGCTGCCCGCCCGTTCGGCATTCACGCTATCCATTTCACGACGCCAACCACCTTGCGCGCCGAGCTCGCCGAACTCGGGCTGCTTCCCGCCCGATCTACGTTACCTTCGCGATGAGAACCACGGCGGTATCGATCGAAATTCGCGAGGCGACCGTCTTCTATGGTGCAAACCGGGTGCTCGATCGCGTGTCATTGAGCGCTGCCGGTGGCGAGTTCATTGCGCTTCTGGGCGCATCGGGCTGCGGTAAGACCACGCTGTTGCGCGCGATTTGCGGCTTTGTCGGCCTCGCCAGCGGTTCGATCGTCGTCGGCGGGCAAGACGTCACGCGTTTGTCACCGGAAAAGCGGAACATCGCGATGGTGTTCCAATCCTACGCCCTCTGGCCGCATATGACAGTTGCGCAAAACATCGGTTATGGTCTCAAGCTGCGCCATGTCGGGCGCGCCGACATCGATGCGCGCATCGATGAACTGCTCGCGATGCTGCGGCTCGACGGGCTCGGCGGGCGCAACGTGACTGCCCTTTCCGGCGGTCAGCGGCAACGCGTCGCGCTCGGCCGCGCGCTGGCGATCAGTCCGCAAGTGCTGCTGCTCGACGAGCCCCTGTCCAACTTGGATGCCCGCATTCGCGAGGATGTGCGACACGAGATCAAGACATTGCAGCAAAGGCTCGGCATCACGACCGTGCATGTCACGCACGATCGCCAGGAAGCGATGGTGATGGCCGACCGCATCGTGATCCTCAATGCCGGACGCATCGCCCAGATCGGCACGCCGGAGGAGATCTACAATCGGCCGGCCTCGCCGTTTGTCGCCAGCTTTACGGGCGCGGCAAATATTGTGCCGCTGCGGTTGTGCAGCGACGACAGCGGTCTCGCGCTTGAGCACGAGGCGCTGGGCACGCGAACAGTGATCGATCCCGCTGTGCTGGTGATTGACACAGCGGTGGGTTGCCACGGCGCGGTGTCGCTCAACGCACATTTCCGCAGCGAAGATGCGCGGCTATGCGACCCCGGCGCAGTCGCCGAGGGCTACCTCGTATTGCAGGGCGAGATCATTCAGTGCTCCTATCCGGGCGGTTTTTATCGTTACGCGGTACGAGTCGGGGCGGAGCAATATCTCGTTGACGATGCACGGCGGCTCCCCTTGGGCGACACGATCGGCATCGCCTTGCCGCTGACGGCCTTGCATTTTTACCCTGCAACACAACGCACAGACTGACAATGGGCTAGGAGGCAATCATGAAACCAGTCGGCATTTTGATCACTGCGCTGCTGGCTCTTATGCCCGGCACACCGGCGCTGGCGCAGCAGAAAGCAACGCTCAATCTCGTCACTGCCGGCGACCAGAATATGGTCGATTACGTCAGGGACTATCTCGCACCGATGTTCGAGAAGGAGCATCCCGGAGTGACGGTGAGGGCAGTCGGCACCGGCCCGGGCGACGCCGGTTCTCAGAAGATCTACGAAAAACTCGAAGCCGAGAAAGATAACAGCAGCTGGGATATCGATGTGGCCGTCATTCACCAGAAGGCAGCTGGCGAGATGGTGACAAAAGGGCTGCTGGCTCGTTATGTGCCGGATATACCGACCGGAAAGCTGGTCAGTTCCGAAGCTGCAAAGTTAGCGCTGGGCGCGAATGTCGACGGCTACGTGATCCCGATGTTCAACAGCCAGACCGCGATCGCCTACAACACGACGATGGTGAAGGATCCGCCCGCAACCTACGCCGAGCTCGAAAGATGGGTTGCTCAAAACCCGAAAAAATTTGGCTACAACGGCGTCAAGGGCGGAATGTCGGGTGTCAGCTTCGTCGTCGGCTGGGTCTATGCTTATACGCCCGACGCCGACCGCCTGATGAAGGGACCCTACGATCCCGACAGCAAGAAGGGCTGGGACGACGCGCTCGCGAAGCTTGCCGCGTTCAACAAGAATGTCGTGTTAACGCCGGGCAACGCCGGCACACTCGACATGCTCAATCGCGGCGAAATCGCGATGGGCCCGGTGTGGGTCGACATGTTCTACACCTGGCAGGCCGACGGCAAGATCCCGCCGACCGTCAAGCTGAAGCTGATCGGGCCGGGCATGCCGGGCCAGCCGATGTACTATGTGGTGCCAGCCAAGGCGGCGAACCTAAAAGTTGCCGAGAAATTCATCGCGCTGGCGACGAGCCCAAAGGTGCAAGCCGACGGCATCGTCAAGCGCTTCAACTGGTATCCCGGCATCGATGCGGCGGCCGTCAAGGCGCAGCTCGACGAGACGACATGGCAGAAATTGTTCGTCGACGTGACGCCCGAGGATCTCGCGACGAAAGGGAAACCCTTCCCGATCGCGCCCTACTTCAACGACATCCTCGAAAGCTACGAGCGCAAGGTGCAGTAGCGGATCGCCATTGGAACCCGCATAAAGTCAAGACAGGGATCCATGTAGAAACGCCTCGACCTTGCCCAAATCGGACCCACTCCGCAGAAGCGTAACCGGAACCGCTGAGTTACGGAATCACGGATCCCGATCTTCGTCGGGACCTACCCTACCGGCGGACCCTCAGCAGAGGCCGGCTCTGCTGCTGCTCGTAGCGCCGGCATTGGCGATGGTGCTGGGGTTGTTCGTGTATCCGCTGCTCTATTCGCTCCTCTCCGCCTTCACGACGCCAGACGGCGCGTTCGGCTTCGACAATTTTGCAAAGACCGTCGAGCTATACGGCACCGACATCCTGTTCACGATCGTCATCGTCACCGTCTCGACCGTGCTGACCGGTGTCCTCGCCGCGCTGGTCGGCGGCTATCTGGTGCTCGGCACACAGCCAGCCGCCGTCGCGTTGCTGAAATGGCTCTACCGTTGGCCCTTGTTCATCCCGTTCATCGTTGCGGCGCAATGCATGCGCACCTTTCTCGCAAAGAACGGAATGCTGAACAATGCGCTCGACATGCTGGGGCTCGTTGATGTCTCGAACCTGTCGGGCCTCCTCGATTGGCGCGGCATCATTGTCACCTTCGTGTGGAAGGAGACGCCGTTCGTCGCGTTGCTCGTATCCGGCGCGATGGCGGCGCTCGACCGCGCCAGCATCGAGGCCGCCCGCAATCTCGGCGCCGGTAGCCTGCAAATCCTTGTTGAGATCCTGCTCCCGCAGATCGCCGGCGTAATGACGGTCGCGCTCGTCCTCGCCTTCGTGACAATGCTGTCGGTGCTGTCTGTGCCGATTATGATCAGCGGCGGTTCGCCGACGATGATCACCGTAGACATGGCGTTTCGCGTTAATTCCTACAGTGATTACGGCGTCGCGAACGCCCTCGGTTTCATCTCATACCTGATCGCCGGGCTGGCGGCTTGGATCTATGTCCGGCACAACGTCTCTGGCCAGGTGGCGGGATGACGCTGGCACTCGGATGGCTGTGGCGCGCCAGCGTGCTCGGCTTTTTGGCCTTCGCGGTTTTCGGGCCACTCGCCAATCTCCTGCTGTGGGCGTTTGCCATCCAATGGTACTACCCCCATCGATTGCCGCTTGCCTACGGCTTCCGCTACTGGGGTGAAGTATTTAAGCCGACCAGCGATGCGTTCGCCTCGCTCAGCACCAGCGTTCTGATCGGGACGATCACAGTTGTCGTCTGCCTCCTCCTCGCGGTCCCGGCCGGCTATGCGCTCAGCCGCCGCCGTCTGCCGGGGCGCGGCTTCATCCTGATAATGCTGCTGCTGCCGCAGGCGTTTCCGAGCGTCGCGATCTACTTCAACATCGCGCGCCTCTTCTATAAAGTCGGGCTCAACGGCACGATCGCCGGTGTGGTGCTTGTGCACGCGGCGCACGGCCTCGTCATCGCGGTATGGATCGCGGCGGCGGCGTTCGCCGCGGTGGATGGGGAGCTGGAATTTGCCGCCCGCAACCTCGGCGCCTCTGCCTTGCGCACTGCATTGACCGTCACCTTGCCGTTGGCAGCGCCTGGACTGATGGCGGCGGCAATCTTTGTCTTCCTCGAATCGCTCGATGAGTTCACCGGCACGTTTTTCGTCGGCGTGCCGGATGTTACGACCTTGCCGTTGATCATGTTCACTGCCAGCCTCGCCGGCAACTATCAGATCGCCGCCGTCACCGCCTTGATCCTGCTGGTCCCTTCGATCGCCTTCATGCTGCTGATCGAGCGCTTTCTGAATACCGAGATGCTCGCCAAAGTCGGCTGATCACAATTTGACCGCTTGGCCGGTGCGCGCCAATTCCACGGCGGCATCGGCTAGCGCGAGCGCGCGGATCCCCTCCTTGGCGCCGACCAGCGGCGCTGCGCCGCTTGAGAGGGCGGCAATGAAATGATCTAGCTCGCGGCGATACGCTTCCGCATAGCGTTGCAGGAAAAAGGGTAGCGGCTTGTCGCTGACGACGCCTTCCGCTCCGGAAAACACGACCGTGCTCTCGACGACGTTCTCGGCTGAAATCCCGCCCTTCGACCCGAGCACTTCGATGCGCTGGTCATACCCGTAAACAGCGCGCCGACTGTTCGCAATCTGGCACAGCGCGCCCGATTTCATACGCAACGTCACGACCGCGGTATCGACATCGCCCGCCTCGCCGATCGCCGGATCGACCATTACGCTTGCCGTTGCGAACAGCTCAACCGGCTCCTCGCCCGACAGCCAGCACGCCATATCGAGATCGTAAATCATCATGTCGCGGAACATGCCGCCCGAGCGGCGCACGAATTCGATCGTCGGCGGCGCCGGGTCGTAGCTCGTGATGCGCAAGATTTCGGGCCGGCCGATGCGGCCGGCCCGGATCTCGCGTTCGAGCCGCGCGAAATTCGGGTCGAAGCGGCGGTTGAAGGCGACCATCAGAGGCACGCCGCACTGCTCCGCCACGGCGGCGCAAGCAGCCGCGCGGCGGCGGTCGAGATCGAGCGGCTTCTCGCAGAAGATCGCCTTGCCGGCGCGGGCCGCCGCTTCGACCAGATCGGCATGGGTGTCGGTCGAGCTGGCGATCAAGACCGCATCGATGGCCGGGTCGGCCAGCGCTTCCGCCTGACCGCGCAGAACCGCACCGTACCGTTCCGCCAGCCGTTCCGCCGCTGCTTGGTCTGTCTCGACGATCGTGTTCAGTCGCGCCTCGGGGTGGGCGGCGATGTTGGCAGCGTGGATCGCGCCGATGCGCCCGGCGCCGAATTGGCAGAAGCTGATCATGCCCGTGCTTTCGATTATTCTCCGTCCGGCAGCAGGATAGGGCAGGGGGCTGAGGATGACCACGATCCGTCTGACGATGGCCCAGGCGCTCACTCGCTATCTCGCCGCCCAGACCAGCGAAGTCGATGGCCGCGAGGTCCCCTTGTTTGCCGGTGTTTTTGCGATTTTCGGACATGGCAATGTCGCCGGCGTCGGCGAGGCACTTTACGAGGCACGCGAGCGGCTGCCGACCTTGCGCGCGCATAACGAGCAGGCGATGGGCTTGGCGGCGATCGCCTTTGCCAAGGCGAGCCGGCGGCGTCGCATGATGGCCTGCACGAGTTCGATCGGCCCGGGCGCAACGAACATGGTAACGGCGGCGGCCGTCGCGCATGCCAATCGCCTGCCGCTGCTGCTCTTGCCCGGCGACGTCTTCGCGAGCCGGCGCCCCGATCCCGTGTTGCAGCAGGTCGAGGCGTTCGGCGATCCGACGATCTCGGTCAATGATTGCTTTCGGCCGGTCTCGCGCTGGTGGGACCGCATCACTCGTCCGGAGCAGATCCTCGAAAGCCTGCCGCAAGCGCTGCGGGTGCTGACCGACCCGGCCGATTGCGGGCCGGTGACGCTCGCCTTGCCACAGGACGTACAGACGGAGGCTTACGACTACCCGCACGCATTCTTTGCCCCCCGCTGTTGGCGTTTCCGGCAGCCGCCGCCCGATCCCACTCAGCTCACCGAAGCCGCAGCAGCAATGTCGCGAGCCCGTGCGCCGCTGATCATTGCCGGTGGTGGGGTGCATTATGCGATAGCCTGCGAGACGCTCGCCGATTTCGCGGCGCGGCATGGCGTACCGGTCGCCGAGACACAGGCGGGGAAGGGCGCACTTGCCTGGGATCATCCCTGCGCCGTCGGCGCGATCGGCGTTACCGGCGGGAGTGCCGCCAATGAACTTGCTGCAGAAGCGGATCTGATCCTGGCAATTGGTACGCGGCTTTCCGATTTCACTACCGCTTCGCGCAGCCTGTTCCGGAATCCGTCGGCGCGGCTGATCCAATTGAACGTGGCCGGCTTTGACGCGGCCAAGCATGGTGCGCTGCCGTTGGTCGCAGACGCAGGAGCTGGCTTGAAGGCGATAGAAGGTGCACTCGTCGCGTGGGCTGCGCCCGTCGGCTGGACCGCCAAGGCGCGGGACTTGGCTGCCAAATGGAACGCAACGGAGGCACAGGCAACGGCACCCTCGAACGCCGCATTGCCGAGCGACGCGCAGGTGCTCGGCGCGGTGAACCGCGCGGCTGCCCCACAAGATGTGGTCGTCTGTGCTGCCGGCGGACTGCCCGGCGAATTGCACAAATTGTGGCGCTGCCGAGAGGCCGGCACTTACCACGTCGAATACGGCTATTCCTGTATGGGGTATGAAATCGCCGGCGGGCTCGGGGTCAAGCTGGCCATGCCCGAGCGCGAAATCTGGGTCCTGGTCGGCGATGGCTCCTACCTGATGATGAATTCGGAGATCGCGACTTCAGTGATGCTGGACAAGAAGCTGAACATCGTCGTGCTCGACAATGGCGGCTTCGGCTGCATCGAACGATTGCAGCGCAGTTGCGGCGGCGCCTCGTTCAACAACCTCTTGCCTGACGGCCCTCGTGTCGATTTCGCCAGTCATGCCGCGAGCCTCGGCGCCAATTCGCGCAAAGTGGCGAGCCTTGCCGAACTCGAGGCGGCGCTGCCCGAGATACGGGCCGGGCGGCGCACCTCAGTCGTCGTCATCGCCACCGATCCCACGGCGAGCACAGAGGCGGGCGGGGCCTGGTGGGATGTCGCGGTTCCCGAGATATCGGAGCGGGCCGAGGTCGCTGCCGCCCGCGCCGCATATGACGCCGCGCGAACCCGCCAACGGGTCATCGGTTGATCCTGGCCGGTTGTGGTCGTTGCGTTGCGCCGCCCTAGGGTCTCAAGTGGGTGGCTGCCCGTCCTTTGCCGGGACGCGCTCGAACGACAAGGAAGCGCCGACAACGGTCATTCGTCGAGCAGCGAGCAACCGGCCGGTGTCCCATCACCCGGAGCAGACATCGATCGCGTGGTCTGACCCTTCATCCGTCTCAATCCGAATTCCCCGCAGCCCCTACGCGGCGCTGTTTCTGTTTACCGCCCGGCAGCGATCCGATGTGCTCACACAGGAGTGGCGCGCGGCAGCGACGGCCGCGCCGTTCGCTAAGCCGCCAAAGTCGCGATCGCCCTCAAGCTCGAAGATCGTTCGCCAGGGTCAGCGCGAGTTCCAATCCACCACCTGGCATCCTCACCGGGCTGGTCGACAGTTGTTCGATGCCTAGCCCGTCGTCAGGGATTGCCGCGATCCGCTGATCCAACAGGGAGACCACGTACCGCGAAAATGGCCCAAGATGGAGGTAAAAGGCTGCCATTGTAAAAACGCACGGGAGGGCTTCGCGGTTGTGTTTGGCGGTTTCGAAGAGCGCTCGGCAGACATGACCGAGTGCCTCAGGCTGCCGCCGCGCAACGCGCCACAGAATGCGGAAAGCAAGGCTAAGATCGTGGAGCGAAGTGCCGAGAGTGCGCTGAAGCAACTGGGTCGAGCGGCTCCTATCCAGCTTCGGGCGGTTGAGCGTCCGCGCTACCGTCCTGACTCGGCTGTAATACGCATCCAAATCGTACACCCCCTGCAAAACCTTCTTGAAATCCAATAGGATTTCGCGGCGTGGGCGCGCTGTGTGAAAATTGAGGCCGGCGGTGCATTGGTCGCCGGCGCCGAGCTCTGCCAATTGCTCGACATAGGACTGCGGAAGCATGCGGCCTTCCTTTTCGAGCCGCCGGCCCAATTGCGTATGGGGCAGCGCAAACAAGAGGCCGACCATGCAGACGGGGATCGCAGCCGCTTCGATAAAATCTGTCATTCCGGCGGCGACACCGTCCTTCTCGCTGTCGAAGCCGACGATGAAACCGGCATGCACGTAGATCCCAGCACGATAGATCTTGCGCACGCTGTCGTCCAACACGCGGCGCGTATTCTGTTTTTTTTGCGTCGATACCAGCGTCTCCGGATCGGGGCTTTCGATGCCGACGAAAATGTTTAAGAAATTTGCCTCGCGCATCAGCGCCAGGAGCGCCGCGTCATCAGCCAGGTTGATCGACGCCTCGGTCGAAAACTCGAACGGGTAGCCGTGCGCCTTCTGCCACGCGATCAAATGTGGCAACACCGCCTTCACCGCCTTTTTGTTGCCGATGAAATTGTCATCGACGAAATCCAGATGGCCGCGATAGTTGGTGCGATAGAGGGTATCCAGCTCGGCGAGGATTTGCTCCGCCGTCTTGACCCGCGGCGCGCGGCCATAAAGCTCGATGATGTCGCAGAACTCGCAGGTAAAGGGGCAGCCGCGCGCGAACTGCACGCCGTAATAGAGGTACTGGCTGCGCTTGAGCAGATCATAGCGCGGGATCGGCGTCTTGGTGACGTCGATCTTGAACTTCTCGGCTTCGAACACGCCCTTCAGCGATCCCGCGTTCCAAGCCTCAATAAACGCGTCTATCACCCCCTCGGCTTCGCCCAAAACCTGAAAATCGGCTTGGGCGTAGGCTTCTGGGGCGGAGGTCACGTCTGGCCCACCAACCGCCACGGGCTTGCCTCGGGCCTGAGCTAATTCGATGACAGCCAGCGCATCCGGTCGCTGCGGGATCATCCCGCCGGTCATCACCATGTCGGCCCATTGCAGGTCGGCGTCGACGAGCTCCTCGGCATTGCGGTTGACTAGCCGGCATTCCCAAGACTTCGGGAGCATGGCAGCAATTGTAATTAGCCCAAGCGGCGGGGCGGCGGTTTTGGCCCCTAATGCCTCGCAAGTGGCAGTCAAGTTCCAGAACGACCGACCGGCGAAGCGGGGAGACACCAACAGCACGTTGCAGCGGATCGATCGCATCGCGGGCCTGTCTTGCGGCATGAAACGACGCTCCCGGAATTCGTGATTCGTAAGTGTAAGTCTCTGCTACTTTGTGCCGGCGTGGCTACAAAGTTCGAGCGCGACGAACAGCCGTGGAACGCCCGTCAAGGATTGCTCAGGCTTGAACAGCGACGACAGTGGCGCCGAGCGGTGCATATTCCCTGATTTTACGCCTGGCCGTGCGTCGGAAAAGGGCCGTATCCGGAAGGCTCACCTGCGGTCGCGCGAATGGCCGCCTCAGGGCGCCGGAACAAATCGCGGATTTCCACCCGACTGTGCCGTTCGAATCGATCGGCGCGACGGCCGCTTTGGGGCATGAAGAGCCATTCGTAATGCGAAGCAGAACGGCGAAGAAGGGTCGAACCTCCCCGTTCAGTGGCAAGGGCGGGAAGGTCGGAGTCGGCGCCTCTCGTGGGTGGCCTATGCGTCGGCGTCTGCCGAGTTGCTGGACCCGCCCATCATGCCGGCGGGCCCACTCGCGCGGCGGCAAGAAGCCTTTGGCTTGCAGCGTCGAACACTAAGGAGTCGCCCGGCGAGAAGCCGATCCTCACAGGCTCGCCGACGGCATGGGCCGCGACCGAGCCGTGTTCGAGGACCCGCAGATAACCGGCATCGGTGTCGACGACATAAAGGATCTCGCGGCCCATTGGCTCCAGTTGCGCGACCCGTCCGCTGAGGCCCGAGCCGGTGAATCTCAGATGTTCCGGCCGCAATCCAACAGTCACGGCACCGGGCGCACCCTCGAACGGAAACGCGACCGACCCGGCGCACATCACCCCGTCCCTCGCCTCGCCGCTGATCATGTTGATCGGCGGCGACCCGATGAAGCCAGCGATGAACAGGCTCTGCGGCCTGCGGTAGAGGTCGTCCGGTTGGCCGATCTGCTCGACCCGGCCGGCACGCAGACAGATGATGCGGTCGGCCATCGTCGTCGCCTCGATCTGGTCATGGGTAACGAGGACCGTCGTCACCCCGAGCTTTTTCTGCAGTGACTTGATCTCGGTCCTCATCGTCAGCCGGAGTGTCGCATCGAGATTGGAAAGCGGCTCGTCGAGGAGCAGTAGCTGCGGCTCCTTGACCAGTGCGCGGGCGAGCGCCACCCGCTGCTGCTGCCCGCCCGACAGCTCACCCGGCCGCCGGTCGAGAAGCTCTGTGACCTGGACGAGATCGGCCGCCGCGGCGACGCGGGCGAGCGCCTCTTCGCGCGGCATCCGCTTGAAGCGGAGCGGGAACAGGACATTGTCCCGCACGGTCATGTGCGGGTAGAGCGCATAAGACTGGAAGACGATGCCGACGTTGCGATCCTTGGCCTCAACCTCGTTGACCACGCGGCCGTCGAATAACAGCTCGCCGCCGCTCGGTTGATAGATGCCGGCCAGAATGAAGAGGCTCGTCGACTTGCCGCAGCCGGAAGGGCCGAGAAGTGCTACGAACTCGCCGTCCTCTATCGTCAGGTTCAGATCGGGGATGACCTCGACATCCCCGAACCGCTTGGCGACGTGGCGGAACTCGACTTTCGCCATCGGCGTCAGCCCTTCACGCCGCCGATCGACATCTGCATCAGGTAGCGTTGCGCGGCGAGGTAGAGGATCAGGCTCGGGACCAGGTAGAACACCCCGACCGCGGAGACGACGCCGTAGTCGACACCCATCACGTCGTCGCGGACGTAGTACATATAGAGGCTCATCGTCCAATTGGTGTTGCGGATCAGGAACGTGAAGACGAAGATGTACTCCTCCCAGCCGCGGATGAACGTGAACACGGCAACTGCGAGTAGCCCGTTTCTGACCTGCGGCAACATCACCCGCAGAAAAGCCTGGCGCCGCGACGCCCCATCGGTCAGTGCGCTCATTTCGATGTCCCAGGGCACCGCGTCGAAGAAGCCCTTCATGATGAAGATCGCAAAGGGCAGCTCAAAGGCGACGAGCACGCAAATGACCCCGAAAAGCGTGTCCAGAAGACCGATCCAATAAAGCATCAGGAACATCGGCACGATCAGGGTCAGCACCGGAAATGCATGCAACATCAGCAGCGAGCGCAGCATTGCGGCGCGGGCAGGGAACTGGAACCGCGACAGGTAGTAAGCTGCGAGCGACGCAACAGTCAGGACGACGATGGTCTGCGAACCGGCGATCAGGAGCGAATTGCCGAAGGCTCTCCACACGCTCGGGAATTGAATTGCGCCGTGCACCGCACCGACACGGGAGCGCACGACCGAGGCGAAATCGGGCTCCACTAAAAAAATGAAATTACGCAAGTGCAGGTCCGGTCCAACGAGCCATGCGAAAGCTGCTGTCGCAGCGAGCGCGATCGCCGTCAGTCCGAGCCATAGCTGGCGGCGGTTGCGAGCCAGCACCGCGGCTAGCCAGAAAGCAATGACGGCGGGTGCGAGGACGGCCACCGCACGCCACAGAACCACCGTGTTGGCCACACCGGTTCGCGCGGAAAAGGCGATCGTGACTAGCCAGAAATATGGCAAGATAATTGGCAACGAGACGCCGATCAGAAAGGCATACAGGGCGACCGCCTTGGACCGGCGCATCGAGCGGGCGCGCGCGGCCATCCGGTCCCAATCCACGGGCGCGGTTGGGCTGGAATGAATGCCGTTAAACGTCAGCGGAGCCGCCATCTTAATGCACTTCGATGCGGGGATGCTGCATCAGGCGTTTAAAGTCGAAGAAGCGCCAACCCAGGAGTGCTGCGGCCGCGCCGATGACGATCAGAAAGAGCGCGAGCGCTGCGCCATAGCCGTACTGGCCGCTGGTAAATGCCCTCCGGTAGACATAAAGGGCGAAGACGGTCGTGTCGTAAAAGGGACCGCCCTTGGTAAGCAGGAGAATGTATTCGAAGCTCACCAGCAGCGACAGCGTCTGGTAGATCGTCACGAAGCTGATCGGCCAGCGCAGCGCGGGCAGCGTGATGAAACGGATTTTAGCCAGAGTGCCGGCGCCGTCGACCTCTGCGGCGTAAAACAGGTGCTCCGGAATGCCGCGTATCGCCGCTGTGAAGATGATCATGCCCAGCGACGCGCCGATAAAACCATTGGCGATGATGATCAACGCGACCGGCGCGCTCGTCATCAGATCGAGCGGCCTCGCCAGACCGAGTGCCGGCATCAGGAACTGGTTCAACAGCCCAACATCCGAGGGGTTGATGACCCACAGCCACAACAGAATGTAGAGGACCGAGGGGCTCATGCGCGGCAGCAGCCAGACGCCGCGAAAGAAGCCGCCGGATACTTTGTTTAGCGAGGTGGTGGTGAGCGCGAGCACGAGACCGAAGGTCACATTGAAGATGGCGAGCGTGCCGAGGACGTAGACGAAAGTCAGGCCGATAACCTGCGGCAGGCGCGGGTCGCCGCGGAAGACCTTCTGATATTGTTCGGTGGTGAATTTGCTGATGCGCAAGGTGCGGTCGAGATCGGTGAACGATACTGCGATGTCGATAAGGACCGGGATGACAAAGAAGAGAAAAGTCAGCGCAATCGCCGGACCGAGGAACAGCACGAAATTGGCCCGCCTGCGCGCCGCGGAGCCGGCGCCATCGCGGCGCTCGACCACCAGGTCAGTTACTGCAGCCATTGTATTGAGCCCTTCCGTCGCCCCCGCGAAAGCGCGGCTTTTCGTCATTGCGAGCGAAGCGAAGCAATCTCGGGCGGCGGTCGCTCCTCGGGTCGAGATTGCTTCGTCGCCTGCGGCTCCTAACAAGAAATCTCGGCAATGTAGCATGATCGGAGCATCAAGCTGCCTCGGTGAGGGGTTGGAGTTGCGCCGCGAAGCCGAGCTTAGCGAGCTGGGCCACCAGACGCTTGGCTTTGGCTTCGGGTGTGCGGCGGTCGAAGTAGTCGGCGCC
This sequence comes from uncultured Alphaproteobacteria bacterium, assembly GCA_963732095.1. GTDB lineage: Bacteria > Pseudomonadota > Alphaproteobacteria > ATCC43930 > CGMCC-115725 > AP-15. Next base: position 14,009 of record CAVSZA010000020.1, read on the forward strand.
AAGGTCGCGATGCGATGCGCCGGATTGCACCATGTGGTAGATGGCGGTGAGGAGAGAAGCAGCCACAGCGCAGATCGCCTTCTGCGGCCCGCGCCGGCCGCACAGGCGATGGAACTGCGCGCTGTAGTAGCTGTGCTTGGCCCGTTTGGCGGCCCAGGCACATTGCACGAGCATGGTCTTGAGCCAAGGAGCGCCTTTGCGCAGGCGCGCGGATTTTCGTTTGCCGGCACTCTCGTTCTGCCCGGGGCACAGCCCGGCCCAGGCGACCAGATGTCCGGCAGTCGGGAAGCGGCTCATATCGCGGCCGATCTCAGCCAGGATGGTCGTCGCCGACAGCGAGCTGACGCCGGGGATTGCGCACAGGCGGGGGATCAGCTCGCGAAAGGGCGGCTGCCCGTCGGCTGCCTCCTCATCCACGCGTTCGATGTGGCCCGCGACCTGCTCATCGATCTGCCGGATCGCCGCATCGAGCGCATCCCATTGCCGCAGATGCAGCTGCAGCAGAAAACGGTGATGTTCGCGCAGCCGGCCATGCAGCGCGTCATGGAGCGCCGTGGGCGACGCCTTAACGCTGCGCTCGGCCAAAGCCGCCAGCCGGTGCGGGTCGCGCTCGCCGGCGATCATGGCTTCGATCATCCGCCGACCGCTCGCCCCCATCAGGTCGCCGAGGACCGCACCGAGCTTGATGTTGGCCTCTTCGAGCGTCTTTTCGAGGCGCTGAACATGCCGCGTCTGCTCACGCACCAGCTGCTTGCGGGTGCGCATCAGCGAGCGCAGTTCCTGGATCTCTTCGGGCGGCACGAAACTCGCCTTGACCAGCCCGCAGGCCAGCAGATCGGCGATCCACATGGCATCGTTCATGTCCGTCTTGCGGCCAGGCACCTGCTTGATGTGCGCCGCGTTGGCGACAATCAGCGTGAAGTCGCCCTCGCTCAGGATCTTCCACACCGGCATCCAATACACGCCGGTCGCTTCCATCGCGACATGCGTGACCCGGCGCGCCGTCAACCACGCCAGCAATTCCAACAGACCCTGTGTCGTGGTTGTCAAAGTGCGGCATTCGCGCGTCGGTCTGCGACCGGCCATTACCCGCACGCAGGCCACGACCGTCTCCTTATGGACATCGAGACCGGCTACCCGGCGGTGCATTACCTCCATGCTGGGTCCTCCACATCCGCGCCGCCGGGGTGGGAGCCTCCAACAAAGCGAAATCTAACAAGCGCGCTCCGGGGCGTTGCCGCCCTTGGCACCAGTGGGGGGCTTCGAGGCTCCGCGGGTCCAACTCGCAACCGGGCTTTCCGGCTCCAAGGAGCGTCGACCTCTATCCGACGGCAGCACCATTATAGCGCCGCCGCAGGCCTTCCCGCCGGTTTCATCCACGGCGGGTCGGCCGTAGGCCGGTGATAAACTCGCAATGACACATTTCGCAAAATCCTATTTGACGATAACGTCCTTGAGCGATGAGGTCGCTTCGTCGATAACGAAATCGGCCGCCTGCTGCCCCGACAGCCGGCCCGTCTCGACACCCTGAAGGGCCGTGTAAATGATCCCGTTGAGATCGCCAAATTGCGGGTTGTTGGGCAAAAATTTGGTGATCTTCAGCAACTCGGTGGCGCGGGCCAGCGGCCAGGCCCCGGCGTATCGCGGATCTTTGAGTTGCTCGGATTTGATCCCGAGATGGGTTGTCGTGACTGCGTGGTCGGTATTGAGATCCGCGTCAGAAGCGTGGCCGAGGAGGCGGACGGCCAGCTCCGGATCCGCCACACGGGCGCCGACCGCGTAGATGATCGGATGGGTCAGGCTACCCGCTTGCCCGCCCTTTTTTGCCGCCGGGGCGGCGATCCATCCCCAGTCGGCAAAGAACCCGGCCTCATCCTTTGGCAGCCCGTAGGTCGGAAACGCAAAAGTGCCGAGATCCCAGATGCCGTACATCCAGAACGCCGCATTCCCCGTGTAGAATGCCTTGCGCAGCGCATCGAACTCCATCGAGGTGTTGTTGGCTGGAATGACTCCCTGCTTGACGCCGCGCTCGAACCAGCCGAACGCCGCCGCGAGCTTGTCGCGTTCGAGGAGGAGCTTGCCGGTGCCGGGATCGATGAAATTATTGCCGTAGGACTGGAACGCCATAATGTAGTCCGGTCCCTTGTTGGGCCGGTGCAGTATGCCGTACTGGGCCTTGGTCTTGCTGATTACCCGCTTGGCGATATCGATGACGTCGTCCATCGTCAGCTCGCCCGCCATAGTTTGCGCCGGAATCGCCTCGATGAACGCGTCATCGTATCCGGCCTCGCGCAGAAGCTTCTTATTGTAGAAGAACATGCGCGCTTCGGCGTCCTGCGGGATGCCGTAGGTACCGTCGGAGCATTTTACCGACTGCCACAGCGATGGAAAGATCGTGTTGAAATACTGAGGGTATTTGGCGATGTAATCGTCGAGCTTGAGCGCAAAGCCTTCCTGCTGGAAGGCGCAAATCCATTCATGGGCGGCGATGAACAAATCGGGGCCCTGACCGATGCCGAAGACCTTGAGGAGCTGGAGAGCATCATCGTCAAACCCCGGTGCCGGGCTTTCGTGGACTGCAACCTCCACGCGCTTGCCGGAGCCTTCGGCCGCGAGTTCCTTGTTCAGCCGATCGGCTGCCTTCACCACATTGGCCGGACGCAGCGGGCCTGAGGGGTCCTGGCGCGACCAAAGCTCGAGCTTGACGGTGGTCTGCGCCGGCGCAGGCGCCGACACGAAGATTGCCGCAGAGCCGCCCCCCAGAGCGGCGAGCAGCAGCGCTGCCATTGCCGTCTTCACGTGTCTCATCCCAGCTCCCCTCGTTTTCGAGACGCATTCCGTGACGCGTCGGCGGTTATTGCTTGCAAACCAGTGAACCGCAATCATGAATGGCGTTTGAGCGCTGGTCCAGCTTGCAAAACCGAGGAAATCAGCGGCGATGTCCTTTAGTTTTTTCGCCCGCGAGGCCGGGCGAGTCCATGTGTGCGGACACCGAGGCTACAGCCTCGTCTGCCCGGAAAACACGATGCCGGCCATGGCCGCCGCCAAGGCTTCGGGTGCGACAACAATCGAGATTGACGTCGTGCTGACTGCCGATGGCGAACCGATCGTGCTTCACGACCGGACGCTCAACCGCACCACAAATGGCCACGGCTTCGCCGCCGACCTCAATCTGGAACAGATCCGCAGCCTTGATGCCGGGGCCGGCTTCAACGCTCGATTTGCGGGAACACGCGTTCCGACCCTCGCGGAGGCCGTGGATTGGGCGAAGCGCGAGGAGATGGGGGTCTTTGTCGAGATCAAGGAGGCCGAGCGGCCGGACCTCGCCGTCGACCGAGTGGCTGCATTGCTCGAAGCGACGGGCGCCTTCGACCAAGTCCTCGTCATCGGGTTCGACCACATCGTCCTAAAGCGCGCGGTAGAGCGCCACCCGGGGATCAAGACCCAGGCCATCACCCACGCCTGCCACGCCGACATTCTTGGTGTGCTGCGGGCGTGCGGCGCCGGATCCCTGTCGATCGAGCTCGACATGTTCCACCCGCATGATGCTAAAGCGCTGCACGATGCCGGGGTTTCCAACCGGCTCAACTTGCCGCGACCGGAGCGACTCCCGGCGTATCGGCAGGGCGGGCGCGACATCATCACCTGTCTTGAGGAATGGATCGCCGAGGGCCTCATCGACACGATCTCCGGCGACGACGTTCCCTTCCTGGCGAAACTCGTCGAGCGCGCCGGCGCGGCAGGCAGCCGGTAGCGGTCTCGGCTCTCTCGTTGGCGTTTCCGTGTTTGCCGAAGGGTCGGATTTCCCGGGCGCCCAAATTCTCGACATGCTGGTGGTTGGCGGTGGCATTAATGGCGTCGGGATCGCCCGCGATGCCGCCGGACGCGGCCTTTCGGTGCGGCTGGTCGAAAAGGGCGATCTCGCCGCGGCTACCTCTTCAGCTTCGAGCAAGCTCATCCATGGCGGGCTGCGCTACCTCGAGCAGGGGGCGTTCCGACTAGTCCGCGAAGCACTTGCCGAGCGTGAAGTCCTGCTCGCGAGTGCGCCCCACATCATTCAGCCGCTGCGTTTCGTGCTGCCCTACGCCCGAGGCTTGCGGCCCCGGGCACTGCTCCGGCTCGGCCTCTTCCTCTATGACCATTTGGGCGGCCGCCGTACCCTTCCCGGCACCCAGACTGTGGCTTTGCGTGCGCATCCCTATGGCGGGCCTCTACAAGCGCATCTCACTACGGGTTTCGTATACTCGGATTGCCAAGTGGACGATGCCAGGCTGGTCGTCCTCAATGCGCGCGACGCCGCAGCGCACGGCGCGCAGATTTCGACCCGCACCGAGATGCGCTCGGCGCGGCGCAACGGCGCTTGCTGGCGCATTCTCACCGAGAAGGAGGGTGTGACGACGGAAGCCGCGGCGCGCATTCTCGTAAATGCGGCGGGGCCGTGGGCTGGCGAAGTCCTGCGCCGCGCGGGCCTGACCGAACACAAAGCCGATCTTCGGCTGATCAAAGGGAGCCATATCGTGGTTCCCCGCCTCTACAACGGCACGCAGGCGTACATCCTGCAGAACGACGACCGTCGCATCGTCTTCGTGCTGCCCTACGAAGGCGAATTCAGCCTCATCGGCACCACGGAGCTGCCCTGCTCCGGTGTTGGCGAGCCTGTCGCGGTCACGCCGCCGGAAATCGATTATCTCTGCCATGCCGTGTCGGGCTGGTTCGCCAAGCCTGTGGCGCCGCAAGACGTCATCTGGAGCTATGCCGGTGTCCGCCCGCTCTACGACGACCGGGAACTGAACGCCTCAGCGGTAACGCGCGACTATGTCCTCGAACTCGATGCCCCCACCGGCAAAGCACCGCTGCTGTCGATCTTCGGCGGGAAGATCACGACCTACCGGCGTCTCGCCGAGCATGCACTGGAAAAGCTCGCGCCGTTCCTCCCCGGTGTAAAAAGGCCGTGGACCGCCGGCGCTATGTTGCCCGGCGGCGACCTGCCGAATCGCGATCCTGCAACCTACGCAAACGGCCTCGCGCGCGATTATCCCTTTCTCGGCACTCCCGCGGCACTGCGGCTAGCCCGCAGCTATGGCAGCGATGCCCGGCGCATCCTCGGTTCCGCGCGCCACGCAGAGGATCTCGGTCGCAGTTTCGGATACGGCTTCAGCGAGAGCGAACTCGGCTGGCTCGTCGAACAGGAATGGGCGCTTACCGGGGAGGATGTGTTGTGGCGACGCTCGAAACTCGGCCTGCACCTGGACACCGACGCATCCAGGGCCATCGTTGCGCTGCTCCCCGGCTGCCGCGCCGCTTAAGAACACGGTCTTCGCCGAGCTGTTGAAACAGTTACCGCCGCTGCTGTCGCTGAAGAAAGGCATCCGCAAATGGGAGCGCTTATGGCCGATCGCGACTGCCTAGTTTGGTTGTAAACTAGAGACCGGAAGCGTTATCTCGTTAAGTCAACCTCGCGATCGACGTTCGCAGAACGTCGATCAATTCGCCATCCCGCATCGGTTCGGCGCCAGATATCTTGATACGAGCCGGTAACCGTTGGTCGAGGTGACGCTTCGTCCGGCATTTGATGGGTTACCAAAACCATTGTGCGCGGTTGGAAGGATTGTACACCGATCCAAATTTTTCTGGCCGAGGGATTGGAACAGAATTGTTAAACAAGCTCGAAATACGAATGCGAACGCAAGATATTCGAACCATACGCGCGGAAGCGGGTTTGAACGCCGAGGGATTTTATTTTCGCCGTGGTTATGAGCCGCTCGGGCCTCCCCTGGGGAATGGGCGACAAATCATCAAGCGATTGGTCTAGCTTAGAGATCCTGACATCAGCTCCTTGCAGGTTGCCATATGGACCGCGCCGCCGGGGGCGATGAGGTCCGACCAGATGAAGTTGTGGTGCTCAATGATCTTAGCGGCGGACAGGCGCGGTCGATCAGATACAGTATGTCCGTCCGCCGCCGCCCAGGTTTCGAAGCCTCGGGCCGTGCAGGACCGCACCGTCGCGTCAACGCAGAAGTCGGTCGCCCCAGCAAGGGATTTCGCGCCTTCGGCCCGCAACTCTGGGGCATACTGAGCTACGCGCTCGGCAACCGGCGTTATCGCCTATTTTGAAGCAGGCGCCCAGGCCATGGCCGCGCGCCGCCAAGCTCTACGGTGCGCCATGAACCGGATTATTGCCGTTATTCCGACCGCAATTGTGCTCATTGTGGCGGTGAGTATGGGGATCGGAGCGGCCCTGCTCGGTTACCCCGCCTGGGCAATTCCTCTCATCGCGCTCCTTGGTGCTGGGGGCGCCATTGTTGCGATTCGAGTGCTCGGCTAGCGAGCTCTCGAACAAAAATTTTCCGGTCTCATCAGCAAATTGGTTGACCGGGCTGTGGAGAACTCCTTTTTGCGGGCGTATCGCGGTGTGCTGATCGCCCTGGCGTGAGGATATAAGGGGGTAGGCTGACTGCGTTCGACACGGAGTGCGCAGGATGAATACAACTCTGACGCTAGTGGATCTCGGCGGTGCAATTGCTCTCCTGATTTGGGGCGTGCACATGGTCCAGACCGGGATCACGCGCGCCTTCGGCCCGCAACTCCGACGCATGCTGAGCTACGCGCTCGGCACTCGGTTCAAAGCCTTCCTCGCCGGCTTGGGCGTAACGTCAATCCTCCAGAGCAGCACGGCTACGGGACTGATGGTCACGGCGTTCGCGGCCGGCGGACTCGTCGACCTCGTGCCGGCGCTGGCCGTGATGCTCGGCGCCAATGTCGGCACGACGCTGATCGTCCAGGTGCTGTCGTTCGATGTCTCGCGGGTTTCATTCCTGCTCATCCTGATCGGCGTCTTCATGTTCCGGCGCAGCGGGGTGACCCGCACGCGCGACCTCGGCCGTGTGGGGATCGGGCTTGGCCTGATGCTGATTGCGCTTCAGCACCTGTTCTCCATGATCATCCCGTTTGAGGACGTTCCGAGCTTGCGAATGTTGCTCGGTGCAGTCACGACCGAGCCGCTGATCGACATTCTGCTGGCTGCGGGATTGACCTGGGCGGCACATTCGAGCGTTGCCGTCGTGTTGTTGATCATGGCCTTTGCGGCCCAAGGGGTCGTACCGCCGCACGCAGCGTTTGCCCTAGTGCTCGGGGCCAATCTCGGCACGGCTCTGAACCCGCTGCTCGAGAGCGGTGTCGGCGGCGACCCCGCCGCCAAGCGCCTGCCGATAGGCAATCTGATCAACCGGATTGTCGGCTGTGCGCTGGCGCTCGCTTTTCTCAATTGGATCGGTCCGGCGCTCATCACGGTCGAGCCCGATGCCGGGCGCGCCGTGGCCGATTTTCACACAGGCTTCAACATCGTCCTGGCACTGCTGTTCTTCCTCGCGCTGAAGCCGTTCGCCCGGGTGCTCGTGCGTCTTCTGCCGGCGCGCGTCGACACCGCCGATCCATCACAGCCCCTCTATCTCGACTGGGCGGCGCATGAGACGCCTAGCATCGCGCTCGCCGGTGCCGCGCGCGAGGCGCTGCGCATGGTCGATGTGTTCGAGGCCATGCTGCGCGGCGCGCTCGATTCCCTCAATCGTGGTGATCGCAAGCGCGTCACGGAAACCGCGCGCATGGACAATGTCCTCGACCGCCTCGACACCGCGATCAAGGAATACCTGACCTCGATCGATACCGACGCTCTCGACGACATCGATCACCGGCGTCTCTCGGAAATCCTAGCATTCGCGACCAACCTCGAGCATGCCGGCGATATCGTCGAGAAGAGCCTGATGGCGCTTGCCGCCAAGCGCATCAAACGCGGTGTCAGCTTCTCGGAAATCAGCCGGCAAGAGATCCGTGAAATGATGGACCGGCTGATCGGCAACGCACGGGCGGCAGCGGCCGTGTTCATGACCGAAGACCCGCGGGCGGCCCGTCAGCTCCTGGGCGAAAAGGAGGTGTTTCGAGAGATCGAGTTGCGCACAACCGAAGAGTACTTCGGACGGGCGCGCACTAACCGAGCAGAGAGCATTGAAATGGGTAAGCTCCTCCTCGACATCGTGCGCGACCTCAAGCGGGTCAACGCTCATCTGGCAGCTGCTGCCTATCCGGTCCTCGAGGGGAGGGGCGAGCTGTTATCAAGCCGACTGAAGCAAGATTAGCAAGTTGCGGGGTTCAGAGTGGCGCGCACGAAGAAAAAACGACCGGCGAAAGGTCTCGTTCACGAGATGTCGATGACGGCTCGCGGGTCGGTCCCTTGTTTGAGCAGATTGCGGGCCCGGTTGCGTCGTTTACTGGTGATGGAGCCTACGATCGGGACGATGTCTACCGTGAGGTCGGCCGGCGTCATCCAGATGCGGCGGTCATTGTGCCGCCACGATCGAGCGCAGTGCCAAGCGCAACGGCACAGACCGTGCCGACCAAGCGCGACCGGCACCTTCAGCTGATCGCCGAGCGCGGCCGCATGGGCTGGCAGCGTGCATCTGGTTACAATTGGCGTGCCTTGGTGGAGGCCGATATCGGCCGCTACAAACGCGTGATCGGTGACGCGCTGCGCTCACGGACCGAAGGGCGGCAGACGACCGAGGTGGCCATTGCTGTCGCGTCGCTGAACCGCATGCTGGAGCTTGGGCGACTGGAATACGTTCGCCTTACATAAAAAGTCGATGCCGGGAGCTGATTTCGCCCTCGCTGCTGATCCGTGCAACAAAGTGCATCAAATGATCTCGAAAATGGGTCGCCGCGCCGACGGCAGCCGCCGGTAGCTGCTCACTCGCCAATGCGCTCCACGATGCCACGAAAGAGCCCAGGAAAATCGAGCGGCGACGGCAGCGACTGGCAGCATCGCACTCCGCTAGAGCGGACGTAAGCGGTTCGACAGGGTTATGCCGAACCAGAGCGGGTCGGAAGACGCCGGCGACGGCGGATGCAACTCCTGAAAGCCGCAGGCTCGATAAAACCGGATGGCCCGCAAGTTAGTGGCACCGACCGCGAGGTGGGCGCCGTGCGAGCCCATTTCCTGAATCGTTAAAAGCCATCGGTCCATCAACCTCCTTCCAAAGCCGCGACCTCGAAGGCGAGGCAGGAGGTTGATGTGGAGGTGAGATGGATAGCCCTCGATGATCTCACTTGGCGTGTGATGGGGGTGGTAAATCCGGTAAATCATCAGCTGATCCAAGCTCCACCCGGCGCGCGACGTGTCGGACGGATCACTGTAGATCTCCCTGAGATCTGGCCACCACTCGGCTTCCAGTCGGGCCTCAAAGTTGCGCGTGTCCGGAGCGCCAACGATGTAACCGCCGACCCCGTGGCCGTCCTCAACGACGAACACACTCCGCGGGCTCAGCACCGCGTATGGCGCGGCATAAACGTGCCCAACCAGCCTCGGATCCCGATAAGTGGTGGCACCCCCGCCCGCAGCGGTCTCCAGGCATATGCGGTAGAGGTCATCCAAATCATTCCGTCGAAAGGCCCGGATTACGACCATTCTCGGCTTCCGCCTGCCTCCTGTGACCCGCTGGCGGGCTATGGGAACTTACCCAGGCCGGGGGCACGGCACCAGGGTTGAGTTGGGTGGCTGCCAGTCTCGATGGCCGCTCCGGGCTTAATAGGTGAGAGACGAAAAATGGCGGAGGGAGGGATTCGAACCGCTGGTCTCTGCCGCGGGCGGTGCGGTCTGCGGGATCGAACTGTGGAGTGTCAAGCGATTGAATCTTTCTCTAGGCCACGTGTGCAGGCAAGCTCACCGTTGCGGAGATGGTCGCAGCAAGCTGTGAGCGCCACGAGCGGGAAGACTGGGCAAGTGGTGAGGCGTGTCAATCGTTGCGCATCTACGCGAGAGCGGCACAACCCGGCCGGACGGAAGTAAGGAAGAGAATGGACAGATTATTAAATTTTCGCCGGCGCTGCCACGCAAGCTTACTTGTTCTGTTCGCTTCCATACCTCAGCATTACTTGCAATTGGCTAGCCAAGATACTGCGCTGGCCGCAGAAGTCGAGCAATCGACCACACCGATATCGGAATTCGAGCACCGATCACCCTGCTCCGACAAACGATCCACAGTAGAAGTACCAATCCTAGTATACCATCATATTCGGACGTCTATCCGTGTTGGCTCTCGTGTCGAACGGCGATTAACCGTAACTGTTGAAATCTTCGATAATCAGATGAAATACCTGCATGAAAACGGATACCAGGTTATCACCTTTGCCGATCTCATAAACTGTCTCAAAAAGGTGGGTGAATTGCCACCAAAGCCTGTAATTATTTCCTTTGATGATGGATGGGAGGACCAATTCGTATACGCGCTGCCCAGGCTTGAGGAATATCACTACATCGCAACATTTTTCGTTGTGACAAACTTTGTTGGCTCTCGAGGCTTCGTTTCATGGTCAAAGTTGCGGACAATCGTCGCCGAAGGAATGGCGATTGGGAGCCACAGCAGGTCGCATCCTTACCTAGATAAGATCGATAACCCGCGTACTCTGTGGGATCAAATATATACCAGCAAACAGATCCTCGAGAGCCAACTTGGGGTGGCTGTCGACGAGTTTGCCTATCCATATGGTTCCTACAATGAGGCGATCGCTTCCACTGTCAGGTCGGCGGGGTACAAGACTGCTCGTGCATGTTGCGTCGACGGTGTCCAATCAGATGCGTATGCACTCAGAGCGGTGATGGCCCCCAACGAATTAGGCAAATTCGAAAGATATCTCGGAGCAAGGTCTGCGCCCGGCCGGAATTAGCTCAATATTTTGTGGCGGAAGGTACAGCATCATAAGCCGATGCATCGGTCAGCAACCGCCGCTGGAATGCTTCGCGGGGCAGGCTTGCCTTCGCTTCTTTTCGGAACACAGAGTTGCGCGGCGAAGAACGACATCGCCGGAGATAGGAGATACTCGTTCGATATCTCGAGCAATAAGGCCGACGGCGATGTCATCGCCTATTTCGGCAAGATGGACATGGGCCAGGGGGTCGATGTCGCGATCGCCCAGATCGTCGCCGACGAGCTCGACGTGCCGTTCGAGCGCATCAATGTTGTGATGGGCGATACCGCCTGGACCGTGAACCAGGGCGGCGCCAGCGGCAGCACCGGGATCCAGAAGGGCGGCATTCCGCTGCGCAACGCCGCGGCCGAGGCGCGCCGTGTGCTCGTCGAGTTGGCCTCGCAGCGCCTCGGCGTCCCCGCCGACCGGCTCGAAGTTACGGACGGCGTCGTTATGGTCACCGACGATCCCGCGCGCAAGCTCAGCTATGGCGAGCTGATCGGCGGCCGCTATTTCGATCTGCCGATGACCTGGAACGGCAAGATCGGCAACGATCTCGTCGCCGAGGGACGGGCGAAGCCGAAGCCGCCCAGTGCCTACAAGATCGTCGGCCAATCGCCTCCCCGTTTCGATGTCGCGGCCAAGGTGTTCGGCAAGCTCGACTACGTCACCGACACCAAGGTGCCGGGGATGCTGCATGGCCGGATGATCCGCCCGCCCGTCGCGGGAGCCTTGCCGGTCGCCGTTGACGATGGCTCGGTGCGTGATCTTCCTGGCGTCCGGGTCATCCGCGACAAGGGCTTCATCGGCGTCGTCGCGGAGCGCGAATGGGACGCGGTGCAGGCAGCCGAGCGGCTCCACGTCACCTGGTCCGAGGTGGCGCCGCCGTTCCCCGAAATGGCGGCACTCTACGACCACATCCGCCAGGCGCCGGTGGTCAAACGCGAGGTGCCCGTCGCTACGGGCGAGATCGACCTCGCTTTTGCCACTGCCGCGCGGATCGTCGAAGCGGAGTACGAATGGCCGTTCCAGTCGCACGCCAGCATGGGGCCGGCCTGCGCCGTCGTCGATGCGCGGGCCGACGAGACGACCTTATGGACCGGTTCGCAGAAGCCGCACTTCGCGCGCGACGGGGTCGCCCGCGCGCTGGGCCTGCCGCAGGACAAGGTCCACGGGATCTGGGTCCCGGGCCCCGGCTCCTATGGGCGCAACGACGCCGGCGATGCTGGGATCGATGCGGCACTGCTGTCGAAGGCGGTGGGCCGGCCGGTCCGCGTCCAGGGCATGCGCTACGAAGGGCATGGCTGGGATCCCAAAGGGCCGGCCTCGATCCATCGTGCCCGCGCCGCGCTCGACAAGGATGGCGCGGTGATCGGCTATGTCTTCGAGAGCAAGGGCTTCTCGCGCATCGATATCGATACCAACGAAAGCGATCCGAGCCACAGCCTCGCCGGCCAGCTGATGGGCCTGCCGTTGAAGTCATTGCAGGGCTTTGGCGCACCTGCCGAATCCTACGATTTTGCCAGCAAACGGCTGGCCTGGGAGACGATCGCGCCGTTGCTCGACCGGGCCTCGCCATTGCGCACCGCGCATCTGCGCGACCCAGTCGGTCCGCAGATCCAGTTCGCCAGCGAATCCTTTATCGACGAGATCGCCGCCGCGATCGGCGCCGACCCGGTCGCATTCCGGCTGCGCTATCTGAAGGCGCCGCGCGACATCGCCGTCGTCAAGGCGGCGGCCGAGCGCGCGCAATGGGACCCGCGGCCGTCGCCGCGGCCCGACCGCAGCGGCGACACCTTGAGCGGTCGCGGCCGGTCTGAGACGCCGGCGACTTCACCGCAGAGAATTTATGATTTTCATGAATAGGTTAGGCAGTCGACCGGGCTGCAATTTTTCTGCAATTCGGGGTGCAAGATGTGCCGGCTGCCTCGTGAAAAGCCGCAGAAACGTTCAAATCGGCGAGAGCATTGGCCGGTCAAGCCCGGCCTGGAGGCGGCGCTGACGAGGCGCTCGGGCCTCCATATCACGTGCCCTGCCGATAACCCGTAGTATAGCAATGGCAGCAACGATCAGCGCGAAGCGGGTCGGCGACCTTATCGGGAGAAGCATTTTGGCCGACCCCGCTGTGGGTGGCGGTCCGATCAACGGCCTTTTACGGCGCTTCCCCGTCGTTACCGGGTATTCTGGGGAAGGTCCCTTCACCGAACCGATAGCGCCACTCGCCTTGGCAGCGGGAACCGCTCTTCGTGCCCCCATTGGCACTTGCGACCCCTCTGGCGCACGCGTCAGGGCGCTCGTCAACGTCACCCACGACCGGGGGAGGAGCAAAATCCCCTCTCATGCAAATATGGCCCGCTGTCAGCGGTGCGAGCTGAGGGCTACACTCAGTTTCTTGGGTCAATATGTCCCGCGAACCGGGTCGACCAGGACCAACATGAGTGTAGGGCATGCCATGAAGCCGATGGGCGAAGCGCATTTCGCAATCCTGCGGCGGCACATGGTCGAGGTCATCGGAATCCAGGTCGACCTTGCGAGCGAGGAGCTGGGCAAGGCGGCCCTCGACGAACGCGTGCTGGCCGCGATGCGCAACGTCCCGCGGCACCGCTTCGTGCCCTCCTTCCTGGCCCCTCTCGCTTACCAGGACACGCCGCTGCCGATCGGCTTCGATAAGACGATCTCGCAGCCCTTCATAGTCGCGCTGATGACCGACCTCCTCGGCCCCGAGCCGCATGAGAGCATCCTCGAGGTCGGAACCGGGCTGGGCTATCAAGCCGCGGTCCTGGCCGAGCTTTCCGGTCGGGTGTGGAGCGTCGAAATCGTGGAGGAGTTGGCAGGCCAAGCCGAAGCGAACCTGCGCCAGCTCGGCTGCTCTGATGTCGCCATCCGCATCGGAGACGGGTCGCGTGGCTGGCGCGAGCACGCGCCCTACGATAGAGCCCTGCTGACGGCCGCCGCCGAGCGATTGCCTCCGGCGATCCTCGATCAAATCAAACCCAGAGGACGGATCGTTCTGCCGCTGGGCCCAGACGAGGCGCAATGGCTCACGGTGGTCGACAAAGGGGCGGATGGACAGACCAGTGTTCGGAAACTGATCCGGGTGCGGTTCAGCCGGCTCGAGACGGTCGTGTAAGGCACAGCTACCCATATCGATCAGCCCCTCAAGCAAGATCTCTCGCAGCTCCAGACGATCAATCTCACGCCGTTCGACCTCTGCCGCAGGACGGCCCGAGAGGATTGCCTCATCACGTCTCGCGAGAAGCTGCAGTTTTTCGTCGCGGAAGAACAACTCGCTGCCGGCGTGGCCGCTCGGGGACTCGAACCGAGACCAACTGAACGCTGGCAGGCACTCCTTCGGGGGTTTCCTGCCGTGGCGATCGATATGGCGCAAACTGCACGGCTTCGCTCGAGCAATTCCATGCTCAGCTGTGGCCCAACAACGCCACAAGATTAACCCAGAATAGACTGGCTTGGTCGGCGAAGAGAGCGTGAGTGCGGGTCACCCGCGGCAGCGGCCGACACGGCAGAGACCACGATGGCGTATCGAATCTCCTATGAGGACGGATCGGCGGTAACTACCGGCGCGGAGGGGTACGGAGGGGTGACGCGCTCCGAATATTTTCGCACCGAATTCGAAGCGCTTAAAGGGGCGCGCCGACTGGCCCAGCGCATTAAATAATCGCGAAAGCCATCGAGGTCCTGTTGCGTTTGGAAGCCGACCAGATCGTAGGCGCACAGTGATCTGACGAGCGCGAGGAGTCCGCCGCTGAGGGACTGATGTTTCGCGGACTCTCCGCTGGAGGGAGCCGGATTCGAACCATCGAGTTCCCGCGGAAGACGCCCCGCATCCTGGCGACGTCGGCTCTCGTTCGCGCCGGCTTTTCCATCGGGCGGATCTAACGGCCGTTGTCGCGGACGCCTGCGCACGGATCGGGGGCGACGTGGATTGCTACTCCTTCACCGCAGTGGACTTTCACCACATACTCCTTGCCAGTCTCCCGGCGCTCTTACTTGCGTTCGTCTCCTTGAGCCACACCTGACGGAATTCCTTCCGCCTTTTCCCAACCAGATCATTGTTACCACGCTCTTGCCGGCGGCCGTAGGCGAAACCCGCCGGGAAGCGCTCGACGCATTGCGCCCGGGTCTTGCCTTTGGTATGCGGGCTTCTTTCCGCATCGGCGCCTTGCGCGTCGCCGACGAGTTTCTCGGTCAGCGCCGGATTCGATGGCGAACCGACCGCCAGCCCCGACGACGCGATGAGCGGGGCCTTCAATGACGCTCTTGAACTCCGCTTGCGAGATCGGCGGCAGATCGAACAAGTCGCGTTTGACGGCAGCGAGACTTGGCTCGTTCTGGAGGAGCTCATAACGGTTCGAGCGCATCGTAGCGATGACGAGCACCCGCCGCGCCGGGCTCTCCTCGGCTGCGAAATACCGCGCGCCCTTTAGAGGGCGCCAGCGCAGCGAGCATCAGCAGGGTCCGAGTGACGGCCTCGTCGATCTGGAGCCGGCTGGGCTTGCCGCCACCCTTGCCGCCGCTGAGCGGCTGGGAAGCCGAACGCGAAGTCGCTTTGAAGCTTTCACCGGCAGGATCGCGTCAGCTTCGCCTGACGCACCGGGACCAAGAGTTCGAATCCACTTCCCTCCAGCGGGGAGTCCACTGCGAACTGGGTCTACGATTCGCGCCGAGACGCCGAGCAGGTGCGGGATCGGCTGATCGCGTTCGGCATTCCGGCCACCGACATTCGGCTAAGTTCGACCGATGCCGATGCCAGCGCTGGCGCCGCGTGGCCGGCATGATGCAGAGCACCGATCGGGCCTTCGATTTGGCGCGATGGGGCCGATTGGGGCGGCGTGCGGACGAACGTTGTTGCGGTGTGAGCCGGGGCTGATCCGTCTCTCCGGCACGGTAATATGATCCTGGCAAGAACAGCCGACGAGTGTGACCCTTGGACCCCGCGATTGGAAACGAGAAAGCCAGGACTGCGCGGGTGCCCTTTCACCTTCGCCCAAGTGGACACCAGATAAACTTAAAGGTAGAGAAGAACTATGGCCTCTACCGAAAAAAAGGCAGGGTTCAACCTGACTGCGCTCACCGAAGGCACCATGCCGGGGCTGAGCAGCGTCAATGGTGCGCAACTTGCCCAAGCAGCGGCCGTATGCTTAGAGAACCGCGAGCACAGGAGCGGAGTGACATTTCACCTCACCGGGGTGAAGGTCACGCAATTCCTGATGGAATGGCCCCCGGTCGATGACCAGGCCCGCCGCTCGCACAACGACCTTCAGGAGGCGACCGAGCGCGGGGCTTACGGCATCGCCATCTTGATTGTCTGCGACCATACGGGGATGGTTGTGGTCGAGCGCTCGGCGAAGGGGCTGGGCTTTGACTACTGGCTTGGCGACAGGGACGACGATGAGCTGTTTGCCGGAAAGGCGCGCCTCGAGGTGTCAGGCATCCTCTCAGGCTCGCGCTCCCAGGCTCAGGCGCGCGTAAGGCAGAAGAGGGAGCAGATGAAACCGAGCGCCCATCTTGCCCCCGGCTATGTGGCCGTGGTCGAGTTCGGCACTCCGATTGCCTGCGTTGAAAGAACATGAGCGGCGTCAAGACAACCCACCGCCAGGCGATGGAACAGACCGACCTCGCGCTTGCCGCGCGCCGCCACGGCGACGAGGCGCTGGCGCTGCGCCACTTCCGCAAGGCATACGAACTTGAGGCCCAGGCCGCCGCCGCCTACGCCACCCGCCTGGACGCCGAGCCAACGCGCTCCGTTCTCTTTCGCAGCGCGGCGACGCTTGCGCTCGACTGCGGGCTTCTGCCAGAGGCGGAGAAGCTGGTCTGCACCGCCCTTATCGGCAATCCCCCGGAATCCATCGCCGACGAGCTGCGCGACCTTCTGGAACAAATCCACTTTGAGCGTCACCTGGCGCTCCGCGGCATCGCATTGCAGCCTGACGAAATCCAGATGTCCATAGCAGGCAAGTCAGTGGGCTACGGCATCGCTCCGACTGAGGCATTCCTGCGGCGCGTTGAGACCGCTGAAAACCTTCTCTACCGCACGGCCGAGCGGCAGCAGAACCGACCTTACCGAGACCGGGGCC
Organism: uncultured Alphaproteobacteria bacterium; assembly: GCA_963732095.1. GTDB lineage: Bacteria > Pseudomonadota > Alphaproteobacteria > ATCC43930 > CGMCC-115725 > AP-15. Next base: position 30,841 of record CAVSZA010000020.1, read on the forward strand.
GCAGGGATAAAAGTCTGTCGGAAAGTCTGCAGCTTTACATCAGCGTCCCCCGCGCCGCGAGCTTCGCTGTGACGTTCAGGGTAGGCGCTTCGCAGCAGCTCAGCCTTCCCGGCCTGTCGCTTGGCAAAGGCGTGATTGACGAGCTGCTGGAGTGCCTGGAGCTGTACTCGCATAGGGACGAGGAGCATTTGCGCGCCCGCATCCCCGAAGAAGCGTACTACCGCAATTTCGTGAGCCTGGCGCAGAACGTCGCGCCGGACGGCCGCAACGTGGAAGTCGTGGGATTTACGACCTTGCGCAGCGGGGAGCCCAGGCAAGTCCAGCTCACGCACACGCCTCCGCTAGCCCCGTTCTTCAGGGACGAGGCGCAACGACGGTCGGACGTGAAGCCCGACGACGACACCAACGCCGTGGAGGTCACCGGCACGTTGAAATTCGCGAACTCCCGTAAAAGAACCAACGAAATCCAGATTGTCTCCACTGGCAACGTCCGCCATACGATAGTCGTGCCGGACGGCATGATGAGCGATATTGTCAAGCCTCTATGGGAGGAGGAGGTGACAGTGACCGGCGTGCACAAGGGCCGGAAAATCCACCTGATGCAGATACGCGCCGTGGAGCCGGATTAAGGCGCGACCCCTGCTCCGTCCGCGAGCTTGCTCTGCGTCTCCTGGAAACGCTCGGTCGCGCGCAACTCCTCTCCAAGCGCGTCGTGCTGCCGGGCCAGCTCGCTAAACAGCGTCAAATAGTCCCCGGCAAAGGTCAATACCCGGGCGTCTTCCGCGGGACTGATGGTTCGAATCCGGCTCCCTCCAGCGCAGAGTCTGCTGCGAACTCGGTCTTGCGGGCGGCGCGATCGATTTCCGAGTGACGCATAAGCGGCGGCGACGACGCTCTGATCAAGTTCTGGCCCAAGGAGGGTGCGAGCGAGCCGAGAGTGCTCTCGCATGGCAGCCCGGTCTGGTCCCTCACGGCTCTGGCACACGGACTGCTGGCCAGCGGGGGCGGACGGCAAAATCAACCTGTGGCCGAAGGACCGCGCCGCGGAACCGGTGGTGCTCGGGCTCGACAGCCGGGTCTCCTCCCTGGCTATTCTCAGGAATGGACAGCTGGCCAGCGGAACTTACGACGGCAAGATCAATCTCTGGCAGAAGGGCGATATTCGGGAGCCGGCGGCCCTCGTACAGGCCCACCAGGGCAGCCCCGTCGATTCGCTGGCAGTGCTGGCGGACGGGCGGCTCGCCAGCGGCCATTACACGGTGGAGGCAGACATTGGCCGCTTCAAGCGCGTGATCGGCGATGCGTTGCGCTCACGCACCGAGCGGTGTCGCGCGACTGAGGTGGCCATCGCGGTTCACGTGCGTCAATCGCATGGCGAGGCACGCCAATTATAGCCGGCGCCGTACTTGAAACCCAAAGGGCCGCGAGAAGGCGGATACAAGCGGGGCGGGCGGATATCCGAAGGTCGGCAGCGCGGTGCAACGCGGCTGCACGGAGCCTATTTTATAAACGAACTATGCAGGGAGATTAGCTATGTTCGTGATCCGTGCTTCGTATCCCGGCGGACATTCAGTCTGGCTGACGCGCAGATTTCCCACCGCTGCCTGGGGACTGAAGAAAGACGCGCTGCCATTTCCCACGGAAGCCGATGCTGCCCGCACGATCGCGCGCCTGCGGCCTTCCGGACCGGTGAGCATTGAGCCTATCCCATAGACGCGCCGGAGATCGCGAGGACCGCGTGAACACGCCCGGCGGATAACGGAACCTTGATGATAACCTTTGATGACGGCTTCCGAACACGCCTCATCGAGTTGTTCACTTGGCGACGCGATGTGCGACGCTTCCGACCCGATCCACTCCCGCCGCAAACGCTCGAACGTCTCATCCACATTGCCTGCTTGTCACCCTCGGTCGGCCTAAGCCAACCGTGGCGGTTCGTTATGGTCGACGATCCGGCGCGCCGGCGTGCTATCGCTGAGGTGTTTGAGGCCTGTAATGCGGAGGCGCTCTCCTCTTATCCGCGCGGCCTTGGTGACCGCTATGCCAACCTGAAGCTGGCAGGCATCAAGGAAGCGCCCGCTCAACTGACCGTGTTCGCCGATCGCGGTACTAGGGTTGGACACGGATTAGGACGGCGGACCATGCCGGAGATGATCGAATATTCCGTCGTCGCCGCGGTGCACACGATATGGCTAGCTGCCCGTGCGGAAGGGATAGGCCTCGGCTGGATTTCCATCCTTGATCCCGCACGAATGGCCGAAATTCTTGATGTACCTCCCGATTGGCACCTCATCGGTCACCTCTGCCTCGGGTATCCCGAGACAGAGACGAAGATCCCCGAACTTGAACGTGCCAAGTGGGAATACCGTAAACCTCCCTCCAAGGCCATCATCCGGCGGTGACATTAGGGCCAGCGCCCATAGCCCTCCAGCATGAGCGAGACCGACTCGGGGAAGTGGCTCTCGCCATGCGAGTAGTCGGAGGGATACTGCCGCGGCGACATTGTCCACAAGGGATCAGAGCGGCGAGCGACAACGCTCTACCCACTGAACCAACTAATAGTTGATCACGTTATGTTTCATAAGAACGAATCGGAGACGTATCGGGTATGCCGCGAACCTTGACCGGCTCGGCACCGCAGAGATCTCTTACGGCGGGACCAAGAGTTCGAATCCCCTTTCCTCCAGCGGAAAGTCAGCAAACCCTCGGTCCCGCTCGACGTGAACAGTCACTAGGACGATGGATCACGCCTGTGACCGCTGTGGCCCGATTTTGACCGGTTCAAACAAGCTCATCCAGGAGTACCTTTGCGTGTTTCGAGATCAGGGCGACCACCGCCCTTGAGAACCATCAAATCGCGATAGTTGAGCGAACTCGCGCACACTCGCATCAGGATCTCCTTCGGCCCGGGCCGCGGATCCTCACTCGATCGCCGCGCGATACCACCAACGCTGCCAAAGCGGTCGATGTGATAGGCTTTCATTTCGTCCCTCCTCGGACCCCATGTGGCGGGGCAAAAACGGCGCCAACCGGAGGATCCTATCATGCGCGCGATGCAGATCATCGAATGGGGAAAGCCGCTGGAAACGCGGGAGTACCCAGATCCTGAGCCCAAAGGTGAAGAGGTGTTGCTGCGCGTTGAGGCGGCCGGGGTTTGCCATAGCGACGTCCATATCTGGGACGGATATTTCGATTTGGGCGGCGAGCGGCGGATTTCGCTGGAGTCGCGTGGCGTGCACCTGCCGTTCACGATGGGACACGAAATCGCGGGCGAGGTGGCAGCGCTCGGGCCGCATGCCTCCGGCGTCAAGGTCGGCGACAAGGTGGTGGCCTACCCATGGATTGGTTGCGGGGAATGTGCGGTATGCCGGAAGGGCGAGGAACTGTTATGCCTCAACCCGCGCACCCTCGGCACCCGACGGGCCGGCGGCTATGGCACACACGTCATCGTGCCGAATGGCCGCTACCTCCTTCCGCATGAGGGCGTGCCGCAAGGCCTTGCTGCGACGTACACCTGCTCCGGCATCACGGCATTTTCGGCACTCAAGAAGACGCGCGGGCATTTGGGCGCTGACGACCATCTGGTGATCATTGGCGCGGGCGGCGTCGGCAGCAGCGCTGTGCACATTGCGCCGGCCGCAGTAGCAGGCAAAATAGTCGTCGCTGACATCGATGCGCAGAAGCGTGCGCAAGCCCGCCAGATGGGGGCCGTAGCGACGATCGACAACGCCACGTCCGACGCAGTGAAACAAGTAATGGACGCGACTAATGGTGGGGCCGCCGCGGCGATTGACTTCGTCGGTTCCCCCAAGACAATGGAGTTTGGCGTCAACATACTGCGAAAAGGCGGCAAACTCGTCATGGTCGGGCTTTACGGCGGAGCTTGCCCGATCTCAACCGTGTTGTTCCCGTTCAAGATGATGACCATTGAGGGTTCGTACGTCGGTACGCTCGACGATCTGAGGGAGCTTCTTGCTCTCGTTCAGGCTGGCAAGGTCGCGCCGATCCCGATTGAGATGCGGCCGGCAGAACAGGCGAGCGCAGCGCTAAGTGATTTGAAGAGTGGAGGGAAGGTGCGGGGGCGGGTGGTGCTTCGGCACGAATAGGTCTGCCTTGCATAGGCGAAGTTGGCTCCGGAAATCCGAATGTTGCTGACCGCGGCAGCGGGGCCTGCTAATCAGCAAAGCAGGTTAGGAGATTGACGATGCGCGACTATCGCTACGATCACGTCCATCTGCGCAGCCCCGACCCGGACGCGACAGCCCGGTTCTTCGAGACCATGTTCGGCGCCGAAATTACCCGCAGTGTCTACCCGCCCGGCACGCTCTATCCGGGACAGCAGCGCATCACGATGCGGCTGGGAGGTCAAACCGTACTGATCGCCCCGCCGCACCCGCACGAAGCCACTGCGACGCCGCCGCCTTTTCCTCATTACGGCTTGGAGCATATCGGCCTCACCGTCGATGATGTGGACGCCGCCGTGGAGGAATTGCGCGCCAGAGGTGCCGAGATCGCGATCGGTCCGCTGACCCGCAATCCTGGCTTACGGCTCGCCTTCATCCGCGGACCGGAAGGCATCATGATCGAGCTTGTGCAGCGCTAAAATACGCGCCGATAGGGGGCGTACATGTCAACGAACAGAAAAATCCGCGTAGGAATCGTCGGGGCAAATCCGAGCCGTAAAACAGTACTGCTTTGACTGAGAATGGGCTATTTTCGCGCAAAGCCCCCGCTAGGCGAGAGGCACGACCGATGACCATCGAGATCAACGGGATGGCACACGTGATCCTGACGGTGAGCCGGTTCGAGATCGCTCGCGAGTTCTATCGCAAGCTGCTGCCGGAGTTCGGCATGAAGGTAGTCCACGACGGCGACAAGCTCTTCTATTGCGTTGGCGCTCGAACCGCGATTGGCATCGAACCCTGCGCTCCGGCGCTGGCCGGCGAACGCTTCGTCCAACAGCGTGTCGGCCTGCACCACCTCTGTCTTCGCGCCCGTTCGCGCGAGGACGTGGATCGGTGTGCTGCTCTGCTCAAGGAAATGAACGCCACCATCGTTCGGGGGCCGATGGAAGGCACGTGGGCTCCGGGCTACTACTACGTGCTGTTCGAGGACCCAGACGGCATCAGGCTGGAAGTGAACTTCGTGCCAGGGGCGGGCGTTCTGGCAGATGGGACTCAGTTCAACCCCACCACGGGCTACGTCTAGGGACAACCATCCCTACCCGACCGTCACCGGCCGAGGCGTTCAGAGAGTCTGAGGTTGTGTCCGTGTCATTACCGATGGTTAGGCCGGATTGATTTCATCCGGCGGGCGTCGGAGGCGTAAACTGCGCCCCCCACGATAAGAGATCACGCATGTATAAGCTGCTGTCGTTCGATCTGTACGGCACCTTGGTAAACACGCCGCCCACAAATGCGAAAGCATTTCAAATCATTCTCGAAGAGGCTGGCGCGCCAAACATCGATGCGTTGGCGTTCTATCAATTCTGGGAAAGCCGCAACATCGTCCACTACCGCGAGCTCTATCGCAGCTATCGGGAGATCGGCGAGCTTTCGCTCGAAGAAGCGTTCGAGAATTTCGGTATCGCGGGTGGAAGGGCCGATCTGATCGAGCGGTACTTTGAACTGTTCCCGGAGATGCAGTTATACCCCGACGTGCTGCCAACGCTGGAGAAGTTGGCGGGCAAGTATCGGCTGGCCGTCGTATCGAACATCGACGACGACCTCCTCCGGGCAACTCGGCTTCATCGGGAATTCGATCTGATTTGCACGGCCGAGCGAGCCCGTGGCTACAAGCCTGATGGCACTCTGTTCCGGTACCTCATCGTTAACTCGGGCGTCGGGGTGGCGGAAATCCTGCATTCAGGCCAGTCGCAGTTTACCGACATGGTGGGCGGAAAGCCGCTTGGACTGACCGTCGCTTGGGTCAACCGTCGCAGTATCGACCTCGATCCTAGCGTACCGAAACCTGATCACATTTTTTCGGACATCCAATCGCTATTGCCGCTGCTCGGCATTCGCTGATCTGGAGCGTGATCAGCGTTCCCAACGCCGAGTAGCCGTACCATCAGCTACTCAACCCGAGAGTAAGCTGTACGCACGATACATGGAGCGCGGTTATTTAGTCCCTATCGGCCAGGAGCGGAAGGCTTGTCGCAAACCGTAATGCGAGACGGGACCGGCTGGCTCGAAAAACGGGAGCGGATCTGTGGGGAACCGAAAGTTCGCATCCATCTCCCTCCAGCGGCGAGTCTGCAAACTTTTCGGTTCCGCTACGCTGCCTCGCTGTGAGCGGCCGAAAAAAGAACCCTCGACAATGTCTGAGTTCTGATGCGACCGGTAA
>CAVSZA010000021.1:0-54541 GCA_963732095.1 uncultured Alphaproteobacteria bacterium
AGGACGAAGCGCAGCTGGCCGGCGCCAAACTGGATCTCGATCGTTATGAGAAACTCCTCGGGACTGGCTACCAGACGCGGCAGAGCTACGACAACCAGACTGCGCTTGTCGCGCAGCTGCAGGCGGCAATCAAAGGCGACGAGGCGCAGATCAACACCGCCAAGCTCAACCTCAGCTACGCCGATATTCGTTCCCCGATAGACGGGCGCCTGGGGGCGCGGCTCGTCGACAAAGGCAATCTCGTGCACGCAAACGACAATGCTGCGCTGGTGATGATCACTGAGGTGAAGCCGATCTTTGTCAGCTTCACGCTGCCGCAAGATGATTTCGACGACCTCCGCGAAGGCCAAAACAAATCGCCGCTTGGGGTCTACGCCTATAGCGGCGATGGCAAAAAGCAATTGGCCGAAGGCAAGCTGACACTCATCGACAATGCGATCGACCAGGCAACGGGGACGATCCACCTGAAGGCGCGTTTCGATAACGTGGACGAGCGGCTTTGGCCGGGAGAGTTCGTCAGTCTCCGGGTAATCCTCTCGACTCGTCAGGATGTTGCAACGGTGCCGTCGCAGACCGTGCAAGACGGCCCAGACGGGCATTACGCTTATATCATAAAGCCGGACAACACGGTCGAGCGGCGCGCCGTCGAAGTCGCTTCGATTCAAGACGGCATCGCCGTCGTGACAAAGGGGCTGACGCCGGGCGAGCGGGTCGTGGTCGACGGCCAGTACCGGCTGACCAACGGCGCCCGCGTCAACCCGCAGGCCCCCTCTACCCCAGCCGGGTGACAGGCACCGCGGCTATCGAAGCCATTAAGCCGGCCAGTCTCCAATAAACGAAAAGGCGATCGCCGATGAGCATTTCGGAGCCATTTATCCGCCGGCCGATCGCGACCTCGCTGATGATGCTGGGCGTGCTCGTGTTCGGCATAGGCGCCTATGGCCTTCTCCCCGTAGCGGCACTGCCGAAGGTCGATTTTCCGACGATTGTGGTCTCGGTCAATTATCCCGGCGCGAGCCCCGACACGATGGCATCGTCGATTGCGACACCCCTCGAGCAGCAGTTCGCGACCATCCCCTCGCTCGACCAGATGACCTCGACGAGTGGTATCGGGTCGTTGTCGATCACCTTGCAGTTCGATCTGGAACGCAACATCGACGCCGCTGCCCAGGACGTCCAGACTGCGATCAATGCTGCCGGCGGCGTCCTCCCGAAGGACCTGCCGACGCCGCCGACCTACCGCAAGACCAACCCGGCGGATCGGCCGGTGATGATTTATGCAGTGCATTCCGATGCGCTGCCGATCTACCGGGTTGACGATTATGCCTACACGATCCTGGCGCAGAAGATGTCGACATTGAAAGGCGTCTCGGAAGCCCGGATCTTCGGCCAGAGGCCGTATGCGACGCATATCCAAGTCAACCCTGGTGCGCTGGCCTCCCGCGGCATCGGCCTGGAGGACGTGCGAAATGCCCTGCTGACGGCAACCGTCGACCGGCCAAAGGGCGTTCTCGAAGGCGCGCACCAGACCTTCACGCTCGACACGAACGACCAGCTCTTCAATGCCAATGCTTACCGGAACGTTATCGTTGCCTATCGCAACGGTGCGCCGGTGCGCCTCAAGGACATCGGCAATGTTGTCGAACTCGGTGCAAAACGAGCGTATCGGCGCCTGGTATTACGACACCCCCGCCGAGGGACTGGCTATTCAACGTCAGGCAGGCGCCAATACGATCGAGCTGGTGAATTCGATCCGGACCTTGCTGCCGCGGCTCGAAGAATCCATCCCGCCCTCGGTCAAGGTCGACCTGGTTTCAGACCGCTCGCTCGTCGTCAAGGCGGCGGTGCATGATGTCCAATTCACGATGATGCTGACGGTCGGGCTTGTGATCATCGTCATCTTCGTGTTTTTGCGGACATTGTGGGCGACGGTGATCCCGAGCCTGGCCGTGCCGCTGTCACTACTCGCCACGTTTGGGGTCATGTATGCCGTCGGCTACAGCCTCGACAACATTTCGCTGATGGCGCTGACGATCTCGGTCGGTTTTGTCGTCGACGATGCGATCGTCATGATCGAGAACATCGTGCGTTACATCGAGCAAGGGGAGCGCCCCTTCGACGCCGCCCTCAAAGGGGCGGGACAAATCGGTTTCACGATCATCTCGATTACCTTTTCATTGATTGCAGTGTTCATCCCGCTGCTGTTCATGGGCGGCATTATCGGGAGGCTGTTCCGCGAATTCGCCGTAACGGTATCGGTGGCAGTGGTAGCCTCGGCCTTTGTCTCGCTGACGCTGACACCCGTACTGTGCTCGCTATTTCTGAAGGAGCAGGGGTTGCATGGGGCGGGTCGCCTCAATCAGATCGCCGAGCGCTTTTTCGTCGGGTTCCTGAATATCTACGACCGCGGATTGCGGTTTGTGTTGCGCCATCAGTTGCCGACGTTTTTGTCGACCATCGTGCTGATCGTCGCGACTGGTTATCTCTACGTCATCATTCCCAAAGGTTTTTTCCCCGAGCAGGATACCGGCTTTATTTTTGGTCAGGCGGACGCGCGCGAGGATAGTTCTTTCAAGGCCATGGCGGGGAACGTCCAGAAGATCGTCGAAATCGTCCGACACGATCCCGCTGTCTCCGGGGTCTTCGCCTTCACTGGAGCCAGCGCCTACAACCCGACTGAGAACACGGCGCGCGTGTTCATACAGCTGGTGCCACACGATCAGCGCTCGGAAACCTCCGGTCAGATCATCCGGCGTCTGCGCCCCAAGGTGGCCGCGGTCGAAGGCGTCAAATTCTTCATGCAGTCCGGGCAGGACATCAGCATCGGCGGACGTTTGAGCCGTACCCTCTATCAATACACGCTGACCGACACCGATGTCGAAGAGCTCAACCATTGGGCGCCGATCATCGAGCGTGAGATGAGAAAGATGCACGAGCTCGAAGACGTCGCCTCGGATCAGCAGATCGCCTCCCCCCATATCGCGATCGAGATCGACCGCGACGCGGCGTCGAGAATGGGCATCTCGCCATCTCTGATTGACGAGACGTTGTACGACGCGTTCGGGCAACGCCAGGTCACGACAATCTATACCTCTACCAGTCAGTACAAGGTCGTACTCGAGGTTCAGCCCGAATATCAGGAAGACCCGACGGCTCTGTCAAAGCTCTATATCTCCGCTCCTGGCGGGACACAGGTGCCGCTGAGTTCCTTCGCCCATTTCACATCGAAGGTCGAGCCGCTGTCGGTCAACCATCAGGGACAATTCCCGGCGGTGACGTTGTCCTTCAACCTGGCGCCCGGTATCGCGCTCGGCCAGGCGGTCGACAAGATCCAGGCGATGATGACCCAACTGCGCGTGCCGCAGACGCTCGATGCGTCATTCCAAGGCACGGCACAGGCGTTCCAAGCCTCCTTGTCCTCGACGCCGCTGCTCGTCGCAGCCGCGATCCTCGTCGTCTATATCGTCTTAGGCATGCTCTATGAGAGCTACATCCATCCGATTACGATTTTGTCGGCGTTGCCGTCTGCAGGGGTCGGCGCGCTGCTCGCGCTGATGCTGCTGCATTACGATCTGAGCGTGATCGCGATGGTCGGCGTCGTTCTCTTGATCGGCATCGTCAAGAAGAATGCGATCATGATGATCGACTTCGCCCTCCAGGCGGAGCGGCTCGAAGGCAAGGGCCCGCAGGAGGCGATCCACCAGGCTTGCCTGTTGCGTTTCCGGCCGATCATGATGACGACCTTCGCCGCGTTGTTCGGCGCTATGCCGATCGCTTTTGGACAAGGCGCCGGATCCGAGCTGCGGCGTCCACTGGGTATCGCAATTGTCGGCGGCCTGCTCGTCTCGCAGTGGCTGACCCTTTACACAACACCGGTCATCTATCTTTATCTCGAACGGTTCGCCCGCTGGGTCGGGCGTCCGTACCGTCCGTCCCGCGTGCAGGAAGCACTTTCGGATGCCTCCAGACCGGCTCTTGCGGAAAGCCGCCATGGCGCCGAGTGACATGTTGCATCCGTCGACGCTGATTGACGGCAAAGCCGAGCGAAACCGGACCGAAGTCGGCCGCGCATTCGGCTTTCTCGTGCATGACGTCTCGCGGCTGATCAAGCGGGGGTTTGAGCGTCGGGCGCGGCAGATGGGGTTGCCGATCACGCGCCAGCAGGCGGCGGTAGTGCTCAACATTGCGGGCAAAGAGGGCGTGAGCCAAGCCGAGGTGGCAGCCTGGCTCGGGATCGAACCGATCGCATTGGTGCGCATGCTGGACAAGCTGCACGAGGAGGGGTTGGTCGAACGGCGATCCCATCCAACCGATCGTCGCGTCCGTACGCTGTGGCTGACACCCGCTGCCCGGCCGGTGGTTACGCAAATTCTCTCAATCAACAAGGCAATTCGCGAGGAGGCTTTTGCCGGCATGGCGGCGGACACGGGCGACACGGTGATCGGCATCCTCGACGGGATCAAAGGAAACCTCGCCCTCCGAGAGGGAACAGACGACGGGCCAGCGGCGCCTGCCGCCGGGCCTGACGGTATCGATATTGCAAAGCTCCCGGTTGCGGCTAGCTGAGCCACGAGTTTGAACAAGGGAGCGAGCAAGCGCCGATGAGTATCTCGGAACCGTTTATCCGACGTCCGATCGGGACCTCGCTGCTGATGCTGGGCGTGCTCGTCTTCGGGATCGGCGCCTATGGGCTGCTGCCCGTAGCCCCCCTGCCGAACGTCGATTTCCCGACGATCACGGTGACCGCAAGCTATCCCGGCGCGAGCCCGCAGACGATGGCCTCGGCGATCGCGACGCCGCTGGAACAGCAATTCACCCAGATCCCGGCGCTCGACCAGATGACGTCGCTCTCCGGCATCGGGACGACGACGATCACCTTGCAGTTCGACCTGTCGCGCAACATCGACGGCGCTGCGGTGGACGTGGTGACGGCGATTAATGCCGCGGCCGGGTTGCTGCCGAAGGATCTGCCAAGCCCGCCCACGTATCGGAAGGTTAATCCGGCTGATTTTCCGATCATGATCTATGCCGTCCATTCGGACGCGGTTCCCGAATATCGCCTCGACGATTACGCCAACACGGTGCTAGGGGAGCGGCTGTCGACGGTGCCGGGGGTCGGGCAGGTGTCGATCTTCGGCCAGAAATTGTATGCCGCGCGTGTGCAGGTCAACCCGGCGGCGCTCGCCGCGCACGGCATTGGTCTCGAAGACGTACGCAATGCGCTCGTGAACGCGACGGTCAATGAACCTAAAGGCGCGATCGAAGGCTCCGACCAAGCGATCGCACTCGAGACCAACGATCAGCTTTTCAACGCTGAAGCTTACGGCAACATCATCATTGCCTATCGCAACGGCGCGCCGGTGCGCATCAAGGATGTCGGCAATGCCCTCGAACTCGGTACAGAACGCGCGCGTCGGCGCCTGGTTCAACAATAAACCGGCCGAGGGCATCGCGATCCAGAAGGCGCCCGGCGCCAATACCGTCGCTTTGGTCGACACGATCAAGGCGTTGATGCCGAAACTCCAGCAATCGATCCCGCCCGCGGTCCATGTCGATCTGATGCTCGACCGCACGCTGGTAACCCGCGCCGCGGTGCGCGACGTGCAACTTACGATGATGCTGACGATCTGCCTCGTCGTCATCGTTATCTTCCTGTTCCTGCGCACGCTATGGGCAACGGTGATCCCGAGCCTGGCGGTGCCGTTGTCGCTGCTCGCGACGTTCTCGGTGATGTACGTCGCCGGCTTCAGCCTCGACAATATTTCGCTGATGGCGCTGACTATCTCGGTCGGCTTTGTCGTCGACGATGCGATCGTCATGATCGAGAACATCGTCCGCTATATCGAGCAGGGGATGACCCCGTTCGAAGCCGCACTCAAGGGAGCCGGCCAGATCGGCTTCACGATCATCTCGATCACGTTCTCGCTGATCGCGGTCTTCATCCCGCTCTTCGCGATGGGCGGCGTCATCGGCCGGCTGTTTCGCGAGTTCGCGATCACCGTGTCGGTCGCTGTCGTGGCTTCGGCAATCGTGTCGCTGACCCTGACGCCGGTCATGTGCTCGCTGTTTCTGAAGGAGCAGGGTCTGCACCCCAAGGGCCGTTTCAACCGCGGGGCCGAGCGGTTTTTCGAGCGGGTGATCGGGGCTTACGACCGCGGGCTCAATTTCGTCTTCCGCCATCAGTTCGCGGCGCTAGTGTCTACCCTGCTGCTGATGGTGGCGACCGGCTACCTCTATGTGAAAATCCCGAAGGGGTTCTTCCCGCAACAGGATACCGGCACCGTTTTCGGTGAAATCGATACTCGGCAGGACGCGTCGTTTCTGAAAACGGTCAAGATGGCCCACGAGATCGTCGATATTGTCCGCAACGATCCGAGTGTGGGTGGCGTCTTCATGCTCGCCGGGGCCTATGCCTATAACCCGACCGAAAACGCGGCCCGGGTCTTTTTCGCGCTGAAGCCGTTCGAGGAGCGCAATGATACCGCCAATCAGGTCGTGCAGCGCTTGCGCCAGAAGGTTCAGCCGGTGGAAGGCGCAATTTTCTACATGCAGGTACCGCAGAACATCACGGTTGGTGGACGCCTCAGCCGGACCCAATACCAATACACGCTGACCGACACAAACGACGCCGAACTCAATCATTGGGCGCCGATCCTCGAAGCCGAGATGCGCAAATTACCGCAGCTGCAGGACGTCGCTTCGGACCAGCAAAATGCCGCGCCGACCATGACGATCGATGTCGATCGCGACGCCGCTTACCAACTCGGCCTGTCGGCATCGCTGATCGACCAGACCCTCTATGACGCATTTGGCCAGCGGCAGGTTGCGACGATCTATACGGCGACCAACCAATACAAGGTGGTTCTCGAAGTCCAGCCGCAATTCCGGAGCGACCGGACGGCGCTCTCGAAGATCTATGTCGCCGCGCAGAATGGGGCGCAGATACCGCTTTCCGCAGTTGCCCACATGGTCTCGAAGGTGACGCCGCTGTCGGTCAGCCATCAAGGCGTGTTTCCGGCGGTCACGCTGTCGTTCAATCTCACCCCCGGGGTCGCCCTCGGTCAGGCTGTCGAATCAATTCAGGCGACCGCCGAGCGTCTGCACGCGCCGCCGACCTTGAATGGGTCATTTCAGGGTACCGCGCAGGCGTTCCAGGCCTCGCTTTCATCGATGCCGCTGCTCGTCGCGGCGGCAATCCTGGTCGTCTACATCGTGCTCGGCGTGCTCTACGAAAGCTACATCCACCCTATCACGATCCTCTCGGCATTGCCTTCGGCCGGGGTAGGAGCCCTGCTCGCATTGATGCTGCTGCATTACGATTTGAGCGTCATCGCGCTCGTCGGCGTGATCCTGCTGATCGGCATCGTCAAGAAGAATGCGATCATGATGATCGACTTCGCCCTGCAGGCCGAGCGGCAGGAGGGCAAGAGCCCGCGCGAAGCGATCCACCAAGCCTGTCTCCTACGCTTCCGGCCGATCATGATGACAACATTCGCCGCGCTGTTCGGCGCCATGCCGATCGCCTTCGGTCAGGGCGCCGGCTCCGAGCTGCGGCAGCCGCTAGGCATCGCGATCGTCGGCGGGTTGCTTGTCTCACAATGGTTAACGCTGTATACGACGCCGGTGATTTATCTCTATCTTGAGCGCCTCGCCTCCTGGATTGGCCGGCCATATCGCCCCTCGCGCATACAGGAGGCGCTCTCGGACCGCCCGACTCCGACGCCGGCATTGGCGGAAGGCCGCCATGGTGCCGAGTGACATGTTGGACCCGCCGACGCTGCGAGGTCATGCGCCCGACAGCAAACTCGAGCGGAACCGGACCGAGGTCGGCCTCGCCTTCGGCTTTCTCGTCCATGACGTCTCTCGCCTGATCAAGCGGCGGTTCGAGCGCCGCGCGCGGCAGATGGGGTTGCCGATCACCCGACAGCAGGCGGCAGTGGTGCTGAACATCGCGGGCAACGAGGGGGTGAGCCAAGCCGAGGTGGCGGCTTGGCTCGACATCGAGCCGATTGCGCTGGTCCGGATGCTGGACAAGCTCCATGAGGAAGGGCTCGTCGAACGTCGCGCCCATCCAACCGATCGACGCATTCGGACGCTATGGCTGACCAAGGCGGCTCATCCCGTGGTGGCGCGCATCCTTGCCATAAACGAGGCGATTCGCCAGGAGGCGTTCGCCCGCCTGCCCCCCGCGACGCGCGATGTCCTGACCGACGTTCTCAGCCACATCAAACGCAATCTCGCGCTCAAGGAAGAGGTCGCGTGCGACCGGTCCGGCGACGCCACTACCGCCGTCGCGAGCGTCTCCGGCGATTAGCCACCGGGTCGATCATCGCTGCCGCGGCGCTGACAGCGCCGCTCGGGCCATCCGCTCGGGCCGAGCCCACGGAAGCCGCCGAGAGCGATATCCGCTCCGCGATCGAAAATTGGCGATCCGCATTCAACGCCCGTGATGAAGACCGGGTTTGCGCGCTCTTCGCTCCGGATCTCGTCGCCAATTATCCGGGTGAGCCCGAGCGCGATTATAGTTCATTATGCGAGATGCTGCGCGCGGGAGTACGAGATCCGGATGTCACCTACCGCTATTCGGTAGAAATCAACGAGATCATGGTCTACGCCGACGCGGCTGTCGTCAGGCTGGTATGGACGCTCGAAATCGACAAGGCGGGGAGCCCGGCGCAGACCATTGAAGAGCCTGCGGTCGATATCTTTCACCGTCAGGCAGACGGCAGTTGGAAGGTCTCCAGGTATCTCGCCTATCCGGCCTCCCGGTGAGAACTGCAGCGTCAGCGCGCCACCGGGGTCGTCCACCGGTTCCTTGGCGATCCGGCTTTCCCGCCTTATAAGAGGCCGGCCACCGGCGGTCCTTCGAATATCCCCCGCGCGCCCGTTCATGCCCCTCTTTGTGATTCCGTTTCCTGCGATCGATCCGGTCGCGATCTCTATCGGACCCTTTGCGATCCGCTGGTATGCGCTCGCTTACATTGTCGGGCTGCTGATCGGCTGGCGGTATTGCCTCGGCCTGGCCGGACGGCCGCCGCATCTGGTGGCGCGGCAGGATGTCGACGATTTCCTGGTGTGGGCGACGCTCGGCGTAGTGCTCGGAGGACGGATCGGATACGTTCTCTTCTATAAGCCAGGCTACTATATCTACCATCCGATTGAGGCGCTTTACGTATGGCACGGCGGGATGTCCTTCCACGGCGGCGCCGTCGGCGTGACGATCGCGATCATATTGTTTACCCGTGCCCGCCGAATACCGCTGTTTGCCTTCTCGGACATCATCACCGAGGCGATACCAATCGGTTTGTTCTTTGGCCGCATCGCCAATTTCATCAATGGTGAGCTGTATGGGCGGCCGAGCAATGTCCCCTGGGCGATGATCTTCCCGAATGGCGGCCCGGTGCCGCGCCATCCGAGCCAGCTTTACGAAGCTTTCTGCGAGGGCATTCTGCTGTTTATCCTGCTCTTCGCCGCCGAGCGGCTGCGTGCCAGGGAGCGCCCGGGAGTCGTAACGGGATTGTTTTTGGCGGGGTACGCCGCTGCCCGAATGTCGGGCGAATTGTTCCGAGAGCCAGACCCACAATTGGGTTTTCTGATTTTCGGCACGACGATGGGCCAGCTGTTGTCGATCCCGTTGCTGATCGCCGGCATCCTGATCGTCGCCTGGGCGCTGCGCGCGCCCGTTCCCGCCCGATCGTGAGCGAAAAAATCGCCGATAAGATCGTCAGGCGGATTCGCGCGGAGGGCCCGCTGACGGTCGCCGCCTACATGGCAATGTCGCTGCACGATCCCGAGGGCGGGTACTATGCGAGGCGCGGCCCGATCGGAGCGGCAGGCGATTTTACGACCGCGCCCGAGATCAGCCAGATTTTCGGCGAGCTGATTGGGCTGTGGTGCGCCGAACTGTGGGATCGCATCGGCCGGCCGCATCCGGTAATCTTGGCGGAGTTGGGGCCTGGCCGCGGCGTGTTGATGGCCGATTTGTTGCGCGCCGCCGGCACTGTGCCGGAATTTTGCGGCGCCTTGCGCATCGTTCTGGTCGAAGCCAGTCCGGTGTTTCGCGCAGAACAGGAACGACGCCTGCGCCAGGCGCAACCGGCATGGGTGACGCATGTCGAAGAGCTGCCGGACGGCCCGATGCTGATGGTGGCCAACGAGTTCCTCGACGCGCTGCCGATCCGCCAGTTCGTCCGCGGCACCGAGCAATGGTCGGAGCGGATGGTTGGGGTCGATCCCGAGGATCACCTGGTCTTTGTAGACGGCCCCGAGAGCCCTGTAGCGAGCCTGCTCGTTCCTGGCGCTCTGAGGGATTGTGCGCCCGGTACGATCGTGGAAATTTGTCCGGCCGCCCTCTCCTTGGCTGGCGCGCTTGGTTCTCGATTGGCCCGGCAACCGGGTGCTGCACTGTTCATCGATTATGGCAGCTTCCCGACTGCGCCTGGACCGACCCTGCGCGCGCTGCAACGCCATCGCCCGGTCTCCGCGCTCGCAGCGCCGGGAACCGCCGACCTCAGCGCCCATGTCGATTTCGCGGCCTTTGCCGAAGCCGCTCGGGCCGCTGGCGCCGAAATTTACGGGCCGATCAGCCAGGGCCGGTTTCTCACCGCGCTCGGCGCCGGCCTGCGGCTAGCGGCACTAAGCGCACGGGCCACGCCCGCCCAATGGCCATCAGTCGAAAGCGGTGTGAGGCGTTTGCTGGATCCGGGCGAGATGGGCGATTTGTTCAAGGTAGTGGCGCTGATTTCGCCAGGTCTGCCATCGCCGGCGGGCTTTGATCCGAGCGTCAACACAAATGAGCCGGCGCAGCAATGATCACCCTTGATCTTCTCGATCGCGATCTCGGAATACGCCATGCCTTCTTTACCCGGCGAGGTGGCGTCAGCGGCGGTTTCTTTGAATCTTTGAACTGCGGGTTCGGATCGGGTGATGCAGCCGAGACGGTTACTCGGAACCGCGCCATTGCTATGGAGCGGCTGGGCTTTTCACCCGATCGCCTGGTGACCTGCTATCAGGTCCACAGCACCACGGTGATCACGGTGGAAACGCCCTGGCCACGTGATGCGCCGCCGCGGGCCGACGGCTTGGTCACGCGCGGCTCTGGCATTGCCCTCGGCATTCTCACAGCCGATTGCGCCCCGATCCTGTTCGCGGATGCAGTCGCCAGGGTCATCGGCGCGGCGCACGGCGGCTGGCGCGGCGCGCTCGGCGGGATCGTCGAAGCGACTGTCGACCGGATGGAGGCATTGGGCGCAGAGCGGACCCACATTCGCGCCGGCGTTGGCCCGTGCATCGCTCAGAGCTCTTACGAGGTCGGCCCGGAATTCCCGCAGCCATTTCTCGCGCATGACCCTGCGAGCGCGGTTTATTTCGCGCCGGCGGAACGAACCGGCCGTTTCATGTTCGACCTGCCGGGCTACATCGAGGGCCGGCTGGCTCGCGCGGGGGTCGCGGTCATCGAGCGCGCCGCCCGCGACACAGTCGCCGAGGACACGCATTTTTTCAGTTATCGGCGTGCCTGTCTGCGCGGCGAGCCAGTCTATGGCCGCGCGCTCTCGACGATCGCGCTTAGCAATTGACCTGGCAGAGCCTGGACTCTGTAAGTGGCTCACACGATCGCGTTCGGCCTAATTCGGTTTCTTGGTGCGGTGCTCGCCTTTGGGCTCCCGATGGCGGGCTGCCAGCCGCTCCCGCACCCGTTCGCCAACGACGTGCCGCGGCGAGGCGCGCCGATCCTAGACTTACGTGACAGCACCAGTGTCGCGATCGCTCCGATAGAAGGGCTACCGCGGGCGACGGCCGAGAAGCTCGGACCGGCAATGGCGAGCGCGTTGCAGGAGCGGGAGATCGCGGCGAGCGACAAGACCGCGAGCATCGGCAGTTATGAGCTCGTCGGCAGAATACAGAAAATGGCACCGTCTCAAGGCAAAGCTGCGCTGGTCGTGCTGTGGGAATTACGCGATCCATCGGGCGGGCGTATCGGCGAACGCGCCGAGCGGCTCGATGCTGCACCCGACGATTGGGATGCCGGAAGCGAGGACGCCGTAGCGCGCCTGGCGGCAGCCAGCGCAGCCCAAGTCGCAGCTTTGCTGCAAGACGAGGCTCCGAGCGAGGCCGAGATAGGCGGGCGCACGCGGCTGGCGATTGGCGCCATAGCGGGCGCACCAGGGGATGGTGATCAGGCGTTGGTCAGCTCGATTACCGAGATTTTGAAGAAACAGGATCTGGCAATCGTCAGCGATCCGCAGGCCACGGCGGACCTCGTGCTCGACGCGGACGTTGCCGTCGCCAAGCCAAAAGCCGGCAAGCAGAACGTCAAGATCGTCTGGCATGTCCGCCGCAAGGATGGCGGCGAGATCGGTACGGTTGGCCAGGAAAACGACGTCCCCGCCGGTCTGCTCGACGGCGCTTGGGGCGATGTCGCCTACATGGTTGCAGTCTCGGCGCAAGACGGGATCATGCAGCTCGTCGCGCGCGGCGCACCGCAGCCGGCTGGAAAATCCTGAGCCCTGCCGGAGGAGCACTCGTCGTCAGCGACGAACAATCGTGTCCGCGCGACATCGCGCGCTTAGAGCACGGTGATCGCCCAGGAAAGCAGGATCAAAGCATTAGCATTGACAAGAAGCGTCCGCACCCAATGGGTGTTCAATATCTTTGCAAGGTAGGGGCTGTCCGGACCCGACGCATCCCGCGCAAGCCGTGCCTGCCATCGGCCCCAATAGGCAGCCGTGAGGAGGATCGAGAGCGCCTGGCACAGGACTGCTCCTGCGACGCACGAAAGCGGTGAGTTGCGGGGGTGATACCAGATGAGGGCGATACTGCCGAGCAACGAGAGGCCCACGGGCGTAAGGACCCAATACGGGAGTTTCCGCCAGTGGACGCGTTGCACTGTGTGGAGGCTGCTCGGATCGAGCAGCTTCCACGACCGGAAAATGTCCACTTCATGAGCCCAGATCGTGCCGACATTATAAAAGGCAAGCGCGAGATTGAAGAGAAGAAAGACTTTCGGATCCAAAACCAACAGCCTTAGCCGACAGCGGTCCACCGATGATCCAAGCAGGCATCAACCCGGCCGTGTTGGTAGTGTCTCCGTTTGAATTTCCCCTTGCGACCCAAAGCGGTCCTCCACGGTCGCCGATCGCAAACGGACTGTCCGAAGCTCCCATTGTGCCGGCGAGTGATGAAATTATCATTGCGGAGTGGCCCCGAAAGCGCGAGCCTACCCTGACACCGAGCGCCAACAAGAGATGGAATTCTGTTCCTCAGCCAAATGCTGCATTAATCAAACGCTCCTTATCCACGTCGCGTTGTAGGCGCACGCGCCTAGCCCCTGAGCTCTGAGCACGCCTTGGTCGTCTATTTGTCCCTCAATTGTTTGACCCTTGCCGCCGTCCATCTTTAGGTGCCCTTGCGGCGTTACATATCCCTGGAAGGTGTATAAATTGAGAGCCTGGAACTGTGCCAGACCATTGTGGATGGTCACAGGCGGCGCAGTTCCATAGTTTGGACAATGTATCGGGGCATTTCCTCCTGCTACATCCAGTTCCTTCCCCTTGCTAATGTTCTGTATCGTTCCGCCAGTGTATGTTCCGTCAAAGGCGCTCGTCGTGTTACCCGGCGACCCTGCCGCATAAGCAGCTGGTATTATTGGTTGAGGCGCTGCCCCCATCTGCGGCGATGGTTGTAGTGTACAGGCAGCAAGCGCGAGAACTGAGAGGCCTACCAGACCAGACTGCTTCATTCGTTCCTCTCGTTGTGTTTGCCGAATACAACGCGTGGGAGACCGAGTGTTGTGTAAGCCTTGGCATAGGTGACCGCAGTTCCCTCGGACCGCCTCCGCAGCCTCGCCGTGCCCCGTTGCCGGCCCGCGCTCTTGTAAGCGTCGATTGTCGGCGCGGTTGAGTCAACCTTAGTCGTGGTCCTTGCTGTCCACCGGCTTGTGTCCTTTCGACCGCGGTGGAGTGCTGGCGCCACGGTCACTCACTCGCGCAGAAATCTGATGCGAATGATGGCTCTCCACCCGCAGCGGAAATCCAAATTGAGGCGTTACCGCGTGTTCGTAAGGTTGCACTAGCGTTGCCAACCTGTTACAAACCCGTGAATGAAGCCGCGGGCCGAACCCGTCGGCACGGCGGTTGTTATCCGGATATGAAGATCCTCGCCTGCAACGGCAATCGGCCGCTCGCCGAAGCGATTTCCGCGTGTCTCGACCTGCCGCTGACGAAAGCCAGCGTGCGCCGGTTCTCGGATATGGAGGTGTTCGTCGAGATTCACGAGAACGTGCGCGGCGAGGACGTTTTCGTGATTCAGCCGACTTCTTACCCGGCAAACGACAATTTGATGGAACTGCTGGTCGCGCTCGACGCGCTCAAGCGCGCCTCGGCGCGCCGTGTGACCGCTGTAGTCCCCTATTATGGCTATGCCCGGCAAGACCGTAAATCGGGCTCGCGCACGCCGATCTCGGCCAAGCTCGTCGCCAACATGATCACCACCGCCGGCGCGGATCGCGTCCTCACCCTGGATCTCCACTCTGGTCAGATCCAGGGGTTCTTCGACATCCCGACCGATAATTTGTATGCCTCGCCGGTATTCGTGAAAGACATTCTGGAGCATCATTCGCGGCAGGATCTCGTCATCGTCTCCCCCGATGTCGGCGGCGTTCTGAGGGCCCGGGACGTCGCCCGCCGGCTCGACGCGGATCTCGTCATTGTCGATAAGCGGCGCGAGCGGGCGGGAGTTTCCGAGGTTGTGAACATCATCGGCGACGTTGCCGGGCGACGCTGCGTGCTGATCGACGACATTGTCGACACCGCCGGTACGCTGTGCAACGCCGCGGTGGCTCTGGTGGAAGCGGGCGCCTCCAGGGTCTATGCCTACGTTACCCATGGGGTATTATCGGGGAGTGCCGTGCCACGGGTTACTGCGTCGCCGATCGAGATGCTGGTCATCACCGACAGCATCGTCGCAACCGAGGCGGTTCGCGCGGCACCCAACATCCGTCAGCTGACCATTGCCCCCTTGATGGCCGAGGCGATGCAGCGGATCAGCGAGGAGCGTTCGGTCTCCAGCCTGTTCGACTGAGTTCCGAAAACGGTTCGGCAGCAGGGCGCCAGGCGCTGGCATCAAGCCAATCCCGTCTTATCTTAAGCTGACTCATTTTCCGCCGTGTTGAGGAGCGACGACCGATGCCCGAAATCACCACCCTGAGCGCCGAGCCGCGCGCCCGCGCCGGAAAGGGAGCCGCCCGGTCTACTCGGCGTGCGGGACGCGTCCCGGGCATCATTTATGGCGACAACCAGGAGCCGGTGTTGATCAGCCTGGAGCCGCGCGAATTTTCGCGCGCTCTCGCCAACCGCGGTTTCTTCGCCACCCTGATCGACGTCAGGGTGGACGGGGTCCTCCACCGCACCTTGCCTCGCGACGTGCAATACCATCCGGCAACCGACGCGCCGCTGCATGTCGATTTTATGCGGCTCGGCGGTCATGCACGCGTCACGGTGACCGTGCCGGTCGTCTTCACCAACCCGGAAATGTCGCCCGGCATCCGCCGCGGTGGCATTCTCAACATCGTCCGCCATGGGATCGAACTGAACTGCCCGGTGGATCGCCTCCCCGACCATTTGGTTGTCGAGCTGAACGGGCTCGAAATCGGCGACAGCCTTCACATCAGCAGCGTCATCATACCTGAGGGCTGCCGGCCGACGATCACCGACCGCGACTTTACGATCGCCAGTATTGCCGCGTCCTCGGCGGTGCGCGAAGAAGCTGCGGCGACCGCGACAGCACCACCGGTCCCCGAGCAGCCCGCGGCGAGCTAGTTCTTCAGCCACCGCCTGTGCTGCGTCCGCGATTGACCGCTGATGCGCTTAGTTGTCGGTCTGGGCAATCCGGGTGCCCGCTACGCCCGAAACCGTCACAACATCGGCTTCATGGCGGTCGATGCGGTTGCCCGCAGGCACCGTGCCGCCGGATTCCGCAACCGCTTCAAAGGCGAGCTCGCGGAGGCGTTCATCGGCAGTGAGCGGGTGCTGCTGCTGAAGCCGCAGACGTTCATGAACGCCTCAGGCGAGTCGGTGGGCGAGGCGGCGCGGTTTTTCAAGCTCTTGCTTTCGGACATCATCGTCATACATGACGAGATCGATTTGCGGCCCGGCAAGCTGAGAGTGAAGCGCGGCGGCGGCAGCGCCGGCCATAACGGGCTGCGGTCGATCGACGCCTTTCTCGGACCGGATTACTGGCGGGTGCGGATCGGGGTTGGACATCCCGGGGTCAAGGAACTAGTTCAGCCCTACGTCTTGCAGAATTTCTCCGGTGAGGAGCTGACCGACTGGGTCGAGCCGCTGCTCGGCGCGGTGGCGGAGACGGTCCCGCTATTGGTATCCGGCGCGCCCGACGCCTTTATGAGCGAGGTGGCGCGCCGATTTGCGCCGCCGGATGACGGCGCAGAGCCGGGACTCGCGCAGTCTTAAGAGGAAAAGCCCCAACAATGGGTTTCAGTTGCGGCATTGTCGGATTGCCGAATGTCGGCAAATCCACCCTGTTCAACGCCTTGACCGCGACCGCCGCGGCGGAAGCAGCGAACTACCCGTTTTGCACGATCGAGCCCAATCTCGGGCGAGTGGCGGTTCCCGACGAACGGCTCGAGATCGCCGCGAGCCTCGGCAAATCTGCCAAGATCATCCCGACCCAACTCGAATTCCTCGATATCGCCGGGCTGGTCCGGGGTGCCGCTCGCGGCGAAGGCCTCGGCAACCAGTTTCTCGGGCATGTTCGCGAAGTCGACGCCATTGCCCATGTGATCCGCTGCTTCCCCGACTCTGATGTGGTTCACGTGGAAGGCTCGGTCGATCCGATCCGCGATGCCGAGACGGTCGAGACGGAGTTGATGCTGGCCGATCTCGAAAGCCTGGAACGCCGCGTGTCGCAAATGGCGAAGCGGGCGCGCGGTGGCGACCGCGAGGCCAAGGCTCAGCTCGATCTTGCCGAAACAGTGCTGGCGGAGCTGCGTGACGGCAGGCCGGCCCGCGATGTCCCCCTTGCACCCGAACGGCAGAGGAAGCTCAGCGGATTGCAGCTCTTGAGCGCCAAGCCGGTTCTCTACGTCGCCAATGTCGAGGAGGCCAGCGCCGCCTTGGGGAACCCCGAAAGCGACCGCGTCGCCGAATATGCCGCCCGGCACGGCACGGGCTCAGTCGTAATCTCGGCGGCCATCGAGGCAGAGCTGGCGCAGCTCGCCGATGCCGTCGAAAAGCGCGAATTTCTGGCGGAGCTCGGGCTCGAAGAGCCCGGGCTGGCACGGGTAATCCGAGCCGGCTACACGCTGCTCGATCTGATCACGTTTTTTACCGTCGGCCCAAAAGAGGCCCGCGCCTGGACGGTTGAGCGCGGCACCAAGGCACCGCAGGCTGCGGGCCGCATCCATACCGATTTCGAAAAAGGGTTTATCCGGGCCGAGACCATCACCTTTGCCGATTTCGTCGCTTATGGCGGCGAGCAAGGGGCAAAAGATGCCGGCCGTATGCGTCTGGAAGGCGCCGAGTATATCGTGCAAGACGGCGACATCATGCACTTTCGCTTCAATCTTTAATCACGATCTTGTTGCCAATCAGAACGTCATTGAAACGTCATTTAATCGTCACCAGGGCGTAATCCAGCACGGTTCGAATGCCGCGTTAATTCGTGGCAATTCTGGGGACAACCGATGCGATCTCGCCGTCAACTCATCTCGACTTCTTGCCTGGTAGCCGGGGCCGGGCTCGCTCTGCTCGTCGGAGCCACCCTCCCCGGAAAGAGCCTTGCCGGCGACGCCCGCGGAGCCGCTACCGCGTCGCCGATCGAGCATCTGGTCGTTATTTTTCAGGAGAATGTCTCGTTCGACCACTACTTCGCGACCTACCCGGTCGCGTTGAACCCAAAGGGCGAACCGGTCTTCCACGCGGCCGACGACACGCCTTCAGTGAACGGGCTGGGCACGCTGATCAACGGCAACCCCGACGGCGTTCTGCTGACCGATAACCCGAACGCCAACAACACTTCCGGCAACGGCGCCAACGCGATCAACCCGTTTCGCCTCGACCGCTCGCAGGCGTCGACTTGCGACCAGGATCACAACTATGGCGACGAGCAGAAGGCTTTCGACCAAGGTTTGATGGATCTGTTTCCTGCCAGTGTCGGCGCCGGGAGCTGCACCTCCCCCTATGACTGGGGGAAGAGCAAAGGTCTCGTGATGGGCTTTTTCGACGGCAACACAGTCACCGCACTGTGGAACTACGCCCAGAATTTCGCGATGAACGACAATTCCTATGGCACGACATTCGGGCCCTCGACACCAGGGTTGCTGAACCTGGTGGCGGGCAACACGTTTCCGGCCATACCGAGCGCCGCATCCACCAAGGTGGTGCCGAATAATACTGGGCCGGGCACCCTCGTCGGAGATCTCGATCCCACCGGCGACGTCTGCTCGGGCACGCCCACTGTCTCGATCGGCGGGAAGAACATCGGCGATCTGCTGAACGCGCAGGGCGTGACCTGGGGCGGCTTCATGGGCGGCTTCGACCTGACCGTGAAGAACCCCGACGGGTCTACAGGGTGTCATCGGCAGAGCCCCGCGACCCCGGCCAATGGCGGCCCGACCAACGACTACATTCCGCATCACGCATTCTTCCAATACTTCCCGTCGACAGCAAACCCGAACCATGTGCGGCCGAATTCGCCGCGAAATATCGGGATGTCGAATGACGGCGGAGCCAACCACCAATACGATCTTCACGACTTTTTCGACGCGCTCGCGGTCGGCAACATGCCCGCGGTCAGCTTTCTCAAAGCCATCGCTGCGGGGGATGGTCATGCCGGCTATTCCGACCCGCTGCTGGAGCAGTCGATCATGCTGGTCCCCACGATCAATGCGATCATGCGGTCGCCATTCTGGAAGAGCACGGCGATCATCGTCATGTACGATGATTCGGACGGCTGGTACGACCATCAGATGAGCCCGATCGTCAATTCGTCGGCGGTAACGAACAGCGCCTCGCCGGGAAATGGGGATCAGCTGAATGCGCCGGGCAAGTGCGGCAACGGCACGCCCCTCGAGGGAATTCAAGGTCGCTGCAGCTACGGCCCAAGGCAGCCGTTGCTCGTCATCTCGCCCTTCGCCAAGGCCAACTTTGTCGATCACACGCTGACCGATCAGAGCTCGGTGCTGCGCCTCATCGAGGAGAATTGGGGTACCGGCCAGATCGGCGGCGGGTCATACGACCAGCTCGCAGGGCCTCTTTGGAACATGTTCGATTTCGACGACAGCCACTTCCCTTTCCTGACCGCAGGACAACGTCAGCTCATTCTCGATCCGACCACCGGTCAGCCCTCGGGTAGATATCAGTAAAGGAGCGCGCGCCCAGGCCAAGCGGCGGCAATGCGCCGCTTGGCGGTCGGGCCTACTCCACCCGCTGTCAGCGGAAAGGCCGGTCGGGTTATTCCCGACAATAGCGGCCAATCTTGCCACTTGACCCCGGCCGCGAACTAAACTAGAACGTGCCGGTAATGTTTAGGGTTCGTTCTGCGGTGCAAAAGGGGGTCTCATGCTGACCAGGAAACAGCGCGAGTTGCTGCTGTTCATCAACCAGCGCCTGACTGCGACCGGGGTTTCACCGTCGTTCGACGAGATGAAGGACGCTTTGCACCTCAAATCCAAATCCGGCATACATCGCCTTGTCAGTGGGCTTGAGGAGCGCGGGTTTATCAGACGGTTGCCGCATCGCGCGCGGGCCTTGGAAGTTGTGAAATTGCCGGAGGAATGCAGCTGTTTCCCCGCCGGCGGCTGAGCGCGGCAAGTTCTCTCCCACGGTCATCCGCGGCGATTTCGCGAATTCGCTCCCCGGCGCACCCGTCGCAAACGACGTCGAGGCGGTAGACCTGCCGCTCTACGGCCGCATCGCCGCTGGCACGCCGATCGAGGCATTGCGCGACCAGAGCACGACGGTCGGGGTGCCGGCCAGCTTGCTGGGCCGCAGCGGCGAGCATTACGCGCTCGAAGTGTCCGGCGACAGCATGATCGAGGCCGGCATTCTCGATGGCGACACGGTGGTCATTCAACGCTGCGACACCGCGGAAAACGGCTGCGTCGTCGTCGCGCTGGTCGACGATCAGGAGGTCACGTTGAAGCGGCTGCGCCGCCGCGGCGCCTCGATCGCGCTCGAACCCGCCAACAAAGCCTACGAAACCCGCATCTTCGGACCGGACCGCGTCAAGGTTCAGGGTCGCCTCGTCGCTCTGATGCGCCGTTTCTGACCGTCCGCGCTACTGCGGGACGCGGTTGCGGCCGACAAAACCCCCATCGACCCGACCCCGGCCCGCTCACCCTCCCGTCGCTGCGCGACGGTTCCTTCCTCGCCTCGGTTGCGGGGACAGGGCTGGGGTGAGGGGCAACAGGCGCTCAGCTGTCGACGGCGATCGCCTCTATATCTCGACCATCGAATCGAAAGGTGTTGCTCATCACGCGGTCTCCTGCATGGTGAGCCCGAGTTCCTCGATCGTCTGCTGGCGCATCAGGAATTTCTGGATCTTGCCGGTGACGGTCATCGGGAAGCCGTCGACAAATTTGACGTAACGCGGCACCTTGTAGTGCGCGATCTGGCCTTGGCAAAAGGCGCGGATCTCCTCGACGGTAGCGCTCTCGCCGTCGCGCAGGCGAACCCAGGCGCAGAGCTCTTCGCCGTAGCGCGCGTCGGGAACGCCGATCACCTGCACGTCCTGGATCTTCGGATGGCGATAGAGGAACTCCTCGATCTCGCGCGGATAGACGTTCTCGCCGCCGCGGATCACCATGTCCTTGATCCGCCCGACGATGTTGCAGTAGCCCTCGTCATCGATCGTCGCGAGGTCGCCGGTGTGCATCCAACCGGCCGGGTCGATCGCCTCGCGGGTCTTCTCCTCGTCGTCCCAATAACCGAGCATGACCAGATAACCGCGGGTCAATAGCTCGCCCGCGCCGCCGCACAGCACGATCCGGCCTTCGGCATCGATGATTTTAGCCTCGACATGCGGCAAGATCCGCCCCACGGTCGACACCCGGCGCTCGATCGGGTCATCGGTCGCCGACGCAAAGCTCGCCGGGCTCGTCTCGGTCATGCCATAGCCGATGACGACCTCGGAGAGGTGCATCAGGCTGAAGGCCCGTTTCATGACCTCGATCGGGCAAGGGCTGCCGGCCATCATCCCGGTGCGCAGCGAGGACAGATCGAATTTGGCGAAATCGGGATGGTCCATCTCGGCGATGAACATCGTCGGGACTCCATAGACTGCCGTGCAGCGCTCGGCCGCGATCGTCTCCAAGGTGGCGAGCGGATCGAAGCCTTCGCTCGGATAGACCATCGCCGCCCCGTGGGTCAGGCAGCCGAGATTGCCGATCACCATGCCAAAGCAGTGATAGAGCGGCACCGGAATACATACCCGGTCGTACTCGGTGAGCTTCATCGCCCCGGTGATAAACAAACCGTTGTTCAGGATATTGTGGTGGCTGAGCGTGGCGCCCTTTGGAAAGCCGGTCGTTCCGCTGGTGAACTGGATGTTGATCGGGTCGTCGAACTGCAGCTCCTCGGCGAGCGCCGCGAGGCGGTGCCGCTCGGTGTCGCGGGCAAGACCGAGGACGTCATCGAACTGCACCATCCCATGGGCGTCGCCGCTGCCGATTGTGATCACCAGCCGCAGTTGCGGCAGCCGCGCCGCGCGCAAATTGCCCGGCGACGCGGTCCTCAGTTCAGGGGCGAGTTCGCGCAGCATCGCGTTATAATCACTGGTCTTGAACTGCGCCGCGGTCACGAGGGCAATGCAGCCCGCCTTGTTGAGGGCGTATTCGAGCTCGGCCAGCCGGTAGGCCGGGTTGATGTTGACCAGAATGAGCCCGGCCTTGGCGGTGGCGAATTGGGTGATCACCCATTCGGCGTTGTTCGGCGACCAGACGCCGATGCGGTCGCCGCGCTTGAGCCCGAGCGCCAGCAGCCCTGAGGCAAAGGTGTCGACCCGTTCTTTCAGCTCCCAGTATGTCCAGCGGATCTGCTGATGACGGACAATCAGTGCATCCCGATCTCCAAAGCGTTCGGCGACCCGGTCGAAATGCACCCCGATCGTATCGCCGATAAACGGCGTGCCACTGGCGCCGTGGACGTAACTCAGCTGCGGCATCTCAACAGGCCCTTATGAGGCCGGGTGCGGCGGATTGGCTGGTTAATTCGGAGTCCAGGCCAGAGCGCGGATTTCGCTGAACTCGCGGCGCAGCTTGACCCAGGAATTGCCGGCGTTCTCGCTCGCGAATATTTCGCCATAGTGACTGCAGGCGAGGATCCGGTTGGGGTTCGCCGGGTGGGTCGCAAAGGACCATATCGGCGAGTTGGGCTCGACGGGCAACGGCAACGCCTGCCAGCTTTGTCCGCCATCTTTTGAGCGCTGGATCGCGCCGGTGCTGCCGAGCGCGCCGTCGCCGGTGGCGACAAACAGCACTCTGGGCTCATCGGGTTTGAGCGCCAGGCTGCGGCAATAGGGCAGGCGAAAATGCTTGCCGACCCCCAAGCCTCGCCAGCTCTCGCCGCCATCGGTACTGGCAAAGATCTCGCGCGGGGTGCTGGTCAGCACGGTCTTGGCGCCATTAATGCTGATCGCGGTGTCGTGGATGTCCGGGTCGTTGACCCCGGCGACCCGCGTCCAGCTTTCTCCGCCGTCACGGCTGCGACGCACGCCGTCGACTTCGACGCCGGCCCATACCATGCGGTGGTCCGACGGATCGACCGTCAACGCCGTCACGCGCGGTATGCGGACATTCGGGCACTCTTCCGCCATATCGGCCGGCAATTTGTCCCAATGGCCTCCGCCGTCGGTCGACCGAAAGAGCGCCGCCGGCCGAGTCCCCGCGAAGATGGTCTGGGGGTCCGTCGGATCGAACGCGACTTTCCACACGTGCAGAGAGTTCATCGGCGAGTTCGAGCCGCTCGAAGCGCTCGCCGCCGTCTTCGCTGCGGTAGATTCCGTCATCCGCTCCGGCCAGAATGGTGCGCGGCTGTTTCGGGTGGACTGCCAGGCCGAACACGCGGCTTTCAGCCCACAGCCCGGTTCGCACCTGCCGCCAGCTCTCACCGCCATCGGGGCTGACCCATGCGCCGGTTCCTACGGTGCCGGCACAAATCGTGAAGTTATTGGCCATGGCTGTTTCCTCCCGAAATTCGCTTTATCTGGTTTTGGTTTCCCACCCCGTATGAGAAATGTCGATGACGACACCGTCGGGGCCGGCCCATTTCATCTCGAAATTGCGGTGGCCTCCGGCCGCCATTTCCATATCGAGCCCCGCTTTCTCCTCGAGGCGCTGACCCTCGGCGCGCTCCAGCCTCGCCGCGGCCTCGTCGAGGTCCTCGACCTCAAAGCC
Source organism: uncultured Alphaproteobacteria bacterium (assembly GCA_963732095.1). Classification (GTDB taxonomy): domain Bacteria; phylum Pseudomonadota; class Alphaproteobacteria; order ATCC43930; family CGMCC-115725; genus AP-15. The sequence goes on from CAVSZA010000021.1 coordinate 23,408, forward strand.
GAAATGATGGATGCCGCTGTAGTTCGGCCCGTTAGCGCCGACATCCGCGGATTTCTCGGTCTTCCAATTCAGGATCGCCAGGTTGATGTAGCCGTCGGTCAGAAACACAGCGCCGTTCGGCGCACGCCGGATCTCCTGCATTCCAAAAGCGTCCTTGTAAAACGCGGCGACCTTTGCGGGCTCCTTTGTCGTCAGCGCGATATGTTTGATCCGCGGCATCGATTTCCTCCTTACTTGCTCGATCCAGAATGCGCCTGTTCCGGGTTTCGAGCAAGGCCGAGGCTGGGGCGCAACACCCATTTGGTGGTGTCTCAGTATGAATTTCCGTAATGGGCCGAACATCGGGATAGGGGGACACCTCGCAGTGCCATCCCTCCCCCACCACCGGGCATTCGGCTCACGTACGACGGCGGTTCGACAGGGTTAAGCTTGGACAAAGACATGGAGTTGGGGGAGACCGATCGAGTTCGAAGTAGCGGTTGGGCATTGCGTCAGCAGGCCAACCACGAGTCCTTCCCGCGCCCGGAACCAACGTCAGGCGATATACGCGGCTAGAAATCCGCCAACAAACCCGGTGGACAAGCCGACGACGACACCCCACAGCAGAACCCGCCAGCGCGATAACGTAGTTGAGCGCGTCTGCCAGAAAATCGAGCGCGTCGGCCCGCAGACTAACGGACCCGCCGACAAAGCTCGCAGTGATCTCGACGAGGAACATCGAGCATTTATGGCAAGCGCCACCCACAGTATTCGGCGATAACGCACATCAACGTCGGGGTGCAGCAACTCGAACTCATGTTTTCATCCGCCAATCAGAAATGGACAAATCGGTAATCCGGCGGTCTTCCATTCCGGGTAGCCGTCTTCAAGACGACGCGCCCGATACCCACGCTGGCGCAGCGCTGCGACCGCCTCGAACGAGAGGACGCACCACCGCCCCCGACAATAGGCAACAATCTCCCGATCCGGCGGTAGCTCGGCCAGCCGCCGCTCCAATTGTGCCAGCGGGATATTCAATGCGCCGGGCAAGTGGCCTTGCCGGAACTCGTCCTCGGGGCGCACATCGAGCACTGCCGCCGTCCCGGCCCGCAGCCGATCCAGCAACTCGGTGCGCGATACCGGCTCCAATTCGTCCCGAGCGCGAAAATAGCTCGCCATGACACGGGCGATCTCGGCGCTGTTCCGCTCGCCGACCCGGCTCAGCGCGTTCAGCAGGCCGACGACGGCCTCTTCACCCGAGAGCCGATAGAACACCCGCTTGCCCTCGCGCCGGCCCTCGACCAGCCCGGCACGGCGCAGCAGCTGCAAGTGGCGGGAACAATTGGCGAGGGTGATCCCGGCGCGGCCCGCGAGGTCTTCGACGCTGCGCTCGGCTTGGGCGAGGTGCTCGAGCATTTCCAGACGGTGGGCGTGCCCGAGCCCCTGCGCGATCGCCGCCAGGCTGGCGTAGACATGCTGTTTCGGACCGAGGCTTGACATCACACGTCCCTGTATGGATCAATCGCGATATTGATTGAGTCATAGGCCGACGATCAAGCGCCGTGTCCGAGACGCTACTTGCTCACGGGCCCCTGATCCGCTTGGGCGCCTTCGCGGGCATCCTCGCAGTGATGGCACTATGGGAATGGCTGTCGCCGCGCCGACATCAGGAGATCGGCCGCCTCCGGCGCTGGCCCAGCAACCTGGGCATTATCGCTCTCAACAGCGTGGTCATCCGACTTGTCTTCCCGGCCGCCGCCGTCGGCACGGCGCTGCTCGCCGAGGCCCGCGGCTGGGGACTTTTGCAAGCACTTGAAGCGCCGACCTGGCTTGCGATCGCGGCGTCGGTGATCCTGCTTGACCTCGCCATCTACCTCCAGCACGTGCTCTTCCACGCCGTGCCAGTGCTGTGGCGGCTACACCGGATGCATCACGCCGATCTGGAATTCGACGTGACCACCGGCGTTCGCTTCCATCCGATCGAGATCCTGCCGTCCATGGGGATCAAGCTCGGGGTCGTCGCGGCTCTCGGTACGCCGGCGGTGGCGGTGCTGGTCTTCGAGGTGCTGCTCAACGCCACCTCCATGTTCAACCACGGCAATGTCCGGCTGCCGGCGCGAGTCGACCGAGTGCTGCGCTGGATCGTGGTCACGCCGGAGATGCATCGGGTCCACCATTCGGTCGTGCCGCGCGAGACCAACAGCAATTTCGGCTTCAACCTGCCCTGGTGGGATCGGCTGTTCGGCACCTATCGCGCCCAGCCGGCCGCCGGGCACAAGGGCATGACCATCGGCATCGCGCAGTTCCGCGATCCATCCGAACTCAGGCTTGACCGCTTGTTGATTCAACCGTTCCGCGACGACGACCGCCTCTACCCGCTCGGCCGACGGGAGCCCGCCGAATGACGACGCTGCGGGCCCGCGCTTCCCCGCCTCGTGCTCACGCTCCTCGTCGCTGCCGTGGCGGTCTGGCTTGCATTCAATCGCGATCGTCTCGATCCGGCGCTGATCGAGAGCGCGATCCACGGTCTCGGCTTTGCAGCTTCGATATCTCTGCCTTACCGTCGTTCTTTCTGTCGGACTATATGCCTCGCAAGGCCGCGGTGGCTTAAGACGCCACGAAGCGGATGGGGCCGGCGCGCATTGCCTAACGCGTGGGCGCCCTTTTTATAACTTGACAGGCAACCAATGGGTTACCTATATCAGGCAACCACACGGTTCCATATTGCTGGCATGGATGACGATGCTGTGTTTCGCGCTTTGGCCGATGCGAGCCGGCGGCAGTTGCTGGACCGGTTGCACCAGAGGAACGGCCAGACGCTTGGCGAGCTGTGCCGGGGGCTGGACATGACCCGGCAGGCGGTGGCGAAGCATCTGGCGGTTCTCGAGGAGGCCAACCTCGTCTCGTGGAGGCGGAATGGCCGGGAAAAGCTGCATTTCATCAACTCTGTTCCGATCAACGAGATCGCCGAGCGTTGGATCAGCAAATTTGAGCGCTCCCGGCTGGGCGCGCTTTCACAGCTCAAGAAAGACCTTGAAGGAGAACGCGATGACTGACGCAGCCAAGAGCAGTTTTGTCTACGTGACATACATCCGAACGACGCCGGAAAAGTTGTGGGCTGCGCTCACCACTCCCGAGTTCATGAAGAAGTACTGGTTCGGCATGAACTTCGAGACCGACTGGAAGGTAGCGTCACGCTGGAAGCTGGTCTTTCCCGACGGCCGCGTGGCCGATACCGGTGAAATTGTCGAGATCGAGAAGCCGAAGCGGCTGGTCCTCAAATGGCGCAACCAATTTAGGCCCGAACTGCACGAAGAGGGCGACGCGCACTGTGTGATGGAGATCGAGCCGGCGGGCGAGGTCGTGAAGCTGACGATCATCCATGAAACCGATAAGCCCGGCTCCAAGCTCATTGGTGCGGTTTCCATCGGCTGGCCAAAAATCCTGTCGAGCCTCAAGACCCTGCTCGAAACCGGGACGGCGCTGCCTGCGATCGGCGAACTGCCGCGAGGCTGAGAACAACGCGACGAGCTATAGGAGGCAGATATGAAGGCTCATGAAATCGGGACCCGCGAGCAATGGCTCACGGCGCGGCTCGAACTACTGGAGGCGGAGAAGGAGCTGACGCGGCGCAGCGACGAGCTGGCGCGGCGACGGCAGGAGCTGCCGTGGGTCCGGGTCGACAAGGAGTACCGGTTCGAGACAGACGAGGGAAGCGCGTCGCTCAAAGACCTCTTCCGAGGGCGCTCGCAGCTCCTCGTCTACCATTTCATGTTCGGGCCCGACTACACGGCGGGGTGTCCGTCCTGCTCGGCGATCGCGGACGGGTTCGACGGCTTCGTCGTCCACCTGGCGAACCATGACGTCATGCTTTGGGCGGTGTCGCGGGCGCCGCTCGCCAAGCTGCAGGCGTACAAGCGGCGGATGGGGTGGAGATTTCCGTGGGCGTCCTCGCTCGGCAGCGACTTCAACTTCGACTTCAACGTCTCGCTGACCGAGGAGCAACAGCGTGCGGGCGCCGTCGAATACAATTACCGGCGCGCCGCGCCGCGGCCGGTTGCCGAGATACCCTCGCGGGCGACACCCGAAGGCGCTGCCAAGGGCGCGGCCATCACCGGCACCGACGTGGCCACCTACGCGCGCGAGAGGCCAGGCATGAGCGCGTTCGTGCTCGAGAACGGCGTCGTCTACCACACTTATTCCACCTACGCGCGCGGACTGGACGGCCTATGGGGCGCATACCAGTGGCTCGACCGCGCCCCCAAGGGGCGCAACGAGACAGGCTACTGGTGGCACCTCCACGACGAGTACGACAAGCGCTGAGCCGCGGGTGGACTCGGCCGGCTCGGAGGCGCTGCTGGTCGCGGCTACCCAGCCGCCCCCCCCGCGGCTGCGCGTTCGAGGGCGGCGATGTCGATTTTGCTCATCTGCATCATCGACTGCATCGCCTGCCGGGCGCGGCCGCTGTCCCGATCCGTTACCAATTCGAGGAGCCGTTTTGGCGTGATTTGCCATGAGAGGCCCCAGCGGTCCTTGATCCAGCCGCACGGGCCGGGCCGGCCGCCGTTAAACGCGATCGCATCCCACAGCCGGTCGGTCTCGGCCTGGTCCTCGGTCTCGATCATAAACGAGACTGCCTCGCTGTGCGGGAATTGCGGCCCGCCGTTCAGGCCGCAGAAGCGCTGGCCGGCGAGCGTGAAGACAACGGTCAACACCATGCCGGCGGGGCCCGACGGCGTATCGATCGGCGAGTGGTTAACCGCCTCAATGCGGCTACCCGGAAGCAGCGTCACATAGAAGTTGGCAGCTTCCTCGGCGGTGCCGTCGTACCAAAGCGTGGGCGTGATTTTGGACATGCTCCGTTCTCCTCTAATAGGGGGGCCGGACCAGAGCGAAGGGCGCGCCCTGCACGTCCCGGCCTGGAAGATCGTAGCACCGCCGGCCGCCGCCGTCGGCCCTACCGTCGCCGTCATATGCGAACGAACCCCAGCGCCGTTGCTCTGTCCTTCAATGCAAATCGATGAAACCGTCGGGGAACCCATGAAATGGGATAGAATAGTTAATCGGAACGGATGTCCTTCGTGTCGTGTTGGTAGCACAGTTCTCAATTGGTGAGGGAGGATCCCCATGGTCCGATTGACTATATTGGCGGTTTCTTCGGTTCTGGCGCTGAGCACAGTGCCGGTGAAGGCGCAACCGGTTCCGGTCGTGCCGGTTGTACCTGCTCCAGTTTATCATGACCACGACTGGCGTGCACATGAGCGCGAGCGGGCTTATCATCACGAGCAGCACCGCCTCAAGGCGGAAGAGCGCGATCTCGACGCCCGCCGCCGGGCATTGCATGAGCAACGTCGGCACGAGGAGGAAAACGGCTTCTACGGCCGTTGAGCGAGCGCGTGGTCAAGAGGCTTGGCCTGGCGCTGTCCTAATTGAATTAGGACAGCGCCCGTGCGACCGACCGTAGGCAGACCGCGAGACAGTGGATCTGCTTTGGCCTGTGTCTTTGATCCGAGATAATCCCGCCCCGCGACGCAGGGGGATTTGTTATCAGCATTTACGATATTGACAACACCTGCGTCCGTGTGGTATTCTCAACTGCTGAAACGACACTGAGTTTTTTTGGCACAAAACCTTCTAAGATGCAGCCGGAAACAGCGAAAACAGCCAGAGAGCTTCGCTGTTATCTCGGCCATCGACCGCTCGGAAGCCAGGATTTCCGTCGAAAACGGTACGCTGCTCGCTGATAATTTCATGCGAAACAGCAAAAACAGCAAGAGCGTGCCCGGAACGCAGGCATGGCGTTCGCTGCTTGCCACTCAGGTTCGGCCTGAGTGGCCGATGCCGGCCTTGCCAGACCGAGGCTGGCAGAGTACCTGATACGGGATCGAACTTGGGAGCGCTGCGATGAGCGATAGAATTTCCGATGTCCCGGCCGCTCCGGCCGAGGCTGTGAGCCCCTCCGGCATCAACCATTTGGTCCTCAACGTTCGCGACATCGACGAGTCGCACAAATTCTGGACAGAAGTCGTCGGCCTCAAGCAGGTCGGCGAATTGCATCCGCGGCCCGACCGCCCGACCCCGCCAAAGATGCGCTTTTACAGCGCTGTCAATGATGGCAAGCTCACGCACCACACCGTCGCGCTGGTCGAGAGCGCAAACCTGCCGCCGCCCGCCGATTGGGTGCTCGCCAACAGCCAAGTCGCGATCAACCATGTCGCGCTGACGATGCCCAATCGCGAAGCCTGGCTGAAGCAGCTCGCCTTCCTGCAAAGCCGGGGGGTCAAGTTCAACTGGCGGGTCAATCATGGGGTGACCCACAGCGTCTATATCAACGACCCGAACGGCTATGGCGTCGAGTTTCTCTACGAGATGCCGCGCGAGATGTGGGAAAACGACATCGACGGCGGGATCAATTGGCTCGAAAACCTGCCGACCGAAGGCCCCGAAGCCCTGGTCGACCGCACCGACACGCCGAGCTTCGGCCGGATGGCGGCGGCGGAATAGGCTGGCTGGAGCCGGAGGATCCGAACCGCGGTGCGGCGGAATTTCTTCGGCATCCTGCTGGTATATTTATGTAGTCTGTTGGGGCCGCATTCGACTTCTGCAGAAGCAGCCTTCACGACGCCCCCGGCCGCGGCGCGCCGGCTATACGCCGTAAATCAAGCCGCCGCCGATCGAGGATCCGTCTCGGTCTATGATATCGAGGCCGGGCATCGACTGGTTAAGACCATTGGAACGGTACCCAATGTCGGGGACGTCAGAGGAGTGGCCGTCGGCGGCGTCACTGGGAAGCTCTACGTGGCCTACCAGGATATTTCGGGCGCTGGAATGGTCTATTGCCTAAACCTGTACGACAACACGATCCTCTGGAATAGAGCGGTCAGCCCCGGCGTCGATCGGCTGGCGATCCATCCGAACGGAGAGCTGCTTTACGTTCCAACTTGGGAAGGCGGTTCGGCCGACTACATCAATGTCGTCGATGCCAATACCGGTGACGTTGTTCGACAGGTGCATTTCCCCAGCCGATCGCACGACGCTCAATACCCGTTGTCTGGGCCGATTTTCCAGGAGACAAAGGCCGATGACGGGACGGGCCATTACTTGTATCTGATCGACCCGGTCAGCTACGCCGTGTCGCGCATTGGGCCTTATTCGGGTATACTCGGACCTTACGCGGTCGACAGCACGAGCAGCTACGCCGTGAACAATGTCAGAGACCTGTGGGGAATGCAGGTCGCCAACCTCAAGACTGGTCAGATCATCACCGCCGGCATCCCGGACCATCCGCCGGGCGATGCTGGACTGCTGCACGGGATCGGGTGGACGCCTGACCAAACCGAGGTCTGGCAGAGTGGCAGCTGGAGCGACCCGCATGTCTACATCTGGGATATGCGTAATCCGATGACCCCGGTCCTGAAGAACAGGTTGACGTTGCGCAGCGGCCGTGGATCGCACTGGCTGACCTTCGACATAAAGGGCGACTACGGTTATATCGCGCCCGACAAAAACAGCGCGGATGAAACCGAAATCTTCGATGCCCGTACCCATGACTCAGTCGGCGGGATCGGATCGTCGGAAGACCTGCTCGAGATCGATTTTGCGAACGGAAAGATCAGCCAGGCCAGTGATCAGTATGGAATTGGAAGACGATAAGCCACTGATCGCCGGCGGAAAGCGGGGAAAATCGAGACACGGAGGAGCCGCGGTGCCCTACGGAGGAAACGACCGGCTGGCGCTGACCCGGGAACCCACGTTGGAGCCGGAAATCCCGATCTGTGATCCGCACCACCATTTCTGGGATTTTCGATCCGAGCGCATTCCCTACCAGCGGTATCTTCTTCACGAATTGGCGGCCGACGTGAACTGCGGCCACGACGTGCGCTCGACCGTGTTCATCGAGGCCAGGTCGATGTACCGCCCCGACGGACCGGTGGAGCTGCGCCCCGTTGGCGAGGTCGAATTTGTCCAGGGCCTAGCCGCTGCTGCCGCTAGCGGGCTCTATGGGCCTTGTCGCGCGGCGTCGGCAATCGTCGGCCACGCCGACCTTAAGCTGGGAGATCGGGTCGAGCCGATGTTGGAGGCGCTGCGAGCCGCCAGCCCCAACCGGTTTCGCGGCATCCGGCACACGGTTACCTGGGACCCGCATCCGGATATCGAAAACCGGGAAAAAGAAGGGGTGCTGGCCACTCCCGGCTATCGCGCGGGAGCTCGGGTGCTGGCCCGCATGGGGCTGTCGCTCGATACGGGAGTGTGTTTCCCGCAATTGCCCGAGCTGGCCGACTTTGCCAAGGCCATGCCCGATCTGACCATAATCCTGAACCATCTCGGCGGCCTGACACGGGCCGGACCTTACGCCAACCGGGACGACGAGGTGATGCCGACCTGGCGACGCGGTATCGCGACCGTAGCGAAGTGCCCCAACGTCAGCCTAAAGCTGGGCGGGATCGGCATGCCCCGGCTGGGCTTTGACTGGCATACGCGGGCGCGGCCGATCGGCTCGGAAGAATTGGCCGCTTCTATGGCGCCGATCATGAGCTACTGCATCGAGCAGTTCGGCGCGGATCGCTGCATGTTCGAGAGCAATTTCCCGGTGGATAAGGTATCGTTTTCCCATCACATTCTTTTCAACGGCTTCAAGCGGTTCTCTGAGAATTACTCGGCATCCGAGCGCGCCGCCCTGTTTCACGACACGGCTGTTCGCGCCTATCGGATCAGCAACATTGGCTAGGAGACCGCCATGCGCGATTATCGGTACGACCGCGTCCATCCGCGCGGCCCGGACCCGGATGTTGCTTATTGCGCTGGCTCGACCCCGTCCAAAAACCGGATGTAGGTTTCTGGGAGTCCGTGGGTTCGCGCACCTTCCCGCAGCAGCGTGAGATAGCGCAACGACGGCTTACCATCGACTTCTTTGCCCGGCGCCATGTAGGTGACGGCTAGGATCGCCCTGCCATTACGGTCTTCGGCCTCGATCGCAACGTGGCGGTAGCCGCGCCCGGGTACTCCTTCTGTCGAATCCAAGCGGATTAAATCCCGTTTCGTTATGCGGTAGAGCACGCCCCAAACTTCCGCGTTGGGGTCCGGATGGAGGTTTGCAGGAGCGGCCTTGCCACTTGGCCGGCCATCGAGATTGAAGCGTAGCCGACAGCCCTTGATGCGGCCGGAAACGTGCTCGAGCGGCTGGATGCCGCGTCGGACCCGAAAGGCGCTGTCGTGCATGTTGGCGCCATAGGCGAAATACCAGATCTCGTCCTTCGCCCGACCCGAAAGACGGTGGCCGCGCAGCGGATAATAGCAGCGTGAGAGGATCCAGGATTTCGCGATGAACCGGCGCAGCTTGGCCCGCAATCTTCTGAAAGCTCCTGCACCGGTAGGCGTTCGGCTCTGGTTACGATGGGCTGCCGGCATAGCTCGTCAGATCGATAAACTCCAATACCGTGCCGTCGGGATCGTGAAAATAGGCGCGGGGACCGTTGAGCACGCCGCCTTGCCGGTCCTCCTCAAACGTGATCTGGACACCATGAGCGCGTAAATGGCCGAGTGCCGCCGAGTATTCGTCATGCGCAATTGCGAAGGCATGATGCACGCCGCCATGATTGTCGGGCACCGGGTTGATCGGCGGATCGCGCTTTACCAGGATGAGGCAGGTCCCGGCTGCATCGAGGAACACCATCTGCCCGTTTGGCGTGGTGGACAAATGCCTGCAGCCGACGACCTCCGTGTAGAACCGGCTGCTTTTCGGAACGTCGCTCACCGGAATACTGAAATGAGCAACCGCCTTGATCGCAACCATCTAACCCTCCCCTAGGAACGCAAGGAACAACCCGCTTACCCGATCCTGCGCCCGTCACCAAATTTTGTTAAGCTGACAGGCGTCGACACTTCCAACGAGAGCCCCAAGAATAGGGGTTCCGCAACGGTTGGATAGCGCCATCCGGCGACAATTGTGGATGTCCCAACAAGAATTTGCCCGCGTCTATCGCATCCCGCTGGCGACCTTGAAGAATTGGGAACAGGGCCGGCGCCAACCGGACGCACCCGCGGCCGCCCATCTGCAGGTTATCGCGAAGCGTCCACGCGAGGCGCGGGACGCTCTGGCGGGGTAGCCCCCGTTATGGTTCGCATCGGACGACCCTTTATGGCGGCTCGTTCGACATGATGATCGTGCCGGAGGCGGCGAACATGCCGCCGACGCCATGGCAGACCGAGATCTTGGCACCGGGGATTTGCGCGGGGGCGGTGCCGCGCATCTGGCGCACGCTCTCCTGCAAGGCGTACATGCCGTACATGCCGGAATGCATGTAGGAGAGGCCGCCGCCATTGGTGTTGAGGGGCAATCTGCCGCCGTGGGCGGTGTTGCGCTCGGCGATGAAGGCGCCGGCTTCGCCGCGCGGCACAAAGCCCAGATCTTCGAGGCCGTAGATCGGCAGGTGCGCGAAGGCGTCGTAGATCATCAGGTGATCGACTTCGTTGTGGGTGATGCCGGCCTCGGCAAAGGCCTTGGGGCCGGCGACGCGGAACGCGCGCGAGGAGGTGAAATCCTCCATTTGGCTCACCATCGGCGTCTCGACACTCTCGCCGGTGCCGAGGAGGTAGACCGGCTTTTGTGGGAAGTCCTTGGCACGCTCGGCCGAAACCAGGATCAAGGCGCCGCCGCCGTCGGTTACCAGGCAACACTGCAATAAGCGGAACGGATAGGCGATCATCCGCGAATTGAGGACATCCTCGACCGTGATCGGCGCCTTGAAGGTGGCGCGCGGGTTCTTCGCCGCCCATTCGCGCTGCACGACCGAGACCATCGCCAGTTGCTCGTGGGTCAGGCCATAGGTCTTCATGTAGCGCAAGACCGGGATCGTGAACAAAGTCGGCGGCCCCATTGGACCATAGGGCTGCTCGAATTGTCCGGCGAGGCTGGTCGGCGCGACGACATTGCGGGTGCGGCCGACGCCGGAGCGGCCGCTCTCGCCATGGGTGATCAGCACTGTCTTGCAGAGGCCCGAGGCGATCGCCGCGGCGGCGTGGCGGACATGGATCATGAACGAGCAGCCGCCGACTGCGGTGCCGTCGACCCATTTCGGGGTGAGGCCGAGATAGTGCGCGACCGTCACCGGCGTCTCGCCGGCGGTCGCGATGCCGTCGATGTCGGCGGGTTTGAGACCGGCATCGGCCATCGCATTGAGTGCCGCGTCGGCATGCAACTGGATCTGCGACATGTCCGGGATGACGCCGAGCCGGGTGGTCTCGGCGGCGCCGACAATGGCTATCGATTTCGGCTTCATCGCCTCACCTCCGGGCCGGGCGGAAGAGGGGGAGGGTGATCTCGTCGTCGAGCTTCTCGAAGGCGATTTCGACAGGCATGTCGAGCTGCAACGCCTCGGGGGTCTGCGGGCAGCCGGTGATGTTGGTCATCATGCGCGGCCCCTCCTCGAGCTCGACGACGGCGATCGCATAGGGCGGCGTGAAGCCCGGCACCGGCCGATGGTGGATCACATAGCTGTAGAGCCGGCCCTTGCCGCTCGCAGTGAACACGGCGACGTCGCGCGCGGCGCAGGCGGGGCAGAACGGCCGCGGCGGGAAATACACCTTGCCGCAGGCGTTGCAGCGCTGCAGGCGCAATTCGCCCGCCCGCGTGCCGTCCCAGAAATGCTGCGTCTCCGGCGTCGGCTGCGGCCGCGCGCGTCGTCCTTCGGACATTTTCGGCTCCTCCCATGCAGTTTCCGATTGCGACTTTGACGCCTGCCGCGAATTCGGGCAAACGGAATGCGCTTTGCCAGAATGTCCCTCCTTGTCTTCCCGGCGAAGGCCGGGATCTATTCCAACCATGGGCACCGGCCTCCGCCGGTGTGGCGAAGGAGAGGACGGTATGGAGGGTGCGATGGTGGGAACATCCGACAACATAACGGCGACGGAATTGCGGCGGCGATATCAAGCGGGCGGCGAGATCGGGATCGTCGATGCGCGCGAGGAGGGGGTGTTTCACGAGAGGCATCTGCTGATGGCGTCATGTTTGCCGCTGTCGCGGCTCGAATTGCTTGCGCCGGGGCTGTTGCCGCGGCGCGCGGCGCCGATTGTCGTGTGTGACGATGGCGAGGGGCTCGCCGAGCGGGCCGCCACTAGGCTTGTCGAGGGCGGGTATACCGATGTGTCGGTGATCGAGGGCGGCGTCAAAGCGTGGGAGGCGGCCGGGTTCCCGGTCTATAGCGGCGTGCACGTGCCGAGCAAGGCCTTCGCCGAGGTCGTCGAGCACGAATACGGCACGCCGTGGATCGGCGCCGAGGAGCTCGCCGAGCGCCAGAGGAGCGGGGAGCCGATGGCGATCTTCGACAGCCGGTCCTACGAGGAATACCACTCGAACACGATTCCCGGCGCGATCAGCGTGCCCGGCGCCGAGCTCGTCTATCGCTTCAAGGAACTGGTGCCGTCACAAGACACCTTTGTCGTCGTCAACTGCGGCGGGCGGACGCGCAGCATCATCGGCGCGCAGTCCTTGATCGACGCCGGCGTGCCCAATCGCGTCGTCTCATTGAAGGATGGCACGATGGCGTGGCACCTCGCCGGGCTCGGGGTCCTCTCCGGGGCCACCGGACGCGCCCCTGAGGTCTCGGCCGAGGGTGTCGCCGCGGCGCGGCAGCGCGCCGACGCGGTGGCCCGGCGCTATGGCGTGCCGGTCATCGACCGCGCCAAACTCGCCGAGTGGCAGCGCGAGGCCGACCGGCGCACCCTCTATGTGATGGATGTCCGGGACCCTGCCGAATACCACGCCGGCCATCTGCCGGGTTCGGCGATGGCCCCCGGCGGCCAATTGGTGCAAGAAACAGACAGCTGGCTCGGCGTCTGGGGCGCGCGGGTCGTGCTGGTCGACGATACGGGGGTCCGGGCGCGGATGACGGCGTCGTGGCTCAGGCGGATGGGCTGGGATGCGGTGGTGCTCGACGGTGGGCTTTCCGGGGTCGAGCTGGAGCCGGGAATGTCCGTGATGCATACCGACGTCTTCCCGGTGGCTGGCACCGAGCCGACGGCCATTCAGCCGAAGGAATTCCAGGCGGAACGGGCCGTTGTTGTCGACCTGGCGCTGAGCCGCCATCACCGCCAGGGACACATCCCCGGGGCGTGGTTCGCGATCCGCGCCCGGCTCGCCGAGGCGCTCGACAAATTGCCGGCGCAAGGCGACCTGGTGCTGACCAGCGAGGACGGAACCATCGCCCGCTTCGCCGCGGCCGAGCTGCGCACCCGCCGCCCGGTCAAGGTGCTCGACGGCGGCACCGCAGCGTGGAAAGCCGCCGGGCTGCCGCTCGAAACCGGCATAGGTCCGCTCGCCAGTGAGCCTGACGACACATCGGTCTCGGCTCGCGACCGGCCACCTGCCGAACGAGAGCGCTATATGCGCGAGTACCTTGCCTGGGAGATCGACCTCGTCAACCAGATCGCCCGCGACACCGACTGCCGCTTCCGCTTGGCACCGGCTTAGAATAGGAGGAAACCAGAAGATGCGCCTTTCACACTTGATCTTTTCTTTGGCCGCGCTTGGTCTCGCGATAGCGCGGCCTGTCTATGCGGAGGAAACCGTGAACGGTCCACTCTATACCGTGGTCTATTTTGAGGTTGACCCGACCGAGGCGGCGCAAACCGCCGCCGCTGCCCGGCAATACGCCGAAGCGAGCGGCAAGGAAGACGGCAGCCTCGGTTTTGAGATGTTCCAGGAGATCGCGCGGCCGAGCCGGTTTGCGGTCGTCGAGGTCTGGCGCGACAAGAAGGCTGCTGAGGCGCACGGCAAGGCCGTGGCCGCGACCGCGCTCGTTCAGAAAGTGCAGCCCGCGATGATCGACGGGTTCGGGGTGCGGCCGCATAGCGGTTTCGACGTCGCCGCGCCAAAAGGTCAAATTCCTGCCGGGGCGCTCTATGTGGTCACTCATGTCGATGTCTTCCCGGCCGGAAAAGACCAGGCAGCCGAGCTCGTCAAGGCGCAGGCCGACGCCGCCCGCAAGGATGACGGCAATCTGCGGTACGATGTGCTGCAATGGGACGGCCACCCCAATCATTTCACTCTGGTCGAGGCTTGGCGTGACCGCAAAGCCTTTGATGCGAGTGCCGCCGCGCCCGACACCAAGCAATTCCGCCAGAAGCTGACGCCGCTCGAGGGTGCCCTTTATGACGAGCGGCTGTACCAGGCTCTCCGTTAGGGCAATCACTCGATCGGAGTTGCCGGCGAGGCTGCTCGGCGCGCTGGCATTATTTGCGGCGCTGACGGGCGGGGCCGAACAGGCTTCGCCCGCGGCGGTCGAGGCCGAACACGGCATGGTGGTGTCGGCGCATCGGCTGGCCTCGGAGGTTGGGGTGCGCGTGCTTCAGGCGGGTGGCAACGCGGTCGATGCCGCGGTTGCGGTCGGCTATGCGCTCGCCGTCGTCGACCCCTGCTGCGGCAATATCGGCGGCGGCGGGTTCATGACGATCCACCTGGCCGACGGGCGAGAGACGTTCGTCAATTTCCGCGAGACCGCGCCCGCAGCGGCCAGCGCCACGATGTACCTCGACAGCGAGGGCAGGCTGATCGACGACCTCAGCCGCCACGGCTACCGCGCCGCCGCTGTGCCGGGCACGGTGATGGGGCTCGACCATGCCGGTGCCAAATACGGCCGGCTGTCGCGCGCCGCGCTGATGGCGCCGGCGATTACGTTGGCGCGCGACGGCTTTGCCCTGAGCCGCGCTGATACCGACATTCTCGACGCGAGGGCGGACCGGTTCGGCCGGGATCCTGGGGCGGCGAAGGTTTTTCTGCGGCCGGACGGCAGCCGTTTCGAGCCGGGTGACCGCCTCGAGCAGAGCGACCTCGCAGCCACCCTCGAGCTAATCTCGGAGAAAGGTCCGGAGGCGTTCTACAAAGGCCCGGTCGCGGCGGCCATCGAAAAGGCGAGCAGAGAGAATGGCGGAATCCTCGCCGCCGGCGATTTTGCCGCCTATACGGTCACCGAAACCACTCCGTTGACTTGCATCTACCGCGGCTATCTGCTTGTCGCGGCGCCCCCACCGAGCTCGGGCGGTACGACTCTATGTGAAATCCTCAACATCCTCGAAGGCTATGACATCGCGGCGTCGGGATTACGCTCGGCCAAATCAGTGCAATTGATGGTCGAAGCGATGCGCCGCGGCTATCGCGATCGCAATGCCTATCTCGGCGATCCCGATTTCGTCGCGAACCCGCTGGAGCGGCTGCTGTCCAAGGACTACGCCGCCTCGCTCCGCGCCGAGCTCGCCCGCGGCGATGCGGAGAAGGGAGTAAAGGAAGGCGTGCCGCGCGAAAAATCCGAAACGACCCATTATTCGGTCGTTGACGGCGAGGGCAACGCCGTCGCAGTCACCTACACGATCAACGGCTATTTCGGGGCTGGCGTTGTTGCGCCCGGCACCGGCTTTTTCCTCAACAACGAGATGGACGACTTCACGGTGAAGCCGGGCGCGGCGAACCTCTACGGTCTCGTCCAAGGCGAGCCCAATGCGATCGCGCCCGGCAAGCGGCCGCTGTCGTCGATGGCCCCAACCCTGGTCGAGCGGGACGGCAAGGTCGTTGTGGTGCTCGGCAGCCCCGGCGGCTCGCGCATCATCACCACCGTCCTCGAGACGATCATGAACATCATCGACTATGGCATGGCGGCGCAGGACGCGGTTGACGCGCCGCGCCTCCACCATCAAGGGCAGCCGGAAGATGTTTATTTCGAGCGCTCCGGTCTGGCTCCCGATGTGGTCGCGGAGCTTACCGCGATGGGCTACAAGCTGGTCGAGCAACGGCCGTGGGGTGCGGTCGAGTTGATCGAGATAGCCAACCGCCGGCTCCACGGCGCCAGCGATAGCCGTCTGCCGGCCGGCGCAGCAGTTGGATATTAACCGGCGTTTATCCCACAATATTGCCACGTCTTGACGCAGCCGGACCGGGGAACCGACGGGTTTCCCTGGAGGTTTTTAGAGTTAGACCGCAGTTGGACTACGGTTCGCAGCGTTAAGCGAGTTGAGCGCTCGGCGGTCAACCGCCCGTTAACGCCGCTATCCCAGAGTGGGCGGCTTGGCAGGCTGGTTGGCAAGAACATGCTCAGATTATCCATATTGCGGGCCGTCGATTTCTGTAACCGCTATGCCTGGTGGGTCATAGTGGTCGGGGTCGCATTGGCGACGGCATCCTCGGTTTATGCGGTGCGCCATTTTGCGATCAAGACCGACGTCAAGGACCTGTTTCCGCACGATCTGCCGTGGACGCAGCAGGCTTTCGAATTCATGAAAGCGTTTCCGCAACCGGAAATGCTCGTCGTTGTCGATGCGCCGACCCCCGAGCTCGTCGATCAGGCATCGTCACGGCTCGCCGAGGCCCTCACTCACCGCACCGATCGTTTTCGGGCAGTGCATGAGATGCAAGGCGGCGCATTCTTCCAGCGAAACGGCCTGTTGTACCTGCCCGAGAGCGAGGTGGCTCGCTTGACGCAAGGTCTGGTTCAGGCCGATCCCCTGCTTCAGACATTGGCCGCCGATCCCAGTCTCAGAGGAGCCCTCGGCGCATTGGATCTCGGCCTCATGGGCGTGCAATACGGGCAGATCCAGCTCGACGATCTCGCGCGCCCGATGGCCATGGCATCTGACACCGTGGATGAAGGTCTCACCGGGCGGCCCGCAAGTTTCTCCTGGCGCGCTCTCGCCAGCGGCAAAGCACCGGAGCCTGAGGAATTGCGCCGTTTCATCGAGGTCGAGCCGGTGCTCGATTACAGCGCGTTGGAACCCGGCCACGCCGCAAGTGATGCGATCGTTCAGACGGTCCGTGAATTGCGGCTCGACCACGATTACCAGGCTCGGGTGCGGCTAACCGGTCTGGTGCCGATGAACGATGACCAGTTCGCGACAATAAGAGAGAGCGCACCGCTGACCATCGCGGTCTCACTCGTGTCGGTGATCGTCATCCTTTGGCTGGCCTTGCGCTATAAGCGGATCATCCTGGCGGTCGCCATCAATCTCGCTGCCGGTCTGGCGATCTCCGCGGCTTTCGGCCTTTTGGTGGTCGGCGCGTTGAATGTGATTTCGATCGCATTTTTTGTGTTGTTCGTCGGTCTGGGCGTCGATTTCGGCCTGCAATTCAGTGTGCGCTACCGGGCCGAGCGGCACGAATACGGCGCGTTGCGCCCGGCCCTGAGGAGCGCTGCGCGCAAGGCCGGAGCCCCGTTGGCGCTTGCCGCGGCGGCGACGGCGGTCGGCTTCTCCTCGTTCATGCCGACTTCGTATCGCGGACTTTCCGAGCTCGGCCAGATCGCCGGCGGCGGTATGATCATAGCGTTCCTCACCAGCATTACCTTGTTGCCGGCGCTGCTGACCGTGCTGAAGCCGCCGGCCGAGCCGCAGCCCATGGGGTTCGCCGCGCTCGCGCCAGTCGACTGGTTCGTTCAGCGATACCGGATCCCGGTCGTCGGCACGACGCTGCTGGTGGTCGTGCTTGCCTCGCCTCTGCTCCTCTTCGTGCGCTTCGATTTCAATCCGCTTCACCTACGGAATCCGAACGCGCCTTCGGTCGCGACCTATCTCGATTTGCGCAGGGATGTGCAGACCGGCGCAAACGCGATCGAGATCATGGCGCCGAACCTGGGTTCAGCGGAGGAAATCGCCCACCGCCTGTCGACGGTCCCGCAAGTTGCCCGGACCATGACAATCGACGACCTTGTACCTCGCGAACAAGACGAAAAACTACAGCTGACCAGTGCGGCGGCGCAGAAGATTGAACCTTCGCTAAGTTCCGGGGAAGTCAAGCCGCCCCCGACCGACGCTGAGAACGTTGCCGCTCTGTCGTCAACCGCTAGTGAGCTATCGGCCATTGCCGGCGCTGATCAAAGACCGGGAGCAGCGGCGGCGAGGCATCTTTCCGGACTGTTATCAGAGCTGGCTAAATCCGACGCTTCGGTTCGTCGAAGAGTCGAAGAGGCGGTCGTAGAGCCGCTGCGTCTTTCACTGGATCAGCTGCGCACGGAGTTGAAGCCCCAGCGGATCACGATCGATAGCATACCTCCGGATCTCGAGAGAGCGTGGCTGGCGCCAGACGGGCGTGCGCGAGTTCAGGTCCTCCCCGAGGCCGACCCTGACAACACCGTGGCATTGCGTCAATTCGTGACAGCGGTGTTGGCGGTCGAGCCTGCGGCGACCGGTCCGGCCGTTCTGATGTGCGAAGCGGGCAATACGGTGGTACGGGCCTTCGTCGAAGCCGGCATTTTTGCCCTGGCGGCTATCGCCATACTGCTGTGGATCACCTTGCGGCGGATTTCCGATGTCCTCCTCACCTTGATACCCCTTCTCGTCGCCGGGGTGGTGACATTGGAGCTCTGCGTCGCCCTCGACATCCCACTGAATTTTGCCAACATCATCGCGCTGCCGCTGCTGCTCGGGGTCGGTGTCGCGTTCAAAATCTACTACATCATGGCTTGGCGCAGCGGCAAAACCGCGCTGGTGCAGTCGACTTTGACGCGAGCGGTGATCTTCAGCGCGATGGCCACGGCGAGTGCATTCGGCAGCCTGTGGCTCTCCAGTGATCCGGCCACTTCCAGCATGGGCGAATTGATGGCTCTGGCGCTCGTCTGCACAATGGCGGCCGCCGTGCTGTTCCAGCCTGCCCTGATGGGTCGGCCGCGGACAAGACCGGACTGGGTCGTGCGTCGCGAAACACCACCTCGAGGGGCAATCCCTGCGCCGTCCCGCACTCCGGTGCGGATATCAGAGAGCCCGCCTGCGTTAGCGGAGGTGCACGACGGCTACCGGGCGACCGGGGATGAGCGCGACAACTGAGCAACTGACCGGGTCCATCCCCTCGATGCGCCGGTCGAGCATGGCGCTCGACAATCTGCGGGCCTTTGTGATCTTGCTGGTGTTGTCGTTTCACTCGGTGCTGGCGTATCTGCAATTTCTTCCTGCCGCGCCTTATCCGTTCGACAGCCCACCGTATCAGTGGCGCGCCATTCCGATCATCGACAGCCATCGGTGGCTGGGCTTCGATCTGTTCTGTGCGTGGCAAGACGTCTTTTTGATGTCGTTGTTTTTCTTTCTGTCGGGACTGTTCGTCTGGCAGAGCCTGAACCGGAAGGGGGCCGCAAATTTCCTCAATGGCCGTCTGTTGCGGCTCGGCCTGCCGTTTGTGCTGGTCGTGGCACTATTGATGCCGGCGACGCTCTATCCGACTTATCTGCAGACGGCGAGCGATACGGGCCTTGCGGCCTATTGGCGGCACTGGCTCGCATTGCCATTCTGGCCGTGCGGGCCGATGTGGTTCTTGTGGTTGCTACTGGTCGGCGACTTTGGCGCCGCCGCTTTGCATCGATTTGCGCCGGCGTTGGGCAGTTTCCTGGTGCGCCTCTCTTCGGCCGCCGAAGCCCATCCGGCCCGATTCTTTGTGGGTTTTGTCTTCGTCTCGATACTGGCTTATGTGCCCTTGGCCCTTCTGTTCACGCCCTCGGCCTGGTTCCAGCTGGGGCCCTTCGCGTTCCAGCTCAGCCGCCCGTTGCACTACGCCCTCTATTTTTTTGCCGGCGTCGGCGTCGGAGCCGGCGGCGTCGAACGCGGCCTTTTCGCAGCTGACGGACCGCTGGTGCGGTGGTGGGTCGAATGGGTTATTGCCGCCCTGGTGTCGTTGTGCGCCTGGATGGGTTTCACCGGCTTGACGATGGAGGGCGCCTCGGCTTCTTTGAGTTTGCGGTTCCTTGCCGACCTCAGTTTTGTGCTCGCCTGCTCTTCCAGCTGCTTTGCCGTGCTGGCGGCTGTGCTGCGCTTTGCCGCCCGTCGGCTGCCGTCGCTGGATGGCCTCAGCGCCAGCGCCTATGGCATGTATCTAGTGCACTACCTGTTTGTCGTGTGGCTGCAGTTCGCGCTGCTCGGCATGGTGCTTCCGGCCGTCATTAAGGGAGCGGTGGTCTTCGGCTGTACGCTGTTCCTCAGCTGGTGGACGGTTGCCGCGCTGCGCCGGCTTCCGCCGGTCGCTCATGTGATCGGGGCGGAGCGGGCGAGGGGAGCTGTGACCTTGTAGCCGGTCTTTTCCCGCACGAACGCCCCGACTCGCTCGATCGCGCGGCGGGCTTCCGGGATCAGCGGCACGAACACGTGCCAGACGTGCGGCATGCGCGGCCATATTTCGAGTTCGACCTGACACCCCGCGGCGCGCATGCGATCGGCCATGCGCACGGCATCGTCGCGCAGCACCTCGTCGCTGCCGACCTGAATAAATGTCGGCGGCAGCCCCACGGGATCGCCGTAGAGTGGCGAGACATAGGGAGCACGCGGGTCGGCGCCGGCGAGATAGTCGTTGACGAACAATGGCGGATCATCGGCGCTGAGCATCGGATCAAAGGCCGCGTTCACCCGGAGCGAGGCCCCGGTCAGCGCGAGATCGGTCCAGGGTGACAACGCAACGGCAGCGGCCGGCAGCGGATAGCCTTCATCGCGCAATCTCAGCATCAATGAGAAAACGAGCCCGCCGCCCGCCGAATCACCCATCACCGCAATCCGCCTCGGGTCCGCCCCATTGGTAACCAGCCACCTATAAGCGGTGAACGCGTCCTCGAGCGCGGCTGGGAAAGGATGCTCGGGTGCAAGGCGGTAATCGACTGCCAGCAGGCGAGAGCGAGTCGCAGATGCAATTCGCCAAGTGAGGTGCCGGTAGAGGTTTGGCGAGCCGATGATGAAGGCTCCGCCATGCAGGAACAGGACATGGCGATCGGCTTCGGAATCGGGGGTGGCGATCATGTCCGCTCTGACCCCGTCGGCGTCGACACGGAGGGTCCGAGTGTGCGCGGGCGGGTCCGGAACCAGACGCTCGGCAACAGTCGTCACAAATCGTCGATGCTGCTCGACCGTCAGCTCGCGATGGTTGCGATGCTTGATCAACCAACGCAGGCCGGCTCGGACCATCTCGGCTCTCAGACTCATCTTGCTCGGTATTCCTTTCGGCCAGCCGCTCATCCGGTGGCCACATGAAGGGATCGGCCTATCATGGCAGACCCCCTCGCACCATTTCCTGAAGCTAATCTGGATTTGAGGAGAAAACGAAGGTGCGGTTCTCACCACTGGTCGAACGCGTTGCCGGGCGGGGCGCCGGCGCCTGGAGCATCCACATGGAGGCGGCACGGCTGCGCGACCAGGGCCAGGATGTCATTTTTTTGACAATCGGCGATCCCGACCAGGCGCCGCCCGAGCCGGTCATCGGCGCGACGATCGATGCGCTGCGCGGCCATCGCACCGGGTACTCCTCGATCATCGGATATCCCCGGGTCCGTGAGGCGATTGCCGCGCGCTTTCAGCGGCGCACCGGGCGCCCGTGTAGCGCCGACAATGTCGTCGTTACTCCCGGCGCGCAAGGCGGAGTCTTCTGCGCGCTGCAGTGCCTCGCCGGCCCCGGCGACGAGGTCATCGTGCCGGAGCCGATCTACAACACCTACGAACCGGTGATCGGCGCGAGCGGCGCGCGCCTTGTGACGGTATCGTTGCGCCCCGAGCGGGGTTTTCACCCAGATCTCGACGCGATCGCCGCCGCCGTCACGCCGCGCACCCGCGTGATTTGGATCAACAGCCCGCACAACCCGACGGGCGTCGTGTTCACGGCGGAAGAGGTTGCCGGAATCGTCGAGCTATGTCGGCGCCACGATTTGTGGCTGCTCTCAGACGAGGTCTATGAAGACCTCGCCTTTGTGCGGCCGCATGTCAGTCCGTGGTCATTGCCCGGCATGGACGAGCGCACCGTCGTCGTCTCGAGCCTGTCGAAATCGCACGCGATGCCGGGTTTTCGCTTTGGCTGGATCATCGGGCCGGCGGCGCTGTCGGCACATCTCTTCAATCTGCTGGTCGCGATGATCTACGGCAGCCCGGCCTTCATCCAGGACGGTGTAATGCCCGCCCTCGAAAACGACCTCCCCGAGGTGGCCGCGCTGCGCGAGGCGTACCGCGACCGAGCCATATTGCTCTCGCGCATCCTTGGTGAGGCTCCGCATTGCCGCGTGACGCCGCCCGAGGGCGGCATGTTCGTGCTGCTGGACATTCGCGGCACGGGTCTCGGTGCCGAGACCTTTGCGCGCCAGCTCCTGGTGCGGGAGAGCGTCGCCGTTTTGCCGTGCGACAGTTTTGGGCCGAGCGCCGCCGGCCATCTGCGGATCGCTCTGACCGCCGCTGAACCGCGCCTCGAAGAGGCGGGGCGCCGCATCTTCGGGTTCGCGCGCAGCATCGCCGGCTAGTGTGGCGTCCCTAAAATAGGGCGGCTGCGGTCACGGCCATCCCGCCCAACAATGGAATATTGAAGAGAAGTGACAGGCCGATCGAACCGCCGAGAAACTCGGCGAGGTCGGTCGCCATCGCGGCGATTTCGCTGACCACCACATCGTTAGAACGACCGCCTCGGGAACTCGTCGCGGCAGATCTCGGCGAGGTTCCGGCCGGTCACGATGCCGAGCTTGGCCGAGAGCGCCTGGAACAGCATCGCTATAAGATTTGCTAGCAGCACCACCCAGAGGAGGCCGTAACGTATCTCGCGCCGGCCTGAATATTCGTCGCGAAATTGCCCGGGCATATAGGCGATCGACGCCACGACGGCGGGCCCGGCGAACGCCAAATAACGGTGCCAGCCCAGCCGTTGGCGGTCCAGTACCTGACGGGCTGCCGGGACCGTGCGCTCGGTGAGCGGTGCCCGTCTCGGCCCGCCGAACAACGCCCGTGGGCGAGGACCTGGTCCGCACGCGACGGATCGAGAAAAACCATTGGTCCTCGCCACCCGGGGCTAGACTAAAGGCGTCCTATCGGGCCGCTCTTGCGGTGCGGCGCTCGTCGTCCGGGTTCTTGACCTCGACAGGCGCGCTGCCTTGCGGTGTCGGGGCATCGACATATTTGAAGGCCGGCTCGCTGTTCCACGGACCGCGCGCGTCGAGCTGGCCGTCCTTGGAGAGGTTAAAGTAGAGATCGACCGTCTCATCCGGCTTGACGTTGCCGAAATTGGGTTCGGTCAGCTTGCCGAGCGACTCGAGCGCCTTCATGAACATGTTGGTATGCGAGATCTCGCGGGTCAAAAGGAAGGTCAGCGCCTTCTTGCTGCCCTCGTCCGGCGAGAGATTGATCAGTGCCTCGTAGGTCTGGCGGGCGCCCGCCTCGGCGGCAATGTCGGCGCGCAGGTCGCGCACCACATTGCCGCCCTCGTTGACATAGGCCGAAGTCCACGCCTGACCTTTGCTGTCGACGAGATGCGGCCCGACGCCGCGGACCGCAAAGAGCGTGCTCTTGTAAGCGGCGTCCCTGGCGTCGCTCTTCTCGGTATGCTGCTCGATCATCCGTCCGACCATCTCGAGATGGCTGAACTCCTCGAGAGCGATGTCGTGCAGCATGTCGCGGATCGCCGGATCCGTGACATGAAAGGACTGGGTCCAGTAGGTCAGCGCGGCGCTCAGCTCGCCTGTCGCGCCGCCGAACTGCTCCAGCAGCATCTCGCCAAAGCGCGGATCGGCGCCTTGGACCTTGACGTCATACATCAGTTCCTTGCGGTGGAAGAACATCGCAGACCCCTCAATCGGATAAGCCGTGTCTACCGCACGAACGCTGCCGCGCGGCTGAGTCTCCCAACAGGGTTGTCGCCGGCGAGGTTCCGCTTTACCGCGCAAGCGTCGGGCGGCGGGTCGAATGCGCGCAGCTCGCGAGACGCGGCTGCGTCGTCAAAAGCCGCGCTCGACTCGCTCTGCTGTTGCGGGGCTGCAATAGTGTGGCTTGTTGTGATAATGTATCCCAGCAATTCTGGTGTGGGCGACGTGCGGATACACTATCGCTACCGAGGCAACGAGAAGGTCTTCGACAAGCCGGCCGAGTTGGTGATCATCGGCCGGCCGCGCCATGGCGTGCAGGTCGATATCGATCTGACGCCGGACCTGCGCGTTTCACGTCCCCACGCGCGGATTTCAGTCGCCGAGGGCCATCACTGGATCGAAGACCTCGGCAGCGCCAATGGCACGGAAGTCGACGGGCAGCCGATCAAGGGAGTGGGCAGAGTTCGGCTGGAACCCGGCCAACGGATCGAGATCAGCGATACCACGTTAACGGTCGATATTCCGACCGGGGAATCTCGGCCCGAGCCCAGCTGGGCATCGGACGACCGGACCCTGGTCGACACCCATAATACGCGGCTCGACATCGCCGAAATGATCGATGCCGCGGCGCCCGTTTTCGAGCCGGGCAAGCCGATCGACCCGGATCGGGCGCAAGCGCTGGCGCTGCTCTACGAGCTGCCGCTGCAGTTCGGCGAGCAGACCGAGCTCGATGCGCTGTTCCAGACGGTCATCGAGCGGCTGGTGGCGATAATTCCGGCGGCAACCCGCGGCGCCCTGCTGCTCGAGGATCAGACGAGCGGAGAGCTCCTCCTCAAGGCGCATGTCCCCGCGGGGCAGCCTTCGGTCAGCATGACCCTGGCGTCGAGGACCATGTCGCGACGTCAAGGATTTATTTGGCGCGAGGGGTTGGATCCGAGCCAAAGCCAGTTCTTAAACCGGATCAAGGCCGGCATGTATGTGCCGCTGATCTGGAAGGGCCGGGTGCTGGGCGTGGCCTGCGTCGACAACAGCGATGGCGGGACGATTTTCACTGCCGACGATTTGCGCCTGATGCTCGCCGTCGCGCATTACGCCGCGATGGCGGCGATGCAGAACCGGCTGCAGAGCGAGCTTCGCCACAATGCCGCGCTGCTCGGGCGGCTGTTGACCAATTTTTCGCCGAAGATCCGGGACGCGCTATTGTCACGGGCGGCTCACGGGCGCCTGCGTCTCGGCGGGGAACGATCGGAGGTGGTCCTTCTCGCGTCGGATATCCGCGGCTTTACATTACTGACCTCGGGCATGGATACAGACGATGTGATGGATCTGCTTAACGATTATATGTCGGCTCTGGTCGAGGCCATCTTCAAGCACGACGGTACTGTCGACCAGATCACCGGAGACGGCATCCTGGCGGTCTTCGGCAGCCCCGAGCCGGACCCGGCGCGGCACGAAAAGGCGGTGCGCGCGGCATTGGCGATGCAGTCCGCAATGATCGAGGTCAGCGAGAAGCGCCGCCGGCGCGGCCAACCCATGTGCACGATCGGGATCGGAGTTCACTGCGGCGAGGTGTTGCATGGGTTCATCGGCTCGAATGACCGGATGGAGCTGACGATCATCGGCGAAGCCGCCAATTGGACGGCGCGATACTGTGCCGGCGCGCCGGGCGGCGAGATCCTGATCAGCCCGGCACTGCACCAGCATCTCTGGCGGCATATCGACGCCGAATTGACCACGATCGAGACCAAGCACGAAGGCAATCTCAGCGCCTACCGACTCAAAGGCCTCAAGAGCGCTGCACCGAGCTGAAGGTCGGTAAATTCATGCCGTGTATTCGACCACTACGGCGCTGACGTTATCCCGCGCGCCCTGATCGAGCGCTCGCTCGATCAGTCGGTCGGCTGTCGCTGCGAGCGGGGACCCGATCAATATGTGGGCCATTTCGACGTCCCTGACGGCGTTGCTGAGTCCGTCCGAACAAAGCAGCAGAATGTCACCTGGTTCGAGCCGGTCGCGCCTTTCTTCGAGCGCCAGCCGATCAAAGGCCCCCACGAGATTTGTTACAATGTTTGCCATCGGATGGTCTACCGCAGCTTCAGGCAATATTTCGCCGCGGTCGACCATATCCTGGACGTGACTCTGATCTCGGCTCAGCTGGTGCAACTGGCCGGCGCGCATCCGGTACAATCGGCTGTCCCCGGCCCACAGATAGCAGCATTGGTCATCCCAGATCAGCAGCACCGCCACCGTGCTGCCGATCAATGCATTCGGACCAATCTTGGCAGCTTTCGCCCGTACCTCGCGGTTGACTTCCGCAAGGCTCCCCTTCACCTCCTCCACCAGCGAGAGACCAGATATCACCCCGCTCACATCGCGCAATGCCGCGATGATGCGGCTGCTCGCGTAGTCGCCGCGCTCGTGTCCCCCCGCACCGTCGGCGACCGCCCATAAGCCGATTTCGGCGCGCTCGAGCACCGCGTCCTCATTTCGCCGACGCACCGTCCCCACATGGGTCCGTGCAGCGGATCGACAGGCCATCTGCTTCAAGCCTTCATTTTTGGGATTCTTGTTCGATCTTCAGTCGGCAGGTGAAGTAATCGAGAACGCGAGACTGCCGTTGCACTTCGATCAACGCAGACCCACCGATATTTCCGGCGATCTGTCGCGCCTCGTTTAGGCGGTCTTTCAGCATCGAAACCGCGCGCGCGGTCGAGCCGTCAAACCCCTCCTGCAGATATTTTTCAGGCGTGTACTGGGTCGTGCCGATCTTAAAGTCTTCGGCATGGAAGGGGCACGCGGCGAAGCGATCGGACGCCGGGGCAGCCGGCTGCGCCGGCGCGACCGCAGCCGCCGGGGGCGTCGGGGCTGCGGCAGGCGGCTCCGGCTTTCTTTCGCCCTCGAAGATAACTCGCGACGCTTCACTGCGCAGGCGCGTCAAGGCGGCCGCCGGAATTTTGCTGCCATTGACCAGATCGACCAGCGGCAGACCGGTATCCTGCTGAAATTTGCGCCAGGCTCTGGTCGTCTGAGGGCCAATCACCCCGTCTATCGGCCCCGGTTCCATGCCGAGACGGAGCAGCATGAATTGAATTTCGCGGACCAGCGAGGGAGTAACCTCGAGGTCTTCGGCCTTGCCAGCCACCTCGGCGGCGCACCGGCTTGCGGACCACAGCTGCATTGGCAGCGTCACGACGGCCAGTGAAAAAATCGCGCAGCGCACGATGTCCCGCCCGTTCATTCTCGAATCCCCAACTCGACCGGCAATCACTCTGCTCCGTGCGCATTGAGGAACGCCCTGCGCTCCCTTTCATCGGGGATGTGGGTGGCCAATACCAGGCACAGTTTGGCCAGAGACTCGAATTTCCCCAGTTCTCTCTTCACGAGAATTCGTGCAATCGGGCCTATATAGCGAGTAAGGTCGGATTCTATCGCAACTATGCTTGCCGGGTTCGGCGATTGGGCGGGAGAAACGGACGATCGCTCGATCGTCTTCGCCGGTGCCGGCGCGGGCGGCGGGCGCGGCCGGCCGAGCCCCGCAGCGGCGCGCTGACGCCCTCTCGCCAAGAATTCGGCGCGGTCTTTCGGGTTGGCCACTTGCCTGCCGAGCAACTCATACAATGCCAGCAGATCGCTCGCGTTTCTGATAGCCCGCTTCACGGCGATCGACGCCATCGGGCCGATGAAAGTCGCCAGATCGCGCTCGGTTTCCCGCAGCAGTTCGGCGCTGAAAGACGCCTCGCCCGAGGTGGTTTGCGCCGCATTGGCGGTGAGTTGCGCCTGGGCTTCAGGTCTGCCGAGCCGCGGAGTTGCGGCTCCCCCGGCTGGCCAGGCATTGCATCGGCAACGGCTTTCGAGAAGGCCGCAGCGTCGGCGTAGCGCTGCGCCGGATCGAAGGCGACCGACTTGGCGATGACGTGCTTCATCGCCTCGGGGACCGCCGGGTTCAATGCCCGTATATCCTCGGGTCCCCGCTTTTCCATAAAGGATATGATCTCGGTAATGCTCTTGCCCCGGAACGGCTTCACCCCGGTCAACATTTCAAACAGGATGACCCCGGTGGCGAACAGGTCGGTGCGGTGATCGATAGGACCTCCCGACAGCTGCTCGGGCGCCATGTAGGCGGGCGTTCCCAATAAATCGCCGACGATGGTGAATTCGGAGGCCTCGAGACGGGCGATGCCGAAATCGGCGACCTTAACCTGGTCGCCCGGCAAAACCATGATGTTGGATGGTTTGATGTCGCGGTGGACGATCCCGCTCGCGTGAGCGAACCCGAGGGCGCTCAGCACCTGGGTTATAATCGCGACGCTGCGGTCTTGTGCGAGCGGACCGGACGATTTGATGAGCTGATCGAGGCTTTGGCCCTCCACCAATTCCATGACCAGAAACGGCGTGCCGTTGTCATCGCCGAAATCCCAGATCGCGACGATGTTCGGGTGGAACCGCCGCCCGGCGGCTCGCGCTTCCCGCCGGAAGCGCTCCAGCAATTGCTCGCCGCCGCTGCCGGCGACCAGTTCGGGACGCACGACCTTGATTGCGACCAGGCGATCGATTGCCGGGTCATGGGCGCGATAGACTTCGCCCATCGCCCCCGTGCCGAGCAATGCTTCGATGCGATAGCGGCCGATCGACCGGACAGTGTTCATTTCTTGTGAAAGAATGGCTTATCAAAGAATGGCCGCGCCGGCAGGCAATCAAGCGAAATGATCCCGCGTCAGTCCATTTGGGCCCCGCTCAGGTCTGCTCCTCCAGCATGCTCATCGCATTCTGCAGGCTGCGCCGCATCCGGTTGAACGAGGCCGACAGCGAGCCGATTTCGTCCCTGCTGTCGTGGACATATTCCGGGGTGTCGAGCTGTCCCATGCTGACCCTGTCGGCCATCTCGGAGATTTCGGCTACCGGTTGGTCACCAGCGCGCGCAGCAAGAAATCGACGATGATGATCGTGACGACAAAGGTGCCGGCCAGAGCCAGCATGAACCAGAAGAGCGCCTGATAGGCGCGGGCCAGCGGCACGCCAAGCGGGATCGAGACGACCTGCGCGCCGACAATTTCGCCCAGCTTCCAGCCAAACCCGTTTTGCGAGCCGTAGAGCGCGACCATCGTCGGCGGGGCATTTTCGGGTGTGCTGTGGCAGCTGAGGCAAGCTTGGCTGCCGACTTTCAGCGGCTGGGCAAGCGTCAGAAACGTCCCTCCCGGCGTGTCGCGGATCAGTACCGTTTCTGATTTGCTGGCATCGTCGCGAAAATCGTTGATGATGTCGGCTTCCCAATCCACCGCCCGGTCGTTGACATTTGTCGGGTTCGAGGTCGGTTCGCGATAGGTGTATTCCGGCAATTTCTGCTGCACCATTTTGAGATTGGTTTGCGCCGCGAACGCGGGACCGAGTGCGGCAGAAACTGAATCTTCATCTGCGGCTCGAGCAACGGCCAATATGCTAGTCCGCAGTATAAGTGCGGATCGCCGATGCTCCTTCGATCATGATCCTCGCATTCTGCAGGCTATCCTCGAGCGCATTCTTCGTGAGGATCGTGTAGGCGCCGACCCCGGCCAGGCCGAGCCCGACCAGAAAGGCGCCGGATATCGCCAAATCTATTTTCCATCGTATTTTCATGGCCTGGACTTCGAGTAGCGCATCGAGTTCTGGGGAGTTCAAGATCCTACGAGTCTTCGAGGCAATTTCAACCGACATTTGGAGAAATGGGGCCAGCTGCTCCTTATGGCGATTCGACCCCCTCCGAGAATAGCGGAGGGAATGGTCAAACAGTGTGACGTCGGTCACACTTGTGCTCATCGGAATCGCGCGCTTGCGGCGAAATGGGGTCGTGTGATGCGAATGCGCTACGCTATCGCCGGCCTGTTCTTTGCCTTTCTGTGCTGCCTGCTCGCCTGTTCCGGAGACCGAGTTCGCGCTGGCCAGCGTGACGCCGGCCGCGGCTCGGATCGATGCCGGGCTGGCAGCGGTCACCGTCGAGCCGGCGAGCCGCGACCGAGCCGTCTATCCGCTGCCGCGCAGCTTGACCCCGCTGCTGCCGCTGTGGCAGGCGGCGCTGCAAGACGCGGTGACGAGACAAGGCATTTTTCGTCCGGACGCTTCTCGTCGGGTGTCGATCGTCGTCAAGGTCCTGGAGTTCTCGCTCTCGGGAAACATCTTGTCGGTGTTCGCCCGCTACCAGCTGTTCGATGACCCCGCCGGCGACCCGGTTTTCAGCGCCGACATCATGAGCAATGTAGGATTGAGCGGTCTTGCTACCGGGGTGACGAGCCTGGACGACCCGGCGGTCGCGACACAGAACCGTACTCAGGTAATCCGGGCAATTCAGGACAACATCACGCAGTTTCTCGACCAGCTCGAAGCGTTCGCGCGGCAGCCACGCGGCGCCACATCTCCCCGGCCCTGAGCGCTCGCAAATCGGGGCATATTGTCCTGCCCCCATTGTTGCGCAGAACTCCCTGGTTATGTTAGGAACCGCGCCGGTTTGGCGGGGCGTTGTTGCGCAGGCGCATGTTGCCTGCCGCGATCCGAAGACGACGAAGGGCTGCGGGGCCTTTGCCCGAGCGGCCGATGAGGACGGATTTCCATTGGCTTCCGAGACGACGGGCGTTTCCGGCTTGGCTGAGCGTTACGCGGCGGCGTTGTTCGACCTCGCCGACGAACGCCGGATCCTCGACGAGGTGGCCTCGGATCTGCGGCAGCTGCGGGCGATGTTGCAGGCGAGTCCGGATCTGCTGCGGCTGATC
Organism: uncultured Alphaproteobacteria bacterium; assembly: GCA_963732095.1. GTDB lineage: Bacteria > Pseudomonadota > Alphaproteobacteria > ATCC43930 > CGMCC-115725 > AP-15. Next base: position 53,685 of record CAVSZA010000021.1, read on the forward strand.
CGTAGCCCAATTCTGTCACGCGACGAGCAAGTCGAAGGGGATCGGGGCGCTCGCCGAGCGCGCCGGGCTTTCCCCGCTGGTCCGGGATTTTCTCGCGGTGGTCGCGCGCAATCGGCGCCTTTTTGCCGTGCCGGCGATGATCGAGGCCTTTCTCGCCAAACTCGCCGCGCGGCGCGGCGAAGTCACCGCCGAAGTGTTCGCGGCGCAGCCTTTGAGCGAAGCGCAGCTCGCGGCGTTGAACGAGCAGCTGCGCCGCAGCATCGGCAGCCGGGTGTCGGTCGATGTTCGCGTCGACCCGGGGCTGATCGGCGGCCTCGTCGTCAAACTCGGCTCGCGCATGGTCGACGGATCGATTAAGAGCAAGCTGCAGCGGCTGCAGCTGGCGATGAAGAGCATTGCCTGAAGGGGTTTTCATGGAAATTCGCGCGGCGGAGATTTCGGCGATCCTCAAACAGCAGATCGCCAATTTCGGCAGCGAGGCGGATGTCGCGGAGGTCGGTCAGGTATTGTCGATCGGCGACGGCATCGCCCGCGTCTACGGCCTCGACAAGGTTCAGGCCGGCGAGATGGTCGAGTTCCCGAACGGCGAAAAGGGCTTGGCCCTCAACCTCGAGAGCGACAATGTCGGCGTCGTCGTGTTCGGCGACGACAGCCATATCAGCGAGGGCGACACCGTCAAGCGCACCAACGCCATCGTCGATGTGCCGGTCGGGCGCGGACTGCTCGGCCGCGTCGTCGATGCGCTCGGCGAGCCGATCGACGGCAAGGGCCCGCTGACCGATGTCACCCGGGCGCGCGTCGAGGTCAAGGCGCCGGGCATCGTGCCGCGCCGCTCGGTGCACGAGCCGGTGCAGACC
>CAVSZA010000022.1:0-241157 GCA_963732095.1 uncultured Alphaproteobacteria bacterium
CCTTGGAAACATTGGCGCCGGTGTCACCCTGGTACTCAAAAGCGCTTGATCGCCTCTTCCTGACCGGCCGGCAGCAGGTGCGCGTAACGCTCGACCAGGAGACGCTCGACCAGCCGCCCTCTGTTTTTAGCCGCAGCAGATCCTTGTGCAGCGCGTAATGCCAGCTGGCCCAGCTGTGGCGCAGATCGTGCGCCGTGTATTCGGGATCGAGGGCGGCGGCGCAACACACCGGCAAAGCCGGTCCTGATGTGGCCACCTGAGCGCCGCTCGCGGTCGGCGTAGGTGCTGACGCGGCGTACCCGACCCTCCTTGTCGCGCTTCGTCTCCCATCGGAAGACCGGGCCCTCGCGATGCGGCAGATTGGCCAGCGCGGCGATAACCCGCGGCGGCAATTGCGCATCGCGTCGTTTGCGGCCCTTGGTACGCCAGAAAATCGCGCGGGCGCCGATGAGGTCGACATCCCGCCACTCGAGCTCGATGGCTTCGGCCATGCGTGCGCCAGTGCCGATCAGAAAGATCAGCACTAAACTAAAAAGGCGGCCAGGCAAATGCCGAGTATTTTTTTGGCTCGCTCCGAACGGCATCGCGAGGATTTCGCATACCTCCTCTTCGGTGCTCCCACCGCGCTGTTTTGCACCGGTGTTGGAGTGATGTAGGTTTGTCGACCGACCTTGCAAAAGCCTACTGCGAACCCCAGGGCGGATCTTGTTCGGTGCGAATCCAACTGCCGGTGCTGAACCCGGCCTCGCCGGCGGCAATACTCGATGCCTCGAAGGTTCGCCGTAAAGCAATTCGGTTTCTCCTTCGTTTGACAGTAGCAGCAATCGCCGGAGATAACTCGAACTCCTTCTTGGCGGTGACATCACCGACGGGTTATCTTCTGTCCTTTTCATCCAGTGTAACACGATTTGAGTGCGAAGGGAATTTAGTTCTCTGCGGATCGATCTTCATTAAATTAATCTGCTGGCGCGCGCGGAAGACACCCTGTCCCCGGCTTCAAGATCTCCCGATACCGTCCACAAACGCAAAGCTACGTTGAGCGGATCAATACGTAGCACGCTCCAGAATGTCAGTTCACCGAACCGGGGTTGCAGCTCATGGAGCTAGTGCCTCCGAGATTCGACCGAGCCCTTCAACCCAAATCCCCGCTGCGAGACCGCTGAGCATGCCAAGGCCATGACTCGCAGCCAGCACGGGCCGCGATTTTGTGCTGCAAGATTACAAGACCCGCCGGCATCGTTATCCCGGTGGTTCACCGCCTAACGCGAAGATCGTCGGCATTTGCCTGGCCGACACCTACGAACCCGTGGCCCGGATCCCGGTCAACCGTTCGCTGCGAGAGGGTTCGTCCACCTGAGCGCAGAAAACCGCGAGAAGTCGCGATCTGTCGTACAAACCGTGGCGCCATGCTCAAGAGCGATGGCAGCGAGGACCGCGTCCATGACAAGCGGGCCGGCGGCCGGCCGTCGCGCACAAGACCGCGCAGGATGTCCCAGTGCCGCTCGCCCGGCTCGAGAATCCCGGCGGTTGGCTGGGCAAGCCAAGAGGAAACCGCCGCTTCGGCCTCGGACGTGTGAAGCGGGCGCTCGAATACCCGCGGATTTGTAGCAATTCTCAAAAAGGCCCACAGCGTGAGCCAAGCGAAGCGGACAAGATCGGGCCCCGAGAGCACAGCTTCGAGCCAGGCTCGGCTTTTCTCGTGCTGCTCGGCTCTCGGATGATAGGCGTAGAGGAGCAAGTTCGCGTCGACCAGGATCAACGGTAGAGCGAGCCCTCCACATGCTCGACCAGCTCCGCGACATTGTCCAGGGAGAGCCCTGGCTTGAGATCGCCAAGATCACGGGCCGTTATCTTAAACGACTGCCGCTGGCGGGCGACCCGCCGGCTCGCTAGCCCCCGGCGCAGTGTTTCGTTGACGATCTCGCGGAAGGGCCGGCCGGCGCGGCGCGATTCCGCCCTGAGCTTGGCTGCCACATCCTCATCCAAGGTAAGCGTCGTTCGCATGTCTTGATGCTATAGACGAGACATCATGATGTCAAGGAGGCGAGGAGGCGGCGGCACCCGGGTAATTTTGCGCGCCGGCCACAGCCGCGCCAAGAGAAACCCGAGTGAACGCTTTCACCTCGGCGAATATTGACAAGAGCCCCACCGCTGAGACCAGGTGTTGGATGCAGCTCGTGGATGACGGCTCCCATCTCGCCGCGCTATCCGGTCGGTTCAACAGGAGATCAACAACCGGCCGCAAGGGGAACAGATGTACTTTGGCTTCTTCTCGGCCTCTTGGATCAATCAGATCGAGCGCTTCTTCGGGCTCCTGACAGAGAACCAAATTCGCCGCGGCGTCTTCCAATCGGTCGATGACCTGAAGCAGGCGATCACCCGTTTCATCGATGCCCACAACCAAGTTCCCAAGCCGTTCCAATGGATCAAATCAGCTGACGACATCCTCGCCAATATCAGACGTTTCTGTAAGGCTACGCTAGACATCCACTCCAAGGTTGTGAAACGAACTTCTAGTCACCATACCAGTAAACAATCCGGCCGCGCGCTGTTCACGTAACCGAAATGGCTTGCCAGCTCGTGCACTGGGTTCTACCGAGCTAGGATTTGATACGGAGGGACTGTGCGTCGCTCAGCCAACGCCCTTCATTAAGTTAATCCGCTGGCGCGCCCGGAAGACGATCTGAAGTGGACCCCGTTTGTGCGACAGCCGGAGCCGCGTCTTAAGGTGTAACCCTACCGGTTTCGATGTCGGCTCCGGTCGCAGTGAGCGCGACGGCTGGTTCGGCGAACCTATTGTTCACTTCATCAACATTAAATCCTTCATTGGCTGTGGCGCCTGTGGGTATGTGGGCGAAGGCGAGCATTTCCCCGCCTTCCGAGCTTGCTCGGGAAGCGGGGGAAGCGCAGCCGGTCGGCGAAGCCGATCGTCCACATATCCACAGGCCTTCCTGATAGATTTGCCGCGGCGTGCGGTAACCAAGGCTCTGATGCTGGCGTTCGTCATTGTAGAAGCTGAGCCAGGCGCCAATCCCAGCCTTGGCCTCGGCAACGCTCTCATAGGCATTGAGGTAGACTTCCTCGTATTTGAGGCTGCGCCACAGCCGCTCGACGAAGATGTTGTCCATGCAGCGGCCCTTGCCGTCCATACTGATCATCACCCCGTGCCGCTTCAGTGTCCCGGTGAAATCGTCGCTGGTGAACTGACTGCCCTGGTCGGTATTGAAGATCTCGGGGCGGCCGTAGCGAGCGAGCGCTTCCTCGAGTGCATCGACACAAAAATCAGCGCCGAGCGTGTTGGACAATCGCCACGCCAGCACCGCTCGGCTCACCCAGTCCATGATGCCACCGGTTTGAGGAGGCTATTTTGAGTTATGCTGCCATGGCAGGCCGGTCAAGCATAGCATAGTAGCGGTCTTCGGCTTCTGCTGGTGGAATGTTGCCGATCGACGAGAGCAGCCGGTGATGATTGAACCAGTTCACCCATGCGAGCGTCGCGACTCGACTGCTTCGAATTTGCGCCATGGCAACGGCGATGGATGACCTCAGCCTTGTAGAGGCCGTTGATCGTCTCGGCCAGCGCGTTGTCGTAGCTGTCGCCGACGCTGCCGACGGAAGGTTCGATACCAGCTACGCCAGACGCTCGGTGTACTTGATCGACACATATTGGCTACCTCGATCGCTGTGATGATCAAGCCCTCCAGATGCGGAGGCCGCCGATCATGCAGAGCCTGCTCGAGAGCATCGAGCACGAAGCTGGCTGTGCCGTTCGCGAACCTTCCAGCCGACGATGCGCCGCGCGAACATATCGATGATAAAGGCGACATAGACAAAGCCGCCCAGGTCGAGACATATGTGAAGTCCGTGACCCACAGCGCGTTCGGCCGCTGTGCCTTGAACTGCCGGTTGACGTGGTCCAGCGGGCACGGCGCCGCCTTGTCGCTGATCGTGGTTCTGACCGGCTTGCCACGGATAACACCTTGCAGACCCATCGTTGCATCAGACGCTCGACCGTGCAGCGGCCAACTTCCTGGCCTTCGCGTCGCAACTGCCGCCAAACCTTCCGCACGCCATAGACCTCGAAGTTCTCCTCGAACACGCGCGCGATCTCTGACATCATCCTGGCGTCGCGTTTTGTCCGTGCCGGCAGCCGCTACGGATCGGCCCGTCTGGCGGCATGGGTGTGATAGGTCGATGGGGCGATCGGCAGCACTTCGCAGATCGGCTCGACCCCATACGCCTCGCGGTGATCGTCGATGAACGCGATCATGGCTTGTATCGGCGGTCGAGCTCCGCCTGAGCAAAATACGCCGACGCCTTGCGCAGGATCTCGTTGGCTTGGCGCAGCTCGCGGTTCTCGCGCTCCAGCGCCTTGACTGGCGCCATCTCGGTCGGCACACCGGGCGCACGGCCGCTGTCACGCTCCGCCCTCTTCAGCCATTCGCTCAGCGTCTGCCGGTGCAGCCGATCTTGGCGGCTATCGAGATGATCGCCGCCCAACGCGACGGGTGCTCCCGCTCGTGATCCAGACCATCCGAACCGCGCGATCGCGCCCTCTGCCGAATCTGTTCGTCGTCTTGCTTGTCATCGCTCCACCTTCTCAGGATTGGAGCCTCCGACAAACCCGGGGCGTTCAAGTCCATGATGACCACCAGGTAGAGGAAGCCTCTGGCCATCGGGATGTAGGTAACGTCCGAGCACCATACCTGATTGACCCGCTCGATCGCGATCCCACCGAGGAGGTACGGGTAGATCTTGTGGGCCGCTGCCGGTTTGCTCGTGTTCGGGCGTGGATAGATCGCCACCAGCCCCAGCAGCCGCATCAGGCGTCGGACCCGTTTGCGATTGACGACATGGCCCTGCGTCGCCAACCACGCCGCCATCCGGCGCGAGCCGTAATACGGCCGCACCAGATACTGCCGGTCGATCAGCGCCATCATTGCAAGATCTGCGGCGTTCACCTCGGCCGGCTTCCGGTAGACTGCCGAGCGCGACACCGCCAGCAACCGGCATTGCTGGGATACCGGCAGCACCGGGGTCACGCGCTCGACCATCGCGCGCCGTTCCGCCCGGCTCATTTGCCGAGCTTTCGTGCCAAAAAATCGTTTTCGACCTTCAGCTGGCCGATCTGCCGGTACAGAACATCGACCTGCGCCTCGTTGCTCGTCCCTTCCGCCGCTGAACCGCCGCCCTCGAAAACGCTCGCGGCACCGTCCAGCAGCTGCTTCTTCCAGTTGTAGATCTGGTTCGGATGCACCCCGAACTCGACTCGCCAGCTCGGCGATCGTCCGGTCCCCTCTGACCGCCGCCAGCGCCACCTTCGCCTTGAACCCCGCATTATGTTTCTTCCGTGTCCGCTTCATGTCCTGCTCCCGCGCTATCCGCGCGTTCTAGGGGCAGGGCTCCACCTTAGCCAGCTGTCTCATTTTCGGGGTCCACTATCCTCTCCCCGGCTTCAAAATCTCCTGATACCGTCCACAAACGCAAAGCTACATTGACCGGATCGATACGTAGCATGCTCCAGAATGTCAGTTCACCGAACCGGTGTTGCAGCTCATGACAGCTAGTGCACAGAGATACGGAATAGCGGTCCGACGGCTTCATTCCCGCTCCGCCGTCAGATCCCGAGCGTACATGCGCGGCCTCTGAGGGGGCTGCTTTACCACAGGCGACGCAGGCAAGCTGTCTGACAAAAGCTAAGTGCCGCGCCCGCTTCCGACGATCCGGCTTGGGCTTGCCGCGCGCCGTGGTGCGGGGGATGCGGGGTGCAGGCATGACTCCCACACAAAACCAACGAGCTACGTTTTTTTGCGCTATTTACACGGCCGCGAAAAGATTGCGATCATACTTCCAGAAACCGTGCAAACGTGACTTCCTTGCCTGGTTACCGACGCGGTGTTTTTTAAATCTCATTGGTCGATCGCGCATTTCGTCCTCCAGCTGCGTGAGATCGAGTGGCGGTTCCTTCCGATCAGATGCGGGTGAGCAACGGTAGCGTTGCACGTCGACTGCGCGGCGGTAATAAGGGATCGCGGATCATGCAACCATTTCCACGCTTGCGCGCAGCGCTGCCTTCAGCGCGAATTTGCTTGGCGGGATCGGCAGGTCATTCGTCGCGCGGATCTTCTCCATCACCCGGTCGATGAAGTAGTTGAAGATCAGGAGTTCGCGGTCGAGGGCTTCGATGAATTTTTCATCTGGCTCAACCCGCATGACTAACTTTGGAAGCACATCGTGCCAGCAGACGATATCGACCCAGCTTCGCTGGGAAATGTAGAGCTGACCTTGTAACTGCGGCCGGAAGCGTTCACTAATCTCTCCTGAAATCCAATATTCGACCTGAGTGTGCGGTAGCGGTGCCTTGATTTCCAATAGGCCGTCAACGCCGACGAGCCGATCGGGACTGCATCCCACTGTGTGATCGTCGTCGGTGATGAAGCCGACTTTCTGAACGGTTAGGTCGTGATCGAATTCATACCAATCGGCCGCCTCGGCCTCGACGATCAATCCCCGCTCCATCGCCGGCGAATTGTAAAACTCGATTTTCTCCTGCAATATTCGCTCGGCGATCAGGACGCACGCGTATTCACGCCACTGCTTCGACGGTTTGCCTTGGGGTGTGATGATCTTGTGAAAATTGGAGCTCGTCGGGATCCCAAGCCTGAGGCGGTCATACTCTTCCGAATATTGCGCCACGTCATGATGAAAGATCGGCATGACCAGCCTCCGCCTTGGCTATCTGTTCCTCTAGAGTGATAATGGCCTTGCGATAATCCCGGGCCGCGATCGTCGCTACCGCGGCTTCGAGAGAACCGGCTTCCTCGATGCTCCGAGCCTTCATGTATTTCAGAAACTTCGGCCCGACTTTGGCTTTTTTGATCAGATCGAGAATTGTCTTGGTCTGGCCCTCGTCTATCGCTCCTCCAGCACCGTCGTCATCATCCTCGGCAACCACAATGTTGAAGATGTTGCAGGCGATGTATCGGCGGAGGAAAGAATTGGTGCTCCCGACCGCCTGCACGTTTGACTTGCCACCCGTTGTGTCCAGCGGAGCCGGCATAAAGGAATCTTCAAAGTGACCGCTCGATAAGTGCTTCAGCCGGCCGCGGATCAGGATCCCGCCATCTTCCCGCGGTTCGTCCGAATAGGAGAGATCCATATCCTCCTCCACCAAGAGCGGGCGCAGATGTTTGTCGATCTCCTCCAGCGGGGCGTATTTGAAGGAGGTGCCCTTTGACGGCTTCCCCTTTTCGATTTGATAGAGTGCGGACCTGTTCTTGACGATCTTGATGCGGGCAAGCTTTCTCAAGATCCGGCCCTTAGCGGAGTTGTAGGCGAGCTCGGCCTCTTTCGCCTTGAGCCGCTCGTACATGCCCATGACGCGTTCGAGCTTTTCGACATCTGCACGGGGGTCGAGCGCCACCCTTTCGACCAACTGGAAGACCGCGGAGAGGCTGTCGGATGGTGGCGTGGCCAGAACCCGCTCGACCGGCCGTTCACTTTGCTCTGTATCGAGCATGAGGTCAGCTTGCTCCTCCATCAGAATTCCTCCTTTCCGACTCGGGCTCAGCATCGCCCTGCGTTTTGAGGCTGCCGCACTTCGGGATCCTCTTATCGGGCCAGGCGTGGTGCTGGTTGAGCACTCCCAGTCCTCGCGAAGCTACTCTTGCAGGCGGATTTTCGGGATCGCACTAAATCGTTTTCTTAACCATCCTAATCGAGATGATGCAGGTCCATATAAGACTTCGTAATTCACGACTGCGGCTGGTCGGTAAAAAAGTCAGTAATATCGGAAGCTAGCTCATCACCATGACCCTTTTGCAGCAACAGAACCGCATGCATCGCTCCGCCAAAAAAGCAGTTGCGCATCAGAGGAAGGATTACCTCGCTCAGGGGGCTGTCGAGGACGCACCTGTCGAGGGTACGCAACCATGCCTCGTTTAACGAGAGAATGGGGAGAGTGGTTTGCCTTAGCTGAAGATCTCCACGACGAAATATATTTGGCACACTGTCATCAAGTGGGTCCATCGCGCATTCTCTCCCAGGCGCATGTTTCGGAGAGAATTATTTACGAATGGCGTGGTGGTGTCAATCAATAAATCGCGCTCGGTCAACGAATATTCTGATCGGTACCTTGCCGGCCTTACGAGTTCTGTCGCGCAGCAAAGGGGTATTGAGGCGGTGCCGACCCACCAAGACGAGTGCGCGTTGAGTGCGAACACGGATATCGCAGCCTCTTCGGGCGATGGCAAGTGGCCCAATTATGACGGGCTGGCAAGCCATCGCGGCTTTGCCGCCGAGCGATCCGCGCGGGGACCGCGTCTTGATCCCGCGGCTTGCCAGTCCGAAAACCGGAGAAATCGGCTGGTAGCAACCGGGCATTTCATCTGATTAGAGCGCATTCGCCCGAGTCTGGACTTGACTTTTTTGGTATTTAATGCTATATTTCTCATCGATTTTAATCAGCGGGAAGCGGCAATAAGGCCGCCTCCGCTCTGGAGAACTAATTTAACGGGGCCGGCCGAAATATTCTGGCCTCCAAATTTGATTTAACCGAACCGCTCCGTGGTGAGACAGCCAGGGTGAGGATCACTTACTTTGGATTTTTTATAATGTTTGTTGGAAATCTACACTGTTTTTTGACATCGCTGCTGGTTGCTTTTTCCCGCCCGGTTCCGGCTGGACTAATACGCGTCCGTAGCCGCAAGCCTAGGACATTTATCAATCCCACGGCGGCGCTGATCGCGGTCGTCGTGCCTGACCTAGCGGGTGGGATTGAATACGCATCTCGCTCCATGCAATGTGCCGCGGTCGACCTCCGCCGGAGGCCACCTCAATGAGAAAATTGAAGCTGACCCCGGCGCGGCAGGTGCGGTTTCTGAAAGCGCTTGCTGAAACCGGTAGCGTGGCCACTTCGGCCGCTCTCGCGGGGACCAGCCGCACCCGTGTTTACGAGCTCCGGAAGGCAGATCCAGACTTCGCCAGTGCTTGGGAGGACGCTGAGGAGATCGCCGCCGATCGACTTGAGAAAGAGGCCAGACGACGCGCTGTCAAGGGCGTGGAGGAACCGCTCGTCAGCGCAGGTAAACTGGTTCGCGATGAAAACGGTCAACCGATCACTGTCCGGCGTTATTCGGATAATCTGCTCTTAGCCTTGCTCAAAGCGCACCGGCCACCGCGGCGCGAAAGATCGATGCGCCTTTCAACTGCACCGCTACAATCGGCGGCCGATGCGGCCGCCGCAATGGCCTCGATGGCAGCAGCAGTCGCGGCCGGTGACATCACTCCAAGCGAAGCGGCTGAATTGTCAAAGCTCGTCGAAGCATTTCTCATGCAATAGAGACCAGCGAGTTTGATCAACGGCTGCAAGTTATCGAGGATAAGCATGCGAAGAAAGATCGGAGGCGAGCCTAAACGGAGACTTCGGCGGCTCGAGATTGCAGAAGCCAACTCGAACACTGTTGAAATCTGGATCACACAAGACGATGGCACATTGTGTTGTCAGAGCAGCGGGGAATGTATGACGCGCAAAGCCTTCTCTAAACTTTACCCGAACGGGAGCCCAAACATCATTGTCTTCAACGCCATCGACTCCAAGCTTTGACGCGGCGAGATGCCGAAATCGCGGCGACTCGCGTAGCTGCCTCCGCGGGGGTCGCTGCGAGCAACCGAAACGCCCTTGGCTTTCACGACAAGCTCCTGCGGCTTATTTGAGAGCGCCTCTGACGATCGACGATCGTTCGACCGGCACTCGATGTGGGGACCGTGTGTCCGGGCGGCGACAACGGCCCACATCGCAGCGCTTCCGTATTCGGAAACGCAATTGGACGGCTGCTGAGGTGGTCAGACAGAGAATCGAGAAAAGGAGGATACCTCTGCGAGGGAGCCCAGCTGAAACTTCCTCAGTGTTCTATGGCCGACTGCAAGGCTCTCTCGGCAGCCACGAGTGGATTAATGTGATTTGTATCAAAGAAAGGCGGTATTGGCGACTCGCATGCGTGGCCTGACCGTGTCCCGCGTGTTCCGAAACCCGAACACCGTGAAGGGTGTTGTCATGAACCAAATGGTCTAAATACGCCTCAGTGTTCCTGCCTTGCTCGCCACCGGCTCTCAGGCCGTCTGCATCTCAAGGTTTGGATGGGATCTCGCGCCCAACTGTGAGCAAGCGGCAGGCTTGTTTACTCGACCATTCGGCTTATCAGCCGCAGCATCGGGAACTCGGGCGCGAAACGCCCTGTTGTCAACCCAGAGGCCGCGCATTTCCGACCGGCCCTCAATGGAGGACGACATGCTCTACTGGGCCCTGGTATTCTTCATCATCGCGATTGTTGCCGCCTTCTTCGGATTTGGCGGCGTGGCGACGACCGCTGCGAGCATCGCGCAGATACTCTTCTTCGTGTTCTTGGTAATTTTCCTGGTTGCCCTGGTCATGGGGGTCGCCGGCCGGCGGCGACCGCCTATCTGACGTCGAGGTCGCTGGTGAAGGTCCCGCATCGGGGCCTTCACCTGTGCCTATCTAATTGTCGGTGGCGAGAACCCGAGCGAGCTGGCTCAGGGCTTCCTGGTGACGCTCATTGGGGATCTGGCCAAAATTGCGGGCAAGCTCCAGGCACATCCTCTCGCGCGGGCTGATCGCGCGCTCGTTTTCCTGGTCCAGCCCATCGAAAAAGTAGTTGACCGGTACGCTCAGGACCTGAGCGACCTCGAACAATCGGCCGGCCGACACGCGATTGATGCCGCGTTCGTATTTGTGTGCCTGCTGATAGGTCACCCCGATAAGATCAGCCAGCTGTTGCTGGGTCAGACCCAGCATGATGCGGCGCTCTCGCATGCGCGCTCCGACATACCGGTCGATGTCCTGGGTCCGGGCCGAAGACCGGCGCGCAGGGGAGGCCGTTTGCGCTGGGTTGTCTTCGGCGCCGCGCTTCTCACCCAATCCGTGACGACGGTTTCCGATCTGCTCCTGCTCTCTCATTTTCTTCACTCGCTTTCCGGCCTAGCCGCACGCCGATGGGACCGCGACCTGGGTTCGGCCAAATCGGTTCCCGATAAATCGGGCGGTCCTGCTCAACCGGGCGGTGTCGATGCAGTGAACGGTTCCGATGTGTCAAAACTTAGGCAGGCTGTAGGAGCGAGCCTAGGGTAACGCTGTTCACGTCTGCGTGCCGCGCATGCCCTTCGCGTTGACAGTCCCTCCTGCCGATGATACCGACGGGCGCTCATCCGCTGTGAAGCGCGAATCGATGCCTCGCATCTCAATCGGCGACTGCTCACTCTATCACGAGCGGCACGGTATGGGCTTCCCGATCCTGTTCGTTTCCGGACTAGGCGGGTTTGCATCCTTTTGGCAGGACCAGATAGCGACTTTCGCCAAGCGGTTCGAGGTCGTGACGTTTGATCATCGCGGCATCGGGCAGAGCGATCAGGCGCGGTTCGGTTACACCGTCGAGCGAATGGCGGCCGACGTCGTCAGTCTGATGGACGCGCTGCGGATTAAGCGCGCCCATGTCGTCGGACATTCGACTGGCGGTGCGATCGCCCAGGTCCTGGCGATCGACCATCCCGATCGGCTGGCGAGCGTCGTGCTGTCCGCCACCTGGACCAAGGCCGACGCCTACTTCCGCCGGCTTTTTACGTTCCGTAAAGAGGTTCTGCTGCGGCTCGGGCCGAGCGCCTATCTGCAATCGGCCACGCTTTACTGGTACCCGAGCTGGTGGATCGCCCGGAATAACGAGCGCCTTCGCCAATTGGAGGCTCAGAACCTGGCGAACTTCGCGCCGGTCGAGATCGTCGCGAGCCGGATTGATGCGATGTTGGCGTTCGACCGATCGAACGAGCTGGCGCGCATCAAGACCCCGACCCTGGTGGTAGGTGCCGAGGACGATATCGTCACGCCGGCCTACTTTTCCGAAGAATTGGCCCGGCTGATTCCGGCGGCGGAGGTCAAACTCTTTCCCCGCGGCGGGCATTTTCTTGTGCACGTCCGCGCGCGCGAATTCGGCAATGCCGTGCTGCCCTTTCTGGCCTCCCACACTCCGGCTTGATGTGGGAGCCTCGCGATTAGGAATTCTTCAAGATCTCGACGGCTAGCTTACGCGTGAGCGCGCCTTACCGGGCGTTGACGCGGTGGATCGGGCTGTGCGGGCCGGCACCGGTCGGGCGCGCAATCCCGGTCACCGGACGTTCATAGAGCGCAAGAAAGCCGAGGCGCCGGACAGGTGGACCAACACCCGGATATCACGAACAGAGGCCGGCAACGGCGCAATTCGGCGATAGTCGGCACGGTAAAGGCAGCGCTGCGCCAGAACCGCCTGCTGTTTGCCTATCAGCCAGTGGTGTTCGCCGCGACCGGAATCGTCGATTACTTCGAGTGCCTGCTGCGGATACGTGACGAGGCGGGGAACATCCTGCCCGGTGCCGAGTTCATCACGGCCGTCGAGGACTTTGGTCTGATTGGCCTGATCGATCGCTTCGTCCTCGAAAGGGCAGTGCAGGAGCTCGGCACCGATCCCGAGGTGAGGCTCGGCTTCAATGTGTCGGGGCTGACCGCTTGCGACCGGCCGTGGCTGCGTACCTTGAGTTCCCGGTTGCGCAACCGGCCCGATCTCGCCGGGCGCATGATCGTCGAAATCACCGAGACCGCGGCGCTCGACGACATCGAGGAGACCGCGCGGTTCGTCGATACGCTGCGTGACGCGGGGTGCCGTGTCGCGCTTGACGATTTCGGTGCCGGACATACTTCGCTGCGACACCTGCAAAGCTTGGCCGTGGACACGGTCAAGATCGACGGCTCTTTTATCCGAAACCTCGCGGACAGCCCCGAAAATCGGGTCTTTCTGCGTCACCTGCTCGGTCTCACCAAGGGTTTCGGGCTGAGCACGATTGCCGAGTGCGTCGAAAATGCTGCGGATGCGGCCCTGCTGATCGCCGAGGGGATCGGCTATTTGCAAGGCTATCACATCGGCGCGCCGACCACCCAACGCCCGTGGCTCGGGAACCCGGCGCCGGAAGCCGGCTGAAAAAAGCCGCTATGCGGCCTCGGATCGGGCGGCATGGTCGGCGAGTAGCTGCGCAATCACGAGCGAAACTCGCCGGGCAGTCGGGATATGAAGGAATTCGTTGGGGCCGTGCGCATTGGAATGCGGTCCGAGCACACCCGTGACGACAAACTGCGCCTCCGGAAATTTCTCGCCGAGCATCGCCATGAATGGGATGCTGCCGCCTTCTCCCATATAGGCGGGTGGCGCTCCGAAGGCGAGCTGGGAGCTGCGCGCGAGAGACTGCTCGAGCCAAGGTGACAAGGCGGGGGCGTTCCAGCCGGCGGCGCTCGACTCGACCTCGAACTTGACCCCCGCTCCGTAAGGCGGGCTTTTTTCGAGCAGAGTGCGGAGCGCTGCGCCGGCCGCCGCCGCATCGAGTGTCGGCGGCAGGCGCAGGCTCAGCTTCGCGGTCGTATAGGGCAGAAGCACGTTGCCGGCATCGGCCGGCTTCGGCAGACCGTCGATACCGATCACCGCCAATTGCGGGCGCCAAGTCCGATTGAGCACGAGTTCCGTCAAGTCCTCAGTGACCGGGGACGTATCCGCCGGGAACGGAAACTTCGTGTAAACAGCGCTCCCGAGCGCCGTAGCGGCACGGCGGGTCTGGGTTACCCGTTCGGGCGGGATCTGGGCGTAGAGCTCTGATGGGCGTATTGCTCCTGTCTCCTCGTCCTCGATCCGTGACAGCAGAAGACGTAACACCCGAAAGCTCGACGGAACGATGCCCGAAGCGTCGCCCGAATGGACCCCTTCCTCGAGCACCTTCACCGTCAGGGTTCCAGAGGCCAGACCGCGCAAAGATGTGGTCAGCCATAGCTGATCGTAATTGCCGCAGCCCGAATCGAGACAGATCACCAGCGAGGGATTGCCGAGCCTCTCGGCAAGGTAGTCGACATAATATGGCAGGTCGTAGCTGCCGGACTCCTCGCAGGCTTCGATCAGGACGACGCAACGGGCGTGCGGCACCGACTGGTCGCGCAGCGCCATCAGCGCGCTCAGCGCCCCGAACATGGCATAGCCGTCGTCCGCGCCGCCACGCCCGTAAAGCTTGTCGCCTTCGAGACGAGGGATCCACGGGCCGTACCCGTCGGTCCAGCCGGTCATCTCAGGTTGCTTGTCGAGATGCCCGTAAAGCAGGACGGTGCCGTCTGCCTGGCCCGGCAGGTCGATGACGATGACCGGCGTCCGCCCGGGCAGCCGGACGACTTCCACTGTCGCGCCCGGCACATCGGCGAGCTTTGCTAGCGCCCAGCGCTCGAACAACCGCACGGCCTCGTCCATATAACCGTGCGCCGCCCAATCCGGGTCAAAGGCTGGGGATTTGTTGGGGATGCGGACGTATTCGATCAAGGTCGGAACAATGTCGTCTACCCAGCACTGATCGACGAATTTCCTCGTCCTCTCGATGTCTATCATCTGAGCACCCGCTCACCCGCCAATCCCTGTTTATAAGACCGCGCAATCACCCGACCAAGAGCTGTTGACCTGCTCTGGCCATCGATCCTAGGCTCCGGGTCTACAAGCGGGAAGGAGCAACTGGTATGGCGAAGCTCGTCCTTGGGTTCGGCACGTCGCATACACCGATGCTAAATGCTCCGGCCGAGGATTGGCCGCGCTTCATCGACCGCGATGCGGTTCGCGACTTCCTCGACAAGGAGGGGCAGCCAACTACATATGAAGAGCTGCTCCATCGGGCGGAGCCGCATGTTGCGGCCGAATTGACGCCGGAGCGGTTTGCCGCACGTCATGCCGAGGCGCAAGCTGGGGTCGCCCATCTCAGAGATGCCGTGCGCCGCGCCGAGCTCGACGCGTTGATCGTCATCGGCGACGATCACAAAGAAATTTACCAGGACGACAACCTGCCGAGCTTCGTGGTCTATCGTGGCAAGACGATCCGCAACGTGCCGCTCAACGGCTTTTCGGGCCCCGATTGGGCGCGGCGGGCGACGGCGCGGTACTACGAAGAAACGGAGCCGCGCGCCTACCCGGTCGAAAGCGGGCTGGCGTTGCACCTGACCACTTCCCTCGTCGATCGCGAGTTCGACCCGGTTTCGTCGGACGCTTTGCCCGACGGAAAGGGCGAAGGCCATGCCTTTGCCTTTGTCCGCAAGCGGCTCATGGATGACCCGACGCTGCCGGTGGTGCCGGTATTCATCAACACGTACTTTCCGCCGAACCAGCCGACGCCGCGCCGCTGCTACAGGCTCGGCCAGGCGATCCGGGAGGCAGTGGAGAGCTATCCGGGTGACGCGCGGATCGGCATCGTTGGCTCCGGCGGGCTTAGCCATTTTGTCGTAGACGAAGATCTCGACCGCGGCGTTCTCGACGCCTGCGCCCGCAAGGATGCCCGCGCGCTGGAATCATTGCCGCGCCATAAGCTCAATTCGGGCAGCTCGGAGATCCGCATGTGGATTTGCGTAGCCGGTGCCGTCGAGCATCTCGATTTTGCCTGGTCGCGCTACGTGCCTGGATACCGCACGCCGGCCGGGTCGGGCACCGGCCTCGGCTTCGCCCTCTGGTCGTGAGAGAGATTTGAACCCGCTGTCATTCCGGGGCGCGGGCGCAGCCCGGGAGCCCGGAAACCATGAACGCCGGCCGGCGACAAATCGGCGAAGGTCCGTGCTCCTGGCTTCCGGGCCTGCCCCGTGGGGCATCCCGGAATGACGAGATAAACGAGGTCAGTGATGAGCAAGCAGAAGGACAGCGAGGATCTGGTCCGCATCGGGCCCGGCACCGTCATGGGCGAAATGATGCGGCAATACTGGATCCCGGCGGCGATGTCGTCGGAGCTGGAGCGTGACGGCGCGCCAACGCGGCTGATGCTGCTCGGCGAGCGGCTGATCGCGTTCCGCGACAGCTCGGGCCGGGTGGGAATCATGGACCACCGGTGCCCGCATCGCTGCGCATCACTGTTTCTCGGACGCAACGAGGAGGGCGGCATCCGCTGCGTTTATCACGGTTGGAAATTCGACGCGGCGGGCAACTGCGTCGACATGCCGAACACACCGCCGCATCAGGATTACAAGGAAAAGGTCAAGGCGAAGGCCTATAAGGTCGCCGAGCGCAACGGCCTGGTCTGGGTTTATATGGGCGACCGCGCCAAGGCGCCGCCTTTACCGGGGATCGAGGCTTCCTTGTTGCCGGAAGGCGATCTGCAAATCGTCTTCGCGCAGCGCGAATGCAATTGGCTGCAGGCGCTCGAAGGCGATATCGACACGTCGCATTTCGGATTTCTCCACGCCGGCTCGGTCGCTCCCGACGATGTCCCGGCCGACAATCTGATTCGCTACACGGTAACGAACCGAGCTCCCGAGTACCACGTCACCGACACCGATTGGGGCACCATGTACGCCGCCTACCGTCCAGCCGAAGCAAACCGGACCTACTGGCGGTTTGCCAATTTCCTGTTCCCGTTCTGGACGCAGACCCCGCAGGGCGCCTTTGACCGGGTCAACAGCCGCGCCTGGGTCCCGATGGACGACACGCATACGATGTTCGTCAGCCTGACCTGGAAGAACCTGCCGGCCTCACGCGCCGGGCTCAGCCATACTCGGAATCTTCCCGGCTCGAAGCTGACGATGGATTTCGTGCCGAACACGACGGACTGGCACGGCCGCTGGCGGCTCGCCGGCAATCAGGGGAATGACTGGCTCATCGGCCGCGAGGCGCAAAAGAGCGGCGGCATCTACACCGGGATCGTCGGCATCCAGGCCCAGGACCAGGCGATAACCGAGAGTATGGGGCCCGTCATCGATCACGGCTTCGAGCATCTGGGCCCGAGCGACAAGATGATCACCCGCACCCGCCAGCGCCTGCTGCGCGCCGCTCGTGCGCTGAGAAAGGACGGCACGGTCCCACCCGGCGTCGACGACCCGGACATCTTTGTTAACGTTCGCAGCGGCGACTTCCTCGCTGACGAGAAGATCGGCTGGCGTGATGCCTACGAGGCCCAGCTGGGCGCCGCAATGCGCCCTCTCGCGCAGGCGGCTGAGTGAGCCAAGGGTTGGAACTCGAGACCAGCGCGCAAATAGAGTCCGGGTGACTGGGCGCTGCCATGAGGGGGCTTGTCGGCCTCTACCTTGCGATCGGGGTCGCGCTGGTGGCGATCGGCTTCCTGCTGCCGGGTCCTTGCCCGGACCGGAACACCGACATCGTCAACCATTTCGTCTTTGTGCTGACTTGGCCGGTCGGCTTGTATTCCGAGGTCTATCAGGGCCACCTGTCGGCGGAAGAGTGGCTGCGCGCCCAGGCCTGCGAAGGCGGCGGCCGCCTCGGGCCGAAAACGGTTCCGGGTTAGCCGAGTCCGAAATCCGGACCGGCGCGGCTCCTTAGGTCCTTGCCCAGCTCGGCGCCGATCTGGACAGCATCGTTGATTTCGCCTTCGAACCGGCCGCGGATCTCTCGGCTCCCGTCCTCGTTGAGCAACAGACCCTCGATTGTCAACCGGTCTCCGTCGACTTCGGCAAACCCGGCGATTGGAGTGCGGCACGAGCCGTCGAGCGCGGCGAGCATCGCTCGCTCGGCATGCACACAGGCAGCGCAGGTCAGATCATGGAGCGGCGCAACGAGGTGACGCACCGTCTCGTTGGCCGTTCGGCACTCGACGGCGAGCGCACCTTGGCCGACCGCCGGCAGCATGACCTCGCGGGGCAGGATTTCGGTCGCCTGCCCGCTCAAATCGAGGCGTTCGAGGCCGCACAGCGCGAGAACCAATGCATCGACTTCACCGGCCGCCATTTTGCGCAGCCGCGTGTTCACATTCCCACGGATCGGCACGATCGAGAGGTCCGGGCGATGCCGCAGCAATTGGGCTTGGCGGCGGAGTGAAGCGGTGCCGATCTTCGCGCCGCGAGGCAGGGAAGCTAGGCTCGCCGCGCTCCCGGACAAAAGCGCGTCGCGTGGATCGTCACGCGGAGGCACGCAGGCGATCACCAGACCCTCGGGAAGCCGGGTCTCCATATCCTTCAGCGAATGAACCGCCAGATCGATCTTCCCGGCGAGCAGCGCCTCCTCGATCTCCTTCGCGAACAGCCCCTTGCCGCCGATCTCGGCGAGCAGACGATTTTGCACTCGGTCGCCGGTCGTTCTGATGGTCACGATCTCGACCGCTCCCGCCGCTGCAAGCTCGGGATGCGCCGCAATCAGGCGATCGCGAATGATGGCGGTTTGACGCAGCGCCATCGGGCTGCCGCGGGTGCCGATGCGGAGAGGACGGGATGCCAAGCGCATTCTCCTCGTTGCTTGCGATTACCTCTCCGGCAGCACCGGCAAGGTTTGCGTCAAAGCCAGCCAAAACACCGCAAAGCCGATCGATATTATTGCGATCGGAACCCCGGCCCTGGCATGCTCGGCAAACGTGAGCCTTGCTCCCATCCGATCGGCGCGCTCGGCGATCAGCACATTGGTCAGGCTGCCAGTGAGGAGCAGATTGCCGGCAAGGCTCGACAATAAGGCCAACGCGTAAAAAACGCCCGGTGGAGCGCTCGGCCAAAGCTGCAGGAACAGCATCGCGGCCGGGACGCCGCCGATCGTGTTGCTCGCTACGAGACTATACGGCGTCAGCAGCACGAGACTGTTTGGCAACAGCCCATGCTCAGTCAGAAAGTCGAGGATTTGGGCGGCAACTCCAGATTGGTTGAGGGCTCCGGTGATCCCGAAGAGGCAGGCGACGAGAAGCAAGAGCGGCCAATCCACCGCTGCGATCATCGTGCGGCTGGTAATTTTCCGGCTGGCGAGCAACAGCGCAGCGATGATCAGCGCGCCGATCTCGCGCGGCAGCGGCGTTGCGAACAGCACGAGCAGCACCAACACGGCGACAGCCCCCTTGATCGTCTGGTTGCGGTCGAGCGGGTGAACGGCTACGGGCGGTGCATCGAGTGTCGCCGCGAGCATCGTCTGGCTGATGCGCGTGCGCCATTGCAGCCAGACGACCAGGAAGACAACGATCAACGTGAACACCGCCGGCACGGCGCAAATCGCCAGGAAGACCCAGAAGTCGAGCCGGCCGAGCGCCCCGATCAGGATGTTTTGCGGATTGCCGATCAATGTCGCCGCGGAGCCCGCATTGGTTGCGGCAGCGAGCGCGATCACCAGTGGGCGAGGGTCGAGCTGGCGGCTCTGCGCTCCGGCGATCAGCAACGGCGAAATTGCTATTATCAGAATGTCGTTTGCCAATATTGCCGAGAGCCCACCGCCGATTGCAACCGTCAATACCAGGAGGGTCGCGGTACCGCGCCGGGTCTCGGTAATTGTTCGGGCGCACAAGTCGATGAACCCCAATTCGGCGAACTGGGCCGAGATGATCATCATCGCGAACAGGAAGGCGAGGGTCGGCAAATCGACGGAGCTGCCGAAATCGTCGAGGGTCATCTCGCCACTGGCGAGGAGCGCGATGACCGCGAGCAGCGCGATCCCGGTACGATCGACCTGCAGCCACGCGATCCGGCCGGCGGCCATGCCGATATAGGTCAGGATCAGAATCAGCAGAACGATCGCGACGTGCATCACGGGCCTGGCTTCGGCTTCCTCGGGGGTGAGGGTGCATCATCGGGGCCGCTCTTGCTATATCATGCAACGCATGTCCGAACCTGCTGTCCTTACCCGCCAGAACACCGAGGTGTTCGACCTCGGCGGCCTCAATGACGCACAACGCCGGGCCGTCGAGGCGATCGACGGGCCGGTGCTGGTGCTCGCCGGCGCCGGCACCGGCAAAACCCGCGTGCTGACCACGCGGCTCGCCTTTACGATCGCCACAGGCCGCGCATTTCCCTCGGAATTGCTCGCCGTCACTTTTACCAACAAGGCGGCGCGCGAGATGCGCGAGCGGCTGGAAGCGATGATCGGCCGCGCCGCCGAGGGCGTGTGGCTCGGCACCTTTCATGCAATCGCCGCGCGGATTCTGCGCCGGCATGCCGAGGCGATCGGGCTCAAGCCGAGCTTCACGATCCTCGACACCGATGACCAGATCCGGCTCTTGAAGCAGATCCTGCAGGCGGAGAACATCGACGAGCGGCGCTGGCCCGCCCGCCTTCTGCTCGCACAGATTCAGCGCTGGAAGGATCGCGGTCTCGGCCCCGAAAAGGTTTCGCCCGCCGACGCCGGCGGTTTTGCGCAGGGCCGGGCGGTGGATCTCTATCGCCAGTACCAGGAGCGCCTGATGACGGTGAACGCCGTCGATTTTGGCGACCTGATGCTGCACAATTTGGGCCTTTTCACCGGCAACCCCGACATCCTCGCCGATTACCAGCGGCGCTTCCGGTATGTGCTCGTCGACGAGTACCAGGACACCAACATCGCCCAATACTTGTGGCTGCGTCTGCTGGCGCAAAGGCGCCGGAATTTGTGCTGTGTCGGCGACGACGATCAGTCGATCTACAGCTGGCGCGGCGCCGAGATCGGCAACATCCTGCGCTTCGAAAAGGATTTCGCGGGCTCGACGATCGCCCGGCTCGAGCAGAACTACCGCTCGACGCCGCACATTCTAGGGGCGGCGGGCGGCATGATCGCGCAGAACCGCGGCCGCCTCGGCAAGACCTTATGGACCGAAGCGGACGAGGGAGAAAAGGTCGTGGTGCGGGCCGTGTGGGATGCCGAGGAGGAAGCCCGCTGGGTCGGCGACGAGATCGAGGCGCTACAGCGCAAACGGCACGCGCTCAGCGAAATCGCGATCCTGGTGCGAGCTGGGTTCCAGACGCGTGAGTTTGAAGACCGGTTCATTACGCTCGCGCTGCCCTATCGCGTGATCGGCGGGCCGCGGTTTTACGAGCGGCAGGAGATCCGCGACGCGCTCGCTTACCTGCGGCTCGTCAATCAGCCGGCCGATGATCTCGCCCTCGAGCGCATTCTGAACACCCCTCGGCGCGGCATCGGCAGCGCCACGGTGCAGGAGCTGCACAGGTTTGCCCGCACCGAAAGGCTGCCGCTCATCGAAGCGGCGCGCCTGTTGATCGCCGGCGATCGGATGAGGCCGGCCGCGCGCAACGCGCTCGCCGCATTCATCGGCGCGGTTGACGGCTGGCGCGCGCAAGCCCAGCGGATCTCGCATACCGACCTCGTGCAGATCGTGCTCGACGAATCGGGCTACACTGCGATGTGGCAGGCCGATCGCTCACCCGACGCGGCCGGCCGGCTCGAAAACCTGAAGGAGCTGGTCGTCGCGATGGCCGAGTTCGAGAATCTCGGCGGCTTTCTCGAGCATGTCAGTCTGGTGATGGATAATGCCGCCGAGGCGGGCGGCGACATGGTCAATCTGATGACCCTGCACAGCGCCAAGGGGCTCGAATTCGACTCGGTTTTCCTGCCGGGCTGGGAAGAGGGATTGTTCCCGAACCAGCGGGCGATGGAGGAGAACGGGCTCGCCGCGCTCGAAGAGGAGCGCCGGCTCGCCTATGTCGGGCTGACCCGAGCCCGGCACCGCGCTTATGTGTCCTTTGCCGCTAACCGCCGCATTCACGGCCAATGGCAGAATACGATCCGTTCCCGCTTTGTCGACGAGCTGCCGACCGATCACGTCGAGATCGTCGCCGAGCTCGGCCTGCAGCCCGCGGCATCCTGGGATGCAGGATGGACGAGCGCGATCGAGGTCCCGCCGGCTGCGCCGTGGCGGCCGGCTGCCCCTCCACGCCACCCCCTGCTGGCCAATACGGGCCCGGTGCCGCGGCGCGGCGAAGAATTACGCCGGGTCGGCGGCTTTGCCGTCGGCGGCCGGGTGTTTCACCAGAAATTCGGCTACGGCACGATCACCGCCGTCGAAGACAACAAGCTCGCCATCCATTTCGACGTCGCCGGCGACAAGAAGATCATGGACGCCTTTGTCGAGCACGCGTGATGGCGCGGGGAGTTCCGCGACCTCCTCCCTCGCCCCGCTTGCGGGGAGAGGGTCGGGGTGAGGGGCGCTGGCCGTGAATTCTGTCTGGCGCCTGCTTGCCTCCGTGCGCGGCACGGACGCGGCGAATGCCGTCTTCGCGCTCTTGGACGACAAAGCCGACGCCGTGTCGGCGTTCGAGACTGCACCCGAGGAGTGGCGGGTCGAGGCCTATTGGCGATCGCCTTTGCTCAACGCCGAGCTCGGGGCGCAGCTCGCGCTCATCGCGGCGGCCGCGGACGGAACTTTGGCCGAATTAGGCGAGGAAGACCTCCCCGCGCGCGACTGGCTCGCGGAGAACCAGCTGTCCTTTCCGCCCTTGCGGGTCGGCCGGTTCTTTGTTTACGGCTCGCATTATGATGGCAAGGTGCCGGTGGGAGCGATCGGGATCGCAGTAGACGCGGCGACCGCGTTCGGTACCGGCGAGCATCCGTCGACCCGCGGCTGTCTCTTGGCGCTCGAGCGCCTGGCGCGTAGACGGCAGTTTCACAGACCGCTCGACATCGGAACTGGAACGGGGATTCTCTCGATCGCCGCAGCGAAACTGCTGCACCGCAAAGTACTGGCCGGGGACATTGACCCAAGAGCGATCTGCGTCGCCCGACACAACGCCGCCTGCAACGGCGTAAGGGGACTGGTGCAGAGCCGCAACGCGGCGGGCTACCGTGATCGGCTCATCCGCAAATCACGCTATGATCTGATCCTGTCCAATATCCTCGCGCGCCCATTGGCGGTCATGGCCGCCGACCTTGCTCGCAGGCTGGCGCCCCATGGACGCGCTGTGCTGTCGGGATTGTTGCGGTGGCAAGAGCCGATCGTGCTCGCACCGCATCGCGGCTGCGGCATCGTGCTCGATCACAGGGTGGTCATCGACGGGTGGTCGACGCTGGTGATGCGCCGCCGGCATGGGTCAGAGATGACGATGGGGGCCGAAGCCCCCATCTCTGAAATCGCCTCGGCCGGAAGACCGCTCAGGCCTCCTTCGGCCGAGCGAGCTTTTCCGGGTTCCGGAAGGGCACTGGCGAGGATGGATTGGGCACGCGGTAACCCTCGACGAGGCTGGCGATTTGCGAGCGGTGAAGCCCGATGTCGGCGAGCGAGTGGTCGTCGAGCGACATCAGCTCGGCATAGGCTTGCTGCCGATGCCGCCACTCGGAAAAGCGCCTTCCGGCGGAGACGAGAAGATTGACTACAAACATGGCTAGAACTCCTGCGCGCCGCTTATGCTGCGCCGCACAAGGATCTGGTGCTGCACCGCAAAAAGAGCAACAGCAGCCCTGCAATTCAGCCATGCAGAGAAAAAGGAGCGGTAGATGAGCTCGAGCGTAACCCAACCCCACCGGGACGAGCTGGCGCGATTGCTGGCGGCGGTCGGTTCCACCTACGACCCCGACGCGATCGAGGCGTTGATCGACGGCGTGCTGGCCGCTCCGGCCGAAATCGGGACTGGCTGGCATAGGCTCGTCGCCGACCCGATGCCGCAACAGCTTGCCGACCGTCTCGAGGCGCTGCGCGCCGCCAAGGCTGCCGGATACCACGATGGCCTTTCGCGGGATGATTTTGCTCGGCAGCCGCGATCGGAGCGTCTCGCCCGCCTGCGGGAAGAACTGGCGTTGCGCGGACTCGATGGGTTCATCGTGCCGCGCGCCGACGAGCATCAGGGGGAATATGTGCCGCCACGCGGTCAGCGCCTCGCCTGGCTTACCGGCTTTACCGGGTCGGCCGGCCTCGCGATCGTGTTGCGCGACCGCGCAGCGCTGTTTGTCGATGGGCGGTACACATTGCAGGCGGCTGCTCAGATTGATACCGGCTCGTTCGAGATCCATCACCTGGTAGAGGAACCGCCGGCGCAATGGCTCGCCACGGCGCTAAAAAAGGGCGGTGTTCTCGGCTACGATCCCTGGCTGCACACGCCCCACGAGGTGGAGCGGTTTCGCGGCGCCGCGGAAAAGGCCGGTGCCGAGCTTCGCGCTGTTCAGGGCAACCCGCTCGACAGGGTTTGGCCGGGCCAACCGGCGGCGCCGATCGCACCTGTCGTGCCGCATCCCGAGCAATTCTGCGGCGAGAGCGCAGAGTCGAAGCGCACCCGGCTGGGGCGTGGCTTGCAACAGGAGGGGGTCGCGGCGGTCGTGCTGACAATGCCGGAATCGATCGCCTGGCTCCTCAACATCCGCGGCGGCGACGTGCCGCACACCCCGCTGCCATTGTCATTTGCGATCCTGCGGCGGGACGGCTCCGTCAGCCTCTTCATCCATCGGCGCAAGCTCGTGCCCGACCTCGAACGCCACCTTGGCAACGCCGTCACGGTGCTGCCGCCCGAGCAACTGGGACCGGCGCTCGACGCGCTTGCGGCCGAAGGCGGAAGGGTGCAGGCCGATCCGGCGACCGCCGCCTCCTGGGTGTTCGACCGGCTGACAAAAGCGGGAGCGAAGATCCATCGCGCCGCCGATCCTTGCCTGTTGCCGAAGGCGTGCAAGAACGCCTTCGAAATCGATGGCACCCGCGCAGCGCATCAGCGTGACGGCGCGGCGCTGACGCGTTTCCTCGCCTGGCTCGCGCGCGAGGCGCCGAATGGGCAACTCTCCGAGATCGCCGCCAGCGACCGGCTGGAGGCTTTCCGCCGCGAAGGAGAGTATTTCCGCGACCTCAGCTTCCCGACGATTTCAGGGGCTGGCTCAAACGGCGCGATCGTGCACTACCGGGCGATGCCAGAGACCGAGAAGCGCCTCGAACCGGGCACGCTTTATCTGCTCGATTCAGGCGCCCAGTATCTCGACGGCACCACCGACGTGACGCGCACGATCGCGGTCGGCGAGCCTTCGGCCGAGATGCGCGACCAATTCACTCGCGTGCTGAAGGGCCACATCGCGCTCGCCCTGGCGCGCTTTCCGAAGGGCACCACCGGGACACAACTCGACGGTTTCGCGCGCCGCGCGCTGTGGCAGGAGGGACTCGACTACGACCACGGCACCGGGCACGGCGTCGGCAGCTATCTCGGGGTGCACGAGGGCCCGCAACGCATCTCCAAGGCCCCGAACACGCAGCCTCTGCTGGCCGGCATGATCGTCTCGAACGAGCCCGGCTATTACAAGACCGGCGCCTACGGCATTCGCATCGAAAATCTCGTGCTGGTGCAGCCGGCCGACGGCTCGGCCGATCGCGAGACGCTCGGCTTCGAAACGCTGACCCTCGCCCCGATCGACCGCAACCTGATCGAGCCGTCGCTGCTCGACGAAAACGAGATCGCCTGGCTCAATGAGTACCATACGCGGGTCCGCGAGCGCCTGACCCCGCTTGTTGACGCGCAGACGGCGCGCTGGCTCGCCGAAGCGACGCAGCCGGTCGGCGGGTAAATGCCGCAAGGCAGTGAGTTGTTTCCGGCGCCGGACCCGGTTGAGGCCGACCGCCAGCGGGATTTGACGACCGGCCTGTTGCCGTCACAGCTGTTGCGGGAGGCAGTGGCGCAAGCCCGGGAGATCCTATCGCCGCAGCCGATCGGCGACGATCAGATCCAGCCAGCGAGCATCGACCTGCGGCTCGGCGAAGTCGCCTACCGGGTGCGGGCGAGCTTTCTGCCCGGCGCGCGGGCGAGCGTGCGCGACAAGCTCGATCTCCTTTCGATGCACCGCATCGACCTGACGGGAGGCGCGGTTCTCGAAAAGGACTGCGTTTATATCGTCCCGTTGCTCGAATATGTGTCGCTGCGGAAACGCACTGCGGCGGCCGCCAACCCGAAGAGCTCGACCGGCCGGCTCGATGTCTTCGCCCGGGTGATCACCGACTACGGCACCGAATTCGACCGGGTCCGCGAGGGCTACAAGGGTCCGCTCTTTGTCGAGATCTCGCCGCGTGCCTTCAGCATCCTGGTGCGCACCGGCTCTCGCCTCGTGCAATTGCGCATCCGCCGCGGCTCGCCCGGATTTAGCGATACAGCGCTGCGCCGCCTGCATGAGGAGGTCGGGCTGGTCGATGGTCCAGCCGGGCCGAAGACGATCCGCAACGGGCTCGCCTTCACTGTCGATGTTGCCGGCGACAAAGCGACCGGGATCGTCGGGTACAAGGCGCGGCGGCATACCGATGTCATCGATATGGACCGCAGCTTGCACTACGACCCGCGCGACTTCTGGGAGCCGGTCTACTCGCGCCGGGTTGAGGGAATCGTGCTCGATCCCAACGACTTCTATATCCTGGCGTCACGAGAAGCGGTCGTCGTGCCGCCCGACCACGCCGCCGAGATGTTGCCCTACGACACCTTCGTCGGCGAATTCCGGGTGCATTACGCCGGCTTCTTCGATCCCGGCTTCGGCGCCCCCGAGAGCGGAGGAGCCGGCAGCCGGGCCGTCCTCGAAGTGCGCTCGCACGAAGTGCCGTTCCTGATCGAAGACGGCCAGATCGTCGGCCGCCTCGTCTACGAGCGCCTGATCGCCAAGCCCGACAAGCTCTACGGCACCCCGATCGGCTCCTCCTACCAGCGCCAAGGCCTGGCGCTGTCAAAGCATTTCAAGCCATTCGTGCCACGCTGATTGCGCTCTAATCGATCGCCCATAGCTGGCGAAGGTGGTCGCGGTGGCGCAGCAGCCAATAGAGGCCGATTATGGTGTGGCCGCTTTCGACCGCGCCGGCCTCGAGAAGAGCTTCTATTTCGGCGAGGGTTTTGACGACAACGCGAATGTCTTCGTGCTCTTCCGCCAAGCCGTGCACGCCGCCGGCCGCCGTGGCATCGACCCGGCCGCAGAACAGGTAAACGCTCTCGTCGGAGCCGCCGGGGGAGGGCAGATAGCGCTGGATCGGGATCGGCTCGCCGATAAGCGCAAGCCCGGTTTCTTCCTGCGTTTCGCGGATCGCGACGGCCGGGGGCGTCTCGCCGCTGTCGACGAGACCGGCGGCCGTCTCGAGCTGCCAAGGCGAGCTGCCGGCGAGCAACGCCGGCAGACGGAACTGCTCGACCAGCACGACGCTCTCCCGATCGGGGTCATAGAGCACGATCGACGCCGCTTGTCCGCGCCGCAGCACATCGTAATTGCGCAGGGCGCTCCACTCGCCCGAAAACAGGCGATGCCGGAAACGGAAAACGTCCACCCGCAGGAATCGCTCGAACGCCTTCGTCGCCTCGACGATCTCGACATCCGGATGCGTCGGCGGATCGTTCAAGCCGATGCTCGCGCCGCGGCGGCCGGCTCGGCAGCCTGTAGGCTGCGCGGCAGCCGCACCGTGAATTCCGTGAATTCGCCTGGGCGGCTGTCGACGGTGATCGTGCCGCCATGCTGTTGGGTGACGATGTCGTAGCTGATCGACAGCCCGAGCCCGGTACCCTCGCCGGTTGGCTTGGTTGTGAAGAACGGCGTGAACAGCTTCGAGCGCACCTCGGGCGGTATCCCGACGCCGTTGTCGCGCACTCTGACCTCGACCTGGTCACCGAGATCGCGCGTCGACACCCGCAATGACGGTTGAAATTTCGGATCGGTTCCCTCCTGCAGGCGCTTGTTCGCCGCGTAAAAGCCGTTGCCGAACAGGTTGAGGAGCACGCGGGTGATGTCCTGCGGAACGAGCTCGATCGGAGGGAGTTTGGTATCGAGATCGCGCTCCAACGCGATGTTGAAGCTTTTGTCTCGCGCGCGGGCGCCGTGAAACGCCAGGTTCAGCGCCTCCTCGACCAGCGCGTTGAGGTCGGTTGCACGGCGCTCGCCGGTGCCGCCGCGCGAATGCAGCAGCATGCTGGTCACGATGCCGTCGGCGCGCCGCCCGTGTTCGGTAATTTTCGCCAGATTGGCGGTCAGGGTCGCGATCAGCTCGTCCTGCTCGGCGCCGGGAGAAGCGATCGTGTCCTGCAGCTCTTGGAGCAGCTCGCGAGAAAGTTCGGCAAAGTTGTTCACAAAATTGAGCGGGTTCTTGATCTCGTGGGCGATGCCGGCGGTGAGCTGGCCCAAGGACGCCATCTTCTCAGCGTGGATCAGATTGGCCTGCGCTTGTTTCAATTGCTCATGCGCCACCCGCAAGTCGCGCTCGCGCCGGCGCTGCTCCTCGAACAGCTTGGCGTTGCGCACGGCGAGCGCCGATTGGGTGGCAAACGCTTCGATCAGACTGACGACCCCCTTGGAGAATTCACCCGCTTCGCGGCGAGCGACGACGAGACCACCAAGGATATCCTGCTCATGCAACAGCGGCGCGGCGATCAGCGAACGGTAGCCCCGGTGGGCGAGGGCCTCGACAAATTTTGGCAAGGTGATTTGCCGCTCGGTAAGGAGGTCGCGGACCTGCGCCGGCGAGCCGGTGAGCGCCGCGGCGCTGATGGCTCCTTCGCCGTGGCGGATCGGCGCCGCCCTCAGCTCTTCGATGAGCTCCGGTTCTGCGCCGTGGCTGCTGCGGAACCGGAATTCCCGCGCCGCGTCGTCGAACTCATAGATCATGCCGGCTTGGGCATGGGCGAACTCGACCGCCCGCGCCACTACGCTCGACAATACGCGTTCGAGGTCGAGGGTCGAACCGACGGCCCGTCCGACGGCTCGCAACGCCTCGAGTTGCGCCAATGTCTCTCGCAGTTCCCTCAGCGTATCACGGAAGAGCGCCAGGGTCTGCGCGACCGCGCCGATCTCGTCCCGGCCGGCCTCGGGTATCGGGACATCGACATCACCTGCGTTAAGGCCCGCCATCGCCTCTGTTAGACGGCGCAACGGAACCACGATCGAGCGCAACACCAGGAAGGTCAGCAGAGATCCGATAACGACGGCGGCCGCCACAATGAATTGAGAGAGGCGTGTCGCACGTTCAGCTTCGGCGACCACGCGTTGACGCGCGGCGATGGCGGCGCCGGTCAATTCCTGGACGATCGAGGCGATCAGTTGATCGGCGACGAGACTGTGTTGTCGCGCCTGGGCCAGCAGCGAGTTGCCGATCACACGGCGATCGTCGGTGTATTCCTCGACGGCCTTGCCGGCCAAATCCTCGTATTGCGCGATTTCGCTGCGGACGGTCGCGATGCGCTGAGGGTTCCATGACTGCAGTTCGTCGAGGTGCTGTTCCACTCGGGCGCGGGCTGCGGCGGCGTTCCTTTCGGCCATCGTCAGCTGACTGACCGCCAGATCGGTCATCCAATAGCGCAACTCTCCAAAGGAGATTTGCGCGCTGTTCGCCTCTTCAATGCTTTTGAAAAGCTCGGCTGCGGTCACCATCCCCGCGGAGTTCTCGGCGAGCTTTTTGGTCAGGTAAGCATTGGTCGCGATCAGGACAAAGAGGCCGGCACAAGTCAGCAGCATCAGCCGGGTCCGGATCGTCAGCCGGGCCATCATCGGATGCCTTCGCCCGGCCGGCTCAATGATAAAGGGTGATGCTGATCGCCGCGCCCAGGTCGTTCAACTTCCTGCCCTCCTTTGGGTAGCCGGTGATGTCCATTTGGCCCTTTGGCGAACCGTGGCAGGCAAGGCAGGATTCCACGTAATATTCTGGTACCATGACCCGGAATGCCGGCCGCCCATTGGTCTCCACGTTAGCGGAGAACGATTGGCCTGCGGGCCAAGCCGGGTCGAGAAGCCGCTTCTCGATGACCTCGGTCTCCCACGGGTCGGGGCGCGCCTTGCGGTTGCGGACGAGCTCCAAGGGCGCGGTAACCTTGATCTCGGCTTCGCCTTTCGCCAAATGGCCAAAGCTTTCGGCGACCAGCCTTGCAGAAACCGCTGGGATAAAGCCTTTGAAGCCGGTTCCTTTCTCGTTGATCGTCGTCTGATTGTCGTTTACGACCTCGACGATCGCCGCCATCATCGCCTGCAGCAACCGGCCCTGACGTGAGGCGGGATCGAGCTTTGTCGGGTCAACCCCGGTATCCTTCTTGTATTTCGCCACTGCCTGCTCGAGGACGACTTCTCCCGTCAGGTGCTTGTCACCGACCTGCGGGTCGTTGATCAGACCCTGTTTGTCGGAAATGACGGTGCGGGCATCGCGCAACATTTCCGCCAGACTTTGCGCGATCGCCATGTCGTCCTCGGCCGGAGCCGCGATTGTCATCGCACACGGCACTAGGGCCAGGCAAAGCGCGAGGATAGTCCGCCACATCAGCGAGAATGACACTTGCACCACGGTCACACCACCGAGATGTCGGGAGCGTCGACCGCTTTCATGCCGACGACGTGATAGCCGCAATCAACATGATGGACTTCGCCGCTGACCCCGGCGGAGAGGTCGCTCAACAGATAAAGGCCGGCGCCGCCGACATCCTCGATTGTGACGTTGCGCTTCAGGGGCGCATTCAGACGGTTCCACTTAAGAATATAATTGAAATCGCCGATGCCTCTGGCGGCCAGCGTATTTATCGGACCGGCGGAAATCGCGTTGACGCGGATATTGTCGCCACCGAGATCGACGGCGAGATAGCGCACACTGGCTTCGAGCGCCGCCTTTGCCACACCCATCACGTTATAATGCGGCATCACCCGCTCGGCGCCGGAGTAGGTGAGCGTCAGTAGGCTCCCGCCGGCCGTCATCAAGGGCGCGGCGCGACGGCAGACATCGGTGAACGAGAAACAGGAAATCTCGAGAGTGCGCAGGAAGTTGGCGCGTGTCGTCTCGATGTATTTGCCTTTCAGCTCGTCCTTGTCCGAGAAGGCAATCGCGTGAACCACGAAATCGAGCCAACCCCAATGCTGTGACAAGGCAGCAAATACCGCGTCGAGGCTCTCAGAGGAAGCGACATCGGCCTCCAAGACAACATCGCTGTCGAGACTGAGAGCGAGCGGCCGTACCCGCTTCCCCAGCGCCTCGCCCTGATAAGTGAAGGCGAGGTGGGCGCCATGATCGTGCAATGTCTTCGCGATTCCCCAGGCGATCGACCGCTCGTTGGCGACACCCATGATGAGGCCTTGCTTACCCGCCATCAGCGGCATCATCTTCCCCATCCTCCAAATTGCGGCGATCCTACACGAAGCAAAGCGCCCCGGCCAATCAGGGTCGCCTCGCGGGTGGGACAATCGCCGGCCGCTCCTTGTTTAACAGCACCGAGAGCCTAAGGTTTTGGTAATGATCTCTGCCGAGGAACAGAGCCGGCCCCGCGGCGGTAAGCTGCGGCGGATATGTGCGACCTTGGCTGCTTTCGCGGTCTATTCGCTGCGCCGCTTCCTCGCCGATGGCTGTTTTGCGGCTTCGGGCGCGCTCAGCTATACGACGCTCGTCTCGCTGGTTCCGCTCGCCGTTATCGCTTTCGGCACGCTGTCCGCCTTTCCGATCTTCGCGCAGGTGCATGACGAGCTGGTGGCGCTGGCTTTTCGTACCCTGGTGCCGTCGATCGGCGAGCAGGCGGCTTGGTGGTTCCGCGCCTTTGCCGATTCGGCGGCCCAGACCACGGCTATCGGGATTGCCGGGATTTCGGCTACCGGCATTCTGCTGCTGGTCACCGTCGAGGATCAGCTCAACCTGATCTGGCGAGTAACCTCGCCGCGTCCCTGGGTCCAGCGCATCCTCGCCTATTGGACCTTGATCACGCTCGGGCCACTCCTGATCGGCATCAGCTTCTCGCTGTCGACTTATTTCGAGCTCGCCGCGCGTCAGGTCGGCCTCGGGCCGGAAGCGGCAGCATGGTTTGCGAGCAGCTGGCTGCACTCGCTCGCGCGTGCGGTCCCGGCCGTGCTCGAATTCGTCGCTCTCGCGCTGCTTTATTGCCTGATACCGAACTGCGCGGTGCGCTGGCGCGACGGCGCGCTCGGCGCATTGATCGCGACGATCGCGATCGAAATCCTCAAGGTTGGCTTTTCGTTTTATATCGGCGTCTCGTCTTTTTATCAGACGGTGTACGGCGCGCTCGCCATCATCCCGATCTTTCTGTTGTGGATGTACATATCGTGGATGGCGGTCCTGCTCGGCGCGGTGGTTGCCGCGGCGTTGCCGAACTGGCGGATCGACGAGCGGGTCGGCACGATACCATCGGGCGGCGTGCGGCTCGGCTTCAGCTTGTCGTTGATCGCATCGCTGGCTCGGGCGCAACGGCACGGCGAGTCGAGGTCCACGCCGGCGCTCGCCGCCGAGCTCGGTGTCGCGACGACAGTCATCGACGAGCATTTGAGGCCGCTCACCGAGGCCGGTTTCGCGGCTCATACGCAAGAGGGGTGCTGGGTATTGTCCTGGGCCCCCGAAACCGCCACCTTGCACGATTTGTACGAGGCGCTTCACCTGCCGCTCGCCGGCCGCTGGATGATACAGGCGACCCAGCCGTGGCAAAGGCAGGTGGCGCCGGCAATGGACCGCATCGTCAAGGCGGAGAGTGCGGCCATGGGCGTCACGATCGCCTCTCTTCTCGCCGAAACGCTCGAACCCAGCCCGCGCAGGCGCGGCCGCTGGCGCTCGGCCGAGGTGGTGGCCGAAGAGATGACGTCGAAGTAGGTTGGATCGACCAGTCGGAGCCGAGAAAGCTGGGATGATTGAAGAGATAGCCGAGGCCGAGCCGTTCGCACCCTTTCGGCGATGGCTCGACGAAGCGTGGCAGCGTGAGCCGAACGCGCATGCAATGATTTTGGCTTCGACGACATCGGAAGGCAGGCCCTCGGCTCGTGCCGTGCTGTTGAACGGGCTGGATGATCGGGGATTCGTTTTCTACACCAACCTCGAGAGCCGGAAATCGAAGGAGCTGCTCACCAACCCTCACGCCGCGCTGTGCTTCCTATGGAAGTCGCTGAACCGCCAGGTCCGCATCGAGGGTCCGGTCGAATTGGTCACCGACGACGAGGCCGACGCCTATTTTGCCAGCCGTCCGCGCGACAGTCAGATCGGCGCGTGGGCCTCGGATCAGTCACAGCCGCTCGCCAGCCGCGCCGAGCTGGAATGGCGGGTAGAGGAGTTTTCACGACGCTTTCCCGAAGGCGCCGTGCCGCGCCCGCCGCATTGGTCCGGCTTTCGGGTCGCGCCGCAGAACATAGAATTCTGGCAGGAACGGCCGTTTCGGTTGCATGATAGGTTGTTGTTCGCGCGCGAAGGCACGGGATGGCGACGGGAACGGCTCTTTCCATGATGCATCGGGCGGCGGGCGACCGCCTGCGGCGGATGGCGACCTATGCCTCGGTCGCGGTGGCAGCGGTCCTGATCGCCATCAAGTTCACGGCTTGGCTGGAAACGGGATCGGTCGCGCTGCTATCGAGCCTGGTCAACTCGTTGCTCGATGCCGCTGCGTCGCTCGTCAATTTGGTTGCGATGCGGCACGCGATGAGTCCGGCGGATCGTGAGCATCGCTTTGGCCACGGCAAGGCCGAGCCGTTGGCGGTGCTCGGCCAATCGGCTTTCATCACCGGCAGCGCCATACTGCTATTGGCGGAGGCGGTGCGGCGGTTGATTTCGCCCGTCCCGGTAGAGAACACGCCGGCCGGCGTCGCCGTGATGGTCTTCTCGATCGTGGTGACGGTCGCGCTCGTCTTTTACCAACGGCATGTCGTGCAGCGCACCGGGTCGATCGCCATTACCGCCGACGAGCTGCATTACCGCAGCGATGTCGTGTTGAATTCGAGCGTCATTGCCGCGCTCGTCCTGGGCAGCACGTTGGATTTTCCGCTTCTCGATCCGCTGTTCGGCGCTGCGATCGGGATCTGGATCGTCTATTCCGCTGTACGGCTGGCGCGCCTGTCGCTGTTTCAGCTGATGGACCATGAGCTGCCGGACGAGGAGCGCGAGAAGATTCGTGGAATCGCGCAATCGCACCCCGACGTCGTTGCCGCGCATGATCTGCGCACCCGGGTCGCCGGCCCGACGGCCTTCATCCAGATCCATCTCGAAATGGACGGTGGGCTGAGCCTCAGCCGCGCGCACGAGATTTCCGACGAAGTCGAGGCCGAGCTGCGTGCGGCCTATCCCAACGCCGAGGTCATCATCCACCAGGACCCGGAGGGGGTCGAGGAGCCGAGGTCCAGCTTTCCGCGGCGGGTCGGTGCGCGATGAGCAGTGGAAGGAAGGTGTTGCTGCTGACCGGGGCGAGCCGAGGGATCGGGCACGCCACGGTCAAGCGGTTCAGCGACGCGGGCTGGCGGATCATCACCTGCTCGCGGGAGGCGGTGCCGGAGGAATGCAAGCGCGACCCGAACTGGACTCATCACATCACCGCCGATCTCGGCAATCCGCAGGACCTCGAACATTTGGTGGCCGAGGCGGGCGGGCTGCTCGATGGGGCTCTGCACGCGCTCGTCAACAATGCCGGCGTATCGCCCAAATCTCCGACCAAAGAGCGGCTCGGGTGCCTCAACAGCGACATCGAAGCTTGGCATGCGGTATTTCACCTGAACTTTTTCGTTCCGCTGATCCTGGCGCGCGCTTTCTCGACAGCGTTGGCCCAAGGGAAGGGTGCAATCGTCAACGTCACCTCGATCGCCGGTCACGTTGTGCATCCTTTCGCGGGTTCGGCCTATGCCACATCGAAAGCGGCATTGTCGGCATTGACACGCGAGATGGCCGCCGAATTCGCTCGGCTCGGCATACGGGTCAACGCGGTCGCTCCCGGCGAAATCAAGACCGCGATGCTGTCCCCAGAGACGACTGCACTGTTGCCGCGCATTCCGCTCAACCGGCTCGGCCAGCCCGAAGACGTCGCCGGCACGATCTTTTTCCTGTGCAGCGAGGACGCCGCCTACGTCACCGCGACGGAAATCTTTGTCAATGGCGGCCAGCACATCTATTGAGACGGGAATTTCTCGACAACCAGGCAGCCAGAGAGGGGAATTAATGACTCGTACATTGCTGACGCGGCGCACGGTTTTGCAGACGATGGCGGCGACAGCGCTGACTGCGCCGTTCGTGCGCGGCGCCTACGCTGCCGGTAAGCTCTCCTTTGGCGTCTGGGACCATTGGGTTCCGGGTGCGGCCGAGGCATTGCAAAAGATTTGCGCCGAATGGGCAGCAAAGGAAAAAGTCGATCTCAACGTCGACCTGATCACCTCGAACGGCGACAAGGACCTGTTGACCTTGATGGCGGAAGGACAGGCCAAGGCCGGCCACGATATGATGGGGCTGCGCACTTGGTACGTCTCGGCCCAGGCCGACAATTTCGTGCCGGTTGACGACATTGTGCTCCCAGTCATCAAAGAGTATGGCCCAATCGCGCAGGCCTCAGAGTACACCGGCAAGATCGACGGCCATTGGATGGCTGTGCCGACCAGCTACGGCAACGGTTCACTGCCGCCTTGCGCCCGCATCGACTACATGAAGGAGTATGTCGGGCTCGACGTCCAGAAGATGTATCCGGCCGGCGCTCCGCCCGACAAGGAGCTGGTCGAAACCTGGGAGTGGAACAGTTTCCTCAAGGGCGCCGAGAAGTGCTTCAAGGCGGGGCACCCCTTTGGCCTCGGGCTCAGCACCTGCACCGACTCGATCAATATGGCAGGCGCGGTATTCCACAGCTATGGCGCCGATCTCGTCGACGCCAAAGGCGATATCACAGTCAAGACCGATGCGACCCGGCAGGCGCTGGAATTCTTCAAGCAGCTCGCTCAATCGCTCGACGGCGACGTTTATGCCTACGACAACGCGTCGAACAACAAGGCGCTGGTTTCCGGCAAGAGCGCGCTGATTTTCAACCCGCCCAGCGCCTACGCGGTCGCGAAACGCGACCAGCCGAAGGTCGCTGAGCAACTATGGACCTTCCACTCGCCAAAGGGGCCGCAGGGCCGGTACGACCCGTGCAACCCGTATTTCTGGGCGGTCTGGAACTTCTCACAGAACATCCCGGCGGCGAAAAGCCTGCTGGCTTATCTGATGACCCGCCCGGTGCAGGAAAAGCTGGTCACTGCGAGCGTCGGCTTCGACATCCCGCCCTACGACAAGTGGATGGATTTCAAGATTTGGGAAGAAGAGGGCCCGCCGAAGGGCACCAACTACAATTATCCGCCGCGTCACGATGCAATCCCGAGCCTTGCAGGCTATCCGGCCCCCCTGAGGATCGGGACCCAGATGTTCGCGCAGGCGACTTTGACGAAATTGATCGCCAAGGTGACCCAACAGCGCCAATCCTACGACGACGCGATGAGCTGGGCCGAAAGCGAGATCGAAGGATTTATGCGATCATAGCCGACAAAGCTCCTCATCCTCACCCTCTCCCCGCAAGCTCCGGGAGAGGGGCTTCGCGCAGCGAATCGGCATTGACTGAGAGGCGCTGCGGCCCGCGATACCTACGACTCTCCGATATCGCGGTCTGCCGCGTTGCCGGTCGCACTCTGGCTGAGCTGGAATTCCGACCCAACCCGAGAGGCGCGCTTCGCGCAGTCGCGGCCACCCACTGCCGTCGCGTCGGCGGAAGTTGGCATCGCCGATGGTGGCGTGGGCCGCCGTCGCGGCACTGGCCTCGGAGGCGGAGATCGTCATTCCCCCGTGGGAGATAAAGGTGTGACCTCTCGCGGAACCGCGACAGGCGGTGACACAAAATTAACAGCTTCTGTGCCGATATTTTGCAAGGGGTGCGCTGCCGTGTAAACGGGGTATAAGAGTTTGGCAGAGCCCGAATGGGTGCTGGTAAACGGCCAACCGGTCGATTTCAACGGGGCCTTCGCCCTAATGGATAACAAGCTGCGGGCCCAGCTTCAGACGGAGTTGGCGCCCTGTTCGACGCAAGTGTTCATGGACGCCTATGCGACGGCGCATCGTGCGACGTTCGGGGAGGAGTTTGGCGTCGTCACCTCCCCATCCTGATGATGTGAGATGATTCGACCGCATCCGTCCCGGCCGATGCTGCGGAACGGGTACTCGCTCGAGTGCGTAGCCCGCCTGTCCGAAGGCAGGGTACGAGGTTCGTTAGACGGCAAAATCGAGGAGGCAGCACGGCGGAATATTGTTAGAAACCTCCAGCCCTCAAGGTGAGACTCCGGCTGCTATGCAGGCGGCTCCAAAGGGTTCAGGCAAGATGTTGACGACTGAACAAGAAGGCTGTCGTCAGGCAAGGTCCCCGACACGCACCCGGTAGGTGCGATCTACGATCACAATCTCGGCGTGTTCGCCGTCACCAAGGTCGCGATGGAAAACACCGATGCGGTCTCGCCAGCGCACTTGATCCCCAGGACGCCAAAGGCGGCTTATCCGGGGTTGCAGAGGTGCCGCAGGCCGAGTGCGCCGTTGACTTGCCTTACGTGGTCGGCCGCCTGGCAATCGCTGTGTACCGGACATCTTGATGCCTCACTTAAGCCCGGCGCTCTGACCTTTACGAACCGGGACCGCCCGACCGGAAGGTGGCACCGCCTGGGAGCACTCGCCTCTCTAGCGGCAGAGAGGCCGAATCGTAAACACGAATCGACGCGGAAGCGTTTCTCCCGATTAAAGCCTTCCCGGTCCGGCGCGCAGAGACGGTGCCTTGAACACCGTCTTTCGCGGGGACCCTCTACCACTCAAAACTGCTATTGGCTAGCGCCATTGTAGGCTGGTCGGACGGAACTGGCCTGCCGGGAGTCGTCCCCGCAAATCCCGCCCTTTTGCGCACCTGAAGCGTTCGGGGGCGCTTGCCCGCCGAATCCCGAACTGATTAAGATGCCTTGTAGAAGTCTAGGCGCTGGCGATCCGGACAAGGAGGGGAGGTGGTGATGCTGACGCGAAGAGGCTTTGCCGGTTTGGCGTCCTGCGCGGTTTGTGGGCTCACCGGGTTCATTGCCACGGATGCTTCGGCGCAGGGCGCGCCGACCGGTACGACAACCCCCGGCGTCACGCGAAAGATTCTGTCGCAGATCGACGGTCCAGTACCGGGCTATGTGACAATAATTGTGGAAGCTGAAATAGAACCGGGAGTGACGGTCGCGCGGCACACGCATCCGGGGATTAAGTCCGGCTATGTCCTCGAAGGTGGCTTTGATCTTCCCGTAGAAGGTCAACCAACCCGCACGTTGAAGCCCGGCGATGGGTTTCAGGTGCCGCCCGAAACGCCCCATGCCGGCGGCAAGAACGGTGATAAAAAGACGAGGGTCACGAGTACCTATGTCGTGGAGAAGGGCAAGCCGCTCGCCTCTCCCGCCTGATCCAGAATTGGGATCTCCAACGAGCTAATTGCGGCCGGCGACCAGGCCGCGGGCGATGATCTGCGCCTGGATCTCGGCGGCGCCTTCGAAGATGTTGAGGATGCGGGCGTCGCACAGCACCCGGCTGATCGGATATTCGAGGGCATAGCCGTTGCCGCCGTGGATCTGCAGGGCGTTGTCGGCGTTCGACCAGGCCACCCGCGCGGCGAGCAGTTTGGCCATTCCGGCCTCGATGTCGCAGCGCCGGCCGCCGTCTTTCTCGCGCGCCGCGAAGTACGTCAGCTGGCGCGCCGCCATCGTCTCGGCCGCCATCAGGGCGAGCTTGCCGGCGACGCGCGGAAAGGCGATCAGCTTCTCGCCGAATTGCACGCGTTCGAGCGCATAGGCTAGTCCGAGCTCGAGTGCGTTCTGCGCCACGCCGACGGCGCGGGCCGCGGTCTGCACGCGGGCGCTCTCGAAGGTCGCCATCAATTGCTTGAACCCCTGGCCCTCGACGCCGCCCAGCAACCCCTCGGCAGGCACCGCAAAACCGTCGAAGGCGATTTCGTATTCCTTCATGCCGCGATAGCCGAGCACCGGGATTTCGGTGCCGCTCATCCCCGCCGCCGGAAAGGGATTCTCGTCACTGCCGCGCGGCTTCTCGGCGAGGAACATGCTGAGCCCGGCATAGCCGCGCTCGCCCGGATCGGTGCGCGCCAGCAAGGTCATCAGGTCGGAGCGGGCGCCGTGGGTGATCCAGGTCTTGGCGCCGTGGATACGGTAGACCTCGCCGTCGCGCACTGCGCGGGTTTGCAGGCTGGCGAGATCGGAGCCGGTGTTCGGCTCGGTAAAAACGGCGGTCGGCAGCACCGCGCCCGATGCGATCGCCGGCAGCCAGCGCGCCTTCTGCGCGTCGGTGCCGTTGAGGCGGATCAGCTCGCCGGCGATTTCCGAGCGGGTGCCGAGCGAGCCGACCCCGATATAGGCGCGCGACAGCTCTTCGGAGACGATGCTCATCGCCGTCTTGCCGAGCCCGAGCCCGCCATGCTCCTCGGGGATTGTCATCCCGAAGACGCCAATCCGGGCGAGCTCTTCAATGACCGGTAATGGGATCAGCTCGTCGCGGCGATGCCATTGCTGAGCAAGTGGCGCGACCTCCCGTTCGGCGAAGCGGCGCACCTGATCGCGAACCATCTCGAGGGTCGGATCATCGATGCCGATGTCCCCGAATGCGCCCTCTCCGGCGGCGAGCCGGCCGCCGAGCCGCAAACGGGCTGCGCCGGCGCCGGCCGACAGGCTGCCCGCCGCTCCGGTGCGCAATGGCGCGATCTCGCCGTCGTCGAGGCCGAGATCCTGGGGCCGCGCGAATTCTCCCTGTGCCATGGCGATGCCGCCGGCGAGCTGGGCGAGATATTCGCCATAGGCGGTTTCAAGGATAAGCGCCTCGATCTCGCCGAGCTTTCCGCCTTCGTCGAGCCGCACCGCCCAGTTCCGCATCTGGCGCAGCGCCTCGACATAGCTCGCCATCCAGGCCAGCGCATGGGCGGCCAATTGTTCGGTGGCGAAGCGCTCGGATTCGACCTTGCCGCCGGGCGCCACCCGTACAACGAGCCGCGCCCGTCCGGCCGCAAGGAACAGCTCTGCCGCGCCCAGCGCCCGTCCGGTTTGGGCCAGCAGCGCTGTGCGCTCGGTCGCCACGGCTACGCGATGCGTAGGCCGATCAGTCCGGCGGCAATTGGTAGTGGTAGGGGAATACGGTGTGGGCCATCGGGTCGGCGGCGTGCATCACGTCCGAATGGGTCATCGACAGCGCCGCGATGTCATCGGAGATGGCGTTGAGGTTCTGAGTATCGCTGGCTCGGTCCGGCGCGCCGACGAAGGCGCAACCCGCTGCACTAGCGAGCGAAAGCATGACGAAGCCGAGCCGGATGGGAGTCATCAATCTCTCCGATTAAGAAAATAGCTCGTACGCTACTACGAATAGAACCACGACAAGCACCAGCGACGCCAGCAAGACATAGCGCACAACGCCTTCCTTGCTGCCCGCGCGGGCCTCGGTACCGGTCGCGACCGGGCGTTCGGCCATCTGCCTTCTCCCCGAAATGGTGCGTCTCTGTCACGAACGTAAGAGCGGGAGTTTTCGATCCGGACAGCGCACCAATCGGAAAGCGAGTTGACCGCGCCGGCCGACTGGCCTAAATGTTATGCTGTGGTTAGTTTGAGCATCCACGGTCGGATCGGCCGGCGAATTACGATCCCGAACCCGCCGAGGGTTCGGGTTCAACCGATTCGCCCCCTTCCTGCCGAGGACCAAGCTCATGCCGCCCCTTCTCGCGACCGTCGCTGACGACGATCCTTCCGCCACCGCCTGTTTTTCCGTCCACGCGCACGCCGAGCCCGGGGTGATGCCACGCGTGCTGGAGCTGTTCGCCAAACGCGGCCTGGTACCCTCTGCCTGGCACAGCACGGTTTGTGGAACCGATCAGGCCGAGCTGACGATCGACATTCAAATGCGCGGGCTCGGGCGAGATCTGATGGACTACATCGCAGCATGTCTGCGGCAGATGGCCTATGTCGAGGTCGTGCTGACCTCGGAAAAGCTCGGCGCATCGGGCTGATCAGGGCTCTGGGCTGGCATGTCGTTCCGCGACCACATCGTTGCCTGCAACAACTACGACCCGGCGCGCGTAGTGCCGCTTTTTGCCGGCGGTGACCGCGTGGGGCTGCTGCGGCGTGATAATGCCGCAGCGCTGCGGCGGTTTCCGGATGTCTTCGCGGTCGCCGACGATCGGGTCAGTCTGCTAGCCCGCGGCGATGTCGCGACGGTCAGCACTGCGGTCGACGCCGTGGTCGACGCGCTGGTCGCCGAAAAGCGGATCCCGAAATCGCGCAGCGAGACGTTTGATGTGGCGCCCCGCTGGGGTGCGCCAGTGGTGTTCCGTCTCGACCGTGGGGCCGTGCCGTTCTTTGGGACGCGCGCCTATGGCGTCCACATCAACGGCTACCGCCGGAACGGGAGCATGCTCGATTTATGGGTCGGTCGGCGTTCGCCCGATAAGAGTGTCGCTCCCGACAAGCTCGACAACCTCGTCGCCGGCGGTATCGGCAACGGGCACGGGCTGCAGGAGACCTTGCTGAAGGAGGGGGAGGAAGAAGCTTCGCTCCCGCCGAGTTTGACCAGCCGGGCGGTTCCGGCCGGCGCCGTCTCCTACCGCATGGAAAACGAGCTCGGCATCCGCGACGACGTGCTCTTTGTCTTCGACCTCGAAATGCCCACCGATTTTGTTCCGAAGAACCAAGACGGCGAAATCGTACATTTCGAGCTGATACCCGGGTCAGCGGTCCTCGACCGTGTCCGCGCGAGCGACGACTTCAAATTCAACGTCAATTTGGTGATCCTCGACTTCGCGCTTCGCCACGGCGTCCTGCGGCCGGACGACCCGGAATATCTCGACGTTGCCACCGGCCTCCACCGCCCGCTGGATTGAAGCCGCCCCGCACCCTAGCCCTTCCGGCTTCCCCGCAAGCGGGGCGAGGGAACAACCCTCTACCCCCTCGCCCCGCTTGCGAGGAGATGGTCGGAGTGCGGGGCAGCCTCGGCCATGGCGATGACCTCGCTTGGGGTAACCCCCCGTTGGCGCATGGACCGGATCGTCGGTGCGCCGTCGCGTTTGGAGAGGCGGCGGCCGGCCGAGTCGGTCAAAAGCGGGTGATGGCGGTAGCCCGGGGTCGGCAGCCCGAGCAACGCCTGTAAGACGCGATGGATATGTGTCGCCGACGCGAGATCCTCGCCGCGGGTCACCAGGGTTACGTCTTGGATCGCGTCATCGACCGTGACCGCGAGGTGGTAGCTCGCCGGGATCTCCTTGCGGGCAAGCACGACATCGCCGAGCACTTCTGGCTCCGCCTGTCGCCGGCATTCGCCTTCGATCCAGTCGAGCGGGCGAGTCAGTGCGACTGCGCGCGCCAAGTCGAGCCGCAAGGCGTAATCAATTCCTGAACGCATCCTTGCAGCGATCTCTCCGGCTCCGAGCCTGCGGCAGGTGCCGGGATAAATGGGTCCGGTGTCGCCATGCGGCGCGCCGCCAGCGCGCGCAATTTCGGCTTGGATCTCACGCCGTGTGCAAAAGCACGGGTAGAGCACACCCAACGCATCGAGCCTGCCGAGTGCGCGCCGGTAGTCGTCGAAATGCTCCGACTGTGTGCGCACCGGCCCGTCCCAGTCGAGGCCGAGCCAGGCGAGATCCTCGAGGATCGCTTTGGCATACTCGTCGCGACAGCGGGTCCGGTCGATATCCTCGAGGCGGAGCAGAAATCGGCCTCCGTCGGGCCGCGCCGCGCGCCACCCCTCGAGCGCCGAGCGGATGTGGCCGAGATGCAGATAACCGGTCGGGCTCGGCGCAAAGCGCGTCACCGTCGGGGGGCAAACCGCCGCTGCGGGTGACATCGCGGTCCCGTCTGGGCTAGGGTGCCGGGTCGTGCCTGCCATTCGAAGGACCGCGTCGATGATGCCTCGCCTGTCCGGACCGTCGCGCCCGCCCGCCTCGGGCGACAAGCCGCGCCGTCTGGTCATCCTGCTACATGGGCTCGGCGCGGACGGCAACGACCTGATCGGGCTCGCACCCTATTGGGCGAGGCTGCTGCCCGACGCCGAATTCCTGTCGCCCAATGCCCCGTTCCCTTGCGACACGGCACCCTACGGTTATCAATGGTTCAGCTCGCAGGATCGCAGCCCGGAGGCGGTGTTGGGCGGGGTGAGGGCGGCCGCGCCGATCCTCGGCGCGTTCATCGACGAGGCGCTCGAAGAACGGGGGCTCAAGAGCGACGAACTCGCGCTGGTCGGGTTCTCGCAAGGCACGATGATGTCGCTGTTTGTCGGCCTTCGCCGCGCCGAGTCGGTCGCCGGCATCGTTGGTTTCTCGGGGCGGCTGCTTGCTCCGGAGCTGTTGGCCAGCGAGCTGCGCTCGCGCCCGCCCATCCTGCTGGTTCACGGCACCGAGGACCCGCTCG
The DNA here is from genome assembly GCA_963732095.1 of uncultured Alphaproteobacteria bacterium. GTDB lineage: Bacteria > Pseudomonadota > Alphaproteobacteria > ATCC43930 > CGMCC-115725 > AP-15. Next base: position 42,843 of record CAVSZA010000022.1, read on the forward strand.
TTCCGTACAGCTCGCTGGCTGTGGCGGAGACCACGCTCAAGGCCGCCGGCGTGCCGGTGGAGACGGTAACCTCGGTCGGCATCGGCCATTCGATCGACGACCAAGGATTGCGGCGGGGCGGCCAGTTTCTCAAAAAAGTGCTCAGCGGGACGACGCCTTGACCACGCCATCGCCGGAGAGGAGGGGTTTGAGGACGCCAAGGATCTTGGGTGAATCCCATTCCGCTGCGCCTTCGACGCGGCCGAGCACCTTGCCTTCGCGGTCGATCAGGAAGCTGGTCGGCAAGCCGTGTGCCCCGAAGGCGTGCCCGACCTCGCTCTTGGGATCGATATAGATCTTGACCGATTTGAGCCCGAGTTTGGCGATGAAAGGCTCGACGGTCTTGTTGCCGCCGCGATCTTCGGATACCGCAAGCACCGCGATCCGCTCGCCCAGCCGCGACTGCAAGCGCTCGAGCGAGGGCATCTCGCGCAGGCACGGCTCGCACCAGGTGGCCCAGAGATTGACGAGGACGAGCTTGCCTTGCGGCTCCGAGAGTTCGACGGAATGGCCGCTGCCGTCGGTAAGCGAAATTGCGGGCGCCGGGAACGGCGGCGAGGAGGGCACGAACTCGCCGAGCTTGGTTCGGTCGGGCATGTCCGCCTCGCCGTCGTCCGCGGCGCCTAGGGCAGGCGCGAGGAGGAGCACAAAAGCGGCAGCGAGCGTCCATTTCATCGTTTCGTCCTCGCGCTGGGCCCGACAGAGCAGCCGATGACCGCCGCGAAGAAGCCGGCCAACTCGCTGTGGGGCGGCCGCTTTGCCGGCGGCCCGGCCGAGATCATGCGCCGCATCAATGCCTCGATCGAATTCGACAAGCGCCTCTATGCCGAAGACATCGCCGGCTCGAAGGCACATTGCGCGATGCTGGTCGCCCAGAACATCATGTCGCCGGAAGATGGCGCGGCGATCATCAAGGGTCTAGAGCAAATCAGGTTGGAGATCGAAGACGGCAGCTTTGTGTTCAGCGCTGAACTCGAAGACGTTCACATGAATATCGAAGCGCGGCTCACCGAGCTGATCGGGCCGGCGGCGGGGCGTCTCCATACTGCGCGGTCGCGCAACGACCAGGTCGCGACCGATCTGCGGCTCTGGCTGCGCGGCGCGATCGACCGGCTCGACCTCGCAATGCGCGACTTGCAGCACGCGTTGATCGGCCGCGCCGAGGCCGAAGCCAGCACGGTGATGCCCGGCTACACGCACCTGCAGATTGCCCAGCCGGTGACCCTTGGTCATCACCTGCTGGCTTATGTCGAGATGCTCGGACGCGACCGCGGCCGGCTCGCCGATTGCCGGCGCCGCCTCAACGAGAGTCCGCTCGGCGCCGCGGCGCTCGCCGGGACCTCCTTTCCGATCGATCGTCACATGACCGCCGCCGCGCTCGGCTTCGACCGTCCTGCCGCCAACTCGCTCGACGCCGTATCCGACCGGGACTTTGCGATCGAATTTCTCGCCGCGGCGGCCATCGCAGGCATGCATCTGTCGCGCTTCGCCGAAGAAATCGTACTTTGGTGCAGCAGCGAGTTCGGTTTCATTGGTCTCAGCGACGCATTCACGACCGGCAGCTCGATCATGCCGCAAAAGCGCAACCCTGATGCGGCCGAGCTGGTGCGCGCCAAGACCGGCCGGCTGAACGGGTCCCTCGTCGCCTTGCTGACGGTGATGAAAGGCCTGCCGCTCGCTTACGGCAAGGATATGCAGGAGGATAAGGTCCCCGTGTTCGAGGCCGTCGACGCGCTCGAACTCTGCCTCGCGGCGACGGCCGGCATGGTGCGCGACATGCGGCCCCGCCGCGAGCGCCTGCGCGCCGCCGCAGATCAGGGCTTTGCGACGGCGACCGATCTCGCCGACTGGCTAGTGCGCGCCGCCGGCCTCCCGTTCCGCCGCGCCCATCATGCGACAGGACAGATCGTCAAGCGCGCGGAAGCGCTGGGCTGCACGCTTGCCGAGCTGCCGCTCGCCGAATTGCAGGCCGTGGAGCGGGCGATCACCGCCGCGGTCTATGACGTGCTCGACCCCACCCGGTCGGTGGCGAGTCGGACCAGCTTTGGCGGCACCGCGCCGGAGCAGGTCCGCACCGCTGCAGCTGCGGCGCGCAAAAGGTTTTTGGAATGAGCTCGGCGTGCCCCTCACCCCGACCCTCTCCCCGCGAGCGGGGTGAGGGAGGGGCCCGCGCCAGCGGGAGGGTGAGGGGCAATCGGGCGCTACGTTTCGGCGCGCTCGTGCTTCTCGCGCTGTCCCTGGCGCTGGCCGGGTGCGGCAAGCGGAATGCGCCGACCGCGCCGCCAGACGAACCCGACACCTATCCGCGGCCTTATCCGAGTGAATGATATTTTTCACTATCGCGGCGGCGAGCTCTACGCCGAAGAGTTGCCGGTGGCACACATCGCAGCGGCCGTCGGCACCCCCTTCTACCTCTACTCGGCGGCCGGGTTCACCGCGCAATACCGCCGGTTTGCCGATGCGTTCTTAGCCGAGCGGCCGCTAATCTGCTACGCCGTCAAGGCAAACTCGAATCTTGCTGTGCTCCGGCTCCTCGCCGGCCTCGGCGCGGGTGCCGATGTCGTCTCGGAGGGGGAGCTGCGCCGCGCCCTTGCTGCCGGCGTGCCGTCCGAGCGGATCATTTTCTCCGGGGTCGGCAAAACGGCGGCCGAGATGCAGGCGGCGGTCGATGCCGGCATCCATCAGGTCAACGTCGAGTCGGTGCCGGAGCTGCGCCGCCTCAGCGAAGTCGCCAGTGCGCGGGGCCGGATCGCGCGGATCGCAATCCGGGTAAACCCGGATGTCGATGCCCATACCCACGCCAAGATCTCGACTGGCCGGAAAGAGAACAAGTTCGGCGTCGAAATTGACGAGGCGGTTGCTGCATACCAGCTCGCCGGCGAGCTTCCCGGCATCGAGCCGGTCGGCCTTGCGGTGCATATCGGCTCGCAACTGACCGACCTCGATCCGTATCGCCGCGCCTTCGAGCGGGTCGCCGAGGTTGTTCTCGAATTGCGCGCCGTCGGACTCTCCGTCACGCGTATGGATCTCGGCGGCGGCATCGGCGTGCATTACCATGTTGAACGCCCGCTGGACCCGATAGGCTACGCAAATCTTGTGCGCGACATCTTCGGCTCGCTCGGACTCACTCTGGCGTTCGAGCCGGGTCGGCTGCTTGCGGCGCCGGCCGGACTGCTCGTCTCGCAGGTGCTCTACGTCAAGGAGGGCAGCACCAGGCGTTTCGTCATCGTGGACGCGGCGATGAACGATTTGATCCGCCCCGCGCTCTACGATGCCTGGCATGACATCGTCCCGGTTCGCCTCCCCGCAGCCGGCGCTTCGCTCTCGCCGGCGGACGTTGTCGGGCCGGTGTGCGAAACCGGCGACACCTTTGCGGTCGACCGCGAGCTGCCGCCGTTTGCCGAAGGCGATCTCCTTGCCTTCACCGCAGCGGGAGCCTATGGGGCGGTGATGAGCACGACTTACAACAGCCGGCTTCTGGTCCCGGAAGTGCTGGTCGCGGACGGGCGCTTTGCCATAATCCGGGCGCGGCCGAGCTATGATGCACTCCTTTCTCTCGATACCATCCCCCAATGGCTCTGCGATCCGGCCGAAGAGCCCGTGCGGAAGCGAGGTGCCGCGTGACTGACCGCTCGTCGCTATCCGGCGGCCGCTTCGCGATGCGGCTGCGGCTCGCCCGGTTTGCACTCCTGTGGGAGCGGGTGTGGCCGCCCTGCTGGCCGGCGCTGGCCGCGCTGGGCGCGTTTTTGGTGCTCGGCCTGTTCGATGTCCTGTCGAATTTGCCGGGCCTCTTGCACGCCGCAATTCTGATCGGCCTCGGCGCTGCTTTTGCGATCGGCTTGGCTGCGGCATTCGGCAGGACAGTCATCCCTGATGCCTTCTCCGCGCGCCGCCGCATCGAGCAAGCCAGCGAGCTGCAACACCGGCCGCTGCAAGCTCTCGCCGATCGGCCCAGCGGGCGCCTTGAACTCGGCGGCGGCCGGCCTGTGGGAGGCACACCGGCGGCGCATGGAAGCCGCGACGCGCCGACTGCGGGTCGGGCTGCCGCATGCCGGGTTCGCCGCCCGTGATCCCTGGGGGTTGCGCGCCGTCCTGGCGATCCTGCTGCTGCTCGGCGCGATCGATGCCGGAAGCGACTGGAAGGATCGTCTGGTCCGATCTTTGAAACCGGATATTGCCGGCAGGTCGGGGATCGCTGCTGCGAGCCTCGACATATGGGTGACGCCGCCCGAATACACCGGGCTGGCGCCGCAGTTCCTGCGCCCGGGAACGGCGGAAACCCTGCGTATCCCGACCGGCAGCAAATTGCTCGCCCAGGTGCATGGGGGCCGGGCGGTCCCGCGCCTCGCGATCGACGGGGAGAGCCGCGACTTCGATGCGGTCGACAAGCAGAACTTCCGGGCTGCGGCGACCCTGACCTCCGGCAAGCAGCTCGCGGTGACGCAGGCCGGCGCGGCGCTCGGCAACTGGCAGATCGAGATCATCCCGGACAACCCGCCCCAAATCGCCTTCGCAAAAACCCCGGAAGGCACAACGCATGCCGCGTTGCGCATCGATTATCAGGCGAGCGACGATTACGGGGTCGAATCGGCCAAGGCGGTGATCCGGCGCGAGGGCGGCAATCCCGAAGAGACCATCGAGCTCGACATGCCGTTGCCGGGGCTACATCTGAAAGAAGCGCAAGCCACCAGCTATCACGACCTGTCGCCGCATCCCTGGGCCGGCCTGCCGGTCGAGATTCGGCTTGTCGCTACCGACGCACTGGGCCAAACGGGGGAAAGCGAGCCGGTCCGGATGAAGCTGCCGGAGCGGAAATTCGAGCACCCTGTCGCCCGCGCAATCATCGACCAGCGCAAGGAGTTGGCGACCGACCCCGGGTCGCGGCTGGCGGTGGCCGATACGCTCGGCGATCTGCGCGAGCGGCCGCAGCTTTACCGCGACGATACCGTCGCCTTCCTCGGAATGCGCCTCGCAGAAGAGCGTCTGCGCATCAACGACGACGCGAATTCGATAGCCGAAGTCCAGCAACTCCTGTGGGACACCGCTTTGCGCATCGAGGATGGACGCATGTCGCTCGCCGAACGCGAGATGCGGCGCCTGCAGCAGGAACTCCAAGACGCGCTCGCAAAAAACGCGCCGGACGCGGAAATCGAGCGCCTGATGAAGGAATTGCAGCAGGCACTCGATCGCTATCTGCAGGCGCTCGCCGAAAACATGGCGCGCAATCCGGACCAGTACCAGCAGCCGATCGATCCGTCCAAGGTGATCAGCAGCCGCGATCTGCAACGCATGCTCGATCGGGCGCGTGACTTGGCCCGCAACGGTGCGCGCGACCAGGCCCGCGAGCTGTTGTCGCAGCTGCAGAACATGCTCGAAAACCTGCGCATGGCGAGACCCGGGCAGATGCCGCAGCAGGGGTCGAGCGAGGCGCAGCAGATGATGCGCAACATGCGCGAGCTGATGCAGCGGCAGCAGCAGCTCCTCGACCGCAGCTTTCGCGCGCAGCAGCAGCAAAGCCAGCAGGGACAGCAGGGCCGTATGGGGCAGCGCGGCCAGCAGCCTGGCCAGCAACCAGGACAGCAGCAAGGCGGCGACCAGCCGGACCCCAACGGCCAGCTGGGCGATGCCGCCGGACAACAGGAAGGGCTACGCCGCATGCTCGGCGACATGATGCGTAGGCTCGGCGACGGCCTCGGTGACATCCCCGAGCCTTTGGGCCGCGCCGAACGGGCGATGCGCGACGCCACCGAGGCATTGCAGCGCCGCCAGCCAGGCGAGGCAATCGGCCCGCAGACCGAGGCGCTCGACCAATTGCAGCAGGCGGCGCGCGACTTTGCCCAGCAGATGCAGCGCCGCATGCAGGGCCAATGGGGCAACCCGACCGACGAGGAAGTCGGCGCCACCGACGGGACGCCGCGCGACCGGGTCGAGCGAGATCCGTTAGGTCGGCCGTTGTCGAATAACGGAACCTACGATCAGGGCGACGTCAAAATCCCCGACCAGAATACTTTGCAAAAAGCCCGAGAGATACTGGACGAACTGCGCCGCCGCGCGGGCGAGCGCTCTCGTCCGGAAATCGAGCTCGACTACATCGATCGCCTGCTGAAGAGATTTTAAGCTTGACCGAAGGCAAGTCTGCGCCTTCAATCCGCTGACCTTTCTCCTCGTCATGTCCGGCTCGGCCCGGGCATCCAGCAGACCCTTCCGTTTACGGAATTTCCGGTGATGCCGGCGATAACGTTTCCAGGTGATTGCACGAGAACCGAAAAGGCCATGGATCGTCGACTGTTTCTATCCTTGATGACCGGATTTGCCGCAGCGTTGCCGTCGACGGCACACGCGGTTGCCCGTCCGCCAATGGCGCTGCGCCGGCTGCGCCTCGTCAACTGCCATACCGGCGAGACGTTCGATGGCGCGTACCGCAACGACCAAGGCCCGATCCCCCGGGTCATCGACGAGCTCTGCATTTTCTTGCGCGACCACCATTCCGGCGAGAAAACGGAGATCGATGTCGGGGTCATCGATTTCCTGGCCGATGTTCTGGATTCGGTAGGCCAGACCAAGGCCACCGTATTGTCGGCTTATCGCACGGCCGAAACCAACGCGATGCTCGCCCGCACCATGTTCGGTGTCGCGGAGCACAGCCAACATATCGTCGGCCGCGCGCTCGACATACGTGTCAACTCAAATCTCGCCGAGGCGATGACAAAGGCCCGCGCGATGGAGCGTGGCGGCGTCGGGTGGTACCCGCATTCCGGCTTTATCCACATCGACACCGGACCGGTGCGGAATTGGACGCTCGACGAACGCGGGCTCGACGGCCTCCTGGTGTTTGATGGCCAGCACCTGCGGATGGTCGGCAAAGCTGCCGATGGGAAAAATCAGATGATGCTCGGCGGCGGTGCATGGCAGCCTCTGACGGTGACCGAGCGGCTCGGGCTGCAGCGCCAGCTCGCCCGCGCGGAATTCCTCGCCCGCACCAGAACCCTGCGCCTCACCCCGTAATTGCGACGCCGATCAGTTTGCCGACGCCATAGGTCACGCCGGCGGCGGCGAAGCCGATCAGCAATTGACGTAATCCCGAGAACCACACCCCCAGCCCGGTGAACAACGTCGTGCCGGCGCCGATCAGGAACAGCGCGAGCCCGCTCGCCGCGAGGCTGGCGATCGCCGCCGGCGACCCGGTCAGCCAAAAATAAGGGGCGACCGGAAAGATCGCCCCGATGGCGAACAGCAGGAAGGAGGTCCCGGCGGCAGCCCAGGCCGAGCCGCCGAGCTCATCCGGGTCGATCCCGAGCTCCTCGCGCACGAGCGTGTCGAGGGCGGTTTCCTTGTTCGCGATCAACCGCTGCGCCAGCCCTTTCGCCTGGTCCTCGGGAAGACCCTTGGCCTGGTAGATCAGCGCCAGTTCTTCCTGCTCCTCTTCGGGCACCTGCTCGAGCTCGTCGGCCTCGGTCTTGATTTGCCGCTGATAGGATTCGCGGGTCGTGCTGACCGACAGCCATTCTCCCAAAGCCATCGAGCAGGCGCCGGCCAACAGGCCTGCAAGACCGGTCACCAGGATCACGTGCGGCGCCAGGTCCGCGCCGGCCACGCCCATCACGAGGCTCAGATTGGAGCACAACCCGTCATTGGCTCCGAGCACGGCGGCGCGCAGCGCATTGCCGCCGAGGGCGCGATGCCGGCCCTCCAGCCGCGCAATCGTCGGGCCGCTGAACGCGCCCGGCGAGGGTACCGCCAGCGCCTCGATGATGCGGGCGTGCGAGCGCTCGGCCGCCCCGAGTCCACCGGCGACGGCTTCGGGCTGGGTGTCATAGGTGCCGCTGTCCAGCTGCTCGAGCGTATTGATACTCGGCAGAACGAAGGCCGGACCGAAACGACGGGCCAGCCAGGCAAGTGCCCGCGTCCGAAAGCTCGGCCGCAGGCGCGGCACGCGTTGGCCGATCGCCCCGATCTTGCGCTTCCAGAATTCGGCATGCGCCTCCTCGACCGCGCCGAGGCGCGCGTAAACCTGCGCTAGCTTGGGGTTCTTCTCGGTCTGCGACAGCGTTCGGTAGAGGGAGGCGCTGTCGACCTCCCCTTGCAGATTAGCGGTGTAGCGCCGGCGCGGATCTTCCTCGGCCATCTCTAACGATCGTCATTCCCGCGGAAGCGGGAATCCAGGAGGCAAGGGGCGCAGCGGCTGCTCTGGACCCCCGTTTCGCGGGAGTGAGGTGGTAAGAGCGACTTCATTTTTCAGGCGATTTCACAGGCTGACGAGCTTGCCGGGGTTCATGATGTTGGCGGGATCGAGGGCACGCTTGACGGCGCGCATCAGCTCGATCTCGACCGGCGATTTGTAGTGGGTGATCTCGTCGCGCTTCAGGCGCCCGACGCCGTGCTCGGCGCTGATTGACCCGTGAAGCTCACGCACGACACCATGGACGATATCGTTGAACTCCTGCCACCGCGCGAGATAGGCCGCGGTGGCGGCGCCCTCCGGCTGGGTCAGGTTGAAGTGGATATTGCCGTCCCCAACGTGGCCGAAGGCCATCGGCCGGATACCGGGCAGCCTCTCGGTTACCCCCGCGGTGGCGCGGATGATAAAATCGGCGACTCGGCTGACCGGTACCGAGACGTCGTGCTTGATCGAACCCGAATAGAGCTGCGCCTCGACGATCGCCTCGCGGATTTTCCAGAGTTCCTTGGCTTGCGGCCCGCTCTCGGCGATGACCCCGTCCGCGACCAGATCCTCCTCGAGCGCCGCTTCGAGCAGCCTCTCCAACAGCCCGCGGATGCCGCTCTCGGTCTGGCTGGACGACATTTCGAGCAGGACGTACCAGGGATGCGCCGCCGCGAGCGGATCGATCGTCCCGGGCACGTGGACCAGCGCCAGATCGAGAGCTGCGCGCGGGATCAGCTCGAAGGCGGTCAGCTGATCGGCGGTACCGGCGCGGGCATGGGCGAAGAGCGTCATGACGTCCTCGACCTTGGCGAGCCCGAGAAACGCGGTCTCGACCTCGCGCGGTCTCGGGAACAGCTTCAAGGTCGCGGCGGTGATGATCCCAAGCGTGCCTTCGCCGCCGATAAAGAGCTGCTTCAAGTCGTAGCCGGTATTGTCCTTGCGCAGGCCGCGCAGCCCGTCCCAGATCCGCCCGTCCGGGAGCACGACCTCGAGACCCAAGGTCAGCTCGCGCGTATTGCCGTAGCGCAACACCGCGATGCCGCCGGCATTGGTCGACAAATTGCCGCCGATCTGGCAACTGCCCTCGGCGCCGAGGCTGAGCGGGAACAGCCGGTCAGTCTCGGCGGCGGCCTGCTGTAAATGCCCCAGGATGCAGCCGGCCTCGACGGTCATCGTGAAATTGAGGGGGTCGATTGCCCGAATGCGGTTCATGCGACCGAGGGCGAGGACGATGTTGGTCCCGTCTTCGGGCGGAACACCGCCGCCGACGAGGCCGGTGTTCCCGCCTTGCGGGACGATCGGCAGCCTCGCTTCGGCGCAGATCCGCACCACCGCCGCGACCTCCGCGGTCGAAGCCGGCCGAACCACGAGCCGGGTGGCGCCGCGCCAGAGGCGCCGCGCCTCCACCAGGTAGGGCTCCTGATCCGCCGCCTCGGCGATCCAACCGCGGGGCCCGACCGCCGCCTTGATCCGTTCCAGTGCCGCCTCGATCTGCATCTTTTGCCCCTTAAACCTGCAGCCGCCAGCGAAGGGTTTCCCCGGCGCGAAAGGGGACCACCGCATTATCGGCTTCCCCGATCAGCTGCGGCACCACGAAAGGCTCTCGGCGTAACGTGATCCGCGCATCGTTTGGCGGCAAACGGTAAAATTGCGGTCCGTTCAGCGAGGCGAACGCTTCGAGCCGGTCGAGCGCTGCTTCCTCCTCGAAGACCTCGGCATAGACCTCGAGCGCGCACGGGGCGGTGAAGATCCCGGCGCAGCCGCACGCCGTTTCCTTTGTCGCAACCGCGTGCGGCGCGCTGTCGGTGCCGAGAAAAATCGCTGGTCACCCGACGTGGCGGCCCGGCGCAAGGCCAACCGATGCTTCTCGCGCTTGGCGATTGGCAGGCAGTAAAGGTGTGGGCGGATCCCGCCGGCAAAGATCGCGTTGCGATTGACCACGAGGTGATGCGCCGTGATCGTCGCCGCCAAGTTCGGGCCGCCCGAAATTATGTAGTCCACCGCCTCTTCGGTCGTGATGTGCTCGAGCACGATGCGCAATTCGGGCAGGCGCCGCCGCATCGGGTCGAGCACCCGGTCGATGAACACCGCCTCGCGGTCGAACACGTCGATCTCCGGATCGGTCACCTCGCCATGGATCAACAGCGGCACGCCGAGCCCCGCCATGCGTTCGAGCACCGGCGCGACACGCTCGTAGTCGGTCACGCCAAAGGCCGAATTGGTTGTCGCCCGCGCCGGGTAGAGCTTGACCGCGGTGAACACTCCTTCCTGATAGCCGCCGGCGACCTCTTCCGGGCCGGTCGCGTCGGTCAGATAACAGGTCATCAGCGGTACGAACTCGCTACCCCTCGGGAGAGCCCCTAGGATGCGCCCCCGGTAGAGGCAAGCCGCCGCTACGCTTGTGACCGGCGACACCAAGTTGGGCATCACGATAGCGCGGGCGAACTGGCGGGCGGTGTACTGAACTACCGTCGCGAGCAACTCATCGTCGCGGAGATGGACATGCCAATCGTCCGGACGCCGCAAGGTTATAATCTCAACGGCTTGTGGCATCTATTTTCTCGGCTCCAGAACCCAACATTAGAATTCGCCGCCCCGATTTTAATAGCACTCTGCCCTAGAGAGTGCTAAACCCTTGGGGGAGGGCGAGGCCACCCTAGGCCTCGTCGAGGGCGGCGCCGCCGCTGCTTAATTCGACTGAAAAGGAAACGAGCATGGCTGCTAAGGATGTAAGGCTCGGCACAGACGCGCGGGAGCGGATGCTGCGCGGCATCGACACTCTCACCGATGCGGTCAGGGTGACATTGGGGCCGAAAGGCCGCAACGTCGTTCTCGACAAGAGCTACGGCGCGCCGCGGATCACCAAGGACGGGGTCACCGTGGCAAAGGAAATCGAACTCTCCGACAAATTCGAAAACATGGGCGCGCAGATGGTGCGCGAGGTGGCCAGCAAGACGAGCACGGTCGCTGGCGACGGCACGACGACTGCGACCATTCTCGCCCACGCGATGGTGCGCGAGGGTGTCAAGGCGGTGGCCGCTGGGATGAACCCGATGGATCTCAAGCGCGGCGTCGACATGGCTGTCAACGCGGTCGTCAAGGACATCGAGAAGCGCTCGAAAAAGGTCTCGACCAATGACGAGATCGCGCAAGTCGGCACGATTTCGGCCAATGGCGACCCCGAGATCGGCCGCATGCTTGCCGAGGCGATGAAGAAGGTCGGCAACGAGGGCGTCATCACGGTCGAGGAGGCCAAGTCGCTCGAAACCGAGCTCGACGTCGTCGAGGGAATGCAATTCGACCGCGGCTATTTGAGCCCCTATTTCATCACCAATGCCGAAAAGATGCTCGCCGAGCTCGAAGACCCCTACATCCTCTTGCACGAAAAGAAGCTCTCCAGCCTGCAGTCGCTGTTGCCGATCCTCGAAGCCGTCGTGCAGAGCGCCCGGCCCTTGCTGATCGTCGCCGAGGACATCGAAGGCGAGGCGCTGGCTACGCTTGTCGTCAACAAGCTGCGCGGCGGCCTCAAGGTGGCGGCGGTCAAAGCGCCGGGCTTTGGCGATCGGCGCAAGGCGATGCTCGAGGACATCGCGGCGCTGACCGGCGGTCAGGTGATCTCCGAAGATCTCGGCATCAAGCTCGAGAACGTTACCCTCGACATGCTCGGCCGCGCCAAGCGCGTGCGCATCGACAAGGAGAACACGACGCTCATCGACGGCGCCGGAAAGAAGGAAGACATCACCGCGCGCATCAACCAAATCAAGGCGCAGATCGAGGAGACGACCTCGGATTACGACCGCGAGAAGCTGCAGGAGCGATTGGCCAAGCTTGCCGGCGGTGTCGCGATTATCCGGGTCGGCGGAGGCACTGAGGTCGAGGTGAAGGAGCGCAAGGACCGCGTCGACGACGCCATGCACGCCACTAAAGCCGCGGTCGAGGAAGGCATCATAGCGGGCGGCGGCGTGGCGCTGCTTTTTGCGAGCAAGGTTCTGGCTGCGCTCAACCCTGCCAATAGCGACCAGAAGGTCGGCATCGAGATCGTCCGCAAGGCCATCCAGTCGCCGGTGCGGCAGATCGCCGAGAATTCCGGAGTCGAGGGCTCGATCGTAGTTGGCAAGCTGACCGACAAGGACGACCCGAATTTCGGGTTCGACGCACAGTCAGGCGAGTACAAGGACATGGTCGCCGCCGGGATCATCGATCCGACCAAGGTGGTGCGGGTGGCACTGCAGGACGCCGCCTCTGTTGCAGGGCTGTTGATCACCACCGAGGGGATGGTCGCCGACCGGCCGGAGCCCAAGAGCGCGCCCGGTATGCCGCCTGGCGGCATGGGTGGTATGGGCGGCATGGGTGGCATGGATTACTGAGCTCCAGCTGCCGGGCTCCCGGCCAGTGCTGGCGATGAATGATGGTTGCGACGACGACAAGCTCGCCGGCGACATGATCGACGTTCACGGGAGAGAAGCGGCCACCGTGGCACGGGAGAATGCCCGTGCCGCGGCGCTCGCCGGTCAACCCACGCAAGCGAAATACTGGATCCGGGTGCTCGGGATGGTTCAGAAGCAGCAAGCCGGCAAAGCGTTGGCTATTCGGACCTTGCTGGAGTGATCTCCTCGGTCACCACCGTAAAGCTGCTGAGCATGTTCGGACCAAAAGTGGTGCTGATCGCGACGTCCGCCGCGTCGCGGCCGCGGGCGATCAGCACCCGCCCGATGCGGGGGATGTTGTGGCGTGCGTCAAATGTGAACCACCGGCCGCCGAGATAGGCTTCGAACCAGGCCGAGAAATCCATCGGCGCGTCTGAGGCCGGGACGCCGATATCCCCCAGATAACCGGTGCAGTACCGCGCCGGGACGTTCATGCAGCGACAGAAAGTGACTGCCAGGTGAGCGAAGTCCCGGCAGACGCCAGTGCGATCGCAGTACGCTTCCCAAGCCGTCCTGGTGGCGCGGGCGTGTTCGTAGCCAAATGCGATGTGCTGGTGAACGTAATCGCAGATGGCCTGGACACGGGCCCAGCCAAGCGGCGTGTTGCCGAAGAGCGACCACGCGATATCGGACAACCGGTCGGTCTCGCAATAGCGGCTGCCCAGCAGGAACACCAAAGCGTTATCGGGCAGAGCCTCCACTGCGTGCTGCGGCGCCTCGCTTTCGACGACATCTGGTTCGCCCGTGTCTTTGACGATCCCGTTGGCAGAGAGCCGGGTTTGTCCGGCCGGCGCCACAATCCGATTGCACCAGTTACCAAATCCGTCGCGATAGGCGCTAATCGGGATCGAGGGGCTGGTCACGAGATGATCCGGCACCACCATGTCGGATATGCGCGTATAGTGGACGTTCAACATCAGCAGCATCGGCGTCGGCTGCGGACAATCATAGACCAGTTCGTAGCCTACCCCGATCTGCATCATGGTCTCTCCCTCCGGTTCGGAGTTGCCGGGCGACTACCGACGATGGCACAAACAGCAGCCCCGTTGCGCGAATAAGAGCGCAAGTCGCGGCATTATCGGGAACCCCGTTTCGAGTGGGCATGTTCCTGGATATCTTCTAAACCGTGAGGGCCTCCGTTAAAAACACTAGCTGGACGCTGAGCGGCGGGTAGGCAGGAGAACCCGATGGCGAATCGTGCCGGCAGCACCGAGAGCTCGAGCGAGGTCATCCCGGCCGGGCATGCGGCGTTAACCGCACAAGAGGAACTCGGGGAGAACGCGCAGAGTTCGTCCACCGGACTTGCTGCGCTGAGTGTCGCCGCGCTTGGCGTTGTGTTCGGCGATATCGGGACAAGTCCGGTCTACACCTTTCGTGAATGCTTCAACTCCGAGCATGGGCTTCCGCTTGATGCGGAACATGTGCTCGGCGTTCTATCCCTGATTTTCTGGGCGTTGATTATTGTCGTCACGGTCAAATACGTCCTCTTGATAATGCGCGCCGACAACCAAGGCGAGGGCGGCATTCTTGCTTTGTTGGCCCTTGCCTTGGAGCAGGCGAAAAGTGAGCGCTCACGTAATCTGTTGGTATTGCTCGCTCTCGGCGGCGCGGCGCTGTTCTACGGCGACAGCATGATCACGCCGGCTATTTCTGTGCTCAGCGCGGTCGAAGGAATTGGCGTCGCGACGCCGGCGTTGAACCGTTTCGTGTTGCCGTTGACTATCGTTGTGCTGCTCGCGCTTTTTCTTTTTCAGAAGGGTGGCACCGGACGCGTCGGCCGCATCTTCGGCCCGGTGATGATCTTATGGTTCGCCGTCATCGCGATAACCGGGGTGTTGCAAGTCGCCGAAACGCCGCGCGTGCTCGAAGCCCTGAACCCCGCGCATGCAGCTCATATTTTTATCGCCACGCCGGGCGCCGGCTTCGTCGTGCTCGGAGCCGTCGCGCTGGCTATTACCGGCGGCGAGGCGCTTTACGCCGACATGGGCCATTTTGGCCGTTTTCCAATCAGGCTGGCGTGGTTCGCCGTGGTGCTTCCCGCTCTCGTCCTGAATTACTTCGGACAAGGCGCGCTGATCCTGGGGGACAAAACGGCAATCGACAATCCGTTCTTTCGCATGGCGCCCGCTTGGGGCTTGCTTCCGCTGGTGCTGTTGTCGACCGCGGCGACGGTCATCGCGTCGCAAGCCGTGATCTCCGGCGCGTTCTCGCTGTCGCGGCAGGCGATTCAACTCGGCCTGATGCCGCCCCTCGATATCTTTCAGACCTCGGCCCGTGCGCACGGTCAGATCTATATCGCGCAGGTCAATTGGCTGCTGCTGATTGCCGTTGTTGCTCTGGTTCTGGGGTTCCAAAGCTCGAGCGCACTCGCTTCGGCCTATGGCTTTGCAGTCACCGGGACGATGGCCATCACGACGGTCCTCGCCGCAGCCGTCATGCGTGGCGTCTGGAATTGGCGATGGCCGACAATAGCCGTCGTGCTGGTGCCGATCATGACCGTCGACCTTGCGCTATTCGGGGCCAATACCCTGAAGATCCCGAGCGGCGGCTGGTTCCCGCTGGTGATCGGAATCGCCGTATTTACGATCCTGACCACCTGGCGCACGGGACGCCGGTTGGTGCGGATGCGGCTGGCGAGCGAGTCAGTGCCGCTCGCCGACTTTCTCGCCACCTGCGACCAGGCGCCGGAGGCCCGGGTTTCGGGAACCGCAATCTTCTTGACCACCCAGACCGAAGATGTGCCCGTAACCCTGCTGCACAACCTCAGGCACAACAAGGTGCTGCACCGGACGGTGCTGCTGGTTCGCGTCGTCACCGAGAACATCCCGCGGGTGGCGGGGGCGGACCGGATCCAGGCACGGGAGCTCGGCAGCGGCTTTTGGCAGATCGCAGCGCATTTCGGCTTTGCCCAGACACCGAACGTCGCGCGGGAACTGAGCCGGGCGGAGATCCCGGGGCTGGAACTCGATCCGAGCCGGATTTCCTTCTTCGTCGGGCGCGCCAACGTCAAATCTAGCCCGCGGCCCGGGATGGCCCGATGGCGCGAGCGCCTCTATTCCGCCCTCGCACGGGTCGCCACGCGGTCGCCCGATTTTTTCCGCATCCCGCCGGACCGCGTCATCGAACTCGGCACCGAGGTCGAGATATGACCGAGGTGTTTTTTACGAGGCTGAATTCGGTTGAGATCGATCAGGCGGGATGGATCGGCGGCAACACGCGACTGCTGGTTCTATCGAGGACGCGGTATGTTTTCAACCCCAAGGCTCGCGCCACAGCCTTCGCCCTTTGTTTTGCCTCTTCCTTGCCTCCAACCAGAAAAATCGAAGGGCGGCCCGTGATCTTGCCGTCATCATCGCGTTGAGAAATGGTCGCTACCAACCCCTCACGGGTTTCCTCTATCTTAACCCGCACGAACATCTTTTCCTCCTTCGGCGCGAGCAAACCTCTATTCCGAGGGGCTGCTGACGTGTGAAGTTGCACAGAGCCTTGCTAGGGCCTCCACCAGCGGCGTTTTGCAGCCATCATTCAGTCGCCAAGAACTTTTTGCTGTCACGTCAAGCCATCTCCGTCATCGTCTCTCGAAATTCATCCGGTTTGTAGCCTGCACTGTCACCTCTAATCGTTGAGTATACCATCTCTAATCGTTGAGTATACCACGAATTCTTTGTATCGGTAAGATCGATCTGCCGGATAGTTTGCCAGCAAATTTTGCTTACGATCCTCATTCCTAGGGTTAGGCAGGCTGGCAAAAGCATCGCCCGGGCGGAACCCTGGCGACCCCTCCTCCGGGAAGATCGCCTGTATAAAAAGCCTATGAAATAAAATCAAACCGCCGGCAGATTTCAAAAATCTATTGAAGAATCTCTTGCGTTTTATCAAAAAGATACAATATAATAGCGCTGAGAATTGGTTTGCCGCGCAAAATTCTGTACCGCGGAACCGCGTGTGGTTTATCCGACGAAGTCCTAGGTGCCCCGTCGGGTAGCAGACGAGTTCTCTCTCAGGGCCGCAATCCGCGGCGGCAAGATCAGAAGGGAACTCTCCTCCTGACACCGAGGCACGGTAAATGAAGAGATTTCCGAGTTTGAAACCAGGGATTTGGGGGGCCGTGATCGGTGCGACAGCGATTTCTGTGGTTGGCTTCTCATCTTTTGGGTGGACGCTCGGCAGCACCGCCGAACGGATGGCGAAAGAGCGAGTTCAGACGGCGGTCGTCGATGTGCTGGCGCCGGTCTGCGTCGAAAGATTCCAGCATCAGACTGATGCCGCGACAAAATTGATCGAGTTCAAAAAGGTGTCCTCGTCGTGGGACCGGCGCTCGTTCATCGAGAAGGGCGGCTGGGCGACAATGGCGGGAACCGATGCCCCAAACTCGGCGGTTGTTACCGCTTGCGCCGAACAACTCGGCGGCACTCTCTAGGCAGTTGCGGCGCGCGTTATTCCGGCGGCCAGCCATTCGAGGCCGGATCAATCATGGCGCTACCGGCTCGATTCTCCCTGCTCCATTCTGATCTGAACGATTTTCTCTTCGCCTCGGTCGGCGAAGAACACAACGGAGTAACGCTCAGCGTTGTCTCAGCGTTGACGCGCCTCGGCCTAGATCCTTGGGAACAGGCCGCCCGGCTCACCCCCCTGCCCAAGGCCCGAGCAGCCGAGGCGCTGGCGACGCTGATTGCTCGGCTGCCCATCCGTCGAACGCTCGCATCGGACGATTTGGCCATCAGCCAACGGTTGGTAGAACTTTTGCCGGACCAAAAATCGGCGCCTTTGCAAGGTTGGGAGCGGGTGGGTGCGGGACAGAAGAAATATTGGGGGGCGATGATAGTGCTTGCCAGCATTGCCCTCGGCGCCGCAATCCTCTCCGGCTTGTTGTGATCAGGTGCCGGCGACGCCCCAACGTTACCTGATGATGCCGCCAATGCAGTTCTCTTTAGACCGGAAACACCATGAAATATCTCGTTCCGCCGATCGTAATTCCCGTGCTATTGATAATTGGTGTCTTGGCGTACGGGGCGTTGAAACCTCCGATCATTGCCGGCCATTCCCCGGTTCCCGTGGCAGATTCGCGAACTCGTTAGCCCGGAAGGATTAACATGTCAGAGCACAAATACCACGTCGGCCAGGCAGTGGAATTTTTCCCGGAGCGGGGCGTCGAACACACGGCGAAAGGCCGCTTCAAAATAGTTCGCCAGTTCCTCGGCGAGGGCAACGCACCTCGCTACCGGATCAAGCATGAGGTGGACGGGCACGAACGGATGGTCGGCGAAGGCGAACTCGGCCCGCGGTAATCGGGCGCATCTGGAAGAGACAGCCTCTGAAAGGGATGGCCCGCAAGCGACGCCTCCCATATCAGGAAAAACAGCGACGGAACAGCCAGAGGTCTGGCTGTTCCGTCATCGGCGGAGCGTCAGCAGACTCAGGATTTCCGCTGAAAACGGGATGCGGCTGGCTGATCTGGAGGTGAAAACAGCGAAAACAGCCAGCAGCGGCGTCACTTCGACCTGCGCAGATCACGCCTAAAGCAAGGCCGCCCCATATCGTGGTAGAACGGTGCGGGCGGGCTAGCTATCGTTCGCCGCTGTACATTTTGGAGGGCGGCATGAGCGGTTGCATCGTCGGTTGGGCGCACAGCAAATTCGGTAAGCACGAGGGCCGGGACGTCGAGTCGCTGATCGTCGAGGTGGCGCAGGCGGCGCTGACAGACGCCGGGGTCGCGGCAGCCGACATCGACACGATCTATCTCGGCACGATGAACGGCGGCTTTGTTCGCCAGGAATTCCCGGCTTCGCTGGTGTTTCAGGCCGACCCCGCGCTGCGCTTCAAGCCGGCGACGCGGGTCGAGGACGCCTGCGCCACCGGCTCGGCCGCGATCCATCAGGGTCTGAACGCGATTGCTGCCGGCAGAGCGCGGCTGGCGCTGATCGTCGGTGTCGAGAAGATGACCGAGGTCTCCGGCGCGCAGGTCGGCGACATCCTGCTCGGCGCCTCCTATCGCAAGGAGGAGGATGCAATCGAGGGCGGTTTTGCCGGGATATTCGGCAAAATTGCCCAGAGCTATTTCCAGCGTTATGGCGACCAGTCCGATGCACTAGCGCGGATCGCTGCCAAAAATCACAAGAACGGCGTCGCCAATCCGCTGGCCCAAATGCAAAAAGATCTCGGTTACGAATTCTGCCGCACTGTTTCCGATAAGAACCCGATCGTCGCCGGCCCGCTGAAGCGCACCGATTGCTCGCTGGTCTCGGACGGCGCCGCTGCGGTCGTGCTCGCCGACACGGCGACGGCGCTCAGCATGAAGAAAGCGGTCATTTTCCGCGCCGCCGAGCAGGTCAACGACTTTCTCCCGATGAGCCGGCGCGACATCATCGCGTTCGAGGGACCGGAGCTTGCCTGGAAACGGGCGCTCGCCGCGGCTCGGCTCGGCCTCGACGATCTCGACCTTGTCGAGACCCATGATTGCTTCACGATCGCCGAGCTGATCGAATACGAGGCGATGGGGTTGACCGCGAAAGGCGAAGGCGCGCGGGCCATTCTCGAAGGCTGGAGCGAAAAGGACGGCAAGCTGCCGATCAACCCGTCGGGCGGGCTCAAATCGAAGGGGCACCCGATCGGCGCAACCGGCGTCTCGATGCATGTGCTGGCGGCGATGCAGGTGACCGGCAAGGCGGGCGGTATCCAGGTGTCGGACGCCGCGCTCGCCGGCGTCTTCAACATGGGCGGCGCCGCGGTCGCCAATTTCGTCAGCATCCTCGAGCCACTTCGCTCCTAACCATGGCTACCTTCCGCGCACTGGTATTGCACGAGGAGGGCGGCAAGATCGTCCCGCGGATCGAGTCGGTTGACGAGGATCGGTTACCGCCGGGAGAGGTCACCGTCGCGGTCGAATGTTCGACGCTCAATTACAAGGATGGGATGATCCTGCAGGGGATTGGGCGGCTGGTGCGCAACTACCCGCATGTTCCCGGCGTCGATTTCGCCGGCACCGTCGAGCGCTCGGAATCGCCGGAGTTCAAGCCGGGCGATCCGGTAATTCTAACCGGCTGGCGGGTCGGCGAGACGCAATGGGGCGGCTACGCCGAGAAGGCGCGCGTCCGGGCCTCCTACCTGGTGCGCCGGCCGGAAGGGATCAGTGCCAGCCGGGCGATGGCGATCGGCACCGCCGGCTTCACGGCAATGCTGGCGGTCATCGCTTTGGAGCGGCACGGGCTCGAGCCCGGCGCTGGCGATGTGCTTGTCACCGGCGCAGCCGGCGGTGTCGGCAGTGTCGCGATGGCGCTCCTTTCACGGCTCGGGCACCGGGTTGCCGCGTCGACCGGTCGGCCCGAGCAGCGCGACTACCTGACCGAGCTCGGCGCGGATGAGCTGATCGACCGCGCGACGCTCGCGGCGAAACCGTCGCGTCCGCTCGACGCCGAACGCTGGGCCGGAGCGATCGACGCGGTCGGCGGGACCACCCTGGCGACGATCCTGACCCAGCTCAAATACCGCGCCAGCGTCGCCGCTTGCGGTCTCGCCGGGGGCAGCGACCTGCCGGCGACGGTGATCCCGTTTCTGTTGCGTGGGATCAACCTGCTCGGCATAGATTCGGTCATGTGCCCGCGTGACGCGCGGATCGAAGCATGGCAGCGGCTGGTCCGCGACCTGCCGCTCGACAAGCTCGACCGGATGACCGAGAGGGTGCCGCTTGCTGCGCTGCCGGAGCTCGCGCCGAAGATCCTCGGAGGTGCGACCCGCGGGCGTATCGTCGTTGACGTTGCCGGTTGATTTGCTGGGAATTCTCGGACGTGTCCGCGCGTTCGCGGGTCATGAAGAACACTGAATTACGCCGCCGAACAATCAGCGTTGCTCAACGAGGCCAAATCGTCCAGCGTGTCATCGTCGATGGGTGGACGAGCACCGAGGCCGCCGCCGCCTTCGGCGTGCCAAGGCGAATCGTCGAGGTTTGGGTGAGCGATTTCCGCCGGCACGGTATGGCCAGTCTTCGACAAGATCGCGGACGAACGATTGCCGCGGAGATGATCAGCTTTACGTTGTGGCGCCCGGTGCGGGCGATGTGGCGCAAACTCTCGATCGGGCTGCGCGGATCTTTGGCCCTCGAGCCGCTCGTCCAGCCCTTGCCGCTGCGCCATTCGAATAAGGACGGTCCGCGCTAACGCGACTCACCGGTTGCGGAAGGCGGGTTTGCGCTTGTCGACAAAGGCGGCCATGCCCTCCTTCCGATCCTCGGTGGCGAAGGTTGAATGGAATAGCCGCCGTTCGAAACGCACCCCCTCGGCGAGTGTCGTTTCATAGGCGCGATTGACAGCTTCCTTGACCATCATCGCAATTGGGCGAGACATCCCGGCAATCCGCTCGGCGATCTTGACAGCCTCAGAGAGCAACTCGGCTGCAGGAACGATTCGGCTGACGAGCCCGGCGCGTTCCGCCTCCGCGGCATCCATCATGCGGCCGGTGAGGCACAAATCCATCGCCTTCGCCTTGCCGACAAAGCGGGTAAGTCGCTGGGTCCCGCCCGCCCCAGGGATCGTGCCGAGATTGATCTCCGGTTGGCCGAAGCGCGCCGTGTCGGCGGCAATGACAATGTCGCACATCATCGCGATCTCGCACCCGCCGCCGAGCGCAAACCCGGCGACCGCTGCAATGACCGGCTTGCGGCACTGCGCGGCCCGCTCCCAGCCGCGGGTGATGAAATCCTCGCAATAGATCTCGGGATAGGTCTTCGCCACCATCTCCTTGACGTCCGCGCCGGCCGCGAACGCCTTCTCGTTTCCGGTCAGCACGATCGCGCCGATCGCCGCGTCGTCTTCGAGCTCGCCCAATGCCGCGGCGAGCTCGATAATCAGCGCCGCATTCAGCGCGTTGAGCGCGGCCGGTCGGTTGAGCGTGATGATGCCGACCGCGCCGCGTCGCTCGACGAGAATGTTCTGGTAGCCGGGTTGATCACTCATCCTTTGCCTCTCTAACGCTGTCGTTTCGCGCAGAAAAAGGTCGACCGGCCGGACTGCACGATCCGACGCACGGCGCCGCCGCAGTCGCAGCCAGGGCAGGGATCGCCTTCATGGCCATAGACTGCCCAGCGGTGCTGGAAATACCCGAGCTCCCCGTCGGCTTGAACGTAATTGCGCAGGGACGACCCGCCGGCTTCGATCGCCTCAATTAGGACCGCGCGGATCCCGTTGACCAGCCGCTCGGCGCGCCCCCGGCCGATCGAAGCGGCGATGCGTCGCGGCGAGACGCGCGATCGGAAGAGCGCCTCGCAGACATAGATGTTTCCGAGCCCGGCGACGATCCGCTGATCGAGCAGCGCGGATTTGATCGGCGTCATTTTGCCGGCGAGCGCGGCGGCGAGATAGGCACCATTGAATTCGGCTTCGAGCGGCTCCGGACCGAGCGCCGCCAATAACGGGTGCTGTTTCTCCTCCCCGCGCTTCACGTAATCGATCAGCCCGAAACGGCGAGGATCGTTGAACCGGATGACGGTACCGTCGTCGAGCCTCAGCACCACATGGTCGTGCGGTGCGTCCGGCAGATCTGCCCCGTTTGCCGTAATCCGGCCGGACATACCGAGATGGAGCAGCAACACTCCGTGCGAATCAAGCTCGATCAGGATGTATTTCCCGCGCCGGCCGAGCGCGCCGATACGCGCGCCGTCGAGCCGCTCGGCAAGGGCCGGCGGAAACGGCCGCCGCAGATCAGGCCGGCGCAGCTCCGCCTTCAGGATGCGGCGGCCGCTCATCTTCAGTGCGAGACCGCGCCGGACGGTCTCGACCTCGGGGAGTTCTGGCATCGGTTTTCAAAGCCGGAGGAGGTGCAACAAGCAGTTCATGCATCGGCTCGAATTTGGCGGATCGTGGCGCGCGCGCCACTCTGCGGGTATGTTCCTGCCCGATGAGTGACGAGGACACAAGCGCTCGCACCGATTTCGGCTTCCGCCGGGTGCCGGAGCGCCAGAAGGCATCGCTGGTCCGCGCTATTTTCGATAGCGTCGCCGAGCGTTACGACCTGATGAACGATTTGATGAGCGGCGGCATCCACCGCCTGTGGAAGAACGAGATGGTGGCCGCGTTGAAGCCGCGTCCCGGCCAGCGTCTGCTGGATGTGGCTGGCGGAACCGGCGATATCACCCTGCGCGCCTTGCCGCGCCTTCTGGGGAAGGGGGAGGCCGCGGACGGAGGCGCCGTCGTCTGTGACGCCTGCGCAGCAATGCTCGAGATCGGCCGCGCCCGTGCGCTCGATCAGGGAATTCTCGGCGGGATCGAATGGGTATGCGCCGATGCTGAACGGCTTCCTGTGGCCCACCGCAGCGTCGATCTCTATACGATCGGCTTCGGATTGCGCAATGTCACCAACATCGATCGGGCGCTCGCGGAGGCGCGGCGCGTGCTTAAGCCGGGCGGGCGTTTTCTTTGCCTCGAATTCACGCCCGAAATCACCTCCATCCTCCAGCCGCTATACGATCTCTACAGCTTTCAGATCGTGCCGTTGCTAGGCCAAGTCGTCGCCGGTGACCGTGACGCTTATTCCTATCTCGTCGAAAGCATCCGGCGCTTCCCGCGGCAGAGCGAGCTCGCCGATATGATCGCCGGAGCCGGTCTCGACCAGGTCAAATTCCGCAATTTGACGGGGGGCGTCGCTGCGCTCCATTCTGCCTGGCGCCTCTGACCCGCTCCGACCCAGATTTGGGCTTCTGCGCGGCGCCCGCAATTTTGTGCGGCTGGTCCGGATCTGCCTTACCCTCGCGCGGCACGACGCACTATCTCCGTTGACGGCCGTCCCTGCCGCAGTGCCCTTTGTGCGGTTTGGTCATTTGTTTGCACGCCGCCGCAGCCGGGTCTTGCCGCGGCCGGGTCAGCGGCTCGCCGCTGCGTTCGAAGAATTGGGGCCGAGCTTTATAAAGCTCGGCCAGCTTCTGTCCACCCGCGCCGATCTCCTCGGCGAGGAGATCACTACCGATCTCACCGGCCTGCAGGACCAGCTCCCGCCTTTCCCCGGTACCGAGGCGCGGGCGCTGATCGAGGCGGAGTTCACCCGCTCGCTTGACGCTCTGTTCGCATCCTTTGACGAGGCGGCGATAGCAGCCGCTTCCATCGCCCAGGTCCATTTCGCTCGGACTACCGCGGGGCACGAGGTTGCCGTCAAGGTGCTGCGGCCTGGCATTGCCGCCGCGTTTGCCCGCGACCTCGACCTGTTTCTATGGCTCGCGGGTTTGGGTGAGCGGCTGCAGCCCGCGCTGCGACGGCTGAAGCCCGTCGAGGTGGTGCAGACGCTCGCCGACGTGGTCAGGTTCGAAATGGACCTGCGGCTGGAGGCCGCCGCGGCGGCAGAGCTCGCCGAGAATTTCGCCGGCGACCCGAACTTCCATGTGCCTCGGGTCGATTGGCTGCGCACCGGCCGAACCGTCTTGACGCTCGAGCGGATAACCGGGATCCGCATCGACGACAAGCCGGCGCTCCTCGCTGCCGGGCATTCCATCGAAGATCTATTGCGCAAGGCCGCCGCAGCCTTCTTCAACCAGGTATTTCGCGATGGCTTTTTTCACGCCGATCTGCATCCCGGAAACATGTTCGTCGATGCCGATGGCGCGATCGCCGTCGTCGATTTCGGCATCATGGGGCGCCTTGATCGTGATACCCGGTTCTACCTCGCGGATATGCTGATCGGCTTTCTGTCGGGAGATTACCGCCGGGTGGCGGAAGTCCATTTCGCGGCGGGGTACGTGCCGACAAGCCGGTCGATCGACGCCTTCACACAAGCGTGCCGGTCGATTGGGGAACCCATCCTCGGCAAACCGCTGCAGGAGATCTCGGTCGCCCGCTTGCTCGCGCAGCTCTTCGAGATCACCGAGCAGTTCGACATGGAAACGCAGCCGCAGCTCTTGCTGCTGCAGAAAACCATGGTCGTCATCGAGGGCGTGGGGCGTCGTCTCGATCCCGAGATCAACATCTGGACTCTTGCTCGACCGCTGATTGAAGAGTGGATGCGCAACAATCGTGGACCCGAAGCAAGAGTTCGGCTCGGACTGGAAACAATCGCCGACCTTGTCGAGCGCGTCCCGCGGCTGGTGCGCAGCCTCGATGCACTGATTGCCGATTGGTCGCGCGAAGGGATTGTGATGCACGCCGAAACTTTGGCGATTCAGGCCGCCCATCGTGCCCGGCATCTGACAATCGTAATAGTGCCACTGTGGATCACAGCGTTGGCTTTAGCTGGGATCGCCCTCGCGCTCCTACTCGGGCGATAACGATAGCTCTCGCCCTCGCCACCGGGCAGTAGCATATTGACTTCAGTTGACAGGATCGGAGGGCCGACTTGCTTCAGGACCGGCGCATTCTGCTAATCATTTCCGGTGGTATTGCCGCCTATAAGAGCCTCGATTTGATCCGCCGGCTGCGCGAGCGCGGCGCCGCAGTTCGCTGCATCATGACCGCAGCGGCGAAGCACTTTGTGACGCCGCTTTCGGTTGCCTCGCTGAGCGAGGACAAAGTCTACGACAACCTCTGGTCGCTCACTGACGAGAGCGAGATGGGGCATATCCGACTGTCGCGCGAGGCCGACCTCGTGGTCGTGGCGCCGGCGAGTGCCGATCTGATCGCACGTATGGCGGCGGGGCTCGCCGATGATCTCGCGACGACCGCTCTCCTCGCCTCCGACAAGCCGGTGCTGATCGCCCCAACGATGAATTTGATGATGTGGGAGCATCCGGCGACCCAAGCGAACCTGGTCAAGCTCGACGCGCGCGGCGTGGTACGCGTCGGCCCAGGTTCGGGTGAGCTCGCCTGCGGCGAGGTCGGGTCGGGCCGCATGTCCGAGCCGTTTGAGATCATCGCCGCAATCGAGCATGTGCTGGCTGGCGATAAAAGGTTAGCCGGAAAGCGGGCGCTGGTCACCAGCGGACCGACCCGCGAGCCGATCGATCCGGTGCGCTACATCTCGAACCATTCCTCGGGCAAGCAGGGCCATGCGATCGCCGCAGCTTTGGCCGCGCTCGGCGCCGAGACGGTGCTCGTTTCCGGACCGACGCAGGAGCCCTCGCCGGCCGGGGTCAAGCTCGTGCCGGTCGAGACCGCGGCGGAAATGCTCGCCGCCTGCGAAGCCGCGCTCCCGGTCGACGTGGCGGTGATGGCGGCGGCCGTCGCCGACTGGCGGATCGAGAGCGCCGCCCTCCACAAGCTGAAAAAAGACGGGGGCGGCCCGCCGGTGCTTCGGCTTGCCGAGAACCCGGACATCTTGTCCCGCATCGCGCACCGCGGCAACGATCGGCCCGCTCTCGTCATCGGGTTTGCGGCGGAGACCGACGACGTCGTCGAGAACGCCCGCCTCAAGCTGCAACGCAAGCGCTGCGACTGGATTCTCGCCAATGACGTCTCGCCGGGAACAGACACCTTTGGCGGTGACCGCAACACGATCCACCTAGTGAAGTCGGGGGGTGTCGAAGACTGGCCCCTCATGACAAAGCGAGAGGTCGCCGCTCGCCTAGCTGATCGCGTAGCCGGATCGCTCGGGCGTCAGCGGGCGTGACACCGTGAAGATCGAGCTGAAAGTCCTTGACCCGCGACTGCCCGGTTGGGGATTTCCGAGCCGGGGGTCGCGCCTCGCGGCGGGGCTCGACCTCCACGCCTGTGTCGACGGTCCGCTTGTCTTGCCGCCCCAAGCACCCGCCGCCCTGATCTCCGCCGGCATCGCCTTTCGCATCGGCGACCCCGAATGGTGCGCGCTGGTGCTGCCTCGTTCCGGCCTCGGCCACAAGCGGGGGCTGGTTCTCGGCAACACGGTCGGCGTGATCGACGCCGATTACGAGGGACCCTGCCTCATTTCGGCGTGGAACCGCAATCCTGCGCAGAGCGGCGACAGTATCGAGATCCTGCCGGGAGACCGCATCGCCCAGCTGGTCTTTACCCGCGTTTCGAGGCCGGACTTCTTGATAGTGCCGGCATTTTCCGGGGACGGCGGCCGACAGGACGCCGGGTTCGGCTCGACCGGTGTCGAGGCCGCTTGTCCCGATCAGCTTCCGGGGTGACAATCCTCCAACAAGACCCGGAACAACGGGGTGGCGGCTCGGGAAAATATGATTCGATTAACCAAGAAACTGCTTTTCGCCATCGAGGCGGTGCTCGACATCGCCTACAATGGCGGTCACGCGCCGGTGCGTTCATCCGAGATTACCGAGCGCCAGGGAATTCCGCGCCGCTACCTGGAGCCGGTGCTGCAGGAGCTGGTCCGGCACAAGATCCTTCTCGGGATCCGGGGCCCCAGCGGCGGCTATCGCCTCGCCCGCGAGCGGCGGCGCATCAGCCTCGGCGACATCGTGCGCACGTTGCAGGGGCTCGAGACCGCTGAGGATCCGATCGCCGACCCGGCCGGCAGCGCTCTTGGCCATCAGATCGTGCGCCCGCTGTGGCTCGATCTCCAGGAGGAAATGATGAAACGGCTCGACTCGCTGACCCTCGACGATCTTTGCGGTCGCGCGCACCGGGCCGGCATCGCCGGCCGAACCACCGAGTACACCGATTTCGAGATTTGAGTAGGCGAACTGAAATTGCCACAATCTGCCGACATCACCATCGAACCAGCAAAGGGCAAGGGCTGATGGATACCGCGACCAGCACCAGGGAGCAGAGCGCCGAATTTCGCGGCCGGGTCTATGACAGCATCGCCGACACGATCGGGGCTACGCCGCTCGTCCGTATCCACCGCCTCGCTCAAAATGCCGGGGCCAAGGCCGACATTCTGGCGAAGTGCGAGTTCTTCAACCCGTTTGACTCGGTCAAGGACCGCATCGGGGTCTCGATGATAGCCGCCGCCGAGGCTGCTGGCCGGATCAAGCCCGGCACCGTGCTCGTCGAGCCGACCTCCGGCAACACCGGGATCGCGCTCGCCTTCGTGTGCGCTGCGAAAGGCTATCGGCTCATTTTGACGATGCCGGAGAGCATGTCGGTCGAACGCCGCAAGATGCTGCTGTTGCTCGGCTCCGAGCTCGAGCTTACCCCGGCCGCGCAAGGGATGCGCGGTGCCATCGCCAAGGCCGAAGAAATCGTCGGATCGTTGCCGGACGCGTTCATTCCGCAGCAGTTCCAGAACCCCGCGAACCCGGAAATCCACCGCCGCACCACGGCCGAGGAAATCTGGAAGGACACCGGCGGCAAGGTCGACGTGGTGGTCAGCGGGGTCGGGACCGGCGGTACCCTGACCGGCGTCGGCTCCGTTCTGAAGCCGCGCAAGCCCGGTCTCAAGATGATCGCGGTCGAGCCCGAGGACAGCGCGGTGCTGTCGGGCGGACCCCCGGGCTCCCACAGAATCCAGGGGATCGGCGCCGGTTTCATCCCCGATATTCTCGACACCAGCCTAATCGACGAGATCATCCGGATCGGCAACGACACCGCAATCAACTGCGCGCGGGACGCGGCCCGGCTCGAGGGTCTCGCAGTCGGGATCTCGTCCGGGGCGGCGCTCGCCGCCGCACTTGAGGTCGGCGCGCGGCCCGACATGGCGGGTAAGACGATCGTCGTGGTGTTGCCCGATTTTGCCGAGCGTTACCTTTCGACCGCTCTGTTCGACGGTATCTGAGACACCCGATGGAGCTTACCGAGGAGCAGTTTCAGCGCTACGCCCGCCATCTGATCCTCGACGAGGTCGGCGAGGAAGGGCAGGTCAGGCTGCTGTCCTCGCGAGTCCTCGTGGTCGGCGCCGGCGGCCTCGGCTCGCCGTTGCTGCTCTATCTCGCCGCCGCCGGAGTCGGAACCCTCGGAATTACCGATGCCGACCGCGTCGACCTGACCAATTTGCAACGGCAGATCGTGCATGCCACCGACCGTATCGGCGCGCTCAAGGTCGACAGCGCCCGAAACACGCTCGCCGCGGTCAACCCCGGCGTGCAGGTCGAAACCCACCCGCTGCGGCTCGGGCCGGACAATGCCGAGGCAATGATCCGCGACTACGACCTCGTCGCCGACGGCAGCGACAATTTCGAGACGCGGTACCTGCTGACGGATCTTTGCTGCCGGCTCGAAAAGCCTCTGGTCGCGGCGGCGCTGTCCCCGTTCGAGGGCCAGCTCTCGACGTTCAGGCCGTATCTCGGCCCGGGCCACCCCTGCTACCGCTGCCTGTTCCGCGACCCGCCGCCGCCCGACCTCGTGCCGCGCTGCGAGACCGCCGGCATTCTCGGCGCCGTCGCCGGCGTGCTCGGCACCCTGCAGGCCGTCGAGGTGCTGAAGGAACTGCTGCAACTCGGCGACAGCCTCGACGGCACCCTCCTCCTTTATGACGCGCTGCGCGCCCGCTTCCATTCGATCCGCATCAACAAGGACCCCGACTGCCCGACCTGTGGGGCCTACGGCTGAGTTTGACGCGGACCGGGTTCAAACAGCAGGGCGGGAGCGGATTTCGTCAGGGATCTTGCGCTGCAGGAACTGGCCGTCGCTGAGACTGGCGTGGAATTGGCCGTTCTCGACGACGATTTTGCCGCGCAGGATCGTCATGCTCGGCCAGGCGGCGACTTCGTGGCCTTCCCAGGGCGTGTAATCGGTCTCGTGTAGATCCTCCTTGCGGATTACGCGCCGGGAGCGCGGATCGAGCAAGGCGATGTCGGCGTCCGAGCCGACCGCCAGCGCGCCTTTGCGCGGGTAGAGGCCCATGATGCGCGCCGCATTCGTGGAGGTGAGGGCGACAAAATCGGCAAGACTGTAACCGCGCTTCTCGACCATGTGCGTGTACATCAATGAAAGCCGCGGCTCGACGCCGGAATTGCCGCCTGTCGTGTCGTCGATGCGCCGTCCCTGCAATTTTACCTTCAACGGGCAGCAGACCTCGTCGGTTGCGACGGCCTGGATCGCGCCGTGATTGGTCGCCGCCCACAATGCCTCCTGGTCCTTGGCGAATTTCAGCGACGGGTAGGTGTGAAACATCTGTCCGCCCGGACGTTTGTAGTCCTCGGCGGTGTAGAGCAAGTATTGGTGCAAAGTCTCGCCGTACATCGGATATCCCTGCGCCCGTGAAGCGGCGATTGCCGCCACCCCGGTCGCGGCCGAAACATGCACCATGTAGAGCGCGGCGCCCTCGACATTCTCGGCCAGCCGGATCACCCGGTTGAACGAGAGATCCTCCGACAAAGTGTTGTGCACTTCGGCCATGTTCTCGAAGCTGACGCGGTCTTCGCGGATCAGCTTTTCATACATGTGCATGACGATGTCGTTGTCTTCGGCGTGGATCGCGGCGAGGCCGCCGGCGGCGCCGAGGATCTTTAAGACCTCCCAAATATCGCCGAACTGCACCATCCGGCCTTGCCGGTTCGGCCGGATGTCGGTCGTGAACATCTTGACCGAGGCGTGGCCGTCTTGGATCGCCTCGGGCAGCGGGTCGAGCACGCCTTGTGACAATTTGCCGTGCAATAGTAGGTGAAAACCGTAATCGCAGTAGCAGGCGCCCGCCCATTCGCGCTTGCGCAGCTCGATCGATTGCTGCAGTGGCTGGTCCGCGGGACAGGGCGCGAAATCGAGCAGGGTGGTCGTGCCGCCATGGAGAGCGGCGCGGCTGACCTGCTCCGGCGGCGCGCTCAGGAGATCCTCGTTGCGGCCGGGGAAGGGGATCGGCGAGCTGCAATGGATGTGTGGGTCGACCCCTCCGGGCATCACGATCTGCCCGGTCGCGTCGACAATCCGCGCGGCCCCGGTGCCCGCGAGGCTCCCCGGCCCACCAATCGCGGCGATCTTGCCGCCGCTGACGCCGATATCGGCCGAGTCCGCGCTACCGCTCGGCACCACCGCTTTGCCGCCAGTGACAATCAGGTCAAACATACCGCCCTTACCCCTTGCGATTCGGATCGCCGCCATAGTGCACGGGACGGCGCGGTCCGGCTATGCCCGAGCGTTCTACGTCATCCTCCAGGACCCTGGCGAAAGATCGCGTCGGCGGTTTGCCTTTGCGCCGGCGAAAAGGTCGCGTACAGCGCTTCCAGCGCCGGCAGAAATCTTTTCATTCCGGCGAGCTCCACCTCGTCGTACTGAATCTCGGCGCGCAGATGGTCGACCGCGCTGGCGTTCGCGGGCGGCGACTGCGGCGCGCTTGCCTCCGCCCGGGCATTCTGCCGCATGATATTCGCGACCGCGTTGAACTGGGCTTCCTGCGCCGGCGTGATCTGCAGCCTCTGATGCAGGCTCGTGATATTCGCCTCGACATTTTGCGGCTGTGCCGGGGGCTGGGCCTGCACCAGCAAAACTTCCGGCGGCATCCCGGCCGCGGCGATCTGAGGACCCGCCGCAATCGTCGCAAAACCCAATAACCCGACGGCTGTAAAGTGCAACAGCATGTGAGATTCCCTTCGTGGTCGGCCCCGGCATGCAGGGACACGATGGCGGTTCAAGGCTCGCATCACCCGGGAGCGGCGCCTTGAGTCGCGACCTGGAGCATGTAGAGCGACTGACTCGCGGCCATAAACAGGCGGTCGCGCTTGGGTCCCCCAAAGCAGAGATTGGCGCACACTTCGGGCAGTCGAACGCGGCCGATCAGCTTGCCTGCAGGGTTGAACACCAGCACACCGGCGTAACCGAGCGGCGCGTTGGAGCTGCACCACAGATTGCCGGTGACGTCGGCGCGCATGCCGTCCGGCCCGCATTTGACGCCGTCCACCATCATATCGGTAAAAAGGCGCATGTTGGCGACTTTGGCGCCCTGCGCGTCGAAAGCATAGATCGAGCGGGTGCCGCCCGGCCCGACGTCGCCCGGACCCTTGCCGGTGCTGATCACGTAGAGCGTCTTGTAATCGGGTGAAAAACAGATGCCGTTCGGATCGGCCAGCTGGTCTTCGGTAATCACGACCTCGAGCCTGCCGCTCGGGTCCCAGCGATAGACATTGGTCGACAATTCCCGTTTGCGCCCGCCGATCGCCCCGGCGTTCTCGGCGCCAATGCGCGCATTGAAGATTCCCTGCGGGTTGCCCGGGCCGCCGGGGTCGTCCGGGTGACCTTCGGCGAGCGAGCCGCCATAGGGCGGGTCGGTGAACCAGATGCTGCCGTCCGGATGCGGCACGATATCGTTCGGGGAGTTCAGCGGCTTCCCGTCATAGGAATCGGCGATTACCGTCATCGTGCCGTCATGCTCCCAGCGAACAACGCGGCGGTTGAAATGCTCGCAAGAGAGCTGGCGCCCTTGGAAATCGAAGGAATTACCGTTGCTGTTATAGGAGGGACGGCGGAATACCGTGACCCGACCGTCATCCCAGATATAGCGGTACTGCACATTCCCCGAGACGTCGCTGAAGACGACATAATGGCCTTGGTTGGACCACGCCGGCCCCTCGGCCCATAGAGCGCCGGTCCACACCCGGTAAATCGCGCCTTGGTTCCGCCGCAACGGGAGAAAGGACGGATCGACGACGATTACATCGGGGTCCGGATAGATCGAGGGATGTCCAGACGTGAAGTCACGCGGCGGACTTGAAATGACTGTCTCCGGCGTACCCAAATTGGCGTTTTGCTGCGCCCGTGCGATGCCGGGCCCCAACGCTGCGGCGCCGGCCGTCCCGCCCAAGAGCGCGCGCCGCGACAGCGCTTGTCGACGGTCAGCCGTTTGCGTCATCGGTTTTCCTCCCTCGCCTTCATTCGACGAATTGTGGCTCGGCACATCGCGGGAGGCAACGGCTGGCCCCACCGCAATCCAGCCATGCGGGTGAGGAAGACCATGCCGTCGATTTCGCGAGGCGGGTTCGACCCACTCCGCGTGCTACAGTTCCTTGGAACGATCAAAGAAAGGGGTAGTGATGGCGTACGATCTGCTGATCAAGAACGGGCGCATCGTCGACGGGTCGGGAATGCCGGCTTTCCGCGGCGATGTCGGGGTCAAGGACGGCAAAATCGCCGAGATCGGGAAATTGAGCGGGCCCGCCACGCGGACGATCGACGCCGAGGGCCGGGTCGTCGCGCCCGGGTTCATCGACAACCACTGCCATTACGATGCGCAGGTCACCTGGGACCCGCTGTGCTCGTTTTCCTGTGACCACGGCGCCACGTCGGTAATCTTCGGCAATTGCTCGCTGTCACTGGCGCCGGTGCGCAAGGGATCGGAGCGGCGGCTGTCGGAATTCCTCTCCTATGTCGAGGCCATCCCGATGGAGGTGCTCGATACCCTCGAATTTACCTGGGAGACCTTCCCCGAATATCTCGACCAGATGGATCACCATCTCGGGGTCAATGTCGGCAACCTGATTGGGCACACAGCGGTCCGCTATTACGTGATGGGCGACGATTGCCAGAAGCGCACCGCCACCGACGACGAAATCAAAGAGATGCAGGGTCTCGTTCGCGACGGCATGAAGGCCGGAGCGCTCGGGCTCTCGGTCTCGCGCAACCAGGGCCATTTCGACCCGCAGGGCGTGCACATCCCGGCGATCTGGGCGGACGAGAAGGAGATCTTTGCTCTCGGCGACGTATTGCGCGACCTCGGCAC
Source organism: uncultured Alphaproteobacteria bacterium (assembly GCA_963732095.1). Classification (GTDB taxonomy): domain Bacteria; phylum Pseudomonadota; class Alphaproteobacteria; order ATCC43930; family CGMCC-115725; genus AP-15. The sequence continues at coordinate 75,909 of CAVSZA010000022.1, forward strand.
CGGTCTTATCCAATCCGGCGGCGGCAACGGCGCCGAAATGAAGGACGCGCTGATGAGCCGACTCAGCGAGGCGACCGGCCGCGCCGTCGTTTACAACAATCTCGGCCAAACGATGCGTCGGCCCGGCCAGTGGCAGAAGCAGATGGCCCAGGTCGATGCGACAACCGCGAAGGGCATCCGCGCCTTCCCGATGTGCACACCGAACCGCATCACCGACTACTTCACGATGCGCAACACGCAGACCTTCCGCGGTCTGCCGGTATGGCACCCCATCTGCCTGTCCTCGCCCGAGGAGATGCTGAAAGCCTATGCCGACCCCGAGGTGCGCAAGAAGCTCCACGAGGAGGCGGTCGAATTCAAGAACGGGCCGGCGATCGGCATCTGCAGCACCTGGTGGGACTACATGGTCCTGCAGACCGCGGTCCTGCCAAAGAATAAGCAGTTCGAGGGCAAGACCCTGGGGCAGATCGCCCGGATGCAGGGCAAGGGCATCATCGACTGCTTCCTCGATTTGGCGATCGAAGAAAACCTCGACACCGAGTGGCTGCACGGCGAGAACAACGTCGACGACAAGGCCGTCGCGCAGATTCTCAACTACCCGAACGCGATCATCGGCTTGTCGGACGGCGGGGCGCATGTGCAGTTCCAAAGCGGCTTCGGCTTCTCGACCCGGCTGCTCTCGGAGTGGGTGCGCGAAAAGGAGATCATGTCGTTGGAACAAGCAGTGCGGCGGCTTACCTTCGAATCAGCCTCGATTTTCGGCCTTTACGACCGTGGCCTCTTGCGCCCGGGCATGGTCGCCGACATCGTGATCTTCGATCCGGATACCGTGAAGCCGCTTCCGCTCGAGGTATTGCACGACTTCCCGACCGGCGCCAAGCGGATCAAAGAGCCGGCCCAGGGCATCATGGCGACCGTGGTCAACGGCGAAGTCCTGATGGAGGGCGGCAAGCACACGGGCGCACTTCCGGGCCGTGTGCTGCGCAACACCTACTACCAAGCCCATCGAGCCTAGCCTACCCCGCTACCCCGCCCTGCCTGCGGCTCCCGCTCTCCCGCGTCTGGGAGAGCGGCGCGCCGCACGCGTCAATCGCGCATCAGCTTGTCGCCCTGATCAGCTTGTCGAGAGTAATCGGCAGGTCGCGCACGCGCTTGCCGGTCGCGTGATAGATCGCATTGGCGATGGCCGCCGCGACGCCGACGATGCCGATCTCGCCCAGCCCCTTGATGCCGAGCGGATTGACGATGTCGTCCGGCTCGTCGACGAAGATGACGTCGATCTCATGGACGTCGGCGTTCACCGGCACATGATATTCGGCAATGTTCGCATTCATGATGCGGCCGAATTGGTGATCGACGAGCGTCTCCTCGTGCAACGCCATGCCGATGCCCCACACAACGCCGCCGATGATCTGGCTGCGCGCGGTCTTCGTGTTAAGAATGCGGCCGGCCGCGACCGCGCTGACGACGCGCGTGACGCGGATGACGCCGAGCTGCTCGTCCACCTTTACTTCGGCGAAGACCGCCGAGTGCGTGTTGTGCGCATGTGACCCGTCATCGTCGAAGGTGGTGATTTTCTCCTGCTCGATGCGGTCCAGCCCGCCATGCCGCATGGCATCTGCGATCGACACCGCACGCGAAGCATCACGCTTGTTGACGAGCTTCCCGTCCGCAAGCGTGACCTCGTCAGACATGGCGGCCGCAAGCGGCGAATTCGGTATCTGCTTTGCCAGACGCAAGAGTTCCCTACCGACCGCGTTCGATGTCGTCACGATCCCATTCGACACCGAGGCCGCGATCCATGATCCGCCTTCGACCGGTGATTGCGGCAGTGTCGAGTCGCCGAGCTTGATCGTGATATTGTCGAGCGGCAGCCCCAGCATGTCGGCCGCGACCTGCGCCATGATGGTGTAGGTGCCGGTGCCGATGTCGGAGGTTGCGCAGGAAACCTCGGCATGACCGTTGGCGGTGAGCACAATGCGCACCGCGATCGGCACCTGCAGCGCTTCCCAGACGCCGGTCGCCATGCCCCAGCCGACGAGCTCGGTGCCATCGCGCATCGAGCGCGGTTCGGGGGTGCGCTTGTCCCAACCGAACGCTGCCGCGCCCTCTCGGTAGCATTCCCGCAGACTCTTGCTGCTGTATTGCCGGCCGCTGTGCTGGTCGCGCTCCGAATAACACCGTAGTCGAAACTCGAGCGGATCGAACTTGAGGGCGGCCGCGAGTTCGTCCATCGCGCTTTCGAGCGCATAGACACCAGGCGCCGCGCTGGGGGCGCGCATGTCGCACGGCGTAGCGAGGTCGAGCCGCGCGAGCTTGTGCATGTATTTCGCATGGGCGCTCTTGTAGAGCAGGCCGGACCAGCCGGTTTCTTGGCGATGGAAGTCCTCGAATTGCGATGTCACCGTGACTGCTTCGTGCGTGATCGCGTCGAGCCTTCCGCTAGTGTTTGAGCCCAGCTCGATCTGCTGAATCATCGCGGGCCGGTAGCCAAGCACATACATCTGCTGGCGGGTAAGGACGAGCCGCACCGAGCGCTGCAGCGCGCGCGCCGCGAGCGCCGCCAAGACCACGTTATATTGCGGGCGCAGTCCTGAACCGAAAGCGCCGCCGACAAAGGGCGACATGATGCGCACATCCATCGGTTCCATGCCCAGCACGCTACAGACATAGCGCCGCACGTTCTGCACGCCCTGGGTCTTGTCATAGATGGTCAGCTTGCCGTCCCCCTCGAAGATCACGGTCGAGGCGTAAAGTTCCATCGGGTTGTGGTGCTCGATCGGGACATAATATTCGCCTCGGTGGCGCACCGCGGCTGCGGCAAGCGCCTGCTCGGCGGTGCCGCGCGGCTTTGGCGGGGCGAAGGGGTTCTCCGCCGGCTCCAATGCGACGGCGTTGTCGCGTTGACGACGCAAATCCGTGACATGCGCTTCCTTTTCGTATTCGACTCGGACCAGCGACGCGGTGAAGCGAGCGATCTCTGATTCTGCGGCGACGACCAGCGCGACCGGCTGGCCGCTGAACAGAATCCTGTCGTCGTAAAGCGGCCGGTACGGCGTCCCTTCGGGAGCTACCTCGTCCTTGTAGGCGCTGTCCTCACTTGCCATGGATGGGCGATTCTGATGCGTGAGCACGTCGAACACGCCTGCAACGGAAAGCGCTTTGCTCGCGTCGATGCGCGCGATCCGGCCCTTGGCAATTGTGGAGGTAACCACGCTGGCATGCGCGAGGCCGGCCGTATTGAACTCGCCGGCGTATTTGGCCGCACCGGTGACCTTGGCCCGGCCATCGACGCGGGATGTGGCGGTGCCGATGTAAGTCATGGGCTCCTCTTGCTCACCGGATTTTCTTGTTGGACTGCGACTGCGGGGTGCCGGCGGCCGCCTGCGTCAGCGCGCGGACGATGGCGCGGCGAGCGAGATCGATTTTGAAGGCGTTGTGCTCGAAACCCTTGGCATCGTGCAGCAAGAGCTCCGCAGCGCGGGTGTACGTCGGCTGACTGGCGGCCTGACCCCGCAGTGCGGCTTCGGCTGACGGATCGCGCCACGGCTTGTGCGCGACCCCGCCGAGCGCCAGACGTGCCTCCTTGATCATGTCTCCTTCAAGCTCCAGCGCCGCCGCGACAGACACGAGTGCGAACGCATAGGAGAGGCGGTCGCGAATTTTCAGGTAGGTGTAATTTGCTGCGAAGCCCTGCGCCGGGAGCTCGACCGCGGTGACGATCTCGTTCGCCTGCAGGTTCGTGTCACGCTGCGGCGTGTCCCCCGGCAGTCGGTGGAAATCGGCAAAGGCAATCGCCCGCGCCCCCGCCGGCCCGGCCACATGGACCGTCGCGTCGAGCGCGACCAGCGCCACGCACATGTCGGAGGGATGTGTCGCAATGCAGGCCTCGCTCGTGCCGAGGATCGCGTGCATGCGGTTGAGGCCCCCGATCGCGGAGCAGCCGCTGCCGGGCTCGCGTTTATTGCAAGGGGTCGCGGTATCGTAAAAGTAATAGCAGCGGGTGCGTTGCAGAAGATTGCCGCCGGTCGACGCCATGTTGCGCAGCTGCGCCGACGCGCCCGCGAGGATCGCGTTCGCGAGCATGGGATAGTGTTGCGCGATCAGCGGATGATAGGCGAGGTCGGAATTCGGCACGAGCGCACCGATCCGCAATCCCCCCTCCGCCGTCTCCTCGACGCTCTTGAGCGGCAATCGCGAGATGTCGATGAGACGCGAGGGGCGCTCGACATCCTCCTTCATCAGGTCGATCAGGTTGGTGCCGCCGGCGATGAATTTGGCCTTCGGATCGGCGGCAATCTGGCGCACCGCGTCAGCGACGTCACCGGCCCGGGCGTACTGGAAATTGATCATGATTGCCCCATCGCCTGCTGGATCGCAGCGACAATGTTGGGATACGCGCCGCAGCGGCAGATATTGCCGCTCATCAGTTCGCGGATCTCGTCGGCACTCGTCGCCTTGCCCTCGGCGATGAGGCCCGCAGCCGAGCAGATCTGTCCCGGCGTGCAGTAGCCGCACTGAAACGCGTCATGGTCGATAAACGCTTGCTGCAACGCATGCAGCGCGCCATTCGACGCCAGGCCCTCGATGGTGGTCACTTTGGTGCCGACCTTCATCACCGCGAGCGTGAGGCAGGAATTGATCCGCCGCCCGTCCACCAGTACGGTACACGCGCCGCATTGGCCGTGATCGCAGCCCTTCTTGGTGCCGGTCAGGTCGAGATGCTCGCGCAACACGTCGAGCAAGGTCGTCCATGGTGCGACGTCGAGCCGCGTCTCGATGCCGTTGACCATGAGCACGATCGGAATTTTATCCGGCGGCGCGACGGTCTCCCGGGCCGGCCCCGCCGCTGTTCTTCGTTGCACCATTTGCGTTCTCCGCGTAGCTCCAGAAGGTGCACGCACCAACACGACCTTTTCCGCTACGTTAACGGCCATCGGTCTGGCTCGATCCCGGCGGTGCTATTGGGACTTGCCCGGCGTGGGTGCAAGGGGACGTTGCACGCCGCTGAGGCGTATCGCCCGGAATTTCGGGCCGGCGCAAGCCCGGCATGCTCCGGACATGGACCAGGCTCGGCGTCGACACCTACCGGCCGCTAAGACCCGCGCCGGAGTTCTTGCGTATCGCGGGTTGTCGCTGCAGCCGTTGCCCAGCGCTAGCCTGCGGCTCCGGCGGCGCGTGACCCGCCCGCCGTTTTCCGGTTCTCGCCGGGCGTTGTCTCGGCGGTCACCTCGACCTCCACCGTCATACCCAGCGAATCCGACGGAAAGCCGGTCCAGGTGCCGGAGACCGGCACCGCCTGCCGCGGATCGCGGGCCACGGCCACGCGGATCAGATCGTGGTTGCCGACGATGCCGTTCGTCGGGTCGAACTCGACCCAACCGGCTCCCGGCAGGTAAACGCGCAGCCAGGCATGGGTGGCGCCGCCGCCAACCCGCCGGCCTCCGTGAACCCGGCCTTCGTGAACATAGAGATAGCCGGATACGAAATGCGCGGCGAGCCCGAGGGAGCGCACGGCTTCCATCATCAGCACGGTGAAATCGCGGCAGCTGCCGCTGCCCAGCCGCAAGGTCCTGACCGGGTCCTGGACACCGCTTTCCTCACGCCTGACATATGTCAGGTTCTGTCTGATCGCATGGGTCATCGCCGCAAGCAGTTCCGTCGTTTCGGTGCGGCCGTCATGGCGCAAGAACTGCCGCGCCCACTGGTCGACTTCGTGCTCGGGATCGAGATATTGCCGTTCCATGGCCCGCAACAAATCGGGCATTTCGTCGGCGCCGTAGGTGAAAGGGTATCGTCTCGCATATTCCTCGATCTGAAAGTCGAGGACTTCGGTCGGTGACTGCTCAAGACGAATCACGCTCTCGAAGCGCAGCTCCTGGGCTCGCCCGCTGAACCGTGCAACGGCGACGCAGTTGCCGAACACGTCGTGGACCCATCGGATATCCGTGGGTTCCGGAGCGATCACCAGCTTAGCCTCGAGCAATTTCTGGTCGTAATAGTCGCGCGGCCGCAGCATCATTCGGTGCTCGCCGAATGCGACGGGTTGCTTGTAGCGATAAGTGGTGAGGTGCTTAACGGTAAGGACGGGCATGGGTCTGCCTATTGCGAGCTCGCCGTCTGCGCTTGAGACGCCTCGGACGTGTAGCCGAAGAATGCGATCGAGAGTTCACGCGTCACCGCCATCAGCTGCCGCTGGATCGAGTTCGAGAAACTCGTGGAGCCCGCTGCGCAATATCGACGATATCTCGAACGTGCCCAGCACTGCCTGCAGCCGGTCGAGCTCCTCGGCCGCGTCGTTGCCGTGGCGCAGCCCATGGTGCGATTTGACCTCGCCGAGCAGCCGGCCAACCTCGCGCACGCAGTGATGGACGGAGCGCGGAAACGCGTTGTTCAACAGCATAAAGCCCGCCACCCGCGCCGGCGTCGTGCTGGCGGCATGCAATCTCCGGTACGCGTGATATCCGGCTGCCGAGCGCAATAGCGCATTCCATTGGCTGACATCGACCGGCGAGCCGACATCATAGAGGCTCGGCAGCAGAAGATGATATTTGATGTCGAGAAGGCGCGTCGTCTGGTCGGCCCGCTCGATGTAACGGCCGATCTGGTAGAAGTACCAGCCCTGGTCGCGGAAGAACGTCCCTTCCGTAATGCCGGTATGGGTCTGGCAGGCTTCCTTTATCATCGCGAACAATGCCGCCAGATTGCCGGGTGCAAGATCTTCCGTGCTCAATTCCGTGAGGCGATTATAGAAGACGTTGAGCTGAACCCACATCTCGGTGGAGATCAACGGCCGCAATGTCCGAGCGTTCTCGCGCGCATAGCGGATTGTGCTGACGATCGAGGTCGGATTGTCGCCGTCGATGACATAGAAGTTCACGACGCTGTGCGCGGCGGCCGCTTCGTGACTGGCGAAAAAACGCTCCTCATCCGAATTCAGCTGAACGATCGACCGCCAGTTCTGACCGCCGCGGCTGTCGCGCGAGAAGGTCTCGTTGACGTCGAGAATCCGGGCGAGGTTCTCGGCACGCTCGACGTAACGCGCCAGCCAAAAGATGCAATCCGCATAGCGGGCGAGGAGGACGTCAGGCAACGACCCAGGTATCCTTGGAGCCGCCGCCCTGGGACGAGTTTACCACCAGCGAGCCGCGGCGCAGCGCCACCCGGGTCAACCCGCCGGGCAAGATCCAAGTGCTCGATCCGGTGACCGCAAACGGCCGCAGATCGACGTGCCGAGGCTCGACCTGGCCGTCGACGAGAGTGGGCGCGACAGACAGCTTGACGCAGGGCTGGCTGATGTAGTTCGCCGGGTCTGCAATGAGCTTCGCGCGGCATTCCTCGAGCTCTTCCCGGCTCGCCTTGGGACCAACAGTGATACCGTAGCCGCCGGCCTCGCCGACCGGCTTCACCACCAAACCGGCCAGATTATCGAGCGTGTAGCGCAGCGCCGCCGGTTCACGGCAGATGTGGGTCTCGACATTCTGCAGTATTGGTTCCTGCGCGAGGTAGTAGCGGATAATACGCGGCATGTAGGCGTAAACCGCCTTGTCGTCGGCGACGCCGGTGCCGACAGCATTGGCGAGCGACACATTTCCTGCCCGATAGGCTCGCATCAGCCCCGGCACGCCAAGCATGCTTCCGGGCAGGAAGGCCTCGGGATCGAGAAAATCGTCGTCGATCCGACGGTAGATCACGTCGACCCGCGACCGGCCGCGGGTGGTCCGCATGAAGACGCGGTCGTCCTCGACCAAGAGATCCCGCCCCTCGACCAATGGCACGCCCATCTCGCGCGCGAGGAACACGTGTTCGAAATAGGCCGAATTGTAGGTGCCGGGGGATAGCAGGACGACGCGCGGATCGCCGCTTCCTGCGGGCGCCACCTCCTGCAGCGCGGAGATGAGTCTCGCGCCGTAGTTCTCGATCGGACGCAAGCCGATCTCGTCCAGCAGATCAGGAAAGGCGCGCAGCATCATATGACGGTTTTCGACGACATAGCTTACCCCGGAGGGCGTCCGCGCATTGTCCTCGAGAACGAGAAACGTGCCCCGCTCGTCCCGCACGATATCGGTGCCGCAGATGTTGACGTAGGTCTTGTGCGGCAGATCGATGCCGCGCATCGCCGGGCGATAGTTGCGGTTGCCGAGGATCAGCTCCGGCGGGACGATGCCGTCGCGCAGGACATGCTGCTTATGGTAGATGTCGTCGAGCAGCAAGTTGATCGCGGTGATCCGCTGCGTGATGCCGCTCTCGAGATGCTGCCATTCCTCGCCCGACAGGATTCGCGGGATCACATCGAACGGCAGGATCCGATCGATTGTCTTGGCGTCCGAATAAACGGTAAAGGTGATCCCGAGATTGTATAGCTCGGCGTTGGCATTGCCCGCGCGCTGCTTCAGCGCCGCGATCGACAGGCCGGAAAGGCGTTCCCTGACCACCCGGCTCGCCGCGCCTTGCAGCATCTCGCAATAGAAGCCTTGCGGATCGTAACCGTCGAGGACCGAGGGGTTCATCTGCCTGCTCGAAAGATCGACCAGCAGCTGCAAGGAAGCATTTTCCGCGCCAGCGCGGTTTTGTAACACGGTTCCGACGAGAGCGCCAGCCGAGTGCTTAAATTTCGGGCTGTCTGCCGCGACTGAGCTGATTTAATGCACTGCAGTCACGCGGCGAGCTCGAGGATTTCCTGCAGCTGCGCAGGCCCGACGATCGGCCGCGGGTTGCGCGGGACCCACGGCGTGTGCATCGCCCCTTCGGCGAGCCGCACGAAGCTCTCCGGCCCGATCCGCACCGCCGCGAGGTTGCGCGGCATGCCGAGAGCGGCGATGAACGCGTCGAGCACATCGCCGGCGTCCTCGCCGGGATGGCCCATCGCGGCGGCGACCAGCGCCTGGCGCTCGGCGTTGACCGGCTTGTTCCAGCGCATCACAGCCGGCAGCATGATGCACGAGGTGTGCCCGTGCGGGATGTCGAAGAGGGCGCCGAGCACATAGCCGATCCCGTGGCTCGCCCCCATCGGCACGCCGCTGGCGAGCGGCCCCATCGACAGCCACGAACCCATCTGACAATCGAGGCGGGCCTCGAGATCGCTCGGATCGGCCTTAACGCGCGGCAGACCGCGGGTGAGCAGCGCCAGGCCGTGCAAGGCCTGAGCGTCGGCAAACGGGTTGGCCTCGCCGGAGCAGATGCCCTCGACGCAATGGTCCACTGCGCGAACCCCGGTCGACAACCACAGCCATTCGGGCGTGTGCACGGTGACGGCCGGATCGAGCATCACCGTGCGCGGGATAATCTGCGGGTGACGGAACAGCTCCTTGATCCGATGGCGCTCGTCGGTGACTCCGGAAATGGCGCTGAACTCGCCGGCCGACAATGTAGTCGGCACGGTGATCTGCCGCACCGTAGGCGCGTTGCAGGGCGGCCCGGCGCCGTCCGGCCCCTCGACCGGGCGCAGGCGGTCGAGCGCCTCCGTGGTGCGGACGTCGTTCGCCAGGCACAGCTGCACCGCCTTGGCACCGTCGGTCACCGAGCCGCCGCCGATGGTCGCGATCAAATCGGCGCCGGCCTCGCGCGCCGCCGCGGCGGCCTCGATCACCGCGTCCCGCGGCGTATGCGGCGGCATCCGGTCGAAAATCCCGGCGAAGCGGTTGCCGATGGCATGGCGCACCTCCGCGATCGCGTCCGTCGTGCGGTGGAGCGTGCCGCTCACCATCAGAAACACGCGCTCGGCATCGAGCCGTCGGACCTCCTCGGCGACGGCCTCCACGGCGGGCTTGCCGAACACCACCGCCTCCATCGCGCCAAAGGCGACGCGCCCCGAGTGCAACATGATCAGCCGATCCCGCCCTGCGCAAGGAAGCGGTGGGCGATCGAGGCGTGCATCGCGATGCCGGACGCCATGCAGTCCTCGTTCAACATCATGTGGTTGGAGTGGCACGGCGCGACATGGTCGTGCTCGCGATGGCCTTCCGGCATAACGCCGAGGAACATCAGGCAGCCGGGCATGCGCTGTAATATGTAGGAGAAATCCTCCGCCCCCATGATCGGCGCCGGCCGGTCGATATAGTTCTCCGGGCCAAGCAGCTCCGTGGCGACAGACCGGGCGAAATCGACAAATTCAGGATCGTTGACGGTCACCGGATAACCGCGTTTCACGGTGACCTCGGCTTCGCACAAATGAGCGGCCGCGACATTGGCCGCAACCCGCCGAAGGCCTTCCTGCGCCCTCTCGCGTGCTCTCTCCGAGGTGGCGCGCAAGGTGCCGATCATCTCGGCCTTCTCGGGTATGACGTTGTTCGTCGTGCCGGCAGTCACTTTGGCGCAAGTCAGCACGACCGGGTCGAATACGTCGATCCGGCGAGTCACCATCGTCTGCAGGGCCAAGCCGATCTCGAAGGCGACCGGTATCGGGTCGACCGCGTCTTGCGGCATCGAGGCGTGACCGCCGCGGCCCCTTACCGTGATCGTCCAGTAATCGGCCGAAGCCATCATCGGGCCGGGCTTGCCGAGAATGGCGCCGGCCGGGACACTGGGCCAGATGTGCAACGCGAATGCCGCGTCCGGCTTGGGATCGGCGTCGATCAGCCCATCCTCAATCATCAACCGGGCGCCGGCGTGACCCTCCTCACCCGGCTGGAACATGAATTTGACGGTGCCGGCCAGCTCGTCGCGGTGCCGGTGCAGCAAATGCACAGCCTGGACCAGCATCGCCGTATGCGCGTCGTGGCCGCAGGCATGCATGCGCCCGGGTATTTTACTGGCAAAGTCGAGCCCGGTCTCCTCGGGCATCGGCAAGGCGTCCATGTCGCCGCGCAACAGGATCGTGCGGCCAGTCTGCGTCCCAGGCTTTCTGCCGGCCAGCGAGACCACGAGCCCCGAGGTCGACGGTCCGCGGGCAATTTCCACATCGAGACCCTGCAGTCCCTCGAGCACCGCCGCGGTCGTCAATGGCAGATCGAGCCCCAGCTCCGGCTCGGCATGAATGCGCCGGCGCAGGGCCACGGCGTCGGGCAGCAGCCCGCGTGCCTCATCGAGGAAACGGTGCAATTCGGACATGGTCGCCTTTCTGTGCATCGGTGCTGCCAGCTCGAAAGGAGGAGCTTACGGCAGAACGTGCAATATTGCGACCACCGCGGCGGAAGAGGAGCAAGCCGATGCCGGACGAAAAGGCTTTTTGTCTCGAAGAGGCGACGATCGATCAGCTACACGAGGCAATCAGGGCTGGCCGCACGACCTGCGTCGCGGTCGTTCAGCATTACATCGACCGGGTGCGGGCGTTTAACGGGGTCTGCAGCCGCCTCGTAACCGAAGATGGAGTTCCGGTATCAGAGATTATGGGGGCGGTGCGCGCGACGGCGCCGCTGCGCTTCCCGGCCGAGACCGTCAAGGCCTCGACGATTTTTCCCGATCTCGACAAGTACAAGGGTCCGCCGCTCGAATTCGGGCGCATGGAACCGACCGCTTCAGATCCTTCGGTGCAGCAGCAATACGGAATGATCGCGGGCATTCCCAACGCCGGGCAGCTCAACGCACTCGGGACGCTCAACATCAGGGGCGAGCGGTCGGTCACCTGCTACGGCGAGTTCGACCGGCACCCTTCCGAGGGACCGTTGCCGCCGGGCGCGCCGCCGGTCTGCGAGCACTTCCGTCAATTGCCTGACGCTCTCGAACGCGCCGCCGAGCTCGACGCCACCTACGGGCGCAACCCCGATCTCGACAAGATGCCGATGTACGGCGTGGTGTTCTCGTTCAAGGACCCGTTCGATACGAAGGACATGCGCACGACCGCCGGCGGCGATGCGGCCTACGACATCGATTTTCCGGCGTGCGACCATGTGCTCGTCGAGCAATTGCGCAACAAGGGCGCGATCATCTTCGCGAAGGCGGTCTGCACCGAATACAACGGCCGCGCCGGTGATCCCGGCGGGCGGCACAAGCCCGAAAAGGTCTTGCCGTCGGTGCTGGGGTACCAGCGCAGCAGCTGGGGCGGCAATCCAGCGAACCCATATGACACGACGCGCGCCGCCTCGTTGGGCTCGAGCTCCGGGTCGGGGGTGTCGGTCAGCGCCAATCTCGTGATGGTGGGCCTCGGCGAGGAGACCCGCGCCTCGACGCGCGGCCCGGCCAATCACAATGCGGTCGCGTTGATCCTGCCGCACAAGGCAATGCTGAGCTTCAACGGCGGCGCCATCGGCGCCGACATCTATTGCGACCGCACCGGCATCCTCGCCCGCACGATCGTCGACGCCGCGAAGGTGCTGGATGCGCTGAAGGACCCCGAGGCGGGCTATTACGACCCGCGCGACCCCTACACGACGGTCCCGCGCTCCTCGGTCCTGACAACCCCCTATGCGACCCACACCAAGCCGTCGGGCTCCCTCCGAGGCATGCGCATCGGGGTCATCCGTGAATCGATGCTGGTCCGGCCCGGCGACAAAGCCGCCGAGCCGATCGCGACGGCTGCGGCGGCCGAGATCAAGGCCATCCTCGGCGAGAAGCTCGGCGCGACATTGGTCGAATCCTCCGATCCGTTATGGGAACGCGATCGAGACCTCGAGCAGATGAGTCTCGATTTCCGGCAGGGCCTGGCGAGGCTCGTGCCGGTTTTCATGCCCGATTTACTCTTCCGGCTAGGGCCCGATGGCCAGCCGCTCTTCAAGGAATTCGCCGCCGCCATCCGTCCCACCGAGTTCGCCCCCGGCAAAATTTTCGGCAACGGCACGATGACGCCGATCGAATATTGCGTCGAGCTGGCCGAAGGGCGGATTGCGCCGCCCGCCAATCTCGACATCGCCACGATCCAGGAGCAGGAGCTGGCGATGTCTTTCCGCTTCCATGTCAACCAATACCTGTCGCGCCGCGCTGCCGACTGGCGCGAACGCGGGTTCACCGAGGGGCTGGTCGATTTCGCCGCTCTCAATGCGCGCTCGAAATTCTGGGGCGACGACGGCCGCGCCGGGTTCAAGAATTGGGAAGAGGTCACCGACCCGCGCAATCCGCTGGGCGGGCGCCAGGGTGTCGACGAGCGTATCATGCTGCGCGAGCTCCTGCGCCGGCTCGACATGATGGTGCTGCTCGAAAACCGCCTCGACGCGTTCGTCCGCCTGCACACGCCGTTGCCGCCGGCCAAGATCGGCGGCGCCAACGACCCCTCGGGCGGCCGCAACAATTTGCGCCCGGAATCGTTCTATGGCCCCAACGCAGGCCTGACCGAAATCCTGATCCCGGCGGGTTACGTCACGACCGTCTACGACCCGGTCTTCGCGCTCAGCCCCGACGCCACGCGCTATGTTTCGGTCCCCTCCGATACCCAGACCACCCTGCCGCCCCCAGGCCTGCCGTTCTCCCTGGTCTTCCGCGCCGAGCCCGGCAAGGAAGACGTCGTGTTGCGGATCGCCGCCGCCTACGAAGCCGCCTCCAAGCGCCGTATCTCGCCTCCCGACTTCGGCCCCCTGCCTGCAAAACCTTGCGAGGGACATTGAAGCCGCGGAGATTGCCAGGGACCCACCTCGCTATCATTGAAGAGCGGAAATTGACCCAATATCTCCTGGCAAGCGGCCATCCAGCCGGTCGGGCCCAGGCCGCTTTCTTCCAGCGATTCGGGTTTAGCTTGGCACAGTGGCAGACTTTGCGCGATGCATTGCACGGGCACTTGCAATCTGCTCGAATCGTTGCGGTCAGCGAGACCCAATTTGGAAAAAAGTATACGCTGGAAGGACGGTTGCCGGCCCCCGATGGTCGAAAGCCGCGGGTTCGAGCAATTTGGTTCGTCGCGACCGGCGAGGTAGCGCCGAGATTGGTTACGGCTTACGCTGTGCCGGGAGTAGCGCGGTGATCAAGGAATTGGAGCCGGTTGTTCTGACGCAGAGCCTGCCGGAACAGGGATTACAGGCCGGAGACGTCGGCTGGGTCGTGATGATCCATGCGGGAGGCGCCGGTTACGAGATCGAATTTGTGACCTTGGCCGGCGAAACAGTCTCGGTCCTGACCGTGCCGGCTGAGGCGGTGCGTCCCGTGCGAGCGAAGGAAATAGCGCACGCGCGGATGGTGGCATAAAGCGGCGGCTGCGCCCGACCGAACCACTCCGGCAATTCCCGATCTGCCTGCTGCCTCCCGACCCGCAGCAACTCCCACTCTCGGCCTTCGCTTTTTGCAGGTGTTCCGCGCCGAGCCGGGCAAGGAAGACGTCGTGTTGCGTATCGCCGCCACCTACGATGCCACCTCGAAACGACGCATCCGCCACCCGCCTTCGGTCCCCTGTCAATTGCCGGTAGGGATATCTCCGCAGATGTGTCCCTGCGCCATGCGTCTTATGGAAAATTGGTAACCTCAATGGTATTTGCGAGCGCCGCCGTGATTGCATCATGCGCTGCTGCGGCCTCGGCGTCGGTGAGATACACGATTGCAAACAACGGGCGATGATACTGGTTTGAGATATTGAATCCGTGGCCGTTTTGGTACTGCTGAACGGGCTCAACTTGAAACTGTTGGTGCGCGGGCATTGGAATATCTCACTGTGTAAGCGGGAATTGAAACGTGGAGATGGGGTGCTGCTCCTAGCATGGTGAGAACCTACACCTCACGACCCGCGCCGTCACCGCGTGGGCCTGCGAAGTTACGTAATCAATGGGTCTTGGATCCCGATACCTGACTTCTGGAAAATCACCCAGCGCTTCCATGCATTATGTTTCCGGGGAGGGAGTTTGCATGTTTGGTTTGTCGAAAACGCAGCGGCTCCGGCGGGCCGCTGAACAGGGGAATCCTTCTGCTCAATGGGAGCTTGGCAACCTCTATGAAGAGGGTCGGGAGGTTCCGCAAGATTTTATTGAAGCCGCAAAATGGTACGGTCGCGCCGCAGAGCAAGGTAGCGCTCCTGGTCAATATCACCTAGGCAAGCTTTATTATGATGGTCGTGGCGTTTCCGGCGATTACGTGAACGCTGCCAAGTGGTGGCGGCGCGCGGCGAGCAGGGATTTGCTCCCGCGCAGGACTATCTCGGCCAGTTGTACGAGCTCGGCCAGGGTGTGGCGCAGGATTCCAGGGAGGCGTTGAGATGGTACCGGCGGGCGGCCGAGGACGGGTGGGCCTCTGCGCAGTTTCATCTCGGCCGTATGCACCGGGACGGTAGCGGTGTGGTGCAAGACCTCGCCGAGGCTGCAAGATGGTTTCGCAAAGCTGCCGAACAGGGAGATGCCGAGGCTCAATTTAATCTCGCTTATTTTGAAGAGAAGATCGCAGCACGTCCGGCCGAAGCTGCGAGCTGGTACCTGCGCGCTGCTGAACAGGGATATGCTCCCGCACAGCTGAATCTTGGGACGATGTATTCAGAAGGCAGAGGCGTCCACCAGGATTCCACAACAGCGGTGGTTTGGTTCCTGCGGGCCGCAGAGCAGGGGTCAAAGGTGGCGCAGTACAACCTTGGTTTAAAGTATCTTACCGGTGAGGGTCTCCCTCAGGACTATGTGCAAGCCGCCAAACTGTTCGGGTTCGCCGCAATGCAGCGCTACGCGCCAGCGGTGACGTGCCTGGGGGCGCTTTATATGAGAGGCCAGGGTGTCGAGAAGGATGAAGCAAAGGCGACCGAGCTGTTTTTGCAAGCTGCTGAGGGCGGGGAGCCCCATGCCCAATACAATCTTGGCAATGCATATCACCGTGGGTTGGGTGGCTTGCGCCAAGACTTTGCGGCAGCGGCTAAGTGGTGGCGACTGGCCGCCGAGGAGGGACACGCCCTCGCTCAGGATAATTTGGGCCTTCTGTTTGCACATGGTGAGGGTGTTTCACAGGATATGGCAGAGGCTGCGAAATGGTGGCGTCTTTCTGCCGAAATGGGGACTCCCTCTGCCCAAGACAATCTCGGGGTATTACTTATGATGGGGAAATGTACCCCCGCAGATGTTGCGGAAGCATCTAAGTGGTTTCGCCTCGCAGCCGAACAAGGATTTGCTCCTGCAAAGGAACATCTGGAACATCTGGAACGTCTCCGTTCAAACGGATAGTGTCGTCCACAGGATGCAAGCGCAACGAGAACCCCACGGCGGCTTGAAGGGTAGCCGGGGGAGCGCGATTTTATTACCAACATGAACCGCTTCAATGATATCAGCCGGAATTTCCCGGCTGAGGCTGCTGCGGTTGGCCGTCTCTTGGCTGGGTATGCCGATCTCGAAATCAGCCTGATGCATTGTGTGCAGATGGCAAGGGGCGGCGATCTCGACACTGTATTGAAGGCGATGTTTGGCAAGCGCGGTGAAACACAACGGATCAACACTGGCGATAAGCTCGGTAAGCCAGCCTATGACAGCCTCGGGCTAGGCTCTCGATTCAGTCGCGCAATTAACGATATGAAGTTCCGCTTGAGCATCCGCAACTGCTATGCTCATAGCTTGTGGCACGATGACAATACCGGGTATCTGGGGTTTGTTAATCTAGAAGAATTGGCAACAGTGCCGACTGTGATAACAAATCTGCTTGGCCTTACAATTCGACATCTCGTATAAATATATTGACACAGCAGGAAGACTATTTGGACTTCGTGGATCACAGTATCTCTTTTTTAAACCATGAGGGCCGTTATCTGAAAGGGGATTTGGCGAGCAACCCTGTTCCGGCTCCCGCATCGCGCGCTAGGCCGCCGCTCTACAGATAAAAAGCGGAGTAAGTGGCTTTCCGTCACAGTCGCGAAATTGTCGCCTGACTGACATTGTAGCTGCGCGCGATGCTGCGCTGTGTCTCGCCTTCTGCGAGCCGCTTCCGTACCTCTTGCTGCTGATGTGGGGTGAGGACAGGCTTGCGGCCGAATTTGACACCTTTGGCTTTCGCATCGGCCGGGCCCCGTGCCGTGCGTTCCGCGATGCGCCGGCGTTCAAGTTTCGCGGCAACGCCAAGCATGGCAAGAACAAGCTCGGCGAAATCGGACGTCGTATCGACAACTTGCTCGGCAATCGAGCGCAGGCCCGCGCCCGCGCGCTGCATGTCGCGGGCAATCACCAGAAGGTCGGTTGTGTCGCGCGAGAGGCGGTCAACGGCGGGGATGATGACGACATCGCCATGTACGAGGGCGGCCATGAGTTTTTTAAGCTCCGGCCGATCGGCGGTCGTGCCGGTGATCTTCTCGCGGAATATCTTTTCGCATCCCGCTGCCTTCAGTTGGGCAAGCTGGCTGGTGAGGTCTTCAGCGTCAGTCCAGACGCGGGCATAGCCGTAAATCATGGCCTGCATTGTGCATCAGAAATATGCATCAAAAAGCATAATTTCGTCAGCGGCTTGGTTTTGAACCGAATATCTGAATTGTGCACAAAGCCGGTTGGGGAACGCTGCCTGAATCCATACGCTTTCATCTATTCCTTTGACGAGGGGGCCTCGGCTTCGTAGTAGATCACATGGAAGTTTTCTTGATCTGATGGCGGTGTCAAATATCGCGTGACCTCATCGAACCGGTCTTCGCTGACAAAGCCGAAATAGAGTCCTTCCGGCTTAGTCTCATTGCGCAAGCGCAGTCGCGCTTTGCACGATTTATCGGACGCGACGATATAATCAATACATGGTCGGCATTGGCGCTTTCGAATATCGATCGAACCAGGCACGGTCGTTCGGCGTGTTGCCGGCGAAATCGAACACGATCGGCACACCCAAGTGAAGCAGCCGGACAGCAAGGGGAGCTAAGGCGGCTTTCAGCCGCTTTGAATGACGCACATGGTCGGCCAGACTGTTGATCTCCGCATCGAGAAGCGTCAGCCATTCGTCCTCGCCGAACAGGACCGCGGCGTGCCGCGCCGCCACGCCGGAGCGCGATCCGATTGATTGCTATTTCGGAATACCCCATCATCAAATTGCCAAATTGTTATCGTACCCTGCGGCGAGATGGCGCCCCGCGACGGGCCGCTTTGACGCAAAGGAGATGGGTATGGCTGTAGATTCGCTGCAGAAACAGCCAGCAAGGGGGCCGGGGCGGCCGTTTGAGAAGGGCAGGTCGGGCAATCCGGCGGGTCGCCCTGCCGGCGCGCGCAATAAGGCAACGCTCGCCGCCGAAGCGTTGTTCGACAGCGAGGCCGAAGCACTGAGCCGGAAGGCGGTGGAGCTCGCTCTCGGCGGCAGCGAGGGAGCGCTGCGGCTCTGTCTCGACCGCATCATAGCGCCGCGCCGGGAGCGGCCGATGCAACTCGCCGTGCCGCCGATCCGCAGCGCTTCCGATATCGCTGCGGCAATGGGGGCGATCGTCAAGGCGGCAGCGCAGGGCACCATCACGGCCGACGAGGCCTTCAAGCTGAGCCACATGGTCGACACCTTCGTCCGGGCGATCGAGACCAGCGACTTCGACAGGCGGCTGCAAATATTGGAAGATGCCGATGCCGAGAAGGCCGCAAACGCGGTCGGCTGGTATGGCCGCTGAGTGAAACTAGGGGGTGAACATGTCGAGATGCCGACCGTCGGGGCCCTGGAGAGCCGTCTGCTTCGGGTTCCTGTTGGCCGCCTGGCTGGTCTTTCCGTCACCCGAAGCGTCGGCAGCGCCTGGGGCACCGACAGATGTGGTGCGGAATTTCTATGGCGTGCTGCTCGATATAATGCAGCATGCCGCGGCGCTCGGACCGAAGGGCCGCTACCAGAAACTGGAGCCGGTCGTGCGCGGGACGTTCGACGTGCCGTTCATGGCGCGGCTGTCGGTCGGCCCGACATGGAGGAGCTTGACGGCCGAGCAGAAACGGCGCGCCGTACAGGCCTATACTCGTTACATCGCCGCGATTTACGCTACCCGGTTCGACGACTATGCAGGCGAAAAACTCGAGGTGCTCGGGCAGCAGCAGATCAAGCACGGCACCTTGATCAAAACCCAAATCATCAAGTCGAACGGTGAACCGGTCGCCATCAATTATGTCGTCCACGACAACGATAATGCCTGGCAAATTCGCGATATCTATCTCTCCGGCTCGATCAGCGAGCTGGCGACGCGAAGGTCGGATTTCGCGAATATCCTGCGCACCAGCGGCATCGACGGCCTGATTGCCTCGCTCAATAAAAAGGCCGACGATTTGCAGGGGTGCGGGAGAGGTTTTGCAACCGGGAGAGTGCAATGGCGGAACGGCGGCTCAAACATTTCGGCTGGGGGCGTGAAGGCGAGGGTCTGACTGCCGAGGAGGAGGCTGCCGCTCTCGACCGCTACCGCCGGCTGTTCGCGGTCGACCGGTTCGACGAGCGCAACCCGCCGGCGCTGTCCGAGATCGCCTTGCGGCCGCCGCGGATCGCGCCGCCGCCGGCCTTGGCGCCGCACTGCTCCAACGAACATTACGATCGGGTCGCCCACACCTACGGCAAGTCTTTTTCGGACTATGTCCGCGGGCTCGCCGGTCAATACGACAACGCGCCAGATGTCGTCGCCTATCCGCGCAATGAAGCAGAGGTCACCGCGGTCGCCGATTGGGCGGCCGGCGCGCAGGCCGCGCTGATCCCGTTCGGCGCCGGCAGCAGCGTCGTCGGCGGCGTCGAGCCCGCGATCGAGGGCACCGCGTGCCGGGCGGCGATCTCGCTCGATCTGCGGCATCTGGACCGCGTCGTCGAAGTCGACCGCACCTCGCGCGCCGCGCGCATCGAGGCCGGAATCTTTGGCCCCGCGCTCGAGGCGCAGCTCAAGCCGCATGGGCTGACCCTGCGGCATTTTCCGCAGAGCTTCGAATACTCGACACTGGGGGGCTGGATCGCGACGCGGTCGGGCGGCCATTTCGCCACCCTCTACACACACATCGACGATCTGGTCGAAAATCTGCGCGTGGTGACGCCGCGCGGCCTCGTCGAGACGCGCCGCCTTCCCGGCTCCGGCGCCGGCCCCAGCCCCGACCGGCTGTTCATCGGGTCGGAAGGCATCCTCGGCGTGATCACTGAGGCGTGGATGCGGCTGCAGGATCGGCCGCGCTTCCGCGCCGGCGGCGCGGTGCAATTCGCGGACTTTTTTTTGGCTGCCCGCGCCGTCAGAGCGATCGCCCAGGCCGGCCTTTACCCCGCGAACTGCCGCATCCTCGACCCGCAGGAGGCATACAACACCGGAGCGGGAGACGGGCGGGCGGCGATCCTGGTGCTGGCCTTCGAGTCGGGCGACCACCCGGTCGATGCGTGGATCGCGCGCGCCCTGGAATGCTGCACCGATCATGGCGGCGCGCCCGAGCACCCGGACAAGGCCGATGCGCATCGCGAAGGGGCGGCAGGGATGTGGCGAAACGCCTTTATCCGGATGCCCTATGCCCGCGAGCGCCTGGTGGGACGGGCGATCATCGCGGACACTTTTGAGACCGCGATCACCTGGGAGCGCTTCGAAGCCTTTCACGACACAGTCAAGACCGCGACCGAAACGGCGATCCGTGAGGCCACCGGGCGGGCCGGGCAGGTGACCTGCCGGTTCACCCATGTCTACCCAGACGGGCCGGCACCGTATTTTTCCTTTCATGCCTTGGGGCGGCATGACGATCTGTTGTCGCAGTGGGGTGCGATCAAGAGCGCGGCCAGCGAGGCGCTGATCGCCGGGGGCGGGACGATCACCCACCACCACGCGGTCGGCCGCGACCACCGCCCGTGGTACGACAAGCAGCGGCCCGAGCTTTTCGCGAAGGCCCTGCGCGCCGCGAAGCGCACAGTCGATCCGCAGGGCCTGCTCAATCCCGGCGTTCTGATCGACCCCTGATTTTTGCCCTGCGTAACTGCACCGCACGTTGAGCAGGCCCGAACGTCAGACGGCTGGGAAAACCTGGGGGACGGGGAAACACTGGCGGAGAGAGGTGGTTCCCGGCGAGCTGCGGTGAATTGGTCGACCATCGAGATCCGCCTTGCGGTGTTGCGCAAAAGACGCGGCCTTATCGGGGAAATAGGCTGAGTTACAGCCAAACTGTTGCGGAAATGCCGCATCGTCCACCCTTCTGCACAGATTTGCCGGCAAGCGGTCTCGTTGAGGAAAAAACCGTTTGCCATCGGATCGGTAGATGGCGAAGATCGGCCATCGGTGGCGCGACGACCATCGTCACACGCGTATTTAGTGGCCGGAGGTAAGGGATGAAAAGTCGCTATCTGCTAGGCGCAGGCGCAGCGCTTGCCGTGGCGTTCGGATGCGCCGAGGCGAATGCCCAATTCGCTTTTATGGGGGGCCCGTACCCGACCCTCTTCTACGTCGGACCAGAGGGCGGGTGGACCAGCCTCTCAAACCAGAAGGACACGATCCACACGACGCCGTTCAGGGTCGACAGCGGACTTGGACTTAATGGTGCCAACGGGCCTTTTGCCAGCAACTTCAACGGCAGCGCCAGATATGACAGCGGCTTCAACGCCGGCGGCCGGCTAGGGTTGCAGTATGGTCCGTGGCGTGTCGAAGAAGAATACAGCTATCGGCGCAATGGGCTGTCGAGTTTTGGCGGGTTCTTCAATCCCGGCGGCACCAATGCGTTTTCCGGTGAACGCGTTACCCACTCGATTATGACCAACTTCATCTACGACTTCACCATAGGCTGGCCGGTAACCCCGCACATCGGGTTCGGCATCGGCGCGGTGGACAACGTAGACTCCATCTCACTCAACCCGGTCACCTTAAACGGGTTGGGCTTGACGACGGTCAGCGGGCCCGGAGGTGTACTAGGCAGGATCGGGACAGGGACGCCTTTCCCCAACCCAACTCTTGGCGGGACTTTCCTGAAGGGCAGCAGCTGGGTTTTCGGCTATCAGGCGATCGCCGGTATCCGCTACGACATCAACCCGCTGCTTGCCTTTGATGTCGATTACCGGTACCTCGCCACCACTTCGCCGAGCTTCTCCAGCAAAGGGGTAGCCCCGTTTCCGCCCTTCGGCTTCTCGGGCGTAAAATACACGTCGGGCTACAACACGCAGAACATCGTCGCCAGCTTGACGATGAAGTTCGGCGCGCCGCCGCCGGCACCACCGCCGCCGGCGCCTCCGGCCCCGCCGCCGCCGCCGACCCATCAGGTGTATCTGGTGTTCTTCGACTGGGATAAATACAACATCACTCCTGAGGGCCAGCAGATCATCCAGCTCGCTGCGAATCAATACCACTCAGGCGGTCACGTGACTCTGCAAGTAACCGGCTACACCGATACATCGGGGTCGGCGGGCTACAACCAGCGGCTTTCCGAGCGGCGCGCCAACGCCGTTGCCGCCGCCCTCGAACGGCTCGGCGTCCCGCGCAGCGACATGGTGGTCGCCGGCCGCGGCGAGAACGACCTGCGCGTTCCAACACCGAACGGCGTACGCGAGCCGCAGAATCGCCGCGTCGAGATCGTCTTCCCGTAAAGAAGCCTCCGCACGCGCAAGTTTCGGGGGTCCAGTTCGGGATCCCCGACAACCGCCGCGGATAACCCGCGGCGGTTTTTCTTTGCAAACCTTCGGCAGAGCGATGGCCGAGCGACAAACCCACGGCTCCAAGCAAGACTCGGAACCCCGATTCGAAGAAAGCGCGTCACGAACCGCCGCACAGCGAGCGTTTATAACTCCGGTCCTGAATCGCGCGTACTGATCGGGCCGGCGACGCCTTTCGCCGGTTGGTCTATCTCCGACGGCTCGCGGTTCCAAACTGCCAACATTTGCGGTTTTTCTTCTATGATTCTTACCTCGTTCACTCAAAACGTGATATTGTAAGTGTGCGGCCCGAGGTCGCAACTATTGCGGCGGTAATGTTTGGCTGCACTCCTCAAGAGTGCGAGAAAAACGGCGCGTCGTTATTTTAGCTTAGGAGTTGACTGATGAAGGCGCTCATCTCAGCGTTTGCGTTGCTTGCGTTTGTTGCCGGTGCCGCGTTGCCGGTCGAAACCTATGCCCAGACCGGGGGAACGGGACAGACAATGACCCCGGACACCTCGACATCGACCGCTCCGACGACCACGACCAAAAAGAAGCATTCCTCGAAATCTCACCACGCCAAAAAGAAGTCGAAGAAGTCGTCCACGGCTCAGACCAGCTGAGTCAGACCAAGGCATCTTCATCACAGCCTAAGCTGACGCAGTGCGGTGATGCTGTCTGCCCGAGGCTTCGCGCTGCCGCCGTCGGCGTCGCCCGGGAGGGTCGGCGCGACGGGGGCAGGCCGCTCGCGGATTCGAGAGTTTCCTCGCGCAGTCGGTATTGGCAATCGAGTGAATGTCCAAATTTCGCGGGGCTCCGTTCCTCCTTTGCAATGCCGCAAAGAAGACATACCGCCTACGCCGCGCTCCTGACTTGAAATCGAAGCACTCGCTTCGCTTTTTCCGTTATTCTGCCGGATGCTGAGCTACTGTTGCGCTTGCCAAGACGAGCTTCCCAATATAATATGCGACCAACCGAGCGGAGTGAGGCGGGAAAATTGTTGGCAGCGATCAGGACAGCATGCTTTGTCGTTAATGACGGGCTGAGCCGCAGAAGCGGGTGCCGCCTCCGACAGCAAGGGCCGCGGCCGTGCAACAGGCGATGATGGCGGCGGACTTTCCACAAAGCGTCGCGAATACCATGTGAAGGGTAAAGTAGAGGACTTCGACCAAACGCCAGCCACCCTAATCGTCCGACCATGTCCAACTGAGGACCGAGGAGAGAGGATCGCAGACATGAAACATCATCTTTTGACCGGTGTGGCGGTGGCCGCCGCGCTTGCGTTTTCGGTGCCCGTTTGGGCGCAGACTAGTCCATCCGGCGGCAACTCCATGGGCACCCCGGGTCCGAACCCCGGCGGACCGGGACTGACGCCGTACAGCACGGGCCCAAACCCAGGCGGATCGGCGCTGTCGGGTCCGCGCACGGCGCCAGCGGCGGCAATGGCTCCGTCGGCGCCGCCGCCGTCTTCAATGTCCGAGAGCAGTTCGGCGATGCCGCCGAGCCACCGTCACACACGGGCGTATTACCACCACAAAAAGATGGCGGCGTATCATCACGAGATGGCGGGGTATCATCGCGGTAAAGCATACCAGACCGGCGGTACCGCCAACCAGCTCAATCAGGAGGAGCTGGCCCGTCTGCAGTCAGGAAACATGTCTATGCCGGCCCCTTCCTCGGCCGGCACGATGCCCCCAGGGCAAGGCGGCCCGCACATGACCCCACACGGCACCGTGCAATAGCGTTAACCCGGCTAGAAGTTACGCTGAGCGTCTAGAAGGTCATCGCAAGGGGGCTTAGGTCTCCTTGCGATTGACTTGCCGGCCTGCGGTGCCGGACGGCGCACGTCATGTGTTGGCGACGGGTTTACGTTGTCGAGCCACCCGTTCCATGTCCTCGAGCAGATCGTGGAGCGCTTGATCGGCAACATAGGCCATCTTGGCAAAGGCCCGCAGAAAGGTGTCGGTACGAGGCAACTGGAACAGCGTCTCGTCGCCGTCGTTTCCTTTCGCTGCGCCGATCAGCACGACGTTATCGAAAGGCTGGAGCATCAATTCTTCGAGCGCCTTGCCAGGCCCGGTTACATATTCGACGACCCGACAACGCTCGGTGGTACGCGAGTCCTGCAAGATTGACATGCGGTAGGCAGCGCGCGTTGTCGCCGCCTCTATCAGGGCCCGCGCGAAGGGACGCAGAAAAGTTTCGTCGAAGCCGAGAATTGCCGTCGGACGCTCATCACTGACCGAAGAGCGCATCTCAAGGGCGGCCCAAAGCGAGGCACGTCCGCCAAAATAATCGGCCGAAGCAAGATCGAGGTTTATCGAATTGATCGGCATCGGCGAGGAAATCGAGCGCGGCGACAGAAAGGCGAAACAAGCCGGCTCCCGCTTCAGGGAAATGTTCGTCGTTGCTTCGAGGTTCCGATCGGTGATCGCGGGAGTGTCGGCCATGGCGAAACCCAGTTCGGGGAGGCGGTACTCGGGTGACGGTCTCGTCTCCTCACGGCTCCGCGTCCTGAGGAGAACTCCCATCTCCGGAAAAATGGATAGGCCGTTTCAGCCGAGTTTGTCAAAGTGTAACAGACCATCACCGCAATCTGCGGCCTTTGGCCGCGAACCTCTGGCCTGATCTAGCCTAACTCCAGAAAGCCCGAAGAATCGCTAAATCGCGCGGGGACTTGTACAGTGTAATATTCGCCGGAAATTACGACGACCCGCCCTGCATCTGAACCTCACCCGGCTTCCCGCTCTATCGATTCTTCGGCGGCGAGCCACTCGCTTTCCGCTCGCTCGATCAACCGCGCCAGCTCCGCGCGCCGCTTAAGCGCGGCAGTGAGCGCCAGGCCGTTGTCCCGCGGACCTGGGGGTTCGGCCAAGAGGCGATCGAGTGCCTCGCGTTCTTTGGTCAGCCGCATGATTTTATCTTCGGCGCGGCGGGCGGCTTGGCGCAACGGCTCGAGTTCGCGCCGGCGCTCCGCGGCAAGGCGCCGGGCTGCCCGGCGGCTGCAGGATTGCGGCTCGCTCGAACGCGTCCCGTTCGCCGATCCGCGGCCGTCGAGCACCTGGCGCTCGTAATCCTCGAGATCCCCCTCGAAGGGCCGGGCCGTCCCGCCTTCGACCAGCCACAGTCGGTCGGCAATGAGCTCCAGCAGATGCCAGTCATGGCTCACCAGCACCACGGCGCCGGGGAAATCGTTGATCGCCTGGACCAGCGCTTCGCGAGCCTCGATGTCGAGATGATTAGTCGGCTCGTCGAGGATCAAAAGCGCGGGGGCATCATGGGTGACGAGGGCGAGGTTCAACCGTGCCCGCTCGCCGCCGGAGAGGTCGCTCACCGCAACAAACGCTTTTTCCTGGCCGAAGCCGAACCTGCCGAGCCGAGCCCGAACCGCCTCCGGCGTATGGTCTGGCATCAGCCTGGAAAGGTGATCGAAGGCCAATTCGTCAGGCCGCATCTCCTCGATCTGATGCTGGGCGAAAAAGCCGCAGGCGAGTTTTGGCGATCGGGTCACGCGTCCCGCCATCGGCGCGAGGCGCCCGGCGAGCAAACGCGCCAATGTCGTCTTGCCGTTGCCGTTGGCCCCGAGCAGCGCGATCCGATCGTCGGGGTCGAGCCGCAAATCGAGCCGCGATAGCACGGGCTTTCCCGGGACATAGCCGACCGCTGCCCCCTCGAGCCCAATCAGCGGCGGGTTCAGCTGCGGTGGATCCGGAAAGGCGATCCGCGCCGGCGCCTCGTCAGCCGGGAGAACGATCGGCTCCAGCCGGGCCAGCGCCTTGAGCCGGCTCTGGGCCTGGCGCGCCTTTGACGCCTTATAGCGAAAGCGGTCGACAAAAGCATGCATCCGCTGCCGTTCGAAACTCTGCTGGCGCGCCAACGATTCGAGCCGCTGCGCCGCTTCCGTGCGGGCGCGCAGATAGGCGTCGAAGCCGCCGGAATAGGCGGTCAGCTTCCCGTGTTGGAGATGCAGGGTTGCCGTCGTCACCGCATTGAGGAAGCGGCGGTCGTGGCTGACCAGGATCAGGGTGCGGCGATAATTGCGCAGAAACCGCTCGAGCCACAGCGTGGCTTCGAGGTCGAGATGATTGGTCGGCTCGTCGAGCAGCAAGAGGTCCGGCTCGGCGAAGAGGATCGCCGCGAGCGCAACCCGCATCCGCCAGCCGCCCGACAGATCTGCGACGGGCCGGCGCTGCATCGCCTCGTCGAGGCCGAGCCCGGCGAGAATGCGCGCAGCCCGGCTCGGCGCCGAATGGGCGTCAATCTCGACGAACCGGGCCTCGATCTCGGCAGCCCGCAGCGGCTCCGCCCCGCCCTCCCGCTCGGCGAGGAGGCCGGCACGCTCTTGGTCGGCGGCAAGGACCGTTTCGAGCGCGCTCGCCCCACCGCCCGGCGCCTCCTGCGCCAGAAAACCGATCCGGTACCCACGCGGCAGCTCGACCGACCCGCCATCGGGCTGCAGGACGCCGCGGATCAGGTCGAGCAAGGTCGATTTGCCGGCGCCGTTGCGTCCGACCAGCCCGACCTTGCTGCCCTCGGCGATCTGCGCGCTCGCCTGGTCAATGAGGGTTCGCCCGCCGATGCGGTATGTCAGGCCGGAAAGGGTCAGCATCGGTGTGTGGTATCACATCCGATCGGTGACGGGCGATGAGCCGTTCGGGAACGGTGCGCATCGGCATCTCCGGGTGGAACTATGGCGGATGGCGCGGGAGCTTCTATCCATCCGGTTTGCACCCTTCCGATGAACTCGCCTATGCCAGCCGGCAAGTCGACACGATCGAGATCAACGGCACCCATTATTCGCTCCAGCGCCCCAATTCCTTTGCCAAATGGCACGACGAGACCCCGGAAGGATTTGTCTTCGCCGTCAAGGGCAGCCGGTTCATCACGCACCTGAAGCAATTGCGCGACATCGAGACGCCGCTCGCCAACTTCTTCGCTTCCGGCGTATTGCGCCTCGAGGAGAAGCTGGGCCCTTTCCTGTGGCAATTTTCGCCGCGCTTCAGATTTGACCCCGTGCGCCTCGACCATTTCTTCACTCTGCTGCCAAAAGACACGGAGACCGCGGCGGCCCTCGCCGAGCGGCACGACGGGCGCCTCTCTGGCCGCGCCTGGACGCGGACCGAAGCAAGACGGGAATTGCGGCACGCAATCGAGATCCGCCACCCGAGCTTTCTCGACCCCGCCTTTGTGGCGCTGTTGCGCCGGCACCGGATAGCGCTCGTCTTCGCCAACTCGGTGGCCTGGCCCTACGCCGAGGACGTGACCGCCGATTTCGTGTATCTGCGCCTGCACGGCTCCGAGGAGCTCTACGCGAGCGGCTATTCGGACGAGGCGCTCGATCACTGGGCGGCGCGGATCAAGCTGTGGGCCCGGGGCCTCGAACCCAACGATGCGCGGCTGATCGCTCCCGAGGCGAGGCCGCCCCGCCGCCAGGCCCGCGACGTCTACGTCTATTTCGACAACGACGCCAAAATCCGCGCCCCGGCCGACGCCCATTCGCTGCGCGCTAGATTGGGTTGAATTTCCCTGCCATATGGGAAAATACGGGAAAAAATCGCATCCGGTCGCCATTTCTACCAAAACATCCATCACTATCAATAAGTTACCTATTATGCCCGGCCCGCTCGGCAGGGAAACTCGCTTCCCTGCCGAGGGGTTTGGCAGGGAACGGCAGGGAAAATGCTGAGTGCTCAATCCTGCTGCACAGAATAACCTGCGATTTTGATGCGAAGATGGCGATGCAGCGGGGTCGCACGCGATGGCGCCGGGTTGCAATTTCGCGGCGGCTGCACAAGCTTCGATCCCGAGCTTCAGGAGGCCCAGCCATGACCACCCGCCCGCCGGCCGAGATCGGCATGACCCTGGACGAGGTCGACACCCCCGCCCTCATCGTCGATCTCGACGCGTTCGAGCGCAATCTGCGCCGCCTGCCCGACCGCATCGCCGGCACGAATGTCCGGGCGCGGCCGCACGCCAAGACCCACAAATGCCCGGTCATCGCGTTGAAGCAGGTCGCGCTCGGCGCCGTCGGCGTGTGCGTTCAGAAGGTCAGCGAGGCCGAGGCGATGGTCCAGGGCGGCGTCCCGGACGTGCTGGTCACGAACGAGGTGGTCGGACGCCAGAAATTGCGGCGCCTGGCCGCGCTCGCGCACATCGCCCGCGTCGGCGTGTGCGCCGACGATCCGAGCCATATCCGCGCGCTCGACGAGGCGGCTAGTGAGGCGGGGGTCACTTTGCCGGTCTATGTCGAGGTCAACATGGGCGGCAACCGCTGCGGCGTCGAGCCGGGCGAGCCGGCGCTCGCGCTGGCGCGGCAAATCACGCAAGCGCCGCATCTCGCCTTTGGCGGGTTGCAGGCCTATCACGGCTCGGCGCAGCATTTGCGCGGCTGGGAGGAGCGCCGCCAGGCGATCGCCGGGGCCGCCGACAAGGCAGGCCGCACCCGCGACCTCTTGGCGCGACACGGCATTGAATGCCCGGTGGTGACCGGGGCCGGCACCGGCACCTTCGAGTTCGAATCGGCGAGCGGCGTCTACACCGAATTGCAATGCGGCTCTTACATCTTCATGGACGCCGATTACGGCCGCAATCTCGACCGCGACGGCGCCCCGACCAAGGCGTTCGAGCCGAGCCTCTTCGTCTGGGCGACGGTAATGAGCCGCCCGACCGACGACCGTGCGATCGTCGACGCCGGCCTCAAGGCGCTCGCCTTCGACTCGGGCCCGCCGCTCGTCTGCGACGAGCCCGCCGCCACCTACGAGCGCGCCTCCGACGAGCACGGCCGCCTCGGCATCTCGGGCGCCACGAACCGCCTCGGGCTCGGCGACAAGATCCGCCTCGTCCCCGGCCATTGCGACCCGACCGTCAACCTCTACGACTGGTACGCCGGCATCCGCGGCAACCGCGTCGAGCAGCTCTGGCCGATCACCGCACGGGGCGCGGTGTATTGATCGGAGCGCGGCCATGATGACACTGGAGCAAATCGTGCACCGGGATCCCGACATCTTGGGCGGGACGCCGGTCTTCCGCGGCACACGAGTGCCGGTTCGGTCGCTGTTCGACTACCTGGAAGGGGGCGACACTCTCGACGAGTTCGTCCGCCAATTCCCGTCGGTGCGACGGGAGCAGGCTATCGCATTACTCGACCTTGCGCGCGAAACCCTCGCGGCCGATGCGCCTGCTGCTTGACGAGCACCTACCCATAGGCCTTTCCGCGGAACTCTACGGGCATGCAGTGGACACCGTTTCCGGTCGCGGCTGGAGCGGGATCAAGAATGGCGAGCTGCTGCGCCGAATGAGTGGTCACTACGACGTCCTCGTCACAATGGACCGGAGCATCGAGTTCCAGCAGCGCATCTCGACATTGCCCTTTGGCATTGTGCTCGTTCACGCCCCATCCAACCGCATGGAGCAT
This sequence comes from uncultured Alphaproteobacteria bacterium, assembly GCA_963732095.1. Taxonomy (GTDB): domain Bacteria; phylum Pseudomonadota; class Alphaproteobacteria; order ATCC43930; family CGMCC-115725; genus AP-15. The sequence goes on from CAVSZA010000022.1 coordinate 105,634, forward strand.
CTGAGGCCGCTAGTGCCGTCAATCCTCTCCGCTCTCCACGCGGTCAAGCCTGGGCGCATTCGTCGGGTCGGCTCGTGAACAACCGGCACTGAGGCAATTTTCTCTCTGATAGCCACACTCTTCCAGCATCCCGACCTAAAGGGACGCCGATTACGGCCGCAATCTCGACCGCGACGGCGCCCCGACCAAGGCCTTCGAGCCGAGCCTCTTTGTGTGGGCGACGGTGATGAGCCGTCCGACCGACGACCGCGCGATCGTCGACGCCGGCCTGAAGGCGCTCGCCTTCGACTCGGGGCCGCCGCTCGTCTGCGACGAGCCCGCCGCCACCTACGAGCGCGCCTCCGACGAGCACGGCCGCCTCGGCATCTCCAGCGCCACCAACCGCCTGCAGATCGGCGACAAGATCCGCCTCGTCCCCGGCCATTGCGACCCCACCGTCAACCTCTACGAGTGGTACGTCGCCATCCGCGGCAACCGCGTCGAGCAGCTCTGGCCGATTACCGCCCGCGGGGCGGTGTACTGACATCCGTCGCCTTTGAGGAGTGCGGAGGCGTTTCTTTCTCGCTGCTCCTGCGGCGAATTTCGAAAATCGAAGCGGCCAAGTACGGACTGATCAGCTGGGTTTAGGCTGGACCGCCTGGGGAACGAGCCAGACAAGTTCGGCGATCCAGGACAGGACGGGGTGTTCGGGAACCAGAGGCCGCACTGTCATGAAATCTTCATACTTTTGGTGTCAATCCACCTCCTTCGGGTGTTGATGCCGCGGCGGAACGTGCCTATTTAGCGGCTCATGCCCCAGGGAGGCACAATTTGTAGGTTCGGTCAGCGTCAATAGAGCGATGCCGATCCAGATCCTCGCCGAGCGCCCTATGATCTCGACCCCGCCACCCCTCCGCGTTCTGAGCCTGGATGGCGGGGGCATGCGGGGCACCTATACGGCGACATATCTCGACATGATTACCACCACCTTTGCGAGGCGCAGGAACACCAGTGCCCTCGACATTGGCGCGGCGTTCGACCTGATCGTCGGGACTAGCACAGGCGGCATCATTGCCGCCGCCCTCGCCACCGGCGTTCCGCTCCAAGACATCGTCGCCCTCTATGCCGAGAACGGCGCCGCCATATTTTCAAGGCCACTTCCTGACGGCGTCTTTGGCGCCTTCGTCGATATGCGGAAGCGACCTCGGGCTCTCGCCACAGGGACGCGAGCCCTACGGGCGGCGCTCACCAAAAAGCTCGGGTCGAAAACACTCGGTGAAATTTATGCCGAGCGCGGCATCGCATTGGCGATCCCCGCTGTGGAAATGACCCAACATCGCGCATGGGTTTTCAAAACGCCCCATCTCAGGGATACCAACCATCGCGATGACGATTACACCCTCGTCGATGTATGTCTCGCGACGACTGCAGCACCCATTTTCCGCTCCCTTGCCACTGTCGATCATCCCGGAAATCAGACGGGCCGGTTTAACGTGTTCGTAGACGGCGGTCTCTGGGCGAACAACCCTGTTCTCGTCGGGCTGATCGACGCGCTCGACATGGCCGAGCCAGATCAGGAAATTCACGTTTTTTCTCTCGGGACCTGTCCGCTTCCCGCCGGCGAGCAAATCCAAAAAAACGCCGTCAACCGCGGCCTGCTCGATTGGAAGTTCGGCGGTGAAGCCGCCGGACTTGCGGTCGATGCCCAACAATTTGCATTCGACCACATGGCGAAAAAGCTGGCGCGTCATGTTGACCGCAAATGCACAGTTATCCGGTTCCCAAGTGAAAAGGTGCCGGCGGCGCTAATCCCCTATCTGGCTCTGGATGAAACTCGCCCCGAAGCGATCGAGGCCCTTATCAATCAAGCTCGCACAGATGCCGACATGGCCAACAGCAAGTGCAGCTATGCTGATACCGATCCTGAGGCGGCTTTAATATGCTCGCTCTTCGATTCTGCCCCGCCACGTACAAATCCACTCATCTCCCGTGCACGGGCCCGTCGCACGACATCTGAAACGCACGTTTAATGGTCCCAAATACATGTTTGACTGCGCAAAAGACGTCCTCGCATATCACGACGAGAAAGTCACGTTGCCCCAGGCCGAGCGCAGTACCATGCGCGCACGCCGCGATGCCAACCGGCAACGATTAAAAAGAGGCCTCGCAAAAGCTGGTAATACTGCCCCACGCGAATTCGTGAGCCAGGGCAGCTACGGGATGAAGACAATGGTACAGCATCCCGAGTCCGATTATGACATCGACGACGGTGTTTATTTCGACTGGGATGCTCTCGTTGGACCGCGTAGCGCGCCAATGTCGGCATTGCAGGCGCGGCAATTCGTTCGCGATGCAGTTGACGACGGTTCGTTCGCCAGGCCGCCAGAGGTTCGAAACAACTGCGTTCGCGTATATTATGTCGCTGGTTATTATGTCGATATGCCGGTTTATCGCCGCGTCGCGTACACAGACGCGAGCGGTCAGTTCCAATCCTATTACGAACTCGCCAGCACAAACTGGAAACGCTCCGACGCCAGGGACGTGACCGCATGGTTCGAGGAGGAAAACAATACCCAAAGCCCCGACGAAGGAAACGGGCGTCAACTCCGTCGGATTGTCCGCCAGGTTAAAAAATTCGCTCGCAGCCGGGAAAGCTGGAAAGGACAAATCCTCAGCGGCTTTGGGATAACGAAGCTGGTGACGGAGTGCTTTCACAACGATGCCGACCGGGAGGACGCCGCCCTTTACGAAACCATGAGGGGGATGTTCGAGCGGCTGGACTGGAGCCTGATCATCGAGCATCCCGTCACACCAAACGAAACAATTACCAAGGATGACAAGGATGCGCGGGCGCGCTACCTGCGCGACCGACTAAAGGAGGCGGTAGACGCGCTTGGTCCTCTCTTCGAGGCCGATTGCACCCGGGCCAAAGGCCTAAAATGCTGGGACAAGGTTTTCGCCACCGCCTTCTTCAGCGACCGAGGCGAGACTACCGCCAAGGCAGCGCGGAGCCTTTTAGGGGCGCCGTCAGCCGCTCCGGCAGGTCCCTTCACGTTTCCGAACGCACCGCGTGTTGACGACAAACCCCGCGGGTTCGGCTCATGTGGTGGGTAAAAGACCCTGATCGTCTGAAGTCTGAGGTCTTCGCTGTAGAGGCGCTTCGTGCCGACCAGGAATGGCTCTCCGTAACTGCGCCTACATTTTCCAAAGATCTGCTGTTTGCGATAAATTTTGATATTATCGTTAACGGCGAAACCCTCCGTTTCCGGCTTCAATATCCAACATTTTTTCCTGAAACTCCGCCCTCCGTAGTCCCCGGGGATGGCCGGCACCTATCTGGTCATCAATATGGCACGGGCGGAGAGCTATGTCTCGAATATCGTCCGGATAATTGGGACCCGTCTATTACCGGTTCCATGCTAATCGAGAGCACATACCGTTTGCTTTCCACGGAAGCGGCTGGCACAGAAGGCCTCGGGATAGTGCCGTCCGACCACTCCGTCTCTCTCGGTCAGAATCTGCGGCGCTGGATTTGCCGATTTCTAATCCCGCCAGCGCTCATGAGTTATATCTCTGATCTGCCGGTCGGCGCCTGCCGTGACGCCGAAATGATCGATATGCTGGTCCCGACCAAAAAATTCACGGCTTATTTAAGAACCATCGGCCCTAACGCCTCTCCCGAGTGGCAAGAAAGCTTAATTCCCGACCGTGGCGATGCGGGCTCGCCGGCAATTTTGATCCGTGTCGGCCCTTCTGCTGAATTTCCTCCCGTATTCCCTGACCAGCAATCGCTCGACAAATTCATCGCCGCCGCTCGCGGGACCGACGAGCCACCTTTAAACTTCGACGCCAGCAAAACCCGATTCACCGTCGTTTCGGATGGCAATTCAGTGCTCGTCCTGTGCTCATGGCCGAACAACGGTACCTCGACGAGCGTGATTCAATACCGCTCGGTCCACCTGAATGAGGATACTGAAATCCGCCTTCCCCGGGGTTACGAGATTCTTGCTTCAAAGAAAGTAGGCATAGTCGGTTGCGGCGCCCTTGGATCAAAGATCGCCGCCAGTCTCGCCCGAAGCGGCGTCGGCGGTTTTGTACTGATCGATGCGGACATCTTAAAACCCGGCAACCTTGTCCGTCATGAACTCGATGTCGGCAGCCTCGGCGCCCATAAAGCTGAAGCTCTTGCCGCACACCTGAAAGCATTGGCTGCCGGCATCTCTGTTTCGTACCGCCGCGTTATTCTGGGGGGTCAGGAGGCCTCGGGAAACACCGCGTCGGTCCTCGACGAGTTAGCCACATGCGACCTGTTAATCGACGCTACCGCCGACTCGCAGGCTTTCAATTTCGTCGCATCAGTCGCCCGAAACGCTCTTCGTCCGATGATATGGGCGGAAGTCTATGCAGGCGGAATCGGCGGTTTCGTCGGGCGCGTGCGCCCTGGGATCGAGCCTCCGCCGCATTCAGCGCGGACGCAATATCTTGGCTGGTGTCGGAACCAAGGCGCGCCATGGCACGGCCTCGATCGTGACTATGCAGCACACGGCGTCGGCACCGAGACATTGATCGCCGATGACAGCGACGTCGCCGTCATAGCCGCCCACGTCACCCGGATGGGCGTCGACACCCTGGTTGATCCGGATAATTCGGCCTTCCCGCACCCCGCGTATGTAATCGGACTTGCAAGAGAGTGGATATTCACGGAACCGTTTGACACTCGGCCCATCGACTTCGTTTCCGATGGGCGATGGACCGTCCAGCCCTCGTCAGAGCGAACTCAGGAGGCCATTGATTTTATGTTATCGATATTGAAGCCAAACGCGGATGAGAATTGAATTGACCTATGGTGTTGAAACACGATTCTGCGCCGCCTTGCGCGAGGCTGGGAAGCGCGAAATCGGCGGGATGCTATTTGCGGAACAACTAAAACCCAACGACTTCACCATCATCGATTTTTCCCTCGATGCCTTCTCCGGTTCGCACGCCTCATTCCGCCGCGATCCGGCCACGCATCAAACCACCCTCGACCAGTTTTTTGAGCGCACCGGCCGCAATTTTCAGCGTTTCAATTATCTCGGCGAATGGCACTCCCATCCATCCTTTTCAGTACATCCTAGCCTTCACGATATACAAACAATGACGGATATCGTGGACGACCTGAATTCAACAATCAGCTTTGCGGTCCTACTAATCGTCAGGCTGCGCTTCAAGCTCTTCGTCGGCCGTTCCATGACGGTTTTCGCGAGAGGCCAACGGCCTCAGCGCCAACCGATAGCCAAACGCTTCGGCTGGATATGACCGCTACAGTGGCGGCTCGTCTTCGTGGATTGTCCACAGGTCAAAGATCCATGCCGCACGCGTGTCTCACCTAGACTAGCGGCAGATGCGGGGGGATAAGGGCGGTCGCAACTAAGGGCTGTCCCCGCGTGATCGGCATCCCCGCTTAGGTGGTGGGGATTTGCTGCGGGCCAGGTCAGCGGCCTCGGGATAATGCCCAGTTCGGCCTGCGCCCGGCCAGCGCCCGCCTCCACGTCCCCGCGATCTCCTGGCGCGCCACAGGATCGACTGCCCGACGATAACCGGGGCCCGCGGCCGGCACCGGCACTGGCACCTTCGAGTTCGAGACGCTGAGCGGCGTCTATACCGAATTGCAATGCGGCTCGTACATCTTCATGAACGCGGACTACGGTCGCAACCTCGACCGCGACGGCGCCCCGACCAAGGCCTTCGAGCCGCGCCTTTTCGTGCGGGCGACGGTGATGAGCCGCCCGACCGAGGACCGCGCGACCGTCGACGCCGGCTTGAAGGCGCTCGCCTTCCACTCGGGCCCGCCGCTCGTCTGCGACGAACCCGCCGCCACCTACGAGCGCGCCTCCGACGAGCACGGCCGCCTCGGCATCTCGGGCGCCGCCAACCGCCTCGGCCTCGGCGACAAGATCCGCCTCGTCCCCGGCCATTGCGACCCGACCGTCAAACCTCTACGACTGGTACGTCGCCATCCGCGGCAACCGCGTCGAGCAGCTCTCGCCAATCACCGCCCGCGGCGCGGTGTATCGACGCCCGTCCCGCCCATCGATCAGTCGAGGCCGAGTGTCGCGACGCTGTAGGGCCGCATCAGCCGATCCTGCGTGCCGAGAACCATTCCTTCCAGGTAGGCCTGGGCGATTATTACGCGATCGAACGGATCGTTATGGTGCGGCGGCAAGCTGCCGGCGTGCTCGGCATGGAAGCCCGCGACAGGCATGATCTCGAAGCCGAGCGCCAGCACCGCAGCGACGATCGGTCGATCGAAGTGAAGCTTCCCGATCGCCCGCTTGATAGCGATTTCCCATATTGTCGCCGCGCTGACGACAATCTCGTTCGTCGGGTCGCGCATCGCCGCGCGTAGCGTCGGCGCGATCAGGCGGGGCCGCTCATCCGCCCACAGTAAAATATGCGTATCGATCAGCAGCCGCACCGATCCTACTCGAAATACTTCTGCAGCTCGGGCGGCAGGGGCGCATCGAAATCATCGGCGATGTAGGTGATGCCGAGCAGGTTCTGCCCAAACCGGCGCTTTTTGCGGGGCGGCTGATACGGCACCAGCTTTGCCTTCGGCTTGCCCGCTTTCGCAATGACGATCTCCTCGCCAGCGGCGGCGCGGTCCACCAGCTTGGAGAGGTTCGTCTTCGCATCGTAGAGGTTGACGGTGTCGGTCATCGCTGCGCCTCCGTCACGATTTGACCAGATTGACCAACAGGTAATGACAAGCTGATCTCGTTGCAACGCCTGCGGCGGGATGGCGAGCGGGGTCTATACCGAATTGCAATGCGGCTCCACATCTTCATGGACGCCGATTATGGGCGCCCAGCCGCGATCACGACGCGCGGCGAGCAGAGCTTTCGGGAGGAGCCTCTTCGTCTCGGCGACGGCGCCGAGTCGCCGGGCCGAAGACCGCGAGGCTCAGGCGGGGGCCCAATCGAGATCTTGAGTGGTTGCCAGTGTCCGCGCGCCGTCACGGGTGCGGTTCGTGCAGCTTGCGGCGGGATACCGGCTTGACGTTGATTTCGGCTTCGTGCCGGCGCGCTTGCGCGAGGTCGTAGGCCATTTGCAGCCGCAGCCAGGTTTCCGCACCGCCGCCGAAAGCCTTGTCGAGACGGATCGCCATATCCGCCGAAATGCCGCTCTTGCCGTTGACCAGATTGTTGAGGGTCTGCCGCGTCACGCCCAATGCCTCTGCGGTCTCGGTGATCGTCAGGCCGAGCGGCTCGATGCAGTCGTGCCGCACCGAAAGGCCCGGGTGGGGCGGGTTTTTCATCGTCATCGTCGTCCCTCCTGTTCTCTAGTGGTAATCGACCAAGTCAATATCTGTGGCATCGCCCTCCTCGAAGCGGAAAGTGATCCGCCAGTTGGCGCGAACGGTTATGCTCCAATAACCCGCCAGCTCGCCCTTCAGCGGGTGCAGCCGGAAGCCCGGTAAATCGATTTGATCAGGGCGCGTCGCCACGTCGAGCCGGGCCAGCATGCGCGCGATCTTGTCTGCATGCTGCGGGTTCACCTCGCGCCGGTCGTCGTCTTCGTAAAGGCGGCGCAAGCCGCGATGTCGAAAGCGACGGATCATCGCCAATGGACGTATATGGTGACAATTGTCACTTGTCAACGATCGAGGCGGGCGTCTATGCCGAAATGCAATGCGGCTCCACATCTGCATGGACACCGATTACGGGAGGAACCGCGAGCGCGGCGCGAACCGACCAAGGCTTCGAGCCGAGCCTCTTCGTCTGGGCGACGGTGATGCCGTCCGACCGAGGACCGCGCCATCGTCGACGCCGGCCTCAAGGCGTTCGCGTGCGACCCCGGCCCGCCGCTCGTCTGCGACGAGCCCGCCGCCACCTACGAGCGCGCCTCCGACGAGCACGGCCGCCTCGGCATCTCGGGCGCCACCAACCGCCTCGGCCTCGGCGACAAGATCCGCCTCGTCCCCGGCCATTGCGACCCGACCGTCAATCTCTACAACTCGTACGTCGGCATTCGCGGCAACCGCGTCGAGCAGCTCTGGCCGATTACCGCCCGGGGGGCGGTTTATTGACGCTCATCGCCGCGAGGCTAGGTGAGGGGTGCTTCTCCCCGTTCGACTGATGGGGGCAATGGGTGGAAAGCCGACGTTGGGCTGCCAGACCCGGATCGACGCGGTTGGGCCGATTCCGGTCATTCCACGAAATCAGCGGCCATCAGGCGCGTTGCCCGGCACGAGCTCGGGACGGGACGGGAGGACGCGGCGTGACGCAAACGTGGCACCGCCCCGAGCCGATCGGATGCGGCTCGACCAGTCACCGTCGGTACGGTGCAGGGTTCGGCCGTGCGGCTCTACATGCCCAGTTCCGAAATAGGCGTCGCTGCCACCCCAATCGAACGACAGGGATTGCGCGAAAACTCGACGATCCGTGCTTCGGGCGTTATATCGAAACAAATACCGGGACAGGCATTTGCGCCAGCAAGGTTCGCGTTGTGCCTCCGAGCAAAAGGTCCCGCAATCGAGAGTGACCATAGGCTCCGAATACGAGCAGGTCCGATCCGATCCGCACGGCGCGCGCGGAGGATCACCTCCGCGATCGGACAGCCGTTCGACATCACGCGTTCCACGTCGAGATGCACATTGTGCCGCGCCAATTGCAAGGCGATGTCGGCACCGGGCTCTTCCCCATGTCGGCGGCCTCTGGACGGATCCACGACCAGAGTGGTGACCGCCTGTGCGTCGACAAGAAACGGCATCGCGTCTGATATCGCGCGCCGGGCCTTCCGACTGGCGTTCCAGCCGATCAGGACATTGTTGCCAATCGCTTCACCTAGCCACGCATTGGGGAGGACTAGCAGCGGCGCCCCGCTCGCAAGCAAGATCGTGTCCAGTGTCAGATCATCTGGAAGGCCATTCGGTTCAGGATGCCCGACGATCACCAGATCGGAATGAAGCGCGTTGAGGATCGCCTCTTGCGTCGGCCGATGGCCGTTGATTCGACGTAATTCCCCGGCGACGTTCCATCTGGTGCAGAGAGCCTGAAAGTGTTCGCTCACATGGGCCGCAACAGCTTCCGCCTCTGCGCGGAGCCTTTTTTCATGGGCGATCACGGCTTGGAACGCCCTTTCGCCGATGGCCCAAGACTCTGACGGCGGATCCAACCTCACGCCGGCGAAGACCACGTGCACACCGATCACATGCGCGTCCCAGCGCTGCGCCAATGCGGCAGCATGAATAGCTCGATGCTTTCCTGACGGACTGGCATCGAGAAAGACTGTTAACGTTTTTGGATAAAGTCGCTTTTGCGGGCTGGGTGCCAAACGCATACTCACCGTGTCGATTTGCACACCACCGTGCCTTCCGGGACGCCACGAGCCGTTGATGTATTGTCCGTCAAATCTTTGGTAGGGCACCGGCGCGTCGGCTCGCCGCTCAGAGACAGGTCCATCCTGCGTGGGCCGTCTTATCGAAGCCGGCGAACGACGCTCAGTCATTTTCACATGCGGTTGGTCCCGAACATTCATGGTTGGCTCTCCATTTCATGGTGACAGGAGGATTATCCGCCTGGTGCAGCGGCCTCGGTGCGAATCTGCACTTTGCTGCCATCGACAAGGCTGACTGGCGGCGTGCGGATCACCTGGTGCCCCGCCTTCAGGTATGTCCATTAGTGACCCATCGGAGCGCCGCCACCGAGCTTGACCTTGCGCAGGGTCAGTGCGAGCGGCACGGCCGCCAGCGAGATCAGCATCAGCACCAAAAAGGCGTCCATATAGCCCAGGTACGAGGCCTGCGCCTGTACCTGCTGTCCAACCCATTGGATCGCCTGCTGCTTGGCCTCCCATAGCGAACTGCCCTGCGCGACGAAATAGTTCGTCACCTGATGCAGCGCATCCTGATATTGCACGCTCGACGGGATTGCCTGGCCGACGAGCATGTTCTGATGGAATTGCTCGCGGTCCCACAGCACATTGGCGACCAGCGATATACCGATCGAGCCGCCGGTGTTGCGCGCGGCATTGAGCAGGGCCGAAGCCTGGTCGGTCTTGCCGGGCGGAAGCCCGTCGTAGGATGCGGCGATGATCGGAATGAAGACCAGCGGCAGTCCGACGCCGAGCAGCATGCGCGAGCGCGCCATGAACTAGAAGTCGAGATCGCCATACACATTGGTCATGTCGTACATCGAAAGCGCGATCAGCACCGCTCCGACGGCAATCAGGTATTTGGGCTGGACCTTGCCGGACAGACGGCCGACGACGAACATCATCGCCGCCGTGACGAGGCCGCCAGGCGACAGCACGAGGCCGGCCCAGGTCGCGGTGTAGCCGAAATCCTGCTGCACTAGCTGCGGCAAGAACTGCGTCGTCGCAAACAGGATGGCGCCGGTCGCCAGCATCACCAGAAAACAGGCGCCGAACTGGCGGGTCGCCACCATCCGAAGGTCGATCGCCGGGTTGCGGCGGCTCACTTCCCACGGGATCATCAGCACGAACGCCAGCACACAGACGACCGCGGTTCCGACAATAAAGGTCGAGCCGAACCAGTCGTCCTCGAGCCCGCGGTCGAGCATGAGCTCGAGTGAACCGAGGAAGCTCGCGACGAGCGCGAAGCCGACAGCGTCGAACCTCTCCCCGTGCCGCCGCAGCCGCCGGCCGCGCGCCGCTGCGGCCGCGGGCTCGCGCAAGACCAGCGCAATCAGCCCCATCGTGATCAGGCCAACCGGGGCGTTGATCATAAAGGCCCAGCGCCACGAATAATTGTCGGCGAGCCAGCCGCCCAGCGTCGGCCCGACCACCGGCGCCACCACGACCGCGACGCCAAACAGCGCGAAGCCCTGGCCGCGCTTTTCCGGCGGGAACGCATCCGCCAGGATCGACTGCGCCACCGGTACCATGCCGCCGCCGCCGAGGCACTGCACGATGCGGAACAGCAGCAGCGCATCGAGGTTTGAGGCATAGGCGCACAACACCGAACTTGCGGTGAACAGCGCCAGACAGATCAGGAAGAAGGTCTTGCGGCCGAGGCGCTGGGTGAGGAAGGTGCTCGCCGTCAGGCTGACGGCGTTGGCGACGAGATAGGTCGTTACCACCCAGGACGCCTCGTCCTCGCTGACCCCCAGGCCGCCGGCAATATAGTTGAGCAGCACGTTGGCGATGGTGGTGTCGAGCGTCTCCATGAACGATGCGACAGCCACGAGAATGGCGATCAGCCATGGGTTGGTGCCGGCGCCGCCCGGCGCACCGGGAGGCGCGGCTTGCCCGCGGTCGCTCATAGCCACCCCCTCAGGCGCTCGTAGAGCGAGGAATTTGTATTGACCCGCACGCTTGTCTCGACCGACATCCCGGGGCCGAGCGCAACATCTGTCGGGGGGTCGTCCATGACGACCTTGACCGGCACGCGCTGCACGATCTTGACCCAGTTGCCGGTGGCGTTCTGGGCAGGCAGCAGCGAAAACGCGGTGCCAGAACCGGGCTGCACGCTGGCCAGATGGCCACGGATCTTGCGTTCCGGATAGGCGTCGATGCTGATCGTCACTGGTTCTCCGGGCCGCATGTGGTCGAGCTGCGTTTCCTTGAAGTTCGCCCAGATCCAGATGTCGTCGGGCACGAACATCGTAAGGTTTGCACCCGGCTGCGCGTACTGGCCGACAGCGGCGCTGAGCTGAACGACGCGGCCCGGCTGGTCTGCCGTAACCGTGGTATAGGAAAGGTTGAGCTGCGCCTGTTCGCGCTGCGCTTTGGCTTGCGCCAGGCTGGCGACGGCGCTGGCGCGTTGGGCCCTCAGCGCCTCGACTTGCCGCTGCGCCAGTTTGAGGGTCGCTTGCGCACTGTCGACTGCGGCCTGCTGCTGATTCAGCTGTGAGGTGTATTTCTGGGCGTTTTGAACGGTGCCGGCGAGTTGTGTCTGCGCCAGGTCTTGATAGCGCACCGCTTGCTGCTGCGCGAACACCAGCGCCGCCTGCTGCTGCGCCAGCTGTGCCTGGTCGGCGGTGATCTGGGCCTGCTGCACACTCATCTGCGCATCGACATTGTTGATGCTGGCTCGCGCGGCGGCGACCTGCGCCACCGCCTGGGCGAGGGCTGCGCGATAAGTCCGGTCGTCGATACGGGCGATGATCCGGCCGGTGGCGACGTGCTCGTTATCGGTTACCGGGACCGCCGTGATGTAGCCCGACACTTCGGGGGCGATGGCGAATTGCCGCGACGCTATGTAGGCGTCGTCGGTGGCCTCGAAATGACAGGAATTGTCCCAATAAAGGTAGCCGCCCGTTGCTACCAGCAGCAGGCAAACCGTCGTGAGGGCGAAGACAGCCGGGCGCAGACTATTCCTGCCTTTGCGTGACAGCTCATCAGCATCGGGCTCGTGGGTTTCAACATCCGCATCCTTCCGGGGCCACCGCTCCAGCACCTTCGGCGCCGCACCGTCAGGCCACGCACCATGGTCCGCCCCCGGCTCAAATTGCGCGGTTTCCGCCGCGCTTCGAGCGTCCGCTCTCTGATCTTCCAGGTCCAGCATCGTCCTCGCCCTTGCGATCTGCTTTCGCGGACCGAAATGAGTAGCGATCGACGGAAGACAATTGCTCCTTTTGCGAACAGGCTGTCCGATATCTGCAAACAATAGGAGGGCGGGATGGACCGTTTCGCCAGCATGACGACCTTCGTAAGGGTTGCCGAAGGCGGCGGGTTCTCGGCGGCTGGCCGCCGCCTAAACCTGTCAAAGGCGACGGTCAGCGACCATGTTCAGGCGCTGGAAAACGCGCTCGGGGTGCGGCTGTTAAAGCGCACCACCCGCCGGGTCAGTTTGACCGAGATCGGCCGCAGCTATTACGAGCGCTGCGTGCAAATCCTGCACGACCTGGAGGAAGCCGATGAGATCGCCGACGCCCAACAGGCAACCCCGCGCGGCCAGCTCCGCGTTCACTGCCAACATGGCGTCGTGCAGTTCGTTACACCGGTCGTCGTCGACTTTCTCGCCCGCTACCCTGAAGCGTCGATCGATCTGCGCTCCGGTCACGCGATGATCGATATGGTAGAGGAGGCGTTCGACCTAGCAATCAGCGCGTTTCCGCCGCCCGATGCGACCCTTGTCAGACGGCGCTTGGCGACATTCAGCCTGGTGCTATGTGGCGCCCCGGCCTATCTCGAACGACATCCGGCGCCGCAATCCCCAGCAGACCTCGCTGGTCACAACTGCCTGCGCTACCCATACGCGCCGGAGTTCACGGAGGGGTGGCACTTCCTGGACGCCAGTGGCAATCCGGTTGTGGTGCGCGTATCGGGAAACCTGATCAGCGGCAGCCCAGATACAGGGCGCGCCGCTGCGGTAGCCGGCATCGGCCTGGTGCTGACGGCGCCGTTCATGGTTGCCGATTTGCTTGCCTCAGGGGCGCTGGTGCCGCTGCTGCCCAGTTATCGAACGCAGGAGTTTGAGATCGATGCGTTCTATCCTCATCGCCGGCACTTGAGCGCCAAGGTACGCGCGTTCATCGACATGCTGGTCACCTGGTTCGTCGAACACGAGCACCAACTCAAACCAAGCGGAAGCTAAAGGCTACTCTGGGGTAAGCGACGCCCGAGGCGAGGGTCTGCAGTGGGGCATTAGCGCCCGAAGTCGAACGGCCTGCGCGAGTGACCGCTTCGGGGTCGACAGCCGACCAAAGCGCTTGCCATCGATTCTGGCGCGCCGCTCATTCGCGATCAGCCCACCGCCGTCTATAAGCGCACCTCCGACGAGCACGGAAGGCTCGGTATGGAGCGCCAACGCTTTACTCCACTGCAGCGCCTGCTGCATTGGCTCATGGCGCTCTGCATCTTGGCGATGCTGTTCATCGGCGTCGCCATGGTGTCGACTGTCAAGCCGAAGCATCTGACGCTTGTTTCGATCCACAAACCGCTCGGTATCGCAATTCTGGTGCTCGCGCTGGTCCGGCTGGCGGTGCGCCCGCGCTATCGCAGCCGCCGCTGCCGGCCGACCTGTCCGAACCGATGAAGCTCGCGGCCAAGCTGTCCCATTACGCGCTCTACGCCCTGATGATCGGCATGCCGCTCCTCGGCTGGGGGGATGCTGTCGGCGGCCTCCTACCCGGTCGTGCTGTTTGGGGGCGTGCACCTTCCAGCGATCCTGCCGTAGAGCGACGGCCTGCATACACTGCTGTGGAATGCGCACTTCTACGTTGGTTTCGTGTTCTTTGCGCTGATCCTGCTGCATGTCGCGGCGGCGCTCTTCCACGCGCTCGTGAGGCGCGACGGGGTATTCGACGCAATGGCGCCGGTGCCGGCTCACGACGAGGTCGCGCCCGCGCAGTGACTGGCCGTTCCGGGGTTTTGACTGCAGAGTGAGGCAGTTTCGGGAGCGCAGCGCGCTGGACCGCGTCGCAATTAACCTTGAATTTTATTCGCTTAACGATCAATTCAATGCGGAAATTAACTTTTCGAGGCTAGGCTCATCCATCGACAAAATGGTTTAACTACAGGAGTTTGAAATGAAGGCCCTGACCTCGTTGCTGAGAGACGAACGCGGCGTTACGGCCATCGAATACAGCTTGATCGCGGCGTTGATTGCAGTCGCAGCCATTGGCTCGTTTACATTGATCGGCACGACTATCAGCACCACCTTCAGCACTGTCGCCAGCAAGCTGTAGCCGCCAATTCGCAGCCGGCGCCCACACCGAATTGTCCGAGGTCTCCACCGGATAGACCACGCCGACCAATACGGAGCCGGCGCTTCCAATCCTGGTGCGTCGCAGTTCACAGCGTCGCGGTCGCGACGGCCTCCTTTCAGGGGATTGCCCGTCGTACCAAGCGCAAGCTCGAAGCGAGCGACGCGACGAGCAGCCAGACCCGTTACGATCTGAAGGATGGCGCGCCGGCATTTGCCGCCGGAAGAGGCCGATCGAATCAAGGCGCAACGGGCGGCGTAGTCGCCCGCGAGACCGGAACCTGCTCGAATACTTCTGCGGGCTGACCAACGGGTGGTGCGCCGATTACGGCCGCCACGGCGCCGCGACCGAATCCTCGAGCCTCGCTACCGTGCCCAGCCCGCAGACCGTTTTCGCGGAAAGAGGAACGGTCTAATATAACATGGCGAGGGTCCAGCATGCGCCGGTCGCCAGACTTAGGGAGGAATAGGCCCGCTATGGCCGTTGCCGCTAGCGAGGTTGGCGAAACTGAAAAGATCGCAGCTTCTGTCGAAGCCAAGGTTAACCAACAAAGCTCACCGGAATTCGATATCCGATCGGCACTGGAAGCCGGAGAGATTGGCGTTTGGGATTGGGACCTCACAAAGGATCGCATGTGCTGGTCCGAGCAAATGTTCCGCAATATGGCGCTGGATCTGGGTCGGAGCGGCGATCTTTATCAGCGTCTTCTAGCGGCGATACATCCGACTGATCGAAAGAGCGTCGCGGCGGCGTTTGCGGAATTCCGCAAATGTCCGGGTCCTATGCGGGTCGAAGCCAGGCTCGTTTGGCCCGGCGACGAACCGCATTGGATCGTGTTTCTCGGGCGAACGGAACCCGGAGCGGATGGGGCGCCGACGCGCATGCACGGCATCACGATCGACAGCACCCGGCGCCGCAAGAACGAGGAGACGAGCGCGGCGGCATTGTCCGAAAGCGGGCGCCGGCTGAGCGAGTTGAACACCAGACTGGAGCAGCTTGCCGAGCGCCAACAGCGTCAGCTCGGCGCCAGCCGCGCGCAGATTCAAGCGATCTTCGACAATTCGCCGGATTGGCTGACGCTGTTTCGCGCCACCGCCGATGGCCGCTTTGTGTACGTGGATCTCAATCGTGCAACCGAGCGTGCCTATGGTCTCGGTTACGAGCAGGTCGTCGGCCGCACCGTCGAAGAAATCCTCGGTCCCCAGCAGGCTGAACTGCCGCTCCGCCTGATGCGGGCCTGCATCCATAGCGGTGAAAATCAACGCTATACGGCGCGGCGGACGATGGCCGGCGTAACCCGGTCGATCGACGTCATGTTTGTGCGCGTCCCCGAGCAGCTGGACGGCGATTACCACATCATGGCCACAGCCCGGGACATCACCGAGCGTGACGAAATAGAGGAGCGCCTGCGCCGCGAAAGGCTGCTCTTCGAGCTGATCATCGAAAATACGTCGGAAGGCATAATCGTCGTCGACAACCAAATGCGGCACTTGGTGTGGAACGCCGCTATCGAACATATCAACGGCCAGCCTCGCAGCGCTGTGCTGGGGAAGACCGTCTTCGAGATATTCCCACAATTCTCCGATCATCCCGTCGGGCATGCCTGGCATGAGGCGCTGACGGGACGTCGGGCGGAGATGCGCGACTATCGGTTTTTCTCGGAAACGCGCCGCGCCGAAATCATCTACGACGCCGATTTCACGCCGCTCTACGACCAGCGCGGCTCGATCATTGGGGCGATCTGCATATTGCGCGAGACAACCGAGCGCCACCGGATGGAGCATCTGTCGAAGCTGGAGACCGTCGCCCAGCTTACCGGCGGTGTCGCCCACGATTTCAATAATCTGCTGACGGCGGCCATGGGCTGCCTCGAGATGATTCTCCGCGGCGGCAAGAGTGAACGCATCGCTTCTCTGGCTGAGATGGCGCTTCGATCGCTAAACCGCGGAGTGCAGTTGACCCAGCAGCTTCTCGCGTTCGCGCGGCGCCAGACGCTGCGCCCGGTTTCGGCAGACCTAAATGCATTGCTGACAGAGATCGAGGTCCTGATCCGTCGCGCGGTCGGCGAGACAATCGATGTCGTCATCGACGTCGCGCCCGAGCTGCCCCGCTGCGAAGTCGATCCGGCCCAATTCGAAGCTGCCGTGATGAACCTCGTCATCAACGCGCGGGACGCCATGCCGGAAAGCGGTCGCGTCAAGACTCACTATCCGCAAGGTCGAGACGGGACAGATCCCGGCAGATATCGACCTTCGCTCGGGCGATTACGTCGCGTTCGCGGTCGAGGACAACGGCGAAGGAATGAGACCGGAGGTCGCGGCTCGCGCGTTCGAGCCGTTCTATACGACCAAGGAGATCGGCAAGGGATCTGGGCTCGGTTTGTCAATGGTGTACGGTTTTGCCAAACAATCGGGTGGCGGGGTTCACATCGAAAGCGCAGTTGGCAGGGGCACGTCTGTGACCCTCTATCTACCGACCGCTTCATTCACCGCAGAAAACGCCCAGCGGAACCGCGCGCCGGATGAGCCGCGGCAAGGTGCAGGCTCGATCCTCGTCGTCGAGGATGACGCTCAGGTTCGTGACGTGTCGGTCGAAATTCTCCAAGACCTCGGGTATCGCACATTGGTGGCTCGAAACGGCCAGGAAGCGCTCGAAGCGTTGCTGCGCCACGACCGGATCGACCTGTTGTTTACCGACTTGGTCATGCCGGGCGGCATGTCGGGGGTCGCACTCGCGCGACAGGCGCAGGTGATACGCCCCGGCTTGCGCGTCCTGGTGACGACCGGTTATGCCGGGCTGGAAGCCGCCGCCACCGATGATTTCCCGATCATCGCAAAACCGTTCCGCTCGGCGGAGCTGAGCCTCGCCATTGCCCGGCTGATCGGTCATAGCCCTGATTAGCCGTAGAGTATCAATGCGGCCCGCGTAGGGCTGGTAGAAATCGCGGCCCGGCGCGAACAACAGCACCGGCACCTTCGCCGAAGCCGGATCGGTGTCGGCTTGGTGGCGACGGCACAACCATCTGGGCCTACCCCCTTTTCCTCGGGCTGTCGTGAATGGCAGCCCCAAAGGGATCGTTTCCCGCGGATTCGAGGGTCGTTGCGCTTCCCATCAGCTGCTCGAGCTGGCCCGGAGACAACCACCTGCGGAGGGAGTTGAATTCGAACCCCGGCACGTTACGCGCTAGAACACGTAAGAGACGACGGATCACAGGAAAATCCGCCGGCCCGTAGAAAGCGATGTCGCATGCAAGGTCGATTTCGTGCTCGAGCGCGACGTCGAGCAAGGCGCAGAAGTCTTCCAGCGTCGTCGCCGGCGCATCCCGGATTTCGGCGACGAGCGAATTGATATCGAGCAGCAGCCGCGCTTGCCGCTCGCGCATTGGTGCAAGGTCGGCCCTCCTCGCCCGGGCGGCGTCGATTGCAATGGCGAGCTCATGGTGCTCGTCCTCGAGCTCAGCCCATCGCTTGTGCAGCACGGAGGCTGAGGAGCGCAGGCATTCAGTCACGGTTTATCCTCCCCTTGTCCCTGATCGGGATCGACACGCGCGACGGTGCGACCGTCGAGCCGATTAGTAGGAGCCATTTGCGTGCAGAGTTAAAGTTCAAAGCCGCCACCGACCGCCGATGCCGCGGGATCAGGTTTACCCGGCGATACCTTCGTGAGATATAGCGCGGGTGCCAATCGCGACCGCTCGCTCACTCGCAAGAGATGACACTTTGTTTGCGCGCGTACTTATAATACGGTTAACGCATCCCGGCGTAGGGAGGGCCGGCAAAGGGATACGGCGCCCGAGATGTCCGCTTCGCGTCATCCGGGACGCCCGGAAAGGGCGAAGGCGGTGACATCGAATCTTGGCCCGACTGAGGAATACATCGCTCCTTATGCAGGCGGGTGGGTGCCGCGGGCGTTGCCAAGAATTTATCTGGTCGGCGCCATGCGGGCGATCGCGCCCGGCGGGGCCGATTTTTTGCCCCGCGGACGGAAAACACGCGGGTTACTGGCCTGTTTGTGCCTCGCGCAAGGCGAGCGCATCTCGAGAAGTCGTCTTGTCGGCCTGTTATGGGACCGCTCGGCCGACGCGCAGGCCCGGATGAGCTTGCGGCAATCACTTTCGGAGCTCAACGGCATCGTCAATCGCCACGTTTCGGGCCTCGTGGAGATCGGTCGCGACAGCGTCCGCATCGATGTGCGGAAGTGCTGGATCGACGCGCTCGCGATCCTCGATGCGAGCGCCGACGCGACCGCGGACTCCAGCAACCTCGTCCAACCGTATAGCGAACGTCTCCTCGAGGATCTCGACGGGATCACGCCCTCGTTCGATCACTGGCTCGCAGGCGAGCGAACGCGCTTCGAGGATCGCGTGCGAAAAATTTTAGAGGCGGAGCTCGACCGCCTGACCGAGCAGAACGCGAAACCGGAAGTGCGCGCAGCGGCCGCGCGGCGACTGATCAACTTCGAGCCGACACATGAGGGCGCCGTGCGCAGCCTGATGAAGGCTTTTGCGCAAATGGGCGATCGCGCCCAGGCGATTCGCGAATTCGAGCGCTGTCGGCAGGCGCTGGTGACTGTGCTCGACTTGCCCCCCTCCGAGGAGACCACTGCCGTCTACGAAGCCATACGCGTCGAATCGCCCCAGAAGGCTTCCCCGTCGATCTTAGCGGGACCTGCGGGGGCCGAAGCGAGTGAGACCCCGGCGGGTTTGCTTACTACGCCTCCCGCACGCTGGAACGTCGAAAAGCAAAGCGATCCCTCCGCCGCTCACGCGTACGACTCCGGGCATGAGCGTCGGCGTGAACCCTCGATCGCAGTGCTGCCGTTTCGCAACATCACCGGCGATCCGGCACACGACTTCGTCGCCGAAGGGCTCGTCGAGGATCTCATTGAAGCATTATCTCGCGTCCCAAATTTTTTCGTGATCTCTCGGCTGTCGACACTGGCTTTCAGAAACCAGGATCGGCACCCGCGCGAGATCGGCAATGTGCTGGGGGTCCGCTACGTTCTCTCGGGCAGTTTGCGGGTCCTCGGGGACCGGCTACGTTTGACGATCGAACTGACCGACACGCAATTGGAAGCGGCGCTGTGGTTATCGAGGCTGGATGAAAGATTTCTCGACCTCTTCGAGGTTCAGGACCGCTTGTGCGAGATGATTGTCCAAAAGGTCGCGCCCCACCTGCACGCAGCCGAGATGAAGCGCATCCGCGTCAAGCGGCCGGACAGCCTGGAAGCCTATGACCTCTTTCTGCGCGCGCAAGAGAACATGCACAATTCCTCGCGCCCGGTCTTCGAGACGTCGGAAGCGCTGTTCGACGCAGCGCTCGCGAAGGATCCGCATTACGCGGCTGCTCTTGCCTGGCGGGCTTATTGGCATGTTCTGCGTGTCGGACAGGGGTGGTCGCCTGATCCGGCGAACGACGCGGCACAGGCGGACCACTTTGCGCGGTCGGCAATCGAATGCAACAGCATGGAACCGATGGCGTTCGCCGTTCACGGCCATATCGCGTCCTATCTGTACAAGGACTTCGATCTTGCATTCCGCCGTTTCGACACGGCGCTGCGCATCAACGCCAATGCTGCGTCGGTGTGGCTGTGGAGTGCCGCGGCACATGCCTGGTTGGGCAATGGTTCCCAGGCCATTGACGAGATCAACAAGGCGATGGCGCTCTCGCCCTACGACCCGTTGATGTACGCTTATAGCGGCATTGCCGGAATGGCCTACCTCGCCGGCGGCCAATACGAGCGGGCGATCGAGTGTGCTCTTCGGTCCCTGCGGGAAAACCGAACTTACACACACGCATATCGGTTACTTGTAATGGCCTTGGTGCTCGCTGGCCGGGAGGACGAAGCACGAGTACCCGCGCGCCGGCTGCTCGAGCTCGAGCCTGGGTTGACAGTAGCAAGCTTCCGGCGTCGTTATCCCGGCAGTGCCAGCCCGCAGGCCGATCTCTTTTGCGACGCCCTCGCGAGCGCCGGGGTCCCGATTTCTGCTCCAAATGATGCGATAACGACGCGGAAATAAGGCGAGCCCAATCCCACCGCGGTATTCCGAGCTGCGAGCGGGTTCTGGCGAGTAGGGAGAGTTGCGGAGGTATTGCAATGAGTGCAGTTGAGACCGACCCGGTGAAACAGCAGGTCGCCGCGCATTGGGGTCGGCGGGCGGCGCATTTCGACGAGGATTTCGGACACAGTATCCGCACCGCCGCGGAGCGATCTGCGTGGAATCGCATTTTCGATCTCGTTGTGGCCAGGCGGAGTGGGCTGGATGTGCTCGATGCGGGCTGCGGCACGGGGTTTCTAAGCCTCGAACTCGCGTCCCGCGGGCACCGGGTGACCGGTGTCGATTTTGCCCCTGCGATGCTGGCCGAGGCGCGCCGCAAGGCCGCGGAGCAGGGCGCGTCGATCCGTTTCGAGGAAGGCGATGCAGAGCAGCTGCCGTTCACCGCCGGAAGCTTCGATCTCGTCGTCAGCCGGCATGTGCTGTGGACCTTGCCGCACCCGGAGGCGGCAATCGACGAGTGGATTCGGGTGCTGCGACCCGGCGGGCGGCTCGCCGTCATCGACGGGCAGTTCGACCCCAACTTTTCGGTACATCAAAACGAGAATGCCCGAACCAGCAACGAATACGCCGTGATCGGCGACCGTTTGCCTTTCCTGGGCGGCCGCCCGCGCGAGGAAATCGAGGCTCTGCTCCGCGCGCACGGGCTAATGGATGTCGGCAGCGACCCGGTGCTCGATCTGGTCGAAGCGCAGGCCGACCGCATGGTCGGGGAGGGCAGGGAACGTCAGACGCGCCGCCGCTATGTCGCGTGGGGCGAGGTGGCGCGCTGAGCTTTCGGGGCATGCTGCTCCGCGTCCGCTCCATTGTCTATCTGGCCCAACGAATCAACGGCTACGAGCTGGTGGACCCGGACGAACGCGATCTGCCCGGGTTCTCGGCCGGGGCGCATGTCTCGGTGCGGGTCGGCCACGGGCCGGTGCGCGACTTCTCGCTGCACAACGATCCCACCGAACGCGCGCGCTATTGCATCGCTGTGCTGCGAGAGCCGGAAGGGCAGGGATCCCGCGAATGGCATGAGCAGGTGCGCGTCGGCGAAATCGTCGAGGCTTCGGTGCCGCGCAACAATTTCCCGCTGGCCGCCGAGGCGGAGCACCATCTGCTGATCGCCGGCGGTATCGGCATCACGCCGATCATGTCGATGGTCGCGGAATTGCGCCGGCGCCGCGCCGATTTCCGTCTGCATTACTGCACCCGTTCGCCCGAGGAGACGGCGTTCCTCGACGATCTCGCGATCCTCGCCGCGCTGGGGTGGGTGCAGTTCCACCACGACGGCGGCGACCCGGCCAAGGGGCTCGATCTCGCCGCGACATTGCGCGAATACCGCGCCGGCACTCACCTCTATTACTGCGGCCCAGCCGGCATGATGGCGGCAGCCGAAGCGGCTGCAAGACATTGGCCGGTCGGAACGGTCCACTGCGAGTATTTTGCGGGACCAAAGGCAGTGCCGCCAATTCTTGGAAAGTAAAGTCAGGCCAAAGCCTTCTCGGGCGCGTCTGCTCCACCATCGCTGGTGCCGGCGAGGTGCCGTTGCAGCTGTGCCATATCGAGCGCACTCTCCCATTTGGCGACGACCACCGTCGCGACGCCGTTGCCGACGAGATTGGTCAACGCCCGCGCTTCGGACATGAAGCGGTCGATGCCGAGGATCAGTGCGATGCTGGCGACCGGGATCGTGCCGACGCTCGACAAGGTGGCGGCGAGAACAATAAAGCCGCTGCCGGTGACGCCCGCCGCCCCCTTCGAGGTCAGCAGCAGTACCGCCATGATCCCGAGCTGTTGCGCCAGTGACAGATCGGTATTGGTCGCCTGGGCGAGGAACAAAGTCGCCATCGTCAAATAGATGCAGGTGCCGTCGAGGTTGAACGAATAGCCGGTCGGGATGACCAGCCCGACAACCAACTCGTCACACCCCAAAATCTCCATCTTGGCGATCATCCGCGGCAGTACCGCCTCGGAGGAGGAGGTGCCGAGCACAATTAAGAGCTCCTCTTTGATGTAACGGATGAAGCGCAGAATGCTGAACCCGGTCAGCCGGGCGATCGTCCCCAGCACGACAAAAACAAAGATCAGGCAGGTCGTGTAGAACGCCGCCATCAGCTCGGCGAGCGAGGCCAGCGATCCAATGCCGTATTTCCCGATTGTGAACGCCATTGCGCCAAACGCGCCGAGCGGGGCCGCCCGCATGACGATCCCGACAATGCCGAAGAAGACCTGCGCGGCGCTCTCGATCACCGACAGAACTGGCTTGCCCCGTTCGCCGGCCATGTGGAGCGCGAACGCGAACAGTATCGAGATGAACAGCACCTGGAGGATCTCGCCCTCGGAAAAGGCGCCGACGACGGTTGCCGGAATGATGTGGAGCAGATAGTCGACGGTGTTCTGCGACTTGGCTTGGGTCGCATAACTCTGGATCGATTTGGTGTCGATGGCGCTCGGGTCGACGTTCATCCCGCTGCCGGGCTGCCAGAGATTGACGATTATGAGCCCGACGATGAGCGCCAGGGTCGTGACCACCTCGAAATAGACGATCGCCTTCAGGCCGACCCGGCCGACTTTTTTCATGTCGTTCATGCTGGCGATGCCGTGCACGACCGTGCAGAAGATGATCGGCGCGATCAGCATCTTGATGGCCTTGATGAAGGCCTCGCCGAGCGGCTGCATCTTGACCGCCAGCGCCGCATAGAAATGACCGAGCAGGATCCCGATCAGGATCGCGCAGACGACCTGGAAATAGAGATGATGATAGAGCGGCTTGCGCGCTGCGGCAGCCACGGTTTAGCGCTGTCTCAAGCCTTTCTACGCCGCGATGCAGCAGGGGCGGCGGGCTCCGCCGCAGGCTCTTCCTTCTTCTTGCGTCCGCCCGATACCGGCAGCAGCAGCGCTCTCTGCCGCCGGTCGGAGGCGGCCGGCGCGCGGGTCGGTTTGGTCGCGGCTTCCTTGGCCGGCGCCGGCTCCTTCTCCTCCTGCGCCAAGCTGCGCTTTAGCGCGTCCATCAGATTGATGACCTTTGGCGGCTCGGCGACCTCGCGTGGCGCGACGCCCTGACCCTTGGTCTTTTGAGCCACGAGCTCGCGCAAGGCATCCTGATAGCGGTCGCGGAAGCTCGTCGGATCGAATTGTCCGGACCGGCGGTCGATGATCGTCTCGGCGATGCCCACCATGTCGGGATCGATCTCACCCTTGGCCGGCGGGCCGAACTCGGCGGGGCGGACTTCGTCGGCGCTGCGCACCGTCGACATGACGAGACCGCCGTCGCGCGGCTCGACCAGCACCAGCCGCTCGCGTCCCGACATCGTCACCCGGCCCAATCCAACCTTGTTCTTGTGCTCCATCGCCTCGCCGATCACGCGGAAGGTTTCGGCGGCGAGCTCACCATCCGGATACACGTAGTAGGGCGTGTCGAGATAGACCGGATCGACAGCGTCGCGGTCGACAAAGCGCTCGAGGTCGATGATCTTCGACGATTCGATCTGCAAGGCCTTCAGTTCATCGTCGTCGATCGTCACATAGCGGCCTCGCTCGTACTCGTACCCTTTGACGATCTGGTCGCGGTCGACGACCTCTCCGGTTTGCGAGTCGATGAGCTGCTGCTGCACGCGGTTGCCGGTCTCGCTGTTGAGCTGATTGAACCGGACGCGTTTCGCCTCGGTCGTGGCGGGGACCAGAGCAACCGGGCAGCTCACGAGGGATAGGCGGAGAAACCCGTTCCAGCTGGCTCGTGGCATGACGCACTCCTCAAACGAACCTCAACGAAGCCACATCGCACCGGCCGTCGCAATCATTAACATCATATCCCGGTCTGCCGGCGCACCGCAGCACTTATCGATTGGCGGATTTTTCGGATTTCTGCCCAGGGGTCGGCGGGGAGCGCCGAAAGTCGTTGCGGCACAGTCTCAACGGTGAACTCGTCGGGCCTCACGCCCTGTTCGACCTCCTCCCAGGAGACCGGGGTCGAGACCGGGGCGCCCGGCCGCGCACGCGGACTATAAGCCCCGACCGCGGTTGCGCCGCGGCCGTTGCGCAGATAATCGATGTAGATGCGGCCCCGCCGCGCTCTCTTGGCCATATTCGCCGTGAAGTCCTGCGGGCGTTGCGCGACGAGGCTGTCGGCAACCCATTTTGCGAAGGCCTTTACCTGGTCCCAGCCAAGCTTGGGTGTCAGCGGGATCACTACATGCAGGCCCTTGCCCCCTGTCGTCTTTGCAAAGCTCTGGAGGCCGATCCCGGCGAGTGCCTCGCGCACATCGACAGCGGCTTCGGTCACGCGCTGCCACGGCAGCCCCTCGTCGGGGTCGAGATCCATCGTGACCCGATCGGGCATTTCGAGCTTGTCGATCTGCGAGCCCCAGGGATGGATCTCGAGCACGCCCATCTGCACCAACGCGATGAGGCCCGGCAGATCATCGCTGTAGGGATAGATCTCCGGTTCCGCGCCGTCCTTGAGTTCGAATCGCTTTAACGCCGCAGGAGCCTCGTCGCCAATATGCTTCTGGTAAAACGTCTTCTGCCCGGCCGCCGGCGAGCGCACCAATGTCAGGAGCCGGTGCGCCAATTGCGGCAAGGCCCAGTCGCTCACCGCCGTATAATACCGCGCGACATCGAGCTTGGTGAGGTTCGTGCCGGGATAGAGGATGCGGTCGGGATGGGTGAGCCGGACCCCCTCGAATAGGAGGCTTCCGTCGCGAGCGCGTTCCGGTTCGTCGGTTTCCGCCTCCTTTGAAGGGGCTTGCTTGGGCCGCGCCGGGGTTTTCTTCGGCTTTGCGGCAGGCTCCACTGCGGCTCGTGATTTCGGGTCATAAACCACGTCTCTCGCGTCCTTATCCTCGCGCAGGCCCTGGAACGAAGCTTGGCGCACAATTGCATCTGCCGTCCACGTCGCGAATTCGACTTCGGCGACGAGGCGCGGCTCGATCCAATGCACGCCTTTGCGCGAGACCCCTTTGGGTAAGGTGACGGTTGGATCCGGTCGTGCCAGAGACTCGAGGTGTCGATGCACCTGGATCAACTGGCCGGTGTTGAAACCGGTGCCGACGCGGCCCGCATAGCGCAACTTTCCCTGTGGGTCATAGTAGCCCACGAGCAGCGCCCCGAAGCCCTCCCGGCTGCCTTCGGGATCCGTATAGCCGACGATCACGAACTCCTCGCGATTGCGGCATTTGGATTTGAGCCAGCTGCGGCTTCGCCCCGGCCGGTAAGGCTCGGTCCGCCGTTTCGAAACGATCCCTTCCAGCGCAAAATTGCATGCCTGACTGAGAAACGCCGGTCCGCGGCCGATCTGGTGATCGCTGTAGCGGAGCATACCTTGCTGGTTCGGCGATATGATCTCGGCGAGCGCGGCCTTCCGGTCCTCCAGTGCCGCGCCGGTCAGATCCCAGCCGTCGCGATACAACAGATCGAACGCGAAGAAGTTGAGTGCGCCCGTCTTCCCGCTAGAGATCGCGTCCTGCAGTCCGGAAAAGCTCGTCGTGCCTTCCGGCTCCAGATGAACGAGCTCGCCGTCGATCACCGCGGAGTTGAGCGGCAGTTCGCCAAGGCGATCCGCGAGCGCCGGGAATTTGGCGGTCCAATCGAGACCGCCGCGAGTGATTAGCCGGACCTCGCCATCCTCGATCCGGGCGAGCAGGCGGTATCCGTCGTATTTGATCTCGTGCAGCCATTCGGGTCCGTCCGGCGCCTGGCTTGCCAGGGTCGCGAGCTGCGGCTGCAGTTTGTCGGGCATGCGGCGTTTGCGAGCGCCGGGAATGTCTTGCACCGCGATGATCTGCACCGGCGGCTTTTCGTTGTCACCCCGGTTTGACTGCCAGACCCAGTCGCGATCCGTGGCAATCGTGTCGAGCGAACGGCCGCTGGCGACACTGAGCGGATTGTCGGCGACGACGGCGTCGCCGCTCTGCGGCACCGCTGCCGCGTCCCGCTCCTTGATCAGCAGCCAGTTTTCGTGGCGCTCGTTGGCGGCCTTTCCTCCCATCCGAACCAAAGCCCAATTACCGTGCAATTTCTCGCCCTTGAGGGTGAATTTGAGCGATCCTTTCCGATACGCCGCCTCCGGGTCCGAATTGAGCGGGACCCAAATGCCTCGATCCCAGAGCAGCACGGTTCCACCGCCGTATTCGCCTTCCGGGATGACCCCCTCGAACGCGCCGTAATCGAGCGGATGGTCCTCGACATGGACCGCCAGCCGCTTCTCCCCCGGATCGAGGCTCGGGCCCTTCGGCACCGCCCAGCTTTTCAGGACGCCGTCGAGCTCGAGGCGAAAATCATAATGAAGTCGCCTCGCCGCATGCTTCTGGATGACAAAGGAGAGCCCGGCGCCGGTTTTATCGTGAGGCGCCCCGGCGCCTGCCGGCTCTGGCGTCTTGCGGAAATCCCGTTTGCGTCTGTATTCCTCGAGCGCCATGCTGACCAGCCATATTCCGGGGCCGATTAGACACATATTGTTCGGCCACCGTGGGATCAAAGCGGGTGCGAGCATAAGCAGGAGGTTGTCTCGGGGTTGTTCCCCGTACGTTCACTTAGAGTTAATTCGTAAATGCTAGAACAAAACGAGCACCGAAGTCGTATCGGTGCCGAGTGCCGAGTGGGAGATGCATATGGGTTATCTCGCTGTGGGTGCCGCGTTATTCGCGGTCGTGGCATTGGCGTCGACATCGGCGCCGGCGGCCGATTGCGGAGTGGACGCAGACGAGGCGAACGCCAAGTGCTACCCAACGCTGCAGGCCGCCGTTGATGCGGCGCTCGCCGCCGATCTCCCCCTGGTCTTGCCGCGCGGCACCTATCGGATCAGAGCGCCGCTCGTCATCGACTACTCGCACCATGCCGGGACCGGTTTCGAACTGACCGCGCGCGGCGCGACGATCGACGGGACGGCCGTGGGCGGGCCCGCCCTCATCGTCGAATGCGCGGCGGATTGTTTCTACTTTCATCAGGAGGGAACGCTTTTCGTCAATGCCGACACCGACGGCCCTGCCGTGGTGTTCGGCAAAGCCGATTTCTCCGACCCTCAGAACTCCGGCAAGCTCGACCATCTGATCGTCAACAATCGTAACACCGGCCAACTCGCGACGGGCTGTCAATTCAACTACGTCCTCAACTGGGACATAAACGCGGTCTGCGTTTCTGCCGGCGGCGGATCCGGGATCGATCTCGAACAGCTGCAATTCAGCACTCTTCGCGGCGCTGCCTCGGCAACGGCGGGAACGGCGATCACACTCGGCTCAGGCTATATTTTTGCCAACACCTTCGAAGGTCTCGACCTCGAAGCCTCTCCGGTCTGCATCTCCGACATGTCGCCGCGCACCACGAACAACACCTGGACCTCTCCCTATCTCAACTGCCCAACCGGTCTCGTCTACTCGCGGGACACGACGACATTCGGGCAGATCCGTTGGCAATTGGGCGCAGACGTGCAAACCCCCTACACCCAACACTAGGAAGATCGCACCCGCGCTCGGCGCAAATTGGCCGTGTCATTGCGAGGCGCGCCTTCGCGGCGAAGCAATCTTGACCCACCGAGGGCTCAGCGGCGCGAGATTGCTTCGCTGTGGGAGAGCGATCTAGTCATGGCCCATTAGCCAAAGGCCAGCTAAGCTGCCGGGAATCAATCCCAGCCACAGCAATCGAATTGCAGCCATGAAGATCCGATCGGTCGACGCGTATTGGGTGCACATTCCGATCCCGCCCGAGAAACAGCACACCAGCGATTTCGGGCGGACAACCTCGTTCGATGCGACGTTGGTGCGCATCGACACCGAATGCGGCTTGACCGGGTGGGGCGAGGCCAAGTCTCAGGTCGGCAGCATGGCGGCCAACCAAGCGCTGACCGCGATGATCAACGAGGAATTCGCGCCGCTGCTGGTCGGCGAAGACCCCCGAGACATTACGAGGTTATGGGAAACCCTCTACAACGGGAGCCGCGCCCATTACGCATTGAAGGAAGGGCGGGTCTTTCCCGTGCTGGGGCGGCGCGGCATCACGATCTCGGCGTTGAGCGGCATCGATTGCGCGCTGTGGGACATTCTGGGCAAATCGCTCGGTGTCCCGGTGTGGCGCCTGCTCGGCGGCCGCACATCCCCGACGATGCCCGCCTATGCCTCGGGCGGCTGGGCGGGGCCGGACAGGATCGGCGAGCAGCTGTTGGGGTATGTCGAGGCCGGCGGGTTCCGCGCCGTTAAGATGCGGGTCGGCGTCATCGACAGCGATCCGCGCCACTCGGCGCGCCGGGTGGCTGCGGCCCGCGCCGCACTCGGCCCCGATTGCGGGTTGATGGTCGATGCGCACGGCACCTTCTCGGTGGCGGAGGCCAAGCGCTTCTGCCGCCTCGTCGAGGATTGCAACCTCGCCTGGTTCGAGGAGCCGGTGACCGCCGACGACAAGGCCGGGTGCGCCCAGGTACGCGCCGCGACGGACATCCCGATCGCCGCCGGAGAAAGCGAATTCACGCGGCATGATTTCCGCGATCTGGCGATGCTGGCGGCGGTCGATATTTTCCAGCCCGATCTGGCGATCTGCGGCGGCGTCACCGAGGCGATGCGGATTTCGGCCCTGGCCAGCGCGCACAACCTCAAGCTCGCGCCGCATCTTTGGGCCGGCGCTCCAGCGTTTGCCGCCGGGCTGCATGTTGCCGCCGCGTCGCCCGCCGGGTTCATCGTCGAGTACTCCCTCGGCGCCAACCCGCTGCTGCACGATCTCGTAGAAGAGTTGTTCCCCGTCCGGGATGGGGAGATCGAAATCCCCGACCGGCCCGGCCTCGGCATAACCGTGCGCGAGGATTTCCTTGCCGCGCATACCGTAAAATGAAGGCGCTGTTTCTCGGCAACGTCGCGGCCGACACCGCAAACGGCATCAGGAACCGCCTGCCGCCCGGTCTGAACGTCGCGATCCTTGGCGATCCGCAGCAGCTGATGCGATCGCCCGAAGCTGCTTCCGATGCCGACCTCGTCGTCACCAACATCTGGCGCGCCGAATACCCGCCGGCGTCCCGTGTGAAGCTGGTGCAATCGGTCGCCACCGGCATCGAGCTGATCGACCTCGCCGCCCTGCCGCCCCGCGTTACGGTTTGCAACGCCTTCGGCCACGAGACGGCGATCGCCGAATACATCCTGATGGTTATGCTGGTCTGGAGCCACCGGTTTCGGGAAATCGAGGGTGACTTTCGCACCCGCTCGTCGTGGCAATCCAGCTGGGTGCAGAGCGGGGCGCCGCATGGCGAGATCCTCGGCCGCACGGTCGGGATTGTCGGGCTCGGCCGGGTCGGGCACGAGGTCGCGCGCCGCGCCGCCGCGTTCGGCTGCCGCATCATCGCGGCGAACCGCAGCACACGGGAGCCGGGGAGGGGGGTCGAGCAAGTCTTTCCGCTGAGCGAACTCGACAATATGCTCGCCGAGTGCGATTACGTCGTGCTGTGCACCGCGCTCGCCCCGGAGACCGAGAGGTTGATCGACGCGCGCCGGCTCGCGCTGATGAAACGCTCGGCATTTCTGGTCAACATCGCTCGCGGCACGGTCATCGACGAGGGCGCAATTTATGCAGCGCTGCGCGACCGCACCATCGGCGGAGCGGCGCTCGACGTGTGGTGGCGGTATCCGGACGCAAGCGATCCGGAACGCCGCCCGTCGCGTTATCCGTTTCACGAATTGCCGAACGTTATCATGACGCCGCATTGCTCTGGCTGGACCGAGGGCATGGTGGCGCGGCGTTGGGCCGAAGTGGCGGGCAACATCAACCGCTTCGTTCGCGGCGAGCCGCTGCAGAACGTCGTGGTCACGACCTGAGGGGAAGCCGCATGGCCGACGATATCGCTTTTATGCCGGCGACTCACCTGCTCGCCCTTTACCGAAGCAGGCAGCTGTCGCCCGTCCAAGTCATCGAGCACACATTGCGCCGGCTCGAGACTTATGAAAGCGCGATCAATGCCTTCGTCCTCTATGATCCAGAGACGGCTTTGGCAATGGCTCGGGCGTCCGAGGCGCGCTGGCAAAGGGGCGAGCCGCAGGGTTTACTCGACGGTGTGCCGGTCGCGCTGAAGGACACGCTGCTGACCCGAGGCTGGCCCCGTCTGTTGGGCTCGCGCACCATCGATCCCAGCCAGGCTTGGGACGAGGACGCGCCGGTGCCCGGCCGGCTCCGGGCCAACGGCGCGGTGTTCTTCGGCAAGACGACGACCCCCGAATTCGGCTGGAAAGGGGTCACCGATTCGCCGCTCAGCGGGGTCACCCGCAACCCGTGGAACCTGGAACGAACCCCAGGCGGCAGCAGCGGGGGCAGTGCCGCCGCGGTTCTGGCCGGCATCGGTCCTCTCGCGGTCGGCACCGACGCCGGCGGCTCGATCCGCATCCCGGCGTCATTCTGCGGTATTGTCGGCCATAAGCCGACCTTCGGGCGCGTGGCGGCGTATCCGCCCTCGGCCTTTGGTGACGTCGCGCATGTCGGGCCGATGACGCGCAGCGTCGGCGATGCGGCGCTGATGCTCGACGCAATAAAGGGGCCCGACTCGCGCGACTGGCACAGTCTGCCCGATGACGGGATCGCTTATCGCGAACGCGTCCGCGAAGGCTCGATCAAGGGCAGGCGTGTCGCGCTGTCGCCGACCCTCGGCTACGCCGAGCCTGCGCCGGCGGTCCGCGCGGCGGTCGAGCGCGCCGCCGAGACCTTCGCCGAATTGGGTGCGGTCGTCGAGGAGTTCGGATCCCTTCTCGGAATCGCCGATGCCGATTTTCCAGTCACTCGCCCTCGGCGGTTTCTGGGCGTTGCTGCGCGCGCAGAAGCCCGAAGCCGTGGCGCTGATGGACCCCGGTCTCGTCGAAATGTGCCGGCGCGGCGAGGCCGTGACCCAGGAGCAATATGTCGAGGCGGTCGCACAGCGTGTGGCGCTGGGCCAAAGGCTGCGGCTGTTCTTCGATCGTTACGATCTGCTGCTGTCCCCGACCATGCCGATCCCCGCGGCCTATGCCGACCCGCGCGCCGACGAGTTGCCGAATCCGGGAAATGCGTGGAGCTGGGTCACCTATACCTACGTCTTCAACTTGACCAAGAACCCGTCCTGCTCGATTCCGTGCGGTTTTGCCGATGGGCTGCCGATCGGGCTGATGGTGACGGGCCCGCTATATGACGACCTTGGTGTGCTGCGGGCCTGTCGGGCCTATGAAGAAGCTGCCGGCGCCGTTTGGCCGAGTCCGGAACTGAGCGGGTGCCTCGACAAGATCGCCCGCCCGGCCGACACTGCGGTCAAGGCCAAGATACCGGCAAGCCGGAGCTTATGAAGGAGGAAGGGATGGCGAACAAGGAGCAGAAACGGAAGACCCGTGAGGCCAAAAAACCGAAACAGAAAAAGAAAGAATCGCCAAAAACGCCGGCCAGCAAGGTGCAACAGGTTACCAGGACTTGATAACTCGCTGCTCGTGGGGCTCAGCCCTCGATCGGCGGACCGTAACCCGTGCGTGCTTCGATTGCATGCACATCTGAAGGGCGCTCGAAGGGCTCTGGCGCCGGCTCGCCGGGCCGGCGCGGACGGCCGATTGCAGCAAAGAAATCATCGAGGCCGGGCGGCAGATAGGTCCACGTCATCTTCAG
Organism: uncultured Alphaproteobacteria bacterium; assembly: GCA_963732095.1. GTDB lineage: Bacteria > Pseudomonadota > Alphaproteobacteria > ATCC43930 > CGMCC-115725 > AP-15. Next base: position 137,890 of record CAVSZA010000022.1, read on the forward strand.
GTCGTCCGGCCCGTCATTGATGATCTTGTGTCGCACTCCCGGTCCCGCATAGACGGTGGTACCGGGAACAAACGGGTGCGCCACCCCGTCGACGAGAATGGTTCCCTTTCCGGCAAAGCAGAACAGGATTTCCTGGTTTGGGTCGTGCGAATGCTCGCGCACATATCCTCCAGGCGCAATGACCTGGACACCCATCGCGACGTTCTCGGGGCCGGCGTGCTTGGGGCTCAGCTTGATAATCGAATAGCCGTTGGCCCAGATCGGCTGCCAGTACGATTGCCCCTCTTCCGGCTGCAGGACGATGCCCGGTGCGTTTGCGGCTTTTTCGCTCATGACATCTCCACCCGATCGATCCGTGTCCAGTCTGACTCACAATCTCAATCATCCGCAACGTCGGCCATGGCGGGGCTGACTTGAGCGGCCGGCTCGAGCGCCGCCTCGATGACGTCTTCGACCCGCTCGGCCCAGACGAAGCCTAGACTGTTGCGTGCGCTCTCGGGAATGTCTTCGTAATCCTTACGGTTGCGGGCCGGAAGAATAACCGTCGAAAGAGACGCCCGGGCGGCGGCGACGACTTTTTCCTTGATGCCGCCGACCGGCAGCACGAGCCCGCGCAAGCTGATCTCCCCGGTCATCGCCGTGTCGCTGCGCACGGTGCGATTGGTCAATAGCGAGACGAGGGCGGTGAACATCGCCACACCCGCGCTCGGCCCGTCCTTTGGGATGGCGCCGGCGGGGACGTGGATGTGGATGTCGCTCTTTTCGAACATCCCGGGATCGAGCCCGAGACCCGCCGCCCTGCCTTCGACGAGGCTCAGCGCCGCCTGTGCACTCTCCTTCATGACCTCACCCAGCTGGCCGGTCAGGATCAGCCGTCCATGGCCGGGGTTGCGGGCCGCTTCGATAAAGAGGATGTCGCCGCCGACCGGTGTCCAGGCGAGCCCGGTGGCGACGCCGGGGATGCTGGTGCGCATTGCAACCTCGCCTTCAAAGCGTGGCGCCCCGAGGATTTCGGACAGATTTTCCGGCTCGATCCGGACATGCTGAGCTGTGCCTTCGGCAACGCTCATAGCGGCATTGCGCAACACCGCTCCGATTTCCCGCTCGAGCTGGCGCACGCCGGCTTCGCGAGTGTAGTCGCGGATAATGGAGTGGATCGCTGCGTCTGTAATTTCTATCTGCTCGGCGGTCAACCCATTGGCCTTGAGCTGGCGGTCGACGAGATAGCGGCGGGCGATCTCGAACTTTTCGTCCTCGACGTAGCCCGGTAGGTCGATCACCTCCATGCGGTCGCGCAATGGCCCTGGAATGCTGTCGAGGACGTTCGCCGTCGTAATGAACATGACCTTCGAGAGATCGAACGGCACCCCGAGATAATTGTCGCGAAAAGTCGAGTTCTGCTCGGGGTCGAGCACCTCGAGGAGGGCGGAAGACGGGTCGCCTTGGATGCCGCGGCCGAGCTTGTCGATCTCGTCGAGCATCATGACGCAATCTCGCGCCCCGGCCCGGCGGATCCCCTGGATGATGTTCCCCGGCAATGCTCCGATATAGGTGCGGCGGTGCCCGCGGATCTCGGCCTCATCGTGGGTGCCCCCAAGGCTGACCCGAACGAATTTGCGGCCCGTCGCCCTGGCGATGCTCTGTCCCAATGAGGTCTTGCCGACACCAGGGGGACCGACAAAACACAGGATCGGGCTGCGGCCGCCCGGGTTCAGCTGCTGGATCGCGAGATATTCGAGGATGCGCCGCTTGATCTTTCTGAGGCCGTAATGGTCGGCGTCTAGGATGCGCCGCGCCTCCGCGATGTCGACCGACTTCCCCAATTCGACCGACCACGGGAGTTCCGTCAGCCATTCGAGATAGGTGCGAGCCATCGAGTACTCACCCGACGCCTCCGGCATCCGGTCGAGCCGGGCAAGCTCCCTTTTTACATGCTCCTCGACCTCGGGCGGCATCTTCGCCTCGGCGATCTTCTTCGTCAGCTCCGCGATTTCCTGAGCCTTGGCGTCCTCGCCCTCGCCGAGCTCCTTCTGGATCGTCCTCATCTGCTCGCGCAGCAGGAATTCGCGCTGGCGATCGTCGATCTTGCCTTTGGTCTGCTCGCTGATCTGCCGCGACAGCCGCAGAACCTCGATCCGATACGCCAGCAATTCCGATACTCGCACGAGCCGGCGCTCGATATCGACCGTCTCCAGGATCTCCTCTTTTTCTTGCGGCGTGATGTCCATGAAACTCGCGATCAAATCGGCGAGTGCCGCGGCCGAGGGCACCGATTGCACGGCGCCGACGAGCTCGGCCGGGGTCTGCGGCAACAGCTGCAACACCTCGAGCGCTTGGTTGCGCAAATTGAGGAGCCGCGCGGCGACATCCGTTGTCGTTGCCTCGGTCTCCTCTATCCGCTCGATCCGGGCGGCGAGAAACGGGTAGCCGTCGAGAAAATCGAGAATGCGAAAGCGCCGCTCGCCTTGGCAGATCGCGTGGTGACCGCCGTCGGGGCTCGTGACATAACGCAGCAGGCTGGCTTCGGTGCCCATGCGATGCAGATCGACCGGGATCGGGTCGTCGATGCCGGGGTCGCGCTGCAACACCAGCCCGACGGTCCGGTTGAGCCGCATCGCCGTCTGCGCCGCCACCACCGAACGCTGCCGACCGAGCGTGATCGGCAACACCGTGCCGGGGAACAGAACAAGGTTGCGGGTCGGGATAAGGATCAGCGCGTCCTCCGGTAATGCCGCGACGGCGGCCGATCCCATTTCGACACTGCCGGGGGGCGGGGGCGCAGCGCTGCCCGAGGTACGTAGTTCCCGGTCCTCCAAAGGCATGGCAGGTATCCTCAAGACTTGTGCAGCTGCAGCATCAGGCAGCCATTGGCTAGATGCCGGCCGGAGAGTTCGAGCCGGGCCGGCGGCAACTCGATCCGTCGCTGAAAATGCCCGTGTGGAATCTCCAGCCGATGGATCCGGGCATTCGTCAAATCACCGGGTAAGGGGCGTTCGCCGCTGACGATCAACACGCCGGCACTGAGGGTTACCTGCACCTGGTCGGGGTCCACCCCCGGCAGGGCGATCACGATCGTGAGCGCATTGTCGGTCTCAAAAATGTCGACCGGAGCTTCCCAGCAGGGCGCGGTGTGGGCGCGGTGAAAGAATTGGCGGTGGAGCCGCTGAGCGCGCTCCATCGCCTCGTAAGCCTGCGCCCACATCAGCCTGTCGAGCTGTCGGTTTGGCATTATCAACTCCGCGAGGTGCGGCCCGGCCGGCGAGGGCCGCATCGCTCATATAGGGTGCAAAACTGAGAGGAGAGAGAATTTCTTAACCCGCTGCTATGGACAACCGAACTCGTCGAGGCATCGTTCCAAAGCGCCGCGCTCAGCCCGCCGGGTGAGGGTCGCGCGCGGCTCGATCAACGGCGCCTGAATTCGAGCCTCGGTGACGATCACATCCATAGGGATGTCGAACGACTGCGGGAATATCGTCTCCATCTGCGACATCTCGAAGCCAACTCCGATCGCCAGCGGCCGCGGTGACAAGGCTGCCAAGGTTCGGTCGAAGTAGCCGCCGCCATAGCCGAGGCGATAGCATTGCCGGTCAAATCCGACGAGCGGCGCAAGCACGGCTTGCGGCACCACGACCTCGCGCGCCTCCGGCATCGGGATGTTCCACACTCCGTCGACCAGAGCTTCGCCCGGTCGCCAAGCACGGTATTCGAGCGGGCCCTTCTTATCGACAACGGCCGGCAGCGCCACTGCAAATCCTTGCGCTATCACCCATTCGATCAAAGCTCGAGGATCGAATTCCGCCTGGAACGGCCAGTAGACGCCAAGCGTCCTGACCGGCCGCTCCAGCAGCAGTGTGCGCAGTCTTGCCTCGACCTCGCCACCCCAGTGGCGGCGCTCGACGGGCGGCGTGGCGGTGCGCAGCGCCAATAGGCGCTGCCGCTCCGACCGCCGCCAAGCCTTCAGCTCGGCGCCGTCCATCACTCGATCGTTGCTCAGAAGAGCCCCGTAATGCGGCCCTCCGCATCAACCGCGATATTATTTGCGGCCGGCACCTGCGGCAGGCCCGGCAAAGTCATGATATCGCCGCAGATTACGACCACGAACTCCGCGCCGGCCGACAGTCGCAATTCCCGCACTGTCAGAGTATGGTCGCTGGGTGCGCCTTTGGCGTTGGGATCGGTCGTAAAGCTGAACTGGGTTTTGGCGATGCACACGGGAAAATGGCCGAAGCCCTGGTCTTCCAACTGTTTGAATTGGTCGCGGACCGTCTGGCCGGCCTCGATGTCGCTGGCGCCGTAGATGCGCTGGGCAATCGTGCGGACCTTTTCCAAAAGCGGCATTTCGTTCGGATACAGAAAACGGAGTTTTGCCGTGCCGCTCTCGGCGAGAGCAACGACGGCACGGGCCAGCTCGACCGCTCCCTCTCCACCCTGGGCCCAATGGTCGGCGACGATCGCCTCGACACCCTCGCGCGCGCAGAGCTGCTTCAGCAGGTCGAGTTCCGCCGTGGTGTCGGCGCTGAAGCGATTGACCGAGACGACCGCCGGCACGCCAAACTGACGCAAGTTCCGCAAGTGACGGGCGAGGTTGGCAAATCCGCCTTCCAGCGCCCCGAGGTTTTCCTGCCGCAAAGCGTCGCGAGCGACGCCCCCGTGCATTTTCAAGGCCCGCACGGTCGCCACGACGACGGCGGCGTCCGGCCTCAACCCGGCCTTGCGGCATTTGATGTCGAAGAATTTTTCGGCTCCAAGATCCGCGCCGAACCCCGCCTCGGTGACGACGTAATCCGCGAGCTTCAACGCCGCGGTCGTCGCAATCACCGAATTGCAGCCATGCGCGATGTTGGCGAATGGGCCGCCATGGATGAAAACCGGGTTGTTCTCGATCGTCTGCACCAAGTTGGGCGCGAGCGCATCCTTCAGTAAGGCTGCCATCGACCCGGCCGCTTTGATATCGGCGGCCTGTACCGCCTTGCGCTCCCGCGTCTGGCCGACGACGATGTTGCCGAGCCGCCGCTGCAGGTCCTGAAGATCGGTCGCCATGCAAAACGTCGCCATCACTTGCGAGGCGGCGGTGATGTCGAAACCGTCCTCGCGCGGATAGCCGTTGGCGACGCCCCCCAGGGAGGAGACGACCGAGCGCAGCGCACGGTCGTTCATGTCTATCGCGCGACGCCAGCTGACCCGGCGCGGGTCAATACGGGGTTCGAGCCCATAATAGATGTGGTTGTCAACCATTGCCGCGAGCAGGTTGTTGGCCGCTCCGATCGCGTGCAGGTCGCCAGTGAAGTGCAGGTTGATATCCTCCATCGGCACGACCTGCGCGTAGCCGCCGCCCGCCGCGCCGCCCTTGACGCCGAAGCAGGGACCCATGCTTGCCTCGCGGAGGCAGAGCACGGCTTTTTTGCCGATCAGGTTAAGCGCGTCGCCGAGTCCGACAGTCGTTGTAGTCTTACCTTCGCCGGCCGGCGTCGGAGTGATCGCCGTGATGAGGATCAGCTTGGCAGGCCGATCGGGAAGCGAGCGAATGTAGTCGAGTTAAATCTTCGCCTTGTATTTGCCATAAGGCGAGACCGCATCATCCGGGATCCCCAGCTTTTCCGCGGCGATGGCGCCGATCGGCCGCATCGTCGCGGCCTGAGCTATCTCGATGTTGGATTTCGGGTTTTTGTGTTGCTCGGCTCCGCGCGCCACGGCGTTTCTCCTTCTGCGATGACGCCGCGTCTTAACCCCTCGGGGCCCGACGGGCAACCTTCCTCCACGTATTCGTTTGGCACGGGGAGGTGACGTAACGGGCTTCTGACCGGTTACCCCCGAGGATATATTAACTTCGGCTCACGAACACTCAGAGGTGCCTGATGATTGACACAAAGACTGGCCGAGCCGCCGGTTTCGGCGCCGCGGCAATGATTGCCGCGCTCGGCCTCGCTGCCGCCGTTTCAGCCCCCACCCCAGCCGAGGCTCGAGTGTTCATCGGCTTCGGCTTTGGTTTTCCGATAGGGTTTCCGTTCTATTATCCTCCCTACCCCTATTATCCGCCGCCGGCTTATTACCCGCCGCCACCCTACGACCTCGGCCCGGCGTCCTATCCGGCGCCCGGGACACCATCTCAGCCGTCAGCCGGCTATGCGCCCTCCGGACTTGCCGGGAGCCCCTCGATCACCTAAACGCCGCGGCGCGGCTGGACGAACGCGCAGGGACAATATTGCCGGGAGTACCGGACCACCGGGCCGGGGGGCAATCGTGCGACCGAGCGTTACGGAACCGCCTGCCGGGACGCGAGCGGCCAATGGCGGATTGGTAACTGAGAATTGGGAGTTATCGGCATTTAACGTGCTGCTTCGACCGGCACGCGGAGTTCGACGGACAACGGCAGACCGCCATGGGCTTCGCCGAGCCTGCCGAGCCGCTCGGCCAGTTGGGCCAATGTCGCGCCGCGCGCCAGATCGAAAGATAGTCTCGAATTTTGGAATACCGCCGTCACTCGGTTCGGCTTCTGCGCGCTGTTGCTCATTATGGAATCCCCCTCAATTGGGTATAACTGTCAGATAAACTGCCGAACGCGCAATTTAATCCGTAAAAATTTGTATCAATTCGCATCCGCCTTTGATCCCGGAAGAAAGCGCAGACGCCGTAACTTTGCTTAACAAAAATTTACTCGAATGCCATGCCGCCAACCACACATACGATCCGAGCGAGCAATGTTTACGATTGGGATGGAGTAGTCGATGGATCAGGTAAGCGGCAGCGCAGCCGGGCCCAAGACCGGCAAGGCTCTCGGGTGTATTGCAGCGGCGCTGCTATTTGCCGCCGCGATTGGCCTGCCGCAGGCGGCCGATGCCGCACATGGTGGCGGTGGCGGCGGTGGCTTCCATGGCGGTGGCGGCGGATTTCACGGCGGCGGCGGTGGCTTCCATGGCGGTGGCTTCCATGGCGGCGGGTTTCACGGCGGCGGCTTCCATGGCGGATTTCACGGCGGCGGGTTCCACCGCGGCTTTGGCGTCGGGTTTGGATTGGGGGGTCTCTACGCACCCTACGGTTACGGTTGGGATTATTCTTATCCCTACGATGACACTTACGGCTATCCGGACTATGGCTACTACCAGCAGCCCTACGCTACGCAGTATTGGTATTACTGCTCCAACCCCGCTGGCTATTACCCGTATGTGAGCCAGTGCAATACCGGCTGGCAGACGGTCCCGGCAAGCTGAGTTATCAGCCGCGCGGGTGACGCTCGCGCTACTCGGCGGCGTTTTTGCCGCCGTAGCGGCGCATGCGCAGGTCGGCTTGCTCCTTGTGGCCCCAGAAGCGTTCGATGGCGCAGAGGCGGCTGCAATATTCGCCGACCATCGCGCTGGCCTCGGGCGTCTTGATCTCCTGATAGGTGCAGGTCTTCAGGAACTTGCCGACCCAGAGGCCGCCGGTGTAGCGCGCGGCGCCTCTGGTCGGCAGCGTGTGGTTCGTGCCGATCACCTTGTCGCCATAGGACACGTTGGTCTCGGGGCCGAGAAACAGGGCGCCGTAGTTCTCCAGCCTTTCCAGATAGCGGCGCGGCTGAGATGTCAGCACCTCCACATGCTCGGCGGCGATACGGTCGGCCTCCGCGACCATCTCGTCCTCGTCGGCGCAGAGAATAACCTCGCCGTAGTCGCGCCAGGCCACTCCCGCGATGTCGGCGGTGCGCAATTGGGTGAGCTGCCTGTCGATTTCGGCGATCGCGGCATGGGCCAGGTTTTCCGAGGTGGTCAGGAGGGTCGCCGGCGAGGTCGGGCCGTGCTCGGCCTGACCCAACAGGTCGGTCGCGCACATCTCAGCGTCGGCGGTCTCGTCGGCGATGACCAGGATCTCGGTCGGCCCGGCGAAGAGGTCGATGCCAACCCGGCCGTAGAGCTGGCGCTTGGCCTCGGCGACATAAGCATTGCCGGGCCCCACCAGCATGTCGACCGGCCTGAAGCTCGCGGTGCCGAGCGCCATCGCCGCGACTGCCTGGACGCCGCCCAATACCTGGATGTCGTCGGCGCCGCCGAGATGCATCGCGGCGATCGTCTCGGGATGCGGGCCGCCCTGGTTCGGCGGCGTGCAGGCGGTGATGTGTCCGACGCCGGCGACGCGCGCCGTCACGATGCTCATATGCGCCGAGGCGACCATCGGATAGCGGCCGCCCGGCACATAGCACCCGACGCTGCCGACCGGGATGTGCCGGTGCCCGAGCACGACCCCCGGCAATGTCTCAACCTCGACATCGCGCATCGAGGCGCGCTGGATCTCGGCGAAATGGCGGACCTGCGCCTGCGCGAATTTGATGTCCTCGATCGTCTGCGGCGCGACCTTGGCGACCAGTGCCGCAACCTCGTCCTCGGCGAGGCGGAAGCGCGGCGGCGACCATTTATCGAACCGCTCGGACATTTCGCGCACCGCGGCGTCGCCCCGTTTGGCAACATCGGCAATGATGGTTTCGACCGTATTGCGGATCTTGGCGTCGGCCTCTTCCTGCTGGCCGGCCAACGCCGCCCTCTTGATGTGCCGGGACATTCATTCCTCCTATTCGAGCAGTGAAGGCTAAAAAAAAATGGTTCCAGCCGTGAAACATCTCACACTGCTGAGCGGCCATTCGAACTTCAGCAACGCGGCGCCCTGCGGCTTGTTGACCGAGAAATAGGGCGAGTTGTTCACGTTGAGCCGGCCGAGATTGCCCTGCACGTTCGCGCTCAGCGAAACTTTCGGGGCCAGAGCGGAGCGTGCGGCCGCGGTCTCGGCATCCGTCGCGCGCAGCTTCGCCACGTCGGCGAGCAGGTCGAGCCGCCGCCACAGCGACGCGCGTCGCCGGGTTGCAGCGCTGGGCGATAATCGATCAGCTTGACGAGCGAATAGACGTCAATTCATGGGTTTTCCTCGGATGAGTACATCTGCAACAAGGACATAGATACACTCTTCATTTGGGTTTCGACCTCGCCAACACGGTCTATGCGCTCGACTCGACGACCATCGATCTTTGCTTGGCGGTCTTTCCGTGGGCGCATTTCCGCACGACCAAGGCGGCGGTCAAGATGCACACGCTATTGGACTTACGCGGTAATATCCCGAGCTTCATCCACGTCTCGGATGGCAAGCTGCACGACGTTCACGCGCTCGACTTGCTGCTCCCAGAGGCGGGCGCGATATACGTCATGGATCGCGGCTATGTCGATTTCGCCCGACTCCATGTGCTGCACCTGGCCGGAGCCTTCTTCGTCACCCGCGCCAAATCGAACATGGATGCCCATCGGGTCTATTCGGCCCCGACTGACCGTACGACCGGCATCATCTGCGATCAGGCCATCGCTTTGGACGGTCACTATACCAGCCAGCATTACCCCGAACGCCTCCGGCGCATCCGCTTCCGGGACGCCGAAACGGGAAAGAGACTGGTGTTCCTCACCAACCAGTTCGGCTTGCCGGCCACGACGATCTGCGCGCTCTACAAAGGCCGCTGGCAGGTCGAGCTGTTCTTCAAATGGATCAAACAGCACTTGCGGATCAAACGCTTCTTCGGGACATCCGAAAATGCCGTGAAGACGCAAATCTGGATCGCCGTCTCAGTCTACGTCCTCGTCGCCATTATCAAGAAGCGGCTCGCCCTGGACGCCTCGCTCTACACATTGCTACAGATCCTCTCGGTCACCCTCTTCGAGAAAATCCCGATACATCAAGCACTTGCTCGCGACAATTTCAGATGCGATACTTTGCAAATAACTAACCAATTGAATCTATTCGCTTATTGACCGGACAGCAGTGACATAGATACACAATTCAAGCTGCACCAATATTTCGTTACCAGCGGAAGACGTTCCATTCTTAGCTAAGAACCAACTTATCCTTATGCACATCACTCCTGCCGAAGCCATGGCCAAGATCACTCTTCAATGATTTGGCATCACGGATCGTTTCATTGGGCAGCCGACGTCAGAATTGCCTTGCCAGTTCGGCGGCCTCCTTTTTGCCGGCATCGATCATGTCGACCGCAAGGCCATCCCACGTATGTTCGAGCGTGAGCGTCACGACTTCCCTGACACCGATAAATCGCAACCAGAATTCGACATACCCGCTCAGATACTGGAACCCGGGCTGCGGAACTGTTTCAAATCCGGCCTCGTCGCTTTGCCCTCGAACGAAGGCGACAAACGCCTTATCGATGTCGAGCGAGGGGCCGTAGCGCTTACGGTCAAACGTAAACAACATATTGCGCTGACAAGTCAGGTCGATCAGTTGCTTCAGTTTGTAAGGGAAAGAGAAATTCCACATCGGCACCCCCATGACGATGCGATCCGCCCTCTGGAAACGTGACGCGAGCTCGCGGATTTTCTTCCAAGCGGTGGCCTCGGCCGGTGTCATCGGCTCGCCCGAAACACCTTTATACTTCGCGTTTATCGTCTCCGCGTCGAACTCCGGAAGCCATTCCTGCCAGACATCCAGTGTGTCGACGACGATGTCATCTGCCTGCGTCATGTATTCGCGAAGAAAAGCGTCGACGAGCGCGCGCGAAGCAGATTTATCCTTCCGCGGCGAGGTTACTATGTTGAGGATACGCATGATATCGCCCTTCGGCTGTAATGTTGTCAGGCCTGCTGTCCCGCGGCTTCGAGGATCAGGTGCGCGATTTCGTCAGGATGGGAGATCAGCGCGAGATGGCTCGCCTTCACCTCGATGGTCTTGGCGCCCATGCGCTTGGCCATGAATCGCTCGAGGTCCGGATTGATCGTGCGGTCCTCGGTCGAAACGGCGTAATAGCTCGCCTTTGATCGCCAGGCCGCGTTCGCGGTCTTGCCGGTGAGCAAGGCCTTGTGAAACGGCTGCTGCACTGCATAGAGCACCTTTGCTTTCGCTTCCGGCAGGTCGCCCGCGAAATCACGCAGGAAAGCCTCCTCGGAAAGGCGTCCCTGATCGCCGTCGAAGATGACGCCGGCCGTCGCCGGCGGCGGCGGATAGCTCTTGGCGAGCGCCGTGTAATCCTCGCCGGCATCCGGCGCGCGCGCCGCCACATAGACGAGCGCCGAGACGTTCGGATGCATGCCGGCCTCTGTGACGATCATGCCGGAGAAGGAATGGCCGACCAGAACCGTCGGGCCATCCTGCCGTGCCAGCACGCGCTCGGCCGAAGCGACCGCTTCAGGCAGCGTGGTCAGCGGATTTTGCACGGCGGTCACGTTGAGGCCGGCCGCCTGCAATCGCGCGATCACCTCGGACCAGCAGGAACCGTCGGCGAACAGCCCATGCACGAGCACGACGTTGCGGGCCATCGGCGGAGTTTCGTTTGCGGCCATGCCGCGAGTGGAGATCAGCGAGGCCGCTGCGCCGGCAAGAGCGGTCGAAAAAGTGCGTCTGTTCATCATCATGATGTCTCTTCGTTTGATCATGAGCTGCTTTCGATTGTCCCCCTCGATCGCCACGCGGTCGCCGGGCCGATGATCGCTCCAAGCAGCTGGGTCGCGCGCTCCGCGGGACACAGCTTCCCGCTTGCGCCCCAGACTGCGGCAGCTCGCGCCAGCCGCGAAGGCTGATCGCTTCCGCGCCGTGACGGATCTGACATAACGAACCTCCTTCGCTTGCTGCTGTCCTCTGGGAGCGAAGGTGGGAGGCCGTAATTGATTATAGGAACGATTTTTTATAATATGACTGATCGTAATTAGGGATCAAATCCGTGCTGGATTTCGAGCTGTTGCGCGCCTTCGTTGCCGTGGCTGATTGCGGCGGCTTCCATCGGGCGGCCGAACGGCTCAACCTGACGCAGTCGACGGTGAGCCAGCAGATCAAGCGGCTCGAGCAAGAGACCGAGCGTCCCTTGTTCCGGCGGACGACACGCAGCGTTACGCTGACGGATGACGGGGAGATGTTGCTCGGCGACGCGCGTCGCCTGCTGCAACTCGAAGAAGCCGCCCGTCTGCGCCTGGCGGCGCCGCGCCTGTCCGGCACGGTGCGTCTTGGTGTGGTCGAGGAGGTCGCAGGCGGCTCGCTGCCTTCCGCCCTCGGTCGCTTCGCCGCGCTCCATCCCGGTGTGAAACTCGAGGTGCAGATCAGCGTCAGCGCGGAGTTGATCGAACAGCTCGATGCGGGACGGCTGGATGTGGTGTTCGCCAAGCGTCCGCTCGGAACGTCGAAAGGGCGTCTGGTGTGGCGAGAACCGCTGGTCTGGGCCGCGGCCGACACGTTCGATCTCGTTCCCGGCGCAGCGCTGCCGCTGGCGCTCTATCGCGGCCGGTCGGTCTCACGCGAGGCAGCGTTGGCTGCGCTCCGAGACGTCGAGCTCACCTGGGAGATCGTCTACACCAGCCCGAGCCTGACAGGCGTGCGCGCGGCCGCGCTTGCGGGCCTCGCCATTACGCCGCTTCCGGCGAGCGCAGTCATCGCAGGCTTGCGCATTCTCGATGCCGAGGAAGGCTTGCCGCGTCTACCCGATCTCGAGTTCGCCATCTACGAAAAAGCAAGGCCGGACAACGCCGCAGCGGCGCTCGCCGCAGCTCTGCTGGCGCTCGCGCAAAGCCCATGGCGCCCGACGATTTGATATGGCCAAGTATTCAAACCCGCCCGAAGTCGGTTGTGAACGCGCCGAAAGCGGCCGTTCCATGGTACCCGATCGAACTGCGATAGGCTAGGCGCCAACCCGTTCCGCGCCGCAGCATTATCGCGGTGTCGCAGTCGCGAAATCCGTGCTTGACGTCAGTTCGCCCGTCGCGAAGGCAAGCGCCGCTGCGTTGATCAGCGACTGCGTGTGTGCTCGGGCCACCGCAGCGCGCGCCGTGGCGAGCCCCGTCTGCGCGGACGTTGCGTCGGTCAGTGTGCCGACGCCGTGCGCGTAGGAGCCGCTGGCGCTGTGGAAGGCGGCCTCGGATGCGGTCTGCAGTGCGATCGCGGCATCGTATTGCTGTAGCCCCGTATCGACCTGGTCGTAGGCGAGCGCCACCTCGCGCAAAGCCTGGTCGACGCGCTCATTCAGCCCGGCCGCGGCCTCTTCGCGCTTCGACTGGGCGAGGCTCAGCTTGTTCTGCAGCAATCCGCCTGTGTAGAGCGGCCATTCGAATTTCAGCAACGCGGCGCCCTGCGGCTTGTTGACGGAGAAATAGGGCGAGTTGTTCACGTTGAGCCGGCCGAGATTGCCCTGCACATTCGCGCTCAGCGAAACTTTGGGGGCCAGAGCAGAGCGTGCGGCCACGATTTCGGCATCCGTCGCGCGCAGCTTCGCCACGTCGGCGAGCAGGTCGGGCCGCCGCCGCAGCGCCTCGCTGAGCACGTCGTCGACAGTGCGTGCCGTGCGCTGTGGCAGCGGGTGCGCGGACGCGTCCGCCACGCGCAGCTTCGTGGTCGGCGGCAGGTCCATCGCCGCGAGCAGCGTGTACATCGCGTCGTGCTGCGCGGTATTGGCCTGCGCGAGATCGTACTGCGCCTGCGCCGTCGCGCGCCGGGCGAGCTGCACGTCAACGATGGTGTCGAGGCCACGGCCGAACAGCGCCTCGGCAGATTGCTGCACCACCTGCGCATCCGCCAAGCCTTGCTGCGCGGCGCGTACAGCGGCGTCGGCGCCGTCCAGCGTGAAATAGGCGCGGGCCACGTTGAAGATCAGTTGCTGATGCGCCGCCGTGAACGCCACGTTCCCGGCGATCGAAAGCTGACCAGCCGCTTCGACTGCGGCTGCGCGGCCGCCGAAATCGAGCAGCAGATAGTTTACGGCGAGTTGAGGTATAAACTCCTGAGCGTTGTAGATGATAAATCCTTGGGGAACGAAATTGCTGGGGAATGGTGTTACGAAGTGCTCCCAGCCGGCAACCGCGCTTGCCGTCAGCGCCGGAAGATAGGCGGCGCGCGCGATGCCGACATTGATCGCCGACTGCCGCGCCTGTTCCCAGGCGACGCGCGTCGCCGGGTTGCGGCGCTGCGCGATATCGATCAGCTCGACGAGCGAATAGACATGGTTGGGGTCGATGTCGGCGGGCGACGGCAACTGGACTGCCGTGTTTTCTGGTACCGCGAACCGCCGGGCCCCGACAGCGGCGGTTGCAGGGGCTGTCGGCGCTTCTTTGGAGGCCTCGAATTGCCACGGGGTATCGGGCGAAGCCGGCGCGAGGTCGCGCGTGTCATTGCAGGCGCCGAGCAGCGCGCATCCGGCCAGGGCACTGCGTCGGAACCTAGCCGGTAGCATTCAACGCATCTTCGACCGGCGCTGTCACTGGCCGCGGTTGCGGACCAACCTCGTCGAGAATTTTGCGGATGTCCTGGTGCAGCAGGCGGTACCATGTCTCCAAAGCCGTGAGCTGATCACTCCGGCCGGATGGAGTCGGCGGTTCCGGAAGACCGGCGACCACTTCGCCCGCTCCCTCGCCGCTGCGCGTCCACGACGCTGCTTGCCGAAACCATCCTGCCAGCGCCTGGTGATGCGCGCCAAGCGCGTCACGCATCTTCTCCGGGAGGTCGTGCCCGGCTCGATCGGCACGCAGATCGAGGATTGCCGACACCGGAATGAACAGCCGACCGACCTGCTCCACCACAGTCGCGTCTATGGGCCGCCTCCGGACGGCGCGCCGCACCTCGCTTGTCTCGAACGGATCGTTGACCAGGACCGCGCGCGCCTGCGCGATCGCCTGCCCGAACGACATCTCGGCCGCGGACCGGGCGGCCTGCGAAGGCTCGCCATGGGGGCGAGCACCCAAACCCACCAGCACCGCCAGTTGTTCCAATGCTCTGGCGAGGTTCGTGCGCACAATATTGGCCACGCTCACCGGCCAAATCGTCGTGAATATTACGAAGATCACGATATTGCCGAAGAGGATGCCGATGGTGCGGTCCCTCGCGGTATACATGTCGATCGTCGGGCCGTAGCCCTGCAGCACGACAAGATAGAAGGCGAGGCTGACCTGCAGGCCGGCATAGGCGATGCGCTCGCTGCCGCTGGCGATCCAGGCGGCGAGCAAGGTCACCGGTGCCAGCAGTAGGAGCAGATCGCCAAGATCGGTCATCAGCGGCATCAGCAGCAGGATCGCGCCGAGGCCGAGCGCCGCACCGATCAGGCACCCGATGAAGCGCAGCGTCGCCTTGTGGATCGTGTCGCCGACGGTGCCGAGCGCGACGAAGAAGCAAGTGATGACGCAGGTGTGGATGCCCGGCCAATCAGCAAGGTTCATGGCGAAATAGCAGATCAGCACCGCCAGCGTGACCTTGAGGGCGAAGCGGGCGTGTTCCGGGTTGGTGAAGGCATCCGCCGCCAGCAGCCGAGGCGGGGCCCTCGCCGCGCCATGCGGTCCGTGCTCTACGGCCGTTCCAGCCAGCGTTTCCCGGATCGCTTGCAGTCTGCGCGAGATCGCGTCGGCCAACGGTCGGGCGGCGCCCGTCGCGGCGATCATGACCGGTTCGGCGCTCGGGGCTTCGCCGTATTGCAGCGCGCGCTCCGCCTCGCAACAGGCGCCCGATGCGGGGAGAAGGGTATTGCGAGCGTCGCTCCCGACGCGCAACCAAGAGAGCAGCAGGAGGCCGAGCCGGCCGATGTCGTCGATCAGCGACGCGGCCCAGACCGGGCGGCGCCGTCGGCGGTGCAGCAATCCGGCGAGATGGTGCAGCTTGTGCAGCTGTGCTGTGCCCTCGAAGGCTTGGGCTTCGAGGCGGCGTTCCGCTCCGCTCTCGCCGGCGCAAAAACGTGCTGCCGTTGCCAGTCGCTCGGCCAGCGCCTGGTACAGCAAGCGCGCCGGGTCGCGCCCGGTCAGCAGGTTGGCGACGATTACCAGTAAGATGGGGAGGGCAACGGCCAGGCTCAGCCAGAGGAGAAAACGCACCAGCGCCTCTGTCGGCGGGCCGAAGACGATCTCCGGCAACGCGAACTGCTCCGCATTGGCCGCGGTTGCCGGCTGCAGCGCGAGGCCGAGCACCTGGTCACCCAAGGTCAGACCGTAGGCAACGATGAAACCGGCAACGAAGAACACCGGTCCCGGCGTCGCGGTCCGCGACAGAAACATCGCGACAAAGGTCATTGCCGCCATCAGCGGAATCCGCAGCGCCGGTTCCGACAGGCTGAGCATGAAGACCGCGATCGCCACGAAAATCGCCAGGACGACGGCGATGCCTGCGAGCAGCGCGGTCAGGATCGTCGTGACCGCCTCGCGACCCGATACGAACAGGACAATATAGCCCGAGAGGGCAATTTCGGAGATGCGAAACGTTTCCGCTATCGCGACGACGCTGAGGAGCACGACGACAATGCGCAGACAGTCGCCGAGCCGTCCGGGCGTCGGACGCAGCTCACGATACAGCAGTGCAACGAGGTCGCGCGCATCCCCTTCGTCCACCTCCGGCACCCGGCCGCGATGCGCGGCATGCGGCTTCATTTGTCGATCACGACTACTGCCGTGGCGCCAAAGCGCATCAGGTCGTCGGGCGGCGTGTCGAGCAGGACGCGCACCGGGAAGCGTGCCGCGATCCGCACCCAGTTGAGGGTGCGCTCGACATGCGGCAGGCCGCCAATCGTGGCGCTCACATCCGACGCCACACCCCAGCCGAGGCTGTCGACCTGGCCGCGCAGCGGCCGGCTTGGTTGCGCCATCACGTAGACGGTCGCGCGCTGCCCCGGCTCCATTCCGGCGAGGTCCGTCTCGCGGAAATTGCCGATCGCATACCAGTGCTCGGTGTCGATGATCGTGAACAGCGGGTGGCCGGTGGCGGCGAACTCCCCAGCGGCGATGTCGAGCGCGGTGATCCGGCCATCGCAGGGTGCACGCACGACCGTCTTGTTGAGGTCGCGCTCTGCGAGCGCGAGTGTCGCGCGTGCGCCCTCCAACTCTGCCTCGGTGGGCTTGGTGTTGGTGATGGCCTGGCGCGCCTCGTCCGCCTGCAGCTGTGCCTGCTGCAGCGCGATCTGCGCGGTGCGCTGCGCTGTGCGCGCCTGGTCGACCTGTTGCGCGGTGACGAAGCCCTGCCCGAGCAGCGGCTGCAGCCGCCCCAGCGTGCTCGAAGCGAGAGACCGCTGCGCCTCGGCGCTGCCGATGCCGCGTTCGGCGGCGCCGGCCTTGGAGGTCTGCGCCGCAACCTGGTCGGCGGTCAGGGCAAGCTTCGCTTCCAGGCCGCGCACCGCCGCGTGAGCTTGATCCACGCGCATTCGGTATGGGTCCGGGTCGATCCGGAACAGCACGTCGCCCTTGCGCACCGCCTGGTTGTCGCGCACGTCGAGCTCGACGATCCGGCCGCTGACGTCCGGCGCCATGTGAACCAGGTCGGCCTGCAGATAGGCATCGTCAGTGCGCGGCCGCTGATCGATCCGGCGCGTTGCGAGCACCCCGGTCACCAGGACGCCGGCCAGCGCGATGAGGCTGACGAGGATGCCGAGCGCCTTGCGAACGGCTAACATCGCTCAGTGACCGAACCAGAGGAGCCAGGCGAGCAACGTGGCGGACACCGCGAGCGCAGCGTAGGTCAGCAGCGGTGCGACGACGTAGTCGTTGACGCCGGCCACCGCGAGAACCTGCCGGATGATGACGGCGGCGACGATGCCGACCGCCGCGCACAGCATCCAGGCCGGAAAGTAGGAACCGAACAGATCCATTGTCGGCGCGTAACTGCACCCGGCGACCGGTAGCGCGATCGCGAATCGCCACAAGCCGAGCGGAGCGCGGCGGTGTCGATCGCGCCGGATCGGTGTGCCAATCCCGACAGCCGGCGAACTCCCATTCCAGACACGATCAACCGACATGCCGCCATCACCGGACATAATCGATCTCGGAATTATCTAGCGCGTCCGGCGAACCTGTTAGTTTTTTTTAAACGCTAATCGGCCTGCGATCACCCCGTCAGCGCACGAGAACACCAAATCTTCACCCATGAGGACGGATCATGAGCGCCCAGCCGGCTTGCCTTACCGTGAAGATGTAGGCCTCCGACGCCAAACCGTAGCATGCCGCGCCCTCGCCTCCAACGCGCCCATCATCCGCCAGTGGCGTTCCAGTATGAGTCCCGGCACACCGCAGGTGCTCATCGAGCCGGGGTCGCAAAGAGCACGATTTGTGCTATAGTGCTTACTGGTGCGAGACCGATGGACCGCGGCAAAGCCATTGCCAAGCTCAAGCAGCACGAAGCCGAGTTGAAGCGGCTCGGCGTCGAGCACCTCTACTTGTTCGGCTCGACCGCGCGGCGCGTGAAGACTCGGATATTGACCTCTTCTTTGTCATCCTGACCGGTCTCTCGGACTTTTCGAGTTGATGGATGTAAAAGAGGCCGCCGCTCGCATTCTTGGGCGAAAAACCGATATCATGACGCGGCGCAGCTTGCATCCGGTTCTCCGCGAGCGAATCGAGGCCTCGGCGCTGCAAGTGTTCTGATGGCGATGCCGCCTCAGATCGCACGGCTGACGGACATCATCGAGGCCGTCGAGCTGATCCGCAGCGAAATGGTAGGCGTGACGCTCCAGACCTTCGAACCTGACAAGCGCAAGCGGTGGCTCGTCGAGCGCGGCGTTGAAATTATCTCAGAGGCCAGCCGGCATCTGAGTGACGAGCTAAAAGAAAGGCATCCGGAAATTCCATAGTCGAAGGTCGCGGGGAGCGGCAACGTGCTGCGGCACGAATACGAGCGCATTACTACGACGTGTTGTGGCGCGTTATGCGTGACGACTTACCGCCCCGCAATACGCCAACATCGCTTGTTCGGCCATGACGGCTCATTCATGGCGCCCGCGACCAGCTGCGGCGTCGGGCGCACCGCAACGCTCACGATAATCGGCGGAACCTTTTGGTGGGCCGGGCAATGCCGTAGATCGTACCGCGCAATGGACCGGTGCAAGCGCAGTTGTGGCCGCGTTAGTCGGGTGGGCGGCGCATCGCCATCAGCTCCATCTCCCGCAGATGTACGGCCTCCGCCGAGACCAGGCGCATCGCATATTCCTCGAGGACGACGGACTTATCTTTCACAAGGGCGAGCAATTGGCGATAGAGTTCCACGCCGGCCTCCTCGCGCTGGATTGATTCAGCCAGGATCTCGTCGATCGTATTGTGCTGTGTGGTCGGCAGCGGCGCGATACCGAGAGCCGGCCTCTTGTGTAATCGCATGATCATTTGACCCGCCTCTTGCGCGTGTGCCAGCGACTCCGTCGCGTTGTCGCGCAGCCAGGAAGTGATCGGAATGCGTGCGTGACCGTAGATCATAAAAGAGTAATGCGTGTAGTAAATGACCGCGGCAAGCTCCATCTGCAGAATTCGGTTGAGTTGCGCGACGACGGCATCGACGTCAAATGGGAAAGTCCTTGCCATCGCGGTTCTCCTTCGCCTTGGGCTCTTCCTCACCGGCCGCTACGATACTATCGGATTCGGCCGGCTGGCAACGAGCGGGCGGGTCATGCCTGACGGCCGGGTCGGGAACGAGTACGATAGCGGCGGCGCGCACTCGGCGCGGCGCTGAAATCGACAGAACAAGGCCGACAACGATGGGCTCGCTTTTATCGTTTCGCGATTGGATCAATGTGGCGAGCTTGATGTTGATGCTGTCGGCGAACGCTTGCGCGATCTCGCCTGCGCCGCAGGTCACGGCGCCGCCGCCAGGCCAGGCCCGCATCTGGTTCTACCGTCTGTGGGACCCGTCTGAGAGCGTCAACCTCGCCAATATCGACATGAACGGGGTGTATGTCGGCTCGGTCGAGCCTGGTGGCGCGTTCTATCGCGACGTTGCCCCCGGCGCCTACCATATAGTGCCCCAGAACCGATATCTCGACTACGGCCAAAACACCATTGTGGCGGTCGTCTCGGGCGAGCAGGTCTTCATCTCGGTGCTTGATTTGGGCAGTTGGGCGACTGCCGTGAGCGGTGGTCAATGGTATGTTCGTCGCGACGCGTGGTATGCGCGGCTCGTTCCGCCGCAATATGCCTTGGCCCAGATCGCTAACCCGGCCCTTGTGCCGCGTCCCACCGCTCGCCCGGCGGCGGCGTTCAGCGACTGAACGGCGTTTGCCCCGCTCGTTCTGATTAGGGGGATGAGTCCGAGAACTCACGGATGCAATCGAGCTGACCCACTGCATGCACGAAGCGTCCCTGGGGCGGTCCGTGCCAATCAGCGACTGGCAAAAAGATTTATCGAGTTCCGTCCGCGCTTTTTACGCAGTTTTACGCTCCTTAACTCGGCTTGCAGCGTCAGCGGCCCACTTGTAGCTGCATGACAGCCTCCGATGGCAAGGGAGCCAACAGTATGGCCTTCTCGCACTTGTCATCGCGGCCAGCACCGCTCTCGCCGCTACTACTGCGGTCGCGGCGCCCGAACGTGTTCGCGGCACAGTCGTCGCCGTCAGCGGTGACACGCTGACAGCGCGCACTGCGCTTGGTCAAAATGCACCGGTTATGCTCCCCGACAAGACCCGCTACCTCAAAGTGGCACCTTCGATCCTCGATCATGTCGATCCGGGCGCCCGGCGGTGCCTCGATCAAACGGAGTAGTTCAGTCGAGCCTTTTGCGCCCACACGCGACTTCACTTCACCGAGGAGGGACGTCCATGACAATTTTGAGCCAATGCGGTGTGATCCGGCTGTTGGCCCTTGGCGTATTGTTGATCCTCCCTGCGACTGCTGGGGCGCAACAGCGCCCGCCGATCGTCGAGAAGCTCGCCAAGACTTATGGTCTCGAGTTGTTCGGGCAAATCGAAGCGATCCGCTATACCTTCAACGTACAGTCCCCAGGACGCGATCTCTCTCGATCATGGATTTGGGAGCCCAAAACCGACCAGGTCACCTATGAGGGGAAAGATAAGTCGGGCAAGCCGGTGAAGGTTACGTACCTGCGTTCTCAGCTCGGGGGTCAGTCGGCCGAGGTAAAGGAGGACATCGATCCGGGCTTCCTAAATGATAATTATTGGCTCATCCTGCCATTTCATATTGCTTGGGACACCAGCGCTACAGTGGAAGATGCCGGCATGCAGAAACTGCCGCTGGGCAATGGTTCCGCCGAAAAGGTCGTCGTGAATTACCCTTCCGGCGGCGGCTATTCGCAGGGTGATACCTGGGAACTCTACGTCGGCCCCGACGGTCGCATCGAAGAGATGGGCTATCACGCGGGAGGACCGGTCAAGCATGACCTCATTGCGACCTGGGCTGACTACAAGAAAGCGGGACCGCTGCTCGTCTCACTGGAGCACCGCGCAACAAACAACGGCCAGCCGGCGCACATTTTCTTCTCGAATGTGGCCGTCAAGCTGGTGGGGTCAAACACCTGGCTGGACGCGCAATAAGCGGAGGGTCTCCAATGAAACACGACCCGATCTCCGACGTCCTCAATTTCCTGCAGCAGCCGGCCTTCGTGTCCGGTCCGACGTGGCCTACCGCGGTGTTTTGGGTGCTCGTGCTCGCCAGCCTGGCGATCGCGGTTTATGCCTTCGCGACGATCCCGGGTCAGCGCCGCGTGAATCACCTCTGGAACTGGGTCTTTCGCTTTCTAATCGGCTGCATGTGGTGGCAACAAACGCTGTGGAAGCTACCGCCCTATTATACCGATCATCCCGACCAACCGTTCGGCGCGACCGGTCTTGCCTATTGGATGGGGCTAATGGGCAAGTCTGCGGCAATTCCACAGCAGGCCGAGTTTGTCAACAACATCGTGTTGCCGCATTTCTACCTGTTCGCGCCGGTCGTCTATTCGCTTGAAGTGCTGACGGCAGTGTCGCTGATGCTGGGGATATTTGTCCGGTTTTGGGGTGTCATCGGTGCGCTGCAGATCCTCAACCTCTGGCTCGGCCTCTACAATGCCGCGGGGGAATGGCCGTGGACATATTTTTTCCTGCTCGTGCTGCAGTCGATCTTTGCGGTCCACCGCTATGGGCGCAGCCTCGGCCTCGATGCTGTTATTGTTGCGCGATCGGGGGCCCGGCACACGGTCGCAAGCACCCTCTTCGCCGAAGTCACATGAGGCGTCCCGTTGTCAGCGCCGGCCGGGTCGCGGCAGCGCTTTTCCAGCCCTGATACGTCGGGACGGAGTGTTTTTGGGCCATGGCGGGGATCTGACCCAGAGCCGTCTGACCGAGAGCCGGTAGCCGCCCCGCGCCAAACTGTGAGCCACCGCGGACAGGGACCCCACCCCGCAATCGCTCTGTGTTCCTGATTCTTCTGATGAAAAGATCATCGTGTTGCACGAAGCCTTTCACCGGTCGCCGCATTCGAATGCGCCGGCAAAACGAGGACGGGGCATGAAACTGACAACGCTTACCCAGGACGAGCGGCTGCGGACGCTACTCGCGAGGGCGCTAGACCTCAGCGGAGCGGGGCGAGTGGCGGCTCCGGTCGTCGATCTTCTGCTTCGCCTCGCCTTGGCAAAAGCGTTCTTTGCCCCGGGAATGTTCCCCGGCATTGGTGCTGCCGATTTCCCTGCGGCGTGGCCGATGATCATTGTGCAGGTGATTGGACCGGTGCTCATGGCCATAGGGCTTCAAGTCAGGCCAATTGCGCTGCTGATGCTGGTGCTAACGTTGCGGGCGCAGTTTTCGGGCGCAGCGCAAGAGGAGCACTTGTTCGGGGCAGCATTGTTTGGCTGGTACGTCGTGCACGGTCCCGGTTCGCTGTCGCTCGACCGCCTGCTGAGCAAGGGTATGAGGCATAGTCCACTGCCGCTGGCAGCGGTCGCGATCGCTGCGGGAGATTGGGTCAGGCGTACGATCGGCCCGCTCTATGTGCTCGCAATCCGGCTCTGGTTGGCCGCTGCCCTCGCCGTGCCCGTCTCATCCCATACCATGCTCCCGGCCATGCAAGAAGCAGGTGAGGTTCATGTGTCCTCCTTGGCACTGAAGGCGCCCGAGGACGTCGGCAGGCGTACTCAGGTGTCGAGCAGGCCCGACACGAACACGTCCTCTATGGTGAAGCGCCGCTTGGTCAGCCCCTGCTCGTGATGATAGCGCAGCACGGCGTCGATCGCGACGCGATTGGCCTCGATGCCGTACGGCCACCAGTCGTCACCGAGAACCTCTCGATCGTCCTCGATCAGCTTGGTGAGCCACGGCAGCATCATGGTCATGTTGTTGAAGGTCATGCCCGTCACATATTGCGCTGCCATCTGGTCCTTGGCTGCGCAAAACCCCCTGTAGACAGCCTTCACCAGCTCGGGCTGTTCGATAGCGAGTTCGCGTGTGACGACGACAGCGTGCATGATCGGAAAGATCCCGGTACGTCGGTAATAATCGCGCTCGACCGCCTCATAATCCTCGAACAGCCGGCCGACCTTCGGCGACTTCTCCAGTACGGCCTTCGGCACGTCGGCCGAGATCAGCGCATCAATCTCGCCCGCCTCCAGCATTGCGCCGAGATCGACGCCTTTGCCGGCATATTCCACCTCTACCCCGTCGGGCACCGGACGCGGCACGAAGTCAACGGGATTCATGGGAAAGTCGATCCCGCCGATGATCCAGCGGCTCTGCTCGGGCTTAACGCCAAAGTCGTCGAACAGGATGCCTTTCGGTATCACGCCGGCATCGTGGCCGTAGAGCGCGAGTTCGCCGATCAGCTTACCGGCGAGGTCTCCCGGTCGTTCGATGCCGCTCGCTTTGTTGATGTAGATCGCGCCATGCCGGAACGAGCGCACCGGGAAGACCGGAATCGCCAGAAACGGCGACTCCCCGTCCTCGAAGGTGCGCAGGAAATAGGTCATGCCGAGTTCCGACACGTCGTAGGCGCGCTGGCGGATCATTGCCTCGAAGATCTCGGGTACGATGCGGGCGGTCTGGAAGGTGGCATCGACGCCGTCTATCTTGACGGTGCCGTCCGCCAGCAGCCGGGTGCGGTCATAGTTCCAGAAGGCGATGTCGAGCTTGCGGTCGGTCATGGCATCCTCTTTTCTGTTAATATAATCGCATTTTCATACCTAAGGTTTCAGTAAGACATTCCGGACCACCTCCTGGTAGACCACGCAATGAAAATGAATGCCCGTCAACGAGCGGATCTCGTCCGAACCCCCTGTGCCTCGCCGTCATCTCGTGGCAGCCCCAGGTCCGCGTGAAGCTCGTCGAGAAGCGTTACCGCTGCAGCGATCCTGGATGACGTTATGGTGAGATTGTCGAACCTGCCGCGGAAAACTGCTGCTTGGGGGAACGAGGTCCGGTCCGCGGAGTTCGAGTAATCGACACAACCGTGGAGCACCGCCAGGGGCCCTGGGCATGGAGCTGTTCAAATGAGCACCGCGATCCGCCCTCTCGTTCTCGTGGTCGGTGCATCCGGCAAGTTCGCCGGCCACGTTGTCCCCGCTGTCGCGCAGCGGGGCGTACGCGTCCGCGGCATGGTTCGCAAACCGGAGGAACAAGCCGATGTGCGTGGGCGCGGTGCTGACGAATTAGTCGTCGCGGATCTTACGGAGCTGTCGAGCCTGAAGCGCGCCTTCGAGGACGTCGAGCGCGTATTCTAGATCGCCCCTGCCTTCATGCCGAATGAGGCGGATGTCGGTTGCCGCTTCGTCAAGGCCGCCGCCGAGGCCGGAATAAAGCGGATCGTCTTTTCCTCGGTGGTCCACCCGGTGGTCGCAGGCCTAACAAACCACATCGCCAAGGCGCCGGTCGAGGAAGCGATCCTCGACAGCGGCATCGAATACACGTTCCTCCACGCCGCGCTTTATTTCCAGAATTTCTCCGCGGGCTGGAACGAGGTGGTGCGGACCGGTGTGCTTGCCGAGCCATGGTCATGCGACACGCGCTTCAGCCGGGTCGACTACCGGGATGTGGCCGAGGTCGCGGCGATCGCGCTCACCGAGGACTGCCTGCTCTACGGCACCTTCGAACTCGCCGCCGACGGCTGGCTCGATCGTCACGAGGTGGCGGCGCTGATCGGCGCGGCGCTAGGCCGCGACATTCGCGCCGAGCGGATCGACCCGGCGACGCGTGGCGACGCGCCGCCGCCGATGCAGGCTATGTTCGCGCACTACGACCGGGTCGGCCTAAGGGCCAATCCGCTTGTGCTCCGCACCGTCCTCGGCCGCGAGCCCCGCACGCTCGCCGACTTCTTTCAGGAACTCGCGGCGGCATGAGCTGAACGGAGCAATGACATGACCGACCTGTTCACACCGATGGATCTGCATGGTCTTCGCCTCCCCAACCGCATCTGGATGTCGGCGATGACGCGCACGCGCGCCAGCGACGACAACGCGCCGACACCGCTGATGGCCGACTATTACGCCCAGCGCGCCGACGCCGGCCTCATCGTGACCGAGTGCACGGCGGTCTCCGAGCAGGGCAAGGGCACCATCAACGGCCCCGGCATCTGGCGGCAGGACCAGATCGCGGGCTGGCGGAGGATTACGGACGCGGTCCATGCCGCGGGCGGCCGCATTTATTGCCAGCTCTGGCACTGCGGCCGCGTTGCGCATCCTGACATGCGCGGCGGTGCATTGCCGGTCGCGCCATCGCCGCTGCCGGCCCAGGGCAGGTTCAAGTTCCCAGATCGGGAGGTAGATTTCCCCGTGCCGCGGGAGCTCACAGCCGACGAGATCCCGGCTATCATCGACGATTTCGCGAGAGCGACACGCAATGCTCGCAACGCCGGATTCGATGGGGTCGAGCTGCATGGCGCCAATGGCTATCTTCATGACAGTTTCTGCAGGATGTCAGCAACCAACGCACTGATGACTGGGGCGGCTCGATCGAGAAGCGCGCGCGGCTGATGCTGGAAACGGTCGATGTTATGATCGCTGCCTGGTCGGCGGAGCGGGTTGGGGTGCGACTCGGTCCCTCGATCTCGCTGTACGGCATGGGTGACAGCATCCCTTCGCCACCTTCGGCCATGTCGTGCGCGAGCTCGACCGCCGGCGCATCGGCTGCCTCACCATGCTCGAACCCAACAAGGACGATCTGGAGAAGGGCGTCGCGATCGAGAAGGTCGCGAAGACGTTCCGACCAATGACCTCGGCGCCATTCATCGCCAACACGGGTTTCAACAAGGATAGCGGCAATCAGGCGATCGAGGGCGGTGAGGCCGACGCCGTCGCCTATGGGGTGCTCTTCCTTGCCAATCCCGACCTTACCGAACGGTTCTGGCGCGATGCCCGGATGAACGAGCCCGATCCCGCTACCTTCTACGGTCGCGGACCGAAGGGCTATATCGATTATCCCGCGCTTCCTGGTCAGAAGGCGAGCGTCGGTTAACGGCTTGGGGTTCGCGGTCCGCCGCGTCCCGCGGGAAATCCGGTAGAAGATCGGCAAACACCGGGAGGGCCCGTTCGGCAACATTCGCCCATGCTATCCGCGTGTATCCAGTACTATCCCACTCACTCCCACTCGATCGTGCCGGGGGGTTTGGAGGTGACGTCGTAGACGACGCGGTTGATGCCGCGCACTTCGTTGATGATGCGGGTGGCGGTGCGGCCGAGAAATTCGTGCGGGAACGGGAAGTAGTCGGCGGTCATGCCGTCGGTCGAGGTTACCGCGCGCAAGGCGCAGACGAAATCGTAGGACCGGCTGTCGCCCATCACGCCGACGCTCCTGACCGGCAGCAATACGGCGAAGGCCTGCCAGATCGCGTTGTAGAGACCGGCGTTGCGGATCTCCTCCAGGAAGACCGCGTCGGCTTTGCGCAGGATGTCGAGCTTTGCGCGGGTGACCTCGCCGGGGATGCGGATCGCCAGACCCGGGCCGGGGAACGGGTGGCGCTCGACAAACCCGTCGGGCAGGCCCAACTCGCGGCCTAATTCGCGGACCTCGTCCTTGAACAGCTCGCGCAAGGGCTCGACCAGCCGCAATTTCATGCGCGCGGGTAGGCCGCCGACATTGTGGTGCGATTTGATCGTGACCGAGGGGCCGCCGAGCGGGCTCACCGACTCGATCACGTCGGGGTAGAGGGTGCCTTGCGCCAGGAACTCGACATTGCCGATCTTGTGCGCCTCTTCGTCGAAGACGTCGATGAAGGTGGCGCCGATGGTCTTGCGCTTTTCTTCGGGGTCGGTGAGGCCGGTGAGCTCGCCTAGGAACAGGCTGCTCGCCTCGCGATGGATCAGCGGGATATTGTAATGCCCGCGGAACAGGTCGACGACTTCATTAGCCTCGCCCGCCCGCAATAGACCGGTGTCGACAAAGATGCAGGTCAGCTGATCGCTGATCGCCTCGTGCAGCAGCACCGCCGTGACCGCGGAGTTGACCCCGCCGGAGAGGCCGCACACGACGTGTCCCCCGCCCACCTGACGGCGGATCTTGTCGATCGCCTGGCTGCGGAACAGCGCCATCGTCCAATCGCCGCGGCAGCCGGCTACCTTGTGCGTGAAGTTGCGTAGCAGCTGCGCGCCTTGCGGCGTGTGCACGACCTCGGGATGGAACAGCACGCCGTAAAAACGGCGGCTGTCGTCGGCGATCGCCGCATACGGCGCCCCATCGCTAGACGCTACCGCGCGGAAGCCGGGTGGCAAGGCATCGACCCGGTCACCATGGCTCATCCACACCTGCTCGCGCCCGCCTTTCGGCCACAGACCGTCGAACAGCCGACATTCATCGAGGACATCGACAAAGGCCCGGCCGAATTCCTGATGCTCGCTCAACGTAACGCGGCCGCCGAGCTGGGCGCACATCGTCTGCATGCCGTAGCAGATCCCCAGCACCGGCATGCCGAGCTGGAAGACGATCTCAGGGGCGCGCGGCGAGGCGGCCTCGGTCAGCGAGGCGGGACCGCCCGACAGAATGATCCCGCGTGGGGCAAAATCGCGGACCCGATCTTCGGAAATCGTAAAGGGCTGGATCTCGCAGTAGACCCCGCTCTCGCGCACGCGGCGCGCGATCAGCTGGGTGACTTGGCTGCCGAAATCGAGGATCAGGATGCGGTCGGGCATGGATGGCGCTCGAAGATCGCAACAAAAAAGCCGTCGGTGCCGTGCTGGGCGGGGGTCAGCCGAAGATAATCCTCCCCGCCTGGCGAGGCGCCGCCGATCGTCGCTCCCCACGCGCGCGCGACGGGCAGCAGCGAGAAATCCGGCTCCGCGGCGAGAAACGCCTCGGCCTGCTCCTCGTCTTCCTCGCGCAGCAATGAGCAGGTCGCGTAGAGGAGGCGCCCGCCGGGTCGGACGAGGCGCGCGGCGCTGCGCAGGATCAGCTGTTGGCGTTCTATGAGTTCGGCCAGGTCCTCGGGGCGCATGCGCCATTTGGCGTCGGGGTTGCGGCGCCAAGTGCCGGTGCCCAGGCAAGGGACGTCGGCGAAGACTCGGTCGAAGCCGGCTTTGTGATGCTTTACCCATTTATCGCGCTCGCCGCTCAACGCACGGCGCTCCACATTGGTAACGCCGGCTCGGCGCAGCCGGCGCGCTGCGCGATCGAGGCGGGGCTGCGACACTTCACAGGCGACGAGCTTGCCACGGTTGTCCATGCCGGCCGCCAGTGCCAAGGTCTTGCCGCCCGCCCCGGCGCAGAAGTCGACGACCCGCATCCCGGGTCTCGCATCGGCGAGAAGCGCAGCGATCTGTGAGCTTTCGTCCTGCACCTCGACGAGGCCCTGCTTGAAGGCGGCCAGCTTGCCGAGCGGCACCCGCTCACGCAGGCGCAGCCCGAGCGGCGATAACGGTGTCGGCTCCGCGGCAATGCCCTCAGCGTCAAGCGCGCGGCGAGCCGTCTCGCGGTCGCCTTTGAGCAGATTGACTCGCAAATCGGTCGGCGCGGGACCATTGAGGGCCGCCATCTCGTGTTCCAGCCCCTTGCCGAACACCCGCTCCAGATACGGCTCGAGCCACTTCGGCAAATCATTGGCCACCGCCCGCGGCATCTCCGGGTGGCGCAAGGTCCGGGTCGCGAGATCGCGGATGAAGCCTTCTTCGGTGTGATCCAGCCGAGCCGGACGAAAGCGGTCGCTGTCACAGCATGCGAGGATCGCGTCGGGTCGCCATCCCTCGACCAGAACCAAGCCGGCCAAGACGCGGCTGCGGGATCCGGTCGGGACCCGATGCTTCGCAATCCACCAGTCGAGCGCCGCTCTATGCCGCAGCACAGCATAGACGTGGCCGGCGATGCGCGCCCGGTCCTTGGCGCCGATGTAGCGCCGCCGACGAAAGTATTCGGCCGCGATATCGTCGGCCGGACGATCTTCGGTATCGATCGCCGTAAGAATGTCGATCGCGGCGGCGACCTGTGCCCCGGGCGTCAAGGGGCGACTGCGGTTCGTGGACTCAACGGTCCTGCGGGTAGTTGGGAGCTTCGCGGGTGACGGCGACGTCGTGGACATGACTTTCGCGTAACCCCGCGCCGGTGATCCGCACGAAGGTGCAGTTCTTTTGCATCTCGCGGATCGTGCGGTTGCCGGTATAGCCCATCGCTGCCCGCAACCCGCCGATCAGCTGGTGGACGATATTGCCGACCGGACCCTTATGCGGCACCCGTCCCTCGACTCCCTCCGGCACGAGCTTCAATGTGCTGGCCACTTCCTGCTGGAAATAGCGGTCGGCCGAGCCGCGCGCCATCGCCCCGATCGAGCCCATCCCGCGGTAGTATTTGTAGCTGCGGCCCTGATAGAGAAAGACCTCGCCCGGGCTCTCGTCGGTGCCGGCGAACAGCGAGCCGAGCATCGCGCAGTCGGCCCCGGCCGCGACAGCCTTGGCGAGATCGCCGGAAAACTTGATGCCGCCATCCGAAATCACCGGCACCCCGGTCTTTCGGCATTCGGCGACAGTGTCGACGATCGCCGTGAATTGCGGCACCCCGACTCCCGCCACCATGCGGGTTGTGCAAATCGAGCCCGGACCGATGCCGACCTTGATCGCGTCGGCCCCCGCTTCGACCAAGGCCCGCGCGCCCTCCGCCGTCGCGACATTGCCGGCGATCACCTGCGTGTAGTTCGACAGCCGGCGAACCTCGCTCAGGGTGCGCAATACCCGGTCGGAGTGACCGTGCGCGGTATCGACAACCAAAACGTCGAGACCGGCGGCGAACAGCGCTTCGGCGCGCTCGATGCCCTCGCTACCGGTCCCGGTCGCCGCTGCGACCCGCAGTCGGCCATGCTCATCCTTACAGGCCGTCGGGTAGCGCTGCGCTTTCTCGATGTCCTTTACGGTTATCAGACCCACACATCGATAGGCTTCGTCGACCACAAGCAGCTTCTCGATGCGATGTTGGTGCAGGAGACGCTTGGCGTCTTCGCGCGCAACACCCTCGCGCACGGTGATAAGGCCGTTCCTGGTCATCAGCTCGGCGACCGGCTGGCGCGGGTCGTCGGCGAATCGCACGTCGCGGTTCGTCAGAATGCCGGCGAGCCGACCGGAGCCGCGCTCGACGACCGGGATCCCAGAGATCTTGTGGTCCGCCATCAGCCGCAGCGCGTCGGCCAACGTCTCGTCCGGGTGAATCGTGACCGGGTTTACGACCATGCCGGCCTCGAATTTCTTGACCTTGCGGACTTCGTCGGCCTGCTGATCGACGCCCATGTTGCGGTGGATGACGCCAATTCCGCCGGTCTGCGCCATTCCGATCGCGAGCGCGCTTTCGGTCACAGTATCCATCGCCGCCGAGACCAGCGGGATACCGAGCTCGATCTCGCGGGTGAGGCGGGTCCGAGTATCGGTCTCCCCGGGCATGATCGCGGACGCCGCAGGGACGAGCATCACGTCGTCAAAGGTCAGAGCTTGCCGAATTTCCATCGGCGCCTCCTTTCCGATGGCGACGCACTATACACCACAACGCCGCCGCAAGAAGAAATAGGCGCCGGCCCGTCCGGCCAGCGCCTATCACGAAGATGGTCATCCCGCCCCTTTTCGGCGAGACGCAAGAGAGCCGATTATGGTGTAGGGCTCGAGAGCCCGCGTCTGCGGTTAACGCGGGCGCTCCGGAATGCGGCTAGCTAGGCCTTCTTCCCGACCAGCGCGAACATCGCGCCCTGCGGGTCCTTGCCCTGGATGATCCAATCGCCGCCCGGCACCTGCATCGGGCCGTTGAGAATTTGGCCTCTACCGGTCTTCACGCGGTCGACTGCCGCGTCGATATCGGCGACGTTGATGTAGTAGAGCCAGTTGGGGACCGGTACCATGGGCGGCTTGTTCATCATGCCGCCGACAGCTTGCCCGCCCACCGAGAAGATCTGGTAAGTCCCCATTTCCCCCATATCCATTGCGTCGGCCTTCTGCCAGCCAAACAGCTCGCTATAGAACGCGAACGCCTTCTGCCAATCGGCGGCCGACAGCTCATGCCAGCTGACATGGCCCGGCGTGCCGGGCTCGGGAAGCGGCGCGTCGCAGGTGTTCGGGGAGTTGAACAGCGCAAATACCGCACTCTGCGGATCGGCGACGACCGAAAAGCGGCCGACATTTGGAATGTCCGTCGGCGGAACATGCACGGCGCCGCCGAGCCGCTTGATTCGTTCGGCGGTGGCGTCGACGTCATCGACCGCGACATATCCGATCCAGCTCGGCGGCGCTCCCATTTTCCGGGCGTCCTCCGGCTGCGCCATCATCCCGCCGACCGGCATCTGTCCGGTGGTGAACATCGTGTAAGCCATGCCGGGAACCGGGCCGTCCTGCGTGCCCCAGCCGACCACTTTGGTATAGAAAGCCTTCGCGGCCTCGGTATCGCTCGCCATCAGCTCGTACCAAACAAAACGGCCCTTTTGATCAGCCATGTCTGCGTCTCCATGAGAGTTGGTTCGAAAAAATGCGGCCTCCCGTCGGTCAGGTTGATATCAACGCTTTGGGCTGCTCGTCAACCCTTACGCCCCGGCTCCGACTTTGATCGGCGCCAAGTAGGCTGCGCTGTCGTAGAGGTGACAGGCGACCAAACTGCCCCCCACATCGCTGAGGATCGGCTCCTGCTGCGCGCAGCGGCCCATGGCGTGTGGGCAACGCGGGTGGAAGCGGCACCCCGATGGAGGGTTGAGCGGGCTCGGCACTTCGCCGGGCAGGATGATCTCCTCGCGCCGCTCGTCGGGGTGGCTCGGCAACGCCGCCGAGAACAGCGCCTCGGTGTAGGGATGCTTTGGAGCGCGGGCGAGGGTACGAGCCTCGCCGCTCTCGACAATCTTGCCGAGATACATGACCACGATCTCGTGGCTCATATGCGCGACCGCGGCCAGGTCGTGGGCGATGAAAAGATACGATAGCCCGAGTTCGGCCTGCAAATCGCGCAGCAGGTTGAGGATCTGTGCCCGGATCGAGACGTCGAGGGCGGAGACCGGCTCGTCGAGCACGACGAGCTTTGGCGACAGCGCCAGAGCCCGCGCGATGGCGATGCGCTGCCGTTGCCCGCCGGAGAATTCGTGCGGGAAGAGGTCTGCGGCCCGCTCTGGTAAGCCAACGAGGTCGAGCAGTTGCAGGACGCGCCGGCGAACTTCGCTCGTCGGCGAAGACTCGTTGGTGACGAGCGGCTCGGCGATGATCGCGCTGACCCGCATGCGCGGGTTGAGCGAGGCGTAGGGATCCTGAAAGACCGCCTGGACCGATTTCCGGTAGTGCCGGCGTCCGGCACGTTTCAGTTCCTTCAGGTCCTCACCTTCGAAGCGAATCACGCCGCCGGTCGGCTCTTCCAGGCCGAGCACGAGCTTTGCCGTCGTCGTCTTGCCGCACCCGCTTTCGCCGACGACACCGAGAGTGCGACCGCGTTCGATCGTGAAGGAGATCCCGTCGACCGCGCGCACGACGCCTCGATCGCCGCCGAAGATCCCGCGTTTCGCCTGGAAATGCTTGCTGAGCCCCGCCGCTTCGAGAACGACCCTCACGCCGCCGCGCTCCCCGCGGCCAGCCAGCATCGCGCCGTCCTGCCCCTCGCCTCGCTGAATTCCGGGGGAGCCGCTTCGCGGCACCGGTCGAAGGCGCGTGGGCAGCGTGGGGCAAAAGAGCATCCGGGGGGCAATGCCGCCAAATCGGGCGGCTGGCCCTCGATCGCGATGAGCCGCTGTGAGGTGTCTGTCATCCGCGGGATCGAATTGAGCAGGGCCTCGGTATAGGGGTGGGCAGGCGAATTGAAGATCTGCGATACCGGTCCCGACTCGACGACGCGCCCGGCATACATCACCGCGAGCTGGTCGCACATCTTGGCGACGATGCCGAGATTGTGGGTGATGAAGATCAGCGCGAGGTGGTATTCCCGTTGCAGCTCGCGAAGCAGATTGAGGTATTGCGCCTGGATCGTCAGGTCGAGGCTCGTGGTCGGCTCGTCGGCGATCAACAGGCGCGGCTCGCACGAGATGCCGATGGCGCCGACGATGCGCTGGCGCATGCCGCCCGACATCTCATGCGGGTACTGCGTCACCCGGGTTTCCGGCGACGGGATGCGCACTGCCTTCAGCAGGTCTTTCGCGCGGCTCCAGGCGGTGGCGCGCGAGGCCCCGTCATGCATCCGGATCGGCTCGCCGACCTGGTCGCCGATCGTGAACAGGGGGTTCAGCGAAGCCATCGGGTCCTGCAGGATCATCGCGATCCGCTTGCCGCGCACGTGGCGCATCTCGGCATCGGATTTCTCCAGGAGATCTTCTCCGGCGAACAGCATTTTGCCGCTGACGATGCGGGCTGCCGGCGGCAGGATCCGCAGGATAGTCAGCGCCAACGTGCTTTTGCCGGAGCCGGACTTGCCGACGATCCCCAAGGTTTCGCCGGCATGAATGCGCAGCGACACGTCATCGACCGCGCGGACCACTCGGGTGCCCTGCGCCGAGACGTAATGGGTCGACAGGTTCTGCAGCTCGAGCAGCGGGGCGGCCGCTGCCGGCAGACCCCGTCGAGTTGGCTCATAACTGGCGGAGCTGGGGATCGAGCTTGACACGGAGCCAGTCGCCGAGAAGGTTTGCGGAAAGAACCATCAGCATGATGCAGCAGCCCGGGAATATGGTCAGCCACCAGCGGCCGACCATCAGGCCTTGCTTGCCGTCGGAGAGCATCAGCCCCCAGGCCGGCTGAGGCGGAGGTACGCCGACCCCGAGGAAAGACAGTGTCGCTTCGGTGATGATGACGACGCCCAGCATCAGAGTGCCGAGCACGATAGCGGAGTTGATGACGTTCGGCAGGATGTGGCGCAGCATGATCGTCCATTTCGAACAGCCCGCGACAATGGCGAGGCGAACAAACTCTCGCTCCTTTAACGACAGCACCTCACCGCGAATGACGCGCGCGTAGCGGGTCCAATAGGTAATTCCGAGAATAAGCACGATGTTCCACATGCTTGGTCCGACAATCGCAGCGAGGAAAATCGCGAAGGTCAGTGCCGGCAAGGCGAGCCAGGTGTCGGTCAGCCGCATGATGACCTGGTCGACCCAGCCGCCGAGATAGCCCGAAATAATGCCGAGTCCGGTGCCGACCACCCCGGCGAAAATCACTGCAGTGAAGCCGACGATCATCGACACTCTGGCGCCGAAGATCAGCCGCGAGAGCACGTCGCGGCCCAGCTGGTCGGTGCCGAGGAGGTATTTGGTGCTGCCGCCGGTCTGCCAGAACGGCGGTTTGAAGCGCGCGACGAGGCTGCCGACCTCAGGATTATGCGGCGCAAGCACGTTGGCGAAGATCGCGACAAAAGCGACACCAAGGAGGATCACGGTCGGGATCAGCGGAAAATCGCCGAGCCGGAACGAGACCCGACGCCAGCGCAAGCGCGGCGGCAGGACGACGGTTTCGGCTTGGGTGCTCATTGGCCTTTACCTCTCCAGCCGGATGCGGGGGTCGATCACGGCGTACAGGATGTCGACGAGCAAATTGACCGTTACGATCATGGCGCCGCCCATGATTACGACGCCCTGAACCACCGGGAAGTCGCGGAACGTAATGCCTTCGTAGAGAAGCCGCCCGATGCCGGGCCAGGCGAACACGGTCTCTACGACGACGGCCACATTGACCATGATCACCAGATTGATGCCGGCCAATGTCAGCACTGGGATCAAGGCGTTCTTGAATGCATGCTTGGCGATGACCAGAGATTCCGGCAATCCCTTTATCCGGGCGAGCTTGACATATTCCGACCCCAGCACTTCGAGCATCGAAGATCGCGTGAGCCGCATATGAGCGGCAGCGAAATACCAGCCGAGCGCAAAGGCCGGCATGATCAGGTGCAGCGGCGTGCCGGCGCCCGAGGACGGCAGCCACCCCAGATAAACCGAGAACACCAAAATCAGGACCAGGCCGACCCAGAAGGACGGCAGCGACAGGCCAAGCAGTGCGAACACTTTTCCTGCACTGTCCCAAAAGCGCCCGACCCGTACCGCCGCAAGGATGCCGCTCGGAATGCCGATAAGCAGGGACAGGCCCATCGCAACGACCGCCAGGATCAGCGAGTTGGGCAGCCGGGACAGGTAGATCTCCATGACCGGCATCCGATAATAGAACGATTGCCCGAGATCGCCGCGCAACAGGCTCGACATGAAGATCCCGTATTGCACCCAAAGCGGCCGATCGAGGCCGAACTGGTGGTGAATTGCGGCAATGTCCGCTTCGCTCGCGCCGGGCTCGACAAGCAGCGCCGCCGGATCGCCGGTTACGCGGACAAAGAAAAAGATCGTCAGCGACAAAAGAAACAGCGAGAGCAGCGAATAACCGACCCGCCTACCGATGTACTGTTTCATGATGCCCTCGGCCCTCGACCACAGACTGACGGGATTGGCCTTATCACTACTCCCTCTCTGCCCTCGGGGGCGGAGAGGGTCGGGGTGAGGTGGGGGTATCCCCGGCTCCGGATTGCGGAGCCACCCACCTCACCCTCCCGGCCGCTGCTGCGCCCGGGCCCCTCCCTCTCCCCCCTGAAGGGCGGAGAGGGGCCAAGGATCGGGTCTCGCAATTCCCGGCTTTGCGGCAATAACGGGAAACCTGCTGCCACTGGAGCAGTCATTCCAGGGTTAGGCACTACGCACCCTTGATCGTAATGTCCTCGAAGGGCGCCGTATAGGCAAAGCCTGCGATCAAGCCGAAAGCAGATTCGCCGACCCGTGGGCCGACGCCGTTGAGAAAGCCGAGCTGCCAGATCGGCGCGTAGATCGACTTCTCGTAGACCAGCTGCTGCATTTTATCGAGGATTGCCGCGCGCTTCTCGTGATCGATCTCGCCGGCCTGCTGCGGGAAGAGCTCGTCAATGTCGGGATAGCTGCCGTAGGCATAGGCGCCACCCTTGACGACGAACGAGGCGAGTTGGGTCGCGGCATTGCCGAAGGCGCCGCTCGCTCCTTGTATGATTCCCCGCGTGTACTTCTTGTCGGCATAGCCCGCGAAGAAGCCGGCGCGCTCGATTGGTTGGAGCTGGGTGCGGATGCCGATCTGCTGGAGGTTGTCGACCGAGACTTCGGCCATGTTCGAGTACGAACTATCGCAATACAAAAGTCCGGCGTCGAAACCGTTCGCAAAGCCCGCCTCCGCCAATAATTTTTTCGCCTTGCCGGGATCGTACACGGCGGCCGGCGGCTGCCAGTAATAGTCGAAAGTGTAAGGAATGACGCTGTTGGTGATTTTACAGTAGCCGAGGAACAATGCTTGGCTCATTCCCTCGCGGTCGATAGCGAGATTGGCGGCTTGCCGAACCTGCAGTTTGTTCCACGGCGATTTCGGGTCCCATTGCTCAGGGAAGTAGAGCCAATTCGGCGCCTGCAGGACCACGGGCTTGAGGGCGAGGCCGGGCGTGCGACGGAGCTCCTCAGCGAGTTCGCTGCGGATCGAATAGGCGATATCCACCTCGCCGCGCTTGAGGGCGGCAAGCCGCGTCGCCTCGTCCGGGATCACCTTCATGACGAGGCGCTTTACGCTGGGAGTCTTGCGCCAATAGTCGTCGAAGGCTTCGAGAACCAGCTCAACGCCGGGCGTGAACGAGATAAATTTGTAGGGGCCGGCGCCGATCGGCGCCTTTTTGAAGCCCTCGTCCCCGACCTGCTCAACATATTTCTCGGCACGATCCAGCCGGAGCCGGAAGCGGTCGAATAAAAGGTGATGAAGTCCGGCCACGGCTTCTTCAGCTTGAAGCGGACATGCTGCGGGTCGGGTGTCTCGATCGCCGCCACATTGTCCTTCATCAGCTGATGTGCTGCGCCGTGGTAGCGCTCGAAAGAGAACTTTACATCTTCGGCGGTTACCGGCTCGCCATTGTGAAACTTCACCCCCTTGCGCAACACGAAATCATAGCCGAGCCCGTCCGGCGACGCCGACCACGACTTGGCGAGGCACGGCGTCTGGGTTTTGCCGGGCATCGGCTTCACCATTGCGTCGTGCAGCGCGTACAGCACCATGTAGGGGGTAATAAGCGCTTCCGTCTCGGCAGGGTCGAACCAGGTCGGCGCCAAGGAGACGTGGATCGCCCAGGTCAATTCGCCAGTCGGCGCGGCGGCCCATGCGATCCCGGGAGCGCTGCTTGCAAAGCCGAGGGCCGTTAACGCGAGAACGTCCCGACGCGTCAGATCAGTTTGCTTCGAAATGCCGTTTCGCGTGCTGCCGCGCGACCCCATCGAACCTCCTCCACATCGCGGCCTCTTTAGCGAGCCTTGCTCCGAACCTAGACGACCACTTCGAAAATGTCTCCACGATTCTAGCGAGATGAGACGGGTCATGTGCCGTTGACCGTGATGTCTTCGTAAGGCCCGGTGTAGGCGAAATCCTTGATCAAATCGAACCCGGACTCGCCGACCCGGGGTCCGACGCCGTTGATGAACGCCAGCTGCCATATCGGCGCGACCACCGATTTGTCGTGCACCAGCTGCTGCATTCTCTCAAGCACCGCCGCTCGTCGCTTGTGGTCGAGCTCTGCGGCCTGCTGCGGCGCCAATGCATCGATGTCGGGATAGCTGCCATAGACATAGGTCCCACCTTTGACGATGAAGGCGTCGAGGCGCGTGGCAGCATTGCCAAAGGCGCCGCTGCCGCATTGGATGAGGTTCTTGTACGCCTTGTCGCCCCAGCCCTTCAAAAACGCGGCGCGCTCGATGGGACGCAGGCTAGCGCGAATTCCAACCTCCTGGAGGTTATTGAGCACGGCTTCGCCGACATTCGCGTAGGACGAGTTGCAATAATAATCGCCGGCATCGAAGCCGCCGGGATGCCCCGCCTCAGCGAGCAACTGCTTGGCCTTGGCCTGATCGTAAACGGCTGGCGGCGGCTGCCAGTAGAAATCGTAACCGACAGGAACGATGCTGTTGGTGAGTTTCGAGTAGCCAAGCGTCAGCGCCTCGTTGATCGTCTCGCGGTCGAGGGCAAGATTGGCAGCCTGCCGCACCCGCTCGTCATGCCAAGGCGATTGCGGGTCCCACTGATCGGCGAAATAGAGCCAGAAGGTCGCCGGCGAAGCCACCGGCTTGAGGGTAAGCCCCGGTGTGCTGCGCAGCTCCTCGGCCAGCTCGCCGCGGATCGAGTACACGATGTCGACCTCGCCGCGCTTCAGTGCCGCCAGCCGGGTCAACTCTTCCGGTATGACCTTGAACACCAGGCGTTTGACACTGGGAGGCTTGCGCCAGTACTGGTCGAACGCCTCGAATACCAATTCGACGCCGGGCGTGAACGAGACAAACTTGTAGGGGCCGGCGCCAATGGGCGCCTTTTTGAACCCGTCGTCTCCGACCCGCTCGATGTACTTCTTGGGCACGATCCAGCCGGCTCCAGTGGCCGTCGCGTAAAATGTCAGAAAATCGGGCCACGGCGCTTTGAGGGTGAAGCGGATGTGCCGCGGATCGGGGGTTTCGATATTCGCCACCCGGTCCTGCACCAGCGAGTGCGAGGCGCCGCGGTACCGCTCGAACGAGAATTTGACGTCCTCGGCAGTGATCGGGTCGCCGTTGTGAAATTTTACCCCCTGGCGCAGCACGAAATCATAAGAGCGCCCGTCCTCGGCCGCCGAGAACGACTCGGCCAGGCACGCTGCCAGCGGTTGGCCCGGCATCGGCTTCACCATTGCGTCGTGGAGCGCGTACAGGATCATGAACGGCGTGATGAGCCCTGGTGTCTCGGCTGGATCGAACCAGGTGGGCGCCAATGAGACATGGATGCCCCATGTCAGCTGCCCCTGCGACCCCGCCGCCTGCGTCAAGCCAGGAGCGCCGGCGATCAGGCCCAACGCGCTCAGCGCGAGAAGCTCCCGCCGGGTCAGCTTGGATTTTGCCATAGCCTCCTCCATTCAGCCGGCCCTATTTTCGAGCCTTGCACATAAGGTAGGCCAGCAATGCGCCAATGTCACGGCTCTAGCAAGAAGCCCCTGGCGTTACGCTCCTTTCAACGTGATGTCCTCGTAGGGCGCGGTGTAGGGGAAGCGGGCGATCAACCCGAATCCTGATTCTCCGACGCGTGGGCCGACGCCGTTGATAAAGGCCAATTGCCAGATCGGCGCGTAGATCGTCCGCTCGTACACCGCCTGCTGCATTTTGTGCAGGATCACTTCGCGCTTCTTATGGTCGAGTTCGACTGCCTGCTGCTGATAGAGCTGGTCGAG
Source organism: uncultured Alphaproteobacteria bacterium (assembly GCA_963732095.1). Taxonomy (GTDB): domain Bacteria; phylum Pseudomonadota; class Alphaproteobacteria; order ATCC43930; family CGMCC-115725; genus AP-15. Next base: position 177,164 of record CAVSZA010000022.1, read on the forward strand.
ATCAGGGTAGTTGCCGTAAACAAAAACGCCGCCCTTGGCTAAATGAGCTTCGAGGCGGGTTGCGGCGTTGCCAAAAGCGCCCGGACCCGCCTGAATGATGTTCTTGAACGTCCTTTCGGCGTATCCCTTGATAAAGGCCGCCCGCTCGATCGGCCGAAGTTTTGGGCGAATTCCGACCGCCTGCAAGTTATCGAGCACCGCCTCGCCGATGTTCGCGTACGAAGAGTCGCAATAATAATCGCCAGCGTCGAAGCCGTTGGGGTAACCCGCCTCGGCGAGCAGCTGCTTCGCCTTTTCCGGGTCGTAGACCGGGGCCGGCGGCTGCCAGAAGAACTCGTAATGGTCCGGAACGAGCGGGTTGCCGGTGATCAGCGAATAGCCGAGGGTCAATGCCTCGTTTGTGCCCTGACGGTCGATCGCCAGACTGGCGGCCCGCCGCACCCGCTCGTCATGCCACGGTGATTTCGGATCCCACTGGTCGGGGAAATAGAGGCAAAACACGCCCTGCACGACCGCCGGCTTCAAAGTGAGCCCCGGCGTGCGCTGGAGTTCCTCGGCGAGCTCGCCGCGGACCGAATAGACGATGTCGATCTCGCCGCGTTTGAGAGCGGCCAGCCGCGTGCTCTCGTCGGGGATCACCTTGAAGACCAGCCGTTTCACATTAGGCACCTTGCGCCAATACTGGTCGAACGCCTCCAATACCAGCTCGACGCCCGGATTGAACGAGACGAATTTGTAAGGCCCGGCGCCGATCGGCGCCTTTTTGAACCCGTCCTCCCCGACTTTTTCGACATATTTCTTGGGCACGATCCAGCCGGCGGCGGTCGCGCTCGCATAGAAAGTCAGGAAGTCCGGCCACGGCCTTTTGAGCTTGAAGCGAACGTGCCGGGCGTCGGGGATCTCCACTGCGGCGACCCGCTCCATCATCAAATCATGCGAGGCGCCGCGATAGCGTTCGAACGAAAATTTGACGTCCTCCGCCGTCACCGGGTCGCCATTGTGGAACAGCGTGCCCTGGCGCAACGTGAAATCATAGGTGAGACCGTCTTCCGACGCAGACCACGCCTCGGCAAGGCTTGGCGCCGGAGACTGGCCCGGCATCAATTTCACCATCGCGTCGTGCAGCGCGTAGAGCACCATGAACGGCGTGATGATCCCCGAGACGTCTGCCGGGTCGAACCACACCGGCGCGAGCGACACATGCACGCCCCAGGTCAACAGCCCGTTCGGTCCTGCGGCGATTGCCGAGCCCGGCGCGCCGGCGACCAGACCAAGCGCGGCAAGGGCGAGGATATCGCGGCGCCTCATGCCAGCGGTATCCACATAGGGGGCAAGCTTGTCGCGATCGTGCACAAACGACTGCATCTCCTCCTCCAACGCAGACGCCCCTTAGTGCTGGGCTTGTCCCGACTTTAGACCAGCTTTTGAACGAGTGTCTCCCGCATTCTTCCAGCCTATGGCAATGGCTCGTAAACCCAGATTTGGATCGCTATTTTCGCGAGATGAAGGTAAGGGAGGTTTTACGGTTGCTCTATGACGACGGCTGGTATGTGGTCGCGACGAGGGGAAGTCATCGTCAGTTCAAACATCCGACGAAATCTGGCCGGGTCACGGTTGCCGGCAAGCCCAGCGATGATCTAGCTGCCGGAACCCTCGGCAGCATTCTGAAGCAGGCTGGCCTCAAACAGTGAGGAATCCATGCGATATGCAGTAGTCATCGAAAAGGCCGAGAACAATTATTCAGCTTATGTGCCGGATTTGCCCGGATGCATTGCCACAGGTGCAACGGCCGAGGAAGCAGAGCAACTGATCAGAGAGGCGATAGAATTCCACTTGACGGGCTTACGGGAAGACGGCCTGCCTATTCCGCAGCCATCGAGTCAGGTCGAATATATCGAGGTGGCCACATGACATTACCAATTCTCGGTAATTAGCCGCGACCCCACCGGCTTCGCGCGAGCCAGCAAATTGGGCTAGGACGCCGCGAGTGCATTACTGCAGGGGAGGGCCTCATGACGACCGACCGCATGGAGCATCCGATCGTCCACTTCGTCGGCAGCATCTCGTTGCCGGACGCCGAAGCCGTGTTCCGCACGCTCGCCGAAGCGGTTGGGCCCTATCTGCTGCGCTTGCCCGACGGCGAGACCGGCATCCGCAAGACCTGGATCCGCTTTTTGCAGCAGGTTCTTGCCGAAAACCCGGCGATCGAGGTCGCCACCGACGTGCCGCCCTTCAAATTCACGCAATGGGACGGCAAGGTACTGCGCGAAATCCCGCGGCTGCGCATCAAGCCGGCGCCAAGCCCGATCCCAGCACGTTCAAGCGGCTGCAGACAGCCGCTGTCATTCCCGCGAATGTGAAGTTCCAGGTCTCGCTACCGACGCCGATCGCGCCAACCTACAACAACATGGTGCCGGCGGACCGGCCGATGCTGTTGCCCGCGCTCACGGAGCACCTCATCGGCGAGGTCGAGAAGATCGCTAGAGCAATCCCCAATTATCGCCTCGCCGTGCAATGGGATGTGAGCCAGGAAGCTATGGCAGCCCCGCCGACGAGCACGTCGTTCAGCCCAAAAACATGGGCATCATGGTCGAGATGGCCAATGCGATCGGCGGCAGGGTCAAGCCTCCGATCCAATTCTTTCATATGCCGGTGCCCAAGAGCGGGACCGATGACGGCTATTCCGCGCCGCTCGAAAATCTGCGCCTGGGCGCGGAGACTGCGCTTTACCTAGGCCTCATCCATCACGACGACGCGCGAGGCGATGCGGCGCGGCTGCCCTCGCTCCCAGCGGCACACGTTGACGGCCCAACTCGCTGCTTAGACGCAGCTGCTGATTACTCGAACAGTGGAAGGCGCGTCTGGGCGAATTCCTCCACTGCTTCGACGAGCTTGTCGTGGTCGGTTTCGTCGAGGGCGATGGAGAGGGCGAACATGCCGCGTTTGGCGAACCAGATGCCACGCGCGAGGAGGTCGAAATAGAAGAGGTCGCGCAATGTGCCATTGCCGCGTTCAGCGTCTTCCTGTGAGCGGATCGGACCATCGGTCATGTGCACTGCGATCATCGAGCCGAGCCCGGTGAACTGCATTGCAAGCCGATGTCGGTGTGCCACTGCATTGAGCCGCTCGCGCAAGTGATCGCCCGCGGCATTGAGGGCACGGGCGCGCTCGGGTGTGTAGATCTCGGTCAGACCGACGAGCCCGGCATTCATCGTCAGCACATTGTTGTTGAAGGTGCCGGCGTGCTGGAAGGCGTCGGGCCGACGCGGGTCGAAGCGCTCCATCAGATCGGCGCGCCCACCAAAAGCGCCAAAGCTCATGCCGCCGCCGACATATTTGCCCAATGTCGTCAGGTCGGCCAGGACGCCGTGAGCTTCCTGCAATCCGCCTGGCGCCAGGCGCGAGGTCATGACCTCGTCAAAGATCAACAGCGCCCCGCTTTCGCTTGCCAATGCCCGTAACCCGGCGAGAAACGAGCGCTCCGCCGGGATGCAGCCGGTGGTGCCCTGCATCGGCTCGATCAGGATCGCAGCGAGCTTGCCTCGGTGCGGCCGCACCAACGCCTCGACCGCATCGAGGTCGTTGTATTTTCCGAGCAGATACTCGAAAGGCGCATTGAGCGCACTGCCATGGCCGCGGAAATAAAACACGCCGCCATGATACCCGCCCTTGAACACCAGGACCTTCGGCCGGCCGGTGATCGCCCGCGCCGCACTGACCGCCATCAGATTGGCCTCGGTTCCGGAATTGGTGAAGCGCACCAGTTCGATCGACGGGAAGCGCGCGCAGATTGCCGCGGCAAAGCGCGCCTCGGTCGCATTGTGCGCGCCAAAATTGAGGCCCTGATCGAGCGCCGCCTCGATCGCCCGCCGGATCGCTGGATGCGAATGGCCGAAGATCCCGGCGGTGAACTCACTGAGGAAATCGACATATTCGTGCCCGTCGATATCCCACAGCCGCGCTCCCTCGCCGCGCGCCATCGTCAACGGAAACGGATCGACATGGATCGCCGAGCGGGTATTGCCGCCGGGCATCGCAGCGCAGGCCTCGCGATGTTGCGCGAGGCTCTTCGGATTGCGCTCGCGGTAGAGGCTTTCGGCCTCGGCGAGCGCCGCCGCGATATCGATGTTAGCCCGGGTAGGCACGGCGCCCCTGGTCGCGCAGCCACAGGCGTACGAGATGGCGCCTGCGGGAGGGGTCCGGATCATCAATGAAGGCGGTGCGGCTGTGGCCGAGCGCCCGGTTGTCGACGAACTGGATCTGCCCGGGCTCGAGGTCGAAATCGACCGAGAGGCCGTCTTCCTCGAAGATGTCGAGCATTGCCGCAATCGCGGCCTCACCGTCGCGGTCCATCGGCTCGCCCCGCAAGACGTATCCGCCGCCGATCTGATGCGCGCTGAACCGCGCCTTCAATTCCCCGGCATGCTCGAATACCGGCGCCGAAAATATCGGGCTCTCGCCCGGCCGAAACTCGCGTTGCCGGTCGAACCAGAAATCCCGATAGAGCCGCTGCAGCCGGTCCGGATAACGGTCCCGCAAGGTATTGTGGACTGTGTGGAAGCTGATTACGCGGCTGTGTCCACCGCTCTGCGCCCGGCGCAGGCACAGTAGGCCGACGTAGTCGGGTGGGGTTTCGTTGTACGCGTTGTCGTTGTGAAAGCGGATCTCGCTATTGGTCTTGTCCGGGCGAATGCCTGATCCGGGAAGCGCCTGCTGCCCGGTATCGAGCACGTCGTAAATCATCGTCCCATCGAGCTTCTGCGCCACCGGGCGCGACACCATGCTCGACAGCAGCCAATAAATTGCCGTCGCCTCGGCTTGGTCCAGTTCGCTCATCGGCAAGCGGTCGACGACCGCGAAGCGCCGGCCGCGATCGAGCATCTCGCGCACCCGTGCCATCTCCCGTCGGCAGGCCGGCATCGCAAAATCGTCCGGGGTGCGCAGGATCGTCGGCAATGGATAATCCCTGATCTCGTCAGCCGCCCGGCCGATCTCGTCGAGACAGGTACTGGAGAGATCGACCAGGTACTCCTCGGGGCGGATCTCCCCGCGAGTCCAGACACTCGCGCCGTCGATCAGTAGCATCATGGTTTCCTCGCCGCTCCAATCTGGGTCAATCAATCTACTTAAAGTCGCCATTCGCGAACCGCCCTCACCCCGACCCTCTCCCGGCAAAAGCGGGGCGAGGGAGCAATCCAGTATCTCCCTCGCCCCGCGAGCGGGGAGAGGGTCGGGGTGAGGGGCACTCAGCCGTGTTTGTGGATCGGGTCGATCCAGCGCACCTCCTGCGGGCGCTCGGCCGGCTCGATGTCGAGATTGACGACCACCGCCTCGTTATCGCTGCGGATCACGATGCAATCGAGCGGCTCGTCGCTGGAGGCGTTGATCTCCTGGTGCGGCACATAGGGCGGCACAAAGATGAAGTCGCCGGGGCCTGCTTCGGCGACGTATTCCAGCTGCTCGCCCCAGCGCATACGCGCTCGGCCCTTGAGTACGTAGATTACGCTCTCGAGATACCCATGGTGATGTGCGCCGGTCTTGGCGTTCGCGTGGATCTTGACCGTGCCGGCCCAGATCTTTTGCGCCCCGACCCGGGCGAGGTTGATCGCGGCGGCGCGGTCCATGCCAGGGGTCTGCGCGGTGTTGGGGTCGAGCTGATCGCCCGGGATTACCTTCACGCCGTGAACCTTCCAATCGATCTGCTCATGCTCGCGTCTGTCGCTCATCTCTGTCGCCCTACTCGGTTAGCAGCCAAGTTTAGCTGATTTTTGCGGGACCCCGTTACAAGGGCTTGAATGAGACCGTATCTCGATATATCTAAATTTTGGTTTGGACGAGGAATAACCACTCAGAGGAAAAACATGACAGATGCATCCAGCGCATCCGCCCAAGTCAACGGCTATCACGCGCACGTCTATTACGACACCGCCACATGCCCGGTCGCCGAGCGGCTGGCCGAAGCGATCGGGAACAGCTTCCGCGTCGAGTTTGGCGGTTTCCGGGACGGGCCGGTCGGTCCACACCCGATGGCCAACCTGCAAATCATTTTCACCGCCGCAGAGTTCCAGAACGTCGTGCCCTGGCTGATGCTGAACCGCCAAGGTCTCGATATCCTGATCCACCCGCTGACCGACGATTCGGTCGACGATCACAACCGCTACACGCTGTGGCTCGGGACGCCGGTTTCGTTGAAACTCGAGACTTTGCGCCGCACCTACCGGCCCGAGCTATTACCCACCGGCTAACACCGCTGCTGCACTTACAAAAGGATTTCGGAATGTTTGGATCTAGACATGCCCGCGGTGAAAGGCGGCACGCGAGAAGTGACTTCGGTTTTGGAGGCACACGGTTCGGCGGCCATCACCACGGTGGTGGCCGCGGCGGACGGCTTGGCCGTGTTTTCGATCACGGCGATCTGCGCTACGTCCTGCTCCAGCTAGTCGCCGAAAAACCTCGCCACGGCTACGAGCTGATCAAAGCGATCGAGGAGAAGTTCGGTGGGATGTACAGCCCCAGCCCCGGGGTCGTCTACCCGACCCTGACGCACCTCGAGGAGCTCGGCTATCTGCGCGTGGAACCCGGCGGCGGCACCAAAAAGCTCTATTCGATGACCGAGGAGGGGGCGAATTTTCTGATCGCCAACCAGGCCCTTGTCGATACGATCTTCCGCCGGATGGCGGAGGCGAGCCGGGCCTATGGCGGGGGCCCACCCCCCGAGATCCGGCGTGCAATGCACAATTTGGAGATGGCGCTGTCGATCCGGCTCGGCAGAGGCCCGCTCGATACAGCACAATTGGGCAAGATAACCGAGGCACTCGATCGCGTCGCCGGCGAGGTCGAGCGGAGCTGACGGAGCACACCCTGCCTGTCCCGGTCATCGAGAGCTCTATCGTGATCGCTCTTGCGATTGCGATATTGCTGATGCTGCTGGTCCCTCCGTCCTGAGTACTCAAGAAGGCGCAAACCTGATGGCAATGCGATGAAGCTCGCGGTCCCCGATCTGATCTCGAATTCCTATTTCCCGGCCGTGGCGGCGGTTGCGCTCGGGTTCTTCGAGAAGGAAGGGCTGGATGTCTCGCTGGAACTGATCTTCCCGGTCGACGAGGCCTATCGGGCAATGCGCGACGGCAGGGTCGATTTCGTCGCCGGCTCTGCCCATTCGGCGCTCGCCGCCTTTCCCGAGTGGCAGGGTGCAAAATTGCTCTGCGCGCAGGCGCAAGGCATGTACTGGTTTCTCGTGATGCGCGCCGATCTCGGCGCCGCGCGCGGCGATATCGGCGCGGTTCGCGGCCGACGGATCGGAGCCGCGCCCTGGGTCGAGATGGGTTTGCGGCGGCTGCTGATCGAGGCCGAGATCGACCTCGAGCGGGACGGCGTGACGATCGCTCCGGTACCGGGCGCCTCCGGGCCCACGGTGAATTTCGGACTGACCGCCGCCAAAGCGCTCGAGGAGGGCAAGATCGACGGGTTCTGGGCCAATGGCATGGGCACCGAAGTCGCGGTCCGCCGCGGCGTCGGCACCGTCGTTCTGGACGTACGCCGCGGCGACGGGCCAAAACCCTGCTTCAATTACACGATGGCCTCCGTGGCGGCGACCGACCGGCTGATCGACGGCTCTCCGGAAGTCGCGGTCGCCGCAATCCGCGTGATCATCAAGACCCAGGCGGCGCTCAGAGCCAACCCGGAACGCGCGGCCGAGGTCGGGCGCCAGCTCTTTCCGCCCGCCGAGGCGGAGTTGATCGCCGAGCTGATCCGCCGCGATCTGCCGTTCTACGACGCCGCGATCTCGCCCGGCTTTGTCGCCGGCATGACCCAGTTCGCCCGCGACCTCGGTATACTCAAGGGCGAGGTCCCTTACGAGCGGGTCGTCGCCACCCGCTTCGCCCATCTTTGGAAGGCTTGACGGATTCTCCACGCAGTCGCTCAATGCCTATATCCATCGCGCGAGCCATGGCAGAAATGGATAAACAGAGCGGGATCGGTGACCCGGTCGTGCGATCGGCGTTGCGCGAACTCGACCGCAAGCTGCGTGAGAGGTTCGGCAGCAAATATCTGAAGCTCATGCTATTTGGCAGCCGCGCCAGAGGCGATAACGTCCCAGAGAGCGATGCGGACGTCGCTGTTGTTTTGCGTGGTCTTATCACTGATCGCTGGTCCTTGAAGCGCCTCATAATCCAGGATACCTACCCGATCCTCTTGGAGACCGGGCTCTACATCCAGGCTTGGCCGCTGGGGGAGGCTGAACTCGATGATCCAGATAAATCGTCGAACCCCGCTCTTCTTCGAAATGTCGCCCGGGACGGCATCGTCCCGTGACGACGACGGAGTTCCTGAAAAAGGCGGATGCCGCGCTCGCGTCGGCTAAGAGAGAGCTCGCCGCGGGCGACCTCGATGGCACAGCCAACAGGCTCTACTATGCGATGTTTCACGCCGCCCGAGCAGCCCAGGGAAGGCATGCAACGATCATCGCTCAATTTGGTCGACGTTTTTGTAAGGATGGTCCTCTACCCACCGAGCTTGGGCGAGCGATCAACGAGGCGCAGGAGCTCAGGCTCGAAGGCGATTACGGCGCAGGAACACCTGATGCGACGGAGGTAGCGGCGTATGTTGCAAAGGCCGAGCAATTCGTTGCAGCGGTTAAAGGCGTCGTGTCAGGTGCAATGCCGAGTTCTTCGTGCTGAAGCTTGCGCAAGCATCCGAAGAACGCCATTTCGCGCCGCTGTGGTACGGCTAGCTAGACCAGGTGCTGCAGTAACTGCACGAGCCAAAGGCAGCTCTGTCTTGCTGAAATCGCAATAGTTCCGACGATCGCCGCGCGCGCGATCAGCACAATGGCGAGAGCCGCCAATCCCCGCCAGCCATTTCCTCGAAGGTGGGCTCTCGCAAGCCTGAAATCATAATCGGTGACCAAGGCCGTCCCCTCCAGCACGAACTCCCGTTCGGATGTTCGCATTATGTTCTTAACCGACAAAATGTCAATTAATATTTAATTGATAACGTCCGAGCTCGCTCGAGACCGCCGCGAGAGGGTTCGACCAGTCGCGCCGGGTGGCCTGCCGGAAGAGCCGCGCGGTCGGGTACCATGGAGTGTCGCGCCCGATCCCCCAACACCAGTGTGGCGAAAGAGGCAGCGTGAGCCAAACCGGATGGCCCAAGGCGCCGGCGCAATGCGCCGCCATCGTGTCGACAGTGACGAGTAGATCGGTCGCCGCCACCGCGGCGGCGAATTCGTCGAGCGGGCACTCCTCGGCAGTCGTGTCGATGATGCCGGGGTATTCGGCGGCCAGCTCGCGGCCCGCCGCGCCCCCCTGCAGGTTGACGAAGTCGACGCCGGCGGTCCGCAACAGCGGCGCCAGACCGCCGATCGGCACCGACCGGTCGATTGCCGAGCCGCTCTCCGGGTTGGCCTGAAACACGAGGCCCACTTTGAGCATTTTCTTCCGGCCGGCCGCCTCGTATCGCCGCCGCCATGCCGCGGTGCGCAGCGGGTCGATGCGGAGATAGGGTGTCGCCGCCGGCACCGTGGCGAAGTCGGTCCCGAAATAGCGGGGTAGGCTCAGCAGCGGCACCCAGGCATCGAATTCGGCGCGCGACAGGTTGATCTTGCCGAGCGGCTGGTCAAGCGGAGGGGACAGCACCGCCCCGACTCCTGCGACATGTTCGAAGACCGGACGCAACGGTGGACTGCACGCGGCGCTGATTCGTGCTCCGCGCTTGGCGAGCAACGGCAGATAGCGCGCGAACATGATGCAATCGCCAAGACCCTGCTCGGCAACCACCAGAATATGCCGGCCCTCGACCGGGTCACCCGGCTGCAACAGGCGGTGGCGCTCGGCAGCCCGGCTCGGCGCGATCGCCAGGGCTGTCCACTCCGGCTTGTCGATCCGCGCCTCCATGAGCGAAAATCCGGCCGGGTAATCGCCCAATCGCAAGGTCGACAGCCCCAGGTTGTATCTGAGCTGAGGCGCGTCCGGCAGCAATTCCACGGCATGTCGGCCGTGCTCCAATCCCTGCCGCCACTGCGCGCGCGCCTCGTAAACGACCGCGAGGACGCTGTGCGCATTGGCGCAGTTGCTATCCTCCGAAAGAGCCAGCTCGGCAACCGTCCGCGCCAGACCGAGGCGGCCGAGCTCGAGCAGTTTTGCTGCCGCGCCGGCCAGAATTTCAGCGGGGACCGAGGTCACACCGGACAGTATAAGGCAATCTCGCGGGACTGTTTTTTCAAAACTCTCGGTGCCGGCCTAATCGGAGTCAACAACGCCCGTCGGCTCGCTCAACCCAGCCGCGGTGGATTGACAGGCTCGGCGCCAAGAGGCCTATGCTGGCGGGACTGCCGCCTGCGAGAGGAAGCCATGCCGTCGCGCAATACCGATCCGGCGCTGCTGCCGGCCCATGTGATGTCGGACGAGATTGGCGCCGGCCGGCTCTCGCCAGTCGACATCGTCGAGGCTGCGTTGGCGCGGATCGGCGCCCAAGACCAAAAGCTACACGCTTTTGTCGAGGTCTATGACCAGGAGGCGCGGCTCGCTGCCGAGGCGGCGGACAAAGCAATCCACTCGGGGCACCGGATCGGCCCGTTGCACGGCATCCCGATTGCGCTCAAAGACCTGATCGAGATCGAAGGGCGGGTCACGACCGGCGGCTCGCAGGTGTGGCGCGAGCGGCGCTCGGCCTATACGGCAAGTTTGGCGAAAAGGCTGATCGCCGCCGGACTGGTCGTGATCGGCAAGACGCATACGGTCGAGTTTGCGATGGGCGGCTGGGGGACCAACCAGCATAGGGGCACGCCGTGGAACCCTTGGGACGCCGAGGTCGCGCGCACCCCCGGCGGGTCGAGCAGCGGCTCGGGTGTGGCGGTCGCCGCCGGGTTTGCGCCCTGGGCGATCGGCACTGATACGGGCGGCTCGGTGCGGCTGCCGGCCGCGTGGTGCGGTCTCACCGGGCTCAAGACGACGATCGGCCGGGTCAGTACTTACGGCATCCTGCCGCTCGCCCCGACCCTCGACACGCCCGGGCCGATGGCCCGCTCGGTCCTCGATGCAACCCTTCTCTACAATGCCATGCAGGGCCCGGACCCGCTCGATCCGCGCACCCGCGGCGTCACGCCCAACGACCCGATGCCGGCAATCAAGCGCGGAGTACGCGGATTGCGGCTCGCCCGAATGCCCGAGACGGAACGCACCGGCGTCGCCGCGGAGGTGCTTGCTGCCTATGATGCGTCGCTCGATACGCTGGCGCGGCTCGGCGCCGAAATCGTGACTGTCGAGCTGCCCCGCCGCTTCGCCGATTTTACCGACTTGACCGGGCGGATCATCGGCGCCGAAGGGTATTTTCTGGTCGGTCATTTGGTCGACGACATGACCCTGCCGATCGATGATGCGGTAAGACCCCGCATCGCCTCCGGCAGAGGCGTCTCGGCGCGCGATTACCTCCGGGCACTCACTGAGCGTGACGCGGCAAAACGAGAATTCGCAGCAGCGCTCGCCGATGTCGATGCATTGCTGACGCCGACCACCCAGACTGCCGCTATTCCCCTCGACCAGGTCGATCAGGCTTCGACCCCGGCGCATTTCACGCGTTTCGTCAATGCGCTGGAGCTGTGTGCGCTGGCATTGCCGAACGGCTTCACCGCGACGGGGCTGCCATTGTCGTTGCAGATCGTCTGCCGCGGTTATGACGAGGCGACCGCCTTGCGCGTCGGCCGGGCCTATCAAGAGGCCACCGACTGGCACGAACGCCGCCCGCCAGGTATTGGCTAGTGCTTTATGACCTAAATCGCATTTTATCAGATTGACAACAAGCTGGGTTCGTGTTATGTTCGAATTGCGGATCGTGCGAGCGAACCCGGACCGAGTTCGGGGATTGCTGTGCATGAAAGCGCCGCTGGCTGTTGATTGGCTGCAAATACAGCCAGCCGCGGAAGAGATATGCGGCTTAGGGACAAGTCGCCTCTCCGTTCTTCAGCGTAAAGGGAGCCTCGTGCAACGCAATTTTCCGTGGGGAAGGTTTGGAGCGGCAGTCCGATGGCGAAGCCCATACTCCTGGTGACCCGCCGATTGCCGCCGGCGGTCGAGGCGCGCGCCATTCGCGACTACGACGCGCGGCTCAATCCCGAGGATGTGCCGCGCAGCGGTGCCGACATCGTCCGCCTCGCCGACGGCGGGGCGGCGATCCTGTGCTGCCCGGCCGAGCGACTCGATGCTGCGACGATCATGGCCCTGCCCGACACGGTGCGGGTGATCGCTACATACAGTGTGGGTTACGACCATATTGCGGTCGAGGCAGCGGCGGCGCGCGGCGTCATCGTGTGCAATACGCCGGGCGTGCTGTCGGTCGCGACCGCCGAGACGGTGATGCTGCTGATCCTCGCCGCCGCGCGGCGCGCCGGCGAAGGCGAGCGCCTGGTCCGCTCCGGTCAATGGCAGGGCTGGGCGCCGACCCAGCTGATCGGGACCCAAGTCTCGGGCAAGCGCCTCGGCATCTTCGGCATGGGCCGCATCGGCCGCGTGGTGGCGCGGATGGCCCGTGCCTTCGACATGGAGGTGCATTACCGCGACCAGGCCCGTCTGCCCGCCGACCTCGAGCAAGGGGCGATCTTTCACGACAGCGACGAGAGCTTCCTTCCGCAGTGTCAGGTACTGTCCCTCAATGCGCCGGGCGGCGCGTCCACCCGCCACTGGCTAAACGCCGAGCGGATCGCGCTGCTGCCGCGGGGTGCCGTGGTCGTCAATGCCGCCCGCGGCACGTTGGTCGATGATGCCGCATTGATCGCGGCGTTGCGCAGCGGTCAGGTCGGATACGCCGGACTCGACGTTTACGATGGAGAGCCGATGGTGAGCCCGGGCTATCTCGGGCTGGACAATGTCGTCCTGCTCCCTCATCTCGGCAGCGCCACGGTCGAGACCCGAAACGCGATGGGTTTCCTGGCGTTGGATGGGATCGACGCGGTCCTGGCCGGACGAACCCCGCCCAACGCAGTCACGTGACTGCGCCCTATGCCCAGCGGCCTTCGGTCCAGACCCAGCCGTTCGGTCCTTGCTGCCAGTAGCCAGGGACCCAGTTCGCGCTTGGCGTGGGCCGCTGTACATATTGCCCGGCGATCCAGACATATTGTCCGCCGCTCCAGCTCCAGTGGCCCGGTTGCCAAACTGCCAGCGGCGAGAGCGGCGCTGGCGGGGTCTCCACCCGCGGCGGCGGCGGGGCGAACGGCGCGACACTGACAAAACTCGTACCGGCGTTGCTCGGAATGGCGGCGCCCGGCAGCGTCGTCGGCCCGTATGGCTGCACCGCGCCAGTGGGCGCGTAGGGCGGAGTCGTCGCGGCTGCCGACGGCACATAGGGCGGCGGCTGCGGCGGCAGTCCCGTCGCCATGTCAGGCGGCGCGACCGCGACTGTCGCCGGCGGCGGGGGATAACACGCCGACAATCCCAACGCGGTCAATGCGATCGCGGCCATGCCGCCGAGATGGTGGAAACGCTGCATCCGGTTCTCCATGCGTTGCACAGCGGTCGAACGATCTCGGATCGCTGTTTACGCTGGTAGAACACGAAGGCTTTGCGATCACTCCCAAGGCCCCTTGTCGCGGGCCCATCCGATCGATTGACGATATAAAGATATGTGTATATCTTTCTGGCTTGCCCTGCTGAGTTATGATCGAGGAGAGCCGAGGATGCCCGCATCGACCGATTTCAAGGTTGCCGATATTTCGCTCGCCGACTGGGGGCGGCGTGAGATTGCCATCGCCGAGACCGAAATGCCGGGGCTAATGGCGTTGCGCGATGAATTCGGTGCCGCGAAACCGCTTGCGGGGGCACGCATCGTCGGCTGCCTTCACATGACGATCCAGACCGCGGTGCTGATCGAGACGCTCGTCGAGCTCGGCGCCACCGTTCGCTGGAGCTCGTGCAACATCTTCTCCACCCAGGACCATGCCGCAGCGGCGATGGCCGCCCGCGGCATCCCGGTCTTTGCGTGGAAAGGCGAGAACGAAGAGGAGTACGAGTGGTGCATCGAGCAGACCTTGCGCGGCCCAGCCGAGGGTCCATCGCGCGGCTGGACACCCAACATGGTGCTCGATGACGGCGGCGACGCGACCAAGGTCCTCCACGACAAATATCCCGACTTGCTCGCCGAGATCAGGGGCATCTCCGAGGAAACGACGACGGGCGTGAACCGGCTCTACGAGATGGTGCGGGAGGGCTCGCTCAAAGCCCCGGCGATCAACGTCAACGACAGCGTCACCAAATCGAAGTTCGACAACCTTTATGGCTGCCGCGAGAGCCTGGTCGACGGGATCAAGCGCGCTACCGATGTGATGGTCGCCGGCAAGGTCGCGGTAGTCTGTGGCTTTGGCAATGTCGGCAAAGGCTCTGCGGCGAGCCTGCGCAGCCAGGGCGCACGGGTCATGGTGACCGAGATCGATCCGATCTGCGCGCTTCAGGCGGCGATGGAGGGCTATCAGGTCGCGACGATGGACGAAATGGCCTCGCAAGGCGACATCTTCGTGACCGCGACCGGCAATATCGACGTCATCACGATCGATCACATGCGGCAGATGAAAGACCGCGCGATCGTCTGCAACATCGGCCATTTCGACAGCGAGATTCAGATCGATGCGCTGCGCAACTATCCGTGGGAGGAAGTCAAGCCGCAGGTCGACGAGGTTGTCTTTCCCGACGGCAAGCGCCTGATCGTCCTGGCCAAGGGGCGGCTGGTCAATCTCGGTTGCGCGACCGGTCACCCGAGCTTTGTGATGAGCGCGTCGTTCACCAACCAGGTGCTCGCACAGATCGAACTGTGGACCAATCACGGCAAATACGACAACAAGGTTTACGTGCTGCCGAAACATCTCGACGAGAAGGTCGCGGCGCTGCATCTCGACAAGCTCGGCGCGAAATTGACCGCGCTCACCCCGGCCCAGGCCGGCTATCTCAGCGTCGAGCGCGCGGGTCCGTTCAAACCCGACCACTACCGCTATTAATCGCCTTTTACAACTTTAACTACATTAAAGACGCGAATCGCTCTTGCAATTAGGTAAATTATGCTCCTATTGTAGGATCATATCGGGAGATCAATAGATCGCTGATATGTTTATGATCCTAGCTAGGGCGAGTGGTTGTGCTCGAATCCGCCGCTGCGTTGTGCCTGATCGTCACATTGGCTTCGGTTGCTGCTCTGTTGCGCGCCCGCACTGAGCTCTGCGAGGAGCGCGCGAGATCCGCGACACTCGAAACCGTCCCCCTCGAATGGTTTCGCTGGCGTCCAAATCGCCCGAACGCTGACGCGCAGGATAAAGCGTCGGGCTATCGCCAGTTCCTCGCAAGGCTACAGGCCGTCGATGCGGAGCGGCTGGAGAAGGCCCGGCAGAGGCTGCAATCCGGGGGAGCCGCTTTCTCCACCACTTTCGTTGCGCGCAGCGGGGCTGCCTATGCCGTAGAAGGGCGGCGCTCAGCGAGCGGCGATACCGTGCTCTGGTTACTCGATGCTTCAGCGGCGGTAACGGCCCAGAGGGTGCGCCAAGAAGTCGCCGATTTGCGCCAGATGGTCGACGCTATTCCACTTCCGGTGTGGCGGCGAGGCCCCGACGGCATCCTCGTCGATTGCAACCGAGCCTATGCCAGTGCCCTCGATACGACCGCCGACCTGGCTATCGCCGAAGGCCGGGAATTTGCTTCCGGCGCCCGCCCCGGCGAATGCCGGCACGTTGTCATCGGCGGCTCGCGTCGGTTGGTCGAGATCGGCGAGGTGCCGTGCTCCACGGGAGGCACAATCGGTTTCGCCTGTGATCGCACCGATCGCGAGGCCGCGGAAGCGGAGTTGTGGCGCCACATTAACGCGCACGCCGCGGTGCTCGAGACCATCCGCGCCTCGGTCGCCATCTACGGCCCCGACAAGCGGCTCAAATTTTTTAACGCCGCGTTCGCCTCGATGTGGGGCATTGCAGAAGACTGGCTCGCGGCTCAACCGTCTTTCGAGGAAGTTCTGGAACGGCTCCGGGAGGCCCGCCGTCTCCCCGAGGCCGCCGACTTCCGGGCATTCAAATGCGAGCAGCTAGGGCTTTTCACGTCGGTCATCCGGCCGCAGCAAGATCTGCTGCATTTGCCTGATGGCCGCACCTTGCTGCTGTCGATCTCCCCACATCCCTTCGGCGGCCTCACCTTCGTCTACGAGGACGTCAGCGATCGCCTGGCGCTCGAGCGCTCGTGCAACACGTTGACGAAGGTGCGGCGCGCCACTCTCGACCACCTCTTCGAGGGCATCGCGGTCTACGGCAGCGACGGCCGGTTGAAGCTCCATAATCCGGCCTATCTGGCGCTTTGGGAATTATCGGGAGACGATGTCGCGGGCGAACCGCATATCGGCGAAATCATCGAGAAGACGCGCGCCTTGCTCGATAATGCGGGCGATTGGAACGCGCGGAAGCAGAGAATCATTTCAAAAGTCACCGCCCAGGCGCCGGCGAGCGGCCCAGTCTATCGAACCGACGGGTCGATGCTGCAGGAGGCGACGGTCCCATTGCCGGATGGCAATGTCTTGGTGACCTATCTCGACGTGACCGATACAGCGAGGTATGAACGCGTGCTGCGCGAGCGCAACGAAGCGCTCGAAACCGCGGGCCGGCTGAAAAGCGAGTTTGTTGCCAACGTCTCCCACGAGTTGCGGACGCCGTTGAATGCGGTCATAGGCTTTGCGGAGATCTTGACCAACCAGTATTTCGGCGACTTGAACCCGCGGCAGCTCGACTACAGCCGCGGCATCCTCCAGAGCTCGCAACAGCTGCTGGGGCTCATCAACGATATCATCGACCTCGCCACGATCGAGGCGGGTTACATGGTTCTGGAGACGGGCCGTGTCGAGATTTTCGCGATGCTGAAGACGGTGCTGGCGCTGACACGGGGGCGTGCGCAGAAGCCGAGAGCTCGACATCGAGCTCTCTTGTCCGCCGGACATCGGCGCGATAGCGGCGGACGAACGCCGGCTCAAGCAGGCGCTTTTTAACCTGATTTCCAATGCGATCAAGTTTACCCCTCCAGGCGGCTGGATACGCATCGAGGCCGAACGCCGTGACAGTGAGTTGCTGCTCACCGTTGCCGATAGCGGGATTGGTATTCCGCCGTCCGATCAAGCTCGGATGTTCGAAAAGTTCGAGCGTGGCATGCCGCGATCGGGTGCGGGGCTGGGCCTGTCGCTGGTCAAGAGCCTGATCGATCTGCATGGGGGCGCCGTGACGATCGACTCGGCTGCAGGTCGCGGAACCACGATCACCTGCCGTCTGCCCACGGCCTTGCGCGAATTGGCCGGCGCGCCGCCTTCGGCCCAAATCGAAAGCCGGGCGGCGGCATAGACGGCGTCTTGACCCGATTCGTGCGACAGCGCCGCCATCCGGGTGAAGCCAATCTCGGCGACCGCCGATCAGGGCCGCGAACAAACGCCGATGCCGCACATATTGCGCCTAGCCGAGCCGGGTTATACAACGCCTAGGTGATGATTGTTGTCGATCTGCCGGACGAAATTGCTACCGACGCGCTCGCCGCCCGCATCGCTGCGGTAGCCGCGCCGAGCGACATCATTGCGCTGAAGGGCGATCTCGGCTCCGGGAAAACCACCTTTGCGCGCGCCTTTATCCGGGCGTGTGGCAACCAGGACGAGGTCCCGAGCCCAACCTTCACGCTCGTCCAGGTCTACGATGCAGGCCCGACGGCGATCTGGCATTTCGATCTGTATCGGATCCGCGCCCCCGAAGACGCATGGGAGCTGGGGATCGAGGATGCGTTCATCACAGGTATCTCGCTGATCGAGTGGCCCGAGCGGCTGGGACGGCTGCTGCCCGACCGCCGGCTCGAACTCGGATTCGCGTTCGACGATGAGCCAAGCGCGCGACGTATTGCGATCGATCCGGGCAGAGAGTGGGAAGAGCGGCTGGCGATGATCGCAGCCGATGTGTGATCCGAGCGGCCTCGGCAATTCTCGCGCGATCTCCGCGCGCCCGCGCGGAAGCGGGCAATGGCGGCCTTTCTGGACGAGTGCGGCTGGGGAGGCGCCCGGCTGGCGCCTCTGGCCGGCGATGCATCGTTCCGGCGCTATTATCGCCTCGACAGCAGCGGCCGACGCGCCGTCCTCATGGATGCGCCGCCGCCGCAAGAGGATGTCGTCCCTTATATCGCCGTCTCCAAGCTGTTGCGCCGGCTCGGGTTCAGTGCCCCCGAGGTGTACGGGGAAGACCGCGCGGGCGGCTTTTTGCTGATCGAGGATTTCGGCGATCACACCTACACCCGTCTTCTCGACGGCGGCGCCGACGAGCCGTCCCTTTATATCCTGGCGGTAGACACGCTGGTCGAGCTGCAGCGCGCAGTCGCGGCACACGGGAGCCCGGACTTGCCCCCTTACGACGCGGAGCGGCTCCTCGCCGAGGCGGCGCTCCTGGTCGATTGGTATGCCCCGGCGGCTCTTGGAGAGCCGTTGTCCGACCCGCGGCGCGACGAATATCTCGATCTATGGCGAACGGTTCTGCCGCAAGCGGCGCTTCCCTGCGATACCTTGGTGCTGCGGGACTACCACGTCGACAATTTGATGCTGTTGCCGGATCGCTCCGGAGTGCAGGGCTGCGGCCTCCTCGATTTTCAGGACGCCGTATGCGGCCCGCCGAGTTACGATCTCGTGTCGCTCCTCGACGACGCCCGGCGCGACGTTCCGGCCGACCTCCGCCGGCAGATGACCGAGCGCTATCTTGCTGCTTTTCCGACGCTCGACCAGGCGGTGTTCCTGCGATCGGCGGCCATTCTGGCAGCTCAACGCAATTGCAAGATCCTCGGCATCTTCACGCGGTTGTGGAAGCGCGACGGCAAGCCACGCTACCTCGTGCACCTCCCGCGGATCTGGCGGCTACTCGAGCAAGAGCTTGCCCATCCGGCCCTCTGACCCGATCGCTCGATGGCTTGACCGCCACCTGCCGCGCTCGGCTCAGCTTATCTTGGCATGATGATCGTCCTGCCGCGGACGGCGATGGTGCTCGCCGCCGGGCTCGGCACCCGCCTGCGTCCGGTGACCGAAACCATTCCGAAACCTCTGATCGAGATAAACGGCCGGACCCTGCTCGATCATGCGGTCGACCGGCTGGCACTCGTCGGGGTCGAACGGGTCGTCGTAAATGTGCATTACAAGGCGGCGATGATCGCCGCGCAACTTGCGCGGCGGCACCACCCGCGCATCGAGGTTTCACAGGAAACCGAGCTGCTCGACACAGGCGGCGGCGTCGCGCGGGCGTTGCCATTGCTCGAAGACGTCTTTTTTGTCGTCAACAGCGACGTATTCTGGCTCGACGGCAAGGATCGCGCCCTGCAGCGGCTCGCCGCCGCCTTCGATCCCGAACGCATGGACGCAATCCTGTTGCTGCAACGGACCGCGACGGCCGTCGGCTACGAGGGCAATGGCGACTATATGATCGACCCGTCGGGGTGCCCGCATCGCCGCAGCGAGCGCGAGGTAGCGCCCTTTCTCTTCGCCGGCCTCCAGCTGCTGCACCGCCGCGCCTTCGCCGGCATTTCCGACCCCGTATTCTCGCTGGTCCGGCTTTTCGACCGCGCCGAACAGGCGGGGCGCCTGCACGCCATAGTGCATGACGGCGAGTGGTACCACATCGGCACCCCAGAGGGTCTTGCCGCAGTGCGCGAACGGCTTTCACCCCAACACGCAGAGCGATAGTCTCTCCGTCAAATTAGCGAATTGGCAAAGCCAGTGCAGTCGAAGGTCTATACGATTGCTGCGCACCGGCCGTTTCTGACGACGCTGGCGGCTGGGCTGCTCGGGATGGCGGGCGCCGATCCGCTGCTGCTACCGCGCATGACCGTTCTGCTGCCGACGCGCCGCGCGGTGCGCTCGCTGCGCGACGCATTCCTGCGTGTCGCGCCGGAGGGCAAAGTAGCGGGGACCCCGTTGCTGCTGCCGCGGATGCGGCCCATCGGCGATCTCGATACCGACGCGCTGTCGTTGTCCAACGGCGGCGCGGAAGACCTGGCGGTGCCGCCGCCGATCCCGGAGCTGCGCCGGCGGTTGCTGCTGACCCGGCTCGTCCTGCACTGGGGGGAGCGGCGCGGCGCCGAGCCGCTCTTTCCAGGGCAAGCCGCTGCACTCGCGGCGAGCCTAGCCCGGCTTCTCGACAGGGTCGCGACCGAGGGGGCGAGCTTTGCAAAGATTGCCGATTTGGTCCCCGAGGGCCTGGCGGAGCATTGGCGCGTCGTCCACCAATTTCTTGAAATCCTGCCGCAGTATTGGCCGCGGATTCTCGCCGAGGAGGGGGCTCTCGACGTGGCATCGCGGCGCAATCGTCTGCTGGAACAGCAAACCACGGCTTGGCGCCG
This sequence comes from uncultured Alphaproteobacteria bacterium, assembly GCA_963732095.1. GTDB lineage: Bacteria > Pseudomonadota > Alphaproteobacteria > ATCC43930 > CGMCC-115725 > AP-15. The sequence goes on from CAVSZA010000022.1 coordinate 197,521, forward strand.
CTCTCCACCGCGCCATCCGGTGATCGCCGCGGGATTGATCGGCGGCATCCCGGCGATGACCGAACTGCTTTCGATTGTCGCCGCGCTGGACCAGGGCGCGGTGATCCTCCCCGGTCTCGACCGCGACCGCGATACGGCCGAGTGGTCGGCGATCGAGGAGGGCGAGGCTCACCCACAGCATCTCATGGCGGGGTTGCTGAGGGCGCTGGAACTGACCCGGGCGGAGGTTCGCGATTGGCCTCCGAGCCGGCCGGCCACTATGCCCGCCCGCGGCTTCGAGGGTCTATCTGATCTTCCCTTGTTCGCTTCTCTCTCCCGCAGTGTGGGAGAATGTGCCGAGCGCAACAGTGAGGGTGCAATTGCGCGCCGGGTACGGCTGATTGCCGAGGCGCTGCGGCCCGCGGTCACCACCGATGAATGGCGGCGCCTACCTGCGCAGCGCGCCGATACGCTCGACGGGTTGAGCCGTTACGACTGTGTCAGCGGGCAACAGGAGGCGATCACGATTGCACTCCTGCTCCGCCGCAAGCTGGAGACGCCGGGCGCCACCGCCGCGCTCGTCACTCCCGATCGCGCGCTCGCCCGCAGGGTTGCGGCGGAGCTGCGCCGCTGGGGCATCGATATCGACAACTCTGCCGGTCTGCCGCTGAACCGGACGCCGCCGGGCGTGTTTCTGCGTCTGGTCCTCGACCTGGCCGCCAGCGGGCTCGCTCCGGTGCCCTTGCTTGCCGCGCTGAAGCATCCGCTCGTCTCCGGCGGGCTTGCTTCGGTCGCCTTCCGCGATCTCGCGCGTCAGCTCGAACAAGCAATCCGCGGACCTCGTCCCGCTCCGGGCTTCGCCGGCCTCAGGGCTGCTCTGGGCGATGAAAGGGTCGGTTTGGCGAGGTTTGTAGACCGGCTCGAGGCCTGCCTCGGCCTGTTGCCGGAATTGCTGGTCGCGGACGCCGTACCGCTGTCGCGTCTAGCGGCAGCGCATATCGAGGCCGCCGAGCGGCTGGCCGCGACCGCGACGGAAACCGGCGGCGAGCGCCTCTGGCATGAGGCGGCGGGCGAGGCGGCCGCGCGCTTCTGCCATGAACTGATCGATGCCGCGCGGGACTTTCCGCGCCTGCCCGGCGGTCATTATCCAGCCTTGTTCGAGGCGTTGGCCGCCGATGCGGTCGTCCGCCCGGTTTTCGGGCGTCATCCCCGGTTGGCGATCTGGGGTCTCCTCGAAGCGCGGCTGCAGCAGGCCGATCTGGTCGTCCTTGGCGGTCTGAACGAGGGCACCTGGCCGCCTTCCACCGAGCACGATCCATGGATGTCGCGGCAGATGCGGCGCGAGTTCGGGATTGCCTTGCCGGAGCGCGCAATCGGAATAGCCGCGCACGACTTTGCCCAGGCGCTGGGGGCGCCGGAAGTAGCGCTGACCCGCGCTGCGCGGAGCGAGGGTGTTCCAACCGTGCCGTCGCGCTGGCTGCTTCGCCTCGATACGGTATTGCAGGCTGTCGGATTGGATGGCGCGATCCGACCGGACGATACCCTCCGGCACGCCGCGGAGCTGATTGATCGAGCACACGGGTCCCGGCCGCTACCCCCGCCCGAGCCGCGTCCGCCTCTCGCGGCGCGTCCGCGAAAGCTTTCGGTGACGCAGATCGAGACCTGGCTGCGCGATCCCTATGCGATCTACGCCCGCCATATCCTCGGGCTGAGGGCTCTGGACGAACTCGACGCCGATCCCGGCCGCGCCGAGCTCGGCACCGCCATTCATCGGACGCTGGACGCCTTCTTTCGCCGCTTCCCGCAGGGGATGCCGGATGACGCCGAGGCGGAGCTGCTGCGCGTCGGCCGCGAGCAATTCGGGCCCATCCTGTCGCGCCCCGGCGCGTGGGCTTTCTGGTGGCCCCGCTTTGAGAGGATCGCTCGTTGGCTGGTCGATGAGGAGCGCCTCGGCGTCATCGAGAGTCTCAGCGAGTGCGAGGGAAGCTGGACATTGCCGGCGCGCGGCGGGCCGTTCACGATCACCGCCAAGGCGGACCGCATCGACCGGCTCGCCGACGGCGGCTTTCTGCTGGTCGACTACAAAACCGGCAGCATTCCGCAGGCAAAGCAAGTGCAAGCGGGGTTTGCGCCGCAACTGCCTCTCGAGGGCGCGATCCTGCGCGGCGGCGGCTTCAAGGGCGTCAGCGGTTCTCCTGCGGCGCTCGAATACTGGCGGCTGAGCGGCGGCGAACCCGCCGGCGAGCGCTGCCCGATCGATGCGGGCGACCCTGGCGCGCTGATCGATCGCGTGGTCGCCCGTATCGCCGCGCTGATCGACCGGTTCGACGATCCCGCGACACCCTACCTCGCGGTTCCATCACCGCGTTGGGCGCCGCGCTTCTCCGATTACCGGCACCTTGAGCGGCTCGCCGAGAGCGAGGCCGAGGAATGAGGTCGTTCGACGACCCCGATACCCCGCAACGCAAGGCCGCCGGCCCGCGGGCTTCCGTCTGGGTCTCCGCCTCTGCCGGAACCGGCAAGACCCGGGTGCTGATCGACCGCTTGCTGTGGCTGATGCTCGACGGGACGGATCCCGCCCGCATCTTGTGCCTCACCTTCACACGCGCTGCTGCTGCCGAGATGGCAAACCGGCTGAACGAGGAGCTGTCCGATTGGGCGACCTTGAGGTCGGGGGCGCTCGCCGTGACCCTGCAGAAGCTGACCGGGCGCATGCCCAGCGACGCGACGATCGCCCGGGCCCGACAGCTTTTCGCGCGCGTTCTCGAAACTCCAGGCGGCATCAAGATCGCGACGATCCACGCCTTTTGCCAAACACTGTTGCGCCGCTTCCCGTTGGAGGCCGGAGTGCCGACCGAGTTTGCGGTCCTGGACGAGCGCAGCGCGCAGGAAACGCTGGTCGAGGCGGGCGAGCGTGTTGTCATTGCCGCGCGCAACGGAAACGAGCCCGAGCTCGCCGAGGCGCTTGCAGTGGTGGCTCGCCATGCTCCCGAGGAACGCTTTGGTGTGTTGATGGCGGCACTTGCGGCCGAGCGCGGCAAGCTCCGCGACGTGCTCGGCAAAGGCCATTCAGAGCTGCGCGACAAGCTCTGCCAAACGCTGAGTTTGCCCGCCGGGACGACCGAGGAGGCAGTCATCGCCGCTTTCTGCGCCGCGGGAGCCGGGGACGAGACAGGGCTGCGCAAGGCTGCCGCAGCGCTCTCCAACGGAAGCTGCACCGATCGGGAGCGCGGCGCCATCCTTGCCGCGTGGTGCGAGACCCCAGGGCGGCGTCGTCAGATGCTTCAGGCGTATACCGCTGCATTCCTGACCATGGAGGGCGAGACCCGCAAAATCCTGATCACCCGGGACGCCGCCCGCAGCGCTGGCTGCGATGCTCGGGCGGTGCTCGACGCGGAGGCTGAACGGGTCCAAGAATTCTGCGAGGCGCGATCGGCGGCAGCGCTTGTCGAAGCCAGCTGCGCGGTGACGAGGCTCGGCGGTGCGTTGCTGGACGCCTATGCAGGCGGCAAGTGCGCGGAGAGCGTCCTCGACTATGACGACTTAATCTCGGTTGCGCTTAATCTGTTGCGCCACCCCGGCATTGCACCGTGGGTGCTGTTCAAGCTCGACGGCGGTCTCGACCACATTCTGATCGACGAGGCGCAAGACACCAACCCCGAGCAATGGCAAATCGTGGCTGCTCTCGCCGAGGAATTCTATGCCGGCGAGGGCGCCGGCGGCCGCCTGCGCACGATCTTTGCCGTCGGCGACGCCAAACAGTCGATCTACAGCTTTCAGCGCGCGGATCCGCGAGCCTTTCTGGCGATGCGTGAATATTTCGAAAGACGCATCAGCGACGCCCGGCAGGAATGGCGCGTGGTGCCGCTGGAAGTCTCGTTTCGTTCGACCGAGCCGGTGTTGCGGGCGATCGACGCCGTCTTTCGCCACGCGGCGGCCCGCGACGGCGTCGCTCTCGACGGCGGCGAGATTCGTCATATCCCTTCCCGGGCCGGACACGCGGGAGTGGTCGAGCTGTGGCCGCCGGTGGTCGGGCCGCCTGAGGAGCCGCCCGACCCGATGGCGCTGCCGGTCATTCGCCAGCGAACAACGCAGCCTCGCACCCGGCTCGCAAACGCAGTCGCCGCGACCATTGCGGATTGGCTCGACAAAGGCGAACTGCTCGAAGCCTCCGGCCGCCCGATCCGGCCGGGAGACGTGATGGTGCTGGTGCGGCGGCGCAACGAGTTTGTCGGTGAGCTGCTGCGCGCGCTCAAACAACGCGACATTCCTGTGGCCGGCGCCGACCGCCTCATCCTCACCGAGCAATTGGCCGTGCAGGACCTGGTGGCGCTCGGCCGGTTTTTGCTGTTGCCGGAGGATGACCTCACCCTGGCGACGGTGCTGAAAGGTCCCCTCTTCGGCATCGACGAGGAGATGCTGTTCGATCTCGCCTATGACCGCGGCAGCGAAAGGCTGTGGCAGCGATTGCGCGCCAAAGCCAGCAAATCCCCGCAGCTTCGGCGGGCGGCCGAGCGGCTCTCCGGCCTATTGGCCCGTGCCGATTTCGTGCCGCCGTACGAACTATACGCCGAGATCCTCGGCGCTCAGGGGGGGCGGCGCATGCTGCTGGAGCGCCTCGGGCTGGAGGCCGCGGACCCGGTCGAGGAGTTCCTTGCACTGGCACTCTCCTACGAACGCGAACATGTGCCGTCCCTGCAGGGCTTTCTTCGCTGGCTAGTCGCCGGCGACACGGAAGTCAAGCGCGATTTCGGCGCAAAGCAGCGCGACGAGGTGCGCATATTGACGGTTCATGGCGCGAAGGGGCTCGAAGCGCCGGTGGTCTTTCTGCCCGACACTATGCAGCTGCCGAACCTGCCGGACACGCTGCTGTGGACGGAGCGTGAGGGGCTGCCGCTGTGGTGTCCGCGGGCCGATCTCGCCGTCCCGTTTTATACGAGCGAAAAACGGGCGCTGCGCGAGCGCAACCTGGAGGAATATCGCCGCCTGCTCTATGTCGCACTGAGCCGGGCCCAGGACCGGCTCTATATTTGCGGCTGGCAAACGCGGGAAGCGCCGAGGGAAGATTCATGGCACGCTCTCTGCCGCACGGGTCTCGCCGAGATTTCGACCCCGTTTCCCTTCGACGCGACAGCGCTGATTGGCGCCGACGGCTGGTGCGGCCAAGGTCTACGGCTCACCAGCCCTCAAACCGTCCCGCCGGTTCGGGAGCGCCCGGCGGCAGCGGTAGCGGCGGCCGGACCATTGCCGGCTTGGGTGCGTCAGCCGCCGCCGCCCGAGCCCGACCCGCCGCGGCCGCTCGCCCCGTCGCGGCCGAGCGGGGCCGAGCCGCCCGCTCTCTCGCCGCTCGCGGTGCAAGGGCGTGACCGGTTCAAGCGTGGCCTCCTCGTACACCGGCTGCTGCAAGCTCTGCCAGAGCTGCCGATCGAGGAGCGCGAGGTCGCAGCGCGCCGCTTTTTGGCACTGGCAACGCACCGCCTCACTGCCGAGGAGCAGGACGAAATTCGGCGCGAAACCCTCGCCGTCTTGGATCACCCCGATTTCGCCGCGCTGTTTGGTCCGGGCTCGCAGAACGAGGTGCCGCTCGTCGGGTTAATCGGAGGGCAAGCCTTATCAGGGCAGATCGATCGGCTGGTGGTCGCAGAGGACCGCGTGCTGATCGTCGATTACAAGAGCCTGCGCCCGCCGCCCGACAGCGAGCACGAGGTGGCGCCGATCTATCTTCGGCAGCTCGCGGCCTACCAAGCCGCGCTGGAGCAGATTTATCCGGATCGCGAGATCCGTTGCGCCCTGTTGTGGACCGAAGGTCCGCGGCTGATGCCGATCAGCCCCGAAATCCTTGCGGGGTACCTGCCTTGACGGAGCATTTTCGGCTCCCCTAATCTCACCGGCCGGTTAACCCGAAGGAACAGCACATGAAACCGATCGCCGTCACCGACAGCAGCTTCGACGCCGAAGTGCTCCGCGCGAGCGGGCCGGTGGTCGTCGATTTCTGGGCGGAGTGGTGCGGGCCATGCCGCATGATCGGCCCGTTCCTCGAAGAGCTCGCGACCGACATGGCCGGCAAGGTGACCGTCGCCAAGGTCAATATCGACGAGAACCCGCAGACTCCGATGAAGTACGGGGTGCGCGGAATTCCTACCATGATCGTCTTCAAAGGCGGCCAGGTCGCCGCCACCAAGATCGGGGCCCTGCCCAAGAGCAAACTCTACGAGTGGGTCGAATCCGTGCTGTGAAGGCCGCCGGCTCCCGTCCGGTGGTGATGGGGACGGGACGCGACTGTAGCCATCCTCCCTAGACGGGAGCGAATGAAAATTCGCCGCCCAATCGCTGGCGGAGCCGATTGGGCGCTAGTGCGGCTTTCCTCGGGCGAATACCTCTGCGTCGATACGACTACTTTCGAGGCGCTTGGCTATATTCTCGGCTGGGAGCACGAAGCCGATGTCATTCGGGTCTTCCGGACCTTTTTGACGCAACGGTCGGTCGTTCTCGACATCGGCGCCAATTTCGGCCTCTACACCGCGCTCAGTGCCAGCATCATCAAAAAATATGGTCGGCTCTACGCGTTCGAGGGCAACCCGCGAGTGTTCGAGAGCCTGCAGCGCACGATCTTTGCTAACGATCTTCATTTTAATCCGAACATAGTTGCGGCAAATCTGCTCGTCTCCAACGAGAGCGGTCGCGGCGTTCTGCATTATTCGGCAAACCTGCCGTCCGGCGGCACCATGACTGATGTGCAGCTGTGCGGCGGCAAGCAGCATGCGGTGGAAATCGACATGACGACGATCGACGATTTTCTGCCGTCCGATCTGACCGTCAACCTGGTCAAGATCGATGTCGAGGGCCACGAACCCTTGGTGCTGCGCGGCATGGAACGAACCATCGCCCGATCACCGAATATCCGCATCGTCATCGAATTCGCCGATAGCCTCCTCGCCCATACGGTAAATCCGGCCGATTTCGCCGATTACATCCGCGGCTTGGGGTTCGCGATCTGCCGTGTGCTGCCGAACTTCAAGATCAGGCTGGTGCCCGCCGGCGAGCCTCTGAGCGGCTTTAATTATTGCCTGTTGACCCGGACACCCGAGGAGGACATTCGGTCCGTCGCAGAGCGGCGGAAATTCCTGCCGATCCGCTTCAAGCGATGGCTCGGTCGGCATCCGGTGAGATGGGGGCGCTGGCGCCGCATCTGGGGCCGCTGGTGATGCCGCGCGAAGGCATCGCGGGCCTTTCTTGCGCGCTACCGCTAGTGGCTCGAAGGCTAAGGGTATATCGTCGGATATAGGGGTTGGCGCTCCTTGAGGGCGATGCCACCCCGGCCAGGGAGATGATGCCGCACATTTGGGTCTCGGGCTGTGTCCCGCCATCGACCCTCGCCCGCGCGGCCGGGGTGCACCGACGAGCAACCCTTCTCGGCCGACGGGGCGTGCTGCGCAAAATCAAAAGAAGCATGTGGCTGGGACCAGCGCGCAGCGGGATAGGCAAATGACCGAGATCCTCGATAACGAGGCCGCCGATCTTCGGCGCGCCAATGCCGAGTTACAGCGGCGGCTCGACGAGTGCTGCGCCGAGCGCGACGCGGCGACGGCGCGGGAAGCGGCGCTGGCCGAGGTGCTGGACGTCATCAACCGCTCGCCCGGCGACCTCGCCCCGGTGTTCGGCGCGATGCTCGAAAAGGCGATGCGGCTGTGCGAAGCCGCGTTTGGCGGGCTGGCCATCTTTGACGGTGATACCTACCGAGTGGTCGCGACGCACAACATCCCTGAACCGCTCGCAGCGGTTTTCCAAGGGACGCTGGCGATCCGGCCAGAGACCTCTTTTGGGCGGATTGCACGGGGCGAAACGCCAGTCCACATTGCCGATGTCTCCGCTGACGAGACCTACCGGATGGGGAGTCCGGTTCGTCGCGCGCTTGTCGACCTTGCCGGCGCGCGCAGCGCGCTATGGGTGGCGCTCCGCAAGGAAAACGCCGTTCTCGGCACCTTCGTCGTTTGGCGCCAGGAAGTCCGCCCGTTCTCCGACAAGGAGATCGCGCTGCTCGAGATGGAGAACGCGCGGCTGTTCGGCGAATTGCAGCAGCGCACCGCCGACCTGCAGGAATCGCTCGAATACCAGACCGCCACCAGCGACGTGCTCAAGGTCATCAGCGGTTCTACCTTCGATATCCAACCGGTGTTCCAGACTATCGTCGAGACCGCCGCGCGGCTGTGCGACGCCGATCAGGCGGCGATCTACCGCCGTGACGGCGAAGCGGCGCTGTTGGCATTGAATTTCGGGTTTCCAGCGGAATACGAGGCCGCCGTGGCGGTCGGGACATTTCCACTGGGCCCGACCCGGCCGGAAACCCCGGTACGGGCAATGCTGGAGGGCCACCCGGTGCATGTCCACGATGTGGCCGCTGTTCCAGGTTATTCGGAGCTGGCCATCAGAACTCGGAAAGGTGCGGACCTCGCTCGGCGTGCCTCTTATGCGCGAGGGCAGGGCGATCGGCTCCATCCTCCTCGCGCGCCAGCGGTCGAGCCGTTTACCGACCGGCAGATAGAGCTTGTCAGCGCATTCGCGGATCAGGCGGTGATCGCGCTGGAAAATGCGGGGCTTCTGGGCGAATTGCAGCAGCGCACCGACGAATTGGCCGCGCGCAACAGCGAATTCGGCGAGCGCATCGAACATCAGTCCGCCACGATCGACGTGCTCAAGGCGATGTCGGCCTCCGGGCGATCCGCAGCCGGTGTTCGACTTGATCGTCCGCAGGGCGCGCGAACTGTGCAACACAACGACCGGTGCCTTGTTCGAATTCGATGGTGAACTCGTCCATTTGCGATCATGGGTGGGCCGCGAGGCATACGGCACGCTCGACGCAGTGGAAACCTACGAGCGGCTGTTTCCGATGGTGCCGACACGCGGTTCCATCACTTGCCGGGCGATCCTTGACCGGCAGACCATTCATGTGCGCGACATGGCGACCGCACCCGAAGTCAGCGCGGCCGTGCGCAATCTCGGTGCCAAGTCGCAGATATCGTTGCCGCTGCTGCGCGACGGCGCAGCGATTGGCGCGGTGGTGATGACCAGCGCAGAGATCGGCGGCTTCTCCGACAGCCAGGCCGCATTGCTGCAAACCTTCGCCGAGCAGGCGGTCATCGCCATCACCAGCGCCGAGACCTATCGCGAATTGCAGGCCCGCACCGACGCGCTGACCCGCTCGGTCGCCGAATTGCAGGCGCTCGAGGAAGTATTGCGCGCGGTCAATTCCTCGCTCGACCTCGACACCGTGCTCTCCAACATCATCAGCCGCGCCGTGCAGCTGTCGCAGGCCGATGAAGGCACGATCTACGAATTCGACGAAGCCGAAGAATTTTTGTGCCCAAATCCGCCTTCGGCATGAGTGCCGAGCGGGTGGAGGAGCTGCGGGAGCGGCGGATCAGGCTGGGCGAAACCCATCTTGGCCGCAGCGCGCTGCTGCGCGCGCCGGTGTACGTCGCAGACGTACAGCAAGACCCGTCCGTGCCGCATGCAGCCAGGACCTTGCCCGGCATTCATGCCGTACTTGCCGTGCCGCTATTGCGCGACGACAAGGTCGTCGGTGGCTTAGTGATCCGCCGGCGCACCGAAGCTGGCTTCGCGCCGACGATCCCCACCTTGCTGCAAACCTTTGCCGGACAGGCTGTGCTGGCGATCGAGAACGCGCGGCTGTCCCAGGAACTCGCCGCCCGCGGCGAGGAGGCGCGCCGCGCGCACGCCGCCGCCGAGGCGGCACTCGCCGATTTGCGCCGCGCCCAGGACCGGCTGATCCAGGCCGAGAAGATGGCCTCATTGGGCCAGCTGACCGCCGGGATCGCCCACGAGATCAAGAACCCGCTCAACTTCGTCAACAACTTTGCCGGCCTGTCGGTCGAATTGCTGGACGAGCTGAAGGAGACCGCAGCGCCGGCCGTGGCCTCGGTCGGCGAGGATACGCGCGCCGAGATCGACGAAATCGTCGGGATGCTGACCGGCAATCTCGAAAAGATCGCCGAGCACGGCAGGCGCGCCGACGGCATCGTCAAGAGCATGCTGGAGCATTCGCGCGGCGGCACCGGCGAGCGCCGGGATGTCGATCTCAACGGTTTGGTCGAGGAAGCATTGAACCTCGCCTATCACGGCGCCCGCGCTCAGGATCAGAATTTCAACATCATCTTGGAACGCGAATTCGGTCAGGACATCGCCCCGATAGAGCTGCTGCCGCAAGACATCACCCGCGTCTGTCTCAACCTCTTCGGCAACGGCTTCTACGCCGCCACCAAGCGCCAGAAGGAGGGAGGCGACCCCGAGTTCAAGCCGACCCTGACAGCGTCGACCTTCGATCTCGGCGAGGCGGTCGAAATCCGCATCCGCGACAACGGCACCGGCATCCCACCCGAGATCAGGGACAAATTGTTCCAGCCGTTCTTCACCACCAAGCCGACCGGCGAGGGCACCGGGCTCGGCCTGTCGATCAGCTGGGACATCGTGATCCAACAGCATGGCGGCACGATCGAGGTCGACAGCCGCCTTGGCGAGTTCACCGAGTTCGCAATCCGCCTGCCGCGCACCCGCGCGGTGCCAACAGCAAGGATGACGGCATGAATGCGGTTCTGGAGCTCGACCGCCGCTTCCCCGGCCTCGGCCGCCAGATCGAGGAGAGCATGGCGGTGGCGATCGACGGCGAAGCCTTTCAGGACGCCTACCTCGCCCCGCTCAACCCCCATGGCGAAATCTACCTGATCCCCAAAATCGACGGCGGCTGACCGCCGACGCCAACTCTTGGCGCGATCATTCCTCCGGCACACCGAGTTTGCGCAGGCCGGCGAAATAAACGTTTTCATATAGCGCGCGCATTTTGGGTGGCCCCCAATATCCTGTGACCCTCATATCGGCGAGCGTTGAAACCCAGCGCTTACCGCTCAACCGATAGGTTTCGGCAAGTTCCGCGACCGCGCGTCCGGTCTCGCCTCTGAGGGCGAGCGCGGAAGCAAGAAAAGAATAAACCGGCGGGAACGTGGGAATCATAACTCGCGCCTTCTCAAACCACGGAATGGCTTCGTCCGTGCGCGATTGCAGGAGGCGGATGAGCCCGATCCGAAAGTACCAATAGCCAATGAGGGGGTCGCGAGGGCTGAGCCGCATGGCTTCCTCGTGCAACCAAATCGCCTCTTCCATCGACCCGATCCAGAACTTGCACCAGCCAATGCCCGCCAGGGCGTCAGCCCAATTGCGATTGGAGGCGATGGCCGTCTCATATTCGGGGATCGCCTCTTGGTTGCGACGCAAGACGCGCAACAGTTCGGCGCGCGCGTAATGGACGCGCGGGTTGCGGGGTGCGGCCAGTAAGGCTTGCGATAACAGCGCCTCCGCACGCGCGAGATCGGCTGCCGTGGTGTCGGTCATGAAATCGAGCGCACGGTTCGCGAGCGCAGCCGCCAATAGGCTCTGCGCCTCGACCGAATGAGGATCCAGCGCCAGCGCACGCTCGAAGAAGCCGATCGTCTCGGTGTATTTTTCCGGAGTGGGCGACTTCCAAGATGCGGCGCGTCCCCGCAGGATGTAGTCGAGCGCGTCCGGCCGCTCGCTCGGCCGCGCCGCCTCCGCGCCGATCAGCTCGATATCGAGCGCGACGGCGATGCGACCCGTAATCTCGTTTTGCAGGGCGAATAGATCGCCGGTGTCGCGGTCAAACCGCTCCGCCCACAGATGCGCCCCGATCTGAGCGTCGATCAGCTGAGCATTGACGCGGAGCTGCCTCCCGGATCGTCGAACACTTCCCTCCAGCACATACCGCACACCCAGTTCCTGGCTGATGTGCTTGGCATTGACCGCCGCGCCCTTGTAGGTGAATGCGGTATTGCGGGAGATCACGAACATGCCGTCGATCCGCGACAGATCGGTCGTCAGATCGTCAACGAGGCCATCCGCGAAATACTGCTGCTCGGGATCATCGCTGATGTTGGTGAACGGCAGCACGACGATCGACATGCGCGGCACCTGAGCCATGCCGCCAGTCCGGCGGGAGCTGCGGGTAGCCGTTACTACAGGCGTAAACCTATAGCCCCGCGCGGCCACTGTCTGAATGCAGCTTCCTTGCGATCGCCCCTGATCGAGTATCCGGCGGAGTGCTGAGATCTGCACGGTCAGGTTGGCATTCTCGACGACCGTTCGCCCCCAGACGGCCGCCATGATCTCCTCTTTCGAGACGAGAGCGCCGGACCGCTCGACCAGCACACAGAGAACATCGAGCGCGCGGAGCCCTATCGGTACAGGGACGAAGACGCCGCGTTCATTGCGCCGCGACAGCCCATCCCCCTGGCGATCGAGGCGAAAATCCTCAAACAAAAAAATGTCTGCGGTGGCGAGCACGCCCTGTCCCCCGTTCCTGGCGCGGCCGACGCTCATTTGTGCAAGGTGCACGCCTCGCCTGCGAGGTTTAGGCTCTGATATTGGGCCGATTCCGACAGAATTTGCAGGATTTTTGCAAAATTTTTAGCACGTCTTTCTAGCCCGACACCCCCCGCTCTCCGCACTCTCGGCCGCGCGCATGCCGAAAGCGGGCATGCGGCTAGCGAAGGGAGGCTTGTTGTGCTGTCAATGCCGACGCGGGCGCTCCGAGGCGCGCTGTTATTTGCATCATCACTGGTTCTCCCAACCGGGGCGCATGCGGTCTCCGTGGGGAACCTGCTCTGTCCGGGTGAGGAGGTGTCGTTCCACCCCGGCAACGGCGAAGACATCGTCCTCCCTGATGGCTTCAAGGTCTCGGTCTTCGCATCCGGCCTCAATTTTCCGACCGGCATCGCGTTTCGCGGCGATTCGCATCACTTTGAAGTGTATGTGCTGGAATCCGGAGTTTTTCCCACCAGCCCGTGCAACGACGGGGTGGCTTGGCAGTCAAAAGGCCTGCCGGGCAACCCGTTCACTCCTGATATCCGTGTCTACGATCAGCGCGCCAAGTTGCTGCGCACTTTGGGCAAAGCACCAGATGCATCCAGCCAGACCACCGGCGCCTTTAGCCCAAAGGCGGTGGTCGATATCGCGTTCGAACATGGGTTGGCGGGGGGACGCCTGTTCGCGACGGACAATGCGTCGGACGGCGGACGGATCGTAACCGTCGATCCCGCAACCGGGAAAGTGGTTCCGCTGATCACCGGGCTTCCCTCCGGCCCGACTGGACAGCTGGCATTTCAGGGCGGCTGGATTTACTGGGGCGCCGGCTCCACGACAAACAGCGGCGTCGTCAGCAAAGCCGACGGCGGCGCTTTCGGGCAGCCCGACGTCCCGTGCCAGGACATCACCTTGAGCCAGAATGTATTCGACTCGGGCGGCGGGACCCTTACCAGCGGCTATTCTCAGTTCGGTCACAGAAACCCCGGCGGGACCGTGGCCGCATTCTTTAACGCCAATACGGGCAAGGTTCGACAAGGCGTCTGCAACGGCGCGGTGCTGAGAGCACCGTTGAATAACACAAATGCGATCGAGCCCTTCTCGTGGGGCTATCGAGACGGCTACGCGCTTCGGTTTGCGCCCTATGATCACCCGTTAGCGGGAGGCTTGCTGGTCGGCGAAAATGGCGCGGATGACGCCGGCGCCAGGCCTGCCAGCAATGCTCCGGATTCGCTGCACCTGGCCCGCCAGAATTCGGATGGTTCTCCGGACTATCACGGTTGGCCCGATCGCTACGGGTTTTTGCCCGCGAGCCAGGCGGTGTTCAACCCGACCGGCGGACCGGCGGAAGACCTCTGCGTGTTCGACGCCACCAATCCGCCCAGCAATTGCACGCCCGCGAGCCTCGCGCAGATCCTCAACGAGTATGTTCCGCTCAGAGACGTGCTGGCAGCTCCGCCGCAGCGGATCACCGCTCCGTTGGCGATCGAGGCCGCACATTCATCGTTCACCGGGATCGATTTCGCGCCTCGATCCTTTGCGCGCGGACCGGTGCAACAGGGGGCAGCTCTCTACAGCCTCGAAGGCGATTTCGGCTTTTCGCCAGCCAATGCCAGCGCACCGGCCCCGGAGGTCGGGCACGAAGTTAAGCTGCTCAACTTTGCGGGCGCATCGGGTCAGCCGATCGCGCTGAACTTTCAGCGCTTTGCGCACAACAAGACCTTCGAGGAGGCTTTCCCGGACGGCATACGTGGGTTCAACCGCCCGACCAATGTGCGGTTTGGCCCCGATGGCTGCGCCTATGTCGCCGATTATGGCACGGTTCGCGATTTTGGGCGCTCCGATCCCGATGCCGGGTTCAAGAACGCGGCCGACGCGGCGCTGGTGCAAATCCCCGGCACTGGGGTGATCTGGAAGATCTGCCCGCAGTAAGGCAAAACAAGTTACCGCTGCGCCCGCCGGCAGTTCGCGCCGGCGGGTGGTCAGCAACAGAACAGCCCGGATGCCGGCACGTCAACTCGAACATCCGCGTTTATTGTGGGCCGACTTACAATGGCCTCGGCCAATTCTTAATCGTCACCGTTCACCCAAAACGAGGTTAAGGATCGCTTAGGGCGTCTCATGCGTTTGTCACCGCTGGAGTAAATGCACAGGAGCAGCGGTGATGGTCGAGGCGGTCTGGGGACGGTTGGTCCCGATCAGTCGGCGCCATCAGCGCGACCCCGGGCGATGGGTTCGCTGGCTGCTTCGCGTCGTCGCGATGCTGCGCTGGGCCGCGGCGCTCGCGGCATGTTTTCTGTTGGGCTGGGGCATCGCGACCGAGATCCGCACCTCCTATCTGCAGTCCCGTTTGCTGTCGCGCTGGGCCGCGGACATGAAATTCACGGTTCAACCAGGCCCCGGCGAGGACATTCGCTTCCCCAAATCGGGGCCCTATGACGAGCGGCTCGGCTATGCGAAGCTGCCGCCCTTTATCGAAGCCCTGACCGCCCGCCATTTCGTGGTCACGCAGCAAGCGCGCTGGTCGCCGCCGCTGGAGCGGTTTGTCGACCAGGGGGGATACCCGATTTACGGTGAGAAATCGCGGGCCGGCGTGAAACTGTTCGACCGCGATCGGAACCCGCTCTACCAGGCGAGCTATCCGGACCGGGCTTACCAGGATTTCTCCTCGATCCCACCGCTGGTGGTCGACAGCCTACTGTTCATCGAGGATCACGACCTGCTCGATCTGCAAGACCCAGAGCGCAACCCAGCGGTCGAATGGGGCCGGTTCATGCTTGCCGTCGCGGGACGGATCGCCAGCGTCGTCGATCGCCGCTTCAGAGAAGGCGGCGCCAGCACGCTTGCTACCCAGATCGAAAAGTTTCGCCATTCGCCGGGCGGCCGCACACCGGGCATCGCCGAAAAATTCCGTCAAATGGTCACAGCCTCGGCGCGCGCCTATCGCAACGGCCCGCAGACGGCGGCAGCCCGGCGCGACATCGTAACGACCTATCTAGATTCGACGCCGCTCGGGTCGCGACCCGGTTACGGCGAAATCATCGGCGTCCCGGAGGCCCTGTGGGTCTGGTACGGCACCGATCTCGCCGAGGCGAACCGAGTGCTGACCACACCGACGACGACCAAGGCTCAATTGGCGCGCAAGGGCGAGGTTTATCGCCAAGTTCTCGGCCTGCTGCTCGCCAACCGCCGGCCGGCCTATTATTTGAACGGCGACGGAGCCGCGCTGGCGGCCTTGACCGACGGGTATGTGCGCCTCCTCGCAGGGGCGGGGATCATCGACCCGGCGCTGCGCGACGCCGCACTCGCGGCCAAGCTGCATTTCCGTACCCAGCTGCCGCCTCCGGCCGCAGTGTCTTTCGTCGGGAACAAGGCGACGGACCGCCTGCGGGCCGAGCTGATGACCTCGCTCCACCTCCCCGATCTCTATGCGTTAGACCGGCTCGATGTGACGGGGTATGGAACCGTCGATACCGCCGCCCAGAAACGGGTCACGGATGTGCTCGAACGGCTCGGCGATCCTGCTTACGTCAAATCGCTCGGGCTGGTGGGTCACAATCTGCTCGGTGCAGAAAAGCCGGGCAGGCTCGCTTGGAGCGTCGTGCTTTACGAGCGCGGCGCCGAGAGGAATTATCTCCGCATCCACGCGGACAGCCTCAACTCGCCCTTTGACATCAATTCCGGCGCAAAGCTGATCCTCGGCTCGACCGCCAAATTGCGCACACTCGTCACCTACCTGAACATCGTCGATGAGTTGCACCGCAAACTGGCGGCGCTGCCGCGGCGCGATCTGATGGCAATGGCGGCGACGAAAGACGACCCGATTACCGCATGGGCGGCGGACTATCTCGCGAAGACGGGTGATCACGGCCTTCAGCCGATGATCGACGCGGCGATGCAACGCCAATATTCGGGCAGTCCTTCGGCATTCTTCACCGGAGGCGGCGTGCACGCCTTCGCAAATTTCGAGAAATGGGAGGATCGCTCGAATCCGACCGTGCTCGAGGCCTTCGAGCACTCGATCAACAACTCCTTTATCCGCATCATGCGCGACACCGTCCTCTACTATCAAGCGCAGAGCGGGGTAGATACCGAGAAGCTCCTGTCGGACGTCGACGACCCGAACCGGGAAGCCTTTCTGCGGCGGTTCGCCGATCAGGAGGGACGCCGCTATCTCGGCCGGTTCTGGAACGACTACAAGGGTCTGACGCCGCAAGAGGCACTGGACCAGCTAGCGCGCCGGACACGCCCGGCGGCGCGACGGCTGGCGGCCGTCTACCTCACGGCGCGGCCCGAGGCGAGCCGGGCCGAGCTCGGCGACTTTCTCGCGCACCACTTGCCGCCCTCATCGGTGAATAACGACGAGCTCTGGGATTTGTGGAGGGAGTATGGGCCCGGCCGCTTTTCGCTACAGGACCGGGGTTACATCGCGGGAATTCATCCGCTGGAGCTGTGGCTCGTCGCCTATCTCCAGGATCATCCGAACGCGCCGCGCGACGAGGTCGTCGAGGCGAGCGCGGATGTGCGGCAGGACGTCTATGGCTGGCTGTTCAAGAGCCGCAACATGCACAAGCAAAACACCCGCATCCGCATGCTGCTCGAGGAGGACGCTTTCGACCGCATCCTGCAGGATTGGCGGCGGCAGGGCTATCCTTTCGGGCATCTGGTCCCCTCATACGGCAGCGCCATCGGCAGCTCGGGCGACCGGCCGGACGCTCTCGCCGATTTGATGGGCATCATTCTCAATGACGGTGTGCGGCAACCGAATGTCGACCTGCAGCGCCTGCATTTCGCTGCGGATACGCCCTATGAGACCGACATGGCGCTCAAGCCCGAGCCGCAGCGGGTCATGGCCCCCGAGATCGCCAAGACCCTACGCCAGGCGCTGATGGGCGTTGTCATAGAAGGGACCGCCGCGCGTTTGCGCGGCGCTTACCACGCGCCGAACGGAGCCCTACTGCTCGTCGGCGGCAAAACCGGCACCGGCGACAATCGCCTGGACCGCTTTGGCCGCGGCGGCCGGTTGATCTCACAGCGCGTCGTCGACCGCACCGCCACCTTTGTGTTCTTTCTGGGCGATCGCTTCTTCGGCACGATCACCGCTTATGTCCCCGGCGCGATCGCCGGCACTTACCATTTCACCAGCGCTCTGGCCGTGCAACTGCTCAAAGCCCTCGAACCGCAGCTCGAACCGCTCCTTGAAGAACCGTCGGGCGAAGCTGCGCCGATGCCTATCAGCGAAGCACCGCCCGCCGCCACCGGGCTGCGGAGGAGCAGCGAAGGCAGCGCCGACTAGGACGCCGAGTGAACGCTTAAGACGATCGCGCGACGCTTTGCAGCAGGTCGGTCTTGCGGTTCAGCGCCATCACGAGACCGTCGACGCCCTCGCGCCGCAGGATTGAATAGAACTCCGACCGATGCACCGCCAACTGGCTGATTGTGCCATCGAGGTACACGTCGGAGATCTGCCACGAGCCCTGATCCGGGCGCATCAGATAATCGAGCTTCGTCGTCTCCCCATTCGATTTGACGATCTTCGTTTGCACCATGACATTACTGCCGCTTGGCCGCTCGCCGATGACTTGCAGTTGTTGCCCCGAATAGCTGTCGAACTGATCGGCATAAGTGGCCGTTACATAATGCCCAAACGCCGCTTGCAGCCGTTGCTGCTCCGCCGGAGGGAGGCTCTCCCAGGCCGGTCCGACAGCTAGCCGGGTCATCAAGGGGATATCGAAGGTACGGCCGACGACCGGCGCCAGTCTGGTGTAACGCCCACTTTCCCCGAGCATTCGGCCTTGCTGCATGTTGCCGAGCAAAACATTGTAAAAGCTTCGCACCGGCTCCCCGGGATTAGAAACCGCAGCCGAGCCGGGCGTGGATAGGCCAACGGCGACAAGCAACGCGAGGAAAAGGCTCGCAATTTTGCCTCTCCAGGCATCTCGCATGTTCAGACCACTCATATCTCAGTCTCCTCCTAAGCTTACACTTCCCCCTCCCGCTGAGCCCGCAGGGCACAGTACAACGTTACGCAATTTTAAATTTATCCCCCCTTCCCGCGTTCACGAACTCGTAAGGCGAAACAACCCAGGTCAGTGAAGGTTTCCCGCTATGAATAAGGAGATCGTCAACGGAACTGAAGAAGATCAAAAGCTTGGGCTTGTTGAACAAGGCGATTACCCCAAAATTGTCACCATCAATCGGTGATCATCGCATCGCTAAACGCGCTGGATAGCGCGTAAAATTTCAATCGTTGGACACAAACCAGGATTTCGAAACGGCGGACTGAACGATTCTCGCTGTATCAATGTTTAGAAAACAGTACCAGAGTTTGGATTTGGAGGTGATCGATGCGAACACTGGCAACAGCAGCGGTCGTCGGTCTCGGCTTGCTGGCGGGAACGGCGGACACGGGACACGCCCAATACTACAATTACTACGGAACGCCGAACACCTATTCGTGGTCCCCGTATAATTACCCAGGCTACCAGACCAGCTGGTCGGGCAACCCTTGGTACTATTATTACCCCGGGTATGGGTACACGTACAACTACCCGACTTATAACTACTATGCTGGATCCTCGTTTCCAGCCCCGAAGGCTTATTGGGATCCGTACGCCGCTGCGCGCCCCTATTCGGACAACGCCGGTCCGAAGGCCAGCGGCCACGGCAGTCCCTAGTCTCGATTACCGCTGAGTGGTTCTCGGGCTGGCAAGCGGCCGGCCCGAGGCCCACGCGTTCCCGCTCCAAGCTGCGTTGATCCGGGGCAGCCCGGACATAAGTGTTAGCACCCGCTTCATCAGACGGGCGTCCTGAGTTATTCATGGCGGGGAAAAGCACGGGAACGTCATGGCGGCAACCCAGCGGATCGAAGATTATGCATTGATCAGCAACTGCGCTACGGCGGCGCTGGTCGGGCGCAATGGATCGATCGACTGGCTCTGTCTGCCGCGTTTCGATTCGGCAGCCTGTTTTGCGGCGCTGCTCGGCGCTCCCGAGCACGGCCGGTGGCTAATCGCGCCAGCCGATCCCCCCAACCGGGTCGAGCGCCGCTATCTAAACAGCTCGTCGATCCTCGTCACCATGTTCGAGACAGCAGACGGTGCAGTCGAGCTGGTCGATTTCATCGGACTGCGGCACGGCTTTTCGGACATCATTAGGCTCGTCCGGGGCTTGCGCGGCCGAGTCCCGATGCAGACCGAATTCATTCTGCGTTTCGACTACGGCGCCGTGGTGCCCTGGGTCGAGCGGCTGCCGGATGGCGGGATATCGGCCATCGGCGGCCCTGAAAGAGTGGTCTTGCGCACGCCGGTCCCGCTCCGCGGCGAGGATCTGAAGACTGTCGGTGAATTCGACGTCAGCGCCGGTGCGACGATCCCGTTCGTCATGAGCTATGGGCCCTCCCATCTCCCGCGGCCGCAGCCGATCGATGCAGAGCAGGCCTTGCGCAGAGTCGAGACTTTCTGGCGGCGATGGTCGTCACGATGCTCTCCCGCCGGTCCTTGGACCGAGGCCGTCAAAGGCTCTCTGGTTGCGCTGAAGGGACTCACCTTTAGCGCGACCGGCGGAATTGTCGCGGCGGCGACCACCTCGCTGCCCGAGCAGATCGGCGGCTCGCGAAATTGGGATTACCGCTACTGCTGGCTGCGCGACACGACCTTCACGCTGCTGGCTTTGATGCATGGCGGGTTTTACGACGAGGCCCGCGCATGGCGGGATTGGTTGCTGCGGGCCGTCGCAGGCAGCCCCGACCAACTGCAAATCATGTACGGGCTTGGGGGTGAGCGGCGGCTGACAGAGTGGGAGGTGCCATGGCTGTCCGGGTACGAAGGCTCGCGGCCGGTACGGATCGGCAATGCCGCGGTGCGGCAGACGCAACTCGATGTGTATGGCGAGGTCCTCGATGCCCTGTATGTGGCCCACTGCCATGGTCTGCCAACGGTTGATCGGGTGGTGGCAATCGGCAACAGTGTTCTCGGTCACTTGGCGCGAATTTGGCGACAGCCTGACGAGGGGATTTGGGAAGTACGTGGGCCGCCACAGCACTTCACACATTCCAAGGTAATGGCATGGGTTGCTTTCGACCGGGCCGTCAAAATTCAGGAACAAGTCAGCGAGCAGGCCAGCCGCGCAGGTGCGATCGAGGGCTTGCGGCAGATACGCGACGAGATTTACCAGGATGTCTGCGAGCGTGGATTTGATCAGGACCTCGGTAGCTTCGTCCAAGCTTATGGGTCAAAGTCGCTCGACGCGAGCCTGCTGCTGCTGCCGCTCGTCGGCTTTCTGCCTCCGACCGACCCGCGCGTGGTCGGAACGGTCAAAGCTATCGAGCAGCGTCTTTTCGTTGACGGTTTCGTCATGCGTTACGACACCGGAGAGGTCGTGGACGGCCTGCCTCCCGGAGAGGGGGCCTTTCTGGCCTGCAGTTTTTGGCTGGCCGACAACTATGTCCTGCAAGGACGCGTCGACGAGGCCCGCGAGCTTTTCGAGCGCCTGCTGTCTTTACGCAACGATGTCGGACTCCTCGCAGAGGAATACGACCCGCGCCTCTGTCGCCAAGTCGGAAATTTCCCGCAAGCCTTCTCGCACGTCGCGCTGGTCAACACCGCCTACAACCTGACCCGCGCGCAAGGTCCCGCGCAACAGCGCGCCGACCGCCGCAAAGCGAGGCGCCACCTCGAATTGTAGCGAAAGCCCAGCGGAAGCTCGTACGGTGAGGGTCTATGTGCGCAGCGCCTTGGACAGGGCGGCGGCACAATCGCCGACGGCGCGGCGAGCGGCGGCGATCAATCGGCCGTAGCGGATGAAGCCGTGATTTAGGCCTTCATAAACCTTCAGTTCACAGGGCACCCCCGCTTCTTTCAGCTGCGCGGCGAGGTGGTGGCTGTCGTCGAGCAGCGGATCGAGACTGCCGACGATCAGATGTGCCGGGGGTAGGCCGGAGAGTTTGGCGAGCGCCGGTGCGGCGCGCCAATCCTTCTGTTGCTCAGGGCGCTCGAGGTAGGTCTCCCAGATCCACCGCATCTGGGTCTGCGACAGACCGGCGCCGCGGCCGAAACGCTGCCAGGATTGGCTCTCGGTATCGGTCGAGAAGCAGCCATAGATCAGCAGCATGAGGCCGAGGGCACCCTCGCCCGCTTCACGCAACGCGGCGGCGGCTGCCAGCGCCAGGTTGGCGCCGGCGGAATCGCCGCCGACAGCGAGCCTGGTCGGATCGTTGCCGAAAGGAGCACCCTCACGCGCGGCGAGGCGGACCATAGCGACCATCTCGTCAAAGGCGACCGGAAACCGATGCTCGGGCGACAGGCGGTAATCGATCGACAGCGCGGCAACCCCGCTCTGGCGGACGAGTTCGCGCAGCATCGCATCCCAGCTCGGCAAGCTGCCCTGCATAAAACCGCCGCCATGCGCGTAGATCATCAGCGGCGGGCGTTCGGCGTTGTCCGGCAGATAGAGGCGGCACGGCACCTGGCCGTGCGGCCCCGGCAGGCTCAGATCCCGCTCGTGCTGCAGTGGGACAGAGCCTTCCCCGAGAAACGCTCCGATCCGATCAGTTGCGGCACGGACCTCGCTCAATGACGCCTGCGTGCGGTCTGGCGCGACGAGGCCGCGGCTCTGCAGCAGCTGCCCCGCAGCGACGAGCTCGGGATCGATCCAGGGTGTCGCGTCGTTCATGGTTTCTCTCCTTGTGCTACTCAGCAGCTTGTGCTACTCAGCAGCGCGGGCAGGCTCGGCGGGAAATGTCGGTGTGGCCGCTGGCAGGCGAGGTAGAACCTCCTTGGCAAGGAGCCTGATCCCTTTCTCGGCCTCTTGGTGGTCGAGAAAGCCTGAGCGGCCGATAAAGATGAAATGGCCGAAGCCGCGGACTTTGTCGTAAATCTCCATTATTTGCTTATAAACCGTATCAGGGTTGCCGGCGCACAGAATGCCGCGGGCGATCGCCTGCTCGGCGGTGATGCCGATCAGGCTGTCAGCGGGGCGTCGTATCGCTTGCGCGCCAGGCCGGGGCTGGGTGCGATAGTTCTGCGCCATGACCTCCGGAGGCATCCGCCCTGGCAAAAATTTCGACATCTGCGGCGACTGCTTGAGGCTGGTGTTGAGGAACCACAAGGTTTTGCCGCCGATCCGCAGCCCTTCCTCATCGGTGTCGCCGACATAGCAGAGGGCGGCATAAGCGAAACGGTCGGTGCCGGGTGATGGCAGACCCGCCTCGCGCCTTGCGTCTCGGTAGGTGTCGAATGCACGCTTGCTGGCTTCGGGACCGCGCAGAACCAGCGCGTTGACCATGCCGCGCCGGCCGAGCTCGGCCGATGTCTCCGGATCGCCGGTCGCCGCCCACATCGGCGGGTGCGGGCGTTGGTAAACGGGCGGCCAGATGTTGACGTGGCGATGCGTGTAGTGCTTGCCCTCCCAGCTGAACGGCCCGTCATGCGAAGTCAAGGTCTTCTGAATGAGGTCAATCGCCTCCCAAAAACGCTCGACATAACCAATCGGGTTGGCGTTGCCCGACACCATCTCGCTGTCGCCGGATTTGACAAACCCGATTTCGAGCCGGCCTCGCGAGATGACGTCCGCCGTCGCGTATTCCTCGGCGACCCGCACCGGATCGGGGCGGATCGTGATCAACGTCCCGAGGCTGAGGATGCGCACCTTCTTTGTCTGCCGGGCGAGGATGCCGAGGATCATCGGGCTCGCGCCATAAAGGCTGTTGATCCCGGAATGATGCTCTATCGAGACGACATTGACGCCGAGGTCGTCGCACAGCAGGTGCTCGTCGAGGCACTCCTCGAACAAATCGGCTGCGATCTTCGGGTCGCAATACTTGTTGGGGAGGCTGGCGCGCACCGAGTTGGCACGATCGAGCACCTTCTGTGGGACGAAGGGATAGACGTTTTCGCAATGATACCAAGCCTGCATGGCGGCTACTCCTCGAGGAAACGGGAAACCCGCTCGACAAAGGTTTCGGGCTGCTCGATCTCAGGGTGGTGCCCGGCGCCTTCGATCAGCTCGAACCGGGAACCCGGGATCAGGCGGGCATAGGCGCGGCCATAATCCGGCGTTACGACCCGATCGCTCTCGCCCCACAGCAGCAGGGTCGGCGCCTTGATCCTCCCGAGCCAACGCGGCAACTGCGGGTTGTACATATACGGGTGCCACGCATAGAGGCAAAGCGCCTCGCGGTTGCGGGCGTAAACGAGCAGCGCCTCGTCGGACATTGCGTTGAAGTCCGGTGCGAACCTGTCCGGATCGTGCCAGCTGCGGCGGCGCACCTCGTCGGGCGATTTTTCGAAGACGTCGAGAATGTCCGGGGTCTCTCGGTCGCCGATCTTGATACCAACGGGATCGACGAGAACGAGCTTGTCTAGGCTATGGCTGCACGCCGCTGCGACCTCCGCCGCCAGCCAACCGCCGAAGGAGAACCCGATCAAGGTCACTTTGTCGCCCGGCAGCGTGTCCAACAGCTCCAGGTAGAGATGCGCGAGGTCATAAACGGTATCGAAATCCTTCGGCCGCGTCGAATGCCCAAACCCCGGGCCCGACGGCGCAATGATTTCGCCGCGCCGACTCAGCAGCTTGAGAAAGTGCGCCTCTGGATCGATCGTTTGAAAGCCGTGCAGCAACAGGATCGGTCGACCGGCGCCCTGGCGCACGATTTCGAGCTCGATCCCGCGGACCTTCAGCCGCTCGCTGTCAGCCATCACACCTTCCTTTGCCGAGCCCCTTTTGAAGATATAGCTTCCCCTAAACCCAAGTCCGAGCGGATTTTTCTGTCGTCCCGGCGGAGGGCCGGGACCCATCGCGGGGATAGACACCGGCCTTCGCCGGTGTGGCGAGTACATTGCGACGTGTACAAGACGGGATGGGCGGCATGTGGAACTTGCAGGTCAATGGCGAGCGGCTGTGGGCGAGCTTGATGGAATTGGCGCAGATCGGCGCGACTCCAAAGGGCGGGGTGTGCCGGCTCGCCGCGAGCGACCTCGACGGCGAGGCGCGCCGTCTCTTCATCCGCTGGTGCGAGGAGGCCGGCTGCTCCGTCCGGGTCGACAAGATCGGCAACATCTTCGCACGCCGGCCGGGGAGCGACGCGAGCCTGCCGCCGATCATGACCGGCAGCCATCTCGACACACAGCCGACCGGCGGCAAATTCGACGGTGCCTATGGCGTTATGGCCGGGCTCGAATTGGTGCGCACCCTCAACGACCTCGGCTACGAGACCGAGGCGCCGATCGAGATCGTCGCTTGGACCAATGAGGAAGGCTCGCGCTTTTCACCGGCGATGGTCGGTTCGGGTGTGTTCGCCGGCGTCTTCGATCTCACCGAGGGTCTGGCGCGTCCCGACAATCTGACGGGAGTGACGCTCGGCACCGAGCTCGAACGCATCGGCTTCGCCGGCCCGGAGCCGGTCGGCGCCCGGCCGGTCGCCGCCTATTTCGAGGCGCATATCGAGCAGGGGCCGATCCTCGAAGCGGCGGGCAAGCCGATCGGCATTGTGACCGGCGCGCAGGGCCAGCGCTGGTATGAGATCACGGTCACCGGGCAGGAGGCGCATGCCGGACCGACCCCGATGCCGCGGCGGCGCGACGCGCTGGTCGGCACCGCTCGCATGATCGATGCCGTTAACCGGATCGGGCATGCACATGCGCCCTATGCCTGCACGACGGTCGGGTTTGTGCAGGTCAGCCCAAACTCGCGCAACACGATCCCCGGACGCGTGTTTTTCACGGTTGATTTCCGACATCCCGAGGAAGCGGTGCTGAGCGCAATGGACGGTGAGCTGCGGCAAGCCTGCGATGCCGCCGCGGCGCCGATCGGCCTCGAAGTCGAAGTCAAGGAATTCTGGTATTTCCCGCCAACCCCATTCGATCTCCACCTCGTCACCGCGGTCCGGGATGCCGCCGAGGCACAGGGCTACCCGCATCAGGACATCGTCAGCGGCGCCGGGCACGACGCGGTCTACTTGGCGCGCGTCGCCCCGACCGCGATGATTTTCGTGCCTTGCGTCGGCGGCATCAGCCACAACGAAATCGAAGATGCCAAGCCCGACGACCTGACCGCCGGCTGCAATGTGCTGCTGAACGCCGTGCTCGATCGGGCCGCGGCCTCTTCAACAGGAGAAGACCCGGCGGGGGCTCGCTCCTAACACAGCGAGGAAACCGTCAAGGCGCAAAATCGGTGCTTGTTTGTCGTCGTGTAACGCGTTACATTAATAATGCGTCACCGGTCACAGAGGACGAGATGGCTGCGCCGGCTGAACGAATGAGGATAATGCGCGAGCTGCGCCGCCGGCGGGGCCTGCGCGAATTACGCCTGGTAGTGCCGGATGCGCGCTCGGAGACAATCCGCAGCCGGGTGGCGGCGCAAGTGGCTTGCCTGAGCCGCGACAGTGAGCGCGAAGCGCTCGACTGGATCGAGAGGGTTTCCGAGTTCGATACAGATGAGGCGCGGTGACGTGGTAACGGTCGCCGCACCGGGCGACTACGGTAAGCCACGGCCGGCAGTGATTGTCCAAACTGACGCTTTTCCCGAAAGTCATGCCTCCATCGTGGTCTGTCAAATGACTTCCGAGTTGGTAACGGCGCCCGACTTCCGAGTCACGATCGAGCCAAGTCCGGAAACCGGGCTGAGCGCGAAGTCGCAGGTGATGGCCGATAAACCGGTCACCATCCGCCGGGAGCGCATCGGAAGGCAGATCGGGCATCTTGGAGCTGCCGACATGGCGCGGCTCAATGTGGCGCTTGCATTCGTCATGGGGCTCGCGGACTAGGAACCTAGCGGGCGCGCAATAGCCCATCGGTGCGGTATCACACGCTCGACACCTCTTCTTCAAATATACCGAGCCGATTGACGCCGTCGAAAGCCGCCACCTTGTAGCATTCCGCCAAAGTCGGGTAATTGAACACCGTCTCGATGAAGTAATCGATTTTTCCACCGAACGACAATACCGCCTGTCCGATATGAATCAGCTCGCTCGCCCCCTCGCCGATGATGTGAACGCCGAGGAGCTGGCGGGTCTCGCTGTGAAAAATCAGCTTTAAGAGCCCGGTGACGTCGCCGAGGATCTGGCCGCGGGCGATCTCCTTGTAGCGGGCCTTGCCAATCTCATAGGGCGTGGCAGCTTCGCTCAGCTCCTCCTCGTTCTTCCCGACCATCGAGATTTCCGGAACCGCATATATCCCGTACGGAAAGCGCTCGGGGACGCTCTGCGCCTTGACCCCGAAGGCGTGGCACGCCGCCAGCCGACCTTGCTCCATCGAGGTCGAGGCGAGCGCTGGGAACCCTATCATGTCGCCAACCGCATAGATCCCGGGGACCTGGGTGCGATAGTGCTCGTCGACTACGAGCCGGCCGCGGTTGTCGGGCGCGAGGCCAGCCTCCGCCAGATTGAGCTTGCTGGTGGCGCCGGTCCGGCCGACCGAGTAGAGCGCCTTTTCGGCAATTATCGTCTTGCCGCTGTCTAGATGCAGCCTGACGCGTGGGCCGTGCTCGTCCTCGATGATCTCCAATCCGCCGACGCTCTCGTTGAGCCGCAGGGTCACCCGGTTTTCCCGCAGGTGATGGCAGAACTCGTCGACCATTTCGTGGTCGACGAACGGCAACAGCCGGTCGCGCTTGTCGATCAGGGTCACCCGGACGCCCAGAGCGGCAAAGATGCTGGCATACTCGCATCCGATCACGCCGGCTCCGACAACCGCCAAGGTCCGCGGCAGCCGGTCGAGCTGCAGCACGTCATCGCTGGTGAATATCCGTTCGCCGTCGAACGGAATATTCGGGGCGCGGGTGGTTTCCGCCCCGGCGGCGATGACGATCTTTTTTGCCCTGACCGTGCGGGAGGTACTGGTATCGACATAGTCGAGGCGAAGGGCATCGGGGGCCACGAAGCACGCCGTCGCTGCGATCAGTTCGACGTCGTTGCGCATCAGCTGGTGGCGGGTGACATCGATTTCGTGCTGGATCACCCGATCGGTGCGAAACAGCAAGTCCTGCATCGTAATGTGCTGTTTCACGGTATAGGAAGCGCCGTAAAATTCCCGCGAGCGATACCCGCAAAGTTCGAGTGCCGCCTCGCGCAAGGTCTTGGACGGGATCGTGCCGAGATTGACGCTGCACCCGCCGAGCACGGTCCGTCTTTCGACGATCGCGACTTTCTTGTTGAGCTTGGCACCCTGTATTGCGGCGCGCTGACCGGCCGGCCCGGAACCGATCACCAAAAGATCATAGTCGAACGCGTCTCCAGCCATGCCCTAGCCCCTGCTGCCGAACCGCCGCTACGGTAGAACAATGCAATAAGCGTGCAACAGGACAATGACAATTCCATGAAACCTATCGTTGGTCGTGCGTAGAATGGGTCGAGCGGACGGTCAACAGCGGAGGCGAGGATGCATTTTGATCTGGCGCAGATCCCGGCAACGGATGCCTACAAACTGCTCGTCAGCACGGTTGTGCCGCGGCCGATTGCGCTTGTGACAACCGTCGATGGCTCCGGACGCGTCAATGCACGCCGTTCAGCTTTTTCAATGCGGTCAGCTCCATGCCGCCGGTCGTCGTGCTCGGGATCAGCCCGGGGGCGGCAAGCGAGGACGGCTACAAGGATACCGAGCGCGATATCAGGGACAGCGGCGAGTTCGTCGTCAATCTGGTCGACGAAGAACTGGCCGAGCGGATGAACATCTGGGCCGTCGATTTCGCCGCCGGGACCGGCGAACTCAACGCTGCCGAATTGACGCCGCTACCCTCGGTCGGCGTCGGCGCGCCGCGGATCGGGCAATCGCCGGTCAGCTTCGAATGCCGACGCATCACCGGCGTGTCGCTCGGACCCCGCTCGATGCTCGAGATTGGCAGAGTCATCCATATCCACATCCGTGATGATCTGGTGGATCAGCAAAATATGTATGTGCGCACCGAAAAGATGCGCCTGGTCGGACGCATGCACAGCCGCGGCTGGTGTGCCCGGACCGGCGATCTGTTTCTGATGGACCGGCTCGACCTCGAAAGTTGGGAGGCCAGCAAGCGGTAACGAAGCACCGCGCCTGGGCGATCGATTCTCTCGAACAGCCCGAGTCCGGCATCGATCCGCACTAACGGATTCCGCGGGTTAGCAGCACCAATTTGGCGTTCCTCCATCGTCCGGCTATGGAAACGGCAGGGGGAACTGCAATGTTAAAGCTGACGATCACCTTTCTCGCGGGTGCGCTCGCCTTTGCGTGCCTGCCGGCGCTCGCCGTGGAACTTCCCGACTACGGTTCGAAAAATTTCAGCCCGTCGGGCGACACGCCGAGTTACTTCGCCAACGAGACCGCTCCGGTATCCGCCAGGACCGCGGACACGAGTCCGCGCGACTGGTCTGCCGTTGATGAAATGGCCCCAGTGCGGCCGGCGTTCCAGGGCACCCGCTCGGCCCATGGCCACAGGGGACGCCACGGCAGATATGCCATCGCCCAAACTTCCGGCCGACACGGCTCGGGCAGATACGGCTCGGGCAGCTACGGCGGCAAAGCGGTCAGGGCGACGAGCGCGAAGCAC
This sequence comes from uncultured Alphaproteobacteria bacterium, assembly GCA_963732095.1. Taxonomy (GTDB): domain Bacteria; phylum Pseudomonadota; class Alphaproteobacteria; order ATCC43930; family CGMCC-115725; genus AP-15. Next base: position 226,405 of record CAVSZA010000022.1, read on the forward strand.
GGCAAAACGGGTGCCAGACACGCGAGCTCTAGTGTGCCGCATTATACGGTGAACTGACACACAGTACGCGCTTGTCCGGCGCCGGGTATCTGCGGCGTTGGACAGAGCCGTCGCCGCCGCCATATAAGCGGCGCGATGGGGAAAGTCCCGTTTCACAAGATGCATGGGCTCGGCAACGATTTTGTCGTGCTTGATTTTCGCCGCGGCGCGATCCCTCTCGGCGCCGGAGCGGTGCGCAGGTTGGCAGATCGCCGGACCGGCATCGGATGTGATCAGGTGATCCTGCTCGAGTCGCCTCGCCATCCGGCGGCCCACGTCCTGATGCGCATCCGCAATGCCGATGGCAGCGAGGCCGAGGCCTGCGGCAATGCTAGTCGCTGCGTCGCCGAACTGCTCTACCGCGAGACCCGTGAACCCAGGGTGCGGATCGAGACCACGGCGGGTCTGCTCGAAGCGGAGGCGAGGGCCGACCAGTCTTTTGCGGTAGATATGGGACCGGCGCGGACGGCTTGGTACGAGATCCCGCTGTCGCGCGCCATGGATACCGTTCGGGTCGACTTGACATCGGGTCCTCTGACAGAGGCGGTTTGCACGAGCGTCGGCAACCCGCACGCGACCTTTTTTGTTGATGACGTCGACACCGTCGCTCTCGCGACCTTCGGGCCCACACTCGAACATCACCCGCTGTTTCCGGAACGCGCAAATATCGGTGTTGCGGAGATCCGCAGTCCCAGGACTATCCGGCTGCGCGTATGGGAACGAGGCGCCGGGATCACCCGAGCATGTGGCACCGGCGCTTGCGCGGCGCTCGTTGCCGCGCACCGGCGGGGGCTCACCGAGCGCCGCGCTGCCGTCGAACTCGATGGCGGCACACTCGACATAGCGTGGCGCGAAGATGGCCATGTAATCATGACAGGGCCGGCAACGCTCAGCTTCGAGGGCGTCTTCGACACGGACCTGCTGACGGCGGGCTGAGCGTTATGCATGACAACGAGATCATCACGTTCGGCTGTCGGCTGAACGCGTTTGAATCCGAGGTCATTCGTCGCGCCGCGGCCGCCGCCGGGCTGACCGGTGCGGTCATCGTCAACACCTGCGCGGTTACTGCCGAGGCTGAGCGGCAAGCGCGCCAGGCGATCCGTCGCGCACGCCGACGGCAACCCGGGGCAAAAATCGTCGTAACGGGTTGTGCCGCCCACTTGTCGCCGGAACGCTATGCCGCGTTGCCCGAAGTCGATCGCGTGCTCGACAATCAGGCCAAGCTGTGGCCACAGAGCTACCTGCAAAAAGTGGCGCCGTCGTCCGATCCGAGCGAAACCGCGCCGCGCCTCGTTGACGGCTTCGAGGGCAGATGCCGCGCCTTTTTGCAGGTCCAGCAGGGCTGCGACCACCGCTGCACCTTTTGCATCATCCCCTATGCTCGGGGGGCCAGCCGATCGGTCCCGATGGGGGTCATCGCCGATCAGGCGCGCCGTCTGGTCGCGGCCGATTACCGGGAGATCGTACTGACCGGTGTCGACCTGACCGCCTATGGCGCCGATCTGCCGTCCAGACCCAGCCTCGGCCAGATGGTGAGGCGGCTGCTTGCTGCCGTGCCCGAACTGCGGCGTCTACGCCTCTCTTCCATCGATCCGGCCGAAATCGATGTGGAGCTGTGGCGGTTGTTGGCCGAAGAAGAGCGGCTGATGCCGCACCTGCACTTGTCGCTGCAGGCCGGCGACGACCTGATTTTGAAGCGCATGAAGCGGCGTCATTCCCGCGATCTAGCGGTCGCCGTTGCACAGCGCGCCCGAGCATTGCGTCCCGAAGTCGCCTTGGGCGCCGACCTGATCGCCGGGTTTCCGACCGAAACGGAGGAGATGTTCCAACGCACCCTCGACTTGATCAGCGAATGCGGGCTCGCCTTTGTTCATGTGTTCCCCTACAGCACGCGGGCAGGAACACCCGCGGCTCGGATGCCGCAACTGCCCGGCTCAGTGATCAAGGAGCGGGCGGCGAGGCTGCGCGCGGCAGGGCAAGCCGCCCAAGCCGCGGAACTATCCACTCGGATCGGCAATGAAACCGATGTCCTGATCGAGCGAGCCGGCATGGGCCGCGCCGCCTTTTATGCTCCGGTGGGCTTCACCGGGTCCGGCAACGCAGGGTCGGTCCGGCGCATGCGCCTTATCGGGGTTAGCGGACGCAATCTCATTGGAGCAGCCGTTCAATGAGGTTCTGGAGACGACCTACTCCTGGACAGGTTCCAGGACCCGATCCGGAAGCCGATGCCGTTGCGGAAGACACGGAAAACCGGAAGCCGGAGGAGGGAACGGGGGTCGAAGAACAGCAACCCGACGCGATAGAAGAGGTTTCTGCTGACGAGATTCCCTCGAACGATGCGGACCAAGAAGAGCGCGGCCTGGTGAACGGCGGTTTCTTGCGGCGCGGCGTGCCCGCGTCACGCCCGGGACAAACCGAAACCTCGGAGCCCTTCGAACCCGCGGCGGTAGGGGCCGCATCGCCAGAGATTCCTGCTGGGAACACCAAAGCTCAGGAACGCCGCGGCTGGTTCAGCCAACTCAAGGCGGGGATGGCGCGCAGCTCGGAGCGGCTGAACGCGGGCATCAACACGATCTTTAATCGCCGCCGGCTCGATGATGCCGCGCTACTCGAGCTCGAGGAGCTGTTGATTGGGAGCGATATGGGTATCGGGATCGCCGCCGAGGTCACAGAGGAGCTGCGCAGGACCCGCTTCAACCAAGAGGTCTCTCCCGAAGAGGTGCGGGGCGCGCTCGCCGATGAGGTAATCCGGCTGGTCGAACCGGTGATGAAGCCGCTGCGGCTCGACCTCAGCCGCAAGCCGTTTGTCATTCTCGTCGTCGGCGTCAACGGCAGTGGCAAGACGACGACGATCGCCAAGCTCGCGAAGAAATATCGCGACGCGGGACGCGATGTGATGCTCGCGGCGGGCGACACGTTCCGCGCCGCCGGTGTCGAGCAACTACAGATCTGGGGCGAGCGGACCGGCTGTCGGGTCGTCACGCGGCCACCCGGGTCCGACGCCGCGGGGCTCGCCTATGAGGCATTCGAACAGGCCCGGGCCGAGGGCAGCGACATTCTGCTGATCGATACGGCGGGGCGGCTGCACAACAAGGCCAATCTGATGTCGGAGCTGCAGAAGATCGTCCGCGTCCTGAAGAAGGTCGATCCGCAAGCGCCGCATTCGGTATTGCTCGTGCTCGATGCGACGACCGGCCAGAACGCGCACGCGCAGGCGGAAATCTTTCGCGAGATGGTCGGCGTCACGGGCATCGTGATGACCAAGCTCGACGGCACCGCGCGCGGCGGTGTCTTGGTGTCCTTGGCGGAAAAATACGGGATTCCGATCCACGCCATCGGGGTCGGCGAGACCGCCGACGATTTGCGCCCATTCGAGGCCAGGGCTTATGCCCGCAGCTTGGTCGGGCTCGATCTCTGAGGCTCGCTTTCTACTCCGGTCAGTTGACGGCGGCCAGCATGTCGGCGCTGACCAATGTCACGCCGCCCTCACTGCGGTAGAACCGTTTGGCATCCAGCACCGGATCTTCGCCGATCACCAGCCCCTCCTTGATCCGGCAGCCGCGGTCGACGACCACTTTGTTCAGCCGCGCGTGGCGCCCGACGAGAACGTCCGGCAGAAGCACCGCCTCGCAGGTCTGGACGTATGAGTTGACCCGGCAATTCGAAAACAGCAGTGAGCGGCGGACCGTAGCGCCGGAAATAATACAGCCGCCGGAGACCATCGAGTCCACCGCCATGCCGCGCCGGTCGTCGTCGTCGAACACGAATTTCGCGGGCGGCAACTGCTGCTGATACGTCCAGATTGGCCAGTTCGGGTCGTAGATGTCCAGCGAAGGGGTCGGCGAGACGAGATCCAGATTGGCGGCCCAATAGGCGTCGACGGTGCCGACATCGCGCCAATAGGCCTCGGCTTCCGGTGTTGTCTTCACGCAGCTTTCTTCGAAGGAATGGGCGACCGCCAAGCCGCGGCTGACGAGGTCCGGGATAACGTCCTTGCCGAAATCATGGCTCGATCCCGCGTGACGGTGATCGCGTTCGAGCTCATCATAAAGGAACTCCGCAGTGAACACGTAGACACCCATGCTGGCGAGCGCGCGGTCCGGTTTGCCGGCCATTCCAGGCGGATTTTTCGGCTTTTCCAGAAAGTCGATGATCGCCATCGAATCATCGACCGCCATGACGCCGAAATCGGAAGCCTGCTCGATCGGCACCTCGACACAGGCGACCGTGCAATCGGCGCCTTTGTCGATGTGGTCGGCGAGCATGTTCGAGTAATCCATCTTATAGATGTGATCCCCTGCCAAGACGATAAAGTATTCCGGCTCGGCGGCGCGGAAAATGTCGAAGTTCTGGTAGACGGCATCCGCGGTCCCGCGATACCAGGTCGCCTCGTCAAGCCGTTGCTGCGCCGGCAGCAGGTCGAGAAACTCGTTCATCTCCGGACGCAAGAATGACCACCCCATCTGCAGGTGGCGCAGCAGACTGTGCGCCTTGTATTGGCTCAAGATACCGATCCGGCGAACACCCGAGTTGATGCAGTTCGACAAGGCGAAATCGATGATCCGGAACTTGCCGCCGAAAAACACGGCCGGCTTGGCGCGCCGGTCGGTCAATTGCTTCAACCTACTGCCACGACCTCCGGCGAGCACCAGGGCGATTGACCGCTGCGCCAGTCTCTGTTGGATGCGAGCGCTCGACAGCATTTCCGCTTCCCTTATCCGGCGGTGCGGTTAGTCAAGTTGGAGACGGTGCGCGAGCGCACGGTCGGCGTCAACTTTAACCGTGAAGTAGGTAAGGCAGCAACGCGGATCAGCGGGCGATTTCGGCGAGCGCCTGCAACTCGGCCTGGAGGACATTCTGCTGGCGTTCCAGGCGGCGGAGCTCGACGAGCAGCGTGTCGCGCTCGGGGCCGGTAGCGCGGGCGACCTGCTCGCGCAGGCTCGGGAGGTTACCTTGAACGGTCTGCAGTTCCGCTTCGATCGCGCCGCGGTCGAGTTCGTCAGGCGGCAGCGCCTCGTCGGCGAGCACGGTGCAGCGCTCCGGCGTCACCTCGGCGATGCCGCTGACGATGAAGATACGCCGCGTCACAGTTTGCCCCTCGTAGACATCGATTGTTCCGGGACGGATCGAGGAAATCAGCGGCGCATGGCCCGGCAGGACGCCAAAATTACCCTCGGTGCCGGGGACCACGACCATCTCGACCATCTCCGAAAGCAATAGGCGCTCGGGAGTAACCAACTCGAACTGCACACGCTCGGCCATTGACGGAACCAGCCCGGCTCAGGCCGCCTCGGCCGCCATCTTGCGCGCCTTGGCGACCGCCTCATCGATTGTGCCGACCATATAGAAGGCGCTTTCCGGCATGTCGTCGTGGTCGCCGGCGACGATCCCGCGGAATCCCTTGATCGTGTCTTCGAGGCTGACGAGGACCCCGGGAGTGCCGGTGAACACTTCGGCGACGTGAAAGGGCTGGGAAAGGAAACGCTGGATCTTGCGGGCCCGGGCGACGGTCAGCCGATCTTCCTCGGAGAGCTCGTCCATGCCGAGGATCGCGATGATGTCCTGCAGCGATTTATAGGTCTGCAGCACGCGCTGGACATCGCGCGCCACCCGATAGTGGTCGTCGCCGATGACCCGCGGGTCGAGCAGCCGCGAGGTCGAGTCGAGCGGGTCGACCGCCGGATAGATGCCGAGCTCGGCGATCTGCCGCGACAGCACTGTGGTCGCGTCGAGATGGGAGAAGGTCGTGGCGGGCGCCGGGTCGGTCAGATCGTCCGCCGGCACATAGATCGCCTGCACCGAGGTGATCGAGCCTTTCTTCGTGCTCGTAATCCGCTCCTCGAGTGTGCCCAAATCGGTTGCGAGCGTTGGCTGGTAGCCGACCGCCGACGGCATGCGGCCGAGCAGCGCCGATACTTCGGAGCCCGCCTGCGTAAAACGGAAAATATTGTCGACAAAGAACAGCACGTCCTGGCCTTCCTCGTCGCGGAAATATTCGGCGAGAGTGAGACCGGACAAGCCGACGCGGGCGCGCGCGCCCGGCGGCTCGTTCATCTGGCCGTACACGAGCGCCGCCTTGGAGCCCGGGCCCTCGATGTTGATAACGCCGGATTCCATCATTTCGTGATAGAGGTCGTTGCCCTCGCGGGTGCGCTCGCCGACGCCGGCGAACACCGAGTAGCCGCCATGCGCCTTGGCGATGTTGTTGATCAATTCCATGATGATCACGGTCTTGCCGACCCCGGCACCGCCGAACAGCCCGATCTTGCCGCCTTTCGCGTAAGGCGTCAGCAGATCGACCACCTTGATCCCGGTGACCAGGATTTCGGCTTCAGTCGACTGATCGATGAATTCCGGTGCCGATTTGTGGATCGGGGAGCGCTGCTTCGTGACCACGGGGCCGCGCTCGTCGACCGGCTCGCCGATCACATTGAGGATGCGGCCGAGCGTCTCTGGACCGACGGGCATCATGATCGGCTCGCCGGTATCGATGACCTCAGCGCCGCGCACCAACCCGTCGGTCGTGTCCATCGCAATCGTGCGCACGACGTTCTCCCCGAGCTGCTGCGCCACTTCGAGCACCAATGTCCGGCCGCTGTCATTGATCTGCAGAGCGCTCAAGATTGCCGGCAGCTCTCCGTCGAAATGCACATCGACGACTGCGCCGATGACCTGGGTGACGGTGCCGATAGAATTCCTTGCCATACTTTACAATATCCCCGTGCGGAACATCACAGCGCCTCGGCCCCGGAGATGATCTCGATCAGCTCCTTGGTGATCACGGCCTGGCGCGTGCGGTTGTAGTTGAGCGTCAGCCGGTCGATCATTTCGCCGGCATTGCGGGTGGCGTTGTCCATTGCGGTCATGCGCGCGCCTTGCTCGCTCGCGGCATTCTCCAGCAGCGCCGTAAAGATCTGGACCGCCAGGTTCTTGGGCAGGAGTTCGTCGAGGATTTCTTCCTCCGACGGCTCGAACTCGTAAACCGCGCCGGCGCGCACTCCCACTTCCGGCTCGGAGCTGGTTAGCTCCGCGGCCGCGGATGCGAAGGGGATCAGCTGCTGGACCGTGACGATCTGGCTCATCACCGAGCGGAACCGGTTGTAGATGATTGTGCAGACATCGAACCCGCCCGCCTGATAAAGCAATAGGACGCGCTCGGCAATGTCGCGGGCTTCGTCGAAAGAAAGGCGGCGCTGCCCGACCTCGGTCAGGCTGTCGCGGATCAAGGGGTTGTAGTCCCGCCGCAGTCCGTCGCGGCCTTTGCGGCCGATGATCAACAGCATGACCTTCTTGCCGCCCCCCTCGATCTCGCGAATTCGCCGGCGTGCCTCGCGCAGGATCGAGGCGTTGAAGCCGCCGGCGAGACCACGGTCCGAGGTCGCGACGATAATTAGATGCGTCTCTTCTTTGCCGGTGCCGACGAGCAGTGGCGGCGCGCCGGGCAGACCCGTCATGCGGCCGGCCAGCGAGCCGAGGACGCGCTCCATGCGCTGCGCATAGGGACGGGCGGCTTCGGCCTGCTCCTGCGCCCGACGCAGCCGCGAAGCGGCGATCATCTTCATTGCGGAGGTGATCTTCTGCGTCGACCTGACGCTGCGGATGCGCAACCGCAGGTCTTTTAGGCTAGGCATCGCGGCGGACTCGGACTCGGGTCAGGCGAAGGTCTTGACGAACGCGTCGAGGAAGTCGCTCAGCTCCTTCTCGACCCCCGGCGAGATCTCCTGCTCGGTCCGGATGGCCACCATCAGCTCGGGGTGCGTGGCGCCCAATTCCCGCAGCATCGCAGCTTCGAACCGGCCGACATCCTGCACTGCGACCGTGTCGAGATAGCCGCGGGTGCCGGCAAATATCGAAACGACTTGCTCCTCCACCGGGACCGGGGAGAATTGGGGCTGCTTCAGCATCTCGGTCAATCGGCTGCCGCGCGCCAAGAGGCGCTGGGTCGCGGCGTCGAGATCGGAACCGAATTGCGAAAAGGCGGCCATCTCGCGGTACTGCGCCAACTCGAGCTTGATGCGCCCGGCGACCTGCTTCATCGCCTTGATCTGCGCCGCCGAACCGACGCGGCTGACCGAGAGCCCGACATTGATGGCCGGACGAATGCCTTGGTAGAACAGTTCGGTCTCGAGAAAAATCTGGCCATCGGTGATCGAGATCACATTGGTCGGGATATAGGCAGACACGTCACCGGCTTGCGTCTCGACGATCGGCAGCGCCGTCAGCGATCCGGCGCCATGATCCTCGTTCATTTTCGCGGCGCGTTCGAGCAGCCGCGAATGCAGGTAGAAGACGTCGCCGGGATAGGCCTCACGCCCCGGCGGGCGGCGCAACAGCAACGACATCTGGCGGTAAGCCACCGCCTGTTTCGATAGATCGTCGTAGATAATCAGTGCGTGCATGCCGTTGTCGCGAAAAAATTCGCCCATCGCGCACCCGGCATAGGGGGCGATGTACTGCAGCGGCGCCGGCTCGGAGGCGGTCGCCGCCACGACGATCGAGTATTCGAGCGCGCCGTAATCCTGCAAGGTCTTGACGATCTGCGCGACGGTGGAGCGTTTCTGGCCGACCGCGACGTAAATGCAGTAGAGCTTAACCTTCTCGTCGGTGCCGCTGTTGTTGTGCTTTTGGTTAAGGACGGCGTCGATCGCGACGGCGGTCTTGCCGGTCTGCCGATCGCCGATGATCAGCTCGCGCTGCCCGCGCCCGATCGGCACCAGAGAGTTCGATGGCCTTCAGCCCGGTCTGCACCGGCTCGTGCACCGAACGGCGTGGCACGATGCCGGGCGCCTTGACATCGACGCGCGCCCGGGTGACATCGGTCAGCGGGCCCTTGCCGTCGATCGGCTCGCCGAGCGCATCAACGACGCGGCCGAGGAGTCCGCGCCCGACCGGCACATCGACGATGGCGTTGGTGCGTTTGACGGTGTCCCCCTCGCTGATGTGGGTGTCGTCGCCGAACACGACGACGCCGACATTGTCGCTCTCGAGGTTGAGGGCCAAGCCCTTTTCGCCATTCGGGAACTCGACCAGCTCGCCGGCCTGGACCTTGTCGAGGCCGTAGACGCGGGCGATGCCATCGCCGATCGACAACACCTGACCGACCTCCGCGACATCCGCCTCGGTACCGAAATTGGCGATCTGCTGTTTGAGGATCGCCGAAATCTCCGCCGCGCGAATTTCCATAAGAACCCCTTCAGGCAATACTCTTCATGGCCAGCTGCAGCCGCTGCAGCTTGCTCTTAATCGATCCGTCGACCATGCGCGAGCCGAGTTTGACGACGAGGCCGCCGATCAGTCCCGGGTCGACTTGGACATCGATCGATATTCGGCTGCCGACGCTGCGGCGCAGCTGATCATTCAGCGCGGCGAGCTGAGCGTCGCTCAGCGGCTGCGCCGAGATGACCTCGGCTGTGACTTCGCCGCGGCGTGCCGCGAGTTCTGCAAGAAATGCCTCGATCATGGCCGGCACCGCAAACAAACGCCGATTGCGCGCGACGACCGCGAGAAAATCCCTGACCAGAGAGGAAAGGCCGGCGGCCTCGGCGAGGGCCTCGATCCCCTTGGATTGCTCGCCGCGTGAGAGAATTGGGCTACGGATCAGCCGCAGCAGATCCGGGCTCGCCTGCACCATTGCCCGGAGCTGCCGGAGATCCGAGGCCACCTCGTCAAGGATCCGGCGCTCGTCGGCGAGATCGAACAACGCCGCCGCGTAACGCGCAGCCAAGCCGGAAACGCCTGTGGTCTCGGAAGCCAATGGAAATGCATCCTTATTGACCGCGCGCGCAAACGCCCCGCAGCAGCCCTTCTTCGTGCGTCACCGGATCGCAGCAGGCAACGTGGGCCTGCGCAAAAAGCGCCCCGTCAAACCGGCGCGGTTCCTAACATACATCGGGAGTCCGCGCAACAACGGGGGCATGACGGTATGCCCCGATTTGCGAGCGCTCAGGGCCGGGGAGGCGTGGCGCCGCGTGGCTGCCGCGCGAACGCTCCGAGCTGGTCGAGAAACTTCGTGATGTTGTCCTGAATTGCCCGGATTACTTGAGTATGGTTCTGTGTCGCGACCGCCGGGTCGTCCAGGCTCGTCACCCCGGTGGCAAGACCGCTCAATCCCACATTGCTCATGATGTCTGCGCTGAACACCGGGTTGCCGGCGGGGACATCGAACAGCTGGTAGCGGGCGAACACCGACAAGATCTTTCCGGAGAGCGAGAATTCCAGGACCTTCACGGCGATCGACACCCGACGAGATGCATCCGGACGAAAAATGCCTTGTCTCGTCACCGCGTCTTGCAGTGCCGCTTGCCACAGCGGCAGCAGCGGGGTCAGGCTGCGCGGCAGCGGATATACCGTGCGGTCCCGGCTCGCCGGCTCGACGGTGACTGCCGCCAGCGCGGCGTCGATGCTGGCTTGAGCCGGCGTCACGCCAGCGAGGGTGAAGCCGGGGTCCGGAGCAGGCGAGCAGGAAATGATGAACGCCACGAGCAGGCCGCGGATACCGTAATGCATTCGACTCACACGACGCCCTTGCTGCGGAGCCCGGCGATCTCCTCGTTTGAATAGCCGAGCTGGCGCAACACCGCATCGGTGTCGGCGCCAAGATCGGGCGCGGGGCGGCGCATACAGCATGGCGCCTCGGCGAATTTGATTGGAAAGCCGAGCATCTCGACCTCTCCGTGTCCAGGATGCTCGGCGGCTACGACCATCTCCTGGTTGCGGCTCTGCGGATCCCCAAAGACCTCCGGCAATGTCATCACCCGGTCGCAAGGCACGCCGGCGTCGTTGAGTTTGTCGATCCAGTAGCCGCTGCCGGCCGACGCGAGCCGCTGCTCGACCGCTGCGTTCATTGCCGGGCGGTTGCGGACGCGGTCGTCGTTGCTCCGAAAATCCGGGTGGTCCCGCAACTCGGGCGCGCCGATTGCCTCGATCAGCCGATCGTAGACCGCCTCGCTTGACGGTGCGATCGCCACCTCACCGTCGGCAGTGCGAAACATCCCGTAGGGCGAGACGATCGCATGGTCGTTGCCGGTGCGCTCCGGCTGCCGGCCGGTCGCAAGGCAATTCGCGGCGAGAAAGCCGAGCATGCTGATCATGGCATTGTTGAGGCTGGACCCAACGGTTTCGCCACGCCCGGTTCGCCCGCGCCGCACCAGCGCCACGCACACCCCAAGCGCGGCATAAAGCCCGGCCACCAAGTCGCCAATCGGCGGACCGGCGCGAAGAGGCGGGCCGTCGGGCTCGCCGGTAACACTCATGAAGCCGCTCATCGCCTGGGCGATGAAATCGAATGAGGGACGATCGCGATAAGGCCCGCTGTCGCCGAAGCCGGTGATGTGACAGCAGACAAGGTCGGGGTTCAGCACATCGAGCCGCGCCTTATCGAAGCCGATGCGATCGAGAACCCCGGGACGGAAATTCTCGACCAGCACATCGCCGCCGGCGATCAGCTTTGCCAGCACCTCGCGACCCTCTTCATGCCTCAAGTTGAGCGTCAACGAACGTTTGTTGCGGTTGAACCCGGCGAAATACCAGCTGAGCCCGTCGCGGATCACGCCTTGCCGGCGCACCGGATCGCCCTCGCCGGGGGTTTCGATCTTGATCACCTCGGCGCCCATGTCCCCGAGCAGCATGGTGCAGAATGGTCCGGCAAGTATGCGGGTTAGATCGATCACGCGCAGTCCCGACAGTGGCACACTCGCTCTCCTTCGATCGCGATGTCATCCGAGCGCTCTCAGCCTTTCCCCGGGGATAGCCGCCGCGCTTTGAAAACGGAATTCGGGATAGTAAGATCTCGGCCTCCCAAGTTGTTGCCGACGTTAGCGAAGTCCCGGTCATGAAGATACGATGGAAAATCGATTTGGCGATATCCGGCGCCTTTCTCGCCGGCCTCGCCCTGGCCGGTGTCGGCGCCTACACAATCCTGACGAGGAACGCGTTCGAGGATAGCCTGCAGAATGCGAGGATCATGATCGAAGCAGCGTCGGCGATCCGCAAATATACCGCCGACTACAATTGGCCGTTGCTGGAGCCGCAGCTGAAGATCCAGTTTCTGCCGCAATCGGTTTCAGCGTTCGCGGCGCAGACCACTCTGAAATTAGTGCGGCAGAAATTACCAGAATACACTTATCGCGAGCCGACGCTCAACCCGACTAATGTCAACGACCGGGCGGCGGATTGGGAAGCCGACATAATCGACGGTTTTCGCGACGATTCCAGCAAGTCGGAAACGGTGACGATCCGCGACACCCCGGGAGGGAAGTTTCTGACGCTCTCCCATCCGCTGAAAATCGGCAGCCAAGTTTGCCTCAGCTGCCACAGCACACCCGAGAATGCCCCCCCGACGATGATCGCCCTCTATGGCTCGCAAAACGGATTTGGCTGGAAACTGGGTGAAATTGTCGGCGCGCAGGTCGTCTCGATCCCGCTCGGCGTGCCGCTGGCCCGCGCCTATCAGGCACTCTTCTGGTTCATGCTGGCTCTGGCCGGCACCTTTGTCGTCACCATCATCATCGTCGACTTCTTGCTGCGCGCGCTGGTGACCAAGCCGGTTGCCGAAATCTCCGCGATGGCCGACAGGGTCAGCATGGGACAGCTCGACACCCCCGAATATGTCCACGCCAGCCGAGACGAAATCGGCTCGCTGTCCGCGTCGTTCAATCGGATGCGGCGCAGCCTGCAGAATGCGATGAGCATGCTGGAAGAGCAAAGCTGAATTTTGGCTCAGCAGGCCAGCTCAGTTTGAGCCCTGTGAGATGAATACTGTCCGGTCGATCGGCCGCTATCGCATCGAAGCATTGCTCGGCACGGGGGCGATGGGCGAAGTCTATCGCGCGCATGACCCGGCAATCGATCGCCTGGTCGCAATCAAGGTCGTGCGTCCCGAACTTGTCGCCGGCAGCGGAGGCGTGCAATTGCTGGAGCGCTTCCGGCGCGAAGCGCGGGCCGCCGGGCGGCGGTTCCACCCGAACATCGTCGCGATCTGGGATTTCGGCGATGATAACGGTACGCCGTTTCTGGTCATGGAATTGGTGGAGGGCCGAAGCCTCGATCAACTCATCAAATCGTCCGGTCCGCTCGCACAAGATCGCAGCGTCGCGATTATAACCCAGGTGCTGAGCGCCCTCGGCTTCGCTCACGCGAGCGGGATCGTCCACCGCGACATCAAACCATCCAACATCATGGTTTTGCCGGGCGACCAAGTTAAGGTCGCCGATTTCGGCATCGCGCGTCTCGAGGCCTCCGAATTCACGATCGTCGGCGATTTATTGGGAACGCCCGCCTACATGGCGCCCGAGCAGCTGTCGGGAGGTCCTATCGATCACCGCACCGACCTGTTCGCCACCGGGGTCATCCTGTTTGAAATGTTGACCGCGGTGAAGCCGTTCCGGGGCAAGAGCATTACCGAGATCATATCCTTTATGGAAAAGCGGGGACCCGAGGATATCCGGGCATTGAACCCGGCGGTCCCCGAGGCGATGAAGCGAGTCATTGCCAAGTCGGTCGCCTTCGATCCGGCGCAGCGCTACGCCGACGCTGCGGTCTTCTCGAAAGCCGTTGCCGATGCAGTGCCTGGCCACCCGGGGGAGCCGCAACTCCGCGGCTCGGCAAGACCTGAAGCCCAGGTGCAACTCACCGCCAATGCGGCGCAAACCACTCCGGGTGGGGCGTCTTTCAGCGCCGAATTGCTGCGGGAAACCGAGCGCGATCTGACGACTTTCATCGGCCCGATGGCGTCGGTCGCCGTGAAGCGGGCTATCAGAAACACGAGCGATCTGCTGGCATTGTATGAGTTGCTCGGCAGGCAGGTGGCCGACCCGAAGGACCGCGCCGAATTCCTTGCGAGAGGGCGGCAGCGCGCCGCTGCGGGGCTCGGCCAACCGCGGCCGCCGTCCGCGCCGGCGCCGGCCAAGACGATCGAGCGATCGTCGGTTTCTCCCGCCCAATCGCCAAACCCGGCAAGCATAGTTGCGATAGAATCCGACCTTACTCGCTATATAGGCCCAATCGCACGAATCCTCGTGAAGAGAGAACTGGGGAAGTTCGAGTCTCTGGCCAAACTGTGCCTGGTATTGGCCACTCACATCCCCGATGAAGGGGAGCGCAGGGCGTTCCTCAATGCGCACGGAGCAGAGTGATTGCCGGTCGATTTGGGGCTTCGAGAATGAACGGACGTGAGATCGTGCGCTGCGCGATTTTTTCACTGGCCGTCGTGACGCTGCCAATGCAACTGTGGTCCGCAACCCGGTGCGCCGCCGAGGTGGCTGGCAAGGCCGAAGACCTCGAGGTCAGTCCCTCGCTGGTCCGCGAAATTCAATTCATGCTGCTCCGTCTCGGAATGGAACCCGGGCCGATAGACGGGCTAATTGGACCTCAGACGACCAGAGCCTGGCGCAAATTTCAGCAGGATACCGGTTTGCCGCTGGTCGATCTGGTCAATGGCAGCAAAATTCCGGCTGCCGCCTTGACGCGCCTGCGCAGTGAAGCGTCGCGAGTTATCTTCGAGGGCGAAAGAAAGCGGGAGCCGCCTGCCGCAGCCCCGACGCCCCCGCCGGCTGCGGTCGCGCCGGCGCAGCCGGCTGCCCCGGCGTCCGATCGCTTCGCCGCGTGCCCCTTCCATGCCGAAGACTTTAAGATCGGTACGACCCAGTACACGCCTGAAAAATATCTGCAGGAGGGGTTTGACGGCTCGACCGCGCGCGCGGTTTCAATGCTGAAAG
>CAVSZA010000023.1:0-28495 GCA_963732095.1 uncultured Alphaproteobacteria bacterium
CGGAATTGATCGGCCCGATTTCTGGTCAGAGCGCGTTGATCCGTGCCGCCAGCCGCGACAACTTGCGCGAGACCGTGTTCTTGTGGAGCACGCCTTTGGTTATCGCCCGATGCAACTCGGGCTGCGCCTGCCGGAGAGCCGAGTTTGCTGTCGCCTTGTCCCCGGTTGCGATCGCCGTCTCGACCTTTTTCACGAAGGTGCGCACTCGGCTCACTCGGGCGCGATTGATGGCCGTACGCTTGGCCGTTTGCCGGATGCGCTTTTCCGCGGATTTGTGATTAGCCATGCATTTCGCCGTGATCGGAGGAGGGGGTTTATATCGGGGCCTCGTCCGTGACGTCAACTTCGCGCGGCGAGTTCCCTCATCTCGGGCTATTGGTTGGACATTCGGCGAATTTCCATGGTAGCCGGAGATTTTTCTTTTGTTCTGTTCGGATGGTGCCGCGAATTGGCTCAATGCATTGCAGCACTTTGTCCGAGGATCGATCAGCCAGACACTCGCCGGCGCTGCCCTGCCCAGTCAGAAGATCGGCGCCAATACTGCCTGACTTTACCCCAACGTGATCCTCTACAACCTGCTGTCTTGCATACAAACCCGTCGGTTCACCCGAAGATTTGGCACACCGCACGGCCCAAAGCGTCCGCGCTTCTTGCTTCCGAACGCAGCCGGAAAGGTCGTCCGCCATGCCCGTGAGCCGCTCCCGCGTTGCACTAAGAAGATCGCCAAAGCCCTCGGGGAAGCCCGACGCGAACCCGGTTTTCCTCGAACGCCCCCGCGTACACGGGATTGGGGGCGGGGCAATCAGCAGCGCCCCAAACCATAAGTTTAAAAGCGTCGCCATTTTGCCACTGTGGCTGAGGCGACACACTTCGTTGAAAAACCTAAAACTGCATGTGGGCTCGATTGACTTTAAACCGTCCCTGGATAGTATTTAGGGAGCGATTTCGGCTTGTGCGCTGTATCGGTCTCGAAGCGACAAGTAGTCGGCAAGCGTTCGCCTTTCCGGTTCGCCATGGAAAGGGAGAAGGGACGCGATCGGAGTTCGGCACGCGGCGGTCGCGTTCGGGGGAGCATGGCTGCAGAGATGCAGCCTAAGACGGGGTCGAGGGGAAAAAGTGTCAAAGCAGACGAACGTTGTGCCATTCCCGCTGACGGTAAGGGGGGTCCGATCGGCGACAGATAAGGCCTGTTCGCCGACCGGCTATGAATTCACCCAAGAGGAACTGGTTGCGCTGTGCCGGTGGTTTTCGGCAATGAAATACGCCTTTCCGGGGACGGAAGGGGTAATGATGGTAAGTCATCAGGAGGCTTACTCCGCAGTCGGGCTCTACAACCGGGCAGGAGGCGCGCCGAATTGTCTGGTTGCCAAACATCAGGTGGGCGGCGCGGCGCGATTTTTCTGGTCGACCGAATTCGACCCACCCCGTCCGATCAACGATTTATCCGAGATTACGGATGCCCACATCCGCGCCATTCGTCCGCCGCGCAACGAAAAGGGCTGGCTCGACCCGACCGGATGGATGGGCGTCTATGCATCGCGGCTGATCGCAACGCAGTTTCAACGCGTCTAGTTTCTTATCGCATCCCTCCCCCCGATCGGGCCTCGGGAAACAGGTATCCGATCCAACAGTGGTGATTGGCCACGAGGCTTGCCGCCATCCTCGTATTAGTAGAATACTACACCGGATATAAACCGAACCGCGTCAATGAAGTTTGCCGTACTGCTTATTTGCCTCAGCGGCACCGCACTGGTCGGCTGTGCATACCTGCCGACTTCCGGTCCAACCGCCGGCGAGGTGATCGACCGGGGGTGCAGGAGAATCAGATACGCTACGATGTCGTCGACGTTGATTCCGGTGTCGTCGCGACACTGTTGGCACAGCCCGCGGAGAGCTTTCGAACCCGTTTCGGGAAATATGGCAAGCCGCAGGCGCCGAAGATCGGGATCGGCGATACGCTCTCCGTTTCGATCTGGGAAGCCGCGGGCGGAGGCCTGTTCGGGACATCGCCGACCGGTCAAGTTTCGGCCGGCTCGCGAAACGTGACGATTCCTGAACAGGTCGTCGGTCGGGACGGCGGGATCAGCGTGCCGTTTGCCGGGCGGGTTCCGGTCGCCGGGCGAACAACGGTGGAAGTTCAGCGCGAAATCGAGCGGCGCCTCGCCGAGAAGGCCATCGAGCCGCAGGTTATTGTAACCATCGCGAAAAGCGTAACCTACGCTGCGACCGTGTCGGGTGAGGTGGTCGGCGGCGCGCGGGTGCCGCTCTCGGTCAACGGCGATCACATGCTGGATGTGATTGCCCTCGCCGGAGGAACGAAAGCTGCTGTCTACGACACCTTCGTACGGCTTTCCCGAAACGGCGTCACGGTAACGATGCCGATGGAGCGGCTGGTGTCGGACCCGGCCGAAAACATCTACGCACAGCCTGGCGACGTGTTGACCTTGGTTCGCGTGCCGCAGACCTACTCCGTGCTCGGAGCAACCGGCCAGAACGCCCAGATTACCTTCAATGCCGAGCGGATCACCTTGGTCGAAGCGCTCGCCAAAGCGGGTGGCTTGCAAGATTTGCGCTCGGATCCGGCGGGAGTATTTCTTTTCCGCTTCGCGCCTCCAGCCGTCGTAGCTGCACTCAATGCTCCCCAATTAGCCACCGGTCCCGATCGAACCTCGCCGGTTGTTTACCGGCTCGATATGAGTGGCGCGAATTCCTATTTCCTCGCCCAGCGGTTTCCCGTGGAAGACAAGGACATCATCTACGTCGCCAACGCGCGGCTAAACGAGCTGCAGAAGTTTTTCACGCTTTTGAACACTCTCACCGGACCCGTCATAACCGGCATCGTCGTCAAGAACGCAGCACCGTAGCGGCCGATTTCAGCTTATAAAGCGCTCTGAGCGCGGCGACTTTGAAAGGACGGCCATGCCGAGGGTGCAGAGCTTGTCCGGCGACGATCTGATCGTCGTTACCGGCGGCGCCGGCTTTATCGGCTCCCACATCGCCAGGCATCTGGCCGAGCGCGGTTCGCGCGTCGTGATCTCGGATCTTTTCGGATCCGGCGACAAGTGGCGCAATATCGCCTCGGCTCAGCTTTATGACCTCGTCCGACCCGACATGCTGTCCGAGTGGCTCGAGCGTCATAACGGCAAGGTGGCGGCTATCGTGCACATGGCGGCGATATCCTCGACGACGGAAACCGATATCGACAGGTTTGTTGCCAACAATGTTCGCCTGACGCTCGATCTTTGGGGGTGGTGCGCCGCCAACGCGACCCGGTTTATCTATGCTTCTTCCGCTGCGACCTATGGCGATGGCAGCGCCGGCTTTAGCGACGACCAGAGCCCTGCAGCACTGGCTGCGCTGCACCCGCTCAATGCCTATGGCTGGAGCAAGCATGTCGTCGATCGGCGCGTGGTCGAGGACGCAGTGCGCGGACGGCCCAGCCCCCCGCAATGGGCCGGGCTCAAATTCTTCAACGTATACGGCCCGAACGAGGGCCATAAAGGCGACATGCAGTCGGTCGTCGGCAAGGTTTGCCCGATAATCGAGGCCGGCGGAACTGTCACGCTGTTCAAGTCGCACAACCCCGCCTACCGGGACGGCGGGCAGTTGCGGGATTTTGTCTACGTAAAGGACTGCGTCGCGACTGTGAGCTGGCTGTTGCAGAACCCGAAGGTCACGGGTCTGTTCAATGTCGGAAGCGGCGCCGCGCGGAGCTTTCTCGACCTCGTCAATGCGGTCGGCGCCGCGGTCGGACATTCGCCGAAGGTCCAGTTCGTCGACACTCCGGCCGAGTTGCGCGACAAGTATCAATATTTCACCCAGGCCGACATCTCGAAACTTCGCGCCGCCGGATTCGACCAGCCGTTTCACTCTCTGGAGGAGGGTGTTTGGGATTTTGTTCAATCTCTGCGGGGCGCGGAGTGATACTGTTCGACCTGTCGCGGCTGGTCTCGCGCGCCGGACGAGAGACACCGACGGGGATCGACCGCGTCGAGCTCGCCTATGCCGAGCATCTGGTGGCCGGCCGCACCCCTCTGTCCTTTACGATGATGACGCCCTTGGGTGGTTTCGGCTTGTTGCCGGCGGCGGTTGCCAAGGAATATCTCCAGGTGCTTGGCGGGGTGTGGCGGGAGCCCGGCTCGTCGCGGCGGATTCAGCGGGGGAAGCGGCTGGCGCGAACCCTCCACACCGCCGCCTTTTGGAGCGGAGAACGCGCCTTGCGCGGGCAATGCCGTGCCGAGACCGGCCGCGTCGTCTATATGCTCGTCTCGCATCACCATCTCGAAAAGCGCCGCGCCATCACCCGTCTCAAGCGGCAGGTGCGGGCGCTCTTCGTCTGCCTTATCCACGATGTGATTCCGATCGAATTCCCCGAATACGCGCTACCCGGCCAAAACGACAAGCACCGCAGGCGGATCGAGACCGCCGCGGCGCTGGCCGACGCCGTGATCGTCAACTCGACCGTGACGCGCGAAGGATTTACGCCCTATCTGGCGCGTGCCGGCCGCGCCCCGCCTGTCGTGGTCGCGCCGTTCGGGGTGAATTTGATGGCCCCGATGCCGATCGAACCATCACCGGTGAGGCCGCCCTATTTCGTGTGCGTCGGGACCATCGAGGCACGCAAGAACCATCTGCTGCTGCTCAATCTGTGGCGCCAGCTGGCCGAAGAGCTGGGCGATGCGGTCCCCCGTCTCGTCCTGATCGGGCAGCGCGGCTGGGAAACCGAGAACGCGATCGACATGCTCGAACGGTGCCCGGCATTGCGCGGCGTCGTCTTCGAACGCACGAACGTGCCGGATGACGAGGCGGCGCGTCTCGTCCAGGGAGCCCAGGCGCTGCTGCTGCCATCCTTTGCCGAAGGGTTTGGGTTTCCGCTGGTCGAAGCGCTGGCTCTCGGGGTCCCCGTCCTGTGCAGCAATCTCGCCGCACTGCGCGAGAATGGCGGGGCCGTGCCGGAGTACCTCGATCCCCTCGACGGGCTCGGTTGGCGCAGCGCCGTCATCGATTATGCGCTGCCGGCGTCGCCGCGCCGCGTCGCCCAGCTCTGTCGCCTTTCGGGCTGGAGCGCGCCGAGCTGGCAAGATCATTTCGCTGCGGTCGAAGCTCTGATTGCCGAGACCCAATCGATTGGCCAATGTGAGACCGAAAATCCGCCGGCCCCAGGGTTGGGGGCTCGCCGCGAGCCCCGGTTCAACGCTCGGCAGACTGTGGACATGTGCTGATTTATCCTCGGCAGGGAGACGATTATGGCTGATACACCGCGTCTCAATGGCGTGATCGCCGCGTTGGAGCAGGGCAAGCCCGCCTTTGTCAGCTTTTGCGCCGCCGAAATCGGGGTGGCGCAGGCAATGAATACCGCGTCATACGACGGCGTGGTGTTTGAAATGGAGCATCGCCCATATGACATCCGCGCCTTGCGCGACTGTCTCCAATACATGCTGGATCGCCGGCAGATCCTGCAACGCGCATCATTGGCTCCAGCGGTGACGCCGTTCGTGCGCATCCCGCCCAATGGCGGCGAGGCCAGCCAGTGGGTCGCCAAGCAGGTTTTGGATCAAGGCGTCTACGGTATTGTCTGGCCGCATGTCAGCACCGTCGACGAGGCGCGCAACGCGGTCACCGCATGCCGTTATCCGCGGCCCCGCTCGGCGCAGTATTTCGAGCCCGCGGGTCAGCGCGGCGATGCGCCCGCGGCGGCGGCGCGCTATTGGGGGCTGTCGCAGCAGGAATATTACGCCCGCGCCGATGTCTGGCCGCTCAATCCGCAGGGCGAAATCTTGGTCGCGATCATGTGCGAAGAAGTGCGCGCGATCAAAAACTTGCCGAAGATGCTCGAGGAGGTTCCCGGGATCGGGGTCGTGATCATTGGCGAGGGCGATCTGTCGCAGGACCTCGGGTTCCCGCGGCAATACGATCACCCGAGCGTGGCTGCGGCAATGGACGAGATTCTGGCGATCTGCAAACAATACAGCGTCCCTTGCGGACACCCGCATGTCGATACCAAGAATGTCGAAGCCTTACTGGAGAAGGGCTTCCGCTATCTGATGCCGGCGCCGGTCTATTCCTACGCCGCGCTGGAGCTCGGCCGCAAAGCCTGCGGCCGCAGCTGAATGGGAACCGAGCGGCGGTTGCCCTTCACGGAGCCTCGGGGTCGGGGATCGGGTCGAGGGGCCAGACGGGACGGCGGACCTTGGTGAAGAGTGCGGGGTGTAGATCTCGGAGCATAAGGCGCCGGTGTCGACGAGCACGACCTCACGGGCGATCGGCTCGAAGGCGGCGCGGAAATGCTGCATCGACTTGACAGCGACGGTCCGGTAGTGGGTCGGGTCGATGCCGAGCGAGGTGAACTGGGCGAGATCGACGGCCTGGCCCGCGCCATTACCGAAGCCTCCGGGCGGATCAACCTCGAGACTGCCCCGATCATCGCCGCTACTGGCGTCGATCTGGTTTCCAGCGGCTGGATCACGCACAGCGCCCCAATCCTCGATCTCGGCCTCGACGTCACATAGCCGGCGACGCCGGAAGACGCGAGGCGAAGGGAGGGCGACGCGGTTAACGTGGTCGCGGCAGACGCGCTGCCCGCCGTCGGGATTGCCGGAGCGGCCCTTTGCAAATCGCCAGCGCCGGTCCCGCGCCCCTGTTTCTCCTGTTTTATCAGGTCGAGATCAGGCATCGCCAACTCCATTCGATGATTTCGCGCCCGCTCAGAGGCAGTCGATCCCATGAGAGTACAATGCGATCATGGCAAACGTATGGTTGTCGATACCGCAAAACCCGGCAATGGGAACCCTCAATTTGCGCCCTTACACCCGCTGAGGGTCGAGATTGCGCAATATGTTTAGCGCAGTTTGAGGCGCTCGCTCGAATATGCGGCGCGCGTGGGTTGTCTGATGTAATGTACTTAACGATAACCCGGAGCACCGTGGGCTGCCGCAGCCATGGCCTCGATCCGCCGTCTTGCCGCGATCCTTGCCGCTGATGTGGCCGGCTATTCGCGCCTGATGAGCGCGGACGAGGAGGGCACGCACGAGCGCCTCAAGGCGCATCTCCGTCAGCTGATCGATCCGAAGATCGCCGAGCATCACGGCCGGATCGTCAAGAACACCCGCGACGGCATGCTCGCGGAATTCGCCAGCGTCGTCGATGCGGTGCGCTGCGCCGCCGAGGTGCAGCGCGGGATGATCGACCGCGAGCCAGAGGTGGCCGACGAGCGGCAAATCAGGTTTCGCATCGGCGTCAATCTCGGCGACATCATCGCCGAGGGCGGCGACATCTTTGGCGACGGCGTCAATGTCGCAGCACGCCTGGAAGCGCTCGCCGAGCCCGGCGGGATCTGCGTTTCCGGGACGGTGCGCGACCACATCCGCGACAAGCTATCCTACGCTTTCGAGGACAGGGGCGAGCAGAGCGTCAAGAACGTCGCTCGCCCAGTGCGGGTCTATGCGCTGCGCCCCGAAGCCGTCGCCGAACTGCCGGTGGTGGGTGCGCCGGTCGCGGTGCCGCGCCGCCGCCGCATTGCCCCTCCCGCAATCGCGGCGACCGCTTCGGCGACGCTCGTTATCGTCGCAATCGCCTGGTGGATTTGGCCGGCGACGAGATCCTCTCCCACACCGGCGGCGGTCGGGGCTGCCGCCATGTCAATCGCGCAGCCAATTGTCGCGCCGCGCCTATCGATCGTCGTGCTGCCGTTCACCAACCTCAGCAACGACCCTAACCAGCAGTATTTTGCCGACGGGATCACCGAGGACCTGACGACCGATCTATCGCGGATCGAGGGCAGTTTCGTGATCTCGCGCAATACCGCGTTCACCTATAAGGACAAGCCGGTCAACGCGAAGCAGATCGGTCGCGAGCTCGGCGTGCGTTATGTGCTTGAAGGGAGCGTACAGCGATCCGGCAACCAGGTGCGTGTCAACGCGCAATTGATCTATGCCGAGACCGACGCGCATGTTTGGTCGGAGCGGTTCGAGCGCGACATCGACGATCTGTTCGCCTTGCAAAACGAGATCACAAGCCGTATCGCTATTACACTCAACTTCGCGCTGATTAGCGCGGAGGCGGCCCGACCGACTGAGCACCCCGACGCGCTGGACTTTATTTTCCGGGGGCGCGCCGCCTTGTCGAAGCCAAAGTCACGTGACACCTATGCTGAGGCGATTGGCTTGTTCGAGCGCGCACTGGTGCTCGATCCGCGATCAGTCGAGGCGCAGAACCGATTGGCGCTCGCCCTCGCGGACCGCGTGCTCGATTCCATGATCGACACAGAGGCGGCTGATATCGCCCGCGCGGAAGAGCTGGTCGGGCGAGCCTTGGCGACATTGCCCCGCAGCCCGCTTGCGCATTACGCCAAAGGCGAACTGCTGCGCGCGCAGAGCCGATACGAGGACGCCATTCCCGAGTTCGAGACGGCGCTCGCGTCCAATCGCAACTGGGTGGGTGCAATCGCCGTTCTCGGCTATTGCAAATTCTACGCCGGGTCGACAGAAGAGATGATCCCGGCCCAGGAGCAAGCCCTCCGCCTCAGCCCCGCGATCCTGGCGTCGGAACATGGTATAATCGTATTGGGCACGCGCATCTGTTGCAATCGCGCACCGACGAGGCGATCGTCTGGCTCGAAAGGGCGCGCATCGCCATTCCAGCGACACCGGGCGTTCACGCCAACCTTGCCGCGGCCTACGCCCTAAACGGCAAGAGCGAACGCGCAGCCGCCGAACTCGCCGAAGCCCGAAGGCTGCGGGGCGAGGGTAGTTATTCGAGCATCGCCCGCCTGAGAGCCACGGGAGAGTACACGGTGCGGAACATCCGCCCCCTGTACGAAGCCACTTTTCTCGCCAGCCTGCGCAAGGTCGGAGTGCCGGAAGAATGAACGCCGAAGGGCCTCTCTATGTGGCGCGGGGGTCGGTAATCGCGTCGAGGGGCCAAACGGGGCGGCGGACCTTGGTGAAAAGCTCGGGGGTGTAGATCTCCGAGCAGAGCGCACCGGTATCGACGAGGATGACGTCGCGGGCGATCGGCTCGAAGGCGGCGCGGAAATGCTGCATCGATTTAACGGCGACGGTTCTATAGCGGGTCGGGTCGATGCCCAGCGAGGTGAACTGGGCGAGGTCGACAGCCTGACCGTTATTGGTGATCACGACGATGTCGATGCCGCCCACGCGGAACACCATCGACGGACCGTAATTGCGCTCGATGCCGCCGCCCATCGGACCGTAGGCGATAAACCGGCCGTTGGTCAGGCATACGACCTCGCCGGTCAGCGAGAGCGGACCGCCGCCCATCGACGGGTCGGTCTTGCCGCCGATGGTTAATGTCGTCTTGGTCCCGACCCCGGCGCGCATTCCGTCCTGCACCGCTTCGGGGTCGCAAACGGCGTGGAATGCGACGCTTTCGATGCCGGCGTCGACCAGGCCCTTCAAAAAGGCGGTCGCGTCGCCATAGCCGCCGCCGCCGGGATTGTCTGTGTAGTCGGCGACAACCAGTGGCTTGTCGCCGGGTTTGCCTCGCCGCGCCAGCGCAACCGCTTTGGCAACCGGCAGCAATTTGACGGTGGTGAAGCCGCGCGTCTCCCAGGCGTAGTCCATGAACTCTTCGGCGATCGCCTGCCCCCGCCGAGTATCGCCATCCACTGTCACAGTCACCGACGGGCCGACATTGTGGATATTGGCGCGGCTGAACCCGGCGCAGATGCTAACCACCAGCGCCTCGCCGCTCTGCTCGAGCGCCTCGCCGCGGGCGATCAGCTCGGCCATCGGTCCGCGCTGGGTGCGGCCATGGTCGAGCCCATAGAGCATCGGCCGGCGGGCGATCACGGTCTTTGGCCGGATCTTACCCTGCATTGCCCGCTCCAATAACTCGGCGCCCTGCCAGGCCCGCTCGTACTGGTCGATATGCGGATAGGTGCGATAGGCGATCAGAGCGCTCGCATTGTCGGCCATGCTCCGCGTCACATTGGCGTGCAGATCGAGGGTGACGACTACCGGCACCTCAGGCCCGAGCCGGTGGCGCAGCCGCCCCAAAAACTCGCCCTCGGCGTCCTCATGGCTTTCGCTGACCATCGCGCCGTGGAGATGCAGCAATATGCCGTCGATCGGGCCTTTCATGTCGACGGCGTCGAGGACCATCGCGGCGATCGTCTCGAAGGCCTCGTCGGTGACAATGCCGGATGGGTTGGGGTTGGCGGAGACCGGGTGAACCAGGCTCCAGCCGAATTTGTCGGCCGCCTCGAAGGTCGCGCCGAAGGCCGAGCGGGTGCCGCGGAACGCCTCGGGGATCTCGTTTTCGAGATGGTAATCGCGGCGGCGGATCATCGCCATATCCGTCGGCACCCGGCTGAAGGTATTGGTCTCGTGCATGAAACGGGCGGTCAAGACGCGCTTCAAGGGATCCACCTCGTCGATTGCTGCGATGCGGCCGGCGTAATATCGCAGCCGGCCGTGCGAAGAAAATGGATGCTACGGCGATGAACCGTTGGAGGACAGCATTTCTGCAGTTTCTGGCGATTTGGACGTCTTGCGGCTGGTAAACCCGTAAGGATGCTGGCGCTCTACAACAACCGCCGGATTCGCAGCAAGCCCGCGGCCGGTGCGGATGCACCGGCTATGCCGCCGGATGTCGTGTGGATCGACCTGATAAACCCGGAGGCGAGCGAAACCGACTTTGTCGAGAGAACCACCGGCCTCGCGGTGCCGAGCGTTGAGGAGATCAGCGAGATCGAGAGCTCCAGCCGATTGCGCACCCGCAATGGGGCGCTCTATCTGAGCGCGCCACTGATCTTTAGACCCGAACCCGATCAGCCGCTATCTACTCCGGTCGGGTTCGTCCTGACCCGCGATCGCCTGATCACGGTGCGTTTTGCCGAGCTGCCCTCGTTTGCGAGTTTCGCCGACCGCACAATTCCCGCGGACAGCCCGCCCGTTACTAGTGCGGGCATCTTCACCGAGCTTCTCGAGGCGATTGTCGACAGGCTGGCCGACGCTCTCGAACGCAGCGCGAGCGAACTCGACGGCCTCTCGCACCGGCTGTTCCGGGCCGGACCAGCAGCACCGTTGAGCCGACGCCGGTCGATAGAAGAAGCCGATCTCAAGGTCATCCTGCGCCGCGTCGGCCATCACGGGGATCTCGCCTCGAAGATCCGCGACAGCCTTCTGGGGATCGCCCGGATCGTGCCATTCGTTTTGACCATGGCCGCCGATTGGCTGCCACCCGAAGTAAAGCCCCGGCTGGAGACATTGCGCCAAGACGTCGCTTCGCTGAACGACTATGACGCGCATCTTGTCAACAAGGTGCAGCTGCTGCTCGACGCGACCCTGGGGCTGATCAACATCGATCAGAACAACATCATAAAGGTGCTGACGATCGTCTCCGTCGTCGGCGTGCCGCCGACCTTGGTCGCCAGTATGTATGGCATGAACTTCAAATACATGCCGGAACTAAACTGGGCATGGGGCTACCCTTATGGCCTTGCCCTGATCGCGCTCAGCGCGATCCTGCCGCTGGTGTGGTTCAAATGGCGCGGGTGGTTTTGAGGCACCAAAAAAACGCCCCCAGCCAGGCCGGGGGCGTCCTAGAAGCGAACTAGAGCGGTGTTACCGACCGCTGCCGAGGTGTCCGCCGTGGACCGGCGAAGTTGAGGTGCCGGCCCCGGTATTGCGGTTCTCTAACCGGTAATCTTGCGCCTGCTGGAGCTGTTCCTTGGTCAGATCCAGGGTCAGCCGGTTGTGATCGGTCTTGAGATCCCGCAGGTTGACGGCGACGTATTTCCCGCCCATCCCCAAGAAGGCGCCGACATCGACGACAACCGAGGCGACCTGCCCGTCGCGGTCGAGGACCAGGTCTTTGACATGTCCGATCCTGCGGTTTTGTACGTCATAAACGGCGCTGCCGATCATCTTGCTGGCGCGGATCTGGTCCGGCTGGATCATCGTCTCGCCGCCAGTCGCCATGGTCCGGCTCTGCGCAGCCGTCTCGGCGTAGGCGACTGGTGCGGTCGCCACCAATAAAGTTGCCAGCACGGCAGCAGCAGTGTGCGATTTAGACACGGTAGTTTCCTCCTCTAATTATGCCGGTAGCTTCGAGCGACCGGCCGTCAGACGACGTGGAACAGGTAAAGCAGGATGATGATCGGGATCGGGATCCCGAGTAGCCAAAGCAGAATGCCTCGACCCATAGCAACCTCCGCGCAGGTGACAAAAAGCTATTTCTTGCCGGCGATCTCGCGAACGGCGTCCTTCGCGTGGCCGACGGCGCCCTGCACCCGGCCTTCGGCCTGGTCCGCCTTGCCCTCCGCTTCGGTGCCGGCATCGCCTAGAGCTTTGCCCGCCTGTTCCTTGATTTTGCCGGTGACCTTCTTCACACCACCTGCGACACGATCTTTATCCATCGCCAAACTCGCTATATGATTTAGTCCTACTCAAAACACGGTAATTCGCTCAGTAGTTCCTCACTGGCGAAAACAAGCCTCAAAGCAAAACGCCCCCGAGATCTCGGGGGCGTTCCGTCTCCGTAAATAGAGCTGATCAGGCAGCTTGGCGCTGCGTCTCTTGCTCCTGTTGCGGTGCAGGCACCTGCTCAGGCTGTCCGGCGCCGATCTGGACCTTGCGCGGCTTCGCTGCCTCGGGGACCTCGGGGACCAGGTCGACATGCAGCATGCCGTTGACAAGACTAGCACCGACGACCTTTATGTGATCGGCGAGGCTGAAGCGCCGCTCGAAGGCGCGCCGCGCGATACCGCGGTGCAGATAGCGGTTCTCATCGTCGTCCTTTTTCGCCTTTCCGGTCACCAGCAGTGTGTTCTCCTGCGCGGTGACGTCCAGCTCGTCCTCCGCAAAACCAGCCACCGCCATCGTCAAGCGGTATGCGTCTTCGCCGGTCTTCTCGATGTTGTAGGGCGGATAGGCGAGAGAGGCGCTGTCGACGCGCGTCGCAGCGTCGACCAACCGGGTCAACCGATCAAAACCGATCGTCGACCGGAATAGCGGAGAGAAATCAAAACGATCCATGACCAAGTTCTCCTTTGAGCAACATGGGGTCCGGCACCCACCAATTCGGCTGGATGCCATTCACTAGCGCGCGGCCCCTTACTGGCGACCGCGCAATAATTAAATGGTGATTATGGGGTGACGATCAAGGGGTCGCTGGTGCCCCCAGCGCCGGCCGGACAGTGTCAGCGCTTGATGCCAAACCCCTGAAAGCGCTTGTTGAAGCGGGCCAGTTGTCCACCGCTGTCGACCAGCCGCTGTTGTCCGCCGGTCCAGGCCGGATGCGATTTCGGGTCGATGTCGAGCCGCAAGGTATCCCCTGGCTTGCCGTAGGTCGAGCGCGTCTGGTACGAGCTGCCGTCCGTCATCACGACGGTTATCTCGTGATATTCGGGATGAATTCCGTCTTTCATCGAACAATCCTCCGTACCGCTGTGGCTTATAGCTAAGCGGCGCGCCATGTGCAATGTGAGGTGGGATTTAGGCGTGCGAGACCCGCATTGCGAGGGCAATCAGGTCGAAGATATCGACGAGCCGGGCGACGTAATGGTCGCGCGTGATCCTATTTCGCCGCGGCTCGCCGCACAAATCGGTCTCCAGGATTCGCAAAAGCCGCTCGAGCCTTCGCCGATGCAGGCCCAGGCGGCCCTGCAAGGGATCCGTCACGACCCCGGAAAAGGCGGCCAGCATTGAGCCGCCGAGAAATACGCCGGCGGTTGTCGCGGCGAGCAGTCCGGGACCGGCGGCTGCCGGAAACAGGCTGTACCACAACCCGCCGAGACTGGCGCCAAGCGGAAAGGCCGCAATTGCCATCTGTTGCGCGAGCATCCCCGCAAGAGCCGAACTGAGCGTCACGAGGCCCGGGGTCGCCTGTTTGACGACCAGAGCACCGAGACCGGCGGCTACAAAGCCAGTTGCGATCTCGGCCGTTGCGGTGCGCGACCCGAGATAGGTCTCGACCGCGGCGGCGAGCCGGCGGCGAAAATCTGGGTCCATACCGGCCGGGGCGACCAGGAGCACGGACGCCCTCTCGTCGGCGAGTATCGTTTCGGCGATGGCGTCGCGATAGGAGACCCGATCCCGCCGTCGGCAGGGGATTTCGAGCAGTTCGGTTGCCACCAGCCACTCTATCTCCCGGGCGACCTCGGTCTCCAGGAGGAGCCGGCAGCCAGCAAGCCATGCCGCCACCCGCGCCATGCCGCCCCGCCGCGCGGCCCAGGCCATGAGCTTGACGCCGAGTGCCGGCCCCGCGAGAAACAGATTGGCCGGAGCCCGCAGCAGATCCCAGCCCAGCGCTCGCCGATGCAGCGCGACGGAGCCGGCCAAAGTGAAATGGCGTTCGACAAACGCGTCGATCCGCCCGCGCCGGCTCTCGATGTACCGTTGCACGGCATCGCGCACGATCGCGCTGGCGAGCTCTTGCCGGGATGTATCCGACATCCGTTCACAAATTCGACAGCCGCCTATATCTAGACTTACATGTCTATTGGTCAACTCAGTCTTCTCGAGCCGTTGTCCTCGCTGCCGGAAGGGCTCGAATATCGGGCGGAGCTTGTGTCGCCCGAGGATGAGGCCGAATTCCTGGAACATTTTCGCAAGCTGGATTTCCGGGAATACGAATTCCATGGCTATCTCGGCAAGCGGCGAGTGGTCTCGTTCGGGCTGCATTACGACCTCAACGACAGCAAGGTCCGTAGCACCGCGGACATTCCCGGCTTTCTTCTGCCGCTGCGTCAGAAGGCCGCCGATTTCGCGGGGCTCGCTCCCTCGGAATTGCAGCAGGCTCTCGTCACGGAATACACGCCCGGAGCCGCAATCGGCTGGCACAGGGACCGACCCGCCTACCGCGACGTGATCGGTGTCTCGTTCTGCTCATCGTGCCGGTTTCGCTTCAGGCGCAAAAGGGGCAGCGGTTGGGAACGCGCTGCCTTGCTAGTCGAGCCGCGTTCGGTCTATCTGCTGCAAGGCCCGGCTCGCACGGAATGGCAGCACAGCATCCCTGCCGCCGAATGCTTGCGGTACTCCGTCACATTCCGAAGCATGCGCGACCACCCGACAGAGGCGGATCAAGGTGCGGTGGCGTAAGTGGCGCGGCCGATTGCCAACAGCTGGCCTGCTTCGTTCGTCACATCGATGTCGACGACACCGACCAGCCGGCCGCTGCGCCGCACCGTGGCGGTCACGACCAGCGCGGTATCGATTGCCGGGCGCAGATAGTCGACGCGGAAATTGACCGTGGGCAATGGCCGGCCCAATAGCATCACGAGCGCGTAATCGCCGACCGTGTCGATGATCGCTGCGATCGGCCCGCCATGCCATTGACCGCTGCCGCGCCCGCGCTCGAATTCCGGGCGCATTGCGGCGCGCACGACCAGCTGCTGCTTCACCGGGTCGGCGCTCAGCACAGTTAGGTTCAATAGACTGATGAACGGCGACTGTCCGAGGCGCTCCTGCAGCGCCTCCTTGCCGAGCGGTTCGTCGCTCATGTCACGATTACCAGCTTGCCGAATACGTCGCGGTTTTCGAGCCGCGCCAGCGCTTCCGGCGCGCGTTCGAGCGGATAGGTCGTGTCCACGACAGCTTCGAGCCGCCCCGACTGCACCATGTCGACCAATGCCGTGATATCCTCGCGCGCCCAACCGTTAGAGCCGAGGATCTGCAATTCGAACGTCCAGATGAAGCGGATATCCTCTGGCGGATCATAGCCGGCTGTTGCACCGCAGGTTAAGAGCCTGCCGCCGACGCGCAATACCCGCAGGCTGCGAGTCCAAGTGTCGCCGCCGGTGTAATTGACGACCACATCGACGCCGTGGTCGCTCCCCGCGCCGCGCCGCGCCGGCTTGCCGTAGAGCGCGTAGACCGCCTGCACGAAATCCTGCTCGGCGTAATTGATGACGTGGTCGGCGCCGAGGGCGCGCAGCTTTGCCGCCTTCTCCCGCGAGCCGGTGGCAGCGATCACCGTCGCGCCGGCGAGCTTGGCGAGCTGCACGCAGCACACCCCGACGCCGCCCGAGGCGCCGAGGATCAGCACCTTCTCGCCCGCGGCAACCCGACCGTTGGTGAACATCATGCGGCGCGCCGTGCCATAGGCGCAGGGCAGCGCCGCGGCCGCTTCAAAGCCGATGCCGTCGGGGATCGCGACGAGCTGATGCGCTTTGAGGCGGCAATACTCGGCCAGCCCACCATGGACGGTCTCGCCGGTCAGCCCGCCCTCGACCCGGTTGATCGGATCGCCGAGCACGCGGTCCTCCACCTTCCATCCCGCGACCTCGGGGCCCACCGCAACGATCTCGCCGGCCACGTCGAGCCCCATGATGGCGGGCATCGCGATCCTGATCCCCGGCATGCCGCGCCGGGTGAAAACGTCGTGGTAGTTGAGTGAAGTGGCGCGGACGCGCAACACCACATCGCCCGCCCCCGGCACTGGGTCGGGGAAGTCGGTCTCATAGCGCAACCCGCCGGCGCCGTGCTCGTGCAGTACCATGGCCTTCATTGGATATTCGGCCCCATTAGGACTGTGACAACAGTTTTGCCGCCCGCCTTGCCAGCGCGTGCCGGTCGATCTTATTAGTGCCGGCGAGCGGCAGCTCCGGCACGAACCATACACGCCGCGGATGCAAATAGGGCGCGGCGTTGGCGAGCGCGAATTGTTTGATCGCCTCTTCGCTCGACTGGGCGCCGGGCCGCGCCACGACAAAGGCCACCGGCTTCTTGAACTTCAGCTCGTCATCGATCGGCACGACGACCGCCTGGTGGATGTCCGGATGGCGCTCGAGCATCGCCTCGATCTCTCCGGGATAGATGTTTTCGCCGCCGCTGACGAACATGTCGTCGGCGCGGCCGATGAAATAGTAGAAGCCGCCCGCATCGCGGCGGAACACGTCACCCGTGATGTAGAAGCCGTCTTCAGTCAATGCCTTCGCCGTCGCCTCGGGCAGATTGTGATAGCCGTTCATCCCCGCCGGGCAGTGCATCTGCAATACGCCCTCGCTGGCATCGCTATTGGCACCGTCGACCAGCAGTAAGCTGACATGCGGATGCCCGACGCCGACCGACAGGCCGGGGATCGGCCGGCCGTCGGGCGGCGCGGTGAAGACGATCGGGCCCGCTTCGGTGGTTCCGTAGCTGTTGGTGATTACGGCATTCGGGAAGGTGCGCCGCGCCATTTCCATCAGGCCATCCGACACCGGCGCCGAGCCCATCCGCACAGCAGTGACCGCCGAGAGATCAGCACCGGTTAACAGCGCCCTCTGACGCAATATCATCCCAATCATCGTCGGCACCGAAGTCAAGGTGGTGGCGCGATATTTGGCGGCTGCCTCGATGTAGCTCTGGGCGGTAAAGCCCGGCAGCAGAATGATCGTACCGTGTTGCGCCAATGCCGCTTGCGACACCGCGAGTGCATTCATGTGGTAGAGCGGCGCCGCCACGAGCACCCGCTGCTCCCCGGGGCCATTCGAACGGCGACGCATGTCAATGACCCAAAGGTGACTGTGATGGGACAGCACCACCCCTTTGGGCCGGCCGCTGGAGCCCGATGTGTAGAGGAACATGGCTGGGTCCGCCGGATCGGGCGTCAGCACGGCAAAGGGCCCGGGGTCGAGCAATGCCGCGAAGTTCTCGCCGAAAACAAAATGCGGCAGTTCGGCCGGGCACAGCGGCCGGCGCGCCCGGTCACACAGGACTAGCCTGGCGCCGCAGTCGTGCAGGATGAATTCGACGGTCGCCGCAGGCAGCTTCCAGTTGATCGGCACCGCGATCAGACCGGCTCGCATGATGCCGAGAAAAGCGGCGAGGAACTCGCCGCGATTAGCCGATAGAATGGCGACGCGCTCGCCTTGGGT
Source organism: uncultured Alphaproteobacteria bacterium (assembly GCA_963732095.1). Taxonomy (GTDB): domain Bacteria; phylum Pseudomonadota; class Alphaproteobacteria; order ATCC43930; family CGMCC-115725; genus AP-15. Next base: position 17,822 of record CAVSZA010000023.1, read on the forward strand.
CAGGCCTCGCGCAAGGAGGCCGCGCGCTGTTGCATCGGCGAGCGCATCGATTTCGCGATAGCTATAGAAGTGCGGCGCTGACTCGGCGCCGAGGTCGATCACCGCTGGCGCGTCAGGATCGCCGGTGCGGTCGATTGCGTCGCCCAGATTTCGAAAGCTGGTGGGCTCGTAGCCATCTGCCGCTTCGGCCATCGCTCACTCCGAGAATGCGATAACCGTATTGAAGGCGGCGCCGGCCGGCACTACCAGCCGTTGCGGCTCGACGCGCAACCCCGTCACGGAGCGCAGGCATTGTTCCGCCTCCGGCAGCGACCGGACTTCTGATTTCGAGCGCCACCATATATTCGGGGCGGCCGGCCGGATCTGCCGCCGCCTTGCCGAATTCGGCCGATACCGCATCTGGCGTGGCGACCAGCACCTGCGCGGTTCCGGCATTGATCACTTGCCTCCCGTCGCGATCTGTTAAGGCGTCATCGCCGAAGATACCGCGGAACAGCCTCGCTGTGCGCTGAGGATCAGCCGTCGCGACGACGACGCGAGTGATCGCGCAAGCGCCGTTCGGATGGGTCTGCCACTCCGGCCGCCAAACCAGGTCGGGGGTCTGATGCTCGCAAAAATAGACGCGGCCAATCGCTACCTGGGCCGGATCGAGCCGGGTGGTGCGAAATCGCGCATCCCGCGTCCCACCGTCGAGCGCCACGGGGCGGGAGAAGGATTGAACCGGCAGAATGGGGAGACCGGCTGCCGCCGCTTGGTCATGAACCAAGTCGGCGTTTCCGGTCTTGAAGACGAGCCCGTTGAGCCCGACCGGGAAGCGCACGATCTCCGGTCGGGTCGCGCCTTCCTCGGCAAAGCCGAGCAGCTCGAGATAATCGGTAGCAAACATCGCAAGGTGGTTGACCGAGCCCAGGGTGTGGCGTCCACGCGGCGTTAGCTGGAACCCGAGGGCTTGAAAGCACCGCATCGCCTCGTCGATGCGGTCGCGCACATCGATCACGACGTGATCCAGGACAGGCGAGAGCGCGGCCATGTGACCCTCCATGAGGAAAGTGATCAGGGTAATCAGCGCACCGGCCGCGCGGCAAGGCGTCGCGGCGACGCCGACAATAAATTGACAAGGGTGCGTATGCGCATATATACGTGCACATACTGGTAGATGCCTGGACACCTTGCGATGAGCACCGTAGCCGAACTCGACATCAGTTCCACTGCGGCTCGGGTGGCTTCCGCACCGGCGAACCGCGATTTGCGAACGGCGGTCCGACGGCTCGACTTGAGACGGTTCGGGTTTTTTGGCCTCGCACTCCTGATTGCGCTTGGCGCCACATGGTATGGCCGACAATGGTGGACCGTCGGTCGCTTCATCGAGAGCACCGATGATGCCTATGTCGGCGGCGACGTTACGGTGATCGCGCCGAAAGTCGCCGGCTTCATCGTAGAGGTCGCGGTCGCGGACAATCAGGCGGTGCACACCGGGGATCTGCTGATCAAGCTCGATGATCGGGATTACCGCGTCGCATTGGCGAAGGCGAATGCGGCGGTTGCCGCCCAAGAGGCCACACTTGCCAATCTCGACGCGACCCGCCGCTTGCAAGAATTCGATGATCGCGCAAGCCGAAGCCGAGGTCGCAGCGGCGGAGGCCGAGGTCGCGCGATCCCGGTTCGATATCATGCGCTACAGCCAGCTCGCCTCCGACCAATATGCCTCCCTCCAACGTTTTCAGCAGGCGGATGCGGACAACAAGAAGGCAACCGCCGCCGTCGAGAAGGCACGTGCGGCCCTCGCCGCGGCGCGGCGCCGAACTCGATGTCATCGACACGCAAAAGCAGCAGGCCCGAGCGGCGCTGGATGAGGCAATTGCCGAGCGCGACCTTGCGCGGCTCAATCTCGGCTACACCGAGTTGCGAGCCCCGATCGACGGCGTGGTCGGCAACCGCAGCGCGCGTGCCGGCGCTTACGCCATGGTCGGCGCGCAGCTCATCTCGCTGGTGCCGGCGCACGGCCTCTGGGTCGACGCCAATTTCAAGGAGAGCCAGCTCGCGGACATCCGCCCCGATCTACACCTTCTGCACCCGATACATCGATTTGCGCTGGCTGATGATGGTGGGCCTGGCGTGTTTCGCACTGGGCATGTGGAACTTCGCGCCGATCACGCATGAGTGGGGCTGGCGCCAGCTGCTGCTGCCGCAGGCGTTCCGCGGCTTTGCACAGTTATTTGCGGTAGCCCCGACCGTGACCTTGACCTTGGGCGGGTTGGCGCCCGAGGAGCTGAAACTGGCATCCGGCTTATTCAACCTGATGCGCAATCTGGGTGGCGCGATCGGAATTGCCGTTTGCGGCACGATTCTCAACGATCGGGCCAACCTACATTTCCTGCGGTTGGCCGAGCATCTGAACGCGACCAACTCGGCGATGCTCGATCTGCTGCAGCGGGTCACCGTTGCCGACACGGCCAGATGGAGCGGTGACGCCGCGCATGGTCACGCCGCGGCCTTGCAGCAGCTATGGGCGCTGACCTGGCGCGAAGCGCAGACCCAGACTTACGCCGACGCTTTCCTGGCCATGGCGGCCTGCTTTGTGCTCGCCACCGCCATGGTGCCGCTAATGCGCAAGGTCACGCCGCCGAAGGGACCAACGGCGGACGCCCACTGAGGTCGAGCTATCCGCGCATGAAGCCCTCGAGCTCGTCGGATCCCCAGGCGATCGCCTGGTCGATGCTTTCGCCCTGCTGCGTGCAGCGCGCAATCATCTTGGTCATCGTCGCCTGCGAATACATCTGCGTCGCGATGTTGGTCGGGGCCGGCGCGCAGGAAATCGAGGCGGTCATGTCCTCGCGCGGCGGATAACTGTAGAGGGTACCCTTGGGCGGCCCCTCATCGGCCCAGGTCTTGAAATCGTGCAGCTTGGCAAAGGCCGGCAGGTCATAACCCTGACTGGCGGCGACGAGCTGCTCGACCTGCGGGCGCTGTGACAGAAAGGTCAGCAGGCTCTTGGCCGCGGGTTTGTTGGCTGAGAAGCTCCAGATACCCCAGAAATACGGCAGGAACGGGTCGTAGCGGCCCTTAGGACCGGCCGGCGGGTCAAAGGTCCACAGCTGCTCGGCGACTTGCGGCGCATCGCGCTTCGCAACAGCCCAGGCCGAAGGCGGGTTCATGATCAGCGCGCCTTTCCCCGAGATCAGCCATTTATTGTTGCTGGCATCGTCCCAGGCAAAGACGTCGGGCGGCAGAAACGGCACGATCTTCTTGAACCATTCGAGGGCTTGCTTCGTCGCATCGGATTTGACGGTGACGTTGCCCTCCTGGTCGACGAGCACCGAGCCATGGGAGGCGAATACGGCGCCGACCCAGTCGACCGCATCGGTCGTCTGCCCGAGCGGCATGCCGAACGGAAACCCGGCCTTCGAGCATTTCTCGGCCGCCTGCAGGAAGAGGTCCCAGGTCCACCGGTCCGCCAATTCCTTGTTGGGCGGCGCGCCGGCCGGGTACATCTGGGTCAGATCGATTCCGACATGCTGCTTGAACAGGTCGATCCGCGCGCAAGGCGGTTTCGACTGACTGCCGACCGTGGCCGGCACCGCGACCCAATGGCCCTTTTGCTTGCCGAGATATTCGACCGCCGCAGTCACCTTGCCGTATTTCTGGGTCAGGTCGCTGACAATGTCGTCGACCGGTTCAAGATTGTCGGCATTGCCGGCCGCATACCAGGTCGGGAAGGCGAGGATGTCGTGCCCGCTATGCGACTGCGCTTCGGCGGCGATCGTCAGCAGGTTTTTGTCGCCTTGTGAGGTGATGTAGTCGATCGCGACATCGACCTTTTCCTTGTCGCCCCACTCCTTGCAGAGCTTGGTCAAGGTGTCGTTGGCGCCGGGGACCCAGTGATCCCAGAAGCCGCAGGCGAGTTTGCCAGCGGCGAACGCGCCATGCACAAAGGGTAGGGTGAGCGCGGTGGTTGCCAGCGCCGCCGTTTTGAGCAGCGAGCGCCGCGTCAGGTGTCCATTTTCCATTATGACCTCGCGAGGACGTATGCGGCGAGACCGGCGGGGTCCGGGACGCCGCCCTATGCGGTAACACGTGCTGCGCGAAAAGATTTCGTGTCAGGGTGCGCCCGGGGTGGTGGATCGCATGATTTCGGCATACAGCAGCTCGACTGCGTCCGGCCCTCGGCCGCCACGCCGACGCTCGGCCAACTGCCGTTTGGCTTGGATACGAAGCTTTTCCAACCTCGCTAGCCGGAGATTGGCCCAGGCGGCAAGTCCCGAACTACCCAATACGCGGGCGCGATATCGCTCGACCGCGACTGGAAATTTGTCTGCCAGACGCCCGCCGCCGATCCATTCGTCCAAATGTCCGGGCCCCCAATTGTAAGCGGCGATGGCATCGGGCCAGCTGCCGTAGCGCTGGAACATGTGAGCGAGATAAGCGCGGCCGAGCGCGCGGTTTTCCGTCTCGTCGAAACGATCGCCACCCCCGACATCGGCCGCCGCCGCGGCGGAGACCTGCATCGGTCCCTGTGGGCCGTCTAACGAGTTCCGGACGCCACATTTTCGGATCGGCGCCGTGGCTCGAACTCTGCTCCGTCCACCCCATAGGCGATGCGATCTAAAATCGCGCCGGCAGATGCGAAGTGACCGCTTCCAGTGGTCACCAGGATCGCTAGCGGAAGAAGCGGAAGCGAAAGACGGCGGGGCCGCGACATTGCCAGGCTCAATAATTCGAGATCTCGACCAGGTTGAGGTCGGGATCGCGAATATAGACCGACTGGATCGTGCCGATCGCACCGGCGCGCGGCCCCGGTCCGGCTACGATCGGAACGCCGCAGCCTTCGAGATGCGCCATCACTTCAGCGAGCGGCACAGGCGTGATAAAACACAAATCGGCCGAGCCCGGGGTCGGCCTGTCGGCTACCAGACCCGGAATGTTGTCGGCGGGATGCAGGTTGATCTTTTGCTGACCAAAGCGCAGCGCGGTGCGGCCCTCGCCAAAGCGAACGACCTCCATGCCCAGCACCCGGGTATAAAATTCGCAGGTACGCTCGATGTCCGCGACCGTCAAAACCAGGTGATCGAGCCGTTCGATGTGCATCGGTGGACCCCGCCGCCGTAAGGACGGTTCAAGATTGCCACGATCGGCGCAATGGGGCCAGTGCCGGTTGTCATAATCGCGCCACCGGCCGGCCACTGACCTCGGCGCCGGCATCTGGGGACATCCGCAGAAAGAACGGCACCGAAAGCAGCGAAATCATCGCGACGCCGACAAAGACCGGGTAGAAATCGGCCGCCACAAGGGTTGTGCCGCCGCGTAATGTCAGCACCGTGTGCAGCATCAACGCGGCGGTGGCGACGCCGGCAGTTTGCGACAATTGCTGCGCCATGCTCGACAGGCTCGTGGCGCGGCTCAGCATCGAGGCTGGCACGTCGGCATAGCTCAAAGTGTTGATGCTGGTCATCTGCAATGAGCGGAAAAAGCCGCCGATCAGCAACGCCAGAAAAATCACCAGATGCGGCGTATCCGGCCGGAACAAGCTATAGCCGAATAAAAATGCGGCGCTGATCACCGCATCACCAACCAGCACGATGCGGAAGCCCAGGGCGCGCAAGATGCGCACCGCCGAAGTCTTCATCAGCATCGCTCCGGCCGCGCTCGCGAAGGTCAAGAGGCCCGAATTCAACGCACTGAGGCCGAACCCGACTTGCAGCATCAACGGCAACAGAAACGGCAGCGCGCCGAGCCCCATCCGAAACAAAAATCCGCCGATCGAGGCCGACGCGTAGGTCGGGATGCTGAACAGGGCCAGATCGATGATCGGATACGACACGCGCCGGGCGTGGCGGAGATAAGCCATCAGGCAGATCACGCCGACCGCCAAGAGGCCGGCCACGCCGATGATCGGCAAAGTGCCGCGGCCGACATTCTCGAAGCCAAAGGCAAGGCTTGCGAGCCCGATGCCGGTCAGCACAAAGCCGCTGCGGTCCAGCGGCCGGCGCCCGGTCTCCTTCAAATCGCCGACCAATAGGTTGACGAGCACGATGCCCAACACCCCGATCGGGATGTTGATGAAAAAAATCCAGCGCCAAGAGGCATAGGTGACGATGAACCCGCCGACCGGCGGCCCCATCACCGGGCCGATCAACGCCGGGACGCTGACGAACGACATCGCCCGCACCAAATCGGATTTCGGCACGGTTCGCAGCAGGACAAGCCGCCCGACCGGAACCATCAGCGCGCCGCCCATGCCCTGCAGGATACGAGCGGCAACTAGGGTTGGCAGCGAGTTGGCCACGCCACAGGCGATCGAGCCCAATGTGAACACGACAATCGCCGCGCTGAACACCCGGCGCGCCCCGAACCGGTCGGCAGTCCAGCCGCTGATCGGGATGAATACGGCAAGGCTCAGCAGATAGCACGTGATCGCCACGTTGAGCCGCAGCGGGCTCTCACCGAGAGATTGGGCGATCGTCGGCAATGCGGTGGCGATCACCGTCGAATCGAGGTTCTGCATAAACATCGCACAAGCGACGACGAACGGGACCAGCGCCTGACGTGACACGTTTAGGCGCATAGACGGCTTCCGGCTGTCCCGCCATTGCCCGACTTTAGTTGCCCGTCGTAGAACGATTCCAGCACGGAGGCAGGCGATAGATTATGATCATTACATATCATAAACAACATATACTTCAGGTACGCAGATGGCAGAAGCGCAATACCGGCGGGCCTCGGTTGCGCGCAAAGCTATCGGCCGGCCGGCTGGTACTCCTTGTCGGACTCTTGCAGCTCGCCGCGTGTGACGCGGTGCAGATCGTCGAAAACGCCGACACCCATGTCTCGGTCCGATACGACGGCATCATGAACGGCCTCGACCAAGCGACGGAGCTCGCAAAAAGGGCATGCGCCGGCCACGGCAGGACCGCCAAACTGCAGAAGGTTTATTATGAGGGGCTGGGCGCCGGAGAGCGCTTCGCCTTCTTCGACTGCGTTTGACGGCAACAAGCCGTTATCGCCGGCGCAGGAGCACGTCTCGGGCGCGGTTGATCTTGGTGGCGAGATAGTCGGAGCCGCCGTGGTCCGGGTGCAATTTGACCATCAGCCGGCGATGCGCCTCCTTGATGGCTTCGGCGTCGGCGCCGGAGGAGAGACCGAGGATCGCGTAGGCTTCTTCGACACTCATGTCGCCGCCGCTTGTCGAGCGCGCGCTGGCGCCGCTTCTGCCGCCGCTAGCACGTTCGCCGGCAAGCTCCTCACGCCAATCTGGATGAACACGGTCGAGATAGGCTTCGAGCAACCGCGCCCCTTCCTCGTCTTCCGCGCGGCACTCGCGCAACAATGCCAGGAGATCGCCCGGCGCCACCTCGTCGAGGCGCATCCCGGCAAAGCGGCCGCGCAGGATTGTCCCTTCCATGCTCCCGGTATCGTGGTCGAGGGTCATGCGCAGAAAAGCGGTCGCCACCGTCGAGGTTTGTCCGCCGGCCGGCGGGCGGTAGCGGTCGAGCAAGCTGCGCACCCGGATCAGCAGCGGCATCAGCATGGCTAACGGCATCAGCAGCGCGGCGAGCCGTCCGGAGATCGCCAATGTGGCGACGGCGGCGACGGCGATGACGATGCCGGTCACCTTGAGGCCGCGGGCGAGCCGCGCCGGATCGGCGTTGACGAACAAATAGACCAACAGCAGGAAGCCGCTGAGAACCGCGAACCCGCCGAGGAGGTAGAGCATCGCCGCCGCTCACTCGCGCAGCTGCGCGGTCAGACGCAGGATTTCTCCGCCCTTTTTTTCGCCATAGGCGGTCAGCGCGCGGTAGCCGCCCGCGGCATAAACCGCGACAGCCGCGAGCAGCTCTTTGAGGCGATCGGCGCTCGACAGGTCGAAGCTGAGGTAGGCGCCGCGCGACAGGTTCGCGATCTGCTTGAAGGCCGCCGCCGCGGTGCGGTCTCGACCCTCGTGAAACATGAAGATAGGGACGCCGAGGAGACCCAGCTCGCCGGCCACCCGGCACAGCCGGTCGACCTTTTCTTCCATCGCGTCGCCGACAAAGACGAGCGCATTGACCTTGCGGGCCCGGGTTTCGCGGATCGCATGGGTCAGCACTCGCTCGATCTGCGTTTCCCCGCCGACGCAAAAGACCGATCGCATGACCCGGTGCAGATCGGCGGCGGTCGTCATCCACTTGCTCGATTTGCATTCCGAAAAGCCGCGATAAAAGACCAGCTGGATCTCGAGCCCCCCGAGCGCGGCGGTGGCTTCGAACATCTCGCCCTGGATCCGGCAGGCGCGGTCCCAGGTCGGCTCGCGGCTCGCCGTGGCGTCGAGTGCAAAGATCAACCGCCCGCGTCCGCCACCCGGGTGCGCCGGCGGCGCCTTCTTTAGTTTTTCGAGAAATTGTTGGACCTCGGCGGAGCGCGCCTCGGTCGGGAGCCGGTTTTTGCTGTCGCTCATCGTGCCCCTCACGCCGGGCTGAGCCATACCGAAGTATCGTGGAACACGGCGCCGCCGCGCGGCAGACCGGGATCGGCGCTCGTCAACAAATTGATCCCGATGCCCTCTTCGAAAGCATGGTTCGCCCACAGCCCTTCGACGATCACCACCCGCGCCTGCATGCCGTCAAAGCCGCGCGCGCGAACGACGACGCTGCCGCGCCGGTTCCCGATGCGCAACCGGTCGCCATCGCGCAGCCCAAGTCCCGCCAGCACCTCAGGATGCACCAGCGCAGTAGGCCGGCCCTCACGAGCAATGCTCGACGGCGTATTGTTGAAGCTCGTGTTGAGGAACGACCGCGCCGGCGCCGCGACCAGCCGAAATGGTTGCTCGGCATCACCCTGGTCGATTACGGCGACATGGTCGGGGAAGGGAGGCAGCTGCGCATGCTCGGGGCCGATCGCCCGCCAATCGGCGCGGAAATGAAATTTTCCGTCGGCATGCGCGAAACCGTCAAGAAAATGGCTGGTCTTGAATGGCAGGCAGCAATCGAGCCGGCCGTCATCCGGGAAGCTCCCGACGTCAGGCAGGCCGCTGATCCGCAGGGTCCGGTCGATCAGCTCAATCGCGCTCATCGCAAAGCCGGGGTGGCGCGCTCCGAGCCGCTCAGCGAGCCCGCAAATCACTTGATGGTTGGACCGACATTCGGCATAGGGCTGCAACACCGCGCGGCCGACCTGCAAATACGTGTGGGCGCCCGCTGGATAGATGTCGTCATGCTCGAGGAAGGTCGTCGCCGGCAATACGATGTCCGCCATTGCCGCGGTCTCGGTCATGAACTGCTCATGGACGCAGACGAACAGGTCGGAGCGCGCGAAACCGCGGTGCACTAGGCCCAACTCCGGGGCGACGACCATCGGGTTGGTGTTCTGGATGAACAATGCAGTAACCGGCGGCCCGTCCCCGATGTCGCGCCGGTCGCCGGTCAGCACCGGCCCGATCCTCGACTGGTCGAGGATTCGGGTCGCCGGGTCGAGCCGGTCCAGCCCCTCGATCAGGGTGAGGTCGAGCGGCACGAGACCAAGGTTCGAATAGAGCGCGCCGCCGCCTTCATAAGACCATGCGCCGGTCGCCGCCGGCAGGCAGGTGACCGCGAACAGTTGTGCGGCGCCATTGCGTGACCGTGAAAAGCCGTAGCCGACACGAATGTAACTGCGCTTGCTACGGCCGTAGAGCCGCGCGAAACCGAGGATCTCGTCTTCGGAGAGCCCGGTGATCCGCGCTGCCCAGGCCGGGTTGCGTGTGGCCAGATGGGCCTCGAGCCCCCAGGGGTCGTCGGCGTACCGCGCCATGTAGTCGCGGTCGGCATAGCCTTCCTTGAACAGGACCTGCATGACCGCGCAGGCGAGCGCGCCGTCGGTGCCGGGAAGCGGGGCCAAATGGATATCGGCCTGCTCGGCGGTCGCAGTGCGGTAGGGATCGATGACGACGAGCCTCGCGCCCCGTTCCTTTCGCGCCGCCGCGACATGGGTCATCACGTTCACCTGGGTCGAGACCGGGTTGCCGCCCCAGATGACGATCAGATCGGATTTGGCGATCTCGCGCCCATCGACGCCACGCTTGGCCCCGACCCCGGCGAGCCACCCCGCGTCGGACAACATGCTGCAGATCGACAAATGCTCGCGCGAATAGCGCATCACGTGGCGCAGCCGGTTGATGCCGTCGCGCTGCGCCAGCCCCATCGTCCCGGCGTAGTAATAGGGCCACACGGTTTCCGAGCCGTGGCGCTGGGCCGCCCGCGTCATTTCTTCGGCGACGTCGTCGAGCGCATCGTCCCAGGAGATCGGCGCGAACGCCGCTTCGCCTATTCCCTTCTCCCCGATCCGCCGCAACGCCTGGGACAATCGCGCGGGGTGGTGCTGGCGCTCGGCATAGCGGGCGATCTTGGCGCACACCACGCCCCGCGTGTAGGGTTGTGCCGTCGCCCCCCGCACCCGACCGATCCGTGGCTCGTCGACCCGCTCGACCTCGAGCGCGCAGGCGCTCGGGCAGTCATGTGGGCAGACGCTGGTGACGATGTCGAGCGGCAAGGATCGGCCCCGCTGTGAGTGACGGGGCAGGATATCACAAAGCATCGGCCGTCGGTTTCGATATGCCGCGGCGGAGCCGCTGCCGAATGGCGCAAAGGTTCCGGCCGCTGCCGGGACCGCGGGAATTAGGAAGGGGTTAGGCCATATCAGCCCAACCCCTTCTGTAATTGGCTC
>CAVSZA010000024.1:0-193955 GCA_963732095.1 uncultured Alphaproteobacteria bacterium
ATAGAGGGCGCGGAAATTGCCTTATCCAAATCTTTCGCTGCCTTGGTCGCCGTGTCGCGCGGGTAAACGGCGCGAGTGTCATTACCCGCCAGAGATCAACTTCGCTGAAGCACGTCCACTTGCCCCGACATATCGGGCCGAGCTCGGCCAAGGGGCGATGTCCGAACACGCCCCATTAAGGCTGGCTCGGTCTCATCTCTATGAGAAAATCCCCGAGGGGCCGCGCGGTTTTGCGGGAATTGCACTGTAGACAGGCGGTCTTCAAATTCTCGGCGCTGTTGTCGCCGCCCTCGCTTACTGGCGTGATGTGGTCGAGAGTTGCGGTGAAGCGCGTCAGTTGCTTGCCGCAGTAGGTGCAGAGGAACTTATCCCGTTCGTAGATCTTCAAGCGGTTTTCTCGAATATTGTAGAAATCAGCCTCGTCCTCGCTTGCTGCAATGGCCGGTGCGGACACCCGCTCGGCTCGGCGGCGCTGGCAGGCTGGGATCTCTTCAGGAAGTAGGACCCGGTAGAGAGTGCCGTCATTATTAGGTTCTCCCTCCTGTCGGATCGCCCCTACCACCTCAAGGTTCCTGAGAGCTTCGCGGACAGTCTTGTAGTCCATCGCCGGCCTGTCGGACCTCAGACGGCCAGTATCGTCTCGGTGCGGCCTCACGATCCCACTCTGAAGGCTTCGTTGGCTAGCCCGGACGTACGGAATTCCGCTTTCTACGATTGAATGCCTGATCATGTAGAGATAGATCGACGCCTCAACCGCTCTCAGCTCGGGCATCAACAGGTCTACAACATCACAAATGAGATCAGGCAGCTCGAACCCGGAGAGCACGTGGTACTGGGCGACTTGTTCCACCCTCTCCGTCTCGCTCTCTAGTGTGGCGTCCCCAAAATAGGGTTACAAGATTTGGTGCTGATGATATATTGGCGTGGCGATTGGGGGGATTTGGTTATGGCGCGTCAAAAGATCGAGTTAGCTGCGGAAGAAGCTGAGGAGCTGAGCCGCCGGGTTCGCGCGACGACGGTATCGGTGCGTGATCGTCGGCGTGCTGAGATCATCGTGTTGAGTGCGCAAGGTCTAACCCAACAGCGCATCGCCGAGCAGCTGGGGATCTCACGCGTCGCGGTGAACCGCTGGGTGGGTCGCTTTGCGCTGCACCGGTTGGCGGGGTTGAGCGATCGTGCCGGGCGCGGGCGCAAGCCGTGGCTGCCCCAGGTCACGGTGCAGCAAGTGCTCGAGCAAGCGGTGACGCCGCCGCCCCATCTGGGGCGGTGGAGTTGCCGCACGATGGCCCGCGCCGCCGGGATCTCGCCGGCCAGCGTGCAGCGTCTGTGGGCGGCCAGTGATATCAAGCCGCATCTCTCACGCACCTTCAAACTGTCGAACGACAAGTGCTTTGAAGAGAAGTTCTGGGACGTCATCGGGCTGTATCTCAACCCGCCGGACAAGGCGCTGGTCTTGTGCTGCGACGAGAAATCACAATGCCAGGCATTGGAGCGCACGCAACCGGGTTTGCCGCTGGGGATCGGCCACATTCGCACTAAGACCCACGATTACGTGCGACATGGCACGCTGACCCTGTTTGCCGCGCTCAACTATCTCGAGGGCAAGCTGATTACCCGCCTGGCGGCGCGCCACCGCCATCAGGAGTGGCTGGCCTTTCTCAAAACCATCGATGAAGAGACCCCGGGCGATCTCGCCATCCACATCATCGCCGACAATTACGCTACCCATAAACATCCCGCGGTCACCCGATGGCTCGATCGCCACGCCCGCTTTCACATGCACTACACACCGACCTCGTCATCCTGGATGAATTTGGTCGAGCGCTTCTTCCGCGACCTCACCGAGTTCATCACCGAGAAGAGCTTCGCCTCGACCCGAGAACTGGCCGACGCCATCACCGCGTTTCTCGCCGCGCGCAACGAAAATCCCCAACGCTATGTTTGGAAAGCCAAAGGCGAAGACATCCTGCGCAAAATCGATGCTGCCAGACAAGCACTCGCCGCGCTCCAGCCAGTAAGTAACGCTATTTTAGAGACGGCACACTAGCTGGGAAAGCAGGGCGCGAATTTGCGTAATCGTCTCGCTCATGCCGGGAGCGTACCAAAGACGGCGTCAATGTGCATTTACTCCGAACACGGGTATACGGAGTGGTTTCGGGGATGCGGATGGCCTCGCCAGTCATGGGTTCGGTCGAGGGAAGCGAGGGCGGTGTTTTTACCCTGCCTCCGGCCTAAGGACGCCGCGACGGATCTGATCGAGCTCGATCAATTCGAAGAGGGCGCGAAAGTTGCCCTCGCCGAAACCCTCGTTGCCTTTGCGCTCGATGATCTCGAAGAAGATCGGGCCGATCACCGTCTCGGTGAAAATCTGCAGCAGGAGCCCCTGCCCGTCGCCGGGCGCGCCGTCGATCAGGATCCGGTCGCGCTGCAGCCGCGCGAGATCTTCGCCGTGGCCCGGCACGCGGCTATCGACCGCGTCGTAATAGGTGTCCGGGACCGACATGAACGATACGGCGCGCGATTGCAGCGCCTCGACCGTCGCGTATATGTCGGCGGTGGCGAGCGCGATGTGCTGGATGCCTTCGCCGTGGTAAGCTTCGAGGTATTCGGCAATCTGTGACTTGTCGTCGGCGCTCTCGTTTATCGGGATGCGGATCCGCCCGCATGGGCTCGTCATCGCCTTTGACTTGAGGCCGGTCAGCTTGCCTTCGATGTCGAAATACCGGACCTCGCGAAAGTTGAACAGGCGCTCGTAAAACTCGGCCCACAGCTCCATCCGGCCGCGATGGACATTGTGGGTCAGGTGGTCGATTGCGGTGAGCCCGACGCCGGCCGGTGCCGGATTGGCGGCCAGCGGGACAAAATCGACATCGTAGATCGTCCGGTCGCCGTACCGGTCGACGAGGTAGATCAGGCTACCGCCGATACCCTCGATGGCCGGGATATTGAGCTCCATCGGCCCGACCTTGCCGTGCACCGGCTTGGCGCCGAGCGTGATCGCCCGCTCATAGGCCTTGGCAGCATCGGCGACCCGGAAGGCGATCGCGCAGACCGACGGTCCGTGCAACCGGGCAAAGGCCTGGGCGAAGCTTCCCGGCTCGGCATTGAGGATGAAATTGACCTCGCCCTGCTTGTAGAGGGTGACGTTCTTGGAGCGGTGTCGCGCCGCCGCGACAAACCCCATCCGCTCGAACAACGCGGCCAGAGCCTGTGGATCCGGACCCGTGTATTCGACGAACTCGAACCCGTCCGTCCCCATCGGGTTGTCCCACAGGTCTCGTCGCTGCGGTGCTGCCCGCATCGGAACCCTCATTCGAAGCGATCAGTGCCTCGCCAGCATGTCCCAGGGGGTCTTTCCTTCGGGCATCGGCGGGATGCGGAGCAAATCGGCCATCGCCTCGCCGGCCTCGTAGCGGCGGCAAAGCTCCTCGGGATCGTAGGTCACGCCGACCGGATTCTCGGCAAAAGCACGGCCGTGGAAATAGCCGTCGAGTTCGGCCGGCGTCGCGAAATTGTCGATCTGCAGCTCCACCCGGTTGTTGTCCGGATCGCGGTAGTACATCGATGTGGTGACGCCGTGGTTGATCGGCCAATGCGGCACTATGCCGGCCGCTTTCAGGCGGCGATAGGTCGACAGCAGCTCGCCGAGGTTGTTGTAGGAGTAGGCGACGTGATCCGTCCCGACCGCGTCGGGATCGCGAACCGGTAAGCCGGGAATGTTGATCAAAGCCAGGCGATGGTGCTCGTCGTCATACGACAGGAAGCACAGCCGCTCGTCGCGAAACACTACTCGCGCCGCGAGGACCGTCTGATACCATTTGGCCATTGTTTCGAACTGCCCGGTCCGCAGCACGAAATGAGCGAATTTGGCCGGGCTGATCGGCCGCGTGACGGGGCTGAGCTGGCGCATCGGGGCTATGTCGTTCACCGGAGTCCTCACTGTTCTGCGCTGGCGGCGGGTGCCGCCCGAAGTGCCTCTCAAAGCATAGCGAGATCTCACAATCCACGGAACATGAATTGATTTGTGCCCCGAGATTTGAGGCGACATCCGCACACTTTTCGGCCGCGCCATCAGCAGGATGAGGTCGCCCTCCGCTGACGCCAAGAGCCTCTGCGGGGACATCCATCGCTTCGATCCTGTTTGCAAAGCAGAGGGGCTTGGAGCGAGACACAAGGGAATGAATCTCCTCAACATCCTGATCGGGCGAAGATTAGCCAACGCCGAGGCCCAAGGGCGCAAGATCACGACTCTCGAGGGTTTCGCAGCAATGGGCCTGGACGGGCTCAGCTCCTCGGCCTACGGGCCTGAGGCGGCGCTGATCATCTTGATGGCTGCCGGTTCCGCCGGGCTTGGCAAGCTTCACCCGGTCATGCTGGCCGTTCTTCTGTTGCTGCTGATGCTGTTCGTCTCCTATTGGCAGACGATCGAGGCCTATCCGAGCAATGCCGGGTCCTACACCGTCGCCAGAGAAAATCTCGGTGCCAATGTCGGACTCCTCGCCGCGACTGCGCTGATGATCGACTATGTGCTGAACGTAGCGGTCGGCATCTCGGCTGGGGTCGGAGCGCTGACTTCGGGGGTCCCGCAGCTGCACCCCTATACACTGCCACTGTGCCTGGGAATCCTCGCACTGATCACGATCCTCAATCTGCGCGGCACGATGGAAGCCGGGATCATCTTCTCGGTGCCGACTTATCTGTTCGTCGCCAGCTTTGGCGGGCTCTTGCTGCTCGGGATCATGAAGACCCTCGGTGCAGTGGGAAATCCGCACCCGGTTGTGCCGCCTCCACCACTCCCTGAGGCAAGCGAGGCAGTGACATTGTGGCTGCTGCTGCGCGCGTTTGCGAGCGGCTGCACGGCCATGACCGGGGTCGAGGCCGTCAGCAACGGAGTGAGCGCGTTCCGCGATCCAACCGCAAAATACGCCCACCACACCCTGGCCGCGATCGTATTGACCTTGGCCGCGTTGCTCGCCGCCATTGCGTATCTTGCACCCGCTTACCGGGTGGTCGCGATGGACCAATCGCAGCCCGGCTACCAGAGCGTGTTGTCGCAGATCGCGGCGGCGGTCGTCGGGCGTGGGGCCGTCTATTACATCGCGATCGGAAGCCTGCTCGCCGTCCTCTGTCTTTCCGCAAATACGAGCTTCGTCGCCTTTCCGCAACTCTGCCGGATCGTCGCGCAAGATGCGTATTTGCCGCGCGCCTTCACCGTGCCCGGGCGCCGGCTGGTTTACTCGGTCGGCATCCTCTGGCTGACCCTCACCGCCGGAGCGCTGCTCATTGTGTTTGGCGGCATCACCGATCGGCTGATCCCGCTATTCGCGGTCGGCGCCTTTCTCGCCTTCACGCTCTCGCAGCTCGGGATGGCGGTGCATTGGCATCGGCAGCAAGGGCGGCCCTTGCGGCTCGGGATCAATGGCGCTGGCGCGTTGGCGACCGGGGCCGCGCTCGCCGTGATCCTCGCCGCGAAGTTTGTCGAAGGGGCATGGATCACGGTCATTGCCATTCCGTTGGTGTTGGCCCTGCTCAAAGCCATCAAGCGATATTACGACCTGATCGATCAGCAGCTTCGCGAGGACGGACCGGCCAGTCTACATGATCTACCGTCACCGATTGCGGTGATGCCGCTGCAGCGCTGGGACCGGCTTGCCGAAAAGGCGGTGCGCTATTCACTGATCTTATCGTCGCACGTGGTGGCGATCCATCTGACAAAGCTCGAAGGACCCGATGCCAAAGAACATCTGGGCCGACTGCGCGGGCAATGGCGCGACGATGTCGAACGCCCCGCGCAAGAGGCCGGCTTGACGCCGCCGGAGCTGATCATCTTCCCCTCGCCCTATCGGAGTTTTGCCGGGCGTTTGCTCAAGCATATCTCCGAGATCGAAGCGCAGCATCCGGGCCGTCCGATCTTTGTCGTAATCCCCGAGATCGCGAAGGAACATTGGTGGGACTACCTGCTATTGGACAGCTCGCGCGTGCGCAAATTGCGCAGGGCACTGCTGTGTCATGGCGGCCCCGATCTTGCGGTCGTGACCGTGCCTTGGGCGCGCGAACAGCCGCACCCGGAAAAGGTCATTGAAGAAGAGGAGCCAAAGCCGGAGCCGGCGGCCGAGGTCGCGCCAGAGCGCGTCTGACGCGCGCCGGCGCCTTATCCGGAGCTTGCGCGGCGCCCGCGAACATGCCACAGAGCGAGCGGGGAGGCCCAAGGGAAGACGGCTATGGCTGAAGTGGCTCTATCGGCGACAGAGACGGCGCTCGAAAACCAGCGCATCGGCGGCTTGCAAATCCGCGTCGCGGCACTCTGCACGTTGATTCAGATCTGCGACGGCTACGACATCAATTCGGTCGCGTGGGCGGTGCCGTCCCTGACGCATGTCTGGAGCCTGCCGGGACCGGCCTTCACGACGGCGTTCCTGTGGTCGAGCATCGGCATCCTGGTCGGCGCCCTTTCGGCCGGGCCGATCGGTGATCGGGTCGGCCGCAAGCCGCTGTTGCTGGCCAGCGTTACGATCTTCGGCGTCGCCTCGCTGCTCAGCGCCTTTGCTCCCTCCCTGCTGATGCTGACCGTGTTGCGGTTCTTCACCGGGCTCGGGATCGGCGGCGCATTTCCTGGCGCGGCCACCCTGGCCGGCGACTATGCGCCGCACCGGCTGCGCGCGACAATGATCATGGCAACCTTCACCGGGGCGCCGATCGGCGGGTTTGTCGGCGGGCAGATCGTGGCCCTGCTGCTGCCGCATTTCGGCTGGCCGATCATTTTCGGTTTGGGCGGGGTATTCCCACTGGTGCTGGTCCCGGTGCTGGTGTTGTGGCTGCCGAAATCGCCGCGCTTTCTCGCCCGCAAATCCAGTCTGTCAGCACGTCAGAGGGCGCTCCTCGAACGCCTCGATATCGCCGCGGGGCAAGGGGAGGTGCACGCGGTCGACGTCGCCCATGAAAATCCGATCAAGATGCTGTTCGGCAAGGGCTTTGCACTACAAACCATCCTGCTCTGGGTGATCTTCTTCTGCAGCCTGATGAATCTGTTCCTGTTCGGCTACTGGATGCCGGAGGTCTTGCATCTGATCGGCATGACGCCGGCCGAGGCAGTGTTTGCCTCGAGCCTCCGCGATCTGGGCGCGATCTTCGCGGTTCTCTACCTCGGTCTGCTGATCGACCGCGTCGGTCCCGAACGGTCGCTTGCGTTTCACTACGCGATCGGCGCTGTGTTTATCGCGGTGATCTCGCTGGTCGTGCTGCCTTACGCGATCCTGCTCGCGGTCATCTTCTTTTGCGGGATGACGATCATTGGCAGCCAGACCGGCGCCAACGCGACCTGCGGCAAGCTCTACCCGGCGCGCATGCGCACCAGCGGCCTCGGCTGGGCGCTCGGCATCGGCCGCTTGGGCGGCATCGCCGCGCCGGTGCTGGGCGGTTACCTGCTCTCTCTGAAAATGGCGCCGACGCACATCTTTCTGAGCGCCTGCCTATTTGCGGTGATCGCCGCCGCGGCGACCGGACTGCTGGCGCTGCGCGGGACGCGCTCCACACCGCTGCGGAGCGAATTGGCGGCGAATTAGCGGTAACTGCGCAAGGAGGAACCAATGCAACCACCCACCGGCATCGATGCAGCCCTGAGCCGAGCCGTCGAAGCCAAGGAGGTGCCGGGTGTCGTTGCACTAGCGGCGACCGACGCGGGCGTCTTGTACGAGGGCGCGTTTGGCCTGCGCGACATTGACGACGGCCCGGCAATGACCCGTGACAGCGTGTTCCGCATCGCGTCGATGACCAAGGCGGTGACCTCGGTCGCGGCGCTGCAGCTCGTCGAGCAGGGCAAGCTCCAGCTCGACGAGCCGATCGGCAACGTGCTCCCTGAATTGGCCGCGCCCCAGGT
This sequence comes from uncultured Alphaproteobacteria bacterium, assembly GCA_963732095.1. Taxonomy (GTDB): domain Bacteria; phylum Pseudomonadota; class Alphaproteobacteria; order ATCC43930; family CGMCC-115725; genus AP-15. The sequence goes on from CAVSZA010000024.1 coordinate 7,877, forward strand.
CCTCGAGGGCTTCGATGCCTCGGGCGCGCCGCGACTGCGCCCGGCCAAACGCCCGATCACGTTGCGCCATCTGCTGACCCACACAGCCGGCTTTGGTTACGAGGTCTGGGACCCGGAGCTGATCCGCTATGTCGCCGCAACCGGCATGCCCACCTTCCTCACGGGCAAGCTCGCGGCATTGCACCTGCCCCTGGTATTCGATCCGGGCGAACGCTGGGAGTATGGCATCAACATCGACTGGGTCGGGCGCGCAGTTGAAGCGGTCGCCGGACAGTCGCTCGATGCCTATTTCAGCGCCCATATATTTGCCCCGCTCGGCATGGCGGACACGGGTTTTGTTCCTTCCGCCGACCAGGCGTCTCGTCTTGTCCGCGTGCATCGCCGCGAAGCAGACGGAAGTTTGGAGCCGATCACGATGGAGATATCGCACCGCGAGTTCTTCAGCGGCGGCGGCGGCCTGTTGTCGACCGGGCGCGACTATCTCGCGTTCTTGCAAATGCTTCTGCACCAGGGCCGCTTCAACGGCGCCGAACTGCTGCGGCCCGAGACGGTCACGCAAATGGGGCAAAATCAGATCGCCAATCTCCAGCTCGGCGTCATGAAGACGGCAATGCCGGAACTCTCGAACGATGTCGATCTCTTCCCCGGCGTCCGATGCGGACACGGCCTCGCCTCTGTGGTCAACGCCCAGCAGGGTCCCAATGGCCGCAGCGCCGGGTCTCTCACTTGGGCCGGGCTTTTCAACACCTACTATTGGATCGACCCGCAAAAGCACGTCACCGGCGTGATTCTGACCCAGATCCTGCCTTTCGCCGATCACAAAACCGTCAAGATCTACGGCGAATTCGAACGCGGCGTATACGAGGCTCTGAAGGCGGCCTGAGGCTCGTCCGGGGTCATTCCGCGGCCGCCGGGAGCTGCACGTTCCGGACCGGTAAATTCGCCGGCAGGACCGGGCGCTGCTGCAGGCGATCGCTGATTACGTCCCAGATCTGCCGCAACCGCTGAACGTGCAGATCGTCGCGAATGATCGCGACCAGCAAGTCGAGCTCGACCGCCGGATCAAGTTGCATTTCACTGCTGCCGGGCGCCACGGGCTGGTGTGGTTTGCCTCCTGAGCCGCCGGCTGGCGACTGTATCGTCTCGCCTGGCGTGGGCGGCTCTCCGATGAGCGCTGGCAGCAGCCGCCTTTGCACTGCCGGACTGTCCAACGCCCTTTCGAGGTCGAAAATCGTGCGGATATTCAGTTCGCGAAGCCGCAGGGTGCGGGCGGAGCCGACTGCCAGGATCAGCTGCGCCTGCGCGACCCAATCAATCACCTCGTAGAGGCCGTAGGGGGTCTCGACAAATATCTGAATCGGGTTGATCGTCGCCAGGTTCTGCACGTCCTCGATCTCGAACTCGGCAAGGCGCAGCTTCATGAACGGGTCGATGCCGAGGATCATGTCGAGCGGAAACTCCTCCTGCAGGGTTCGGCTTTCCGGGCTGACCCGCCGCAGCCGCAACCAAGGGAATTTGGCCATCAGCGCGTCCATGCACAGGGTCGGAAAGAAACCGACCAGGAAGGCGATGACAACCATCGCATGCGGACCCAGCGAGGCGAAGATCTCGCTGTGCCAGATTGCGGCGATCGTGAATACGGCGAGCAGTATGTGGCCGATCGATTGGAAGAACGAGATCGGCGCGAGATCGAAATTCGATATGCGGCGGACCAAATACTGAATCGTCCAGATATAGCTGCCGATGAAGGTGTAGGTCAGGGCGCCGAGGAAAGGGCGATCGGCGGTTGCCAAATCATCGGGAACACTGATCGGGAAGGCAAAGTAGTTGGGCATAGGCGCCACGTCCGGCATGAATGCCATGCGGAACCCAAGGGCCGTCAAGATGATGTAGATCGCGACAGGCAGCAGATAGTAGGCGAACCTGTGTGGATCATCGTGCAAGTCGCGCTCGGGATTCAACTCGGGATCGTACTTGTACTTTACGAGCTCGAAGGAGGGGATGATCAAAGGTGCGCCGTTGGGCAGGCTCGCAAAGCTGAACAGCCGTTCCAGGTCGCGCACAATTTCGCGTCTGAAGGCGCGAATGTTGTTCCGCCCGACAAAGATGCCGAACGGTACGACACAACTGAGCATTACCAGTGCCGTCCAGCGCAACACTTCAGCGAAACCGGTCATGTGCATCTCCTCGGTATTCCCGATCCGACCCGCTGCAGCGCGTTCCCAGTTAACCACGCGAGCTGGTCTTTATTTACTCTTTTTTTCGCAATTATGTATCAATCCCGGCGAATGTGGCAGAGCAACGGCTCGGCAGCGCATGCGGCCCGGTTCGTGGAACCGCCGGGTGGGACCGGTAGATTAGGAGTTCTACCGCGTCTCTGATCCCGACGCTCGGAAGTTCGAAAGCGCCAAGCCGGTCTTTCCAACCCGGCATTGTCACCTGTTCCACCTGTTTCATCAGGTCAAGATCAGGCTCGGGTCTCGCCAAAAATCGAAAGACCGCGGGCGGGGCCCGCCAACACCGACAATAGCGCGATAATCCGCCACCGTTCACGGCGACAACTCCCGAATGAATTGGCAACTGCCGACCTTAACATATTTTGCTAAATTGTCAACAGGCCTTCATGTGAGTAGAGCAACGCAAACAAAATTGTACCGAAACCGGTCCCGTCTTTGGCTCCATAGCTTTCGTCGTCGCCAACTCCCTTACACGGGCATGAGCGCCCGCTTGGGAGCCGCTCGCTCTGCACCGATCGACGGCAATGGGTGCAACGCAGTTCTTTACCGGCACCCGCCCGGGCGACAAGGTTGCGCCGAATTCCGGCCGTTCCAAGACACGCTGGAGATCTGTCGGGTTCGAGTATTACCCTGTCGTTGGAGTTCAGCGGCGCGATAACTCGTGGTGACCCCAAAGAGACCTTTTGATGCGCAAGGCAACACTCCAATGGCTGTGCCCTGCGGCATCGCGGGCGAATGCGGAGACGATCACCGGAGAGGTACGCCGCGCTGCCACCCGACGAATGCGGTCCTGCGTTCGGGCACCGCTGCCGCGGCCGGTTTACCATTGTTCAGCCTGTTCAAGGGCGGGATCCTGAGCTCGAAACCGCCGGGATCTGGCAAATGTCGGATAACAGGGCTGCCGAAGGAACCTCGAACTGTGACCAATTTCCGCAACTTCGATCTCAACCTCCTGCTCGTGCTCGATGGCGTGCTGCGCGAAGGTACCCTTTCGAATGCCGCGAAGGCCTTGAACGTGAGTCAGCCGACGATTAGCAGTTCGCTGGCTAAGCTCAGAGAGATCCTTCAGGACGAACTCTTCGTACGCTCCGGAAACGGCATGCAGCCGACCCCCCGCGCTCTGGCGCTGAAAGAGCCGAATTCAACGGGTGCTTGCGGCGGTGAAGGGGGAGATACTGGATACGGTAAGCTTCGATCCCGCCACGGAAATTCGGCCCTACACGGTCGCGACTTCGGACATTGGCGAAACGCTGCTTCTCCCCCGCGTGGTCGCCAGGCTGGCGCAGGATGCACCCAGTGTAAATCTTCGCTCTACGGTCGTGGGACCCCGGCACCTTGAGGATGCGCTGGAAGCCGGGGAGGTCGATCTCGCCATTGGCTATTTTCCCGACCTGGCGCGGCCAACAACGATGCAACAAACGCTTTTCAAGCACGGTTTCGCCTGTCTCGCGCGCGCCGGCCACCCCTTGATCAAGAATGGCCTGACGCTTGAGGCCTTTCTCGAGGCGCATCATGTCGTAGTGACATTGGAAGGAAGCAGCCAGGAATTGTTCGAGGACGCCTTGGCCAGGCGGGGCTTTGAGCGCCGCTGCGTGCTGCGCATCCCGCATGTTATGAGCGTGCCGTTCGTGGTGGCCCGCACCGATCTAATCGCCACAGTTCCACGGGCTGTTGCCGCGTTTTTCTCAGGCCTGGTTAATCTCCAGGTGCTTGACCCGCCAATCCACGTCCCGGAATTTGCCGTGAAACAATATTGGCATCGGCGCTTTCATCATGACGCTCGGGTGGCATGGCTGCGCACCATGATATCTGAGTTGTATCAGAATAGTTGGATGGCCGAACTGACATCGCAGAACGCAACTAACGCCCCCACTCCGTCGGCCCAATGAAAACCTCCTGATAATCGCTCTTCCGACAGCCGCGAGGCGATGACCGCTCCCGCCGATCCGCCGCCGACCACGATGAAATCGTATTCGTCGGACATGGCGCTTCCCCCAATTTGATCCGGCCAGGCCGACTATTTGCGGCCCATCGGTGCGATCCCACTCATCGCTGGATCGACCTCGTCAGCCGGTTGTTGGCGGCGTTCGAACGACGTTGTAGCGGGGTGTCGGAACCGCTCTCATGGCACGCTCTGCCATGGCGCGGCGAGCTGCGTCGCAGCGATCCCACTCCGGCTTGTCGTGCAGTCCTGGGATCGTGACGACCTCGCCCTGATCGAGACCGGCGAGCGCGGCGTCCACCATATCCTCGGACGACATCACGATCTCGCTTGGCAACTGCTCGATTGGCAGCCGGGCGACATCGAAAAAGCCGGTCGCGGTCGGCCCAGGCAATACAGCTTGGATCCGCATGCCTTTCCGGCCGAGCTCATGCTGCAGCGACTGGGTGAAAGCCGACACAAATGCCTTGGTCCCGCCGTAGACGCCGTTAAGTATCTCCGGACAAATCGCCACGATCGAGGCGATGTTGATGATCGTCCCGCCACCCCGCGCGACGAAGCTCGGCACGGCAGCATAGGTAAGTCGAGTTCAGCGCACTCACGTTCAGGCGGATCATCGCCTCCATCTTTGCAATATCTGCCTCAAGCAGCGACGCCGCCGCGCCGAAACCGGCATTGTTTACGAGCAGCGTGATCCGCGAGTCGGTACGCAGCAGAGTCTCGATCCGGACAACATCCTCCTTCTCAGTGAGATCGGCAGCGATGATTACCACTAACCGTCCAGTCTCGGTCTCTAAGGGATTCGCAAGACGTACGAGTCGGTCTCGGTTGCGGGCGACCAGGATCAGGTCGTAGCCGCGTTTTGCAAGCCGGTCGGCATAGATCGCGCCGATCCCGGAGGAGGCGCCGGTCACCAGCGCCGTGCCTTTCGCGGAAGCAGTCATGATCGTTTCTCCTCGGTTGGGTCGCCTCGGCAACGGCGACCGACGCCGCATGAAATAATTGCTGCATCAGTTCTATCGGAATAACTTGGTTGCCGAACTAACATCGCAAAACGCAAATAACGCTCCCGCACCGCCGGCCCAATGAAAACTTCCTGATAATAACTATTCTGCCTTTTCCATAGCGTCGCGTCCCTCTCGATCAAAAATAAATGCGGAAGCCGCCGGCATCATGGCGGCCGCTAGTTTCATCCCGGCCTTCAATAGAAGCGCAAGCGCCCCTTGCGAGGCCGCCGAGAGGAAGGGAAAGGTAAATGACTAAGGCAGCGGATTCCGAAGTCCTGACCAGGGTCGGTCCGGGAACGCCGATGGGTGAGCTCATGCGGCAATACTGGATCCCGGCGGTCATGTCGTCTGAACTGGCGCCGGATGGGCCGCCGTTGCGGCTCAAACTGCTCGGCGAGCAGTTAATCGCCTTCCGCGATTCATCGGGCCGCGTCGGTATTATGGACCAAAAATGCCCGCATCGCTGCGCATCGCTTTTCTTCGGCCGCAACGAGCATAATGGAATTCGCTGCGTCTATCATGGCTGGAAGTTCGACGTCGAAGGCAACTGTGTCGATGCCCCGAACCTGCCGGGTCCGCTGGCCACGCACAACCGCATCAAGGCGAAGGCCTACAATGTTCGGGAACGTGCGGGACTCATCTGGGTCTATATGGGGCCGTGGGAGACCCCGCCCGAGCTTCCCGGCTTCCAGGCGCTCGAGCTGGATGACGAAGAGCGGAGCATCTGGTGCATGCAGCGGCAATGCAATTATCTCCAGGCCTTGGAGGGCGAGATCGACACATCGCACCTCGGTTTCCTGCACGGTGGCTTGGCGCATAGCGAGGATCCGACTCTCGCCAATCGCGCGCCCAAATATAAGGTGGTGGATACCGAGGTTGGCGTCCTTTACGGCGCTTTCCGCGAGCAGGACGAGCAGCACCTGAATTGGCGCTTCGCCAGCTTCAGCCTGCCGTTCTGGACGCAGCCGCCCCCCACGCCACTCGGTCGCGATCGCGTGGCGCGGGCTTTCGTCCCGATGGACGATACACACACCATGTTGTTCTGCATCTCCAACAAGCGCTTTGTCCTGTCGACGTACGACAATGAAGACAAGCATAAGCTGTTGGGAGGGGCGCCCGGCATCTCATTCAACTACGAGTATTTGCCCAATACGACCGACTGGTACGGACGCTGGCGTTTGGCTTCCAACCGCACGAACGATTACCGGATCGACCGCGAGGTCCAGCGAACCAAGAGCTTTACCGGGATAGAGGGTCTTGAGATTCAAGACGTCTGCATCACCGAGAGCATGGGACCTATCACCGATCATGATTCCAAACATCTGGTCCCTAGCGATATCATGGTTGCTCGGACCCGCCGCCGTTTGCTGCGTGCGGCTATTGCGCTGCGCGACGAAGGCACAATCCCGCCGGGCGTAGATGCGCCCGCGGCTTATGCCAGCGCTTGGGGCGGCTTCACCAACGCTGAGAAGGACGTCAGCTTCGACGAGGTCTACCGCGCCCGGACGGTGAAGGTGCCTTCAGGCGAAACGGTGGACGGTTGAAAGATCTTCGTTTGCGCTGGGCCAAGGTATCCCCGACCCGCGTCGGGGTGCCGTGCGGTTAAGTCCGAGCCGATACATGCAAAGCACGGAGAGGATTTACGACAATGAGAAGGGAATATTCGGGAATAGCGGGCACGACGGTGTTCGATGGTGAGCAATCTCGCCGTGGCTATCATCTCAACCAGTTTTGCATGTCGCTGCTAAATCCAGCCAATCGTGATCGGTTTAAGGCTGGCGAAGAAGCTTACCTCAGCGAGTGGAATCTTACCGAAACGCAAAAGTCGGCCGTTCTGCGTCGCGATTACAACGCCATGATCGCTGAAGGCGGAAACATTTATTTCCTTGGCAAGATCGGCGCAACGGACGGCAAGTCGTTCGTTCAGCTTGCGGCGAGCATGACCGGCATGACCCCCGAGAGCTACACGGCGATGATGGTGCGTGGGGGCCGGGCACCGGGCGCGCCGCTTGCCATGCCGCAACCGACCAACCCAGCGGAAGGTGGCTTGTGATGGCCCGGATCTCAGCCGGAATTGGTTGCAGCCACGTCCCCGCCATCGGCGCGGCCATCGATCTTGGCAAGACAGGGGAACCCTACTGGCAACCCTTGTTCGATGGATTCAAAGCCACGAGGGAATGGATGTCTAGCAACACGCCCGACGTCGTCATCCTTGTCTACAACGATCATGCGACCGCCTTCAGCCTCGATCTGATTCCGACCTTCGCACTGGGATGCGCTGCGGAGTTCAAGCCGGCCGATGAAGGCTGGGGCGCGCGTCCGGTCCCGATTGTGGAAGGCGCTCCCGATCTTGGCTGGCACATTGCCCAGTCGTTGGTTCTCGATGAGTTCGACATCACCATCGCGAACAAGATGGATGTCGATCATGGCCTGACAGTTCCGCTCTCGCTGATGTTCGGCACCCCCGCCAGATGGCCGGCGCGGGTCATTCCACTAGCGGTTAACGTCATCCAGTACCCACCGCCGAGTGGGGCGCGTTGCTACGCCCTTGGCACGGCCCTCAGGAAAGCGGTGGAGAGTTACCCGGATAACCTCAACGTCCAGGTATGGGGTACAGGAGGGATGAGCCACCAGCTTCAGGGACCGCGGGCCGGCCTGATCAACAGCGACTTCGACAAGGCGTTTCTCGACGACCTGACGCTCGATGCAGACCGCCTCGCCCGTATACCGCATATCGAATACCTCCGCGATGCCGGATCCGAGGGCATCGAACTGGTGATGTGGCTGATTATGAGGGGCGCACTCGGCGATCGGGTTCGGGAAGAACGGCGTTTCTATCATGTGCCTGCATCCAACACCGCCTTCGGCCATGTCGTCCTGGCGCCGCTCGCAGGGCCTGTCGGGAGCGCCTGAAAACCGGCACAGCGAGGCTCCATCCGGCCGCTTGGGCGTTATCAGGCGCGACCCTTAGATGCAGCCCCTCTACCTATCGCGGCGACGTGCCGAGTCCAGCTTCCCGCCCTTACCCCGAAACGAGGAGTCTCGACCGTTTCCAGCCGTTCGAGCCCGAGTGCCCGAACGGCCGGCCCAGAACGCTGATCAGCCCATCCGAGGTGCCCGCTGCGTCGGTTCGCGCCCATTTGGTTTTAGCCGCCTGGGCGGACGCGCTACGCGATTTGCCGTTGCGCAAGATGCCCGAGGAAGTGATCCTAGCCTCGCAATGACGCGGAATCCGGTGAATGTCGGCTTAAGGGCCTCAGGCCGCAAGGCGCTTTTGCCGTCTACGACATCGTCCGGGAGGATACGTTCTGTCTCGACAAGGCGTGACCGGGACCCGCATTTCAACAGTGACACCTGCGGGCTCGCTCACATTTTGCCGGGGAGCAGACAATTTGACCACGGCGTGCTCAGACGAGAAAAGAGCCAAGGGGAGAAATGTCATGACCGGCCCATATAGCGTCCGTCCGTGGTGGAGCCGCCGCGAGTTTTTGAAAAGCAGCGTGGCCGTGGCGGCCGGCGCCTCCGGGCTGTCTCCCTCCTTTGCCATGGCCGCGCCGCTGCCGGAAAAATTCGATGGTTCGGCGTTCAAGCTCAAGGCGCCGGAGCCCAACGCCAAATCCGGCGGCGTGCTGCGCCATGGCATGCCGTTACGTGCGCCGCATTTCGATATTCACCAGGCCGGTACCATCTTCATTCTTGGGGCCGAAGCCTGCATGTTCGACAATCTGATCCGGCACGATCCCAACGATGGCGCCAAGACGATTATCCCGGATCTGGCGCATAGCTGGGAGATTGCCCCGGATGGCCGGACGTACACGTTCCATCTGCGCCAGGGCGTGCAATTCCACGACGGCGCCGAGCTGACTTCGGAGGACGTGAAGGCCACCTACGATCGCATCGCCAAGCCCCCCACCGGGATCAGCATTCCGCGCAGCGTCCTGTTCAAGGCGGTTAGCGAGATCAACGCGCGCGACAAATACACGGTCGAATTCAAGCTGTCGGAGCCCCGCCCGATCAGCTTCATGATGTCGGCGTTCGCAAGCGGCTGGAATGTCATCGTTCGCAAAAAGACGCTGGAAGATAACAACTACAATTTGCGGAAGTTGGTCACCTACCCCGGCACCGGCCCGTTTCACAGCGTTCGCCGCGTCGAGAACGAAGTCTGGGTGATGGAGCGGAACCCGAATTACTGGAACAAGGGGCTGCCGTATCTCGACGGGATCGAGTTCTATCACGTGCTGCCGTTTTCGCCGGAGATGGGTTCGGCAATACTCTCTGGGCGGGTCGACTATGTGCGTATCACGGACCCGGTTACGATGCGCAAAGCCCAGTCCACGCCCGGCTTGTCGACCGCGAATTACAACCAGAGCGTGATTCACGCGACCTATCTCAACAACAAGAAAAAACCGCTCGACGATCCGCGGGTGCGCCGCGCCATGCACCTCGCTCTCGACCGGCCGGTCCTGGCCGAAGTAGTCAAGGATGTCGCCCCGATGTCGCCGGGCAGCTTCATCTACCCCTTCTCGGAATATGCCACGCCCAAGGAGGAGCTCGCGAAACGGCTCGGCTACCAGCCCGATCCCGCAGCCTCGATCAAGGAAGCCCGATCTCTGCTGGCCGCAGCAGGTTATCCAAACGGTATTAATGATTTGGACTATATGGTCCGCGACATCGCGATCTTCAAACTGTGGTCGCAAGCGATCCAGGCGATGCTGAAAGAGGCACTGAATGTCCAGTGCAACCTGCGCACGGTGGTCGAATCGGTATGGTTCGACGACGCCGCAAGCGGGCATTTCGACCTGGCGATCGGGGCCGTCGTCGGGACCCTGCTCGATCCCTCGGACTCGTTCAGTGCTTGGTACGGCAAGGACGGCCCCCAGAACTACTCGTTCTGGGACAACATGGAGTTCCAGACGCTGACCGCGCGGATCGACCGGGAAATCGATCCCGCCAAGCGTCTGCCACTGGTCCACCAGGCCGAAGCCATCATGGAGCAGGACCCGCCGCTGCTGCCGGTCGCCTGGGAACGGATCAACGAGATCTGGTACAGTTACGTCAAAGGTCTCAACCCGGACGCCTATTTCGGCATCTTCGACGTCGTGCGCTTGGATACGGTCTGGCTCGACAAGGCGTGAACCACGCCGCATGCGACCGGTTAAGCCTGCGGTTTAGGTGATGTTTTACCCCGATTGCTACCGACGATGAGCCGTCTAGACACGACGCCAGCGAATCGCGGCTCAAATCCTCTGCACCACCGACTGGGCAAATCGGGAATTACCGCTTTCCACCCAAAGCAGCGGTAGCCGGGTCGCCCGTCACGAACCGCCGCGGTGAGCCGGTCAGCGTAGTCGCTACCCGCCGTGTCGCTGCTTAGTAATATACCGACCGCCCAGCCCCGCCGCTTGCCGACAACAGTTCGCCGGAGACTGCCCAGGCCTTTTCCGAGGCCAGGAAGACCGCGACGAACGCGACCTCCGAGGCGTCCACCATGCGGCAGATGGCATTGCCGCGCGGCGAGTCCGGAGCAAAGTCCTGCCGCTCCGCCTCTTCGGGGGATACGCCCAGCTGGGCGGCGCGGGCAGCGAGCAGGCTAGGCGTGCGCTCGGTGCGGGTCGTGCCGGGATGGATGCAATTGACCGTGATCCCATGACGGCCCAGTTGGACCGCCAGCGTTTTTGTCATGTGCACCAGGCCGGCATTGCGGGCGCCGCCGCTGAGATTGCCGGCGTTGCGGGCGTTGCCGCCGCTGATGTTGATGATGCGGCCCCAGCCCGCCGTCTTCATGAACGGGATGGCGGCGCGGGAACAGCGCAGCGCGCCGACATATTTCACGTTGAAATCCTCGATCAAATCCTCGTCGACGACGCTTTCGATCGGGCCGGTCGCGGTCGTCGAGCCACCCGGGTGGGACCCGCTGTTGACCAGGATGTGCACGCCGCCCAGTTGCTGCGCCGCCTCGGCGACCATGCGGTCCACCTGCTCTTTGCTGGTGACGTCGGCTGCGAGGGGAACGACGCGCCGGTTCGTCTCGGCACCCAGCTCGCGCGCCGTCGCGTCCAGATCCCCCCTGCTCCGCGCCACGATCGCCACATCAACCCCTTCGCGAGCCAATTCCCGCGCAATGGCTTTGCCGATGCCTCGACTGCCGCCAGTCACGATCGCATGCTTGCCTTGCAATCCGAGGTTCATGGCACTTTCCCCCATTGATGGCGTGACCAAAATTTCATCGCTTCGCTGCTCATTGTTCTCTCTGCGGAAACCTGAGTCAAACCATGGAAGAGCGGCGCGACTTCGTTCAGCGCGCCGGCCCCGGCGAAGGCAGGGTCGTAGCCTTGTCGACCGCGCGGTCCATCTCCTCGACCGTGATGAGCGGCGTCATGCTGACACGCACGACGCCCGTCGAATTGCCTACGAGCGACACGGCGGTCCCCGACGCCGTGTCGGGATAGTCTGCAATGATGATGGTATCGTCCTGACCATAGGCGAAATAGAAGGCTTCGACCTTGCCGCCCGCCGCCTCGACTGCTCGCGTCACCGCGGCTCGGCGGCCCGAGCCCTTATCCTGGCGCAGAAGCCGCACGCCTTCGGCGTTCAAGGTCACTCTCGCTAGAAATTTCGGCATGGCAACCTCCTTCCGGCTTTTTGACCACGTGAGCATGCTATGCCGCTTTGCCGGGATTGAGTAGCAGCGTCATGGGACCTTGCCGTTGGGAAGGTTGGCTGAGCACATGGCCGTTGGCGAGAAAATTGCCGACGCCGCCATCGACGTATGAGGACCCTGACGAATTGGCGACATAGCCCACTGCGTCGGGCCGATTTTCCGCGTATCCTCCGGGTGCCGGCGCTACCCGGAACCCACAAGATAAGTCCGCCTTTGGCATCGACCAGACCAGCGATGCACCGATGGGTTGCAATGCGACCGACCGCCGTAGCTCCGCCACATAGGGTCGTTAGGCGGCGTAGGTTTCGGCTAATCGCCCCTCGCTGTAGCCGTTGCGGAGCTTGCTCAATGTGCCGTTCCAAAGCCGGATGCGAGCCTCGATGCTGCTGCACGCGGCTTGCAGGGCCCGCTCGCCTCTGTGCGGCGAGTTCGCAATCAGGTCGCTCAGCAGTTCGCGCCCCATGGGGCCGTGACTGTCGCCATCGAGTTCGATGTGTCGATCGATGTAGTAAATGACATGACGCAAGCGATCGTTGTCGTGCTTTGCGTCATAGAGCGTGTCGAGAAGCCGGCGGAACATCTCCGGGATGATGTCTTCGCGGCCGTAGAAGAACGCTGCCAAGACCTCTTCGGTCGAGCCCGAATTGGCGAGCGCCATCGTATGCGCAACAAAGACTTGCACATGGTGCGGCGCGCCGATCCGCATTAGTGCTACTTCGACCGGAACGCCGACCAGCACGAGCGAACGGAACTTCTCGAACTGGCGCGTGCTGGCGCCGACGTCCCGCATGGCGCGGAGGTAGAGAGCGAGGTGGCTCATATAGGAGCCATCCGGACCGACATCCGTCTCCTCGCCAATCACTATGTCATTGATCAGGCGTGCGGCCTTTGCATTGTCCGCCGGGAACCACGGCACCGTTATGCACGTCATGTCCTGCTGAAGCCGCTTCAGCAGCGACATGAAATCCCAGACCGCAAAAACATGGTCTTCCATGAATCTCCTGAGATCGGCGACCGAAGCGACGTGTGTGTAAATCGGATGGTCCAAAAGCGCGGCACGAAGGCTGGACAGATGGTGACTGTCATATTCCGGCATGTTTAAAAGCTCCGCGTTCGAGGGGTGACGCCCGGGTTGCCCAGCGACTGCTCCGCTGCCCGGTCCGCAACTTCGCCTCGGGAAATGCGGTAGGAATGGGCGCTACTCAATCGCTCTGAATTTGATTTGGCGATGAGAGACTTTCATGAATGCCCCCGCATCGGCAGGCGTTCGCACTCGGGGGATCTGCGGCTGCCGGGCGCCTCTCGGCGGGGTTAGTCTGCCGCCAAGGAGTTCTCGAGCGAACCTTTGGCCAGCGCCGACCCGCGGGCGGTGCGCAGCATATCTATGAGGGCGCGCAGCGCGACCGGCACCTGCCGGTGGCCGGGATAGTAAAGAAAGAACCCTTCGAAGGAGGGCGACCAGTCCTCCAGCACGCGAACCAGCTGCCCCGAGCGCAGAAACGGGTCGGCCACAGCCGCGGCCGCGTACGCGATGCCCAACCCGTCGACGGCCGCGCGAACCGCCAAATCGGTATCGTTGACGATAACCCGGCCATCCACCGATATCCGCCTTGACTTGCCGTGCCGCTCGAATGCCCACTCGAACATCGTGCCGTCGGCCGCCCGGCGATATTGGACGCAGCTGTGGCGGGCCAGATCATTGGGCGTGCGCGGCGGCTGCCACCGCGCGAAATACGCCGGCGCGCCGACGACCGCCACCCTCATCGGCCCCATCACGCGAACGGCGATCATGTCCGCAGCGGCCCAGTCTTTCGGCCCGATCCCGGCGTCGAACCCCTTCGCGACGATGTCGGCCGGCGCCGCGTCGGCGTGGATTTCGAGCTGGACGTCGGGAAAAGTCGACAAGAAGCGCGCCCAGATGGGGGCGATGACCGCCGCGCCGAAGAGATGGGTCACATAAAGGCGCAGGTGTCCGAAGGGGTGCTCCTGCTCGCCCTTGAGGTCGTCCAGCCCCCGAGAGATCTGCTCCACCGCCGGCCGAAGCCGGTCGAGCAGGCGCAGGCCCGCATGGGTGAGCGAGACGCTCCGCGTCGTGCGGTTCAGCAATCGGAACCCGAGGCGCTCCTCGAAGTGCCGCATCGTGTGGCTGAGCGCCGAGGGCGTCACGCCGAGACGCGACGCCGCCGCACGGAAGCTGAGATTGTCGGCGACGGCAACGAACGCGGTCAGATCGGCAAGGTCGGCGCGGCGCATTGCTGAATTCCTTTCAGCACCCAATGCAACAAATATCCGATCTGATTTGGGCCGCAGGTCCACACATTGAAGGTTCAAAAGCCGCGTCCGGCAGTCACAGGCGCGTGATATGCGGCCGGCGCAATGGAGTCTTCAATGCGACAGTTAAGCGAACGTTGGGCCCGGCCAAGAACGGCAAAGGTTCTGGCAACCGCAGCTGCTCTCTTGTGCGCTACCGCGCTCGGCCAGCCAAATCCCGCCGCCGCCGGAGGTTTCCACGGTGGCGGATTTGGTGGTTTCCACGGCGGTGGATTTCACGCGACCGGAGGATTTCACGGCGGGGGATTTGGCGGGTTCCACGGCGGCGGGTTCCACGGCGACCGGTTTCACGGCGGCGGGTTTCGTGGCCACGAATTTGGGAGGTTCCGCGGCGGCGTATTCTTCGGGCTGGGATACCCGTACGGATATGGATGGGATTATTATCCTGACTATGGCTACGACTACGGCCAACCCAGCGCCTCGCAGATTTGGTACTACTGCTACGACCCCGCGGGCTATTACCCATACGTAACCCAGTGCAACACCGGCTGGCAGGCAGTTCCGGCCAGCTGATCGCACCACTGGCTAGGCGTGGGGGTGCTTGCGAGCGCATGGGAGCTATGCGGTGGGCGGGCTTGATCGCGAGCTAGTAGGCGACGGTTGCGCCCAACCGTCGCACCTTGCGGATGAAGTGCCGACCTGGGTCCCATATTGCTGCTATGACCGATACGTTAGAACTGTTCCAGAAGCCGGTCCGCAAGCATGGGCGCTACCTGCTCGCCAGCCTGGCAATGCTGATCGCCGCGTGGGGCGGTTACGTTGGCTGGCAGCATCGTGCGACAGCCAAAATTGCCGCGACGACAGCATCTGCGCCTTCGCCGGCAATCCCGGTGTCGATCGCCACCGCGGAACGACGCGACGTGCCGATCTATCTCACTGGTCTCGGCACGGTGCAGGCGTTCAACACGGTTACCGTAAAGACGCGGGTCGATGGCGAATTGGTAAAGGTCGCTTTCACCGAAGGTCAAGACGTCAAGGCGGGGGATCTCTTGGCGCAAATTGATCCGCGTCCGTTTCAGGCCGCGTACGATCAGGCGGTCGCCAAAAAAGTGCAGGACGAAGCCAACCTCGCCAACGCAAGGCTCGACCTGCAACGGTTCAACGATCTGGCGACGCGCAACTTCGCTCCGAAACAGCAAGTCGATACCCAGCGCGCCATGGTCGCGCAGCTTGAGGCGCAGATTCAGGGCGATCAAGCGGCGATCGACAGCGCAAAAACCCAGCTCGACTACACGACGATTACCTCCCCGCTCACCGGCCGGACCGGCATCCGCCTCGTCGATCAGGGCAACATCGTGCATGCGACCGATGCGACCGGCCTTGTCGTCGTTACGCAGCTCCAGCCGATCTCCGTCATCTTCACCTTGCCGGAGAGTGAGCTCGCGTCGGTCCAATCGGCATTGAAATCCGGTCCTGTCCGCATCTTCGCGATGGACCGCGACAACGATCGGCAGCTGGCCGAAGGCACGATCGCAGTTCTCGACAACCAGATTGCTCAGACCACGGGCACGATGCGTATCAAGGGCACTTTCCCCAATAAGGATGGCGCGCTCTGGCCGGGCGAATACCTCAATATCCGCCTCCTCGCGCGGACCGCACCGAACGCCGTGACCGTGCCGTCGAGCGCGCTGCAGCGCGGGCCGAACGGCTATTACGCCTATGTGGTCAAGCCCGACAGTACTGTCGAAACGCGGCTACTCAAAGTTGGCCAGGTGAGCGAAGGGGTTGCCATCGTCGATGATGGCGTGGCAGCCGGCGAACAGGTCGTGACGGCCGGGCAATACCGCCTCCAGCCCGGCGCTCGTGTCGCGATAAACAACCCCGCCGCCAAGGGCTGACCCCCGGCGCTCGCCCTCGGCGCAAAAAGGAACACGAAATGAACATTTCGAGCGCCTTTATCGCACGGCCGATTGCGACCTCGCTGCTGATGGCCGGGATTCTGCTGATTGGTGCGGCGGCCTACCCGCTCCTTCCGGTCGCGCCGCTGCCGCAAGTCGATTTCCCGACGATCCTGGTAACGACGCAGCTACCCGGCGCCAGCCCGGAGATCATGGCATCCTCGGTCACCCAGCCGCTGGAGCGGCAGTTCGGGCAGATCCCGGGCGTTACCCAGATGACGTCGAGCAGCGCACTCGGCAACAGCGCAATCACTGTCCAGTTCGACCTGTCGCGCAACATCGATGGCGCGGCGCAGGACATCCAGACGGCCATTAACGCGGCGAGTGGGCAGCTGCCAAAGAACCTCCCGTCACCGCCGACCTATCGTAAGGTCAATCCAGCCAACTCGCCGATCCTTGTCCTCGCCCTGACCTCGGACACGGTGCCGCTAACCGAGGTCGACGATTACGCCGAGAATATCCTCGACCAGCACATCAGTCAGATCTCGGGTGTCGCCAATGTGGAGATCGGCGGCCAACAAAAGCCGGCCGTGCGCATCCAGGTCGACCCGGCGAAGGTCGCTTCCTTCGGCCTCTCCCTAGAGGACCTGCGCGGGGTGATCGTCAACGCGACCACGGTCAGCCCGAAGGGAACTATCGACGGGAAGACCCGGACGTTCACAATCTACGATAACGGCCAGATGCTCAATGCCGCGCCGTGGAACGACGTCATCGTCGCCTACAAGAACGGCGCTCCGGTGCGGATCCGCGACATCGGCCGTGCCATCGACGCACCGGAAAATACCCGCCTCGCGGCCTTTGCAAACGGCCAGCCGGCTATTCTGCTGCCGATTTTCAAATTGCCGGGCGCCAACGTCATCCAGACCGTGGACAGCATCAAGGCCGCTTTGCCGCAATTGCAGGCGGCGATCCCGCCGGCGGTCAAGGTCCAGGTCCTGAGCGACCGCACGCAGACGATCCGCGCCTCGGTCACCGACGTTCAGTTCACGTTGCTGCTCACCATCGCTCTCGTCGTGATAGTCATCTTCGTCTTCCTGCGCAATCTGTGGGCGACAATAATCCCGAGCGTGGCCGTGCCGTTGGCGCTCGTCGGCACTTTCGCGATCATGTATGTGCTGGGCTACAGCCTCGACAATTTGTCGCTGATGGCGCTCACGATCGCGGTCGGTTTTGTCGTCGACGACGCGATCGTCATGCTCGAGAACATCGACCGCCATCTCGAGGATGGGCTGAGCCCGATGGAAGCGGCGATCAAGGGCGCCGGTGAGATCGGGTTTACGATCGTGTCGATCAGCCTCTCGCTCGTCGCCGTGTTCATCCCGCTATTCCTGATGGGCGGGATCGTCGGCCGGCTGTTCCGCGAGTTCGGGATCACCGTATCGGTGACGATTCTCGTCTCGATGCTCGTCTCCCTCACCCTAACGCCGATGATGTGCTCGCGCTTCATGCGGAGCAAGCAGCAGGTCCGGCACGGCCGCCTCTATATGCTGTCGGAGCAAGGCTTCGACCTCCTCCTCGCGGGCTACCGCAAGAGCCTGGATATTGCGCTCCGCCACCACCGGACGACCTTCGCCGTTTTCGTCGCGACGTTGGTGGCGACCGGTTATCTGTTCGCCGTCATCCCGAAGGGCTTCTTCCCGCAGCAGGACACCGGGCTCATCATTGGCACCTCGGAGGCGGCGCAAGACATCTCGTTTGCCGACGCGGTGCGTCGCCAACGCGCCCTCGCGGACATCGTCCAGAAGGATCCTGCCGTTGCCACCGTCGGCATGAGTCTCGGCGCCAACGGCACGCAGACGCAAAACAACGGCCGCCTCTTCATCACCCTGAAGCCGCGCAATCAGCGCGACGTTTCGGCGGACGAGGTCATCCGGCGGCTGCGGCCGCAGCTCGGCAAGGTCGAGGGCGCTGCGCTGTTTCTGCAGGCGGCGCAGGACATCAATATCGGTGGCCGCCCGACACGAACGCAGTATCAGTACACCTTGCAGGATGCCAATCTCGACGAGCTGAACCAATGGTCGTCGAAAATCTTCGACAAGATGAAGACACTGCCGGAGCTGCGTGACGTCGCGACCGATCAGCAGACCGGCGGCGCGACGTTGACCCTGACCATAGATAGGGACCAGGCGGCGCGTTTCGGCATCCAGCCTCAGTTGATCGACGATACGCTCTACGATGCGTTCGGGCAGCGTCAGGTGACGCAATACTTCACTCAGCTCAACAGCTATCACGTGGTGATGGAGGTTCTGCCCGAGATGCAGCGCCCGGGGACGGCACTCGACAACATCTATGTGAACTCGCCGACCACCGGTGACGCGGTCCCGCTCAGCACCTTTGTAAAATGGACGAGACAGCCGACGAATTTCCTCTCGATCAATCACCAGAGCATGTACCCGTCGGTCACTCTGTCCTTCAACCTCGCACCCGGTGTGGCACTGGGTCAGGCCACGACAGCGATCCAAAATGCCGAAGCGCAGCTCGGGGCTCCACCCACCCTGATCGGCAATTTCCAAGGCAACGCGCAGGCATTCCAGGCGTCGTTGGCCAGCGAGCCTTACCTCGTCGCCGCAGCGATCATCGTCATCTACATCATCCTCGGCGTACTCTATGAGAGCTACGTCCATCCGCTGACGATCCTTTCGACCTTGCCGTCGGCGGGCCTTGGCGCGCTCGCGACATTGATGGCGTTCGGCTTTGATTTCAGCCTGATCGCGCTGATCGGCATCATTCTCTTGATCGGCATCGTCAAGAAGAACGGCATCATGCTTGTCGATTTCGCGATCGAGGCGCAGCGCAACCGCGGTCTGTCACCCGTTGACGCGATCCGCGAGGCATGTCTGCTGCGCTTCCGGCCGATCATGATGACGACGATGGCCGCGCTTCTCGGCGGCGTTCCGTTGATGCTCGGCGCCGGCACGGGAGCCGAGATCCGCCAGCCGCTCGGCTATGCGATCGTCGGCGGGCTGATCGTCAGCCAGGCGCTGACGCTCTATACAACGCCGGTCGTCTT
This sequence comes from uncultured Alphaproteobacteria bacterium, assembly GCA_963732095.1. GTDB lineage: Bacteria > Pseudomonadota > Alphaproteobacteria > ATCC43930 > CGMCC-115725 > AP-15. The sequence continues at coordinate 26,963 of CAVSZA010000024.1, forward strand.
TCTCTACCTCGATCGCCTCAATGCGTGGTTCACCGGCCATTCTCGTCGCAAGGCCGGGCGGATCATCGGGGGAATCTCGCACCGGCAGACCCCACCGGCAATGGTCGGCAACACGGCGGATTGAGGTGCCAGGAAGCGGTCGCCGGAAGGCTGCGAAAGACTACCCGGCGGAGTGGTGGTGGGCACATCCAACTTGGAAAGCTCGGCGGTTACCGCTTTATGCGCCTAGACCACGCTCACCTCGGTCAATTCGCGCCGTCGAACCGTTTCGACTGCGACCCCGATAAAGCCTGGCGAGCGGGGCCGTCAGGAGGACGCCCGCCGCGCGGCCCATGCCTGGGCTTCGGCCGGCTGTCGACGCTGAAGGGTTGACCGGGGTCGCGATCTCGGCACAATCAGGAGCTGTTCCGAGCAGGCTTCTTCCGGGAGAACGCCATGATCAATCGGACCGCGACCTTGCGCCGGCTCCTCGCCGAGGAGCGCTTCATCGACATGCCCGTCGCCTATGATCCGCTCGGCGGCCGGCTCATCGAGAGCCTTGGGTTCAAGACCGTCTACAATGGCGGGTTCGTCACCGGCGCATCGCGCTGCACCTCCGAACCGTTGCTGACGATGGATGAGCAGGTGCGCACCGCCGGCGATATCGCCAAGGCGGTCAACGTGCCGGTCGTCGCCGATGGCGGGGCCGGCTTCGGCGAGCCGCTGCACACGATGCGCACGGTCAAGGAATTCATCCACGCCGGCATCAGCGGCATCCATATCGAGGACCAGCTTTTTCCGAAGCGGGCGCATTATCACAAATACGTCGCGCATGTGATCCCGCGGAACGACTTCGTCGATAAGATCAAATTCGCCTGCCGGCAGCGCGACGAAACCGACAAGGATTTCGTGATCATCGCGCGCAGCAATTCCTGCCGCTTCGAAGGGCTCGACGAAGCGGTGACCCGGATCAACATGGCGGCCGATGCCGGCGCCGACATGGGGATGATTTTCCCGCGAACGCCGGAGGAACTGCAACAGGCGACAAAGCTCGCGAAGGTTCCGCTGGTCTATGTCCGCAGCCTCGGCAACCGCGACAACCGTCCGACCCCGAGTTCCAAGCAATTGGCCGACATGGGCTACAAGGCCTGCATCGACGCCTTGCTGTACTTGCTGGTCAGCTTCCATCATGCGAAGCGGGCATTGATGGAGCTGAAGCAGAACGGCGAGTATGGCGGCCTCAGCCAGGAGGACTGCGTCGCCGCCCGGCACGAAATCGAAACGCTGGTCGGCCTCGACCGCTTCTATGAGGTCGAAGAGCAGACTGTCGAAGAGAAGAAATGGGGTGATCGGTAATGAACTGGACCGAACGGCGCGAGCGCTTTCGCGCGATCCTTTCCGGCAACCGGTGCGTGCATCCGGGATCGGTATACGACGCGATCTCGGCGCGCATCGCCGAGGATCTCGGCTTCGAGGTCGGAATGTTTTCGGGCTCGATCGGGTCCATGTCGGTGCTCGGCGCCCCCGACCTCGTCGTGCTGACCTTGACCGAATTCGCGGCCCAAGCCTACCGCATCTGCCGCGCCGGCAATTTGGCATTGCTGGTCGATGCCGACCATGGCTACGGCAATGCCCTCAACGTGCGCCGCACGGTGGAGGAGTTGGAGACTGCCGGCATCTGCGCGATGTCGATCGAGGATACGATATTGCCGCGGCCCTATGGATCGGGCGGCAAGCCGAGCTTGAGCTCGGTCGAGGAGGGTGTCGGCAAGATGAAGGCGGCATTGTCGGCGCGCCAGGACAAGAACTTGGTCATCGCCGGGCGGACCAGTGCGTTGGCGATCGCCAATCTCGACGAGGCCGTCAAGCGCGCCACGGCCTATGAGGCGGCCGGGGTCGACGCAGTGTTTCTCGCCGGCGGAGTTTCGATCGAGGCGGTCGAAGTTGTGTCGTCGGCGATCAGGATCCCGCTGATCCTCGGCGGCGGCAGCGGCCAGCTCGGCGACCTAAACTGGCTCGCGGCGCATCGAGTCCGGGTGGCATTGCAGACGCACGCCCCGTTCTCGGCCGCGGTGCAAGCGGTCTACGACACGCTGAAGGCGTTGCGCGACGGCGTCGCACCGCGCGATCTGAAGAATATCGCCTCGCCCGAGCTGATGCGGCGAGTCACGCGCGCCGACGGCTATCAGCAGTGGACGAAGGACTTTCTCGGCGGGGATTGAGCGCGCTCTTTCCCTCAACGCGCCGCAGGAGCGAGCGGGTCGAAGAGGTCGTCAGGCGGCGCAAATTCCGTTCCGTTGAAGCCCATCGCGGCGAGGAACGCGTCTCGCACTTCCGGCGGCTGGCCGGTCTGAAAGATGTAGCCTTCGAGGCCGCGTCGACTGAGCGGATCGCGCAGCATCTCGGCGCGCGTCAGGCCGTCGATCAGCGGCCGCCGGTCGGCGACCGGCAAGAGGATAGTCCGGTTTCGCGCCGGGTCGCGGATCACCGCCTTTGGGTCTTCGCCGCGAGCGACCGCGTCGAGGTCGCGCAGAAAGCGGCGGCGGATCATGACGATGCCGCCATCGCTCGGACCGAGATACTCCTGGCTGCGGTCGGCGATACGCCCTTGTCCCACCCAGGTCACGAAGTCCTGGTTCATGACGTGGCTAGTGATCCAGCGTCCGGTGTTCGCGTCGGCTATCGGCCCCTGCCAGGTCGGGATCCGGTCCTGGACATAGGGCTCGCGCTCTTTCGGCACCCGGCTGAAGGCCCAGTTGATGCTGAGCGTGTTCTCGTCATCGATCGGCACGCGGTATTCGATGTGATTGCCGGTGAAGAGAGCATTCGGCCACAGGCACACGCGGCCGATCGTCCATAGCTCGTCACGCTCGCTGGTGTCGGAGCGGATGCGCTTGTACTGGAAGCCGTACTCGAACTCGCTGAAATCGACCTTGACGTGGTGTGGCGCATAAGGGCCGGTCATACCCTTCAGCCGCAGGCCCCAGTTCGAATGGGTCCATTCGAAATGCACCGGGTCGATCGAGTTCTCCTGGCACTGGAACCAGTTGCACGGGATCTCGGCCTTGACGATCTGGCGGAAACCGTTCGGCCACGAGAAGAATTCCCAATCCGGCACCAACGGCCGCGGCTCCGGCCCGAGATACGCCCATATGAGGCCACCCAAATCGGCGACCGGATAGGCCTTGATGTGGACAGCATCCCTGAGCCGCCCCTCGGGATACGCGACATCCTCATAGGGTTGCGCGAGGCAGCTTCCCGCTTCGTCATAGAGCCAGCCGTGATAATTGCAGCGCAACCCGCGCGCCTCGACATAGCCATAGCTGAGATCGGCGCGGCGGTGCCTGCAATGCCGGTCGATGAGGCCCCAGCGTCCGCCGAGATCCTTGTAGAGCACGAGGTCTTCGCCCAACAGCCGCACCGGCTTCGTGCCCGGCCGGTCGAACTCGCTGGCGCCGGCGATCGGCCACCAATAGCGCCGCAGCAGATCGCCCATCGGCGTCCCGCTCGCGGTCTGTGTCAGCAGCTCCCAGCGGCTGCGTGGCTCCTGCGTCACCGAAGACCTCCGCTTGTCGTGGTGCGGGTTACGCGTCGACTGTGTGCTCGCGCTCCCATTTGGTCAAATGGCGCATATCGTCGGCGCGATCGGACGCTAGCGCGGCAGCGGGTTGCCCTTGGTTTCGCGGCCGAGCAGCATCGCGAGGATGCTGAGCAGGGCAAAGCAGGTCATGAAGGCCGTCACCCGGTTGAAGCTGCCCCCAAAAGCGCCGACCAGAAGCCCCGCGACAAGCGGGCCGAAGCTGGTGATGATGCGGGCGCTGCCGGTGCAGAACCCGACCGCGGTCGAGCGGATGTGGGTTGGGAACAACTCAGGCAGATAGACCGCGTAGCCGGAGAATACGCCAAACACGAAGAAGCCGAAGATCGGCAGCACGACCGGGTACCACGGCTCATAGGCCGGAAGGGCAAGGTAGAGGATGAGCCCGAAGACGATCGTGCCGACGCTGTAGAAGATCACGGTCAGGCGACGGCCGATGATGTCGCAGATGAAGCCGAAGGCGATGTAGCCGCATGTGCCGCCGAGGCTCCACAGCATGATGCCGCGGCTGACAAACGGCACTGCGGCGGTGGCGTCCGCGGCTCCGCTCTTCTGAGCCATCAAGGACAGGATCGTCGGCAGCCAGATGTTGGTGGTCCAGATCGCCAGCAGCGAGCCGAGGCCGAACAATACCCCGACCATCGTGTTGTAGCGGTGCTCCCTTGAGAACAGCTGCAATGGCACAAAGCGCATGAACTCACGGTCGCCGGCTTCGCGGCGCAGGCCCGCAGCGACGGCGCGGCGGCGCTCGCGGACGTCGGCGAAGCGCTCCGGGTCGAGCATCCGGCCGCGCATGATCGCCAGGATGATCGCCGGCACGACGCCGACAAAGAACACGTAACGCCAGCCATACGGGCCAACGAGGCCGTAGGCCCAGGCGCCGATGAACGTGCCGACCGCGCCGCCGGTCATCATCGTCGCGGCGATCTTCGCCCGGTGCGTCTCGGCCAAGGTTTCGGCGAGCAACGGGATTCCGACCATCAACTCGGCGCCGGTGCCGAGTCCGGCGATAAACCGGTAGATCGCAAAATCAAAGATTCCTTGCGAGAGGCCTTGCAGTGCGGTGAAAACGCTGTAGAGCGCGATGCTGAAGGCGAGCGTGCGCACCCGTCCGATATAGTCGGCAAGGATCCCGAACAGAAACCCGCCAAAGGCCCACCCCAACAGTCCCGCCATGCTGAGAAGGCCGCCATATTTGCCGATATCGGCCAATGGCGGATTGCCGCCTAACAGTTCGGTCATCGCCGGCTTCAGCACCAGCGAGTAGAGCCCGAAATCGGCCGCGTCGAGCGTCCACCCGAGCCAGACGACGAGAAAAACCAGCCATTGGTATCGGCTGACTGCCCGCAGCCCGCCAAATTGCGCGACGGCTACCCCGGCCTTGTCCACCGGCCACCTCCCTCGTGTTCAGGTTCGTATCACAGGTTGAAGGCACCTACTATAGGGGGAATAGCGGGTCAAGCACTTCCCGTAATGCGGCTAGGACCGGAACCTTCGCTGTTGCCCGGCAATTCGTGATTGGAATGAAGTGGAGGGTGCCATGAGTGAAAGGCCGAAAGCGCTGATCGTCGGGGCGGGCCCGACCGGATTGGTAATGGCCCACGAACTCGCGCGCGATGGGATCCAATGCCGCCTGATCGACAAGGGCCCGCACCGCGCGATGGAGTCGCGGGCGATCGCGATCCACTCGCGAACCGTCGAGACATTCGAACTGATGCGAACTCGCTGACGATTTCCTCGGCGCCGGTCATCGCATCACCGCAGTTAACATGTACGGCGAGAGCGGACGCATCGCCCACGCCGCGTTTGGGATGCTGGAGACGCGATACCCTTTTGTTCTCGGGGTGCCGCAAGACGAGACGGAGCGAATCCTCGAAGAGCATGTTGCCCGGCTCGGGGTGCGGGTCGATCGCAACACCGAGCTGGTCGCGCTGGCGCAGCGCGAATCCGGCGTCTCGGCCCGCCTGCGCACCGCCGACCGGGTAGAAGAGGTCGAGGCTGACTGGCTCCTTGGCTGTGACGGGGCGCACAGCACAGTTCGCGAACAGCTGGGAATTTCCTTCTCGGGCGCGACTTATCCGGAGCTTTTCGTTCTGGCCGACATAAAGGTTGCTGGCGACCTCGACTATGCCGAGGCACAGGTCTGGCTGCAGCGCGAGGGTGCGCTGGCGTTTTTTCCACTGCCGGAGGATCGCTGGCGGCTCATCATCACCAACTCGCCGCCCGACTGGCACGGCGAGCCCAGCCTCGCCCAATGCCAGGCATTGGTGGACGAGCGCGGCCTCGACCGCCTGCGGCTCGGCGATCCGCGATGGACGTCGGTATTCCGCATCCACCGGCGCGAGGCTGCGCGTTTTCGCAAAGACCGGGTGTTTCTGCTCGGCGACGCCGCGCACATCCATAGCCCGGTCGGCGGCCAAGGCATGAATATGGGCATTCAGGACTCGTTCAACCTCGCCTGGAAGCTGAGCCTGGTTTTGCGGAACGGGGGTGCTCCGGAGCTGCTGGACAGCTACGAGGCCGAGCGCAAACCGGTCGATGAAGCGGTGATCCGACAGACCGATCGCGGCACCCGCGTTATATCCTTGCACGGCTCGGTCACCCGCTTTGTCCGCGACCATCTGATGTCCTTGCTCGCGCAGATCCCTGCGGTGGCGGAAAAGCTCGGCGAGACACTCTCGGGGCTCGCGGTAGATTACCGGCACAGCCCGATCGTCGAGGAACACGCCGCTGGAATGGTCGGCGCCGCCGCAGGTGAGCGGGCGCCGGATGCACCGCTCGTCGCAGCGAAGGATGGGGCATCGCTGCGCCTCTACGATCTCTTTGCCGAGCACCGTCACCTTCTGCTGCAATTGGGTGACGGCCCCGAGGCCTTGCTGCCCACCCTCCCCCGTTATGCGGAACCCGTCTTCGCAGCACATCGCATTGTCCCGCCCGGGACATCCGGCGGCGGTTTTATCGACCGCGAGGGTGTGGTCGCGAAGCGCTACGGGTCCGCGCCGGGCGTGTATTTGATCCGACCGGACGGCTATGTCGGTTTTCGCAGCAATCAGCGCACGCTTTCCGAGAATCTGCCCCACTACCTAGCCAAGCTCTTTTCGTCGGCTGCCTCCGGTTGAGCGGCCGGCTGTGCGCCGGTGCCGGACGCCAGGTCCGAGGATTTATTGGACTGCTCTGGTGCCGGCGCTCGCCGCTGCGCCATCGAAGGACCGGTGACGACATCGAAATCACTATGGGACATGGGGCTGACCTCCTTTTGAAAGAGCCCGCTCCACACTCGGCGACGTTCGGGTAACGAGAAGCTGAAACACGAAAGCCGCCTCGGGTGGGGCGGCTTCCGGTGATTGGCGCGAATGCGCGGATCCTGGCCGCCGACATGTACCGGCGGTACCAAAATCGCGCGACAGGGACTGGCGTTCTCGGTGCCAAGGGCTGCATATCAATGCGCCTCGACACCGATGCAAGGGGAGCCTGCGATGAGTGTTGCTCCTGACCCCGCGCCCTGACCCTCCCCCGCTCCGGGGGAGGGATGGTGGGGGCACTCCCAGCGAGCGGAGAGGGGAATTTTCGAGTAGGTGACTGAGCCGTTAAGACGGCATCTGGCCCATAAAGTCGCGCTTGCCGATCTCTACGCCGAGACTGCGCAGGATGTTGTACGCCGTCGTCGTATGGAAATAAAAATTCGGCATCGCGAAGTGATATAGGTAGTTCTGGGCGCGGAAGTTGCGCGGCTGGCCGCCGGCGGTGATGGTGACCTGCTGGTCCTCCCTTCCGTCGAGCTGGTCTGCCTTGAGACCCTTCAGGAAATCGATCGTCTTGTCGATCCGCGCCTTCATCTCGGCGAAGCTGTTGTCGATCGCCGGCAGACTCGGCACTTCGACCCCGGCGGCGCGCCCGGCGCCAAAGGCGTGCTCGCTCGCCTGCCTCACCTGGCGAGCGAAAGTGAACATGTCCGGGTAGAGCCGCCAGTTCAGGAGCGCGTTCTCTTCCCACTTATGGGCGGTCCCGTGCGCTTCGGCCTTTTCGATCACTCCCTTCAGGCCGCCGAGCAGCTGCAGGAATACCGGCACTGACGCGTGGTACATCGAGATCGGCATGAAACGGTCCTCCTCATCAATGATGGCGTTGATGCCGCGCGGATCTTAACGGCAGCCGGGAGCCGCGGGAAGGCCCCCTGCCCGACCAAGCCCATGACTTGATTTGAGAAGAATCTTAACTTCGCTGTGCCTCGATGCTCCGTCCTCTCGGAGCCTAGAAAATTGGCCACCCTGTTCCCCACCGATCCCCGTAGCCGCTGCCGAGCCACCACATTCGAGATTGTCGCCGTCGGCATCATCGTCATTTTGGCGATGTGGACGACGGTTGCGGCCTCGATCACGACTGCAAGAGAGGCGGCGATGGATCGGACGCGGTCGGAAGGGCGCAACCTCGCGGCTGCTTTCGCCGATGAATTGACCCAAATTCTCGGCGGCGTCGCCGGCGCGATGGAGGTCGTCGCCCAACGCATGCGCACCGCGCGCGGGGCCTTCGACATCCATGCCTGGGCGCGCGAGATCCCGCTGCTGTCAAACGCCACGATTTAAGCGGGAATTATCGGGCCCGACGGCAGGCTCGTTTCGACCACACTCGACACCGCGCCGGAGCCGATCGACCTCAGCGACCGCGAGCATTTCCGGGTCCATCTCGATGGTCGGTTTCAGGGTATCTTCATCGGCAAGCCGGTGACCGGGCGCGTCTCGCACCAGATAACAATCAATGTGACGCGGCGCGTCGACGCCGAAGACGGCACCTTTCTCGGCGTCATCATGTTCGCGCTCTCGCCGGCTAATCTCACCACCCTCAACACATCAATCGATCTAGGCCCGCACGGCACCATCGCTCTGATAGGGCTGGACGACATTGTGCGCGCCCGTTTTACCCGAGAAGATCCGAGCGGGCTGGCCGGCATCGGTCAACTGGTGGGACATCCCTGGGCAGCCGCCATCCCCGTGAATGGCGAAGGGACGTTTATTAAGGAAAGCGGTATCGATCACATCACGCGGCTCTTCAGCTACCGCCGCGTCGCGGATTATCCGCTGGTCGTCACCGTCGGTTCCGATCTCGCCGAGGCGCTTGCGTCATCTCGTGAGCATGCGAAGGTGATCGGCGCGATCGCCGGCCTGGCAACAATTTTGCTGACAGGTCTCGCAGCGTATCTCATTCGCGAGATCCGCCACCGCACCTCGCACGAGATTGCGTTGGCTAACGAGCGCGACAAGCTTCACGCCGCCAGTGACCGCCTGAAAGCCGATATTGCCCTCCGAACGGAGATCGAACAGAAGCTCCGAGAGATACAAGCGACTTTGCGCGACGCCGTCGACAGCATCTCCGAGGGGTTCGTCATCTACGATCGCGATGATTGTTTTGTCATGTGCAATGAGCCCTATCGGCGACTGTATCCGAAAGCGGCGCGCCTGATGGTGCCAGGAACGCCCTTTGAGGAAATTCTGTGGGCCGGTCTCGACGCCGGCTGGTATGCCGATGCGGCCGGGTGCGAACCGGAGTGGCTCGCCAATCGGATGAACACGTTCAATCGGCCGTCCGGGGTCATAGAGCAGCCGCTCGCCGACGGCCGCTATGTGATGATCTCCTTGCGTCGCATGCAAAATGGCGGAATTGCGGCGCTGCACATCGATATTACCCAGATGAAAGTCGCCGAAGAGCAGCTTCGGCAGAGCCGGGACAACCTGAACCGCGCTCAGCGGCTCGCCAAGATCGGCAGCTTCAACCGCGATTTCCGGACCGGAGAGGTGAGCGGGTCGGAGGAGTTCTATCGAATATTCGGGTTCGATCCGCGGATACCAGCGCCGACGAAGGAAGAGTTCCTGCCTCTCATTCATCCGGACGATCGCGCAGGATACGAAGCTTCGATGACTGCTTCCGAGCAAGGCCTCCAAGCTTCCCCACTGACATACCGCTTTCGCTGTCACGACGGGTCGATCAAATGGATTTACACAGAGATCGAAACGATTTTGGACGATGACGGCAATCCCGTCCGGCGGATCGGGACGATTAGGGACGTGACCGAAGCGCGGACGGCCGAGGAGCGCCAAAGAGAGTTGGAGCGCCAGCTGCTTCATTCGCAGAAGCTCGACGCGCTCGGCACCCTCGCCGGCGGTATCGCGCATGATCTCAACAACATTCTGATGCCGATCCTTGCGCTGTCACAGCTGCTGATGCAGCAAATGCCGGAAGGCAGCAGCGAAAGGGAGGATTTGGAAACGGTTGTTCAGGCGAGCTCACACGGCCGTGATCTCGTGCAGCGCATTCTCGCCTTTAGCCGAGATCAGGAAGCTGAGAAGACCAAGGTGGATCTCGCTGCGACCACCCGACAGGCCCTGCGGATGCTGCGCCCGACGATCCCGCCGACGGTACTGATCGAGGAAGAGATCGAGGAGGTCCCGCTCATTCTTGCCGATGCCGGTCAGCTCCAGCAGGTTATCGTCAACTTGGTCACCAATGCCCGGCAGGCCATCGGGAACGCTCCGGGGACGGTCACGGTCGGGGTTTCGCCGGCGAGCCGGCGTTCAAATCGCCGACGCGGCGGCGGCTTTGTCCGCCTGCTGGTCGCCGACACCGGCTGTGGCATGGATGCCGAAACCAAGGATCGTATATTCGAGCCCTTCTTTACGACAAAAGATGTCGGCGACGGCACCGGGCTCGGACTCTCGGTCGTCCACGGCATCGTCGCCGATCACGGCGGGCGGATCGAGGTGAAAAGTCAACCAGGCGAAGGGACCGAGTTTACCATTCTCCTGCCGGCAGCTGAGTTTGAGGCATCGGTGGACGGAGCGGCAGCAGCGTGAGGCTGCGAAACCGTTCGCTCTGGTTGGCGTCGTAAGAGAAGGCTCCGTTAAATCATTGTTACCGAGTTTCCAGTCAAGTGGGGTATCGCGCTACACGAGGCTGACCCCATGAAAGTTTTGGTGATCGACGACGACCATCTGGTCCGGTACACGCTTTCTAAGATCCTTCAGCGCAACGGGTACCATGTGACGACCGCCTCCGACGGCAAGCGCGCGATGACTGTCTTCCGCGACCAGCGCCCCGACGTCGTGATCACCGACATCATCATGCCGGAGCAGGAGGGCATTGAAACCATCCTCAAGATCCGGTGCGAACGTCCAGAGGTCAAGATCATCGCTATTTCAGGCGGTGCACGGACCCACAATCTCGATTATCTGGGGATGGCCGAGGCGTTTGGGGCCGACGACGTCATTCCAAAGCCATTTGAGGCGGAGGAGCTGCTGAGCCGGCTGGCGCGGTTTGACCTCGGGGCTTCCAACCTTGGAGAAGTTGCGACCTAGTCCGGAAGCGGGCTGTAGGGGGGCTGGCCCAGTAGAGCTAGCGCCCGCTGCCACGCGACCTGCTCCACCGCCTTTTCGCCGCCGTTGACAGTCCCTGCCGCGGTCGATACCACAACGCACCCAAACAAGAACACGACCCATGCGGAGCGTATGGGAGGAAGATGCGGGTGTTTTGTCCCCACTGTTAGAAGTCAGGGACCTCCACACCGAGTTCCGCACCGGCGCGGGCGTCGTGCCTGCGGTTGACGGCATTTCCTATACCGTCGAGCGCGGCGAGACGGTCGCGATCGTCGGCGAGAGCGGATCGGGGAAGACCGCCGGGGCTTTGTCGATCCTGCGCCTGATCCCGGATCCGCCCGGGCGCATCACGCAAGGCCAAATCCTGTTTGCCGGGCGGGATTTGCTGCAGCTTTCGGACGAGGAGATCCGCCAGGTCCGCGGGGCGGATATCGGCATGATCTTCCAGGAGCCGATGACCTCATTGAATCCGGTCCTGACGATCGGCCGCCAAATTACCGAAACGCTGGAGCAGCATCGCGGCGCCGATCGCGATGCGGCCCAGAAGCGCGCGGTCGACCTGCTCGGGCTGGTCGGCATTGGCGATCCGGTGCGGCGGTTGAAGCAGTATCCACACCAGTTGTCGGGCGGCATGCGCCAGCGCATCATGATCGCCATAGCATTGGCCTGCGACCCGAAGATGATCATTGCCGACGAACCGACGACGGCGCTCGACGTGACGATCCAGGCGCAGATCCTCGAGCTCATGAAACAGCTGACGCACCGGCTCGACGTGGCGCTGATCATCATCACGCACAACCTCGGGGTGGTGGCGCGCTACGCCAACCGGGTCAACGTGATGTATGCCGGCCGCATCGTTGAGAGCGGCCCCGCCGCCCAAATCTACCACGACCCGCGCCATCCCTATACGATGGCGCTGCTGCGTTCGGTGCCGCGGCTCGACCGCCCGCGTCAGGCACGGCTCGACCCGGTCGACGGCCAGCCGCCCGACCTGACCCGGCTCGACGCAGGATGCTCATTCCGGCCGCGTTGCCGCTTCGCCGTCGAGGCCTGCGCCCGGTCGGGGCCGTCGCTGCAAAGGGCGGGAGAGGGACAGCACTATGCGGCGTGCTTCCGCAGCAACGAGATCGGTATCGAGACCACACGAGCGCCGAAGCAGTTCGAGCCCGCGGGCGGTCTCGCCAATTCCTGATCATCCTCGCGACGAGAGACTGACATGACGATCGGTTCATGGTGGTTAGCGGCAGGCATCGCCAGCATCGCCCTCGGCGCGGCGCTGGCTGCGGCTCCGGGTGAAGAGGAGGCGGGAAAGCGCGGCGGAACTCTTACATATGTGATCCCGGAAGACGCCCCGCCCAGTTTTGACGGCCATCGCGAAGGCACCTTTGCGACCCTGCATTCGGTCGCCCCGTTTTACAGCGTGCTGATCCGGGTCAACCCCGAAAACCCGTCCTCAACGACCGACTTTGTCTGCGACCTGTGCACGGCGATGCCGCATCCGACCGACGGCGGCAAGACTTATACGTTCAAGATTCGCGGCGACGTCAAATTCCACGATGGTTCGCTGCTGACCGCGGCCGATGTCGCGAAAAGCTGGCAAATGATCATCGACCCGCCCGAGGGAGTGCTCAGCGCACGTCGGAGCTGGTACGAAATGGTCGACAAGGTCGAGTCAACCGATCCGTCGACCGTCGTCTTCCATCTCAAGTTCGCGACCGACGCGTTCTTGCCGGCGCTGGCCGATCCCTTCACCTTCATCTACAAGAAGGAAGTCCTCGATCGAGATCCCCGCTGGTACGAGAAGAATATCCTCGGCTCCGGCCCGTTCAAATTCGCTGAATACGACACAGGCCAGGCGATCAAAGGGGTGCGCAACCCCGATTATTATCGCAAGGGGTTGCCCTATCTGGACGGATTCAGCGGTATTTATGCGCCGAAGCAGGCGGTTCGCGTCGAGGCTATTCGCAGCGATCGCGCTGCCATCGAGTTCCGCGGTCTTCCACCCTCGACGCTGGCCGAGCTTAAGAAAGCCCTCGACGGCGAGCTCGCCGTTCAGGAGAGCGATTGGAATTGCGGTAACCTGGTAACTCCGAACCATAGGAAAAAACCGTTCGATGACCCCCGGGTGCGGCGCGCGCTGACCCTAGCGATCGACCGTTGGCATGGCGCACCGGCGCTGTCCAAGATCGCCAATGTTCGCACCGTCGGCGGGATAGTGTTTCCCGCCTCGCCGCTGGCGGCGACAAAGGAGGAGCTGCAGCAGATCGCCGGTTTCTGGCCCGATATCGAAAAATCGCGGGCGGAGGCAAAGCGCCTCTTAAAGGAGGCAGGAGCCGAGGGGCTGAGTTTCGAGCTTTTGAACCGCAATGTCGACCAGCCGTACAAATATGTCGGCACCTGGCTGGTCGACGAGTGGAGCAAGATCGGGTTGCACGTGACCCAACGCGTGCTCCCCGGCGGTCCGGAATTGGACGCGCTGCGCACCGGCAATTTCGAGGTCGCGCTCGTCGCCAATTGCCACGGCGTGCCTAACCCGCTGTTGGATGTTCAGACATTCCTGCCAAATTACGACGCGGCATACGCGTATTACCAGGATCAGGCCGAGCTCGATCGTTACGACAAGATGCTGCGAGAGACAGATTTCGCGAAACAGCGCGACCTGATGCGCCAATTCGAAAAATACGTCGTTGATGAACAGGCCCATCAGATCTGGGTGTTGTGGTGGTACCGTATCGTCCCCTATCGGTCTTATGTGAAGGGCTGGAAGATCAGTCCCAGCCATTACATCAACCAGGATCTGGCGACCGTGTGGCTCGATAAATAACAACAAGCTCGTGAACAGGATGCTTTACTAGGAGGAGTTGCAATGGAGGCGAGAGCAGCAGGATTGGCGGCGGGCCTTGGCGTTCTCTTGACGGGGGCGCCCATTGCCGCGCCGGCACAGGACGTCCCGAAGAATGGCGGCACACTGAATTACGTCATCCCGGCGGATGCGCCGCCCAGCTTCGACGCGCATCGCGAGACAACTTTTGCGACGATACACTCGGCGGCGCCGTTCTACAGCGTGCTGATCCGCGTCGATCCGAACAACCCTGGGTCGACGACGGATTTTGTCTGCGACCTGTGCACGGCAATGCCGCAGCCTACCGACGACGGCAAGACCTACACCTTCAAGATCCGCAGCGGCGTCAAATTCCACGACGGATCGCCACTGACGGCGGCGGATGTGGCGGCGAGCTGGGAGCACATTATTCACCCGCCCGAGGGCGTGCTGAGCCCCCGCGAAAGCCATTATGTGATGGTCGACACGGTCGAGGCCCCCGACCCGAAGACCGTGGTCTTCCACTTGAAATTTGCGACGAACGCATTCCTGCCGGCGCTCGCCGACCCGTATAGCTGGATCTACAAGAACGACATCCTCGACCGGGACCCCCGCTGGTACGAAAAAAACATCCTCGGCTCGGGCCCGTTTAAATTTGCGAGCTATGAAATCGGCCAGTCGATCAAGGGGGTCAAAAACCCGGACTATTACCATGAGGGCTTGCCGTTCCTCGACGGCTTTAACGCTATCTACGCGCCGAAACAGGCGGTGCGGATCGATGCGATCCGCAGCGATCGTGCCGCGATCGAGTTCCGGGGTTTTCCGCCTTCGGTGCGAGACGAGCTCGTCGGGGCGCTCGGCGACAAGATCACAGTTCAGGAAAGCGATTGGAACTGCGGCAGCTTCGTGGAACCCAACCACAAGAGAAAGCCGTTCGACGACGCTCGAGTGCGCCGCGCGCTGACATTGGCGATCGACCGGTGGCACGGCGCGCCGCAGCTCGCCAAGATCGCCAATGTGCACACGGTCGGCGGCATCGTCTTCCCAGGCTCCCCGTTGGCGGCTGACAAAGAGGAATTGCAGGATCTCGCCGGGTTCTGGCCCGACATCGAGAAATCGCGGGCGGAAGCGAAGCGGCTGTTGAAGGAGGCCGGGGCCGAGGGGCTCAGCTTCGAGCTTTTGAACCGCAATGTCGACCAGCCTTACAAGTACAACGGTACCTGGGTGATCGACGAGTGGAGCAGGATCGGCCTGCACGTCACGCAGCGCGTTGTACCGACAGGCCCATGGTTCGACGCTATGCGGCAAGGCAACTTCGATGTCGTCCTGGCCGGCAATTGCCAGAGCGTGGTCAACCCGCTGCTCGACGTGCAGAGGTATTTGCCGAACTACGCCGCAAACTACGGACAGTTCAACGACCAGCCGGAGATCGCTCTCTATGATAAGATGTTGCGTGAGACGGACCTTGCCAAACAACGGGCGCTGATGCGGGATTTCGAGAAGCGGGTGCTCGACGACGAGGCGCACGAGATCTTTCTGCTGTGGTGGTACCGGATGGTTCCTTACCGGTCCTACGTCAAAGGCTGGAAGATCAGCCCCAGTCATTACCTCAACCAGGATCTCGCGACCGTATGGCTCGACAAATAATGTCGGGATCGCTGCTTCGTCGCACCCGTGAAAGCCGGTACCCATTTCGGCGGTGGGTCGCGGCGTTCGTCGGCACGACGACAGCCCTCTTTGCAACAACCGCGATGGCCGACGAAGAGCCAAAAACGGGCGGCGCCCTCATTTATATGATCCCGGCGGATGCGCCGCCGAGCTTTGACGGGCACCGCGAAAGCACCTATGCGACAGTGCATTCGGTCGCGCCGTTCTACAGCGTGTTGATCCGCGTCGACCCGGAAAACCCGGCTGATATAACGCATTTCGTCTGCGATCTCTGCACCGAGATCCCGCAGCCGACCGACGGCGGCACGACCTACTCCTTCAAAATCCGGCGGGACGTCAAATTCCATGACGGTTCGCCGCTGACCGCCGCCGACGTCGCAGCCAGCTACAACAAGATCATCTTTCCGGCCAATGGCGAGCTCAGCGCGCGCTCCAGTAATTATCTAATGGTCGACAAAGTTGAAGCTCCAGACTCGGAGACTGTCGTCTTCCACCTCAAATTCGCCACCAGCGCGTTCCTGCCCGCGCTCGCCGATCCATTTAACTTCATCTACGAAAAAGAAATTCTCGATCGGGACCCGCGGTGGTACGAGCAGCACATTCTCGGCTCCGGTCCCTTCAAGTTCGTCGATTACCAAGTCGGCCAGTCCATAAAAGGCGAAAAGTATCGGGACTATTACCATAAAGGGCGGCCCTATCTCGACAGTTTCACCGGCATCTATGCCGACAAGCAGGCAGTGCGGGTCGAGGCGATCCGCAGCGACCGGGCAGCAATCGAATTCCGTAGCATGCCGCCCTCGGCGCGCGACGAGCTCGTCAAGGCGCTCGGCGACAAGATCACAGTACAAGAGAGCGACTGGAATGTCGCCAGCGCAGTGACACCGAACAACAAGAGGAAACCCTTTGACGACTCCCGCGTACGCCGTGCATTGAGTTTGGCGATCGACCGCTGGCATGGCGCGCCCGCAATATCCAAAATAGCGATCGTCAAAACTGTCGGCGGGATCGTTTTTCCCGGCTCGCCGCTGGCGGCGACCGGGGAAGAGCTGGAGCAGATCGCGGGGTTCTGGCCCGACATCGAAAAATCGCGAGCCGAGGCCAAGCGTCTGCTGAAGGAGGCCGGAGCCGAGGGGCTCTCTTTCGAGCTCCTCAACCGCAATGTCGACCAGCCGTTCAAATACGTCGCAACTTGGCTCATCGACGAGTGGAGCAAGATCGGGCTGCATGTAAAACAGCGCGTCGTACCGACCGGCCCGTGGTTCGAGGCGATGCGCAACGGCGATTTCGATGTCGTTCTCGAGGCCCCGGGCCACGGCATGGTCAATCCTCTGCTCGACATCCAGAAGGCGCTGCCCGCCACGGTCGACAGCGAGAATTACGGCAATTACGACGATCTGCAGGAAGTCGAGCTGTACAACAAGTTGCTGCGCGAGACCGACCCGGCGCGGCAGCGGCAGCTGATGCGCCAGTTCGAAAAACTCGTTCTAGACGACCAGGCGCACATGATCTGGGTGTTGTGGTGGCACCGGATCGTGCCGTACCGCTCATATGTGAAGGGCTTCAAGATCGCCCCGACGCATTTCATCAACCAGGATTTGGCAACGATCTGGCTGGACAAGTAATTCGGGAGGTATTGGTGAGTTTGAAAGTATTGCTTTGGGGCATCGTCGCGACAGCAAGCGTGACCCTGGCGGCCGCGGCCGACGAGGAGCCGAAACGCGGCGGCGCCTTGACTTACATGATCCCGGCCGACGCGCCGCCGAGCTTCGACGCCCATCGCGAGGAGACCTATGCGACGATCCACTCGGCCGCACCATTCTACAGCACCTTGATCCGGGCCAACCCCTACGATCCGGGCAAGACCGACGATCTCGTCTGCGATTTGTGTATGGCGATGCCGAAGCCGACCGACGACGGCAAGACTTACACCTTCAAGATCCGCGAAGGGGTCAAATTCACCGACGGTTCGCCATTGACAGCGCAGGATATCGCAGCGAGCTGGAATGAGATCATCTTCCCGCCGGAGGGCGTCATCAGCGCCCGACAGAGTAACTTTGTCATGGTGGACAAAGTCGAGGCCGCCGATCCGGGCACCGTGGTTTTCCGGCTGAAATTCGCCACCGACGCGTTTCTGCCGGCATTGGCCGACCCCTATGCCTGGATCTACAAAAAGGAAATGCTCGACAAGGACCCGCACTGGTATGAAAAAAACATCCTCGGCTCCGGCCCGTTCAAGTTCGTCAGCTACGATACCGGCCAATCGATCAAGGGCGAGCGCAATCCCGACTACTTCCGTGCCGGCCTGCCTTACCTCGATGGCTTTACCGGCATTTATGCCGACAAGCAGGCGGTCCGGGTCGAGGCGATCCGCGCTGACCGCGCCGCAATCGAGTTTCGCGGTTTTCCGCCCGCCACCGTCGACGAGCTGAAAAAGGCACTCGGCGACAAGATTACCGTGCAGACCAGCGACTGGAATTGCGGCGGAGTGATAACCCCGAACCACAGCCGCAAGCCGTTTGACGACGTCCGCGTCCGGCGCGCCCTGACCCTAGCGATCGACCGCTGGGGCGGCGCACCGGAGTTGTCCAAGATCGCGATCGTGCACACGGTCGGCGGCCTGACCTTCCCGGATTCGCCGCTCGCCCCAACCAAGGAGGAGCTGCAGCAGATCGCCGGCTATTGGCCCGACATCGAAAAGTCGCGGGCCGAGGCGCGGCGCTTGCTGAAGGAGGCCGGAGCTGAGGGGCTCTCCTTTGAACTGCTGAACCGCAATGTGGATCAACCCTATAAATACTACGGGATCTGGGTCGTCGACCAGTGGAGCAAGATCGGACTGCACGTCACACAGCGGGTGTTGCCGACCGGGCCGTGGTTCGAGGCGATGCGCAGCGGCAATTTTGAAGTCACCGCCGAGGGCAATTGCCAGAACGTCGTTAATCCGCTCGCCGATGTCGGCAAATACCTGCCGCATTCGGTGTCCGACGCGAATTTCGGAAAGTTTGACGATCCGAAAGAAATCGAAATGTACGACCGGCAGCTGCGCGAACTCGACAAGACCAAGCAGCACGCCGATTTGCTCGAGTTCAATAAATATGTGCTCGACGAGCAGGCGCATGCGATTTACCTGCTGTGGTGGCAGCGGACCGTGCCGTACCGCTCCTATGTCAAAGGATGGAAAATCGGTCCCAGTCATTACGTCAACCAAGACCTCGGTACGATCTGGCTCGACAAATGACGGTGGCCCCCGACTCCAAGCCGCTTCTCGAAGTCAGGGGATTGCAGATGCATTTCCCGGTTACCGAGGGGATCGTCATCAATCGCAAAGTCGGTGAGGTGAAGGCCGTTGACGGCATCGATTTCACGGTGCGGCGCGGCGAGACCTTGGGGCTCGTCGGCGAGAGCGGCTGCGGCAAGACGACGACCGGACGCTGCATATTGCGGCTCGAAAAGCCGACCGCCGGCGCGATCCTTTACGACGGCGTCGACATCGCCAGGCTCGAACGCAGAGATCTCGTGGGGCTGCGGCGCCGGATCCAAGTGATCTTTCAGGACCCGTACAGCTCGTTGAACCCGCGCATGAAGGTCGGCGAGATCATCGCCGAGCCGATCATGGTACACGCGATCGAGCGCGATCAAAGCCGCCGCACCGCGCGAGTGCGGGAACTTTTATCTGTTTGCGGCCTCGATCCGAAATTCGCCGACCGTTACCCGCATGAAATGTCCGGGGGCCAGCGGCAGCGCGTCGGGATCGCCCGTGCTCTCGCCTTGGAACCGGAATTCATTGTCTGCGACGAGGCGGTCTCGGCTCTCGACGTTTCGATCCAGGCTCAGGTCATCAACCTGCTAGAGGATCTTCGCGAGAAATTCGGCCTGACCTATCTGTTCATCGCCCACGACCTCTCGGTGGTTCGGCATCTCTGCCAGCGGGTCGCCGTCATGTATCTCGGCCGCATCGTCGAGCTCGCGGCCTGCGACGAGCTCTTCGACAACCCGCTGCATCCTTACACCCAGGCATTGCTGGCGGCAGTGCCGGTGCCCGATCCGACAGTCGAGGCGGAGCGCATTTTCCGGCCGGTCAAGGGCGAGGTTCCGAGCCCGATCAATCCGCCCTCGGGCTGCGTCTTCCACCCGCGCTGCCCGATCGCGGTCGAGCGGTGCAAGCAGGATCGGCCCGAACTGCGCGAGCTGCGCCCGGGCCATTGGGTCGCCTGCAGCGAGGTGCGTTTGCAATAAACGTGGCCGTAGGCGGGTTCACGCAGACTCCGACTGCTGCGGTTCGACAAGCACATTGATGCCGCGGGCGGCGACGGTGAGCTCGCGCCAGGTCTCGTCGTCGATCGGCACGCCTTTGGCGATGCGCTCGGCGCGGGTGCGGCGCTCGGGGTCTCCGGGGATCAGCACCGGCTCGTTTGGGCGCGCCGGCGGCGAGGCGGTGATGTAGGTGGTCATCGCCGCGATTTCCTGCGCCAGCCACTCGCGATCGACGAGGCGGGACGGATCGATGACGATCGTCAGCATGCCGTTCGTCGCCGTGCCGCGGCCCTGCCGCTCGGGTCGCATGGTGCCGCTGCCGCACAAGGCGCCCGCCAGCATCTCGCAGACGAAAGCGAGCGCGTAGCCCTTGTGCTCGCCGAAGGTCATCAACGCGCCGCGCGGCTGACGATACATCGCACCGGGGTCGGTCGTCGGCTTTCCCTCGCCGTCTATGAGGATCCCGGGTTTGAGCTGTTCGCCCTTGTTGCGGGCAACGCGGACCTTACCCATTGCGATCGTGCTCGTCGCCATGTCGAGGATGATCGGCCGGTCGGGCTCGGGCCCCGGTATCGCGATGCAGACCGGGTTGGTGCTGAAGCGCGCATCGGTGCCCCGCCACGGCGCCACGGCCGGCCGTGCATCGGTGACGTTGACGAAATGGAACGAGACGAGGCCCGCCGCGGCGCACATCTCGCCATAGGTGCCGACCCGGCCGATGTGATGCGGGTTGCGCAACGCGACCACCGCGACCCCGGTCTCACGCGCCTTGGCGACGGCGACCATCGTCGCTTCGCGCGCAGCGATCTGGCCCCAGGAGCGCTCGCCGTCATAGACGATCAAGGAGCCGTTCTCGCTGACGATGCGTCCCTTGCGGTTGGGGACGACGGTGCCGCCCGCGAGATGCTGCAGATAGTTCGGGATCAGGCCGACGCCGTGGCTGTCATGGCCGCGCAGATTGGCCTCGATCAAATGGTCGGCAATGAGTTGAGCTTCGGCGCGGTCGCTACCGGCCGCCTCGAAAACGCGTAACGCGATGCCGTGCAGTTCCCCGTGGTCGATCACCATCATCGGAATATCCTTCCTTCAATCCGCGTCGCGCGCCGAGGCGGCGATGCGCAATGGGTGGGCCGGGTAGACGCCGAGGATCTTGACCTCGCGCGAGAAGAAGGCGAGCTCCTCGAGCGCCAGCGCCAACGGGCGGTCCTCGGGATGCGCCTCGACATCGGCGTAGAATTGGGTCGCCGCGAACGCGCCGCCGACCATGTAACTCTCCAGCTTGGTCATGTTCACGCCGTTGGTCGCGAACCCGCCCATCGCCTTGTACAAGGCCGCCGGCACATTGCGGACGCGAAACAGAAAGGTCGTTACTGTCGGACCGCCGCGCTGCGGCCGTTTCGGCTCGCGCGACATGATCAGAAAACGCGTCGTGTTGTGCTCGGCGTCCTCGATGTTCTCCTTCAGCGAGACGAGACCGTAAATCTGGCCGGCAAGCTCCGAGGCGATGGCCGCAACTGTGGGATCGCCGCGCTCGGCGATTTCGGCCGCCGCCCCGGCCGTGTCAGCCGCGACGACAGGATCGAGACGCAGCGAGCGGATCAGCTTGCGGCATTGCGACAGCGCGTGGACATGGCTGCGGACCGTGCGGATGTTCGCCAGTGTTGCGCCCGGCAGGGCGAGCAGGTGATGGTTTACCCGCTCGAAATGCTCGCCGATGATGTGGAGGCCCGAATCCGGCATCAAATGATGGATGTCGGCGACGCGGCCGGCAACCGAGTTCTCGATCGGCATCATGGCCAGCGCCGCCCGATCCTCGCGCACCGCAGCGAAGGCATCCTCGAATTGGTTGCACGGCAAAGTCGCCATCTCGGGAAAGACGCGGCGGCAGGCGAGGTCGGAATAAGCACCGAAGGCGCCCTGAAACGCGATCGTCTGTGCCGGGTTTGAAGAAGCCTTCATTTCTCGTCTACAGCCGTTCTGCGAGGCGGCGGGCGCGGGCGAGGTCGGACGGGGTGTCGACCTGCACGCCGAGGCGGGCGGCGTCTATCAGGCTGACCGAGATGCGCATGCCGGCTTCGAGGGCGCGCAGCTGTTCGAGATGCTCGCGCTGCTCGAGGACGCCGCGCGGCAGCCCGACGAACCGTTCGAGCGCTGCGCGGCGATAGGCGTAGAGCCCGATATGCTCGTAATGCGGCCCGGGCCCCCACGGCACGACGGCCTTGCTGAAATAAAGCGCGCGCGATGGCCGCTCCGCATCGGTGAAGCCGGCGACGACCTTGTTGACGCTGGTGTCGGCGAGCGCCGCTTCATCCTCGATGATCGCGGCCAAGGTCGCGATGTCAGTCTCGGGGTCGGCGAGGCCGGCGACGGCGACACGGACCGCCGCCGGATCGAGAAGCGGCAAATCGCCTTGCACATTGATCACCGCGTCGTGCCGGCCGCTCGGATCGACCCGCCCGATCGCTTCGTGAATGCGGTCCGAGCCGGTGGGATGGTGCGGGTCGGTCAAAACCGCCCGCCCGCCCGCCGATTTCTACGGCGTCGGCGATGGCGCGGTCGGCGCAGGCGACGATCACGGGTCCCACCTCGGCGGCGACCGCCCGCCGCCAGACATGCACAATCATCGGAGTTCCGGCGATATCGGCGAGCGGCTTGCCAGGCAATCGACTAGCGGCGAGCCGTGCGGGAATGAGGATGATCGGGTTTGCGGGTGCGGTTCTGGTCACGAGTGTTGCTTAATCCTGCTTCGATAGCGACAAGATGCCCGGTTCGTCCGGGCGCCGGAAGCGTGATAATTCGGTCTGGACGCGGGAGGTTCGGGCATCGATGTCGTCATTCGAGTGGAACAAGATCATTGCCTCGGTGCTCACGGCGATGATCGTCGCGATGGCATCGGGGATATTGGCAGGTCAGCTGGTGCGCCCGAAGGAACTCGAAAAGCCGGTCTTTGTCGTCGCGGGCGCCGAACCGAGCGCGAGCGCGCCCGCGGAGGGGGCGGCAGCCGGACCCGAACCGATCGGGCCATTGCTCGCCAAGGCCGATCCAAAAAAAGGCGAGCAGATCGCCAAGGTTTGCGCCGCCTGCCACACCTTCACCAAAGGGGGGCCCAACAAGATCGGGCCAAACTTGTGGGGGATCACCGAGGAGGCCATGGCCGAGGTGCCCGGCTATCAATTTTCCGCCGCGATGGAAGCGCACAAAGGCGAAAAGTGGGATCCGGACAAGCTCAATGAGTGGCTGTGGAAGCCGCAGGCCATGATCAAGGGCACGAAGATGACCTTTGCCGGCATCCCCAAGGGCCAGGACCGTGCCGACGTCATCGCCTATCTCGAGACACTGAAGTAGCATCTGTGCGATCGCACGAGCTCGATGACTTTATTGCGCTCGCGCTCAGGCTCGCCGATGCGGCGGGCGAGGCGATCCGACCGTATTTCCGTCAGCCGCTGGCGGTGGACGACAAGGCCGACCTGACCCCGGTGACGGCTGCCGACAGGGCCGCCGAACAGGCGATGCGTGCGCTGATCGACAGCCGTTTCCCGGAGCACGGCATCGTTGGGGAAGAGTTCGGCCGGATGCGCGAGAATGCCGAGTTCGTGTGGACATTGGACCCGATCGACGGGACGAAATCCTTCATCAGCGGGGTTCCACTGTTCGGCACGTTGATCGCGCTGACCCGCGCCAAGCGCCCGATCCTCGGCATCATCGATCAGCCAATTTCGCGCGAGCGCTGGGTCGGGGTTGCCGGCCGCCCGACGACCTTGAACGGCGCGGTGGTTCGCTGCCGGGCCTGTCCCGCGCTCGCTGGCGCCACGCTCTTTGCCACGACTCCCGACATGTTCAAGGACAGGGACGCCGCTGCCTTTGCCCGAGTGTCGGGCGCGGTGAAGCTGACGCGCTTCGGCGCCGATTGCTATGCCTATGGTCTGCTTGCCGCCGGCTTCATCGACCTCGTCCTTGAAGCGAGCCTCAAGCCGTACGATTTCTGCGCGATGGTTCCGATCGTCCGGGGGCGGGAGGCCTCGCCACCGATTGGCGCGGAGCCGATCTCGATATCGCCTCGGACGGCCGCATCCTGGTAGCCGGCGACCGCCGCACGCATCGGACCGCGCTCGAGCTCATCGGCGCTTGAGCCGTTCGCCCGGAGTTCAGCAATGCGCAAAGTTTCTGCAATTACTGTCGCGCTCGTTCTAATACTCGGACTGGCCGCTGCCGCAGTCGCGGCCACGACGCCGGGCATGTCATTGTTCGGCGACCTCAAATACGGTCCCGACTTCCAGCATTTCGATTACGTCAACCCGGACGCGCCGAAGGGCGGCACCATGCGGCTCTTCGCGATCGGCACCTTCGACACCCTCAATCCCTTTGTCGTCAAAGGCGTTCCGGCAGCTGGGGTAGGCCAGATATTCGACACCTTGGCAGTGGCCTCCGAAGACGAGCCCAGCAGCGAATACGGCCTCGTCGCCGAAAAGATCGAGCTCGCCCCCGACAAGCTTTCGGTGCTCTACACCTTGCGCAAGGAGGCGCGCTTTCACGACGGAACCCCGATGACGCCCGAGGACGTCGTCTGGACGTTCGAGACATTGCGCACCAAGGGCGCTCCCTCCTACCGCTCCTATTACGGCGACGTCACCAAGGTCGAGAAAGAGGGCGAGCGCGGTGTCCGGTTCTCGTTCAAATCGGCGGAGAACCGCGAATTGCCGCAGATCATCGGGCAGATGCCGGTGCTGTCGAAGGCGTATTGGGTTGGGCGCGATTTCGAGAAGACGACCCTCGACCCGCCGCTCGGCAGCGGGCCCTACAAGATCGAATCGGTCGACCCGGGACGCTCGATCACCTATCGCCGGGTTGCCGATTACTGGGCGGCCGATCTGCCGGTCATGAAGGGCCGCTTTAATGTCGACACTATCCGATACGATTATTACCGCGACGCGACGATAGCGCTCGAAGCCTTCAAGGCCGGCCAGTTCGACATCAAGCTCGAAAATTCGTCAAAGGATTGGGCAACCGGGTATGACAGCCCGGCGTTGCGGGCCGGTCTCATAAAAAAGGAAGAGATCCCGAACGGGCTGCCGAGCGGCATGCAGGGCTTCGCGTACAATCTGCGGCGGCCGCTGTTTCAGGATCCGCGAGTGCGTGAGGCCTTGGCCTATGCCTTCGATTTCGAATGGTCGAACAAGAATTTGTTTTACGGCGCCTACAAGCGTACGCGCAGCTATTTCGATAATTCGGAGTTGGCGGCAACCGAAGTGCCGCAGGGCGAGGAGTTGAAGATCCTCGAAAAGTACCGCGGCCAGATCCCCGACCAGGTCTTCACGGCCGAGTACGACCCGCCGAAATACGACGGTTCGGGCAATATTCGCGACGGTGTGCGGGCGGCGCTGAAACTGCTGAAGGAGGCCGGCTGGACCTTCAAGGGTGAGAAGCTCGTCAATGACGAGACGGGTCAGCCCTTCGAGTTCGAAATCCTGCTCGACAACCCGCAGTTCGAGCGGATCGTGCTGCCCTTCGCGAAAAACCTGGAGCGGATGGGGATCACCGCCCGCGTGCGCACCATCGACAACGCGCAATACCAGAAGCGCATGGAGACCTTCGACTACGACATGGCGGTGGTCGCATTCGGCGAATCATTGTCCCCGGGCAATGAGCAGCGCGATGATTGGGGCTCGCAATCCGCCGACGAGCAAGGCAGCCGCAACTTGATGGGCATCAAGAGCAAGGTCGTCGACGAGCTGATCGAGGAGCTGGTTCGGGCACCCGACCGGGCGGGCCTGGTGGCCCACACGCATGCCCTCGACCGGGTGCTCCAGTACGGCTATTACCTGGTCCCGCATTACCACATCGCGGCGTTCCGCGTCGCCCATTGGGACAAGTTCCGCCGCCCCTCGGTCTCCCCGAAATACGCGGTCGGTTTCGAGACCTGGTGGGTGGACCCCACCGCCGAGCAGTCGGTCGAAGCCAAGAAAGGCGAAGTGACAAAGCAGTGACGGCCTCGAGACGCGCATGATTGCTTACGCGATCCGCCGCATTGCGCTGATCATCCCGACCCTGTTCGCGATCATGGTGGTCAATTTCGTGATCGTGCAGGCCGCACCCGGCGGGCCGGTCGAGCAGATGATCTCGCGCCTCAAAGGCAATGACGTCAGCGCCACCGAGCGGGTCAGCGGCGGCACCGGCGAGTTCAAAACTCAGGCTGCCGGCAGCGAGACCCGCTACCGAGGCGCGCGCGGGCTCGACCCGGCGCTGATCAAGGAGCTCGAAAAGCAATACGGCTTCGACAAGCCGCCGCTCGAGCGCTTTCTGTTGATGATGCGCAACTACATCACCTTCGATTTCGGCACCAGTTTCTTCCGCGACCGGCGGGTCGTCGATCTGATCAAGGACAAATTACCGGTCTCGATCTCGATCGGGTTGTGGACCACCCTGATCACCTACCTCGTCTCGATCCCGCTCGGCATCAGGAAAGCGGTGCGCGACGGCAGCCGGTTCGATGTATGGACCAGCGGCGTCATCGTCGTCGGCTATGCGGTGCCGAGTTTTCTCTTCGCTGTATTGTTGATCGTGCTGTTCGCCGGCGGGAGCTATCTCTCGATCTTCCCATTACGCGGTCTGGTCAGCGACAACTGGGCCTCGTTGTCCTGGCCAATGCGCATCGCCGATTATTTCTGGCACATCGCATTGCCGATCACCGCATTGGTGATCTCGGGGTTTGCGACTCTGACGATGCTGACCAAGAATTGCTTCCTGGAAGAAATCAACAAGCAATACGTACTGACAGCGCGCTCCAAGGGCCTGACGGAGCACCGGGTGCTCTATGGCCATATTTTCCGAAACGCAATGCTGCTGGTCGTCGCCGGCTTTCCGGCGGCCCTGATCGGCATCCTGTTCACCGGTTCGCTGCTGATCGAGGTGATCTTCTCGCTCGACGGCCTCGGCCTCCTCGGCTTCGAGGCGGCGATCAATCGCGACTACCCGATCATGTTCGCGACGCTCTACGTTTTCACCCTGATCGGGCTCCTTCTGAAATTGGTCAGCGATCTGACCTACATGCTGATCGACCCCCGCATCGACTTCGCCGCCCGCCGGGTATGAATCCGGGAACCTAGGCCAATCCGATACGCGGATCCGTCACGTCATCATGCGTTCGAGTGTCTCCAGCGTGTCGGCCTCGCGGAAGGGCTTCTCCCAACGGATGCGGTGGATGCGTGGGAAGCGCATCGCGACACCCGATTTGTGGCGGGTCGAGCGGTGGACGCTGTCGAAGGCGACTTCGAGGACGATTTGCGGGCTCACTTCGCGCACCGGGCCCCAGCGCCGCACTGTGTTGTTGCGCACCCACTGGTCGAGACGCCGAAGTTCCTCGTCGGTGAAGCCGGAATAGGCTTTGCCGACCGGCACCAGCTCGTCGCCGTGCCAGGCGCCGAAGGTGTAGTCGGAATAGAACGAGGAGCGCTTGCCGTGGCCGCGCTGGGCATACATCAGCACCGTGTCGAGGGTCAGTGCGCCGCGTTTCCATTTAAACCACGGGCCCTTTGGACGGCCGGATATGTAGAGCGAATCCGCCCGCTTCAGCATCAGCCCTTCGATGCCGCGCTGGCGCGCCCCGTCACGCAATTCGCCGAGCTCCTCCCAGCTGGTGAACGGCACCATCGGCGACAAGTCGATAGCCGGACGCGGCTCCGGCGCATACCAGGCTTCGAGCCGGTGCCGACGCTCGGCAAAGGACAGGCCGCGGAGGTCTTCCGGACCCTCGCGCAAAATATCATAGAGCCGCACTGCGGCGGGAAAATCGCGCAGCAGCTTCGGCGTCGGGGTCTTGCGGTTGAGCCGCTGCTGCAGATCGTTGAACGGCGCGACCTCGCCGTCGCGTATCACCAGCAACTCGCCGTCCAACGTCGTATCGGCGGGCATCGCCGCGGTAATATCCGGGAAGGCGGCGCCGATATCGTCGCCGGAGCGCGAATAGAGGCGCCTTTCGCTGCCGCGGGCGACGAGTTGCACGCGGATCCCGTCCCATTTCCACTCGGCGAGGTAATCGCGGGGGTCGAGGCCCGCGATGTCGGCGTCCTCCAGCGGCTGCGCCAGCATCAACGGGGTAAAGGTCGGCAGATCGCCGATCTCGGGCGGCGGGCGGCGGCCCTCGAGCCAGTCGAAGAGCGGCTGGTAAGGCGGCGCGAGCCCGTGCCAGAGCTCCTCGATGCGGTTGAGCTCGACCCCGCTCCATTCGGCGAGCGCGGTTTTGGCGAGCCGCGCCGAGACGCCGATCCGCAGCTCGCGGGTGACGAGCTTCAACAACGCCCAGCGGCCCGCTGCGTCGAGCGCGTCGAGCCACGGCTCGAGCAGCCGCGGGACCTCGCTGCGGCTCGCCCCTTTCAGCTGCTCGATGATTTCGGAAAGGCTCGGGACGTGCCCTTCCCCGCCCGACGCGGCGGGCCAGATCAAGGACACCGTCTCGGCGAGATCGCCGACAAAATCATAGGACCAGCCGAGCAGCTCGGGGTCGACGCGGGCGGCGGCGAGGGCGCGCACCTGGTTCGGCTTGGCCTCGTCGAAGACGAGCTCGCCTGTCAGCGCGGCCAATGCCCAACCCCGTTCCGGGTCGGGCGCAGAGGAGAAATATTCCCGCATGAGCCGCAACTTGCCATTGCGTGACGGCGTGAACAGCAGCGCATCAAGGAGGGCCGCAAAGCGGTTCACGACTGCACGCGCGGTCTACTCGTCTTCCTCGAAGCCGGCGATCGCCAGCGCGCGGGCGCGGTAGCCCCGTTTTGTCGCGTAATGGACCAGTGCCTCTTCGCGGCCGTGGGTCACCCAGACTTCTTCCGCGGCGACCTCGTCGATGGTCGCGGTCAGCTCGTCCCAGTCGGCGTGATCGGAGATGACCAGCGGTAGCTCGACGCCGCGCGCCTTGGCGCGCTGGCGCACGCGCATCCAGCCCGACGCCATCGCGACGAGCGGGTCGGGTAGCCGCCGCGACCAGCGGTCGGTCGTCGCGGCGGGCGGCGCCAGCACGATGCGGCCTTTGAGCGCCTCGCGCGTGGCCTCCGCCCACGGCAGTACCGGCCCGAGCGGCACCCCTAAGCTCTCATAAAGCTCGGTCAGGCTGATCAGCGCGCCGTGCAGATAGACCGGATCTTCGTATCCGGCGCGCCGCAACAGCGCCAGAACCCGCTGGCACTTGCCCAGCGCGTAAACCCCAACGACGTGACAGCGCTCGGGAAACAGCGCCAGCGAATGCAGCAGCTTGTCGATCTCGAGCCAGTCGGGCGGATGGCGGAAGACCGGCAGTCCGAAGGTCGCCTCGGTGACGAAGAGATCGCAGTTGCACGGCTCGAACGGTGCGCAGGTCGGGTCCGCCCGGCGCTTGTAGTCGCCGGAAAGGACGACCCGCGCGCCTCGATAGTCGAGCACGATTTGCGCGCTGCCCAGCACGTGACCGGCGGCGAGGAGGCGCACGCCGACCCCGTCGATCGCGATGGGTTCGCCATAGTCGAGCGGTTGCAGCGAACCTCCGGCCAGCTTGCCGTAACGCGACTGCATGATCGCGATGGTGCCGGGCGTCGCGAGCACGCGCTCGTTGCCCGGCCGAGCGTGGTCGCCATGCCCGTGTGTGACGATGGCGCGCGGCACCGGCAGCAGCGGGTCGATATGGAAGCCGCCGGGTTCGCAATAGAGCCCGGCCGGCGTTGTCTTGATCCAGGTCTCGGGCCGTAGAGCGCAGGGCGACATCTGGCGAAAGATGGTGGTTGCCGGCATCCGCGATATAGGAGCTCGGCACCGCAGCGTGAATGGCTGTTCTCGGCTATGGCGCTAGATCGCGTGAAAGGAGGGCGCTAGATCGCGTGAAAGGAGAAAGTCAGATCAGGCGTCTCAGCGCTTCGATGTCACGGATCAGGACCGACGCCTTGCCCAGATCTATCAGGCCCTGACGGTGCCAACTCTGCAGAATTTTATTGACGCTCTCCCGACTACCTCCTGCCATGTTGCCGAGTTCTCTCTGGGAGACGTGAAGCTCCACTGAGGCGCTTTGCTGCGGCCTGTGCAGGCCGGCGCTCTCGGCGAGGTGCAGCAAACGTTTTGCGAGTTGGGAACTCGAGATGCCGAAACATCACATCCTCGACCTGTTCGCTCGTCTGCCGCAATCGCTGGCACAGGATTCTCAGCATGATCATGCAAAGATCCGCCCGATTTTCGAGCAGGTGCAAAAAATCACGGCGGTTTAATACCAAGAGCTCGCAGTCGGTCATCGCAGTCGCATCTGCGCTGCGTTCTTCGCCATCGAGGACTGCTATTTCGCCGAAAATTTCACCGGCATTGATAATGTTAAATACGATTTCCTTGCCTTCGTTGGAAAGCGAACTAATCTTAATGCTTCCGCGTAATACGGCTACTAAGCTTTGCCCGGGTGACCCTTTGGCAAAGATCTCGCGACCAGACGGATAGCGTTCGAGTCGGGAGTAACTTATCAAAGAGTCTATTTCGCTGGCGCTCAGCTTCCCGAACAGGAGATGACGTTCGAAGATCTGCCGTTTTTCCTGTTGCGTTGGGGAGTTCATGGCAATTCCCTACAGCCGCGATCAAGAGCCAAAAAATTCTGGTTTGCCGGAGAAAGCGTCAAAAAGTTGATATATGCTGCGTTGAGCCCTTATGGGGCCGTAAGCAACGTATCACATGGACGGGCTTTGGCATTAACCTTTTTACATGGAGAATTGGCAGCATGCCCCTACTCACCAAATGTTGACCGCTCAACCGGAAGAGGCCTAAGCTGGAAACTCGCAATCTCCAGTTTCCGGCGCCCCGCGGAGGCTCGGCATGAGGTGCCCTCGGTGTAGCGCCGATAATCTCGCCGGAATGAAGTTCTGCGGCCAGTGCGGCGCGCCGTTGGGCGTCCCGTGTCCGTCTTGCGGCTCGGGCAATCCTCCCGAACACCGGTTCTGCGGCCACTGCGGCGCGCCGTTGGACCGGACGGGGCTGCACGAAGTTGCCGCGCGCGGGCCATTCATACCGAAACCCGCCGAAGCGCCCGGGACTGCGCTTCCCGGCGAAATGAAACAGGTCACGGTGCTGTTTTGCGACATCGTCGGTTCTACTCCCCTAACCGAACGGCTCGGCGCCGAGGCGATGCGCGACCTCATCAGCTCGTTTCTGGCCGCCAGCCTTTCCGAGGTGGATCGCTATGGAGGCACGGCGCCGCAATTTACCGGCGATGGTTTCATGGCGCTGTTCGGCGCCCCGGTAACGCAGGAAGACCATGTTCAGCGCGCGCTGCTCGCCGCCTTGGCAATTCAGCGCGCGCTCGGCGCGCCCGTGGACTCCAGCGGCGCCGATACTTTGGAGCTGCCAGTGCGGATCGGCATCCACTCGGGGCCGGTGGTGTTCGGCCCAGTGGCCGATCGATTTCCGATGGATTATACGGCTATCGGCGACACAGCTAATGTTGCGGCTCGGATCCAGCAGGCTGCCGAGCCCGCGACGATCCTGCTGAGCGAGGCGACGTACGAACTGGCCCAGAGCTATGCTCGCGTCGAACCGGTCGGCCCGCTCGTCCTCAAAGGGAAGGCCGATCCGATCACCGCCTATCGGCTGATCGAGGTGTCGCAAGCGCGCGCCGCACTCCGGCCATCCACCGCAGCTCGCAGCACCACCTTCGTCAACCGGCAGAACGACCTAACGCTCTTGAACGATTTCTTACGGCAGGTCGAACGGGGCCACCGGCAAGTAGTCGACATCGTCGGCGAGCCCGGCATCGGCAAGTCGCGCCTTCTCGCTGAATTCCGACGGCAACTCGCCGGCGAGCGCGTGACATGGATCGAGGGCCGGTGTGTTTCCTACGGCACTGCGATCCCGTATTTGCTGATGCTCGACTTGCTGCGCAGCAATTGCGGCATCCTCGAGACCGACGGCCCGGAGTCGATGATTGCGAAGGTTCGCTCGGGTCTGGAGCGGGTCGGGATTGATCCCGATCAGGATAGCCTCGTGCTGCTGCATCTATTGGGCGTCAAGGATACCGGCGCGGCACCTGCCCTCTCCAATCCCGAAGCCGTAAAAGCAAAAACTTTCGAAATCTTCCACCAAGTCAGCATTAAATTGAGTCTCGAACGGCCGCTCGTCCTGGTGCTCGAGGATTTGCATTGGGTCGACAAAATATCGGAAGAATTCCTCGGTTTCCTCGCAGAAAATATCGGTGAAGCGCGCGTTTTAATGCTGGCGAGCTATCGGCCGGGGTACCGGCCGCCATGGATCGACAAATCCTACGCTGGACAGCTGCCGGTGCAGCCCTTGTCGCGGGACGACAGTATCGACGTCGTCCGCTCGGTGCTGAATGTTGAGCGGATAATCGAACTGGCCACCGAGGAGATTGTCGCCAAGGCGGACGGCAATCCCCTCTTCCTCGAGGAGTTGACCCTCCACGCCGGCGAGGTGAAGGACCTTCGATCGAGCCTGATGGTGCCGGACACCATCCACGATGTTGTGATGGCGAGGATCGATCGGCTGCCCGACGAGTTGAAGCGATTTCTACAGATGGCTTCTGTCATCGGCCGGGAGTTGTCGTTGCGCCTGCTGAGCGCCGTATGGCGGGGCGTGGAGCCGCTCGACAACCTGCTGCGCGAGCTCAATCGCCTCGAATTCGTCTACGAGCGCGTCGTTGGAGACGGGATTGTGTACGTCTTTCGCCATGCGCTGACGCAGGAGGCGGCCTATGGGAGCCTCCTCGACAGCCACCGCAGCACGCATCATGGCATCGTCGGAAACGCCCTCGAAGAGCTCTATCGCGACCGCCGCGAGGAGGTGGCCGAACTGCTCGCCCTTCATTTCGGGCGCAGCAAGGACGCCGAAAAGGCGATAGATTACGCCATACTCGCCGCACAAAAATCCCAGCGCCGTTGGGCCAACGCCGAGGCTTTGGCCTATTTCAGCGACGCTCTGCGCATCCTCGATGCCCTGCCCGATACCGAGCCGAACCGGCTGCGCCGCATCGACGCCGTATTAAATCAGGCCGAGGTGAAGTACGCACTGGGCCGTTACACCGAGCACAGCCGTGCGCTCGAAGAGATGCGCGGCGTCGTGGATGAAACTGCCGACCCGCCGCGCCGGGCCGCTTGGCATTATTGGTCCGGGTTCCTGCACGCGACCTCGGGAGGCCGGCCCGATGTCGCAATCGAACATTGTCGAGAGGCGGCGAAGATCGCGTCGGCTTTTGGCTTGGACGAGATCAATGCAATTTCCGAATCCTGCTTGGCCCAGGTTTACATGATTGCCGGCAGATTCCAGGAGGCTCTGGAGGCGGGGGAGCGCGCCCTCGCGTTCTTTGAAGCGCGCGGAAACCGTTGGTGGGCGGGCCGGACGCTCTGGCATCTGACCGCAATCGCGAACTACCTTGGCGACTGGAAAGCGAGCCTTGACTATTGTCGGCGCGGGCTCAAGCACGGAGTCGCGCTCCAGGATCTGCGGCTAAAGGTGATTGGCTGGACCCGGATGGGATTAGCCCATATTCAGCAAGGCGACATCGAACGCGGCCTGGAATGCTGCAATGAAGCGCTGGCGCTCGCACCGCTGCCGCGCGACGCGGCGTTCGCCCGGGTCATCCTTGGTTACGGGAAAATCAAAGCCGGCCGGTTCGATGAGGGTATCGCAGAGCTGAGTGAAGGCCTCGCCTGGTTCGAGAGTTCCCACATGCGTTGGACCCATACGATCGGCGCGGTCTGGCTTGCCGAAGGCTATCTGCGCCTCGGCGACCGCACCGCGGCCCGGCCGTTGATCGAGCGCGTGCTCGCAACCAGCCGGGCAACCGGCTACCTCCATTATGAGGGACGGGCGTGTTGGTTAATGGGCGAATATCTCGCCGCCGACGTTCCCGCCGCGGCCGAGGATCATGTCGAGACAGCAACGCGGATTTTCGAGCGCGTCGGTGCGCGCAACGATCTTGCCAAGGCAATGGTCACTCGGGCGGCATTGCGCCGGCGCGCCGGCGATATCGGGACAGCGCGGCAGCTGCTCGAAGCGGCCAACGCGATCTTCCACACCCTCGGGACCCATGGCGAATTCGCCAGGATCGACGCTGCCCTTGCTGAACTTGGGGGCGCGTGAGACCACCCGACGAGGGTTCGGGAAGGACCTAAAAATTTACAGTGTGTGAACCCGCTCACAGTTGTGGCCACGCTCGTCGTATTATGCGCATGATCTGTCACAGCGCCTCAATCGAGGGTTTTTACAGCTTCCGCAGAATTAGAAGGAGACCATAGATGTCAAAAGCAGAAGATCTCGGCAATCTGATCATTATGATGAACCCATACGCGAAGGGTTCGATGGAGCCCCACACATTCCTGGCGGCAACCGAGGATTCTGCGGCGGCGACTACCTCCACCGACGCTTCCCCAAATCCGTCGACCTCGACCCCGGTTTCTCGGCCAGTGGATGCGGCGTGCATTTGGATGGAGGCGGACAGGTATGGTGTAGGAGATTGGAGCTTCAAAGGTCTGCCGCGTCGCGTCGATATGGGTCTTCGGATCGCCTATCGCTGGAAAAAAGTCGTGAATGGGCACACGGTTTGGATCACCGACTACCTGCTGGTCGGATACGAGGGCTCCAACGGCGGCGGCTGACCCTGCGGTTCGCGGGGCTCAGCCGAAACGCGGCCTGCATTCCTTCGGCTGTCGCAAAGTAGTTGTCGCGAGGAGGGGCGTGTGGTGCTTCCGTCGCTGGAGCTTGGCGACATCCAAGGCGATGTTCTGATCGGCTTGCAAAAAAATGCCGAGTTTTTTGTTTTCTTCAAGATCGTAAATCCCGGCTCGTTCAAAAGACTGGTGAAGCAGCACTTGACGTGGCGGATCACCAGCACCTGGCAGGCCAATGATCAAGAGCAACGGCTCTCGCAGGGCAGCAATTACCAGAAGTCACCCGCCGTCGTTATTGGCCTCAATCTCGGGTTTACCAGCGATGGTTTGACCCATCTCCTGGGCTCCCGCCGGCCCCACCTCGACCCATCGTTTGAACGGGGCGCCGACGATCCGGCGACGACGCAACGGCTGCACGACCCTCCGGTATCGGCCTGGTTGAAGAATTTTCGATCGGATCGTATCGACGGGGTTTTTCTGGTCACCGGTCCCCGTGAGGGTCTGGTGAACTACCACCGCGCCGCGCTGCTCCGACTTCTCGGTGGCTCGATCAAGGTCGTGTATTGCGAAACGGGAACCACCCGGCCGGGCGCATTCCGCGGGTTTGAGCATTTCGGTTATCGAGACGGCATTTCCCAGCCGGGAATCCGCGGTCTGACCCGGAGATCGACGAGTAATCCGGACCAGGGCCTTCCGGGGCAAGACTTGATCTGGCCGGGAGAATTCGTGTTCGGCTATCCCGGCCAGGACCCGAGCGATCCGATCAAACAAGGACCGCCGCCTCATATGGCGGCGCCATGGCTGCGCAACGGCTCCTACATGGTGTTCCGGCGGCTCGAGCAGAAAGTGCCCGAGTTCCGCAGTTTCGTCGCGGATCGTGCGGCAGGGCTCGGAATCGAGCCGGAACTGCTCGGAGCGCGCCTGTTTGGCCGCTGGAAGAGCGGTGCTCCTCTGGAGCTTGCACCGCTGCACGACAATGCAGCGCTCGGGAGCGACGCCATGCGCAACAACGACTTCGATTATGGCGACGACCCGTACCAGCGCAGATGCCCCTACGCGGCGCATATCCGCAAGGCCTATCCGCGCGACGACGCACCCGGCGGCGAAGCAGAAGCGCAGAGGCACCGCATTCTACGCGCCGGCATCCCGTTTGGTCCCGAGGTGGCGTCCGGTGAGACGACGACATCGCACAGCCGGGGATTGATGTTCGTCTGCTATCAGACCTCGATCGAGCGGCAGTTCGAGTACATCCAGCGCCGCCATGCAAACGACCCCGATTTCGTCTCGGGCAAGGTCAGGCCAAGCGGCGGTGCGCCGGTGGCACCGGGGTTCGACCCGATCATCGGCCAGGCCGCCGATGAGGGCGCCCGCGAAATGGACGAGCCTTATCCGAACTACCCGGCCGGGAACCGCAGGACGACGCTCGAAATCCCGAGGCAGTTCGTCGTGCTGACCGCCGCGGGCTATTTCTTCATGCCGTCGATTTCGGCGCTGCGCACGGTACTGACCTGATCCGAGTTTCGCGCTACGCTGTCCGCCGGACGGGAGGGAGGCGATGAAACGAAGCACGCAGCGAATACTCACCACCCATGTCGGCAGCTTGCCGCGGCCGCCCGATCTGTTGCAAATGATCCAGGCCAAAGAGCGAGGCGAGCCGCTCGACGCCGAGGCCTTTGCGCGCCGCGTCGCGAGCGCGGTCGCCGAAGTGCTTCGCAAGCAAGCCGAAAGCGGCATCGATATCGTCGCGGACGGCGAGATGGGGCGTTTCGGCTTCATTCCCTATGTCAACGAGCGGCTTGCCGGCATCGAGCCGCGCAAGAGCGCCGGGCGCGGCAGCAACTGGGCCCATCGCGGGAATATCTGGCGTTTCCGGAGTATTACCAACGGGCGTCGCAAATGCCCGGCGCAGCCGGGCGGACGCCGCCGACGCAATGGGTGCGTCGTGTCCGAATTCCGGTGCTATTGTGCAGGTGATGCTATTGTCCTGACGGAGCTTGAGGCCTGAACACAAACAAGTGCCAGCACAACGAGAATGATCGCTGCAAAAAGAGAAAGCACGCCGCTCCAACCAATCATTAGCAGGAAGGCACCCGTCAGTTGCTGTGCGATTATCGAGCCAGTAAGGAAACTTGTGTTAACTAATGCGACTGGGCGTTTGTTGGTCGTGTCATATAGGCGGGTTGACCATTCTACGCAGCTTATCATTGTTATGCCATTTCCGAAGCCGAACAAGCATCCCGCCAATACGACAGCAATAGTCTTTGAGGACACCGCAAGGATTACGACCCCGATCAGATAGGCAAAAAGCCCAAAACTCACGTCGAGTTGAGGTGGCAGTCGTTGCAGGTACTTAAGCCCAACAAATCGGGTAGCGAGGTTGACGATCGAAAATGGAGTGAAAAATGCAGCTACTGGGGTTGTGCCACTCAGCATCAGTACAAGAAATGTCCACGCAAAAGCGAAACACAGCCCAGATTGCATGCTCGCAAAATTTGGTACCCATAAACGTCTATCGTGGAGGAGATGCAGGTATCCGGCGGTATTAGGTTGAGCTTGGGTCTCCTGATCGTGTGGCAGCAACATAATAATTAGAACAGCAGCAACAATAGGTATACAGCTGGAGAAAAAGAAATAGCCCTCACCGCGACTAATCACATATTCGGCGAAGGCCTGCGCAAAGAATCCCGGAATCAGAGACATTGCGCTGAACGTGCTAACGGCGCGGCTGCGGTCCTCCGGCCGGGCCTGCATCTGGGAAAACATTTGCCCGGCCGGAACGAACAAACCGGAGGCAATGCCGCGCGCTATGCCGACCATGATCGAAAGGATTATTGAGTCGATCGTCCACATTAAGAGGGCGGTACCGATCAAACCGATTATCCCACCCGCGAAAATTGTCCAGACGGCGCCGAATCTTGTCGCGAGCGGCCCACTCGCAAGGGCTCCGAACATCGTCGTAATTGTGAGGGCGGACATAATGCCGGCGATCGAGGCTGCGCTCATCCTGTGCGCCTGTAGGACGACCGCCAGGAGGGCGAGTTGGTTCGTACCGCAACCCCATAGGAAGGCAGCGAGAAGCAACAAATGGTAAGGCTTGGCGCCCAGCACGCGAACAGGCCAACTCATCGGCTTAGGAGCGCAAGATCAAAAATTTGTAGGGAGGGCTTTACCATCTAAATCGGGATTTGCGAGCGCGACTATATCTCGAAAGAGAAGCGGCCCCTGGATCGTAGGGCCGCTGGGCAGGTTTACAGATAGAGCTTCTCAAGGTCTACCTTCGCAAGCGGCTCAGCGCCGATACCGGTGATCCATTGTGATGTCACAAGGTGACATCGCCGGCAGGCCTGTGCCCCGATTTGATGCCAAGCTTGGCAATCCCGACGGATCGCGCAGCGTGGCAATGGCGTCTCTGCGGGAACGTTGAGAGCTGTAACCCACCGGTTGATTAGGCTGCACGCCCCGGCTTTCTCGTCCCACTGCCGGCAGCTTTCCTCGCGGCATCGTTTTGTGAAACGGAAGACCTCGCCCACCTCGATGGGTGCCTGCGCCATTTCTTGCAGCATAGGGGTGGTTACGGGGATTGCCTCGGGCAGATATTCGGCGCGCGGTTCCTGCGGCGTGCCGGCGGCCACTGCAAAGATTGCCAGGCCGCCGGGCATGTCATCGACTGGCCGCGCGCTCGGACAGAGCGTGGCCATTAGACGCTCCCGTTCAGCCGCCGCCGTTGCCCCCGATCCACAACATACGTGGACCCAGGTTAGGAATCGGGGCGTCCTCGTCAAAGTTCATCCTGCCATCATCGGTGCGTGGCAGCATCATTCCCATCGTCCAGTTACCGGGTGGCTGGACGTCGCTGGCCCGCAACCGCACGGCACGATCGAGGGCGCGCTGGATCACCGCGACATGGGCGGCAAGGGGCGTTCCCCGCAAAGCATAGAGGGGCACTAAAGTAGCCGCTGAGGCGATTGTATTGTTTACCATGTGACTCCTCCTCTTCTCTTAGGCAAGATCCAACCTCAAGGTGATCAGCGGCGCACCCTAAAAGAGTGCTCAGCACTTTCCGCCGTTGAGAGCTCCGCAGTCGCGGAGCTCACAACATCAAAATTTCAGAGAAGGAGGAGGGAATGGCAACGTCGCGGACGGATAACAAAGCTGACCAGTTAGACAACAGTATTGCGCATTCAGCGGCTCAGTTTTTAGGGGCGCGGTTTCAAGGTCCGCACAAGGACAAGCGTATCGCCCGTGAGCTCGGTATTAGTCCGGGAATGGCGAAGCTGCTTCGGGCTGGTCGAGGCTGGACTGTCGCAAGGCTCGACCAGGGGGTCCAGCTGTATGGCCCGGAATTTTGCGATGCGATCTTCGCTCAGCCGCGGCCAGCTGACAAATTAGGAGACCAGCTCGAAGCGATCTCCGATCGGCTAAGGGAACTGCTGAGCGTTGTGCGGGGGGGGGCGAATTGAAACGTGATGACACGAAAGAGAGCGTTGAATATTGCGGCAAATCCAGCTCCGCGCCATACCCTTTTCATGCCGTCGATTTCGGCGCTGCGCACGGTGCTGACCTGAGCCGAGTTTCGCGTTACGCTGTCCGGCCAGACGGGAGGGCGCGATGAAACGGAGCACGCAGCGAATACTTACCACCCATGTCGGCAGCCTGCCGCGGCCGCCCGATCTGTTGCAGATGATCCAGGCGAAGGAGCGAGGCGAGCCGCTCGACGCCGAGGCCTTTGCGCGCCGCATCGCAAGCGCGGTCGCCGAAGTGCTTCGCAAGCAGGCCGAAAGCGGCATCGATATCGTCGCCGACGGCGAGATGGGGCGTTTCGGCTTCATCCCCTATGTCAACGAACGTCTTGCCGGCATCGAGCCGCGCAAGAGCACCGGCCGCGGCAGCAACTGGGCCCAATCGCGGGAATATTTGGCGTTTCCGCAGTATTACCAATGGGCCTCGCAAATGCCGGGAGCGGCCGGAAGGACGCCGCCGACGCAATGGGTCTGCACCGGGCCGATCGCCTATCGCAGCCGAGACGCGCTGCAACGCGACATCGACAATCTGAAGGCCGCGCTCGCCGAGGTGAGCTGCGAGGAAGCCTTCATGCCGGCAGTGTCTCCGACCAATCTCGCCAATTGGAACACCAACGAGTATTACAAAAGCGACGAAGAGTTCCGCATTGCCATTGCCGACGCGCTGCACGAGGAATATCAGGCGATCGTCGATGCCGGCCTTCTCGTGCAGATCGATGATCCGCAGCTGGCGAGCCACTGGGCGATGCACCCGCAGATCGACCTCGCCGAGTGCCGCAGATGGGCGAGCGCCAGTGTCGAGCTGCTGAACCACGCGCTGCGCGGCATCCCGGCGGAGCGGGTCCGCTATCATACCTGCTACAGCATCAATATGGGCCCGCGAGTGCACGATATGGAATTGAAGCACATTGTTGACATCATGCTGCAGGTGCAGGCCGGCGCCTATTCGTTCGAAGCTGCCAACCCCAGGCACGAGCACGAATGGCGCGTCTGGGAAACCGTGAAGCTGCCCGAAGGCAAAGCATTGATCCCCGGCATCGTGACGCACGCCTCCAATCTGGTCGAGCATCCCGAGACCGTCGCCCAGCGCATTGCGCGCTTTGCCGGCGCCGTCGGGCGCGAAAACGTGATCGCCGGCGCCGATTGCGGCTTCGCCAGCTTCTTGACCTCCTGCGAGGTTCATCCGACCGTCGTCTGGGCCAAATTGGCGGCATTGGCGGAAGGCGCCCGCCTCGCGACGGCAGAGTTGTGGGGCAGAGCGTAACGAAGTACGAAATTCGCAGGAGCTTAAGCCTTACCCATACGCGCGACGAGAACAGCGGGAGCTTCCTTCGGTGCGGCGCGAAACCGTAGCGCCCGTGACAAAAGATAGCGCGATGGTCCGTCATCGGGGTAGGAACGCAAAAGTGCTTCCAACATCCTGACGGACTCGTCCCAGGCGTGAGATTGAAATGCGTCGAACGCCTCGGCAAAGGCACTGGCCAGCGCAGCTCTGCGCGGATCCTCGAGGGCGCCCAGCACCTCGGACACCCGGATTGGCTCGGACTTGCCGGCGAGTAGGAATTCCCCAAGCGGGCGCAGGATGAAACCCGTCACTTGATCCAGCGCGTCCTCCGAGGCCAACAGCCGGGTGCCCAACTGCTTGTTGAGCCCCTCGATGCGCGACGCCGTGTTGGCGACATCTCCCACGATCGTGGAGGCATAGCGGCCGGCTCCACCGACGATGCCCAGAAGCGCCGAGCCGGCATGAATGCCGATCCTGGTTGGCAGCATATGGCGGGGATGGGAGAGATTGAATTTCTCGACCGCCGTTAGGAGTTCCACGGCCGCACCTACAGCACCGGCGCAGGCCGATGGAGCATAGGCCGGGGCACTCCAGATGCACATGACTCCGTCGCCGGCGATGTCGGAGATGACACCGCCGTGCCGCTGCATCACCTCGAACATGGCGTGGAAATATTGGTTCAGCAGATGCTGGACGGTCTGCGGCGGCAACCGTTCCGAAAGGGTCGTGAAACCTTCGATGTCCGAGGCCAAACACACCGAGTGACGAACTTCCCCCGCTAAACGAGGCGATCCGCGCAACGGCCCCGAGGCCAGGCTTTGCACCACTTCCTCCGGCAGATATTGCCGGGCCGCGCCGGCCATGCGCTCCTGACGGCGCCGTTCCTCTGCACGGAAGCACCACGCGGCGGTCAGCACCCCGACGGGGATCTGGAACAGAAGCGGATTGGCGACGGGCAACAGCGAATACTCGGTCAGAAAGGCGGACCAGCCGACAGCAAGGACGGCCGCAGCGATCAGTGC
The DNA here is from genome assembly GCA_963732095.1 of uncultured Alphaproteobacteria bacterium. Classification (GTDB taxonomy): domain Bacteria; phylum Pseudomonadota; class Alphaproteobacteria; order ATCC43930; family CGMCC-115725; genus AP-15. The sequence goes on from CAVSZA010000024.1 coordinate 68,083, forward strand.
GCCGGCCGCGAGGAGCACGAGCATGCGGCCAAAGCTGGCTGCCGCGGCGATCGCGACCGCCACCAGAACGATTTCGACCACTGCCGGTCCGACTGGGCGGCGCGGCGATGAACCTTCGGCAAGATCGGCGAACGCCGTTGCACCGATCTCGGCGCCGGTGACATTAATCCCATTCAGCCCGGAATAGACGGTGTCGTAAGAGTCGGCTTGGGCAGCGCTGTGGAGCTCGGAAACGCCGACAAAGACGACCTTCCCGGAGAGATCTCCAATTGCGGTGTCGGCGGTCTCGGAAGGCCCCGAGAGCACCGCCGCATAGCTGATCGTGCGAATGCTCCCGGCGGGACCGCGAAAGTTCAGATACCGGCTGTCCTCCCCGGCATAGAGGGCGATGAGCGCCAGAAGCCGGCGCTTATCGGCGTCACTCCAGTCCGCTACCCGCACCCTAGCACGCAATCGCTCCGCTGCATCCGGCCGGGCATGTAGCGCTGCATGCAGCTTCTGCATCGCGGCGGTGACGCTTTTACCGGTCCAGTCTTGTTTATTGAACCTCGGCAGTTCGGACTCGGCCGCCAACAGCTCGGCCCAGCGGGATGCGATATCGCGCGCCGCGAGCTGCAAGACGACACTCGGCACGGTCGGCGCTCCACGATCCCGTGAAAGGTCCAGAAGCGATTGACCCGGGCTGGAACCTTGGGAAGAGGAAAAGGCGCGATCGCGGCGGCGCTGTCGGCCAGCTTTGGGACCGGAAAACTCGGCTCATCAATCTCGATCGACGAGCCAGGTCCGACCATCCGGCGCTCCAGCCCCTGCAGCAGCACGACGCGCCCGGTTCGGCCCAGAGCGGCGGCGAGATCATCGTCGGTCTCCGGATCCGATGTGCCAAACACGAAATCGAAGGCAATCACCGCAGCGCCATGCGCCGCAAGTTTCTCGATCGCCCGCGCATGCAGAGCGCGCGGCCATGGCCGGCTCCCAGACGGCAGACCCAGCGCCTGCGCAGAGGCGCGGTCCTGGGCTACGACGACGACCTCGGGCGGAGAGGGCAACGCTCCCCGCAGCCGGAAAAGCACGAACTCTCCGAGGCGATCCTCAATAACGGCGCCGAGCATACCGGCGCTCAGCAATAACCCAGCGAGCCCTGCGGCGAGCGCGACCAGGCCGGCGATACGGATCCGGCCTAGTGCCGATCTAACCGCAATGGGGCGCTGGCTGATGCTGGCACGCGTCGATGCTGTCCTTCAGCTAGCTTTCAGATGCGCTTAATCACAAGTGAGTCCGCCAGCTTCCCACCGGCAACGGAATTGTTTCTTATGGGTACGGATCCGTGGGGTCGTTTGCTCCGCAGCATACGATCTTTCACTGTCCGAAAGATTATAGACGTACGAGGTTCCGTTGACTTTCAATGTAATCGACTCGGGAACACCTGATGTTGCCGATGCCGGGGTCTTTGCAGCTGGCGAGGGGTTGCCAGTTTGTGCAGCAACCCCAGTAGACGCGGCGACTACGAAGACCGCTACAAAGGCTGCTGTCACGTTGCGAAGTACAGCCGTTAGCTCGTTACGATCTGTCTGACAATTCATGTTTCGATCTCCTCTAGATTTGCTGGATAGGTGCCCGTACTATGTTTACGACCTCCTGCGTTGTTCCTTATCAAAGCTTGAAAGTCACCCGAGCGAGAACCGTGCGGCGCGGAAATATTCGCGGGTTGAGTGGATCGGTGTCCTGGTAATGGAAATGGGAGTCTAGGAGATTCTGTATTTCGACACTCGCAATCAGGGGGCGGCCCGGGTAGCGCCAGCCTATACCCATATCCACAGTCGCGAAGGTGCCTTTACCAGGCCCTATTTCGAAGCTGTTTACATCGAGAAATTGACCTTGCTCCCTCACCAATGTTGTCCTCATCAAGCCAATAAAGCCATTCGGGTCGAAATAGCGTAGTTCGATTGGCGCTGTTAAAAGCTGGATTTTTACAAAGCCATCAATGTCGGCGGCAAGTTCTGTCCGATGCAGTGCTTCGTAATTAATCGCTGCATTGAACGCGAGCCGTTCGCTAAGCAGCCAGCTCAGATATGCACGTCCATACCGCTCCTTCCAGCCCGGTTCGACGAGCGTCGGAACCCCGCCCGATACGACCGTAATCGGCACGGTAAGCTGGCGCTGCGACCATTCCGCCCCGAGCAACAGCGTATCAGCTTTAAAGAAGGGATTTGGAACCTTCTGGTCGATTCCGACACCCCAGCGTTGAGCCCGTGTTCCGGTCGGGTCATCAAACAGCTGGTTAAAGCCGGCGACCTGAGTGGGCTCGATCGTTTGGCCGCTGCGCAAAGAGACGTCACCGACAAGAGGTCGTTTAAAAGTCGTGAACCAAGCGGCTCGGGCAGTGGTGTTCGGAAGAACATCCCAACTGGCACCAAGTTTCGGGTCGAATTTAGTCCTGTTGAGTACCTCGGTGCCTTCAAAATTCCGACGCAGCCCCACCAAGTCCCCGCCTAACGTGATCTGAAGAGTAGGTAAAACAAGAATATTGCTGTAGAGCCATGTGACATAATCGTTTATCTGGTCCGGTGTAATAGTGGAAGGGTTGTTTGAAAAAGGCTGCCGAAACTGATCAAGCGCGGCAAAAATGCCCCCACCGCCCATAATCTTTATTCGATTGCCAGTTAGGAATACTGCGCCTTCTCCAGTGTTCGCGTTCAGGTGATTAAGCTGGACGTCGGGAGGGCCAAAACTCGACAATGCATCGGAATTACCCCCAGTCCAAACGCCGACAAAGGTTACGCCAGGGCTCGCATCAAACCGGCCGCCGAGGCGATACTGCCGGGTGGTTTCCGTTTGGCGTTCGAGCGGGTCGAAATTCGCAAGATCGAAGCGGTTCTGAAAATCCCCTGCTTTGAAATCGGAGTAGCGATATTCGGCGAGCAGGCTCGCCTGGTCGGAGAGGGCGGGTTGGAAGATGATATCAGAAATCCGCCGGCGCAAATCGCCATTCTCGTGAATACCGTCTGTACGCGAATAAAATTAACCGATGCTTCCTGAGAGGTTGCGATACAGCCCGTTCGCCAAGAGAGTTCCGCCTATGGTGCCGAAATTCCCGGCGAAGCCGTCTGCCAATAAGCCGAGCCCGTCGCTGGCGAAGAGAGGGGAGAATTCGTTATAGCCGATCCGGTGCGGCTCGAATAAGGGGAGGATCGCAAGTGTTTGCCGTGCGAGACGCGGGGGCGGCGGGTTGATGTCCAGCGGCTGCAGTAGCAGTGATTGCAACAGCTCGCTGTCGCTGGCCGTCTCCCGGCGCGGCAGATCAAAAAACGTCTCCGACAGAAATCGGTGCGCCGAAGGATTGGAAGGGTCAGCATTGACCGATTTGTAACCCTCGACCACAGCGGCTTGATCAAAGCCCAAATCGCGATAGATGCCGGCGAGATCGGCGCTCCGGGTCGCCAAATCCTGGTCGAGCAGAAGGCGTGAGCGGTACACGGCGCGGCCGTTATTTAATTCGATCGACCGCTGCAGATCGGCCAGTGCCTCGCCCGGTCTATTGAGTGAGCGCTCGGCGAGCGCCTGGTAGAGCCAAGGCGTGGGGTCGTTCGCGTCGCTCTGCTGGGCCAACCGCCATTGCCGCAGGGCTGCATCGTAGTCCCATCCGGCGGCATAGGCTTTGCCCAGATAACTCCGCAGCACCGAGCTCGCAGGATCGAGGGCCACCGCAATCTCGATGTCCTTCGTGCCGGCATTCAGTTGGCCAAGCCGTATGGCGGTGAGGCCGAGCCCGATGCGTGCGAGCGGATCGGCGGGGTCGAGCGCCGCCGCGCCGCGGAACGCCTGTTCGGCCGCTGCAAAAAAATATTGCGCGAGATCGGCGAAGCCAAGGATCGAGCGCGGACGGCTCAATGACGGCGCGGCCGCAATCGCGCGCTCAGCCGCAGTGCGCGCCGCCGCGATGTTTCCGAGATAGAATTCGACCTCGGCTAGCCTCGCCAGTACCAACGGGTCATTCGGGGGAGCCGCAGCGAGCAGCGCGGTCCGCGCCTCCTCGAGCCGCAATCCCGCCTGCATCGCGTAGGACTGAGCGATGCGGGCCGCTGCGTTCGTGGGAGCCAGCGCGACCGCGGCCTCGGCGGCCTGTGCCGCCTCTTGTGCCTGGTTTCTCGCGACGTAGACAATGGCGCGCAGGGCCGGGGCCCGGGCCGATGCCGGATCAAGCCGCACGCTGCGGTCGAGCAACGCGCTCGCCTCGTCGACCCGGCCCAAGGAGATCAAGATGGCGGCGAGATAATCGAGCGAGACCGCGTTGAACCCCTCGGTCGACGAAATGGCGTTTACTTGCCGAACCGCCGCGGGAAGATCGCTCGCGCGCCAAGCCTGCCACGCCGCGTAGACGCGGGGATCGATCGGGGCGCCACCCGCCGGAAACTCCCACATGGCCGGCGGGTAATAGATCGCCCAGCGGACCTGGTCGCGCGGGCGTATCTCGATGCGGCGCGGCGGTTGACCGGGCTGGGCGATCGCCGCCTCGCCCGTCGCGAGCGAGAGGCGTCCCTGGGCATTCTCGACCCCCACCCGACCGTCGATGACGCCGACTTCGGCGAGCCTGCGCGAGGCATCGACAAGGACGAAAAATTCGGTCCCCTCGACGCCAGCGGTTACGTACGGCGTCTCGACATCAAGGGGCCGATTGCCCGGGCTAAACAGCTCGATGATCCCGCGGGACAGGTCGAGCAAGGGCCGGCCCGGCTGCCGCGGCTGCAGAACCCGCAGTGTCGTGCCCTGATCGAGACGGATCACCTGACCGCTATCTTCGAGGCGAAGGGCAGCCCGGCTCCGCGGACCAACGAGGACAGTCTCTCCGGGGCAAAGCCGCGTGTCTGCCCCGGCCGCAACGGTCTTGATCGACCCCGCCGCCCCGACGAGGGAGATCTCGCCTTCTGCGGAAACGATGCTGCCGGCCGCGACCTCACATCGAATCTGCGCCGACGCATTAAGCGGCCCGATACAAAGCCCTACCAGCAGCCCAAATGCTGCGGTCTGCATGGAGCGCGCCTGCGTGCGGCGCTGTGCCGGCCACCAACGAACCAATCTGCGCACCCCGCGTTCCGCGGGACGAGGCCGCCTGCGGCGGCCGCCTCCCTGTGCAGCAACCTTGGCCAAATCTGTCACGCAACCTTAGGTCGGATCTTAGTCATTAACAAGCGCCTGAAACTTTCCGCCCCGCGACGCTCCGTCCTCCGTATCACCGGCTACGTCACGGCGGTGTGAGATGGCTCACACACCGCGAAAGAGTTTCGTCGCTCCCTCAACCCTCGCATAACGGCGGCACTGCTTCTGGCTCGGCGGGCAATAGGGAGCTACTCTGCAATCGACCGGGAGGAGCAGATGGAATTCGGCTATTTCACGCTGAGCGACAACCACTACGATGACAACCGTCGGGAAGCTAACCAGTTCGTTGCCGATATCCTCGACGAGGCGGTTTACGCCGAGGAGGCCGGTCTTCATTCCGCATGGATCGGCGAGCATCATTTCAGCACGCTCGGCGTGCTCTCCTGTCCCGATCTGGTGCTCGCCAATGTCGCGGCCCGGACGAAACGCATCCGCCTCGCGCCCGCCGTCACCGTCTTGCCGCTGCATCATCCGATCCGGGTCGCCGAGCAATGGGCGACATTGGATTTGCTCTCCGGCGGCCGCGTCGATTTCGCCGCCGGCCGCGGCTATGACCGGCGCGAGTATCTGCCCCTGAACGTCTCGTTCGAGCACAATCAGGAGATATTCGAAGAAGGGATGGAGGTCGTCCGCCGTCTATGGTCGGCCGACCGGCCGATCTCGCATCACGGCAGGCATTACCGGTTCGACGATGTTGCGATCACTCCTAAACCGGTACAGCGGCCGCTGCCGGCCTATGTCGCTTCCTTCTCGCAGCCCTCGATCGAGCTCGCCGGGAGGCTCGGCTGCGGCCTCATCGTCGCGCCTTTCGCAGCGGCGATGAGCTATGGCGGGCTGCGGCAAGTCGCCGAGCTCTATCACCAGACCTGCGCTCGGCACGAGCGGGGGCCGGGCCGCCTAATGTGCAGCTATTTCATTCATTTCGCTGACACCAAAGCCGAGGAAGAGGCGGCGCGGGCCCGGCAGATCCGCTACTACAAGGAATGCGTGATCGCCGCCTTCCCGGGCGACCCGGAAACCGCACCGCCGAGCTACCGCTATTTCATCGCAATGGTCGACCGGCTGCGCAATGTGCGCCCCGCCGACCTGACCGAGAATTCGGTTTTGCTCGGCTCGCCGGCGCAGATCACCGACACGTTGAAAAAAGTGGAGGCCGCCGGTTTCGACGAAGTCATCCTCTACTTCAACGTCGGCCTCAAGCCGCACGCGCAAGTCAAGGACGAGATGGCGCGCTTCATGGCCGAAGTCGCGCCCGCCTTTGCCTAATCTGCAAGCGCCGAGAGCGGCCGGGCGACGCTTTCCAGCGGCTGCCCTTCGGCTTTGACGCCGATCGCGAGCTCAGTCAGCGCCGCCGCGACCATCAAACCGGCGCCGAGGAGATAACCGTGAAACACGGCGCTGCGCTCTCCCGAGGCAACCAGGGTGCCAAAGAGCCAAGGCGCAACCACTCCGCCAAGTGCGGTACCAACCGCGTAGAAGAAGGCGATCGCCAATGCTCTGGCTTCGATCGGAAAGCTCTCGCTGACCGTCAGGTAAGCCGCACTCGCCGCCGCCGAAGCGAAAAAGAAAATCCCCGTCCAGCACAGGGTCAGTTGCGAGGCGTCGAGAGCGCCTTCACGGAAGAAATAGCCGACGATCGCCAACAGGACGCCCGAGATCGCATAGGTCGAGCCGATCATCGGCTTGCGCCCGATGCGATCGAAGAGAGGGCCGAGCAGCAGCGGGCCGCAGAAGTTGCCGAGCGCGAACGGCAATATGTACCAGCCGATCGAGCCCGATGGCACGCCATAAAATTTCGTCAGGACGAGCGCGTAGGTGAAGAAGATGGCGTTGTAGAAAAACGCCTGCGAGCCCATCAGCACGAGGCCGAGAACAGCACGCTGCGGATAATCGCGCACGATCGCGAGGATCATGCGAGCGATCGGCGTGTGCGAGCTGGCGGCGAACCGGATCCGCCCGCCTTGCGGTTCCGCCAATCCGGTCTCGGCGGCGTGCGCGACCCGCTGCTCGATGTCCCCAGCCACATTCTCGGCCTCGTCGGCGCGGCCGTGCAGGATCAGCCAGCGCGGGCTTTCCGGAATGAACTGCCGCAAGCCCATTATGAACAGCCCGAGGATCGCACCGATGCCGAACGGGGCGCGCCAGCCCCAATCGGGCGGCAGGAAGCCCGGCTGCAGAAAGGCGATGGCGCCGCCTGCGCCCAACGCCGCTCCGAGCCAGAAGCTGCCGTTGATCGCGAGGTCGGTGCGGCCGCGAAACCGCGCCGGTATCAGTTCCTGGATCGCCGAGTTGATCGCGGTGTACTCGCCGCCGATGCCGGCGCCGGTCAGAGCGCGGAACACGGCGAAGCTCCAGAAATCCCAGGACAATGCGGTCGCCGCCGTCGCCGCCAGGTAAATCCCCAAAGTCACCATGAAGAGCCGTTTGCGGCCGAACCGGTCAGTCAGGTAGCCGAACAGCACTGCCCCGGTAACCGCCCCGACCAAGTAGGCGCTCCCGACGAGCCCCACTTCGGCCGCCGTGAAGTGCAATACCGGGCTTTCTTGCAGAGCGCCGGCGATCGACCCGGCGACGGTCACCTCGAGCCCGTCCAGAACCCAGGTGATACCGAGCGCCACGACGACCAGAGTGTGAAACCTGGTCCACGGCAAGCGGTCGAGCCGAGCGGGGATGTCGGTCTCTATGACTGTCGGGGATTCGGGCATGATTTCTTCTTTCTCTTGTTCGCGGTCGACCCGCTCGAGATCCACGGATCGGCCTTATCGAACCGCCCGCACCCCTGATCCGCCTGTTTTATCAGGTGGAGATCAGGCGTCACCAGATCGCTCACAAAATCCCTAACCCCGCTCACAGCTGCCGACGCGCGCGACTATACCATGAGATTATGGCAATTGCTGGAATAAATTTCGAGATTGCCGGCAATTTCGGGGGGCCGACGAGGGGTGTTCAATGTCAAAGCGGGGGTCCACGCCTGCAGCCGCCCGCTTCGATCGACCGCAATGGCGGGTAATGCCCCTAAAGCGGACCGCTCCCCACCGTTGCCCGAACGCCTTGCCGTTATAGGCGACCCCACTCGGCGATGGAGTGGGAAAGATTTTGCTCTTCTGCGGATCGTCGGCCCGTCATACTGTCCGGCCTGCAGGCCGCTTTCCGCTTGCGGGAGAGGCGGCGCTAGCGCGTGATGCTCATATGGAGAAAACGAAATGTTCAGCCACATCATGATCGGCAGCAACGATATTGCCCGGTCAAAGAAATTCTACGATGCCCTCTTTACCGCAATGGGCGCTGAACCTGGTACAGAGGACGCGAGAGGCCGACTGGCCTACTCGCACAATGGAGGCCGTTTCATGGTCTCCAAGCCCATCGATGGCAAGCCGGCCTGCCACGCCAATGGCGGCACGATCGGCTTTGTCATGAAGGATGCGGCGCAAGCCGAAGCGTGGCACAAAGCTGGCGTTGCGAATGGCGGCTCGTCAATCGAGGACCCGCCCGGCAAGCGCCCAAATGGCGCTTATCTCGCTTATCTTCGTGACCCCGATGGCCACAAGCTCGTCGGGGTTGCTCGGTAGGCTAGCAAAAGAGACAAGCTGGATCGCTGACGAAATCCCCCTCACCAGCTCCGGGTAAGGCTCGGCCAGGCCTCGCCAACCCTTCACAACCCTCTCCCCCAATGGGGGAGAGGGAAGGGTGAGGGGGTCCGAGCCGATAATCCGCCCAACACCTAACGGACCGAGTTGTAGACGTCACGCCAACGCTTGATGGCGTCGATGTGGCCGTCCACCGTGTTGAGGTTCGCGCCCATCGTCACGACAGATATGTGGCTCCCCCCAGCCTCGCGCCACGCCGCAATATCGCCAGGCCATTGGTTGTCCCCGCGGCTGTATTGCTGGATGGACTCGAAGCCGAATGCATCGGCATCCCTTCCGAGCTCGCGCAGCTTGGCCACGATCTCAGCCTTGATTTGGATCGCCTCGGTCTGAGTCCGGCCCGAAAACAGGAATCCGTCCCCGATCCTGGCCGCCCGGTCGAAAGCGGCCTCGCTGAAGCCTCCCAGCCAGATCGGGATCTGCCGTTTCGGGCGCGGCAATATTCCGGCTCTGTCGATCTTGTGGTCGGAGTCTTCATATTCGACCACAGGCTCCTGCCACAGCTTGCGGATCAGAGCGATCTGCTGCTCCTGCCGCTTGCCGCGGCGGCGAAAATGGCGGGACATTTCGAGACCGTCGTATTCCACCCAATTCCAGCCGACCCCGACGCCCAGGCGAAGCCGGCCATCGGAGAACAGGTCGACGTCCGCAGCCTGTTTGGCGAAGAGCGCAGTCTGTCGCTGCGGCAAGATGATCACGCCCGTTACCAATTCGAGCTTCTTGGTGACGCCGGAGAGATAGGCGTAGGTGACCAGCGGCTCGTGAAAAGGATCGGTTTCTTTATAGGGGCCGGTCAGCTTCGGTTCCCGGCCGGCATGAACGGCGCCGAGGACATGGTCGTAGATCACAATATGGTCGTAGCCCAAATCTTCGGCCGCCTGAGCAAACGCCTTGACCGCCCCCGTATCGCCGCCAAGTTCGACCTGCGGATAAACCACGCCAGCTTTCATTGTCCATTTCCCCTTTCACGTTGTGAGGCCTCGTGCCGGTACAGACCATGCGCGTCCGGTCCGGAATCGGCAGCCCAAACACCGGCCCATACTTTGACCCGACAAGTAGCAGATTACACCTCCGTCAGCTCCGGCAGCCGGGCAATCCGGCTAAAGTTGGGCCCGTTCGGGCAATTCGTGCAGTCCCCTCAACGGTCTATCCTTCCAGCCTCGTCCTGGGCGAGCTGGCCAACCCGAGGAAGACAAGAATCGCCTGATTGAGCCGCAGGATATCTTCGTTGTCCAAGCGTCCGATCTGCGCACCCACCCTGGATTTCGGGACGGTGGTGATTTTGTCCACCATCAGCCGGCTGGTCGCCAACAGTCCGTTGCGGTCATTCGGTTCGACAGGCAGGCGGAACAAAGGCGCTTCTGTTTCATCGGTGGTGAAGGCGCACACCGTGATCGAGTTTGTCGCGTCGAAACTGTCATCCTGGATGATGACAACCGGACGGGGTTTGCCCGCGTAGTCCCTGCCACCGGCGACTGTCCAGATGTCGCCACGCCTCATTCATCCCGCCAATCAGACACCGCATCGATGAACGCCTGATCCTCGCGGGCATGAACGCTCGTCGCCACAGCCAGCGATTGGCGGTGCGCCTCTGACCGGAAGGACGGCGCGCGCACGTCCGGCACCCAAATCTGGATGGGGCGCAGGCCCTGCGACCGCAGGCGTTCCCGATGTTCCCGAACCTTGACGCGGGACGGCTTGGGCTTCGATGTCGGGGCCATGGCAGCACTCCAGACCAGTTACATGTAACCTATCATCGATACTGGGTCTTGACCAGCCACGTCGCATCGAGGCTTTCGGCCTAAGCGATTCGCGTCCGGTCCGCAAGGAGCAGCGCAAACCCCGGCACATCATTTCGATCGCGACCAGGTCGCAGATTACCCGCGCGATGATGATCGCGAACTGCCAACGGAGCAAACGATCGTCGGCTTGTCGCCTCGAAAGCTTGGGCCACCTAGTGTGGTGTGCTACGGGCCGCACGTTCTGTTTTCGGCGCGTCTCGGCAGTTGCCGGATCGACTTCATTTTGGACTTGTCCAAGCGCGCATGCCGTCTTTGTCGGCCTCAATTTTGCACGCGTAAGTACCGCGCTGTGTTCGACCGTACCAAGGGTCCCCCTTAAAGTGATAGTTCGCGCTTCCTGTGTTGAGCCATACGACTGTGTCGGCGGGGCAATGCCGTTGCGCCGCTTGTTCGTTTTTAAAGGTTTGCATCCCCTGACCGAGCGCTGTGCCGACAACCAACAGAATTGCTACCCCGGGGAACAGCCGGTAAGCGATACGTCTCGCCATAATTTTCCTCCCATCAATTATGCCCCGAGAATATTAGAAGCCGGGTGGCGCGCGGGTACCTTATCCTCGCTGCACAATTCACCCGTCACTGAGGCTCAGAAGAATCCTGCCGCCCTTGACAGCGTGCGCTACTGCTTCTTTGACTCGATCGATGGGATAGGTCGCGGCAATCGGCTGGCGAATTCCGCCGGGCCCGATCATCTTTACCAGCTCGCGTAGTACTGGCGCGATTTTGGGGACAATGTGCGGGTGGCCTTCGAAGAAGCCCTCGACTGTTAGCTGGTTCCAGATCAAGAGGCTGCCCGGCAGCACCATCGGCTTGCCGGAGACGACACCGTAGGTCACGAGCTTGCCTTTTGGGCTGAGGAGGTGCAGTAGCCGCCCGGCCGAGGAGCCCCCGATGACGTCGAGTGCCAGCCGAACGTTCAATCCTTGAAGTCGTGCCTGTACGGCGCCGATCTCCTCGTCGTCGACCGCGACGATCTCGCACCCGCCCCGCTTGACGCGCTCCACGTCCTCGCGGCGGCGTACCAGCCCAATGGTTCGCACGCCGCGCCTTCCAGCGAGGGCGGCCAGCCATTGGGCAAGTCCTGAGGTCGCAGCGTTGTAGACCACGGCATCGCCGGGCTGGAGATCGACGTATTGGTCGAGCAGCAGCGCCGCGGTGACCGGGTTGATGGCCATCATCGCCGCTTGCTGCGGATCGGCGTCCGGTGGAACAACGATGAGCTCTTCAGCGGGAACGAGCACCCGGTGCTGCCATTTTCTGACCGTAGAGGGCAGGATGACGCGGTCGCCCACTTTCACTGAGGTCACCCCGTCTCCGACCGCGATTACTTTGCCGGCCCCCTCGTTTCCCATGGTCGCCGGCAACTCAGGTTTCCAGGCATAGATGCCCCAGACGACCATGAGGTCGTTGAAGTTGATCGGAGAGAATTCCACGCCGACCAATACTTCTCCGGACTTGGGGGCGGCGGGCTCGGGAACCTCCCGAAGTTCTATTCCCTCGACTGCATCCCCGTATTTCACAACCTGGACTGCTTTCATCGCGACCTCCTCCCGCAGCGCTTCGAACGAGAGCCTGCGGACAATTACGCCAGCCGTGATCCCAGACGCAATCGCTGTGCGGAACCCCGCGAGCTTTCTTGGGTCTGCGCCTGGCGGTCGGCGCGGCACACGGGCGCCCTCATCGCGATTCCGGCTGATGTCCTCTCGAAGACAAGCGAGGCTTCGCCGTAAATCGCGATCTGCGCGGCAACAGCCACCATCGACGCTGCGACGCGTTCGCCCCCAAGGTCCGGGGTGGGTCAACGGCGATCTATCCGCGATTGGCCCGGAGCGGCGGCGGTAGGTGGTTAGCCGATCTTCACCAACCTCATAGCGAACGGACGCGCCGAACACGGTCTCGACGACGTTTTCCAGTTAGCCCCCCACCGAAGTCCCCGACCCGCAGGATATGAAACGGGTTGGGGTGTTGGGTAAGCTGCCGTCGCGCCGTCGGCGCAAAGGTCGGTGTCATCTTGGTGCGAGCGAGCCCGTCAGTTAGTCGGACCCGGAATCCTTGAGCACCCCAGATTGTGTCACGGGTTGGCGACAGCCCCGGAGCACGAGTTCTAGATTTCGACAACGAGGGTTCCAAGCCGACGGCATTTAAGGAGAAGCGATGGAAGTTCTGCATCCGCATTGTGCTGGCCTTGATGTTCACAAGGATACAGTGGTGGCTTGCGTGCGTCATATGGTGGACGGCGCGGTGAAGAGAGAAGTCCGCACGTTCAAGACGACGACCAAGGATCTCATGGCATTGTCGGAATGGTTGTCGGCCGAAGGCTGCACGCATGTCGCCATGGAAGCGACGGGCATTTACTGGAAGCCGGTATGGCATATTCTTGCAGACGGCGAGTTCAACCTGGTGCTAGCGAACGCCGCGCATGTTAAGAACGTGCCGGGCCGCAAGACCGACGTCAATGACGCCACTTGGTTAGCCGATCTGATGGCACATGGGTTGATCCGAGGCAGCTTCGTCCCGGACGAACCGACGCAGGAGATGCGCAATTTCTTGCGAACCCGCAAGCAGTTCGTCCGTGAGCGGAGCAGTCATGTCCAGCGGATCCAGAAGACACTGGAGGATGCCAACATCAAGCTCGATTCGGTCATCACCGACATCATGGGCCTCTCCGGCCGCCGGATGATCGAGGCTTTGATCGCCGGTGAGACCGATCCGTTCGCATTGGCGGTCCTGGCCCACCGGCGCATCCGGGCATCGCAAGCCGAGCTTGAGGCGGCGCTGCGTGGCCGGGTGACTGACCATCATCGGTTTATGCTGCGGCTGCTCCTCCAACATATCGATGCGATCGACGCCGCCATCGGCCAGATCGATCAGGAGGTCGACGCCCATGTCGAGCCCTTTCGCAGCGCGATCGAGATCCTGAGCTCCATCCCCGGTGTCAGCGATCTCAGCGCCGGGGTCATTGTTGCCGAGATCGGCATCGACATGAACCGCTTCCCGACCGAAGGTCATTTGATCTCATGGGCCGGCCTGTGTCCCAGGAACGACGAAAGCGCCGGCAAGCGTCGATCCACCCGCATGCGCAAGGGCGCCCCTTGGCTGAAAACCACCCTCATCCAATGCGCCTGGGCCGCCGCAAGAACCAAGGGCAGCTACCTTCAGGCCCAGTTCCAGCGTTTGCGAGCCCGACGAGGAGCGAAGAAGGCGATCGGCGCCGTTGCTGCATCGGTTCTCACCGCTGCGTACCACATGCTAAAGAACGGCACTCTGTACGAGGACCTCGGCGCCCACCACTTCGATAGCCGTGCGAAAGGCAAGCAAGTCCTTCGCCTCGTCAGCCGCATCCAAAACCTTGGCTTTGCCGTCCAGATCACGCCAATCGGGGCAGCAGCATGATGTCGTTACCACAAGCCCTGACGTCCAGCCGGCCCAGCCGCTGGATTCACATGCCGCCGGACGGCGGCAGAATCGAGGGCAGTCGCCCTCGATTTGTTTCGTTCTAGCCCCCCACCGAAGTCCCCGACCCGCAGGATATGAAACGGGTTGGGGTGTTGGGTAAGCTGCCGTCGCGCCGTCGGCGCAAAGGTCGGTGTCATCTTGGTGCGAGCGAGCCCGTCAGTTAGTCGGACCCGGAATCCTTGAGCACCCCAGATTGTGTCACGGGTTGGCGACAGCCCCGGAGCACGAGTTCTAGATTTCGACAACGAGGGTTCCAAGCCGACGGCATTTAAGGAGAAGCGATGGAAGTTCTGCATCCGCATTGTGCTGGCCTTGATGTTCACAAGGATACAGTGGTGGCTTGCGTGCGTCATATGGTGGACGGCGCGGTGAAGAGAGAAGTCCGCACGTTCAAGACGACGACCAAGGATCTCATGGCATTGTCGGAATGGTTGTCGGCCGAAGGCTGCACGCATGTCGCCATGGAAGCGACGGGCATTTACTGGAAGCCGGTATGGCATATTCTTGCAGACGGCGAGTTCAACCTGGTGCTAGCGAACGCCGCGCATGTTAAGAACGTGCCGGGCCGCAAGACCGACGTCAATGACGCCACTTGGTTAGCCGATCTGATGGCACATGGGTTGATCCGAGGCAGCTTCGTCCCGGACGAACCGACGCAGGAGATGCGCAATTTCTTGCGAACCCGCAAGCAGTTCGTCCGTGAGCGGAGCAGTCATGTCCAGCGGATCCAGAAGACACTGGAGGATGCCAACATCAAGCTCGATTCGGTCATCACCGACATCATGGGCCTCTCCGGCCGCCGGATGATCGAGGCTTTGATCGCCGGTGAGACCGATCCGTTCGCATTGGCGGTCCTGGCCCACCGGCGCATCCGGGCATCGCAAGCCGAGCTTGAGGCGGCGCTGCGTGGCCGGGTGACTGACCATCATCGGTTTATGCTGCGGCTGCTCCTCCAACATATCGATGCGATCGACGCCGCCATCGGCCAGATCGATCAGGAGGTCGACGCCCATGTCGAGCCCTTTCGCAGCGCGATCGAGATCCTGAGCTCCATCCCCGGTGTCAGCGATCTCAGCGCCGGGGTCATTGTTGCCGAGATCGGCATCGACATGAACCGCTTCCCGACCGAAGGTCATTTGATCTCATGGGCCGGCCTGTGTCCCAGGAACGACGAAAGCGCCGGCAAGCGTCGATCCACCCGCATGCGCAAGGGCGCCCCTTGGCTGAAAACCACCCTCATCCAATGCGCCTGGGCCGCCGCAAGAACCAAGGGCAGCTACCTTCAGGCCCAGTTCCAGCGTTTGCGAGCCCGACGAGGAGCGAAGAAGGCGATCGGCGCCGTTGCTGCATCGGTTCTCACCGCTGCGTACCACATGCTAAAGAACGGCACTCTGTACGAGGACCTCGGCGCCCACCACTTCGATAGCCGTGCGAAAGGCAAGCAAGTCCTTCGCCTCGTCAGCCGCATCCAAAACCTTGGCTTTGCCGTCCAGATCACGCCAATCGGGGCAGCAGCATGATGTCGTTACCACAAGCCCTGACGTCCAGCCGGCCCAGCCGCTGGATTTACATGCCGCCGGACGGCGGCAGAATTGAGGGCAGTCGCCCTCGATTTGTTTCGTTCTAGAAAGAGCGCGGTGTTTGCGCGGCAGGCGCAGCGCAGGTTCGCATGATCGGAAAATCTTGGTCTGGAAAACGCAGGCTCTGTGTGCCACGTTGAGGCTGAAACAATCGGAGGTGTGCCATGAGCCCGCTCGATGTCGCCGACAACAAGGTCGCGGACCCGCACGACGGTACGGTCGCCTATGTGCCGCCGCTTCAGCGCACGGCAGGACAGCCGGAGCCGATCGCAGCGCATGGCGGTCTCTCCTACATGTCGTTCGACCAGGACGGCGATGCGGGAACCGCCGTGGCGCTCGAGGACGCGCTCGCGGAGATCGCCTCGGGCGAGAGCCAGCGGGTTAGCGAGATGATCGACAAGGCGCCGCCGGGCCCGATCAAGACCAAATGGGGGATCGGGTTCCGCGACTACGACGAATGCCTCAACTACATCCGACAGTCGAACAGCATCAAGGCTCCGCCGGGCGGCGTGGCGCTGCCGCTGCCCTATACGGTGTACGAGCGGCCGAGCTACTCCGTCGTGCCGTCCCACGCGATCTGGCGGGACCCGGCGCGCGCCGAGACAGCCATGATCCTGCGCACGAACGAGCGGGGCAACCGGCGGCGCGACCTTTATTTCCCGCAGGTGCTGCGCGATGCGCGGCGGATCGGCGAGTACCACCCGGGCCTCTCGCCCAACAGCCCCGAATGCATGGACAAGCTCGGCGTGTCGCTGGCATATCTCGAGTCCAAATGCACGAACATCTACGATGCGGCTGAAGTGGAGCGGGTGTACTACCCCGAGATCGAAAAGCTGCTGCTCGAGTTCTTCCCGGACGCGACCGACGCATTGGTCTACAACCACGATGTCTTCGACAAGGACTACCAGGGCGACCGCACGGAGGATCAGGACGGCAAGAACCCTGGCGTGAACGCCAATTACGCCAACCTGGTGCACAACGATCTGAACGACAACAGCGGCCGCGTGCGCTGCCGCGAGCTGCTGACGAAGAACTTGCGCAATTTCGGGCGGCAGCAGCACTACACCGAGGAAGAGGCCGACGCGAAGATGTCGCGCCGGTTCATGTCGATCAACCTCGCCAAGCCGATAGAGACGGTCGAGCAGTTCCCCTTTGTGCTCTGCGCCTGGCCCTCCTTCGCCGACCAGCCCTACATCACCAACTATCGGATCTACGACGACCGCGTCGGCGAGACCACCCGCTTCACCTACCGTCCGAACCACGAGTGGTACTGGTTCCCCCGGCAGAAGCCCACCGAGGTCTCGATGCTCAAGTGCTATGACTCGGTGACCGACGGCTCCGTCTCGCGCTGGTCTTTCCATACGGCCTGTACCGACCCGACCGCGCCCGCCAATGCGCGATGCCGGAAGAACGTCGTGGTCCGGTCTTTTGTCTTCTTCTAGGAAAAGAGAAAGAAACAGCGGGCAGAGGAAGCTGGCGTCGGCATACTTGACGACCGGATGTGAAGGGTTTCGGATGCCGGCCCGGCGCGAAGGCGTCAGCCGAGCCGCCATTCAGTGAAGCCTCCACGGGCCGCGGCAGACGACGAGGTGACACTCGCGCCAGAAAGGAGCCGTCTCGCCGGCTCCCTTTCGCCTGCCGCCAAAATGCGTGGCCGCGGAACGTTGAGGAACCTATCCTAGGCGGCGCGCGCTACGAGGTTATGTCCCCATGAAGCAGTTCGGCATCGGTCAGCCGGTCCGGCGCGTCGAGGACCGGCGCTTCATCACCGGTCACGGCAGTTACCTCGACGACATCGCCCGGCCCTGGCAGTCGCACGCCTTCATGCTGCGCTCGCCGCATGCGCACGCCCGCATCGGTGCGATAGACACCGCGGCGGCATTAGCTGCTCCCGGCGTCCTTGCCATACTCACCGGCGATGACTTGGCGCGCGACGGCATCGGGGGCATCCCCTGCCTCAGCGCGGTCGCCAATCGCGATGGAACCTCGTCGGTGCTGCCGCCGCATCCCCCGCTCGTCCGCGACAGGGTGCGCCATGTCGGCGACACGGTCGCCGTCGTCGTGGCGGAGAGCGCCGCGGCAGCGCGCGACGCGGCCGAGCTGATCGGCGTCGATTACGAGCCGCTGCCCGCCGTCGTCGACACCGCGCACGCCCTCGATCCGGGCCAACGGCAGGTATGGGACGAGGCGCCGGGCAATCTCTGCTTCGACTGGGAGGTCGGCGACGGCGCCGGCGTGGAGCGGGTAATGGCGGCGGCTCGCCATCACATCAGCCTCGAGCTGGTCAATAACCGGGTCGTCGTCAATTCGATGGAGCCGCGCGGCGCGGTCGGCGAATACGATCCGGGCGAGGATGCCTATACCTTGTGGAGCTCGACGCAGGGCTCGCATTTTGTCCGCAATCTGCTCGCCGCCAATGTCTTCCAGGTTCCCGAGAACCGCATCCGCGTCGTGACCCGAGACGTCGGCGGCGGCTTCGGAATGAAACTGTTCCTTTATCCCGAGCACGTGCTCGTGCTGTGGGCCGCGAAGAAGGTCGGCCGGCCGGTCAAATGGGTCCCCGACCGCTCCGACGCCTTCATGACCGACACGCAGGGGCGCGACAACGTCACCCGGCTCGAATTGGCTTTGGACGGGGATCTCCGTTTTCTTGGTCTCGACGTCACCTTGATTGCCAATATGGGCGCCTATCTGTCGAACTTCGCTCCCGAGATTCCGACCGTTTCGGGGGCTGTCATGCACAGCGGCGTTTACGCGATCCCGACGATCCACGTCGGGGTCAAGGGCGTGTTCACCAACACCGTGCCGGTCGACGCCTATCGCGGCGCCGGCCGTCCGGAGGCGGCCTATGCGATCGAACGGCTGGTCGACTATGCCGCGCGTCAGCTCGGCGTGCCGACCGAGGAGCTGCGACGGCGCAATTTCATCAAGCCCGAGGCGATGCCGTACCAGACCCCGCTCGGGCTCAACTATGACAGCGGCGAGTTTGCCCGAAATCTGGATCAGGCGCTCGCCGCCGCCGACCTCGCCGGCTTTCCTGGGCGACGCGCCGAGGCGCGGGCGCGCGGCCATTACCGCGGGCTCGGCCACGCGGTCTATATCGAGCAATCGGGGTTTCCGCCCGACGAATTCGCCGAATTGCGGTTCGACCAGAGCGGCACCCTGACGATCCTGATGGGGACGCAGTCCTCGGGACAAGGGCATCAGACCGCCTATACCCAGCTCGCCGCCGAGCGTCTCGGCATCGACCCCGGCAAGGTGCGGGTCTTGCAGGGCGACACCGCGGCGATCTCGTTTGGCCGCGGCACCGGCGGCTCGCGCTCGATCCCGGTCGGCGGGGCGTCCCTCGTCCAGGCTGCCGACAAGCTGATCGCCAAAGGCCGGCGCATCGCCGCGCACCTCTTCGAGGCGGCCGAGGCGGATGTCGAGTTCGCTGATGGTGTTTTCTCGGTCAGCGGGACCGATCGGCGGCTCGGCATCGAGGAGGTGGCGCGCGCCGCCTTCGATCCGGCGCGGCAGGCTCCGGGGGTCGAGCCCGGCTTCGACGAGAGCGGCCACTTCACGCCGCCGCAGCCGACCTTCCCCAATGGATGTCATGTCTGCGAGATCGAGATCGAGCCCGATACCGGGCATATCGACATCCTGCGCTATCTGGTGGTCGACGATTTCGGTACGGTCATCAATCCGCTGCTGCTCGCCGGGCAGGTCCAGGGCGGGGTCGCGCAAGGGGTCGGCCAGGCGATGCTCGAACGAACCGTCTTTGATCCCGAGACCGGGCAATTGCTGACCGGCTCGCTGACCGATTACTGTATCGCCCGCGCCGAGGATCTGCCGGCGATCGAGTTCGCCTACAACATCGTGCCGTGCCGCACCAACCCACTCGGCGTCAAGGGCGCGGGCGAGGCGGGAGCGATCGGCGCCCCGCCCGCCCTGGTCAATGCGGTCGTCGACGCGCTGAGCGAGCTCGGCATCACACATCTCGACATGCCGCTGACCCCCGAGCGTGTGTGGCGGACGATCGAGGCCGCCGAGCAACGGAAAGCAGCATGACCATCGATCGTCAGGAAATGCTCGACATCGTGTGCCGGACGGCAGTCGCCGCCGGCGAGGCAATCCTCAAAATCTATGCAGAAGAATTCGACGTTCAGCACAAGACCGATAAGACCCCGGTAACCGAAGCCGATCTGGCAGGCGAGCGGATCATTCTCGACCGGTTGATGTCAGCCTTTCCCGACATTCCTTGCGTCGCCGAGGAATTATGCGAGGCCGAGGGAATACCGCCTTGCTGCGATCGCTTCTGGGCCATCGATCCGCTCGACGGTACTCGCGAGTTCATTGCCCGGAGCGGCGAGTTCGCGGTGCTGATCGCGCTTGTCGAGGAGGGGCGGCCGGTGCTGGGCGTCGTGCACGGGCCGGCGATCAGTCTGACCTATGCCGCGTGTGGTCCGGGTACTGCCACCCGCCGCCGCGGTGGTGGTGCGCCAGAGCTGATCCATGCACGCGCACCACAGGACGGGCTCGTCGTCATCCACAGCCGGTCACACGACAACAGCCGGCGCCTTGCCGAGTTCCTAGAAGGTTATCCAGTGCGGGCGCGCAAGAGCTGCGGCAGCGCCCTGAAATTCGGCGTCATCGCTGCCGGTGAGGCTGACCTTTACCCGCGCTTCGGCACGACGATGGAGTGGGACACTGCGGCAGGCCAAGCTGTTCTCGAGGCCGCGGGCGGCCGCGTCGAGACCCTCACCGGCACCCCCCTCACCTACGGCAAACCCGGCTTCAAGAACGACGGCTTCCTCGCCTGGGGCCGCCGACCCAGGCCCGCGGATCAATAAACTACGACGCTGCGGATCGACTCGCCTGCGTGCATCAGGTCAAACCCCTTGTTGATCTCGTCCAGCGCCAGCTTATGAGTGATCAGATCGTCGATGTTGATTTTGCCTTCCATGTACCAGTCGACGATCTTCGGCACGTCGGTGCGGCCCCGCGCGCCGCCGAAGGCGGTTCCCTTCCAGACCCGGCCGGTGACCAGCTGGAAGGGCCGCGTCGAGATTTCCTGACCGGCGCCGGCGACGCCAATAATGACGCTGACCCCCCAGCCGCGGTGCGCGCATTCGAGCGCCTGGCGCATGACGTTGACATTGCCGATACACTCGAAGCTGTAATCGGCGCCCCCCTTGGTTAGGTTCACGAGATAGGGGACGAGGTCACCCTGAACCTCCTTCGGGTTGACGAAATGGGTCATCCCGAATTTCTCGGCCATCTCCCGCCGCTTTGGGTTGAGATCGACGCCGACGATCATGTCGGCGCCGGCCATACGGCAGCCCTGGATGACGTTGAGCCCGATGCCGCCGAGACCGAAAACGACGACATTGGTGCCGGGCTCGACCTTGGCCGTGTTGATCACCGCCCCAATCCCGGTGGTGACCCCGCAGCCGATATAGCAGACCTTGTCGAAGGGCGCGTCCTCGCGGATCTTTGCCACCGCGATCTCGGGCAGCACGGTGAAATTCGAGAAAGTCGAAGTGCCCATGTAGTGGTGGATCTTGCTGCCGCCCAGCGAGAACCGGCTCGTGCCGTCGGGCATCACGCCTTGGCCCTGCGTGGCGCGGATTGCGACGCAGAGATTGGTTTTCCGGGACAGGCAATATTCGCACTGACGGCATTCCGGAGTGTAGAGCGGGATGACATGGTCCCCTTTGGCGACACTCGTCACGCCGCGCCCGACATCCAAAACGATCCCCGCACCCTCATGACCGAGGATCGCTGGGAAGAGCCCCTCCGGATCCCCTCCGGACAATGTGAACTCGTCTGTATGGCAGATCCCAGTAGCCTTGATCTCGACCAGCACCTCTCCGTCTTTGGGGCCGTCGAGATGAACCGTCTCGATCTTCAGCGGCTCACCGGCCTTGAAAGCGACAGCAGCGCGTGTCTCCACGATCTCCTCCCTGGCTTCGGGTTGACGCGACCGAAATTAACGCAGCGGGGCTTATCGCATTTGCCAGCTATCGGCGACAAGAGGCGGCTGCCAGGCGCATGGAATACTTGTTTGCGGCGGGCGCCGCGATGAGAATAAACCGAACGACGACGGTGAAACTGGCGCCCAGGAGGAAGGATGCGGTTGCCGATCTCATATCTCGGCTTGGGTATACTGTTTCCATTCTTGGCGATTTGCCCTGCTGCGGCTGCCGATGTCGAAGCCGGCAAGGCAGACTTCAAAAAATGCGCGCTCTGCCACACCACCGAGGCGGGGAAGAACAAGATCGGCCCGAGCCTGTTCGGCATCGTCGGCCGCAAATCTGCGAGCCTGGAAAATTTCAATTACTCCGAAGCGATGAAGAAGTTCGACCACACCTGGGACGCGGAGACCCTCGACACCTACCTGACCGATCCGCGCGCGACGGTGCCGGATACGAAAATGATCTTCCCCGGCATAAAAGACGAGAAGGAACGGCAAGACATCATTGCGTATCTCGAGACGCTGAAGTGAGCACGATCAACTTGATCCTAGCCTCCCCGCGTCATTCCCGCGAAGGCGGGAACCCAGAGCAGCGGCTATCGTCGCTTTCTCTGGACCCCCGCTTTCGCGGGGGCGACGATTACACTCGGAAGGCCGGAGAGCGCCGATGAGGGCTTGGCGCGATGTCAGGCTGGTGCTGGCGATTCTTATTGTAGCCACGGCATTGGCGCCGACGGTTTCGCGTGCCGGCGAGGAAGTGGTGCGGATCGGGTGGTTGTCGCGGGCGGTGAAGCGGACCTTGCCGCTCTCCTACCTCGACCAGCCGCCGCAGGACGAAGGCATCCAGGGCGCGCGGCTCGGCATCGCCGACAACGGGACGACCGGCCATTTTACCGGCCAGTCGTTCACTTTGACCGAGACGGTCGTGCCGGAGGACAGCGACGTCGCCGCGGGCTTCCGCGAGCTCGCGGCAAAGGGCATCCGGCTCGTCGTTACCGACTTGGCGGCGCCGGAGCTGTTGTCGGTGGCCGGCATGCCGGAGGCGGCCGGGACCACGTTTTTCAATGTCGGTACTGCAGACGATCGCCTGCGCGGCGAGGATTGCCGCGCCAACATTCTGCATTTGCTGCCGAGCCGGGCGATGCTTGCCGACGCACTGGTGCAATACCTGGTCGTCAAGCGGTGGCAAGGGCTTTTGCTGGTCGTGGGCCGTGGCGGCGGCGATCGCGAATTCGCGGACGACGTTCGCCATGCCGCACTGAAATTTCAGGCCCGCATCGTCCAGGAGAAGCCCTGGACCTTTGTCCCGGGCGCGCGCCGCACCGACACCGGCCACTTCGCAATCCAGGCCGAAGTTGCGCGTTTCACTCAAGGCATCAGTTACGACGTGCTCGTAGTTGCCGACCAGGAGGACGAATTCGGCGACGAACTGCCCTACCGTACCTTCGACCCACGCCCGGTGGCCGGGACCCAGGGCCTTGTCCCGACAGCTTGGGCCCGACCGCACGAGCAATGGGGCGCCACCCAGCTGCAGGACCGGTTCCTGCATCAGGCCAAACGCTGGATGACCGACCGCGATTACGCCGCCTGGATGGCGGTGCGGGCGATTGGGGAAGCGGCAACGCGGGCGAAATCGGCAGACCCTGGCGCCATCCTCGCCTTTATGCGCGGCGACCGGTTCGAGCTCGCCGCCTACAAAGGCGCTCGGCTGAGCTTCCGCTCCTGGGACGGCCAGCTGCGCCAGCCGGTGCTGCTGGCCGATGCGCGCTCGCTCGTCTCGGTGTCGCCGCAGCCGGGGTTTCTGCACCAATTCTCCGAGCTCGATACTCTCGGCATCGACAGGCCCGAGACGAAATGCCGAATGGGCTGATCGCGGCTGCGGCGATCGCCATCTTCTGCGCGGCCCGGATCGCGGCGGCGGACACGATTTACGTCTCGAACGAGAAGGACAACACGGTCACCGTAGTCGACGGGAAGAGCCTCGAGCCGGTCAAGACGATCCCGGTCGGCCAGCGCCCGCGCGGCATCCTGCTCTCCAAGGATGCGAAGTCCCTCTATATCTGCGCCAGCGACAGCGACCATATCGAGGTGCTCGACCTCGCCAGCGACAAGATCGCGCGCACCTTGCCGAGCGGAGCAGACCCGGAATATTTCGCGCTCGATCCCGCCGGCAAGTTGCTCTATGTCGCCAACGAGGACGACAACCTCGTCACCCTCATCGACGTCGACCGCGGCGAGGTCGTCACCGAGATCCCGGTCGGCGTCGAGCCGGAAGGGATGGGGATCAGTCCCGACGGGAAATATCTCGTCAACACCTCGGAAACCACCAACATGGCGCATGTTATCGACACCGCGAAGCGCCAGGTCGTCGCGAACATCCTCGTCGACAGCCGCCCGCGCCGCGCCGAATGGACGGCCGACGGCGCGCAATTCTGGGTTTCCGCCGAAATCGGCGGATCTGTCAGCGTCGTCGACGCCGCGAAACGCGAGATCGTCAAGCGCATCACCTTCGCCGTTCCCGGCGTGCCGGCCGAGGCGATCCAGCCGGTCGGGATCGCGATCACCCGCGACCGCAAGCTCGCCTTTGCCGCGCTCGGGCCCGCCAACCGCGTTGCCGTGATCGACGCGCAGAGCTATGAAGTCCTGAAGTATCTGCTGGTCGGACAACGGGTATGGAGCCTGGCCTTCAACCCGGATCAGAGCCGGGTCTACACCACCAACGGGGTCAGCAACGACATCTCGGTGATCGATGTCGCATCCCTCAAGGTGATCAAATCCGTTCCAGTCGGCCAGGCCCCGTGGGGGGTCGTCTCCCGCCCTTGAGGCTTTTATGAGCATCACACCGGCGTTGGCGGTCGAGGGGCTCGGGCACCGCTTCGGGCCGCGGCGGGTCTTGAAAGATGTCTCGTTCTCGGTCGCTCCCGGCGATTTCACCGTGCTGCTCGGGCTGAACGGCGCCGGAAAGACGACGTTGTTCTCGCTTGCCACCCGGCTCTATGCCCAGTCCGAGGGCACGATCCGCATCTTCGGCATGGACATTCGCGAGCGGATGTTGGCGTGCCTGCGGGAGATGGGGATCGTGTTCCAGCAGCCGACCCTCGATCTCGACCTCTCGGTCGAGCAGAACCTCTACTACCATTGTGCCTTGCATGGCTTGTCGCGCCGCGACGCAGCCAGACGGATCGCCGCCGAGATCGAGCGCGTCGGGCTCGTCGACCAACGCCGCGACAAGACGCGGCAGCTGAGCGGCGGTCAGCGGCGCCGTATCGAAATTGCGCGCGCTTTGTTGCACCAGCCGCGCCTGTTGCTGCTTGACGAACCGACCGTCGGGCTCGACATCGCCAGTCGGCAATTCATGCTCGACCATGTCCGCCGGCTCTGTCGGGACGAAGGCCTCGCCGCCCTGTGGGCCACGCATCTGATCGACGAAGTCGGGGAGGGCGCGCGGGTCGTCGTGTTGCACAAGGGCGAGGTGCTCGCCGACGGCGCCGCCGCCCAGCTGCTCGGACAGATGCGGGCGTCGTCGATGCGGGCGGTGTTCGAAACGCTGGTGCAGGAGCGCGAAGCGGCATGAGGCCGATCCATTACTTGCGCTGTTTTTTCGGCATCGCCATGCGCGAGTGGCTGCGCTTTCTGAACCAGCGCGGCCGTTTCTTTTCGGCACTGGTGCGGCCTCTCGTGTGGCTGGCGATCTTCGCCACCGGGTTCCATTTCGTGCTCGGCGTCTCGATCATCCCGCCCTACGAGACTTATGTCCCTTACTCGGTCTACATCGCGCCGGGCCTGATCGCGATGATCCTGATGTTCAACGGCATGTTGAGCTCGTTGTCGATGGTCTATGACCGCGAGATGGGCAGCATGCGGATCCTGATGGTGAGCCCGCTGCCACGCTGGTTTCTTTTGACCTCCAAGCTCCTCGCCGGTGTCATCGTCTCGATATTGCAGGCCTATGCCTTCCTGGCGATCGCGCTGATCTGGGAGATAGAGCCGCCGTGGTACGGCTATATTACGGTGCTCCCCGCCCTTATCTTGTCCGGGCTGATGCTGGGAGCGCTCGGATTGCTGCTGTCCTCGGCGATCCGTCAGCTCGAGAATTTTGCCAGCGTCATGAACTTCGTGATCTTTCCGATGTTCTTCGCGTCCTCGGCGCTCTACCCGCTGTGGCATGTCAAAGAGGCGAGCCTCCTCCTCTATGACATCTGCGAGATCAACCCGTTCACCCACGCCGTCGAGCTGATCCGCTTTGCGCTCTACGGCCAGCTCGAACCCACCTCGGCGGTCGTCCTTGTCGCCGCAACCGCGATCTTCCTCACTCTCGCCGTCTATGGTTATGACCCGGCAAAGGGCCTGATGTCGCGCCGCGCCGCCGAGTAGCGGGTGGTCAGCAACTATTTCTTCGCGATCATTGCACTGGTTGCCGGTTTTCTTGCTGCGCTCAATGCACACTCGGCGCCGCCGCCGGCCCAGGACCCGGATTGGCCTTGCCAGCAGCGGCTGGTGCCCCATCTCGCCGCAGCGGCGTACTGGAACGGTCCGCCCCTGGAGAGCCTCGGCGACTGGCGCGCCGGCTCCGAGATTGCCGGTCTGGTCCGGCGCCTCGCGCTGCGGCGGGTCTCGACGCGAGAGGGGCTGTCGGAGATCGCCGCCTTTGTGCGGACCGTGTCGAATGACCGCCCTCGCCGCCTCGCTCTCGTGTTTCGCGGGCTGCTCGAAGAAACCGACCGGGAACGCGCCGGCCTCATCAAAGAGCTGAAGGAGATCGGGCGACGCCAACGCGAGCTGGCGGATCTCGTCGCCCGGCTCGCGACCGAGCTCAACGCTATCCCGCCCGACGCCGGAGGCGAGGACGCCGCCAAGCGCACCGATCTGCAGCAGCGTCATGACTTCACGGCGCGCAATTTCGAAGAGATCCAGCGCACGATCCGTTATGCCTGCGAGACCCCGGTCGAACTGGATGCCCGCCTGGGGGCGTGGGCACGCGCACTGCAGGAGGCAGCTTCCGAATAGCGCTACGACCTCTTTGGTGGATTGCGGTCTTTCACCGTCTCGATGCCTCTAACGTTTTTTAGGACCGCACCGCCGAGATCGGCGTCGGTGGCATCCGCACCGGTCAGATCGGCGCCGCTGAGGTCAGCCCCCGACAGATCGGCTCCCGTCAAATTAGCGCCGCTCAGATTGGCTCCGGTCAGATCGGCAAACCGCATCAGCGCACGACCGAGATCCGCCCCGGAAAAGTTTGCTCCCGACAAATTGGAGCCCGACAGGTCGGCCCTCATCAATCCCATCGACTGATTTTTCATATCGGCGCCCATCTTCGCATTCGCGAAATTGGCGCCGTTCAGATCGAACCGGCTCAGCCGGGCAATGATATGTGCGCCCGAGAAATTGGCGCCTCTGAAGACCGCCGCCTCGGCAGGCAAGATGTCCAGACCCGAGGAAACGACGAGGCCGAGGAGGCTCGCATTCGACAAATCGGCATTCGTGAAATTCGCCCGCATGATCCAGGCGAGATCGAGCTTCGCACCCGAAAGGTTGGTACCGGAGAGGTCCGCCCCCACCAATTTTGCGCCAAAAAGGTTCGCCTCCGACAGGTTTGCGTGTTTGAAGTCCAGATTGCTCAGATCGAGATTTTCCAGAGCTTTCCCGGAAAGATTGGCAGGCCTGTTGGGCTCGGCTGCCGCAATGATCGCACGCACCTGCTCGGCATTGAGATCCGCAGCGTGGCCGGGGAACGCAGCGAGAATCAGCACTGCGTAGATAAATCTGCCGGTTCCGTTCATACCGGTCTCCTCGAAGCGAGCGCCTCTGCATCTCTGCACAGGCGAACCAAGAAAGCATCAGGATCATGCAATACTCGACACCCTCCTGAAATAACTAGCCGTGTCCCTCCGTCTATCGGGTTTGCGCCGGCCCAAGCAAGGCCAACAAAAGTGAGTTCTATTTCACGAGAATGAGGGTCAAGCCAAACTCGCCTCGACCACGCAGCACCGTAAGCCTCGTCCTGCCAATTCCGCAGGCGAGTATCTATTGAATGCCAATTGATCTGCTCGACCCAACATGGTATCTAGCCGAAAGCTGTCAGGGTCCGTCGCAAGCAACAAGTGGTTCAGGTTTACCATACGGTTAAGACGCTTCCCCGGCAAAAGCCGGGGCCCACCCTTCGAGCGCTCGGCAGCCCGATAAATGGATCCCAGCTTTCGCCGGGAAAGCGCTCTGGTGGCGGTTTCATCGAGGGCGGGTCGGCCGACCGGCCGGTGGTCAACTCGCAATGACGGGACACTGTTCTATTAGCGGAGGGCAGGAATCTCGGCGACGATAGGCCAGGTTCATGCCACTCGTCAGGGCCGGGGGCTCGGTTCGGCAGTCTGCATCGGCAATTTGGCGGCCTCCCACCCGTCGGTGCCGTCGCGATACCAGTAGACGCGTCTGTAGCGCCAACCCGCCGCGCGTTTCGCCGCGTTCCAGCTCATCCAGCAATCGGCAAGACAGTAGAACACGACCGGGGCATCACGGCGGCCTTTGGTCGCCGCTTCGAGATGGTCGCGAAAATAGCTTTCGAGCTCGGGGCTGAGCGCGCCGCGGCCGACATCGGGAAGCCATAGGCTGCCTGGAATATCGCGGTGCGGCAGGGGCATCCACACAGCCGACGGCGGCAGGTTCGCCGGCCGCCGCGGGGCAGGCAGAACGTCGATCCAAACTGCCGCTCCACTCTCCCACAATTGCCGGGCGGCGTCGGTGTCGAGCACTACCCCGCCGACGACCGTCGCCGGGGTGGGCGCGCGGTAGTCGTCCATCCGGTAGTCTTCCGGCTCGGGGGGTTGCGCGTGCGCGACGAGATTGACGAGTAAAGCGAATCCGAAAAAGAGACAGCGTCCCGCCCTCACGGGCCGGTGAGCTCCCCCTGCTCGTTGAGCAACGGAACGCCGTAATCGCGCAGGATGGAGGTTATGTCGTCTTGCCGTTTAAGGATCGCGGCGTTGATTCTTCGCCGCCATTCCGGCTCGTTCGCACGGACCCCCATCGCGATGTGGTATTCCATGCGGGCCGCACCCGGCTCGTCCTTGAGCGGAACCAAGGTGAGCGGCAGGTCATCATGCTTGCGGAAGTAGCCCGCGATCGGTCCCCACAGAAAGCCAACGTCGATCGTGCCGTCGATCACGTCCTGGACCATCTGGTGGGTTGGCGATTCGGCGCGGGTATCGACAGTCAGAGCGTAGGGCTTCGTGTGGGACATCAACTCGTGGCGCACGAGAAGATCTGCTGGAGGAGTTCCGGCGACGACACCGAGACGCAGGCCCGTCAAGCGGGCGTCCTGCGCTCCCTCGACTGCAAGATTTTTGTCCGAGCGGTAGAACATCATGTAAGTGGTGAAATAATAGGGGTTGGTCGTCTGCATGATCTCGTCGCCGGCGACCGTTCCGACTACCAGGTCACAAAGATGCGCGCGCAGCGTATTACGCACGAACCCGATGACCTGCGGAAACCACGCGTAATCGACCTTAAGGCCGAGTTCGCTGCCCATCAGCTCGGCGATCTTGTTCTCGAACCCCTCCTTTTTTTCGTCGGAGAATGGCAGGTTGCTCGGATCGGCGCAGACTTTGAGCTCGCTGCGATCGACGGTGTCGCTGGTCTGCGCGGCGGCCGGCCCGCCGCCGAGTAAGAGCTCACAGAGCAATGCTGGTGCGACGCGCAGGCACGCACCAATCGCTCGACTGGGGACGCTCCTTAGAGCCCGTAAATCGACTGGATCGGCGGTGGTGCGTCCTTCGAGACGGCCCCTCCGGGGCCTCCTCAGGATGAGGTGCTCTTGTGATCCCATCACAGGCTTACCTCATGCTGAAGGAGCGCCGAAAGGCCGTCTCGAAGCATAAGGCGGCGCTCATCGATCAATCACCGATCCGTGGCGGCCGGCCGCGGCCCAGTACGCCGTCGGCGCGCGCCTTCAGATAGGCCCAGATGTCGTCAAGGTAGCTGACGACGTCCTCGACCTCGCCAAAAGGCGGCATCACATTCTCACTGGCGGCGTTGACGTTGGTGCGACCGTTGACGACGATTTCATTGAATTCATCTTGCGTCATGTGCTTGGCCGAATCGACGAGCGAGGGCGCATAGGAGCTGCCGGCCCCGTCCGGCCCATGGCAGCGCAAGCATGATTCCGTGTAGCGGCGCCACCCGTTAAAGGTCTTCTTGTCGACCTTGCCATCTGTGATCGTGTACGGCTTCTCGGCAGTCTTATCGTTTTCCGCCGCCAGGCCGAGACCCACGCTGATAGCCAGCGCGGCAACCGTGAGCAACAGCGGTGGCAGCACTTTCACCGGGTACTCCCACAGGAAAGCCGGCATCCAGGTGCGAATGCCGGCCGTTGTCACCGCTAGCGGACGGCTATTCGGGTAGACCAAACACGGTCAGGACGCCGCCGAGCTGGGTATAGTTGGCCAAGGCCTTGTACGCGCCAACCGCGCCAAGCCCGTCGGTGTCTTTTGTCAGACCCGCCGCCATGCCGATCCCGGCCCAGCCACCGACGCCCGACAGCACGGCGATGTATTGCTTGCCGCCATGCGAGAAGGTGTTGACGTTGCCGATGATCCCAGAGGGTGTCTTGAACCGGTAGAGCTCTTTGCCGGTCTGCATGTCGACCGCTTTCAGGTAGCCCTCGAGCGTGCCGTAGAACACGACATCACCGGCGGTCGCCAAGGCGCCCGACCACACCGAGAACGGCTCCGGATCCGACCAGACGATCTTGCCTGTGCTCGGGTCCCAGGCGATGAAATTGCCGAGGTTATTATCGCCCTGCGGCGGATACATCGACAATGTCGCGCCGACATAAGGCTGACCGGCGGTGTACGAGACCTTGAAAGGCTCGTAATCCATGCAGACGTGGTTTGTCGGCACATAGAACAGCCCGGTCTTCGGCGAGAATGAGGCCGGCTGCTGGTCTTTCGAGCCGAGCGCCGCCGGACAGACATTCTTATAATTCTTGTCCTCGCCCTGGGAGCCGGGGGCATACTCGGCGACCACCTCGGGCCGGCCGGTCTGTATGTCGACCTTGGTCGCCCAATTAACCTTCGGGTCGTACTTTTCGGCGACCAGCAGCGCGCCGGTCTCGCGATTGAGCGTGTAGCCGAAGCCGTTGCGGTCGAAGTGGACGAGCGCCTTGGTCGGCTGGCCCTTCACGTTGATGTCGGCCAGGATCATCTCGTTGACGCCGTCATAGTCCCACTGGTCGTGCGGCGTCATCTGGTAGACCCATTTGGCGACCCCAGTATCGGGATTGCGGGCGAATATCGTCATCGACCATTTGTTGTCGCCGGGCCGCTGCACCGGGTTCCAGGTGCTCGGATTGCCCGAGCCGTAATAGACCAGATTGAGCTGCGGATCGTAGGAGATCCAACCCCAGGTGTCGCCGCCGCCGATCTTCCACTCGTCGCCCTGCCAGGTCTTCAATGACAAATCCTTGCCGACCGGCTTGCCGAGTTCGGTGGTGTTGGCGTCGAACAAAATCTCGTTGTCAGGCCCTTCCGAATAGGCCCGCCATGCTTTCGATCCGTCCTTGATATTGTAGGCCGTAACGTGCCCTTGGACGCCGAACTCGCCGCCGCTGATGCCGACGAGCACCTTGTCCTTGACGATCAATGGGGCGCTCGTGGCTGTTTCACCCTTCTTCGGATCGCCGTTCTTGACGCTCCACACGACATTGCCGGTCTTGGCGTCCAACGCCACGAGCGTCGTGTCGGCCTGGTTGAGGAAAATCTTGCCGTCGCCATAAGCGACGCCCCGGTTCACCGTGTCGCAGCACATCACCGGGATGACCGTCGGATCCTGCTTTGGCTCATATTTCCACAAGATCTGCCCGTTGTGATTCAGATCGAGAGCAAAGACGTTGTTCGGAAACGGAGTATGTATGTACATGACATCGCCGATAACCAACGGGCCGCCCTCATGCCCGCGTAGTACTCCGGTGGAGAATGTCCACAGCGGACGCAAATTCTTCGCGTTGTCCTTATTTATTTGGTTCAGCTCGCTGTAACGCGTGTTGGCGTAGTTGCCAGCGGGCATAACCCATTGGTTGGAGTCTTTCGACAGCTTGATCAGCTCATCATTGGCGTTGGCGCCGCCCGCAAAGAGCGCGAGCACGGGCGCCGCGAGCCACAAGCGTGATGACTTCATCGCCTTCATCCTCCCCTCGTTGATTAGTAAATAGGTTAAGACAACGGATGCTATTTCACTTCCCCTTAATGCACAAGCGGAACAGCGACGGGCTGTAGCTGCCTCGTGATCTGTCCTGTTTTTGTAGCGCGTGACCTCTCCAGTGGCACGTGCCATTGACCGGAGCGTGTACGCCTACCTAGAAAGGAACGGGATCCTCTATGGAAGGACGCGCGCGCGGTGACGGTCTTTCATCTGCTGCGGCATGGCGAGCACGTGCTGCGGGGTCGCGTGCTTGCCGGGCGTACGCCCGGGGTCGGCCTGTCAGCGCGGGGCCGCGCCGAAATCGCTGCGGTCGCCGACCGCCTCGCCGAAGAACAGGTCGCCGCGCTCTACTCGAGCCCGCTGCAACGCGCTCGCGAGTCGGCCGAGATCCTCGCCGAGAGGCTGGATCTGCCGATTGCGTATCGCGAAGACGTGATCGAGCTCGATTTTGGCGAGTGGACCGGCCTGACCTTTGATGCCGTCAGAACGGACGAGCGGTGGCGATTGTGGAGCGCCTGCCGCAGCATCGCCTGCGTTCCCGGGGGCGAGAGCATGCGCCAGGTCCAGGAGCGGGCCGTCAAGGCCTTGTTCGAGCTGCGCGAAGCGCACCGGGACGGGACGGTGGTCGTCGTCAGCCATGGCGACGTGATCCGCGCCGCATTGCTCTTCGCGCTCGGAATGCCGCTCGATTTCTATTCGCGGATCGAGGTCGGCCTCGCTTCGATCAGCACGATCCAGATCGACGATTTCGGGATTCGCGTGCTGGCCCTAAACGAACGGCCCCGGCTCTCTCTGTGATTTCATCAAACATTTGATGTTCTTCGCCCGACTACCGCGTCGAGCTCTGTGGGGCGCCGTCGTGCTCGCGTTGGTGCTCGGGAATGCGGCGGCGGCGGATACCCGAGCCGTCGGCTGCGGCACCAGCCGGGTCGGCGAGATTACCGTTGCGACACTGCGCAACGCCCCGATCGTCACCCTCGTCGCCAATGGCGCCCCGGTCACCCTGCTGCTCGATACCGGCGCCGAATGGACGATCTTGACGCCTGCCGCCGCCAAGCGCGTCGGCGCGCAATCCCCGCGCATCGAATTTGACCGGCAGATACGCGGCCTTGCCGGCAGCTTGGCGACGAACGAGGTCGAATTGCGCAGCTTCACTGCCGGCACCGTGGCGATACCGTGGCGCCGGGTGCGCGTCGCCTCGCTCAATATGCCGAGTGTATTCTCCGGCCCGCTCGACGGCGTCCTCGGCGCCGACACATTGAGCAGTTTCGATGTCGACCTCGATCTGCCGCATCACCGAATGGTGTTCTACGGCAAGCAATCCTGCCCGAGCGCGGCACCGGCCTGGGCCGAGCCCTACGCGACGATCGCGGTGCGCAAGACCTTCAGCAACCACCTTTCCTTTCCGACGCAGCTCGACGGCCGCCCGATCGACACTTTTATCGATACCGGCGCGCAACTGAGCGTGCTCTCCAGCAGAGCCGCACTGGCTCTCGGCGTGACCGAGGCGGCCCTGTCACGCGACCGTGCGACGGTAACGCTCGGTGCGGCAGCAGAGCGGCTGAACTCCCACCTTCACCGCTTTTCGCATATGGAAGTCGGGGGAGAGGTCGTCCGCAATCCTGAACTGATCGTCGCAGATGTGAGCCTGAAAGATGCCGACCTCGTTCTCGGCATCGATTTTCTCGCCTCGCGGCGGATCTGGCTGTCCTACGGATCGCAGCAGATTTTCCTGTCGCGCCGGACTTAGGCCGCCTGGCGCCGCTGCGATCGGCACGACCCTGTTATTCGCTGCCGCGATCCCAATATACTACCTTTGATCCCAAAGGCAGAGTAGCGATGACTCCGGACGAACTAGCCGACGCCGCCCGCAATCTTGCGCATGCGCTCGGCATCACCGTCTATATTCGGGATGGGCGGATCTACCAGCACGGGCCGGGGGTCGAGATCTTGCCGCCGCCGGGCGCCTGCCCAACCGCGCCGGGCGCGCCCTACTCCCACGAAGAGGCGCCTGTCGACTAAACGGATCGAGCATAAGGGCTCGGTAGGACCGGATACCGCCCATGCCAAAGACACACCCCCACGCCGAGGCGATATACCGGGTGATCCCTCTCGATGACGGGTCGTTCGGCGTCGAGGTCAGTATCCCGGAGAACTATCCGACCACGGTCAAGCCGTTCGGCACCGAAGCCGATGCCGAGGCGTGGATCACCGGGCATCGCGAACGGGTGCAGTCCGAGAACCAGGCGGGCCGCTGGTTCACCAGGCCTTCCGGCAACCGTCGCCGCTAAACCGAGATACCGCAGTTATTGCCGATCGCGGCGCGGCGGCATCATCAGAAACGCGTGCACCGTATGCCAGAGCTGGTGGCGGTTGTGGCCGAAGACGAGCGCATGTGCCGCCCCCGGCAGGACGACGAACTGGCGGTCGGGGTTGGGCAATTGCCGGAAGAAGTCGAGCAGATCCTCTTCGCTCGCGATCCCGTCATGCTCGCCGCGCACGATCATGACCGGCGCCTGCACTTCGCGCGGATCGACGACCGGCAGGTTGGCTGTCATGTCCAGGTAGGTTCCGGTCGGCACCTGGTCGCCGAAGACGAGCTCGGCATCGGCCAGCTCCTCGGCGACGGCGGGATCGCTCGTCCCCGGATGGTCTCTCGTGAATATACTGCGGATCATCGCGCGGTCGCGCAGCCGGGTGTTGTGGGTGCGAAAATAGTCGAGCTGCTCGGTACGCTTGGCCAGGGTCGGGGAGTTCCGGCCAGTATATGTGAACGCGTTCAGCACGAGCCGATCGACCCGCTCGGGCCGCACCATCGCGAAGGCGGCTGCGCGCAACGCGCCCGAGGATTCGCCCATGAAGTGCATCCGTTTCTGGCCGGTCTCGCCGATCACCAGCTCGGTCGCGGCAACGAGATCGGCGACGCCGCTGGCGATGTCGGAATTGCCCGAGGTTCGCGACGAACGCCCGTAATTCTCGTGATCCATCGTCCACACGTCAAAGCCGAGCCCGGCGAAGACGTTCATCGTCGAGTATTCGCCGGCGCCGGGAACCGCCAGGTCGAACGATGACAGCGCCGAATTCGACGAGCCGTGGACGAGGAAGAGAACCGGGCGGGGCGGCCCTCCCGGCACCGGCTCGATGTGCTTGCGGTAGACCGCGAGCGAAACCTCGCCCTTGGGCACGGTATAATCGGTGCGTGACGGGGTTGCGTGCTGATCGTCGGCCATCGGGACCCCTTGACTTGATTTCGCGGCAGTCTGCGCCAACTGCAGCATCGGCTCGCGGCACGGGTTTGTCCACCAACCGAGGGAGCAGCAGCGATGACCGGGTCACGTCGATTGCATTTGGGAGCCTTCATGCGCCCGGTCGGCATCCATACCGCCTGGTGGCGCTATCCCGGCGCCTCCTCCGACGCCAATTTCAATCTGAAGCACCTGATCCGGTTTGCGCAGAAGCTGGAGCATGGCCGGTTCGACGCGTGGTTCATGGCCGACCACCTAGCCGTCCTCAACATGCCGATGGCCGCCCTGAAGCGCAGCGCCACGGTGACCTCATTCGACCCGCTGACCTTATTGCCGGCCTTGGCGATGGTGACCGAACATCTCGGTCTGATCGCCACCGCCTCCTCCACCTTCGAGCCGGCCTACATGATCGCGCGTCGCTTCGCGTCGCTCGACCATATCAGCGGCGGGCGCGCCGGCTGGAACCTGGTCACGACTTCCAACCCCGACGCCGCACTCAATTTCGGATTGACCGAGCATATGGAGCATGGCGAGCGTTACCGCCGCGCCCGCGAGTTCTACGAAGTCGTGACCGGCCTCTGGGACAGCTGGGCCGAGGACGCATTCATCCGCGATGTCGAGAACGGCATTTATTTCGACCCCGAGCGGATGCATGTGCTCGACCACAAGGGCGAGTTCCTGTCGGTGCGCGGCCCCTTGAACATCGCCCGGCCGATCCAGGGCTGGCCGGTCATCGTCCAGGCCGGCGCCTCGGACGCCGGCCGCCAGCTCGCCGCCGAGACCGCGGAAATGATCTTCGCCAGCGGCGGCAAGCTCGCCGATGCACAGAGCTATTACGCCGATGTCAGGGAGCGAGCAACAAAGGCCGGGCGCGATCCGGACCACATCAAGATCCTGCCCGGCTGTCTCGTCGTCGTCGGCGACACCGTGGAGGAGGCGCGCAACAAGCGGGCCCTGCTCGACAGCCTCGTGCATCCCGACAGCGGCATCGCCTCATTATCGATCGCCCTGGGCTGCGACGCTTCCGTCTTCGACCTCGACGGCCCATTGCCCGAGATCCCGGAGAGCAACGCCAGCAAGAGCGGCCGCGAGCGGGTCATTGAGCGGGCCCGGCGCGACAATCTGACGGTCCGCCAACTGGCCCAGATCGCCGGCAGCTACGGCGGCCTCGCCCTCGTCGGCACCCCGAAGATGATCGCCGACCAGATGGAGGAGTGGCTCTACGGCGACGCCTGCGACGGCTTCAACATCATGTTCCCGTGGGTCCCGGGCGGCCTCGACGATTTCGTCGACCGCGTCGTCCCCGAACTCCAGCGCCGCAACCTCTTTCGCCGCGAATACGAGGGCCAGACCCTGCGCGAAAACCTCGGCCTGCCGCGTCCGGAGAACCGCTTCTTCGCACAGCGGGGATTCTAAGCCTGTGCCCCACAGATGTTTTCCCGCAGCATTTATGGTCCCCTCTCATAGGTCCGATTTTTGGGACTAATCCAACTCCCTGCGCGGTCTAAGTAACTTTTCCCAGGAAGTCTGCCGTAAGGAGTGTTCGAATGAAACGCTTTGAGGACAAGACGATCTTGGTAACCGGCGCAGGCAGCGGTATCGGCGCGGCTTGCGTCCGGCGCTTATTCGCAGAAGGCGCATCGATCGCCGCGGCAGACGTACGGAAAGAAGAGGTCGATAAGGTCGTCTCCGAATTCGGAAACAGCGAAAGGATCTTTGGCGCCAGCGTTGACGTTTCGGACCGGGACCAGGTGGCCGCGTTCGTGTCCGGAGCGGTTCGACGGTTCGGAAAACTCGATGGGCTGGTCAACAGCGCCGGCATCCGGGGCATCGGCAACATTCTGGATACCGATCCCGAGGTTTGGCGGAAGGTCCTGTCGGTCAACCTCGAAGGCACGTTCAACATGTGCCAGGCTTTCGCCCGTTCCGTGAAAGAAGCGCAAACACAGGCGGCAATCGTCAACCTCAGCTCTGCGGCCGGGATCAGGGGCGTGCCCAACCGCCTTCCCTATGCCGCCTCGAAATACGGGGTTGTCGGGATCACCCAGACGATGGCATTGGAACTCGGACCGCTTGGCGTCCGCATCAATGCCGTCGTGCCGGGAATGATCCGTACGCCGATGACGGCGCCCATGTTCGAGGACCCCGAAAACGTGAAGCGGATTCGCGCGGCTCATCCGATTGGTCGCGAAGGCCGACCCGAAGAGGTCGCGGCAGCGATTGCCTTCCTGCTGTCCGACGATGCCAGTTTCATCACCGGCGTGGCGCTTCCGGTTGATGGCGGTTCAACCGCGGGTATTCCGTCACACTAAAACAACCTGCCTCCGGCCTGTCCATCTCCCTCGCCCCGCTTGCGGGGAGAGGGCGGGGTGAGGGGCCATTTTTCGAGTTCGGCCTCGAGCGCTTCGAGAACCCCATCAAGGTTATCGATGACATCGTTGTTCCAGAAGCGGATCACGCGATAGCCAAGGGCGCATAGCTCGCTGTCGCGCCGCCCGTCTTCGGGGCGGTCCGCATGCTGGCCGCCATCGAGTTCCACGATCAAGTGCCGGTCTCGACAAACGAAGTCGACGTAATATCGGCCAATCGGCTCTCGGCGGACAAACTTGCAGCCGCAAAGTCGCCGGCCGCGGATGCGTGACCACAACGCGAATTCCGCTGGCGTCAGGGCGCGCCGCAACGATCGTGCCCGCTCCGTGCGCCCTTTGGTCGTTGCCCCGCAACGCGGCTATCCTTCCGGCTCGACGGCTTGCCCCTCACCCCGCCCCTCCCCCCGCAAGCGGGCGCAAGCGGGGCGAGGGAGTTGCCACGCCGTCTGCATCGGGAGCTTCCACCAACTCGTCCGCAGACCGGACTTTCTCATCGGTTACATCTCACGGTTAACATATCGCCTTAGAACACAACGGAAACTTACATCAAACATCCCGCGCCGCTTGATATCGCGGAAGCCCGCGCACGACCGGCCTTTACGACCGGCGCAGCGATGACCTGAGTGGATGAAATGAAGAAATCGGCTCTCAGCGCCGCGAGATCCGTCAGCAGCTTCAGAATTTATAATCTCAGGCTGTCATCCGCCGTCCCTATAGCTTCTTCAAAGCCCAGCAAATCCGCGAATATGCTGAGGTGCTCGGTATACGAGGGCGGCTTGAGATCTGGCATCGGTGGTTTCTCAGGC
Organism: uncultured Alphaproteobacteria bacterium; assembly: GCA_963732095.1. Taxonomy (GTDB): domain Bacteria; phylum Pseudomonadota; class Alphaproteobacteria; order ATCC43930; family CGMCC-115725; genus AP-15. The sequence continues at coordinate 106,286 of CAVSZA010000024.1, forward strand.
TCCTTTGACTTTAAGTCCGTGCCGCGCTCAATGACGATGCCCCTGTCGATCCATGAAGCTGCGCAGCACGGCGTTCATGCGGCCCTGCCAGCCGCGACCGGCGCGCTTGAAGAAGTCGAGCACGTCCGCGTCAAAGCGCATCGTGACCTGACGCTTATTCTCTCCTGGCCGCCGCATCAGCCCGGTCGCGGCATCGGCGCGGCTCACCCAATCGCCGGGAACCCCCTCCCAGGCGGGATCGCTCGCCATGTCCGCCGCCAGCTCGTCCTCGGTCTTGACGGCGACCGCCGCCCAATCGGTTCTGTCCTCGCCGCGTGCTTTCTTCGCCGCGAGCTCGTCAGCCGTGTATCTGCTGATATTGCCTTTTTTCCTCATCCCTCCTCACCGAAATAATCCTGCAAACGTCTGCGCCGCGCTGCGTTCAGGCCACGGCCATCATCACGCCGTCCAGCTCGCCAATGCTTAAAATCCTGTCCTCCCGGCCACGGGAAGACTGAGCGTCGAGCCGGGCGTCGAGCCGGGCCCTTCCGTGGAAAAGGCGCGCGGCGTGAATGAAATCGAAGCCGTGCTTTGCCATGTTCCACAGCCGTTTTTCCTCGTCCCGGCTCAAATCACATAGGCTCCCGTTTGTAGCTACATTATAACTACTATTGCCTCCGCAGGCAAGGGAAGAAAGCATCTAAAAACCGGGGCGCGTTCCCTTGGAACCGCGCGGCTACTCGGCGCTGCACTTGGATGACGGCGCGAGCCGCGATTCCAGGGGGCCGCGCAACGCCACTTCCACGGAGTGCTGCCGCTGAGGGGCAGGGTGCGGTTCGCGCGCACCCAGCCCGCCTTCTAATGGTCGTGGGAGGCAGAGTCGTGGCCGCGCAAGATTAACCCCAGGTGGCTTGACCGCCTACGGCTGTGATCGTGATGTGGCCCATGGTCGTATTGGCCTTGGCGCCGTGCCAATGGCGTTCGCCGGCTTTGATGTGCACGACGTCGCCGATATTGATCTCGCGCTGCTCGTGCTCCGTCGCCACCATGCCGGAGCCCGAGGTCACGACCAGGATCTGGTCGCAAGTATGGGTATGCCAGCCCGTGGTGCAGCCTTGGCTGAAGTTCACGACGCTGCAGTTGTAGTTTGCGGAGTCCCCGGGCTCGATGATGGTCTGACGCGACCGGGAAACCGGGCCGGTCCAGCCTTCGATCCGCTCGGCGCCTTCTACTGGCACATTCGGTATGTCTTTGAGTGTGACTACCTTCATGACGACTGTCTCCTCGTATTGGCGGGTTCAGGGTATCCGAAATCCGCTTCGACGCAAAATTGCCAACTTCCTGTCGTATCCTCCGAATGGTGCGGGCGGCGACGGGATATGGCGTGATTGCAACCAGTGAGAGAGTATTGGCTGTAGACGTGCTGCAGAAACAGCCAGGCGTCATAAACTACTCTACTCAAAGCTTTATTTGCGCCAAACTCGCGAGGGCGGCTTCGGCAGCGGTGAGGCCGGAGAGATAAGCGCCGTGCGCGGTCGAGAAGAAATTGGGCGAGGTGGCCTCGCCGGCGAAGAACAGGCGGTTGTCGACCGGTGCGGCGAGCACGGCGCGGTCCTCGGCATGGCCCGGCAATGCATAGGAGTAGGACCCGCGCGACCATTGGTCTTGCAGCCAGGCGGTCGAGGCGAGCGGCGCTATCTTGCGGCGAATGTCGTTGCCGAAGAGGCGCGCGAGCTCGTCGGCGGCGAAGGAGAACATCGGCCCCTGCCCTTCCCGCTCGAGCGCCGCCGCGAACCGCCCGCCGAAAAAGGTGTAGATCGCCGGCCGATCGAGGGGCCGCACCTGGTAGGTCATCGTTTCTCGCGAATTCGTCGAGCCAACAAGAAACATGTCCGGCTCGATCCTGGGAAGCGATCCCGTCAGCGAGATGAAAAGCTTGTCGTCGACGCCGAGCGGCAAACCGGAGGCCGCCGCGAGCTTATCGGGCAACGGCGGGTCGAAACGCAGCACCTCGGCGGCGAGGATCGAGGTCGGCACGGTGACGATGACCCGCCGCGCCGTCACCGTGCCGCGCGTCGTTTCGAGCCGGATCGCCCGGCCGCCATGGTCGATGCGCGAGACCGCCGCGCCGAGCGCCACCGGAAGGCCCTCCGCGAGTCTCTGGAAAAGCCGGCCATAGCCCTCCCGCAGCCGCCAGTTGGTCCCGCTGTCCTCGTAGCGGACATAGTCTTTGACCGAGACGCGGTCGAGCTCGGCGCCGTTCCCCCAGGTGCTGGTCGCGTCGAGCAGCTCGTTCCAGCGCCCGCCGGGCGGCACCAGGCTCGCCAATGGCCGGTCGGCCGGTTCGGCGGCGGCTTTCCGGCGCACCCGACCTTGCGTTTCACGGGTGGCGAGCCAATCGGCTTCGGCCTCGACCGTCTCGCCGCTGCGGCGCAGGCGGGTTGTCCATTCCGGCGGACGGTGGTGGATCGCGAACCCGAATTCCCGGGCAATCGGCGACAGTGGGTTGCGGTCGGCCGAATGCAACCATTCGGCGCCGCGGTCGAGCGGAAACCCGGCCGGCTCGATCGTGTGCACGCGGCCGCCGACCCGGTCTCGCGCTTCGAGCACGAGGACCGAGACGGTGCCTTTGTCGATCAGCTGTCGTGCCGCGCCGATCCCGGCGGCGCCCGCGCCGACAATCGCGACATCAACCTCCGATCGCAACTCCGCCATAGCTCAGCGGCGCGCCGAGCGGATCTCGGGGGCGGCCGCGGCAATCTCGCTGACCAATTTGTTGGCCATCGCGTCGGCGAAGGAGTGAAAATCCTCGACAACCCGCAGAAAAGCGCCCGGACCGCCGATGACGTTCTGCCGATACCATTCGGGGAGACCGCCCGGCGGCTGGGTGTGGAATGCGTAGCCCGGGTTCGGCTTGTCGTTGACGATGGCGAGCCCGTTGATCGTCACCCCCTGCCCCACCGCCTGATCGCGCGCGTCGGTGACCGGCCGGCCGGAATTGTTGGTGCCGTCGCCGGAGATGTCGATGATGTGCCGGTTGGCGCGCGGTTGCGCCGCCGCAAAACGCTCCATTGCGAAATCGATGGCGCCGCTGATCGAGGTGCGGCCGATAAACGAGCGCGGCGGGGCGAGGATCGCCGCCGCGAGACCGCCGGCATCCTCCTCGTCGCGGATCACCGTCCAGTCGGCGACGACGTTCTGCTCCCCGGCGCCCGACCATTCGACAAAGCAGATCGCGATCGTGCCGGTCGTCCCGCCGCGGATCGCCGCGAGCACGCGCGGGTCGGTCAACGCCGCAGAGTAGCCCTTACGCTGCAGCGCGAATTCGCTTTCGTCGATGCTGCGCGACACATCGGCGGCAAGCACGAGCAAGAGATCGGTGGTCTGCGCGCCCACTCCTCCGCCGAAGGCGAGCAGGGCAGCCAGGAAGACCGCAGCCGAAACAGCAGATCGCATCGGGGGCACCCTCGTGATCGAAGGGCGAGGATAGGCCGAGCGGTAGCGTCGCGGAAGGGTGTCGCCGGACGCGTAGCGGAACCCCACATCTCCGGTCGGAGATTACCGACTATGCACATCGCCCAGACCCGCCTTTCGATCGATACCGCGCCGCGCGAGATCAAGGAGATCACCGCCGAGGTTGCGCACTGGACCGAGCGCCAACGCCTCTCGGTCGACCTACTCACCCTCTACATCCCGCACACTTCGGCGTCGCTGCTGATCCAGGAGAATGCATCGCCCGACGTTCCGCGCGACCTCGACGCCTTTCTGCGCCGCATCGTGCCCGAGGATGTCGCGCTCTACCGCCACAACGACGAAGGGCCGGACGACATGCCGGCCCACATCAAGAGCGCGCTGACCCAAACGCAGCTCAGTATCCCCGTCACCGACAGGCGGCTGCAGCTCGGCACCTGGCAGGGCATCTTCCTGCTCGAGCACCGCGCCTCGCCGCACCGCCGCGAGCTTGTGCTGACCCTGATCGGTGAAGAGGAGTAGCTGCGTCTGTCAGCTCTGCATGGCCTGGGTAACGGCGCCGCCGGTGGCGGTGCGGCCGCCGTCGATGACGTATTGCGCGCCGGTGATCGCGGAGGCGAGGTCGGAGCACAGGAAGAGGACGGTGTTGGCGATTTCCTCCGGGTTGACGTAGCGGCCCATTGGGATGGCCGATTGGTAACGGCGGCTGACGCTCGCCGGGTCGGAGGGGTTGAGCTGGGCTTCGAGCGAATGGATCATCCGCGTGTCGACCGGGCCGGGGCAGACGGCGTTGACGCGGATCCCTTGCCGGGCGACCTCGCCGGCGGCGGTCTTTGTGAGTCCGATCACCGCGTGCTTCGAGGCGACATAGGCGGGCATCCCGGGAGTTGCTACGAGGCCAGCGACCGAGGCGGTGTTGACGATCGCGCCGCGCTTCTGCTGCAGCATGACCGGCAACACGTGGCGCAGGCCGAGGAATACCCCCTTGACGTTGACGCCGATGACCGCGTCGAACATGTCCTCGTCATATTCGGCGGTGTGCGCCCATCTGCCTTCGATGCCGGCGTTGTTGAAAAAGCAGTCGATCGCGCCGTAGGCGTCGAGCGCCGCCTTGACGTAGTTCCGCACCTCGGCCGATTTGGTCACGTCGGCAGAGACGAAGCGCGCTTCGCCGCCCTGCTGCCGAATGACCCCGGCGGTCGCCTCACCGGCCGCGCTGTCACGGTCGACGAGAACGACCTTGGCGCCGCCCTCGGCGAAACCGAGCGCGGTGGCGCGGCCAATGCCGTTCGCGCCGCCGGTGATCAGCGCGACCTTGCCGGTAAAATCCAGATCCATGGCGTTCCTCCCTTCACGGTCAATTCTTGCGGCCGATCAGCCGCGTCCATTTTTCGAGGGCGACGAGCATGTCGCGGATAAACCCGCGCGCCGCATCGTCGGTCAAGCGCCCCGAGAAGTCGAATTTGGTCTGCGCCTGGCCGATCTGCACCTCGGGTTTGTTCAACGGGTGCATGTCGAGATAGACGCAACTGCGGCGCAGATCGTATTGGGCGCGCGCCGAGCCCGACATCCCGGCGGCGGCGCCCATGATCGCCACCGGCTTGCCGGCAAAGGGCTGGTCGGGTGGGCGCGAGGCCCAGTCGATCGCGTTCTTCAAGACGCCGGACATCGAGTAGTTGTATTCCGGAGTCACAAAGAGCAGCGCGTTGGCCGCGGCGATCTGGGCGCGCAACCGCTCGACCGGCGGCGGGAAGCCGAGCGCGCGGACGTCTTCGTTGTAGAGCGGGATCGAGCCGATTTCGGCGGTCTCGATCGTCATGCCCGGCGGCTTCTCCTCGATCGCGGCGCGCAGCGCCGCCTTGTTGTACGAGCCTTGGCGCAAACTGCCGCAAATGGCGAGAACCGTGATGGCTTTTCCTTCGCTCATGTCCCTCTCCGGTAAACACGCCGAGCTTTACTCCGCTTCGGCAACGGATATAAACCCCTGACATAAGAAGTGAAACTGCAGGGAGGCAGGGATCATGGCGCACATCGCTCGACGCAGGCTGCTGCAGCTTTCCGGCGCCAGTGTGATGGCGGCGGGCACCGGCGGCATCACCGGGCTTCTCGCGGCGGGACGCGCGCCCGCCTATGCTCAAGGCACCACGGTGCACTGGCTGCGCTGGGCGGATTTCGTCCCGGCCTCCGATCAATTGCTGCGCAACCAGATCGCTCCCGAATGCGAGAAGGCGCTCGGCCTTAAGCTGACGCTCGAGATGATCAACGCCAACGACATTCAGGCGCGCGTCACCTCCGCGGTCCAATCGGGGAGCGGCCCGGACATTATCCTCGTGGTCAACAACTGGCCGCAGCTCTACGCCGACAGCGTCGCCGATGTCAGCGATTTAGCCGAGGAGATCGGCAAGGCGCAGGGTGGCTTTTATGATGTTTCCCGAGTGGTCGCCAGTGATGGGAAGAAATGGATCGCCATGCCTTGGACCGTCGGCGGCGGGCTGCTGACCAATCGCAGGTCGTGGTTCGCGGAGATCGGTTACAGCGACGGCAAGTTTCCGGAGACTTGGGAAGAATACCGCGCCGCCGGAAAGAAGCTGAAGGCGCAGGGCCGTCCCTTTGGTCAAACTCTCGGCCATACTTTCGGCGACGCACCCGTATTCTGGTACCCGTTTCTGTGGTCATGGGGCGGCAAGGAGGTCGAGGCGGACGGCAAAACTGTGGTGCTGAACAGCAAGGAGTCCCTCGACTCGGTCAAATTCGCGGTCGGCTTCTGGAACGACTGCTGCGATCCGGGCGGCCTCGCCTGGGATGATTCGAGCAACAACCGGGCTCTTCTCTCCGGAACCGTGAGCTCGACCAATAACGGCGCTTCGATCTATCTCGAGGCCAAGAAGAAGCCGGAAACGTACTTGACCGAGACCGGCACGCCTTTGTGGAAGGACATCTTTCACACGCGGCTGCCCAAGGGCTCCGGTGGTCAGTTCAGCCTGCCTTTCCCATTCTCGGACATGGTCATGGGGTATTCCAAAAATCAAAAGGGCGCCAAAGAGTTTTTGCGGTGGGTTCACTCGAAACCGGTCTACGACCAGTGGTTCACCTCGCAGCAAGGGTTTACCCTTGGGCCGACCCTGGAGTGGCAGAACCACCCGCTCTGGGAGAATGATCCGACGATGCTGCCGTTCCGTTCGCTTGCGGACATCGGGAGAGTCGCCGGATATGCCGGCCCGCCGCGGCGCGCGGCGGCCGAGGCCGTGACCAAATACATTGTTACGGATATGTATGCGAAGGCGGTGCAGGGCATGCCGGCCGAGGACGCCGTCAAGTGGGCCCATGGCGAGCTGGTGAAGATCTACACTTGAGCGACCCGACTTTTCGCGAACTCGGCGGGTTGCTCGCGTCCCGGTTGCAGAGCCGCCCCGATCCGACTTGTGCCTCGGCTCAGTCGGATCTAAACATCCCATTCGCAGGCGGAATGTCTCGGGCGTAGGGAGGAATGACATGGCGCGCATCGACCGGCGCAGGCTTCTGAAACTTTCCGGTGCCGGCGCGTTGGCGGCAGGGAGTGGTGGCATTGCCGGAATTCTGGCCTCCGGCAGAGCGCCGGCCTACGCGCAGGCGACGTCGCTGCATTGGTTGCGCTGGGCCGATTTCGTGCCGGCCTCCGACAAGCTGCTGAAAGAAAAGATCGCGCCGCAATGCGAGAAGGCGCTCGGCATCAAGCTCAACATCGAGATGATCAACGCCAACGACCTCCAAGCTCGCGTTACCGCGGCGATCCAGTCCGGGACGGGCCCGGACATCATCATGCTGCTGGGCACTTGGCCGCAACTCTACGCGGACAGCGTCGTCGATGTCGCCGATGTGGCGGAAGAGATCGGCAAGGCCCAGGGCGGCTATTATGACACGCAACGGACCCTCGCGACGGTCGGGAGCAAATGGATCGGCGTGCCGTGGGCGGTAGGTGGCGGGCTCATCACCTACCGCAAATCGTGGCTGGCGGAAGCCGGCGCCGAGACATTCCCGGAAACCTGGGACGAATTCCGGGTGGTCGGCAATAAGCTGAAGGCGGCTGGCCATCCCTACGGCCAGACGGCGGGGCACACGTTCGGCGACGCGCCGGGATGGTGGTACCCCTATCTGTGGTCGTGGGGCGGCAAGGAGGTCGCGCAGGACGGCAAAACCGTCGTGCTCAACAGCAAAGAGACGATCGAGTCCGTCAAGTTCGCGGTGCCGCTGTGGAAAGAGACGATGGACGAAGGCGGGCTTGCCTGGGACGATTCGAGCAACAACCGCGCCTTCCTGTCGGGCAGCATCAGCGCCACCAATAACGGCGCCTCGATCTATCTCGAGGCCAAGAAAAAGCCGGACTCGTACCTTACCGAGAGCGGCAAGCCGATGAAGGACGACATTCTTCATGCGAAGATCCCAAAGGGTCCCGGGGGGCAATTTAACCTCGGCGGCGGGTTCACCGACATTCTCATGAGCTATTCTAAGAACCAGAAGCCGGCCAAAGATTTCCTGCGCTGGGTCCACTCGAAACCGGTATTCGAGGAGTGGTTTACCTCGCAGCAGGGCTATACCAGTGGCGCCACAATGGTCTGGGAGGAAGATCCGGTGTGGAATGTCGACCCAGTGCTGCGTCCCTTCAGGGATCTGCCGCGTACCGGCCGCTTGGTCGGGTACGCTGGAGCGCCGAACCGTAACGCTGCCGAGGTCGTCACGAAATACATCATCGTCGACATGTATGCGAAGGCGATCCAAGGCATGGCTGCCGAGGATGCGGTCAAATGGGCGCATGAGGAGCTCGTGAAGATCTACGGCTGAACCGGCGGTCAACTGCTCCGGAGATACAGCGCATCACTGCCGAGAAGATTCCAAATGACCTTTACTTCAGTTGCCGCTCCCAGCGCCTATGCCGGTACCCCGAAGCGCGGGCCGGTTACCCGGCTGCTCGAAGACGAACGTTGGCTGGCAATACTGCTATTGCTGCCGACGCTGGTGCTGCTTGGCTTGTTCATCGCCTATCCCTTCTTCAAAGGTGTGGAGCTTTCGGTAACCGACACCAAAGTCGGTGTGCCGGGTCAATTTGTCGGGCTGCAGAATTTCGAGAAGATCTGGAACGACGGCATCTTCCACGTCGCGGTGTGGAACACCTGCCTATACACGTTCGTCACCACGGTTTTCAAGCTCGCGTTGGGTCTGTGGCTGGCGCTGCTGCTGAACAATCATTTCAAGGGCAAAGCCTTCACGCGAGCCTTTATCCTGTTGCCTTTCATCATCCCAACGGTGCTGTCGACCCTCGCCTGGAAATGGATGTTCGATCCCACCTTCAGCGTCATCAATTGGGGGCTTTTTCGGCTTGGACTGATCGACTCCCGGATCAATTGGCTCGGCGATCCGCATTTGGCGCTGATCTCGGTCATGATCGTCAATGTTTGGCGCGGCGTGCCGTTCTATGCGATCAGCCTGCTTGCCGGATTACAGACGATCAGTCCAGAGCTGCATGAGGCGGCTGCGATCGACGGGGCCAGGGCTTGGCAGCGCTTTCGGCATGTGACCTGGCCGCTGTTGCTGCCAGTAACTCTGGTGATCGTATTGTTTTCGGTGATCCAGACCTTCGCCGACTTCCAGCTCGTCTATGTGCTGACGGGCGGCGGGCCAGCAAACGCCACCCAGCTTTTTGCCACCTATGCCTACCAGCTCGGCATCGGTACTGGCCTTTTAAGCGAAGGCGCGACGATCTCGCTCGCGATCTTCCCGGTCCTGCTTCTCGTCGTCGTTGTCCAGCTTCTGTATATCCGCCGAGTGGAGACCCTCTGAGCCATGATCGAGGGTGCGATTTGGCGACGCTGGGTCTTTTTCTACTTCCCGCTGACAGCCTTCATCGTCGCGCTGTTGTTTCCGTTCTACTGGATGGTCATCACTACGATCCGGCCAGACAGCGAGCTCTATCGCCCGTGGAACGCCCCCAATTACGCCCCCTTTTGGACCTGGCATCCGACACTGGAGCACATCAAGGATCTGCTGACCGAGACGTTGTTCGGCACTTGGATGCTGAATACGATGATGATCTCGCTGGCCGCGACGGCAATCTCGCTGTTTTGCGGACTGCTGGCTGGATACGCATTGTCGCGATTGAAGTTTCCGTTTGCCGGCAGTCTCGGAACAATGATTTTCATTACCTATCTGGTGCCGCAGACACTGCTGTTCATTCCGCTGGCCGACATCATCCGCAACTTCCGCCTGGGCGACACGCCGTGGGCATTGATCCTGACCTATCCGACTTTTCTGATCCCGTTCTGCACTTGGCTGATGATGGGCTATTTCAAGTCCATCCCCAAGGAGCTCGAGGAGTGCGCCCGGATCGACGGGGCCACGCGCTGGAAGGCAATGCTCTACATCATTTTTCCGATCGCGGTGCCCGGCATTCTGTCGGCCGGGATCTTTGCCTTCACGTTGTCGTGGAACGAGTTCATCTACGCCCTCGTCTTTCTCTCCTCACCCGAGGAGAAGACGGTACCGGTCGGCGTCACCTCCGAACTGATCCGCGGCGACGTGTTCTACTGGGGTGAGCTGATGGCGGGCGCGCTATTGGGCTCGATCCCCGTCGCGTTCGTCTATTCGTTCTTTGTCGAGCACTACGTCGCCAGCCTCACCGGCTCAGTCAAGGGATGAGTGATAAGTAATGGCTCAGGTCGTCATCCGCAGCTTAAATAAAAAGTTCGATGAAGTTCATGCCGTCAAGGACGTGAACCTCGATATCCGCGACAAGGAGTTCATGGTCTTTGTCGGCCCTTCCGGCTGCGGCAAGACGACGACACTCCGGATGGTGGCCGGGCTTGAATCGATCACATCGGGGCGGATTCTGATCGACGACAAGGTGATCAACGAACTGGCGCCGATGGATCGCGACATCGCGATGGTATTCCAGAATTACGCACTCTATCCGCATATGAGCGTCTACGACAACATGGCGTTCGGCCTGAAGATGCGGAAATTCGTCCGCGCCGACATTGCAAAGCGTGTGCAGGAGGCGGCGGAAATCCTTGGTATCCAGACCCTGTTGCAGCGCAAGCCGCGCCAGCTCTCGGGCGGCCAGCGGCAGCGCGTCGCGCTTGGCCGCGCCATAGTCCGGCACCCGCAAGTGTTCTTGTTCGACGAGCCGTTGTCGAACCTCGACGCCAAGCTGCGCGTGCAGATGCGCGTGGAGCTCAAAAAATTGCACGATCGCCTCGGCACGACCGCGATTTACGTGACCCACGATCAGGTTGAGGCGATGACGCTGGGCGACCGCGTTGTCGTCATGCGGGACGGCGTCGTGCAGCAGGTCGGCGAGCCGCTCGAGCTCTACAACGAGCCGGCCAACCGGTTCGTCGCCGGCTTCCTCGGCTCGCCGGCGATGAATTTTGCGACAGTCAAAGTCAACCAAGACAATGGAGCGATCTGGGCCGCCAACGCCGGCATGCAGATCAAGGCTCCGCCCGAATATGCGGACCGGCTCGGCCGGTATGTGGGACAAGAGGTCACTTTGGGGATCCGGCCCGAGGATCTGCACGTGGCCTCGGCCGCCGATCCGACCGAGCTCGGCTTCGACGTCGTCGTCGAGGTCGTCGAGAAGCTCGGCTCGGAGATCCTGCTCGATGTAGCGGCAGGACCGGACACGATGGTCGCGTCCGTCGAGCCGAACGTGCGCGCCAAGATCCACGACCGTTTGCGTCTCGCGCTGAACCCGCAGGGACTGCACTTCTTCGACATGCATTCCGAAGCGGCGATCTGAACCCGGAAAATGGGAGGAGAGGCGCATGCAAAAGAACATTGGATGGTTGTGGGCCGTAGGATTTTTCGGCTTGCTCGCTGCCGCGAATGCGCAAACGACGCCGCCTACGGCGGGCGGAACGCCATTTGACGGTACATATCGGCTGGTTTCGGCCGCGACACTAAACGCAACATACACCACAAGAAAAGGGCAGACCGGCCCATGCCCAAACCGGCGAGCCGGGCCGCTTCACATCGAGAACGGGAAAGCGCGGTACACCACCGCAACAGGCTATCGGGTCAGAGGAACCGTCGGGCCGCAGGGCGAGCTGGCGATGCGAGCCATCGGGCCCAGCAGCTGGGCCAGTCAGCCCATCGATCTGAGTGTCAGCGGCACCGTAGACGGCGCCGGCACCGCACGCGTTCGCCAGCTCAGTCACTCGTGCAGCTACGACTTCGTCTGGCAAAAGGGGACTAGGTAAATACGCGCGGAGAACAGCGGAGCAATCATGCAACACACCAGTCGCCGCCGCTTGTTGCGGCTTTCCGGCGCCGGCGCGCTGACCGCCGCAAGCGGCGGGCTGGCCGGCATTCTGGCTTCGGGGCGAGGGCCCGCCTACGCCCAGGGCACAACTTTGCATTGGCTTAAATTCGTCGATTTCGTGCCGGTTTCCGATCAGCTCCTGCGCGGTAAGATTACCGATGAATGCCAGAAAGCGCTCGGCATCAAGCTCCAGGTCGAGACCATCAACGGCGACGGCGTTCAGGCGCGCATTACGTCGGCAATCCAGTCGAAGACCGGCCCCGACATTCTGATGGCCGTCAACAATTGGTCGCAGCTCTATGCCGAAAGCGTCGCCGACGTCAGCGATGTCGCCGAGGAGATCGGCAAGGCGCAGGGCGGCTATTACGAAACTGCCCATGCCGTCGCCAATGACGGCAAGAAGTGGATTGCAGTTCCCTACACGATCCTTGGCGTGCTGTTCGCCAACCGCACCTCATGGTTCAAGGATGTTGGTTCTGGCCCCGAGGAATTTCCGCAGACCTGGGATGAGTACCGCGCCGTCGGCAAGCAGCTCAAAGCCAAGGACCGGCCCTACGGTCAAACCCTTGCCCATGCCTTTGGCGACGGGCCGGCCTTCTGGTACCCCTACCTCTGGTCCTGGGGCGGGAAGGAGGTCGAGGCGGACGGCAAAACCGTCGCCCTGAACAGCAAGGAAACGATCGAGTTGGTCAAATTCGCGGTTCCGTTCTGGAACGAGTGCTACGACCCGGGCGCGCTCTCCTGGGACGACGCCGGCAACAACCGTGCGTTCCTCTCCAACACGATCAGCTCGACCAGCAACGGCGCATCGATTTATCTGCTGGCCAGAAGCAAGCCCGACACTTACCTGACCGAGGCCGGGAAGCCGATCAAGGACGATATATTCCACTCGCCGTTGCCCAAAGGTCCGGCCGGCCAGTTCAGCTATCACGTGCCGTTCTCGAACATTGTCCCGACCTACACGCAGAACCAGAAGGCGGCGAAGGATTTTCTGCGCTGGTTCCAGTCCAGGGACATCTACGGCGAGTGGTTCACCTCACAGCAAGGTTTCTCGGTCGGCAGCACCAAGATGTGGGAGAACGACAAGGTGTGGCAGGTCGACCCGGTCATGGCGCCGTTCCGCACCGCGGCGGAAAGCGGGCGCTTTGCCGGCTATGCAGGGCCGGCCGGCCGTGCAGCGGCCGAGGCGATCTCCAAGTTCATCATCGTCGATATGTATACCAAGGCCGTTCAGGGGATGCCGCCCGAGGACGCCGTCAAATGGGCGCATGGTGAGCTGGTGAAGATCTACGGGTGACCGGATTTGGTCGAGGCTAAACGCCGGCCGGCGGGAGTTTGTCCCGCCTGACGGAGAGCGGTCAATAGCAGACGGTATTGCCGTAGACGCTCACGTAGCATCGTGGCCCGAGATACGGAACGTATCCGTAACCGTAATAACGAGGTCCCCAGTAGTGGTAACCCCAGCCGCCCCACGGATGGGCTTCGGCCATCCCGATGCTGATCGAGGAGGTCAAGGCGATGAGGGCAACGGCTGTAACCATCGATAACTTGCGGAGCATGGTATCCTCCCAACCTAATCCGGAGACCGATGCGATCTCAGTCCCTCGGTAGGTGATGAGCATGGCGTTCGACGGCGATGGCGGAGAAGGGGTGGGGTTTCTCCCGCTATATCGCAGAGCCGCGCGGCAGTACTTTCCGGCGCCGGATTGCCGCATGATGCCAATTTGTGCCGCTAAGGCCTTTATCGATGAGGAGAGTGCGACGGATGGATCTCATCCTACGCAATGTCCGGCTCGTAAATAGCGGGCAGGAGCCGGTGGATATCGGCGTCGCGGGCGGAAACATTGTCGCCATCGGGAAGGGCTTGGCGGCGGAGGCGGAGACGTACGATGCCGGCGGGCGGCTGGCCTGTGGCGGGCTGATCGAGACGCACATCCATCTCGATAAATCCCGTATCGTAGACCGCACGCCGCCCGAAACCGGGCGCAAGATCAGCCCGATGAGGCAGGTCGCGGCGTTGAAAGGCGGCTTTACCGTCGAGGATGTGCGCGCCAGGGCGGAGCGTACGCTGACCGAATGCATCCTCCACGGCGCGACGCGGATGCGTACCCAGGTGGAAGTCGACCCAGCCATCGGGTTGCGCGGGTTCGAAGGGGTGCAGTCGCTGATTCGCCGACTACCGCTGGGCCATCGATATCGAAATCTGCGTCTTTCCGCAGGACGGGCTGACCAATTATCCGGGCACCGACGAGCTGTTGGTCGAGGCGCTGAAACGCGGCGCCCGAGCTGTCGGCGGTGCGCCGCGATACGACACCGACCATGCAGGTCAGATCCGGCGGATATTTGAGCTCGCTCGCGAATTCGATGTCGACATCGATATCCACCTGGATGTCGGTGACACGCCCGAGGCAATGGACATCCATCTCGTCTGCGACCTGACCGAGCAATATCGCCGCGGCGGCCGGGTTGTAGTCGGCCATATGGCCAAACTGTCGACAATGCCGCCGAGCGAGGTCGCAGCCCTGGCGCGTCGTCTTGCCGATACCGGGGTAGCAGTTACAGTCCTGCCGTTGACCGACCTTTTCGTCATGGGGCGGGACCAGGACCACAATATCCGACGAGGCGTCGCCGACGCCAATTTCCTCGTCGAGCATGGCGTCAACTGTTCGCTGTCGACCAACAATGTGCTCAATCCGGTGACGCCCTATGGCGATTGCTCACTGATCCGCATGGCTAATCTCCATGCCAATCTCCTGCAGATCGCGCAACCGGCACAATTGCGCGAAATTTTTGCGATGCTGACCGAGCGCTCGGCACGGCTCCTCAACCTCACAGATTACGGAATCGCCGTCGGCAACCCGGCCGATATCGCCATCGTGGATGCCGGGTCGCCAGAACAGGCAGTGGCGGAGATCCGCCAAACGCTCGCAGTCTTCAAACGCGGGCGACGAACGGTGAAGCGTGAGCCGGCGGAACTCTTCCGACGGGTTTAGACGATCGCATGCTGCTCCAGCGTGTTCGGCGGAACGCTTACGCGATCTTGCGCCCACGGCTAACCACACTGAACCCAACGAGAGCCGTGCCAAGCAGCGCCAGGGAGGCCGGCTCCGGCACGGAGGGCGTAACCGTCTGGAAGTTTAGCGCCGTGATGGTGGCGAAAACCAAGTTGCCCACCATGTAGAATACGGCGTAAATTGACGCCGTTGGGTGTGCCGATCGTCAACGGCAAGGCGGTTTTGAGCTGATAGGTTTCGAACGCCGCATTTATCGTCGCTTCGACGGCGATCGCGGGTAATTGAGCGAAAGCGATGAACCTGGGGGCAGCGGTATTGTCGATGACCTCGTTTGTCGTTCCCGTGAGCGTCGCTGTCAGGGCGTCCGCGACGAAATTAGCGCTGCTGGCAACATTGGTAAACTCGCCCCCGGAGGGCCCGCTAACACCCGAAGTATCGCCGACCTCCCTCACGGTGAAGCTGCCGCTAAACGGCGTACCGTTCAACGTGCCCGTGCCCGTGCCCGTAAAAATATAAGCGATGGGTGTTGCCACCGCGCTACCGGCAAACAGTACCGCGACGCATCCAGTGAGAAAGTCCTATCCGAAACACTTTCCCTCCACGTTGATTGACCGCGCCGCAGCAATGGCATTCTGTCTCGATCGAGGCGATGCGCTGTGCCAAACCGATGCTCGCGGCAATGACGAACTCGCAAACGCCGCAGACATAGTCGGTGTCGCCGCTTCCGGTAAAGAGCGGTCCGGCTCCCGCTAGTGCGGTCCGGGGCGACGGTAAAATCGCATCACGACCAACTTTCAACTTGACCTAAGGCATTTGTGATGGATCACCAACCATCCATAAATCATTATGACCATAGCATTTCTGTGCCGCGCTGTATGCTCCAGGCGAGCTCGAGGAGGAGCGAAGTCGTGAACGGGGTGGTCTTGGCAGTCGCCGTCTTGGTGCTCGGCAGCGCAGCATCGCCTGCTGAGCCGCAAGAATTGACGAGATGCATCGCCGGTCAGCAGGTCGTCGACAAAGAAGGCAGGTCCGGTGTAGTCGTCGCCGACGATAGTAAGTTGTGCCAAGTGAAATATGCAGATGGTCAGATTTACAACTGGATATTCTGGAATCTTCGTCCCACGGCGGCCCCTGCCCAACCTGGACTGGTGACCCCCGATGCGAGATTGCCTGACCCGATTGGCGCACCGCCGTCGACCGACGCCCCTGCGGCGCTGACCGTCCTCAGACCGTCTTCCAACCGCACGCTGGTTTACCGCGCCGACCGCCGCGGCCCCTTTAGCCTCACAGCCACAGTCAACGGCGCGCCAATTCGCGTCGTCGTTGATACCGGCGCGAGCCTCGTCGCCCTCACTCTCGACGATGCCCGCGCCGCAGGCATCGGACGCAGCGAGCTGGTCTTCAATCAGCTCACCCAGACCGCGAATGGCCGGGTCCGTTTCGCTCCAGTGATGCTGCGCGAGGTCCGCATCGAGCAGCTCTCGATCGAGAACGTGCCGGCCGCAGTGATCGCAAGTCTTGATCAGTCGCTGCTCGGGATGAGTTTTCTCAAGCGCCTGAAGAGCTTCGAGATGCGCGAAGGCGCGCTGACGATCAGCTGGTAGGGAGCGCGCCTTCCGGCAGTGTTGGCGCCAAGGTTTCGGGCAACGGCTTGCCGCTGGTCTCGGGCAGGAACGGCGCCGCCGCTAGTCCGAGAACAAAGAACATGCCGACGATTGTCGCCGCTGGACCGTAGCCGCCGAAGCCGACGCTCAGGGTGCCGGCGATCAGCTGGCCGATTGAAGCGACGAAGCGCGGCGCATTGAAAGTGAATGCGACGGCAGTGGCCCGGATTCGCGTCGGGAACAGTTCGGGCAGCCAGATCGGCGCCCAAGCCCAGATTCCCAGGGTGAAAAACCCGAAGATCCCGACGCAGATCAGTTGTACATCGAGATCCTGCGCCCACAAATAGACCACCGGCGTCAACACTAGGCACATGATATAGAACGCCATTGCCGCCGGCTTGCGGCCGACCGCGTCGGCAATAAAGCCGAGGCTGATGAAGCCCAGAACGCCGCAGGCGCTGGTAATCAAGCCGGCCCACGCCGACGATGGGGCATCAGCGCTCGAGGATGATGTCAACCCGGCGATTATAGACAGACGGATCGCTCGATCCGGTCTGACCTATCGGCTCCTGCCGAATCATCGTCCGCGCAATGCCGTCTTCCTCGAGCTGGTCCGTGACGATCGAGCTGCGCGTCTGCGCGAGATATTTGTTGGTCTCCGGTCTGCCAGTGGCGCTCGCGCGTGCTTGGACAATAATAGCCTTAGCACCAGTGTCCCGCGCCCGCTTCGCGGCATCGGCGATCGTCGCCTTTGCTTCATCGGACAGATTCGCGCTGAATTCGTCAAAATACACCAGGAACCGAGGGATCTCGGGGATCGGGGCAGTCGCTGGCGTTTGCGCGCTCGCTAAAGTCGCCCCCGATAGTGCGACGAACAGAAAAGTCAATCGGCAGAAATTTGCGATTCCACGAGTCATGACGTCCATCGCCGCCTCACGATGAATTGCACTGTCTATAGAAAGATTTGGTGCTGTAGAAAGATTTGGTACAGATGATCATCTCCCTTATCACGATGGACGCGGCACGACAAGTCGGCTCGCGCCAGTCGGCCGCCTCGTGCAAAGCCTTCAGCGGCGAGGCGCGGCAATACCGCCGTCGGATCTATTCGCCTCCGCCATCCACGACAGCAGCAAGGTATACGCCACTGCCAGCACGACCGGCCCGAGAAAGATACCGACCAGACCAAAAGCAATCAAACCGCCGATCACCCCGGCAAGCAGCAGAAGCAACGGCAGATGGGCTCCCCTGCGGATCAGCAATGGTCGGACCACGCTATCTGTCGTGCTGAGCAGAACGCTCCAGACGACAAGGACGGTGCCCCAGACCAATTCACCGCTCCAATAGAGCCAGACCACCGCTGGCACCAGCACCGGCAAGGGTCCAAGCTGGGCGATGCATAGCATGAACATCACCGCGGTCAGCACCGCAGCGAATGGCACGCCGACCAAAGCCAGACCAAGGCCGCCGAGCACCGATTGTCCGACCGCAGTCACCACCACGCCGAGAGCAACGCTGCGGATAGCTTGACCTGCCAGGAGGACCGATTGTTCACCCCGCTCGCCGGCGAGACGACGACCGAAGCGACGGACGAGACTGGCGGCGTGCTCGCCGCTTCCATAGAGGATCACGGCGATAATGACGGTCAGGACGAACTGTACGAACAGGACCCCAAAGCCGCCCAATGCGCTGACGAACCACGCCGCCGCGCCGCCCGCGTAAGGGGCCGCCTTGGCGACGAATGGCTCGATGCCGCTGACCGCGGCGTTTGCCCAAGCCGAGGCGGCATACGTTCCAAAGAACGGCAGACCGGCCAGCCAATGTGGGGGCGGCGGTAGCTGAAAAGATGCCAAAGAGGCTGCCCAACCGGCAATGCGGTCGAAATGCTGTGTGATCGTTGCAATCGCCAGCCAGAACGGCAGCACAAAGATCACCAGCAGTGCGATGGTCATCACCGCAACCGCCAGCCCACGCTTGTGCCAGAGCCGCAGCTGGACGTACACCATGATGGGCCAGGTCGCGACAACCAGCGTCGTCGCCCAGATGATCGCCGGCAGAAAAGGCCACAATATCCAGAACGAGGCGCCGATCAGCCCGCCGACGAAGAGGACCGCGAGAGTGGTACGTGTAAGCTCGGAAGGCGCTTCCATGCCCGGTCGGCCGGCGTCCCCTCGGGCGCAGTCAGATCAGCTGCGCACAATCAGCTGCAGGGATGCCGGTCAGGATCGCGGAAGACCTGCCCCACGTCTTCCCGGTATACGGTCATCCCGAGTATTTCAGCGTAGAACTTCTTCGAACGCCCGACATCAACATCAACGACTTGGTCCACCCCATTCGCCTCGGTCATTCGTCGCCCCTGGGTTTGTCGTCGCCTAGAGAGTCCGGTACAGCGGATCGGTCACGGCGAACCGGCCCAGCCGGCCCACTGTCTTTCGGCGGCGTCCGCAATACCGATCAAAGCTGCTGCAGACAACCAATTGCCCTTGAGATGCGAAGCGGAAGCCCGCAAGTGGAGTTGCCAGATCACCCCGATGCCCTGACGTGCGAGCAGCCGCCCCGCGATGGTTTCAACCACTGTCGGCTGTTTCATTCGGCGGCCCACCTTCTGATGCGCTTTCTTTGGACCAGATGGTGCCCCGAGTCGGATTTGAACCAACGACCTACCGCTTACGAAGCGGGTGCTCTACCGCTGAGCTACCGGGGCAGCGACCGGTAGGCGACCGCGGCGCCTACCGGAACGAGCTTTTAGCGTCTAATCCCGCCGTCGCCAAGCCAATTCGCGAACATTAACTGCTGGTCAAGGTCCTAGGCCCAGTTTGCGGGTGGGCTTGCGATCCGCTGTCGCGGCTCGGAGGCATCGGGAGAAGGCAGTGAGCGAAACCAGTACGGATTCCCCACAAAACACGACCGAAATCGAAATTCTCGAGGCGAAGGAAAGATGGAGCGAATATCGGCTGGCTGACGGTACCACCTTGCGATTGAGGCCGGTGATGATTGCGGTCTTCCGCGCCGACGGGCAGTACACCCCGGATGGCGATCCGGTTTATGATATGAAATCGACGCTTATTACGGACGTGAGGGGACCCCCGGCGGCCAAACCAGGCCAATCAAATGAAATCCGGTGACATCCTCCATGTGGTTTGGCGGACGCCGGCACTGGTTGTCCGCTCCGGATCGCCTTCCGGGATTGGTGCGTCCCTAATCCGCACAGGCAAGCCAGATGTTCTGACAGTCGCAGGCCCGGCTCCGACCATCGCCGCCAGCTCCAACTTGCTTTGCCCCTCGCAGCACAGCAATCGTGCCCAGCCCCGTCAGCGGGTCGCCAACGGATCTTCCGCCTTCATGGCCCCGATGCCGACGGGG
This sequence comes from uncultured Alphaproteobacteria bacterium, assembly GCA_963732095.1. Taxonomy (GTDB): domain Bacteria; phylum Pseudomonadota; class Alphaproteobacteria; order ATCC43930; family CGMCC-115725; genus AP-15. The sequence continues at coordinate 126,007 of CAVSZA010000024.1, forward strand.
ACGTTTTCCGAACGACCGAACGCCGGTCTTCCCCAGTCAAAACCAGCACCCAAAGCCACCAAAATCGAGAGAATCGAATTGGCGATCAACTCTGTCCAAGGGTACGATCTTATCAAGCCGATACCCGTGCTAATCGAATCTCTGGGCGACAAGGTGTTTGTCGCGGAAGCGCCTGACTTAAATCTTTCAACAACAGGAAACAGCGTAGGCGCCGCATTCCTTCTGTTGAAAGAACAGATTATCACCACCTATGAGGGCGATCGTAGCAAGAAAGGACCCGACCCGCAGCGCACGCAGCAGCTTGCAGCATTGGAACAGTATATCGGCAAGCCGCGACGGCATTGGTTTTAGACTAGAAAAAATGCGTGCGGTCTCAGCCGCTTGCCGAGTGCCCGGCTGGCAACTCCTGTTCTCCGGCACTCGGCGATTTTGCCAAAATCGGGAGAGTACTGCCGGCAGCGGCCCAGGCGGGTGTCCGCCACGCCAGCGCGTCAAAACTGCCGCAATGCGGACAGAGCGATCGCCATTCGAGGCTTTCCCCGCCACAAGTGGCGCAGACATAGCGCGGGTCGGGCATCGCGGTGACGGCGCGGTCGAGCCATTCGCGCGAGCCCGAGCCAACTCCATGTTCCGCTTCCTCGAGACGCGCCATCATCAGGCACAAACGTGGCGTCGGGCCCGTCAGGCTGGCGTTTTCGTCAGGGTCGGGCCTAGCGCGGAAGGGAGCGGGGTTTGGCAATCTGGCGATAAGGGGTGGCGAGGGCGCGCTCAGGGCCTGTTCGAGGTAGCGGCGCGCCTCGCCCCATAGCTGCGCGTCGAGCGCCGCTTCCGCCACGGCGAGATGGGTTTCCCGCGCATCGGGGTTCTGCGCCGCGAGCCGCTCGAAGCTCTTCAGCCTCTCGAGAGGCGGCGCCCCATCGTGGATCGCGCCGTAGACCTGAGCGAGATCCGGATGGGGGATTGTCCGCCAAGCGCGCTCGATGGCCTTTGCCGCAGGTCCGGTACGATGATCCTGGAGCAGCACTCGGGCGCGATGGGCTGCCGGAACGGCAAGATCCGGCGTCAACGCCTGGGCCTGGGCCGCCAAATTTCGCCCGCGGGCCAAGTCGCCGCTGGCCAGTGCGGCAAGGCTGAGCTCGTAAAGGATCACACCGCGGTGATGCCGGGCGCGCTCGCGCGGGATGATCCTTCGCTTGACCGCTTGCGCCAGCGTCTCGAGGGCTGGGTCCCATCGCCCTTCGCGTGCTTCGAGCCAGAACAGGCTTTCGACGACCCAGGTAGTATCCGGACGCAAAGTGGCGGCGCGCTCAGTCAGGCGCAGCGCCGTGCCTTGGTCTCCGCCACGCAATGCTTGGTTAAGGAGACCGCGAAGTCCGAGAAATTCCATTTCGGGGCGGTCGAGCATGGCCGTAAAGAATTTTTTGGCCGCCGTCTCGTCGCCCCCGAGCTGGGCCGCCTGGGCTGACAGGAGCAAGGTCAATGGCGGGTCGGCGAGCAGCGCATCGGCCCTGCGAGCGCAACGTTGGGCCTCCTGCGGATCACCCGCTGCAACCGCAACCATGCCCCGGGTCAGCGCACGGTAGCCGGCGCGCCGGCGACGCTCACGCCGATGCCGCAGAAATGCGCGCGGGCTGCCGAGGATCAAAGACACGAGCCTTAAGAGCAGAGCAATCGCCACGCCAGCGAGCACCGCCGCGGCGGCAAGGACGCCGAGCGAGGTCTCTACCTGCCAGCCCTGCCACACTATCTCAACCTGCCCCGGATGATCGGCGACAAAAATCGCCGCGGTAATCAACCCTGCGACGACGAGAAGGCCGAGAAGGCCGCGGATCACGATCGTGTTCTCGCCTTCTGTGGCGCGTCCGGACCGTTGGCTGGGGGAGCACCCGGAGCCGTCGCGGGGCTGCCCAGGCGCTCGGTTAGCAACTCCTGAAGGTGGTCGAGCGCCGTTTCCGCCGCGAGCCGTTCACGCGCCATCAGCAGCCAAGGGCGCGCCGCCTCGGCGTCCGCCCCGGTCAGCGGCTCGAGCGCCGCCACCGCGCCCGCCAGATCGCCGCGGGCAAGAGCGGTTTGGGCACCGGCGACCACCCCGTTGGACCCCCCGCCGGATCCGGTGTGCGATGGACCATCGATGCGGCGGATCGTCACTAAGCCACGCAGCCGGGCGAGGGTCTGCTCGCGCCAATCTGATTTGGCGGCAGGTTCGCTCGCCACCGCCATCCGCCCGGCCAGCTCGGCCAAGCCTTTCACCAGAACGGCCCGGCTTGCCACTCCGTTTCGAGCGGGTTCGGCGAGCGGCTGGGCAGCGGCGGCGAGGTCGGAACCTCGCGCGAGCCTCATGAAAGCATCGAACTCGGTCGTAAACGGCCGCGCCTGCTCGATCGCCTCGCGAATTTGTCCCAGCAGCAGCGCCAACATTCCGTCGGCTTGAAGCTCGGCTGTGTTTTGCGACTGTACCTCGCGCTCCAGCGCCGCCACTCGGTTCGCGAGTTCGCCTTCGACGTTGCCGATGCGGGAGAGCTCGTGCTGCATATCCTGGGATGCGGCGGTGTCGCTCGCCATGCGCGAGGCGGATTGGGTTTCGATCGCAGCGAGCCGTTGATCGAGTTGCTGCAGTCCGGCCCGGATCGGACCGAGGTCGGGTTTGCCGGCGGCCTCGAGTTGATCGACGCGGCGCGCGAGCGCGCCTAGGGCCGAATTGATCGCATCGGTATCGGCGCTCGGGGGCGTCGGGCGCTTCTCTGTTGCGGCCAGCCGCGAGTTCGAGCTGGTCGACACGGTGCGACAATGCGCTGATCGCCGATTGGACGGCATCGATTCCCGTGCTGGGTACGGCGGGACGCGCTTCGACCGCCGCCAGCCGGGCAGAAAGCGCCGCGTAATCGTCGCGGTTCTCGCCCCACGGGAGCAGCGGCTCGATCTGCGGCGCCCAAAAAGGCGACACGGCAACGCCAGCAAGAATCAGGATCAGCAAACCCGCCAGCCACAACGCCGATCGAGGAAATCCCTTGGGAGATCCGCTGGGTGGCCTGGCCGGCTCGACCGCCGGGGTCGAGACCGGTTCCGCCGGCGTCGCGAAGCCTTCTGCCGGGCCCTCTTCGCTCTCCCGTTCTGACATCGTACCGTTATTCCTGGTCAGTCCCGCGCCGTCGACCGAGCACTTGGTCGAGCGCATCGAGTAAGGCCGGCTGATTAGGGCGCTCGGCTATGCGCCTGTCATGCCATGGCAGCCCGGCGAGGGCAGCATCGGCAGCCCTGCTGATCGATAGCGCGACAACCTTTGCACAGCACTCAGTAACCCCCCCGACATCGGCCAGCCTAGCAAAAATCGCCGCAGTACGGGGAGAGAAAAACAGCGCGAAGGCAACCTCGCCTGCGCGCAGGCTGTCGACTGCCTCCGGGTTCAACGCCGTTGCCGCCCGGGCCTCGTAGAGAACACGTCTCTCGACGGTAAATCGCTGCGCGCGCAACAAGCCGACAAGATCGCCGGCAACGACATTTCCGGCCACGTGAAGCAGCGGGCCGTTTTCGGGGCGAAACCGGGCCGTCGCCAAGCGGGCGAGATCTCCGACGTCGCCCCCGGCGCTCTCGACACGGTCGAAACCTTCGGCGCGCGCACGCGCGGCCGTCGCGTCACCGACCGCCAACAGCGGCACTCGGCGCTCGCCGCTCGCCCGCGCCAGGGCTCGAACACCGTTGGCGCTGGTGCACAGGACAGCTTGTACCCCGGCCAGGTTGAGCGCTTCCGGCGCCTGCCAGTGGATCTCCATCAAGGGTTCGACAAGCGCCTCGATGGCCCGGATTGCCAGGGCTGCGATCAAGCTCTCCGCATCTTCACGAGGCCGTGTGACAAGCACGCGCAAACTCGGCTTCTCCATCCAATCCCGCCTACCCTCGGTAATAGCCGCGCCCTGCCAAGTGATCCATAATGAGGCTCTCGATAGCTGGGATAATAATAGGAATGCGGGAGAGGATGCCGAGCGGAGAGAAGCGGGTGAGGGTGTTTCTCGCGATTGCCGTCGTGCTGTTCGCGTCCATGCCCGCGCTGGCGCAGGATGTGGACCCGCAGATGACGGTGCTCCACCTTAGCCAGACGGCAGAACGCTCGGTAATCCGCGACCTGTTGCGCATCGAGCTCAGGGTCGAGGAGACCGGGGCGGACGCCCGCTCGGTCCAGGCGGCGATAAATCGACGGATGGCCGCGGCGCTCGATCGCGCAAAGCAGGTCCAAGGTGTGCGGGTCGAGACTGGCTCCTACAATGTCGGCGAGGAACGCCCGCAAAATGGCCCCACCCGCTGGCGCGGCAGCCAATCGGTGATTTTGACCGGGAAAGACGTGGATTCGATGCTGAAGCTGGCCGGTGTGCTGCAATCCGATGGTTTGTCGACCTCGTCTCTTACCTATGATGTCGCGCCCGAGACGGTCCGCGGGGCCGAGGAGGATCTGACCGCCGAGGCCCTCGCCGAACTCGACCATCGTGCCGCCTCGATCGCCGACCACATGCATCTGGCCGTCGTTCGGTTCCGCGATGTGCGCGTCGGCAATGCCGAAACTGGCGGCAGGCCGGTCCCTCGTTTGGCTGCGATGGCGGTGGCAGCGCCTGTCGCCGAGCCCGGCGAGGCAACGGTCAGGGTGACGATCGAAGCCGAGCTGCTCCTTGCCCCGCCGCGGCCGTAAGAGAGAACCTCGGTGAGGCTGCCGGTTCCGCCGCTGCTGGTCATATCGGACCGCCGGCAGGCGGGCCGGCCCCTCGAAGAGCTCGCCGCAGCGGTATTTGCCGGTGGTTGCCGTTGGTTCAGCCTGCGCGAGAAGGATCTGCCGACAGCACAACGCCGCGCCTTGTTGAGCGCCCTGGTGGTGCTCGGCCGCCGCTGGGGAGCAACCGTCACCGTTCACGAGGATATCGATGCGGCGGCAATGACCGGTGCGGGCGGGGCGCATCTGCCGAGCGCGGGGAGCCCCGCAGCCGCGCGCGCGAGACTTCCCGGCGGGCTGATCGGCGCTTCGGCGCATTCCGCTGCGGAAGCCTCGGCGCTGCTCGGTTTCGGCGCCGATTATGTCACTATCAGCCCCGTTTTCCTGAGTACCAGCAAGCCGGGCTACGGCCCGGCGATCGGTCTCGACGGCCTGGCCGAAATCGTAGCGCGGGTACCGGGCCCGGTTATCGGGCTCGGCGGGATAAATGCTGCGAACGCGCCGCTCTGCTTGTCCGCCGGAGCGAGCGGCATCGCGGTCATGGGTGAGGTGATGCGGGCGACGAACCCGCAGGCCGCGGTGGAGGCCGTGCTGGCCGCAATCTCCGGAACCCAATAAATTTGTGGTTAAAGGGAGTAATTCGTCTTGCCGTCTCGTTATGCTGTTAGTTGACAAGCATTGAGGAGGTAAAGGGATGAGGAAATTCGTCCTGGCGACGCTCGCCGCCTTGGCAATTGGGACCGCTGCCTTTGCGCAACCGGCGGACGCGGCGTGCGCGTGGAACGGTTTTGCTTGGCATTGCTGGCATCCACATGCCTGGTATTGGCGCCACCACCACCCGTGGCATGCCTGGGGCTATCCCCACTGGTGGCATCACCACTACGCGTACTATCGCTGATGCATGGTGGGAACCCCGCCCTCCTCGACCCGGGGCCAGGGCGGGGATGCCCCAAGCCCACGCTGGCTGATTTTGCTGTTTTGCCAAGAAAGTATCAGCCACGCACCAGTCCTGTTCCGCAGAATTCCTCGATTCCCCGCGAGTTGGCGCCGATTAGAACAGCGAAGGTTCCGCTGGTCCTGGCTGATCTTCGCTTTTATGGGGTGCGAAGATCCCCTCGCGCATGGTTAAATCGGTAAGCATTTTAACATAACAGTGCTGGTTTCGCAATAGCTTCTCGCTCAGCGCCGCAGGGCTGCCGTGCCGGCGGTGGTTCCGGCGATTTTGCCGAAGACCGAGCCGGAAACCAGGCCCGTCCCGCCGGGGTAGTTGAAATAGAAGAGCCCACCGACGAGCTCGCCCGCGGCATAAAGGCCGGGGATCGCCTTTTGCGCGGTATCGAGCACCCGCCCGTCGGTATCGATGCGCAGGCCGCCAAAGGTGAAGGTGACGCCGCAGGTCGTGCAATAGGCCTCGAAGGGCGGCTTTTCGATCGGCATGGCCCAGTTGGTCTTGTTGATCGCGAGGCCCTTGGTGGTGCGCCCATCCTTGACCGTCGGGTTGTAGGGGATCTCACGCTGCACCGCCGCGTTGTACTCGCGGATGGTTTCGAGAAACCGTGCCTTATCGACCGGCGCGTATTCGGCCATCTTGTCGGCCAGCCCCTCGATCGTGTCGGCGGTGACCTTGGTCACCTGGCGGATGCGGTACTCGTCGCGCTGCAGGTGCACGACCTGCTGGTCAAAGATCTGCCACGCGAACTGGTGCGGTTGGTTGAGAATCTCGCGGCCGTATTTGGCATAGGTGTAGTTGCGGAAATCGGCGCCTTCGTCGCAGAACCGCACGCCGTCGGCATTGACCATGATGGCAAACGGGTAGCTGTGCTTCTGGAAATTGTCGCCGACCGCGAGGTCGCCGAATTCGGGCGCGTTGTAGTCCCAGCCTACCGCGTGGCACCCGGACCAGTTGCCGTAGGGCATCGCCCCGATGTCGAGCGCCATCTTTATGCCGGCGCCGGTGTTGAAGCGGGTGCCGCGCACCTTGGCGAGGTCCCAGCCGGGGCCGAGATAGCGGGTGCGCATCTCGGCATTCGCCTCGAACCCGCCGCTGGCGAGGATGACGCCCTTGGCCGGGATCCGCGTGGTCCTGCCTTCGACCTTGGCGACGATGCCGTGCACGCCGTCATCATCGGCGATCAGCGCCTCGCCGCGCGCTTCGTAGGCGACCTGGATCTGCCGCTCCTCGGCCGCCTTGAAGAGCCCCTCGACGAGCCCCGGCCCGCCGCCCCACGCCTCTAGCGCGAGGCCGCCCCAGAACACGAACTTGCCCTCGTGCTTGAAGGCCTGCCGCGAATACATCGGCGCAAAGCGGATCCCCTGGCTGCGCATCCACAGGAGTGTCTCCTGGCTCTTCGTGACGAGCAGCTCGGCCATGTCCGGATTGCTGCGATAGTCGGTCAGCCGCCCGAGATCGTCGTAATACTGGTCGGTGGTATAGGTGCCGAAATCGCTGGTCGCGAGTTCAGTCTCGCTGAGGTCGCAGAGCTTGAGGAGGTCGTCGACGCCGTTGTAGACAAACCGCAGCGCCCCCGCGGTAAACCGGCTATTGCCGCCGCGCTCGTCAAAAGGAGCCGCTTCGAGAACGAGAACCCGAGCCCCCTCCCCGCGCGCCGCCAATGCCGCACACATGCCGGCATTCCCGGCCCCGATGACGACGACATCGAATTCGCCCGCAATCATCCCGTTCCCTCCGCTTAATGGGCTGAGGGAACGAGTAGCGCGATGGCGACATCGATGGCAAGGGCGGTCCTACGGGTTCGCCTGTCCCACGCTCGTGTACGGCGTATAGTGAAAACCGCCGCGGCTGGGGTTTATCTGTCCGACATTGATGTTCGACCCATCGTAAAACCCGCCGCCCGGATTGGGTCCCGCATCGGCGTCCCCGACCGCCCTTGCGCATCCGGCGAGCAGCATCGTCAAACAATAACGGCCAGTCCACTTTTGAGGTTATTCATTGGTCTCTCTCAGTAACGCTAATGGTTTCTGACAGGGGCGAGCCGGTCGGCCAAATTCGGCCGGAGGCGACGCCAATCGACCGCTTACTGTGACAGGTGGCCTGCGTGACATCTTCGAACAGAGATCCCGGAGCTGCGCATCCTCTGCGGGGAAAACTCGTTCGTGCCCTCAGAGCAGGTAAGCCCCGTCCCGGCTGCGTCAAATTAAGTCAGGTAAGTTTTGGTAAATTTTGGAATCGGGCATTGATTCCTCAGCTGCGAGCAATGCCGCAGTCAGTGCCGGAGGATGGTTTGAGGTGGGAGGCTGGGCAAGAATTTGCGTTCCATCGGCGCCGTGCATGGTTCGAGACGCGCCGCGGCTGCGCCCCGTCGCTCCTCACCATGACGTAAGCCTTTGATGACATCAGAGGAGGTCGTCATCCCGAGGTGCCTCGCAGAGCGAGGCCTCGAAGGACGCACACCATTGATTCAGCCCCATTCCCATTCTTGCTCAGCCTCTGGGCTCAACCCATCCTACGAATACTTCAGCGGCACACTTTTCAGCGCGGCGCCGGATATTGCTCGGCGCGGTAGGTGCGGCGCATTGTGTTGAGCTTTAACGCCACTGGATAGCCGAGCCAGACCGCGTAGCGTGAAAGGACGTCGCGACCCTGTCGGTTGAGCATCAGCCACGGCACTATGTTCCCGAACTGCGCAGTCGTGAACATAAACCGGAACTGAGGAGCGGGTGCGGGCCCCTCGGCTCGTCGCTCAAATCCCTGACCTCGACGCCGAGCGTCGAATGCCGTCCCGTTAGGCCGTATGCCGAGTATAAAGACGATCGGCCTGTTCACGAACGCGGCAGGTGGATCGTGAATTCGGTGAACTCGCCGACCCGGCTGTCGACCTCGATCGTGCCGCCGTGCTGCTGCGTGACGATGTCCCAGCTGATCGACAGGCCGAGCCCGGTGCCTTCGCCGGTCGGCTTTGTCGTGAAGAACGGCTGAAACAGCTTGTCCCTGATCTCGGGCGGGATGCCAGCGCCGTTGTCGCGGATGCGGATCTCGACCGCCGCGCCGCAATCGCGCGTCGCCACCTTGAGGGTCGGCCGGAAGTCGGGCTCGGCGCCGTCGTGCCGGCGCTTGGTGGCGGCATAGAAGCCGTTGCCGAACAGGTTGAGCAACACCCGCGTCATATCCTGCGGCATCAGTTCGACCGCGGCGATGGCCGGGCCGAGGTCGCGCTCCAAGGTGATGTTGAAATTCTGATCCTGGGCGCGGGCGCCGTGATAGGCGAGGTTGAGCGCCTCCTCGACCAGGCCGTTGAGGTCGACATTGCGGCGCTCGCCGCTGCCGCCGCGCGAATGCTCCAGCATGCTCTTGACGATGCCGTCGGCACGCCGGCCATGCTCGGCGATCTTTTCGAGATTGCCGGTCAGCATCCCGACGATTTCGTCGAGATCGGCGCGCTCGTCTTCGGCCAGCCCGGCTATCGCCGGCGCCGCAGTCTCCTTCAGCTCCTCCAGCAATTCGACCGAGAGGCCGGCAAAGTTGTTGACGAAATTGAGCGGGTTCTTGATCTCGTGGGCGATGCCGGCGGTCAATTGCCCTAAGGAGGCCATCTTCTCGGCCTGGATCAGCCGGTCCTGGGCGCCATGCAGGTCAGAGAGCGCGGCCTCGGCAGCGGTGCGCGCGCGGCGCGCTTCCTGAAACAGCCGCGCGTTCTGGATGGCGAGCACGGCCTGCCCGGCGAAGGTTTGCAGCAAGGTCGGGATGGTCGGCGCGAAGCCAGCTTCGCTGCGCCTCCGGATCACCAGCCCGCCGACGACCTTGTCGTCGCGCAGCAGCGGCACCGCGAGTACGGCATGAATGCCGGGCAAAATCCTGGCTGCATGCGGCACGGCGGGGTCTTGCTGTACGTCTTGGACGTAGACGGGCGCGCGCAACAGCGCGCTGCGGCCGAGATGGGTTTCGCCCAGCTTGATCCGCCGCTCGCGAAGCGCCTCGACCCGCTCCGCGCTCATGCCGAAGGCGGATTTGGGCACGAAAATTTCTTCGGCTTCGTCGAATTCGTAGATCGTGCCTTCATCGGCCTGCGAGAGCTGCGCGGCGCGGCTGACGATGGTGGCGAGCACGGTGTCCAGGTCGAGCGAGGAATTGACCGCGCGCAGCACCTCCTCGAGCGCCTGCAATTCGGCGACCGAGCGGGTCAGCTGGTCGGTGCGGGCCTGCAATTCGCCGAGCAGCCGAGCATTCTCGATCGCGATCACCGCCTGGTCGGCAAAGGTGCGCACCAGTTCGATCTGCTTTTCGGTGAAGGGCTCTACCCTGGTGCGCGCCAGCACGATGACGCCGATTGGCACGTCTTCGCGCATCAGAGGCACGCCAAGCGCGGTGCGCTGCTGCCCGAGTGTCATGGCTTCGGTTAAAGTATAATCCGGATCCGCTGCGACATCGGCGATCTGCACCGTCCGGCCTTCCAGCGCGACGCGCCCGGTGATCGTGCCGCGCCCGGGGGTGATCAGGTGAGCTTCCATGAAAATCTGATATTCGGGCGGGTAGCCGACCGCTGCGGCCCCTCGATACACCTCGCCGTCGCGGCGCAGGATGAACGCCATCTCGGCATCGCACAGCCGCGCGGCGGTCTCGACCACCGTGTCGAGCACAGGCTGCAAGTCGAAGGTCGAACCGCTGATGACTTTGAGCACATCGCTGGTCGCGGTCTGATACTCCAGCGACTCCTGCAGATCGCGCGTGCGCTCCCGCAACTCGTTGAGGAGGCGCGCGTTCTCCATCGCGATTACCGCTTGCGCTGCGAAATTTTCGAGCAGCGCGATTTCCTTGTCGGTGAAGGGCCGAACCTCCCGGCGGTTGCAGGAGATTGCGCCCAGCAGCCTCCCGTCCTTGCGCAATGGCAACATGAGATTGGTGCGCACGCCGCCGCGTCCGGAGACGGCACGGGCGGTCGGAGCGTCGATCAGCGTCAGATCCGGATTGTGCACCCAGCGGACACTGTCCATCAGCAGTTGGGGCGTGGCGGACAGGACAACCCCTTCGCGCAGGCGTTGGGCTAAGTCTCCCGGATAGCCGTACGTAGCCGCCGCGCGAAACAGCTCTCCGTCGAACAAAAAAAGGCTCCCGAGCGTCGCGCCGCACAGCGTATGCGCTTTGTCCAGAATCGCCTCGAACACCGGAGCGAGATCGCCAGGCGAAGAGTTTATAACCCCCAAAACCTCGGCGGTCGCGGTCTGCTGCTCCAGCGCCTCGCTTGTCTCGGTCAGGAGCCGCGCGTTCTCCATCGCGATGACCGCCTGCCCCGCGAAGCTTTCGAGGAGTACAATCTGCTTCTCGGAGAATGGCCGGACTTCATGCCGGTGGACGTTGATGATGCCGAGGAGCTTGTCCTCGCGGCGCAGCGCGACGGCGAGCCAGGTGCGAATATTTCGCAGTTCCAGCCGTTTGCGCGCGATGGGCTTGTTGCGAAACGTCTCGGTCTCGCGCACGTCGGCGATGTGGACGACGCGTTCGCCGCGCAGAAAGGGATCGTAGAGCCCGCCCGTTAGGCTCAGGTCGCTTGGGCCGAGTTCCCGCAACTTGTCGAGGACGTCGGGTTCGCCACGCGCGGCAACCAAGTGTAGCAGCTTGCCGTCGAAGCTGCGCACCGCCGCTTCGTCGGCTTCGCACAGCTGCACCGCCCGCTCGACCATCGCCTCGAAGACCGGCGCCAAATCGCCCGGTGAGCGGTTGATGGCCTCCAGAATTTGCGCCGTGGCAGTCTGCTGCTCCAGCGCCTCGCGCGTCTCGGTCAACAGCCGCGCATTCTCGATCGCTATTACCGCCTGGTCGGCAAAGATGCGGACGAGTTCGATCTGCCGCTCGGTGAACGGCTCGACACGGGTGCGCGACAAGATGATGACGCCGATCGGCGAACCCTCGCGCAGCAACGGGACCCCCAGCATGCTGCGAATCTTGCCGAGGCTGGCGGCTTCGGAGAGGGTGTAGTCCGGGTCGGCGGTAATGTCGGCGATGTGGACCACGCGGCCTTCGAGCGCCACCCGACCGGTGAGAGTGCCGCGGCCCGGTGCAAGCGGATGGGTTTCCAGAAAAGCCCGATATTCCGGCGTCAATCCCAATGCGGCGGCTTCTCGATACACCTCGCCGTCGCGGCGCAAGACATTCACCATTTCTGCGTTGCAGAGCCGACCGGCGGTCGCGATCAGCGTATCGAGCACCGGCTGCAGGTCAAAGGTCGACCGGCTGATGACTTGCAGAACATCACTGGTCGCGGTCTGATAGTCGAGCGCCTCTTGCAGCTCGGCCGTGCGCTGCCGCGTCTCGGTGATGAGTTGCGCATTCTCGATTGCGATGACGGCCTGCGCGGCGAAATTCTGCAGCAGCGCGATCTGCTTGTCGGAGAACGGCCGGACCTCCAGCCGGTATGCCTCGATGGCGCCGAGCAGGACTTCGTCCTTGCGCAGCGCCACCAGCATGTTCGTGCGCGCGCCGCCAATCTCAACCGCCCCTCGCGCACGGGGAGTGAGCCGATGCAGCTCCGTCGAGGCAACGTCATCGATGTGCAGGAAATCTCTGCCGGCAACAAACTGGGAGAACGCCCCTTCTGTATCCGGCGGAGGAACGATTGCCCGCCCCGCCAGATATTCGCCATAACGCGGCGAAACCCCATGCATGGCAACGGCGTGGAACGCCTTGCCGTCATATGTCCACAGAATGCTGAAGGCGAAGTCGCACAGGCGTGTCGCCTTGTCGAGAATTACATTGAACACCGGCGTAAGGTCGCCGGGTGACGAGTTGATGACCTGCAATACCTCGGCGGTCGCGGTCTGCTGCTTGAGTGCTTCGCCCAGGTCGCGGTTGCGGTGCTCCAGCGCCCCGAAGAGGCGCACGTTCTCGATGGCGATCGCGGCTTGGTCGGCGAAGGTTTTGACCAGCTCGATCTGAGCGGGCGTGAAGTGCCTGACCTCGCGCCGCCCGCAGCCGATGACCCCGATCGGCCTACCCTCGCGAAGGATCGGTACGGCGAGGAAGGAGCGGTACTTCGCGACCGATTGGAGCAGTTGGAGCGTGTGGGTGTCGTAGTCGAGCCAAGTCAGGACATCCTCGAAATGCACCGGCTGCGCGTCGCCAAAAGCCAGACCCATCACAAAGTTTCGCCTCGGCGGTCGCGGGAAAAGGCTGTGAAATGCCGCTGTCTCATCAGGCGACATGCTGTGGACCGCGACCAGGTGGAGGAGCCCGTCTTCAAACCTCGCCACCGCGCTGAACTCCGCCTGGCACAGCGCCGCCGCGCGCGCCACAATGGCCTCGAATACCGGCTGGGTGTCAGTGGGCGAGCGGGAGATCACGCCCAGGATCTCGCTCGTCGCGAGCTGTTGCGCCAGCGCCTCGTCGCGCTCGATAGTGCGCTCGTCGAGCTCTCGCCGAAGCGCGGCAATTATCTGCCGATGATCGATCGCCGCTTCGTCGAGCGCTGCCATTTAATCGCCTCGTCTACCCAGATGCCGATAGCACACGTATTACGCGCGAGGATACCCGTCCGCCATTCACCCCGCCAGCGGTGTTGCGCGTTATTGGGACTTCACAGCCCCAAATAGAATTTGCGGACCAGCTCGTTATTGTTGAGCTCGTCGGCGGAGCCGCCTTCGAAGGCGATCTTGCCGTGGACGATGACGTAGCCGCGGTCGGCGATGCGGACGGCCTGGATGAAGTTCTGCTCGGCCATCAGCACGGTCAGCTGGTAACGGTCCTTCAATTCCTTGATCTTCTCGATCGTGCGCTTGACGAGGACTGGCGCAAGGCCGACCGACGGCTCGTCGATCAGCAGGATCTTGGGCGCCGACATCAGCGCGCGCGCGAGGGCCAGCATCTGCTGCTCGCCGCCGCTGAGGCTGCCGGCCAATTGGCGCCGCCGCTCCCGCAGCACCGGGAAGGTCTCGTATGAGGAGTCGAGGTTGCGCGCGATCGCCGTGCGGGCGAGCGGGCGGAAGGCGCCCAACAGCAGGTTTTCCTCGACGGTCAGCTTTGGGAAGAGACGCCGGCCTTCCGGCACCAGACTAATCCCGAGATCGACGATTGCCTCGGTCGAGCGGCCGACCAGATCGTGCCGCTCGCCGTCGATCTCTGCGACGATCGTCCCGGCGGTCGGCGGCACGATCCCCATCACGCATTTCATCAGCGTGCTCTTGCCGTTGCCGTTGGTGCCGAGCAGCACCACGGTCTGGCCAGGCTCCACCGACAACGACACGCCCTCGAGCACCCGCACCGCGCCGTAGCCGGCGTCGAGGCCGGTTACCGAAAGACTACTCGCCAAGATAGGCCCTTTCGACCTCGGGATTGCGCATCGCTTCCTGCGGCGAGCCGTCGGCGATCTTCTGCCCGGCGACCAATACGACGAGCCGGGTCGAAAAGCTCATCACGGCGCGCATGATGTGCTCGATCAAGACGATCGTAATGCCCTGCTCGTTCAGGCGGAACAGCACGAGGAGGATCTCCTCGACCTCGGAAGGCGAGAGCCCCGCCATCGCCTCGTCGGCAAAGAGCAGCCGCGGGGCGCTGGCGACGGCGCGGGCGAGCTCGAGCTTGCGCATCTCGACCTGGGTCAGGTCGCGCGGCAGATGCAATGCCTTGTCGGCGAGCCCGACATCGGCGAGCAATGTGTGGCAGCGTTCATCGATCGCTGCGCCGGAGAGATGCGCGCCGTGACGGGCATTGACCGTGTAGAGCAGCGGGATCCGCAGATTGTCGACGAGGTTGAGGCTGCGGAACGGTTTTGGCAGTTGGAAGCTGCGGGCGAGCCCCAATCGGGTGCGCCGGTAGGCCGGCATGCCGTCGATCGTGTGCCCGTCAAACACCGCGCTTCCGCTGTCATGATGCAATGTGCCGGAGAGGCAGTTGACGAGCGTGCTCTTGCCGGAGCCGTTGGGCCCGATCAAGCCGAGCCGCTCGCCGGCGGCGACGGTGAGGTTGATGTCCTCGAGCGCGACAAAACCGCCGAAGCGCTTGCCGAGCCCGCGGACCTCCAAAATCGAGGCCGCCATCAGCGGAGCCTGGCGCGCCGGCGGCTCTGCACCAAACCGACGATGCCATTGGGCGCAATGACCACAAACACGATCAGCAGAACGCCGACGATCAGCAGATTGAGAGCCGAGGAGATCGTCACGGTGGCGAGCTGCTGGATCGTGCCGAGCAATACCGCGCCGATTATGGGACCGATCCAGCTGGTCATGCCGCCGATCAATGGCATTGCGACGCTGTTGACGGCATAGGAGAGATTGAAGCTCGAGGCCGGATCGAGATAGGTCACGTAATAGGGCAACGGGGCGCCCGACATGCCCATCAGCGCGCCGCTCAATGTTGTCGAGATCAGCTTTAGGCGCAGGGTCGGCACCCCCGCCGCCTCGGCCGCCTGCTCGTCGTCGCGGATCGCGTTGAAGCCGAGACCCAATGTCGAGCGCTCGATGGTCCGCGCGATCGCCACCGAGATCCAGGTCAGCGCCAGCATCAGCGAATAGAGATACTGGATGTAGCTGCCGTAGATCGGCGATTGCTGCGGCCGAATGACATAAATGCCGCGCGATCCGCCGACAAAATCCCAGTTGACGATCAGAGTCTGCGCGACGATCGCCAATGCCAGGGTGGCGATCGCGAAAAACACGCCTTTGAGGCGCAGGGTCAAATACCCCATGCCGAAACCGACAACGCCGGAGGTGATGCCGCCGACCACCATCATGACCGGAACCGGCACGGAGGTCAGCTTGTGCAGCACGACGGCACTGTAGGCGCCCACGGCGAAGAAGGCACCGGTGCCGAAATTGGTGTAGCCGGTGTAGCCGCCGAGAATGTTCCACGCCGTCGCCAATACGATGAACTGCAGCACCTGGTAGGCGGCGAAGAAATAATACTCGTTGCCGATCAGCCCGCGCGTCAGCAACAGAAACGCAAGGGCGATAATGAACGAGACAATCCAAAATCTCGCGGGTCCCATGAATTCAGCACCCGTCGCGCAAGCCCCTCCCCCGCATTGCGGGAGAGGGAGGGGCCCAGCGCGAAACGCTGGGAGGGTGAGGGTCTACTGGCGCTGAAGGATCTGAAGAATGGTATCGATTACGCCAGTCGTGTTGCTGAGGACGTCGTTGCTCCAAAAGCGGATCACCTGCCAATCCTGCCTTTGAAGAAAAGCAGTGCGCCGCTTTTCCGTCACGCTTTCCGCGTGCTGACCGCCGTCGATCTCGATCACCAGTGAGTGCCGCGTGCAGGCGAAGTCCACAATGAAGGGCCCGATTGGATGCTGGCGGCGGAATTTGTACTTTGCCAAGCGGCGGTCGCGCAGCGCCGACCACATGCGCCGCTCGGCATCGGTCGAGGCCTGACGTAATCGGCGTGCCGTTCGGTTGGGCATGCGCGGAACTTAGCGGCGCTTCGTAAAGAACCTGCCGAGCCACCCTCACCCGGCTCGCTGCGCTCGCCACCCTCTCCCGCATTGCGGGAGAGGGGCTTTGTCGCCAACGATTACTCATTCGTCAGCGCCCGAGGATGCCGGCGGGGCGCACGGCTAGGGTCAGGAGGAGGAAGCCGAACGCGACGGCGGGGGCCCAGGACGGGCCGTAAAAAGTCGCGGTGATGCTTTCGACGACGCCGATCAGAACGGCGCCAGCGAGCATGCCGGGAAAGCTGGTCATGCCGCCGAGCACACAGATCGCAAAGATCCGCCCGATGTAATCGCGGCCGATCGACGGCTCGACCGGCTGAATGATGATCAACAGGGCGCCGGCGACCGAGGCGGTGGCGATCGAGAGGCCGAAGGCGACGCGCTTGACGCGGCTGGGGTTGGCCGCCATCAGCTGCAAGGCCAGCCGGTCTTGCGACACGGCGAGGATGGCGCGGCCGATAAAGGTGCGCCCCAAGAAGACTTGCAGCACCGCGAGCATCAATAGCGAGACCAGGAACGGCACCAGCATGCGCAACGGCAGGTCGACAAAGCCGAGATGCAGGCTCGGACCGATGTACGGGGCTTCGACAAACCGGTAATCGACGCCGAAGACGAGGATCAGCCCGACCTCGCCGACAAACAATAAACCGAAGAAGAAAGCCAGACCCTGGATCAACTCCTCGCCGCGCCGTTCGAAGGCGTAGTAGTAGATCTGGTAGACCGCCATGCCGAGGAGAAAAAACACCGGCGCCATGACCACCCCGATCAGAATCGGGTCGATGCCGAAATTGGAATTGACGATGTAGGCGACAAAGGACCCGAGCATGATGAACGCCGGGTGGGCGATGTTGACGATGTCGAGCATTCCGAAGGAAATCGTCACCCCGACCGTGACCGCGGCATAAAACCCGCCGAGCAACAAGCCGGCGACGATGGCGTTGACCGCCAGGTCGAGCGAGATCATGAGGGCGGATGGGGTAGTGGCGCTCTCGGCATCTTGATCCCCAGATCGTGCGTTTCTGCCAGCCATTAGAGCAGCATCGGCGGCGCCTGTTAAGGCCCGGTGCGGACAAGCTCTCAACCGCCGGTAAGCGGCGGCGCCTTGCTTTGCGCGCTCACAAAAAACGCGGGCACGGGCCCGCGTTCTTCGAGAGTGTTCGGGCGCATCTGCGGCCTCTTGCAGGCCGCCGCACCCAAGAGCTCAATCGGGGTTAGTCTCTCGCGCTGGTCAGGTCGACGTCATTCCGGCCATAAACTCCGATGCATCCGGTCAAGCAGCCGGGGATCGCATTGTTGGCCGGCAACGGGACAAATACCCAATTGTTGGCGGCGTTGGCAGCGACTGAATGCGCGCTGCCGGAGGGGTGGCCAGGCGGCGGCCCTAAGGGCGGGCTTACCAGCGGCACGTCGAAGGTCGGCACGATCTGGTCGAGGTTTTGGCTCGTTCCGTCGATTACCCCGAGGAGCCCGGCGCCCTGATCCGTGGCCGAAAGGGCGCCCGAAGTCGAAGTCGCCAAGTGCGGCGAATAGGGCGTATTTTGCGAGCCGGTATACCAATGATCATCGCCGGAATTGTACCAAACTTCGTCCGACGAGCCGATACCGGAAACAAAAGCATAGATCCCATTGACGTCGATGATCACCTGCACCGGGTTGGCGCTATCCGGATCGGCACCGAACCACGGCACGCCCGCGGTGTCGTAAACGACGCTGCAGCCTGCCAGGAATGTCCCATTCCTGGGATTTAGGGAAAGACCGGCCGGCATGCAAAATGGCACCGAAAACAGGGTTTCGACGCTTGCCGTCAGCGGGTTGATGCGCGCAATTGCTCCAGTCGTGCCTGGCGTGGCGATCGTTCCCGATGTCGAAGGGATTGATTTATAGAACCGTTGCGTGCCCGGATCCCACACTGGTTGCTCGGCGCCGTTCGTCGCAAAAGCGAAAACGATTTTGCTTCCAAGCTTCAGCGTGCAATTGGTGCCGACCGAGATCAGGGTCGCGAATGGTGGGGTCTCTGCGTTGTTGACCACGAGCAACAGCCTGTCCTTTGGGTCAAATGCCATCTCGTCCGCACGAGTCGTCCCGCCCGTATTAACATCGCCAGCCTGCGTGCCGCTAGGGAGCTGGAAGGAAACGACGCGGCTCGGGCCATCGCCGGCAAAGAGGCATGTTCCAGATCCATCGGTTGCGACGCCGTTAGGCCCAGAGATATTGTTATTGACGGCAGTGCCAGCCGTGTTGAGTTTCACTCCGGCAAACGGTGGCGAAGCGGTGATCTGCTTAACGAACGCCCCGGTCTTGGCGTTAACGACATCGACCGCCGAATTCGAACGATCGCCGAGATAGTAAGTTTGGCTCGTCTGGTCGACAAAGCTGATATCAAAGCCGTACATCCCGCCGGTCGTGTTCGTCGTTGCGACCGGGACGGGTATCGTGGAGAGCAGCCTGACGGGTCCGCTGTTTTCCGGCGAGCTTTTGACCGTTTTTTTATCCCCGTCGGCCCAGGCACCAGTGCCCACCACCAACAGGGCCGGGCCGACCACCGCCGCGACGGCCCAGGAGTGGAGATATTTCTTTAACAAGGGGTGCAAGGTCCTGTGCGCTCGAAGCATTTTGTCCTCCCATTTAGCGTGGTTTTCAACTGGCGCCGGCCCAGATAGCGTCCGGCGCGTGTAGGCTCGCCCGCTTTCGACAAAGAGTCAACGCAATTTGATCCGTTTTTTGACGTATTCTGCTGCCTTGATTTATCTTAGGTTGTGGTTATGTTTCCGTTATATTGGGATTTTGTAATCTGACGCCGCTTATAATCTCCCGAGAGATCGAATGGCCGAGCCAATGCTAGAGAGCGAGCCGCCGCTTGAAGATCCTGCTGGTTGAGGATGATGGAGAGAATGCCGATTACGTCGCGAACGGCCTTCGCGAGGAAGGCCACTTGGTCGTCGAGGTGGCAAGCGGTGCGGAGGGCCTCATTTGCGCAATCGGCAATGGCTTCGATCTACTCATCGTAGATCGGATGGTACCCGATCTCGACGGGCTGAACCTCGTCAAGAGCTTGCGCGCGGCCGGCCATCACACGCCGGTTCTGTTCCTCACCGCGCTCGATGGCGTCGAGGATCGGGTCTCGGGGCTCAACGCGGGTGGCGACGATTATCTGGTGAAGCCTTTCGCTTTCTCCGAGCTCGTCGCGCGGGTCGCCGCGTTGGGGCGAAGACCGCGCACAACCGCGGCGGAGACCAGGCTCCACTTGCTCGATCTCGAAATCGACCTACTGTCGCGCACGGTGCGGCGTCGCGGGCAGCTGATCGAGCTGCAGCCAAGGGAATACCGCCTGCTCGAATACCTGATGCGCCACGCTGGTCAGGTGGTCACGCGCACGATGCTGCTCGAGCACGTCTGGGACATTCATTTCGACCCTCGCTCGAACATTGTGGAAACCCATATCAGCCGCCTGCGGAGCAAGGTCGATAAAGGCTTCGAGGCGCAGCTGATCCACACGGTTAGAGGGGCAGGTTATTGTGTCCGCAACCCTGCCTAGGGTCCTGCGGACCTCGAGCTTTCGCCTTACCTTGCTCTACGCCGGGCTGTTCGGCTGTTCGGCCCTGATCCTGCTCGGGGTCATCTATTGGTGGGCCGGTATGTACATGGCGAGATCGCTGGATACGGCGATCGACAGCGATATCACCGAGCTTGAGGACAGTCTTCGGGCCGGCGGCAATGAGGCTCTGACAGCGCAAGTAAAGGAACGGCTGCAGGAAACGCCGAACGGTCCAATGTTTATTTTGCTTCAGGATCCAGAGGGAAGAGTAATTGCCGGAAATCTTCCGCCCTCCCACAGCGGAGAAGGTCGCTTCGATTTGAAAGTGCCGAGAACCAATTCACCGAGTGTGGCTATCCACGCCCACGGCATTACCTTACCAGACGGCGAGTATTTGATGGTGGGAGTCGATGCGCTTCCGCGCCGTGAGATGCACAAGCTCATTGTGCGGGTGTTCGGGTGGAGCTCTGCCGTCAGCCTCCTGCTCGCGTTCACCGGCGGGGCGTTGATAAGCCGTAATCTGCTTCGGCGTATCGAAACAATCAGCCGGGCGGCGCGTGACATCATGGCCGGCGACTTCTCCAGAAGAATCCCAGACCGCGGCACAGCCGACGAATTAGATCATCTGATCGCAAGCCTCAATGCCATGCTCGAGCGCAATGAGCCCGCGATGGAGAGCGTGCGCCAAGTGTCAAACGATATCGCGCACGATTTGCGCACGCCGCTGACCCGGCTGCGCCAGCGGCTCGAGCTCGCGCAGCGCCGGGCGCAATCGGTAGAGGAGTGGCAGCGCGCCGCGGATGGGTGCATCTCCGATATGGACGCCATCCTGGAGACCTTCGGTGCGTTGCTGCGCATCGCGCAAATCGAAAGCGGAATACCGGCGCGTCGTTTTGCCAAGGTTGACCTCTCGGAGCTGCTGCGCACCGTGATCGAGGTCTATCAGCCGATGGCCGAAGAAAAAGAACAGCCGTTTACCGCCGATATCGCCTCCGGCCTCACGGTCTGGGGCGACCGCGAGCTCCTGGCGCAGATGATTGCAAACGTGATCGAGAATGCAATGAAGCATTCGCCGAGGAGATCGTCCATCAGCCTTGCAACCAGCAGGTCGGCAAGCGCGCTAGCCGTCACAGTGAGCGATAGCGGGCCGGGAATCCCAAGCGAACAGCGTGCACACGTGTTCCAGCGCTTTTACCGGCTGGAACGCAGCCGCAGCACGCCGGGAAATGGACTTGGCCTCAGCCTGGTCGAAGCGATCGCGGCGCTCCATCAGATTGGCGTCGAGCTGACCGACAACGCCCCCGGCCTGCGCGTCACGCTGCGGTTTCACGCGCCCGATCAACGCGCATATGCCGGAGATGGCCTAGTTAGGCCCCAGAGCCGCTCTTGCGACATCAGGCTGGTCTCCGGCCAGCCCGTCATGACAAATCTAGCCAGGGGCAAAAAGGGACTTCCCGCCAGCGACCGCTGCCAAGTCAGGGCGGGATCAGCGGCTCGCCGCGCATGTACTTGCCGCGGCAAAATAGGAGGGTCGGCTTGGCAGTGTAGGCGTAGCGCTCGACGTGGCCGATGAAGATGATGTGGTCCCCACCGTAGTGCCGGTACTCGTTCCGGCACTCGAAATGTGCGGCGGAGCCGATCAGCACCGGGGCGCCGCATTCGGGGATGATGTGGTCGATCTCGGCGAATTTGTTGTCGTGCGTGCGGGCGAATTTGTTCGACAGCTCGATCTGGTCGTGCGCCAATATATTGACGACGAAATGCGAGCCCTCCTGGAAAGCCGGCAGGCTCTGCGCGTATAGCGAGGCGCTCCACAGCACTAAGGGCGGCGTCAGCGACACCGAGGTGAAGGAGTTGGCGGTCATGCCGTAGAGCCCGCCCGACGCGCCGCGCGCCGTGACAATCGTCACGCCGGTCGCGAAGGTGCCGAGCGCGCTGCGGAAGTCGCGCAGATCGAAGCCCTCGCCAGCGGTGCTTCGCACCGGTGCGGCATGGCTGCCAATGAGCTCGTCCTTCGGGATTTTGTTGTCCCCGGAGCTTTCGTTGTCCATTGCCGGGGTCCTCAGAGCGGCGCGTCGGGCGGCAGCCCGAGCGCCACCCTGCCGTAAATCGCGCTGTTGACGTCCCAGTTCAGATGGTAATGGGCATTGGCCGCATGGACGTCCCGGAACGCTCGCTGGATCGGGTTCCTCTGATAGATCGCGCCGCCGCCGGTTGCGGCGAACAGGAGGTCGACCGCCTTCGTGCACAAGCTCGCGGCAAAGGCGCCGTCGCGCCGGTAGCGCGCCCGCTGCTCGATGCTCGGCACGACCCCGGCCTCGGTGATCCGCATTGCCTCGTCGCAATCGCGCACTGCAATCGCTTCCGCCGCATCGGCAAGCGCCGCCGCCTCGGCGAGATGGACCTGGATATTGGTGAAATCGGCGAGGTTCTTGCCGGTATAAGCGCTCAGCCTGTTGCGGGTCGTCTCGGCGAAGTGCTGGATCGCGCCGCGGGCGATGCCGAGCGAGACGCCAGCGATAGCGTAGGCAAACAGGCTAACGGCCGGCAGCTTGTACAGCGTTCCGGGATTGAGTTCGCTGCCTCGATTGGGGCCGCCCTTGATCCGCTCGGTGGCGAGGGTGCGGTAGGCCGGAACAAAAATGTCGTTGACCTCCACGTCCTTGCTGCCGGTGCCGGCAAGACCGATCACCTCCCAGGTGTCGATGATCTTGTAGTCACTCGCCGGCACCAGAAGCATGCGCGGCTCGCTCTGCCCGGTCTCCTCGTCGCTGACGACGGCGCCGAACATGTTCCAGGCTGCGGCATCGATGCCGCTCGAAAACGGCCAGCGGCCGCTGAGACGATAGCCGCCGTCCACGCGCCGCGCCCGGCCGCGCGCGAAAATCAAAGCCGAGCTGATCAGACTGTCGGGCGATTCGCCCCAGATCTCGTGCTGCGCCTCGGGGTGCCACATGCCGAGCAGCCAATGATGGGCGGCGAGGTTGGCCAGCACCCAGGAGGTCGAGCCGCAACCCTGACCGATCACCGCGGTCAGCTCGTACAGCGCGCGGTAGGGCAGCTCGCTGCCGCCGACGCGGGCCGGCTGCAGCATGCGGAAGAGACCGCTCGAATGCAGATCGGCGATCGTCTCGTCGGGCAGCCGGCGAAGCTGCTCGGCCCGCGGGGCGCGCTCGCGCAGAACCGGGATCAGCGCCTCAGCGCGCGCCAGCAGCTCTTCGAAGCGCGGCGGCGCCGCGCGCTGGTCGGTCGTTGCCTCGGGCATTGCGCTCCTCTCCCGGATAAGCCAGCTTGTGCTATCCTACTCCTCGCCTCGCAACTCGGCGATATTCTATTCATGTAGGTCTGGTCGCGCCCTTCACCCCTGGTATGGGTGCGTAGGTTATTGCAACATCAAGGGGAGATAGACACTAATGTATAAATTATCTGGTTTGGCCGCCGGGGCGCTCGGTTTGGCGATCGGGTTGATCGGAAACGGCACGCCGGCAGCTGCCCAGGGTAATGTGCAGGTCGGGACGCTGACCTGCAACGTGGCCGGCGGTTGGGGGTTTGTGTTCGGCTCCTCGAAGTCCGTCCGCTGCACCTTCGCGCGGGCCGGAGGCCGGCCGGAGCACTATGCCGGCACGATCAACAAATTCGGCGTCGATATCGGCTATACGCACGGCGGCGTGCTGGTTTGGGGCGTTTTTGCGCCGAGCGGCAGTCTCGCGCCGGGAGCGCTGTCGGGCAATTATGTCGGTGCGACCGGAAGCGCCACGGTTGGGGTCGGCGCCGGTGCCAATGTGCTGGTCGGCGGGTCCAACCGCACGATTTCGCTGCAACCGGTGAGCGTCGAAGGGAACACCGGTCTCAATGTCGCCGCCGGAATCGGATCGATCAGCCTGCGTTACCAGCCCCAAGTAGGACATCGAGGCCGGTAGCAACAACGCCGACCGGTGACGCCTCCTATGCCAAATGATCACAGGTTGGCTTCATCTCTCGGTCACCCGTCGGCGCTATTGTTGGCGAATGATCCGCGGGCGACCGGGACCGGGCGGCGACGCCCGAAATACGGCGCTCGCGGCGACGTTCTCTTGGCGCCGATGTTCCGTCTCATCTATTACCTCTACGCTCGGCGGTTGGTCCGCGATGTCGGGAGCCGGCCGATGCCGCGCCACGTCGGCATCATCCTCGACGGCAACCGCCGCCACGGCCGCTCGCGCGGCATCACCGAGCCGAGGGAGGTGTACGACCTCGGTGCGGACAAGCTCGACGAGATCCTCGAATGGTGCGCCGAGCTCGATATTCCGACAGTCACACTTTGGGTCTTTTCGACCGACAACTTCCAGCGGCCGGCAGCCGAAGTGTCCGGCATTTTGGCGTCGATCGAGGCCAAACTGACGGCGCTGGCCTGCGACCCCGGCATCCACCGCCGGCGCGTGCGGGTTCGCGCAATCGGTTGCCTCGCGATGCTCCCCGAGCCCGTGCTCGCTGCGATCAGGGCGGCCGAATGCGCCACTTCGAGCTATGACGGGCTGGAGCTCAACATTGCCGTGGCCTATGGCGGTCGCCAGGAAATCACCGACGCGGTGCGCGCCTTGCTCTGCTGTGTGGCCGAGAAGCAGGCGACTCTGGCCGAGGCGATCGACGAAGTCACCCCCGAAGCGATTGCCAGCCATCTCTACACCGCGGGCCTGCCAGACCCCGATCTGATCATTCGCACGAGCGGGGAGATCCGCCTCTCGGGCTTTCTGCTTTGGCAGAGCGCCCATAGCGAATTCTATTTTACCGACGTCTTGTGGCCGGCTTTCCGCAAGATCGATTTCCTGCGCGCCATCCGTTCCTTCCAACAGCGCCGCCGCCGCTTCGGCTGCTGAGCCGATTGACGCCACAGCCCCGACGCGAGTAGGGCTGTTCCGGATGAGCGATCCCAACGGAGATTCCCGATGCCTGTAGCGGCAATGAACCACTTCACGGTGTTGAGCGACGACCTCGAGGCCACCCGGCGCTTCTATTGCGATCTGTTCGGCTTCAAGGTGGGTTGGCGGCCACCGTTCCAGTTTCCGGGATGGTGGCTCTATGCCGGCGACGACACTCCGATCCTGCACGTGATTCACAGCAAGACTCTGCCGAAGGACCGCGGCGGCGTCCTCGACCACATGGCGTTCTCGGCCAAGGATCTGCCCGCCACCGTTGCGACTCTCAAACGCGAGGGCATCGATTACGAGCTCCGGCGCCTGCCCGGCGGCGGCATCTGGCAGCTGTTCTTCCACGATCCCTGCGGCGCCAAGGTCGAGTTCGATTTCGAAAAAAACGAACCGGCGCCCGAAGGCCACCTCGAAGCCTGACCCAGCGAACCGTCACCCACCAAGCCCCCTCCTCCGCAGTGCGGGAGAGGGGGCCGAGCGCAGCGAGGCGGGTGAGGGCGGTCTCCGCTTACTCCGCCGCTCGGGCGCCGAGGGCTGCCAGACGGCGTTGAGCGTCGAGCACGGTCCCCTCTTGCCCCGACGCTTGTTTGAGATGGAAATCGAACTCGGCGGTGCAGTAGGGCGGCTCGATGCCGAGTCGGGCCGCTTCGCTGTTGCGGGTGTCGTGGCGCACGAAATCGCAGATCAGCGATTCCTTGACCGCGAACACCGCGTCGCTGCCGAGATACTCGTCGCGCCGGTCGAAAATGTGCGTCGTGACCGGCTCGTAGCCGTCGGCTGAAACGACGAAGTGGATGTGCGCCGGGCGCCATGGATGGCGGCCGGTCGCGCGCAGCATCGCTCCGACCGGGCCGTCGGAGGGGATCGGATAATTCACCGGCACCACGGTGCGGATCAGATAGCGGCCCTCGCCGTCAGTGCGGAACCTGCCGCGCATGTGCAGCTCGCCGTCGAGGCCCTCGTCCTGCGAATCGTAGAGCCCGCTCGACTGCGTCTGCCAGACATCGAGGAGCGCGCCCTCGATCGGCTGCCCTTCGAGGTCGAGAACGTGGCCGCCGACAAGGGTCGGGGTTCCAGTCTTGTCGAGCCGGGCGATGTTGCCGCCAGCAGGCAATTCGGGCGCGCCCAGCCGATGAAACGGGCCGAACACCGTCGATTCGGTGGCCCCGTCGGGTTTGCGGTGGTTGATCAGGTCGACCACCATCGAAACCCCCAGGGTATCCGAAAACAGGATGAATTCCTGGCGCTTGTCGCTGCACATACGGCCGGCTTCGGTCAGGGTTTCGATCGCCTGAAACCACTCCGCCTCGGTCAGCTCGACCTCCTTGACGAAGGCGTGCAGGTGCCGGACGAGGCCGAGCATGATCTGCCGCAGACGCGGGTCTGGCGTCTGCGAGAAGCGCTGCAGCGCCTCGGCCGTAATGTCGTCTTCGGTTTTGTTGCGCTGGACCGGCATCGCCACTCTCCCTCATACGGTTCGAGGAGAGATATAGCGGAAACCGGCGTGCGCCGCACCGAAAGCGACCCCTCGCCTCTCCCCGCCGGCGGGGAGAGGCAAGGTGCTGTCGTATCGCTGGTCAGACGGCGTCGGCGACTTTCTGGCCGTTGGGACTGCCGAGCCCGGTGCAGGCATCCCACCCGGTGGTGGCCGCGAAGTCCCCGTTATTGCCCTGCGTTATATCATGCAAGGCTGTCGGATTTACGTAGAGGTGGGGGTTGATGAACCCGGCCCGCTGGGCCTTTGCCGCATTGATGCAAGCGAGCAGACCCGCCCATAGCGGCGCCACGGCGCTCGTTCCGCCGATGACCGTGTTCTGGCCGTCGACCCGCACATCGTAGCCGGTTCGCGGGTCGGCGTCGCCGCAGACATCGGGTACGCCCCGCATCGCCAGCGCCTGTGTCCCGCCATGGGTGCGCGTGACGTGCAGACCCTCCTGGTACGGCGGCAATGCGAAGAAGCTGCTGACCCCACCGCCGGTCGCTCCGTTGCCGGGGCCGTCGTTCCAAACCGTCTCTTGCGTGATGGAGGTGCCGGAGGCTTGAAGATTGGTGCCGCCGCAGCCTAGAGCAAACGGGCTGGAGGCCGGGAAATCGACGTGATCGGCGCCGTCGCCGACACCGTCATCTGACCCATTGTCGCCCGATGCCACGCATACCGTGATCCCCATTGTGGCCGCAGCCTGGAAAGCCTGGTCGAACGCGGTCATAGCCTGTTGGGTCCAGTTTGATTCCGGGCCGCCCCAGCTGATCGAGATCACCGAGGGCTTGTTTGTCGTGTCATGGATTGCCGCGGCGATCGCATCGAGGAACCCGGCATCGGTGTTCGGTGTGAAATAGACGACGATCTTGGCTCCGGGCGCGATTGCCCCGGCGACCTCGATGTCCAGCATGACTTCGCCGTCGGGTCCATTGCCGGAGCCCGTCGGATGGTTCTTCCCGTGGTCGACCGATGCGGCGAGCACCCTCGGCTGGCTGACCTGCAATCCCGAGAAATACGGCTGCAGGTCGGCGGGACGATAGCCACCGCCGAGCTCGATGATAGCAATGGTTTCGCCTTGTCCGGTGCCGGTGGGAAACCCGTACAGTGCCGCCAGTTGGGTCGGCGTAAAAGATGTGGAGGCCGAGGCGGAGGCATGCCACTGCACATTGCCGTGCGTGGGGCGGGTGCGAAAATGCGGGCGCGCCTGAGGCCGATTGTCGAGGCCGAGCACGGCAGTAACCACGCTATGCAGCTCGTCGGGCAAATGGAGCGCCCCAGTCCTGCCGCGATAGGACCCGCCGGCATGTTCGAATTCCTGCAAATCCACGCCAAAAGCGTCGTTGAACTGAGCCACGGTGCCGGAGAGCACGACGTGCCGCCTGCCCGGGTGCTCCTCGACGACGGCTAGACCGTGCTGGTTGGCGAATTGCTTGACGGCCTGGATGTCGGTCGCGTCCGCCCCGAATTGCTGGTCGTACTCGTCATGGGTCAGGTGACGCTCGGACTTGTCGCCGGCGGCGATTTTCCTGACCCTTTCCTGTAATGCGTCGTGCTGACGGTGGCGCAGGACCAAGGTGACTTCCAGCCGTTCCGATGGATCGGCTTTTCCGATCGAACGTGCGCCCGGCAGCGGTTGCCTCTCGCTGCCAGTCAGCGGATTCTTTGGCATAGCTCCACACTCCCTAGGTTGTTGACATGTGCCGCGCAGGATCTGCGTACGGCTCTGCAACGGCACGAAGCGGCAGCCGGACCGAACTCGAATTTCCTCTGACGATGGTTGCCAGGCCGGGATCACCCAAACGGCCTATGTAAATTAACTATGCCACAAATATTCGTTAAAATCAAGCGTGACCGCTATTGGCTCATTTGGCGCGACGCTGAACAGCGCCGGGAGTTAGAGCGATCCGACAGGGGCGGCTATTTGCTGGCGGCGGCTCAGTGGCCCATGCTCGCCGAGCAATGCCAGCGCGACGGTCAATACCATGAACAACACGCTGGCGCCGAACACCCAGTGCGGGGCGCCGCTGTCCATGATCCAGCCGAACAGCATGGGCCCGATCATACCGCCGATGCTGAGCCCGGTCGTGACGATCCCGAACGCGCGCCCAACGCCGCCGGGCGGAGCAGCGGCGCGGACCAGCATGTCGCGAGACGGCATGATCATGCCCGAGAGAAAGCCCGCGAGGCCCATCGCCGCGACCAGCACCGGCGCTGCGAAGCCGACCGTCCCGATCAGCAGCATGATGACCGCGTTGATCGCGAACCCGGCAGCGGCGACATCGCCGTGTCGGCGCGTCAGATCGGCGACGAACCCGCCGCCCAGCACCCCAAAGGCGCTTGCCGCCAAAAACGCGGTGAGCGCCAGGTTCGCCGTCGAGAACGGCAAGGCGTAGGCGCCCATCAGCGCGACGACCGAAAAGTTGCTGATGCCGCTGGTGGACAGGCTGAGGAGGATGAAAAAAACCATCAGCCCGAGGAGGGCCGGGCTGAACACCTTGCCGTTCTGCCGCCCCGCTTCCGGCTCGGCGCGAGCCGCCGGCCGCGATGGGCCGGCCTCACCCTCAACTCCCGGCGCGAGCAGCAGCGGCACCGCGACAGCAAAGCCAATCAGGCCGCCGACGATCAGCGCGGCTTTCAATCCGACTGTCGCGGCAAGGACCAGCATCGTCGCCGGCGCGATCGCACCCCCGAGCATGCCGGCGAAGGTGTGCACCGAAAACGCCTTGCCGATGCGCGAGGCGGCGATCCTGGCTGACAGGATAGCGTAATCGGCCGGATGATAAACCGCGTTGGCGATCCCGATCAGCGCTGCCGCAACGAGCAGCCAGGAGTATGAATTGACCAGCCCGATCGAGGCGATCGCCGACCCGCCGAGGCAAAGCGCTAAAATCAGCAGCCGGCGCGAACCCAATCGGTCGGCGAGGTAGCCCATGGGCACCTGCGCGGCGACCGACGCGGCAGCGCCAACCGTCAGAGCGAAACCCAACTCGACAAAACCGACGCCGAATTGCTGTTTCAGGAACGGAAACAGCGGCGGCAGCACCATCATATGAAAGTGCGAAACGAAATGTGCCGCCGAGACGAGCCCGATCGCCCGAAGCTCCCCACTCCTCTCGCGCCGACCGAGGGCGATCGCATCGCTCGTCATTCTTCGCAGCCCGCTCCGACGTTCAAATAAACGGGGTCAGGCCTTAGCCGCAGCGCCAGCCGAGGACAATTGCCGGCTTCGCCGTTGTGGTATGCAGGTTCATGCGGCTGCATCAAAGGTCAATTTGAGCCGATCGTATTCGGCGCGCACGATTTCGGCGCCATAAACGCGCTCGAGCCGCCGCACAGTGAAATGACCGCGCGCGATATCCTGAAAGTGCTCGATGAAGGCGAAATTGACGGCCGCACCGCCCACTGCGCCGACCACCGCGACGGTTTGCACGGCGACCTTCTGGGATACGACGATGCCGAAGCGCGAGGCGATCTGCGTCAGGAAACGGACGAGAAACGGCGCGCCCTCGCGGATCGCGCCCTTGTCCAACGCGAAGTCGGCAACCTCGACCAGACCGCGGGCGAGCATGGCGCGGACCGCGAAATAATCGGCCTCCACACCCGCTTCGTCGGTCGGCGGACCGCCAAGCGCGAACACTTCAAGGCATGCGAGCCTCGTCCGCGGATCTGTCAGGTCCTCGCCTTCCTCCTGCGCGATCGCCGCGATCGCGCGCAGCATGATCGTCGTCGAAACGGGCAGCTCGACCGCCAGGGCGGCGAGGCCAAACGCGCCGCCGATCGCCCCCGAGGTGCAGGCGAGCCCGGAATGAAGCTTGCGGCCGCCGCTGAAGCGACGGTTCCGCAGACTGTACAAGGCGACACCGAGCGCCCGCTCCAGAGCATGCTTCGCCGCCTTGGCGACCGCCGTCGAGGCCGCGGCCGGCAACGCCCGTTGCACAAACCCGACCGGCTTTCCGCCGAGCGCCGCAAGCCGCCCGGCAAGGCTCGGATTTTCGAGCCGGCGGATCGCTGCGGCCAGCGCCTCGCCGTCTGCAGAGGACAAATTCATGCCCTGTAGCTGAGGGTAGGCCCCCCGCCGCGCAAGAGTTCCAATTTTGAAAGACGGAGACTAAAGGCTGCACCGTAGATATTGTTCGTCGTCCGGGTGTTGAGAGGCGCGATGAAGATCTTCTACGGCTGGATAATCGTCGGCGCCGGCATCGTCATAACCTGCCTCGGGATGGGGACGATGATGTCGCTCGGTATATTCCTGCAGCCGATGTCGGCGGCGACCGGCTGGTCGCGGACGAGCATCTCGACCGCGGCGCTCCTCAATTTCCTGTGCATGGGCCCGGCCTCGTTCCTGTGGGGAGCGCTCTCCGACCGGTTCGGAACCCGCGCGGTCGTGCTCGCGGGCGGCGCCCTCTTGGGCCTCGGCCTCGTCGCGGCGAGCCAGGCCGCCACAGTCGGTCAATTCCAGCTCCTCTTCGGCATGATCATCGGTGTGGCAGCGGGCAGCTTTTACGCACCGTTGACCGCCACGGCGACACGCTGGTTCACCCGGCATCGCAGTCTCGCGGTAGCCCTCATCTCGGCCGGTTTCGCAGTCGGCTCGATGACGATATCGCCCTTAGCGCGCTGGTTGATCACCGATTACGGCTGGCGCACCGCGATGTTGATGTTGGGCGCTCTCTCCTGGCTGTTCATCATTCCTGCCGCATTGCTGGTGCGCAAACCCCCGGCGTTCCCGCGCGCAGCCGGCGTCGCGGCGGGCATGATCCCCACCGACCGCGAGTTCACCGTGGCGCGGGCGCTGTGCACGCCGCAATTCGCCGCGATCTCGTTCACCTACTTCGCGTGTTGCGCGGCGCATTCGGGGCCGATCTTCCACATGGTCAGCTACGCGATCGACTGCGGCGTGCCGGCGATGGCCGCCGCGACCGTGTTCGGCGCGGCGGGTGTGGCCTCTCTCAGCGGCCGCATCATCGGCGGGCTCGCGGCCGACCGCATCGGCGCGAAGCGCATGATCGTCTTCGGCCTGGCGCTCCAGGCCCTCTCCGTGAGCCTTTACGTATTCACCCGCGACCTCGCGAGCTTCTACGGCCTCGCGATGATGTTCGGGTTTTCCTACGGCGCGGTGATGCCGCTCTACGCCATTCTCGTGCGCGAATATTTCGGCGCGCGGATCATGGGAACGATGTTCGGGGCGGTGAACATGGCCTCGACCCTGGGCATGGCGATCGGTCCCTGGGCCGGCGGCTGGCTTTACGACGCGTACGGCAGCTATTTCTGGCTCTACATCGGCTCGTTCGGCATCGGTCTCGGAGCCGTCGCAATCGCCTTCACCTTCCGCCCGCCTCGCGAAGTTTCACTGGGGCTGCCGAGCCCGAGCGTCACGCAGAGCGCCTAGCTCACCACACAGAAAGACTTTGTCATGTCCGACCAGCGGCCTCCGCGGCGGAAAACTCACATGGCTGCTGAGCCTCCGCCGTTCGAGCGCATCGCGCTGATCCTGCAGGGGGGCGGCGCCCTCGTTCTGGGAGACCGTCAGCGCGACGGCCGCGAATAGAATTTCACACAGCATTGCCTCATGGAGGTCTGACCGATGAAGCTGACCGAGGTTCGCCGCAAGGCGTTCGCCATGCCGCTGAACGATCCCGCTTATCCGCCGGGACCGTACAAATTCTACAACCGCGAGTTCGTCGTCATCACCTATCGCACCGACATAGACAGGCTGCGCGCGGTGGTGCCGGAGCCATTAGAAGTGGCCGCAGACACGGTCGCCTACGAATTCATCCGCATGCCGGATTCGACCGGCTTTGGCGACTACACCGAAACCGGCCAAGTCATCCCGGTGCGCTTCAAGACAAAGGACGGTACGGTACAGGAGGGCGGCTATGTGCACGCCATGTATCTCGACGACAATGCGCCGATCGCCGGCGGGCGGGAGATCTGGGGCTTCCCTAAGAAGCTGGCGAGCCCGAAGGTTGCACATGAGGGCGATGTCGTGGTCTGCACCCTGCGCTACGGCTCGGTGCTGTGCGTCTCCGCCACAATGGGCTTCAAACATCGCGAGATCGACCCGGCGCCGCTCTTGAAAGCGCTCGCCCGGCCGAACTTCATGCTCAAGATCATCCCGCATGTCGACTGCACGCCACGGATCTGCGAACTGGTGCGCTACTACATGGAAGACGTCACGGTGAAGGGCGCCTGGGCCGGCCCGGGCGCAATCCAGCTCTTCGAGCATGCGCTGTGCGACGTGGCGCGGCTCCCGGTGCGCGAGGTGATCTCGGCCACCCACTACGTGACCGACCTGACGCTCGGCCTCGGCGAGGTCGTGTTCGATTACTTGCGAGACGCCTGAAAGGAGCGTTGAAATGTCCCGTTTTTCCAAAAAGGTCGCCATCATCACGGGCGCCGCCAGCGGTATCGGGAAGGAGATCGCACTGCGCTTTGCCGCCGAGGGCGGCATCCCGGTTATCGCCGATCTCAATCTCGACGCCGCGGATGCCACTGCGCGGGAGATCAAGGCGAAGGGCTCGGATGCTTTTGCGGTCGGCATGAACGTCGCTGACGAGGCGGCGGTCGGAAAAGGCGTTGCCGACACGATGGCCAAATACGGCCGGATCGATGTGCTGGTCAGCAATGCCGGCATCCAGATTGTCAAACCGATCGTGGATTTCCCGTTTGCCGACTGGAAGCGGCTGCTGGCGATCCATTTGGACGGCGCTTTTCTGATGACCAGGGCGTGCTTGAAGCACATGTACGACGCCAAATCCGGCAGCATCGTTTATATGGGCTCGGTGCATTCCAAGGAGGCGTCGGTACTGAAGGCGCCTTATGTTACTGCCAAGCACGGGCTGTTGGGATTGTGCCGGGTTGTGGCGAAGGAGGGGGCCCAGTACAACGTGCGCGCCAATGTGGTCTGCCCCGGCTTTGTGCGCACCCCGCTGGTCGACAAGCAGATCCCCGAGCAGGCAAAGGAGCTCGGCATCAGCGAAGAGGACGTCATCAAGCATGTCATGCTGAAGGACACGGTGGACGGCCAGTTCACGACGACAGAGGACGTCGCCGAGGCGGTGCTGTTCTTCGCCGGCTTCAAGACCAATGCGCTGACCGGCCAGTCGCTGGTCGTCAGCCACGGCTGGTTCATGGAGTAGCGTGAGACTTCTTCCGCGTTGTGATAGGTTCGAAATTAGAAGCGAGGATCGATCCCGCAGGGTCACGAGAGGTAGAAATGAGCGAGCTGCCGGCGCTGCGAGATGATGTTCTTCCGTCCGGCATCCGATCCCGCTTTGTGCACGACATCAACGGGCTGAGAATGCACGTGTTGGAGGCCGGCTTCGAGACCCGCGGCCGGCCGCTGGTCCTGCTCCTGCATGGCTTCCCGGAACTCGCCTACTCGTGGCGAAAGGTAATGTTGCCGCTCGCCGCCGCGGGTTTCCGGGTCGTGGCGCCCGACCAGCGGGGCTATGGCCGCACGACCGGGTGGGACGCGGAATATGATGGGGACCTCGGCTCGTTTCGCATTCTGAATGCAGTCAGGGACGCGTTGGGGCTGGTCTCGGCGCTCGGCTATCGCGAGGCCGCGCTCGTCGCGGGGCACGATTTCGGGGCTTCGGTTGCGGCCTGGTGCGCCCTCGTGCGCCCCGACGTGTTTCGCTCGGTCGCTCTGATGAGCGCACCCTTTGCCGGCCCGCCGGCGCTGCCCTTCGACACCGCCGACAACCCGCCACCGCCAAACTCGCCCGACAACAGCATCCATGACGAATTGGCCAAGCTGGACCGCCCCCGTAAGCATTACCAATGGTATTACTCGACCCGGCCGGCCAATGCCGACATGTGGCGTTGCCCGCAAGGCGTCCACGCCTTTCTGCGAGGCTATTTCCACTACAAAAGCGCCGATTGGACGGGAAACAAGCCATTCCCGCTGAAATCCTGGACCGCCGGCGAATTGGCGAAAATGCCGACCTACTACATAATGGATCTGGACAAGAACATGGCCGAGACCGTGGCGCCGGAGATGCCGTCCGCCGCCGAAATCGCCTCCTGCCGATGGCTTCCCGAGAACGAGCTGCGCGTCTACAGCACCGAATACGAGCGCACCGGGTTCCAGGGCGGATTGCAGTGGTACCGCGCCCGCACGCAAGGCCTCTACGACGCCGAACTGCAGCTGTTCTCCGGCCGCACGATCGACGTGCCGTCGATGTTCATCGCCGGCAAGAGCGACTGGGGCACCTACCAGCGTCCCGGCAATTTCGAGCGCATGCAGCAGAGCGCCTGCACCCGCATGCTCGGCTGCCATTTGATCGACGGTGCCGGGCATTGGGTGCAACAGGAACAACCCGAGCGGGTCAGCGAGCTGCTGCTGGGGTTTGCCCAGCAGCAGTGAGGCTGCGGGCGGATGCTTAACGAGACGTTAACCCGATTCGTGGAGAGTGCACTGACGCCGCCGAGTTAATTGCTTTCGTAGGTTGAATGCCTCTGTCGATCGTCGAAGAGGAGGACGGCCGCATCGCGGTCAGCAGCCCTTACCACCCTAATTTCCCGGCCAGAGCCCGCAGCTCTCGGCGGGATATGGGACGCCGCGCGGCGCGTATGGGTGTTTGACTGCCGCCGACCATGATCGCGTCAGGTCGCTGTGCCGTGAGATATACGGCACGGACGGGCTGGAAAATGGCGAAGCCGGGACGGCTCCGTTCCCACACGCCCAAGGGGCACGGCAGGAACGAGTTCGCCGAAGCGGTAACCGCTGTGCCGCACTATTACGGCCATCGCCGCAGGCTGCGCGAGCGGATGGTCGCCGCCGGGGCCGAAAGCCTGCCCGATTACGAGCTGCTTAGAAATGCTGCTGTTCGCCGCCAACCCGCAAGGCGATGTGAAGCCGGCGGCAAAGTCGCTGCTGGCGCATTTCGGCGGCTTTGGCAAAGTGATGAGCGCCGACCCCGAGGCGCTGTCCGAAGCCGGGCTCGGCCTCGCCGGCATCGCTGCGATCAAATCGGTGCGCGAGGCGGCGCTGCGGCTGATGCGCCTCGAATTGCAGGAACGACCGGTCGTCAATTCCTGGGACAAGCTGATCGACTATTGCAACGCCCAGGTCGCGCACAACATCGTCGAGGAATTCCACATCCTGTTCCTCGACCGCAAGAACGTGCTGATCAAGCATGAGCGCCAGCAGCGCGGCACGATCGACCATACGCCGGTCTACCCGCGCGAAGTCGTCAAGCGCGCGCTCGATCTCGGCGCCGCGGCAATGATCCTGGTGCACAACCATCCCTCGGGCGACCCGACCCCGTCCAAGGCCGACATCGCCGTCACTCAGGACATCAAAAAAGCCGCGGCCCCGCTCGGCGTGGCATTGCACGACCACATAATCATCGGGCGCAACGGCCATACCAGCCTGCGCGACTTGGGGCTGATCTAGTGTGCGGTGCGCGACGTTGTTGGGGCGCTGCACGGTTCTGAGCAAGGCGTGACCGCCCCCGTTGCGCGGGCTATATTACTCAGCTGAACGAAATGACCGCCGCCGAGCGGCGCGTGCTCCAAGAGGAGGAAAGCCGTGAAACTCACGCCCGAGCAGATCCGGCAGTTCGAGGAGGAGGGATATTTCTTTCTGCCCGGCTGCTTCTCCGAAGAGGAAGTCGCGGTCCTGCGGGACGAGGCCGAGGAGATCTACAAATCAAATCGCCCAGAGGTGTGGCGCGAGAAGACCGGCGCGCCGCGGACCGCTTTTGCCGCGCACACCTATAACGAGGCGTTTCGCCTCCTGGGAGCGCATCCGCGGCTGGTCGAGCCGCTGGAGCAGATCTTTGGCGAAGGGGTCTACACGCACCAGTTCAAGATCAACGCGAAGGCGGCGTTCGAGGGCGATGTCTGGCAATGGCACCAGGATTACGGCACCTGGGCGCGCGACGACGGCATGCCCGAGCCGCGCGCGATGAACATCGCCGTGTTCATGGACGAGGTGATGGCGATCAACGGCCCGCTGATGCTGATCCCGAAGAGCCATAAGCACGGGACCCTGGCGGCCGAACACGATGTCACGACGACGTCCTATCCCCTGTGGACGCTCGACAAGGAAACCGTGACCAGGCTGGCGCAGGAGGGCGGCATCGTTGCGCCGACCGGGAAGCCCGGCTCGGTGCTGATGTTCCACGGCAATCTGGTGCACGGCTCGGCGCCGAACATCACGCCTTATCCGCGCCGGATCGTCTACCTGACGCTCTGCGCGGTATCGAACTATATCCGCACGCCGACGCGGCCGGAGTGGATCGCCCATCGGGACTTCACGCCGATCGAGCCGGTCGCGGACGACGCGCTCCTGAACTACGCCCGCAGCTACTACAAGAGAGCGGCCGCGGAATAGGAGACGCCTCCCGTGAACCTCCATCGGCTCTTGCAACAGCGTATTATGGACGGCGGCTCCGCCGGTACGGGTCGGTCTCATCGGCGCCGGCAAGTTTGGCTCGATGTTCCTCTCGCAAGTGCCGACGATCCGCGGCCTGGAAGTCCCCGTCATCGCCGACCTCGACCCGGACCGAGCCCGCCTCGCGTGCCATAGGGTCGGGTGGGACGCGGCGCGGATCGAGCGCACGGCGTTTGTCGCGTCCGGCAACGAGGCGTGCGGCCACCCCGATGTCGATGTCGTGGTCGAGGCAACCGGCTCGCCGGCGGCGGGCATTGCGCACGCCCGTGCTGCCGTCGCCGCGGGCAAGCACATCGTGATGGTGAATGTCGAGGCCGACGTGCTGGCAGGACCGCTCCTTGCGGCAGAGGCGCGGTCCAAGGGCGTTGTCTATTCGCTGGCCTACGGCGATCAGCCGGCGCTCACCTGCGAGCTGGTCGACTGGGCGCGCGCGTGCGGCTTCGAAGTCGTTGCCGCCGGCAAGGGCACCAAATATCTGCCGGCCTACCACGCGGTGACACCGGACGACGTCTGGGCGCATTACGGCCTCACGCCGGAGGAGGCCCGCCGCGGCGGCATGAACCCGCAGATGTTCAACTCCTTTCTCGACGGGACGAAATCCGCGATCGAGATGGCCGCGATCGCGAACGCCACGGGGCTCGCGGTGCCAGGCAAACGGTCTCGGCTTCCCGCCTTGCGGGGTCGACGATCTGCCGCATGTTCTGCGCGCGAAGAAGGCGGGCGGCGTTCTCGAACAGGACGGCATGGTCGAGGTGGTCTCCTCTCTCGAGCGCGACGGCCGGCCCGTATTCCGCGATCTGCGCTGGGGCGTTTACGTCGTGCTGAAAGCGCCAAACGAGTACGCCAAGGCCTGTTTCAAGGAGTACGGGCTGAGGACCGACGCCAGCGGCTGGTATGCCGCGATGTACAAGCCCTATCATCTGATCGGCCTGGAACTCGGCATTTCCGTGCTGTCGGCCGCGTTGCGTCGGAGCCGACCGGGCAAGCAAGCGGCTTCCGCGGCGATGTCGTCGCCGTCGCCAAAGCGGGCGCTATCCGCCGGACGAGAGGCTCGACGGCGAAGGCGGCTATACCGTCTGGGGCAAGCTGGTGCCGGCGGAACGCAGCTTCCTGGAACAAGCGCTGCCGATCGGCTTGGCGCACAATGTCAAGCTCTTGCGCGACATCCCGGCCGGCCGGATCATAACGTGGCCGGACGTTGCGATAGCGGATACCGACGCGGTTCGTACTCGTCGTGAGATGGAACGCCGGTTCTCGCCTCTGTCAGTCGCGACGGCAACACTAGCCGCGAAATGAATCACCCGAATATCAGGAGCCCGTAATGTCAATTGCCGCACGAGCAACGCCGCTCAACTTGTCCCACGAGATGCGGAGCTTCATTGGGCGCCATACCGACAAGAATTTCGACTGGGATGCCTTTCCCGGAAGCCGCGGTTTCCCCGAATTGGAGCGGGCGCAGATGCGCTATATCGGCGCCGGCGGCTCGCCCAAAGCCGACGACCCGAGCACGCTCAAACCAGGGCAGTTCACGTTGAGCTTGGTGCATCAACCCGTCGGCAAATACGCCGCCTGTCATTCGCATGAGGTCGTCGAGCATTTTCTCGTCCTCGAGGGTGTGCTGACGGTCGGCTGGGCGTGGGGCGACGAGGTGATCGAGGCGCGCTTGGGGCCGAGAGACATGGTGCTGAACAAGGCCGGCCGGCCGCACGGCTTCCGCAACGACGGGGTCGAGCCGGTGTTGATGTCGATCAGCGTCGGCACGGGCATGCCGAAGCCGCCGGTCTATGTCTGCCACCCGCGCGACAGCGATCCGGAGGCCGCCCGCCGTTTCGGTGCCGCGCCGGGGAAAACCCGCGTCTTCGACCCCGACAGCGACGATCCGCGCCAGCAGGAGTTCGCTCGGCATATCGTGCGTTATGCCGAAAAACAGCCGGTGTGGGATGCCGGGTTCGCCCGAATGGTCTATGTCGGCGAGGGCGGTGCTCCACCCGGCCAGTATCGGATGGACATGGTCCATCTGCCGAAGGGCGCCGGAGTACGCGGCTATTCGCGCCCTGTCGAGGACGCGTATTTTGTCATCGAGGGCTGCATCACTGTCGGTTGGGAGGAGACCGGGGCATACGGTCGAAGAGCGCCTTGGCCCGAAGGACGTGATCTTCAACCCGGCCGGCCGGGTGCACTATTTCCGCAACGATGGCGTTACCGACGCAGAGTTCATGCTGCTCGTCGGCACCCCGAAGGCGGAGGACGTCCGGTTTCAAGCGGCATGACCATTGCCGATGCTGACAGCCGGACGGTGCGGGCCGGGGACGCCGTCTTCTCTTATCTGGAGGCCGGCAGCGGCCCGCCGCTTGTCCTGTTGCACGGTATTGGATCGGCCGCCGCGTCGTTCCGATACCAGTTGGAGGCGCTGTCCCCTCGATTTCGGGTAGCCGCCTGGGATGCCCCCGGCTATGGCGCTTCGACGCCGCTTGCGATCGAGCATCCCGATGCGAGCGATTATGCGGCAGCGCTCGATGCGTGGCTCGCCGCGCTTGGCATCGATCGCTGCCATCTGGTCGGGCAATCGCTCGGGACTTTGATCGCCGCCCGCTTCGCCGCGGAGCAGCCACGGCGCGTCCTGAGCCTGACTCTCGCCGGCGTCGCCAGAGGGCACGGACGGCTTCCCCTGCCGGAGCGGCAGCGGCTTCTCGCGCAGCGTCTGGATGACCTCGCCCAGCTCGGACCGCAAGGCATGGCGGCAAAGCGCGGCCCACGCCTGCTCGGCCCCGAAGCGACCGAGACTATGCGACGGAGGGTCATCGAGATAATGGCGCGCATTCCAGCCGAGGGCTACGCGCAGGCCGCCCACATGCTTTCGACCGGGGACATCACGGCGGATCTCGCCCGGCTGCCGGCTGGATTGCCAATCCAGATCGTGGTCGGCCAAGCCGATGTGATCACGCCGCCGGCGGGCAATCTGGAGATCGCAGCCGCCTTTCCAGCCGTGTCGGTGCATGTCATACCCGGCGCCGGTCACGCGCTCTATTTGGAAAAGCCGGAAGAGTTCAATCGACTGGTGTCAGATTTCGCTGCGAGACACTTGGGCGACGATCTCGAATGATCGTTTCCGTTTGGCGTGGTCGAAGATGTTCGCGGTCACCATCAGCTCGTCGGCGCCGGTCCGGTTGATGAAATCGTCGAGGCCGCGGCGGACTGGTGTCCGGTGCGCCGACGACGGCGCAGGACAGCCCGTCATCCAGGATCGCGCGGGCGTAAGGATCGAGCCGCGCCTCGAAATCCTCGACTGGCGGCGGCACTCGGCCCCGGCGCCCGGTCCTGTTGTTCAGCATCGACTGCTGCAATGACGAGTATAGGAACCGTGCCTCCTCGTCCGATTCCGCCGCGACAACGGTAATTCCGAGCATGACGTTGGGCGCGGCAAGCTGCGCGGACGGGCGGAAGCGCTCGCGGTAAATCGCCATCGCTTCCATCATCATCGCCGGCGCGAAATGCGAGGCGAAGGCGAACGGCAGACCCAGATACGCCGCAACCTGCGCGCCATAGAGACTGGACCCGAGGATCCAGATCGGCACCTCCAACCCGGCGCCGGGAACCGCCTGCACCGCCTGCCCCGGCTCGGCGGGACGGAAATATCCCATCAGTTCGACGACATCCTGCGGGAAGTTTTCCGCGCCGCCGAGCAAGGCGCGGCGCACCGCGCGGGCGGTGACCTGATCCGACCCGGGCGCGCGGCCCAGACCCAGCTCGACCCGCCCCGGATGCAGGGCGGCGAGAGTCCCGAACTGCTCCGCGATCAACAGTGGGGCGTGGTTCGGCAGCATGATGCCGCCGGCGCCGATCCGGATACTGTTCGTGCCGGCCGCGACATGGGCCAGCGCCACCGCGGTCGCCGCGCTCGCAATTCCGGGCAGGTTGTGGTGCTCCGCCATCCAGTAACGCTGGTAGCCGAGCGCCTCGACGTGACGCGCGAGGTCGAGCGAATTCCGCAATGCCTGACCGGCATCGCCGCCTTCGGTGATCGGTGAAAGATCGAGAACGGAGAGTGGGACCATGGTATGACCCTGCTCACTTCGGATCCGGCCAGCGCCCATCCCGAGCGAGGTAGTCCCCTAACCGGATTGCCGTCGCCAGTTCCGACGGGCTCGCCATTGGGGGCTTCAGACCTCCCTTCAACCCGACGAGAGCGGCGCGTACCGCGTACACGGTCGCGGCGAGGATCTCCTGCGGGTACACGACGATTTTGATGCCGATCCGCTCCAGCTCCGCGTCGCCGGGCATGAAATGCTTGCCGGCGGGCGAGGCGACGGCGAGGGACGGGTTACCGTTGCACGCCGCCACCGCGGCGCGCATCTCCGCTTCCGACTGAGGCGAGTCCAGGAACAGGATGTCGGCGCCCTCGGCAACGAACGCCTTCAGCCGCGTCAATGCCTCGTCGAACCCGAGGGAGGTGCGGGCGTCGGTACGGGCGAGCAACAGGATGCCCTCCTCGCGGCAGGCCTCGGCGGCGGCGCGACAGCGCAGAATGGCGGCGTCGCGCTCGATCACCAATTTCGCGCCGCTATGGCCGAGCGGCCGAGGCCAAACCTTGTCCTCGATTAGCACCGCGGCGGCGCCGCGGCGAGCGTAAGCGCGGATGGTCTTCTGCACCGCGAGCGCATTGCCATAGCCGGTGTCGCCATCGGCCAGCCACAGCACATTCGGCGCAGCGGCGATTATGGACTCGATCGCATCGGTCATTTCCGGAAAAGTCAGCAGGTCCATGTCGGGCATGGCGAGACGCATCGCGCAGATGCTGGAGCCGGAGGCGAAGGCGGTAGCGAAGCCGGCTTCCTCGATCAATCGAGCGCCCATGCCGTCTCCACAGCCGGGCATGATCTGGAGTCCGGGTCGGTCGAGAATCGCCTTCATCGCGGCGGCCTGGGGACGCATGATGGCTCCTTAATTTGGGGTGGTCAGATCACCTGATTGTGCAACGGCTCTTCCCCGCGCCAGAGGCGCCCTAGATTGTCGCGCAGGATCTCGATCACGTTGTCCTCGTAATGCCGGGTCTCGCCGGCGGTGTGTGGGGTGAGGAGCACGTGCTCCATTCCCCAAAGCGGCGAACTCGGCGCGAGCGGCTCCTCCACCGTCACGTCGATGCCGGCGCCGGCGATGCGCCGCGCGGCGAGCGCCTCGACAAGCGCCGCCTCGTCGACGACCCGTCCGCGAGCAATGTTGACGAGATAGGCGGATGATTTCATCCGGGCAAGCGCCTCGGCGTCGACGAGTTTATCGGTCTCCTCGGTCAGCGGACAGGTGAGGGCGACAAAATCGGTTTCGGGCAAAAGAGACTTGAACTCGCCCATCGCGTGCACCGAATCCGCCG
This sequence comes from uncultured Alphaproteobacteria bacterium, assembly GCA_963732095.1. Classification (GTDB taxonomy): domain Bacteria; phylum Pseudomonadota; class Alphaproteobacteria; order ATCC43930; family CGMCC-115725; genus AP-15. Next base: position 167,773 of record CAVSZA010000024.1, read on the forward strand.
CGCCGCGGCCGGCGGCCGAATTGCGCCGCAGCCCGACGACGCGCATATCGAAGGCTTTGGCGAGCTGCGCGAGACGCCCGCCGATCTGCCCCAAACCCACGACAAGGAGCATTTTGCCGCCGAGTTCGTCCTCCCGCCGGGAGAGATCGCTGATCATGCCGCGCCAGACGCGCTTTGCCTGGTTATCCCGCGCCTCGGGAAGCCGGCGGCTCAGTGCGAGGATGAGAGCCATCGCGTGCTCCGCAACAGCGCGGTAGTTGACGCCGCGCGCGCTGGCGAGACGGACGCCGCGCCTCTTCAGTTCTTCGAGCGGAAACTGGTCGGTGCCGGCGCCAATCGCCTGAATGAAGCGAAGCTTGCGTACGCGGTCGAGAAGGCCGTCGTGCCACAACCCCGAGATCACCAGCACGTCGGCCTCGCCCACCCGGTTCTCCAAACTCTCGAGATCGCGAACGGCAATGCTGCTGATGCCGGTATCGAGGGCCGAAAACCGCTCATGCAGCTGATAGGCGACATGAGCGAAACAGATCACGAGCTTGTCATTGGGCGGAAGCATAGCCGCTCTCCGTTCGAAACGATCGCTTGCCTAAACTGTGCAAACCACCCTGAGGCCGATGCGGCCCTGCCAGCCCGAGAAGTCCGGGGCGTTGCTGTCGCGGTAGGCAGATCGGCAGATGGCAGGGTTGTGCGACCACGAGCCGCCGCGCAATATTCGCTGGCTGTCGGCGGCGCCCGAGAGGTTGGCGCTGCCGTCCACGGGGACATCGGCATAGTTGGCGCTCCACTTGTCGAGGCAATACTCCCAAACATTGCCGTGCATGTCGTAGAGGCCAAACCGGTTGGGTGGAAATGTCCCCGGACGCGTCGTCTTGCCTCGGAAAACCCCGGTGGGGCCTTCACCATAGGCGCCCAATTCATATTTCGCGTCGTAATAGACGTCGGAGGCGACGCTCTTGCCATCGCTTTCGCCGCATACCGCACCGCCGGTTCCACAATAGTTCGCGAGTTCGGGGGTGATAGTCGGCCCGAAGTGAAAGGGACCCATCGTGCCCGCGCGGCAGGCATATTCCCATTCGGCTTCGCTCGGTAGCCGATAGGACCGGCCGGTGATCGCAGTGAGGCGCAGGCAAAATTCTTCCGCCTGGTGCCAAGTGATGCTCTCGACGGGAAGATCGATGCCCTTGAAGAACGACGAGTTCGGATCGAGGTTTCGGCGGATCTGGTCGGGATGCGCCAATACTGCCGCAGACCACTGGGCCTGAGTGACGGGGGATGCGCTGATAAAAAACGGAGCGAGCGTGACATGGTGCTGCGGACCTTCATTGCCCTGTCGCTCCGGCTCATCGACCGGCGAGCCCATCGTGAAACTGCCCCCCGGGATCGAGACCATATCGAGCCGGGCAGCGGGACCGAGCACTTCGGTGAATACCGCGGCTTTGTATTTTTCCGGCGGGTTCCGGACCCCTTTCGAATCAACGGTTACGACATCGAAAGCAATAGTCCGCAGCGGCGGTTTTGATAACAGCCTGCGGATGGAAGGTGCGGCAAGGATGGCGCCGGTCCCGGCGGCAGCGAGCGCGGCAACTCCCAGCGCCTGACGCCGTGTCACCCTGAGGGGCCGACCCAAAAATTGCCGGCCTGGGATGGCCGGTCGCGCGGCCGGCGCAATAGAGGCATCGGGTGCCGCGGCAGTTGAGGCGAGTTGCTCGACCCGTCCGCCTTCTTTGGCAATGTCGAGATTTAGCCGCCTCGTCATTTCCGCAAAATCCGACTCCCACCGGTTGTGGCTCAGCTCAAATCCATTACGATAAACCAGGTCCCTGATATCTGGGGGTAGTTGCTCGGGGGCGGGCATATGCGCCCCCTGCACCAGGATCGGCGTGACGACGATGTCGCGCTTGAGCGCCGCTTCGATCTCCAGGCGGACGAAATCACCCGGATTGTGTAAGCGTGGTCGTCCCTCTTCGTCTTTGACGTCGGCCCAGTCTCTGCCGATCAGCACCAGCATCAGGTCGCAAGATTCCAGTGTTTTTTGCAGTGCGCCGCGGAAGTCACGGCCCAAAGCGATGCTGTCCACGTCCATGAATACGGAATTCTTGCCCAGCTTTCCTAAAAGCTCGTTGAACAAAGCCCTGGCCTCTCCGGCAGTAATCTCCCTTCTGTAGCTGATGAAGACTGTACTCATGTATTCTCGACCTGAGACTGCCCGCGAGCCAGCAATCATCTCCCAATCGGACGGCGCAACTCAAGCGCAAATTGGTGCGGTATTCTTCCGTCTGCGGATGCGTTTGCGGCTTGTCAACAGCAATCACGCGGGACTGAAAGGGAGACTCCACATCGTGATCTTGCTTTGTCGTCCCTCTATCGTAGTTAAGGGTCACTAAAATTTACGGCTGGTCGCCACCCGAGAACATTGCTGGTTGAACCCTGCGAGGGTAGGATCTCGGAGGTGTCCAGACACACAGAGAGAGAGGAGCGCCGTGGCTCACTCTATGCCGGATTTCTCGGTTGTCCCCATTGATGTTGGGACTGGAGCCAAGGAGCAAGCCCCACTGCCGGAAGCCGTGGGCGAATCAAACAAACAGCCGACGCAGTCGTCACCCGAAATTCCAAAGGCTGTGAACAACGGTGTAGACGACCCCACAGCGAAGGAACGAGATGGGTTGGCTGAACAATACTTCAAAAATGACTTGGCTGATCAGCGGACGTGGTACAGCCAGAAGGCCGGCTTGTACAAGACGCGTTCTGAATTACTGGCTCTCCTTACCATAGTGCTGGGCGGATTGATCACTTTTGTCCAGGTGTTTGGGCCCGCGCCGTGGGTGCCGATTGTGTCTGGGTCGATCGGCGCAATCGTCGCAACCGCGGCGGGTTGGCAACGCATCGCCCGCTACAGTGAGACTTGGATATCGTATCGGACCGCTTCAGAGCGGATGAAGCGCGAGCGTCGCCTGTATACACACGGCGCCGGTTCCTACCGAGGATTGCCCGAGCGAGAGGCTTACCTGACGTTCGTGGAAGCCATCGAGGGCATCATTGCCGAGGAACAGAACATATTTTGGCGAGACCGTGGAAACAACCCGCCAACCCCTCCCGGCAATTCCGATACCAAGACTGCGGGAGAGCCGCGAGGACCTTCAGCCAACCAGTGAAAGACGGGCGACGCGAACGGTCCTCACCGCCGGCGTTGCAGGCTGGGAGCAACCGCGGCGGCGTCAGTAGTATCCCGTGCCGCCGTTGACGTGGATGGTCTGGCCGGTGATGAAGCTGCCGTCGTCGCTGACCAGAAAGAGACAGGTGGCGGCGATCTCGTCCACGTGCCCTTGACGGCCCAATGGAATGCCGGCGGCGCTCGGCACCCGCCCCTGATACCACTCGGGATTGTCTCGCCTGGTGTCGATGCTGCCGGGGGAGACCACGTTGGCCCGGATGTTCTGGGCGGCAAACTCGGAGGCCAGGGCTCGCGCGAGGCCGACGAGACCCATTTTTGCTGCGGATACGTGGGCGCGTCCGCTGCCGCCGGTGAAGGCGCCTTCGCCGGTGAAGAACAGAATGCGGCCATACTGGTTTTTGACCATCGAGCCTATGGCCGCCTGCGTGCAGTAGAGCGCGCCATCGAGGACAACGCCCCTGACGCGCTCCCAGTCTTGTATCGTCACTTCTGTGAAGGGCTTGTGAGGCCGGATCGCGGCATTGTTGATGAGGATGTCGATGCGGCCGAACTCGGACATCGCCCGCGCCACCATCGCGTCGACTTGATCTTTCTTGGCGACGTCGGCAATGACGGCGAGCGCCTTGACCCCGCGGTCGCGGGCCTCGCGCGCGACGGCGTCGGCTTCGGCTTGGTTCGAGCGGGCGTTGACGACGACGTGAGCCCCCTCCCCGGCCAGCTTCAACACGGTGGCGCGGCCGATATTGCGGCCCGAGCCGGTTACCAGCGCGACTTTCCCGTCGAGCTTACCCATCAGTGCACCTCCATGACGAAGTTCTGAGACGTGGCAGGGAAAAGGTCACCTAAGCATGCTCCTGCGAGATGTCGCGGTTCGTGAGATCCGGCATCAGCGCGGTCGCGACGATAGAGACGACCGCACAGAAGAGGATATAGACGGCGATCACATAGCCCGAACCGAACGCCGCAAGGAGCGCCGTCGCGATCAGCGGCGCGGGGCCGCCGGCGATGACCGAAGCGAGCTGATAGCCGATCGAGCAGCCGCTGTACCGCAGCCGCGGCGTGAAGCATTCTGCGATCAAAGCGGCCTGCGGCCCGTACATCAGGTCGTGAGGCACAAACGACAGGATGATGCCGAGAAATATCCAGGCCGGCACCATCGTGTTCAACATCGCGAAATAGATGAAGCCGAATATCCCGGTCGCGACCGAGCCGATGATGTATATGCGCTTGCGGCCGAACCGGTCCGACAAATGCCCGGCCAGCGGGATCGTGACAAACGACACCAGCCCCGCGGCGATCAGCGCCGTCAGAAGAAAATCGCGCGAGGTGTGTAGAACCTGCGTGCCGTAGGTGAAGACGAAGGCGAGATAGATGTAAGCGGGGGCCTGCTCGGCCATCCGGGCGAAGGCCGACAGGATGATCTGCTTTGGTTGGCGCTTGATGACTTCGAGCACGGGGACCCGCTCGATCCGCTCTTCGGCAACCAGGCGCCGGAAGACCGGCGTCTCGAGGATGCCGAGCCGGATGTAGAGCCCGACCGCGACCATGACTATGCTCAGCATGAACGGGATGCGCCAGCCCCAGACGAGGAACTGGTCGCCTGACATGGCGCTGAATACCAATACCGCCAAATTCGCCAACAGCAGCCCGGCGGGCCCGCCGAACTGCGGCCACGAGGTGATGAACCCGCGATGGCGGTTGGTGCGCGCCCATTCCATCGACAACAGCACCGAGCCGCCCCATTCGCCGCCGACTCCGATCCCCTGGATAAAGCGGATGATCGTCAGGATGACAGCGCCCCAGATGCCAACGGTTTCGTAGGTCGGCACAAAGCCCACCGCGAACGTCGCCAATCCGGTCGTCAAGAGGGTCGCGATTAGCGCCCCCTTGCGCCCGATCCGGTCGCCGAAATGCCCGAAGAACGCCGCGCCGATCGGCCGGGCGATAAAGCCGACGGTATAGACCGCGAACGCCTCCAGCACGCCGACCAGCGGGTCTGATTTCGGGAAGAAGAGCTTCCCGAAGGCGAGCCCGGTAACGATGCTGTAGAGCAGGAAATCGTACCACTCGATCGTCGTGCCGACTGTGCTCGCGATCACCGCTCGCCGCAGTTGCGCGCGGTGATCTGCCTCGGACAGCGGGGTTGATGCGATGTCGATTGTCGTCATGGCGCCTTCCCGATAACCCGTATTTTTTCAGATTACACAAGGTCTTCACCGAACCATGATCAGCCGGTCCGGCCGGATAGGCAACACGCTTTCGCGCACTACGTGTGTCATGCCCCGGCCGAAATCGCGATTCCTCTGCCGAGATCAAGCCTTCGCTGCATGCCGGGCGTCAGTGGGTGTGAGCCGCATGGTCGGGGGGCGTGATGGAGATCCGAGCGACGCGCTCGGCATCGGCAACCAATGTGCTGGGCGGAGCCACGCCGCCAGGCATGTTGTTGGTCCAGCGGGCGCGAATTTTTCGGGCGCGGTCGAGCAGTAGTTCCGTCTCGCCGCCATCCTCGGCCGCGCGAAACAGCGCCAGCGCGGAACTCACTTCGGATGACACGGGCACGACGAAGGGCGGCGTGCGGTTGCCCTCGGGGGTTTCGTCGGGGGAGGTGCCGAGCCCGACTGCAACTACCAGCAGGCCGGCGGAGGCGAGGAGGGGCTGCGCCGCCGCCAGCTGCTGGAGGCGCTCGACCGGAGCTGGCGGCGCGAAGAGCACGAGCAGCACCGGCCCGGTTTCGAGTACTTCCCTCAACGTCTGCTGGACCCCGCCGGCTTCGGCAGCGAAATCGGGCACCTCCGCCGGCCCGGCGGCGGTGGTGACCTCCGGCCCGATCCGCACGGCGAGCACGCCGGCGGCGCGGGCGCGGATGAAGTTGATCACGTCCCACCGCCGGTTTGGGTTCAGCACGTCGGCAAAGCCGGGCATCATGCCCTCGTCCATCCCGTGGCTGATCCACCAGAACAGGTCGCCCGGGCTGTGCGCGAAGAGATGCGGTTCGGTCAGATCTGCCGGCCGGATCGGCAAGCGGGAGGCAGCGGGGCCGTCGCCGTGGCCCGTTGCGCCATGGCAGAGGGCGCAATTCTCGGCGTAGACAGCGGCCCCGCGGGCGACGGAAGCCGCGGCGTACGGCTCGGCGGGAGCGTAATAGCTCGTCGGGTAGGCGCGCTCGATCGCCGGGCGTAGCGGAGGCCAACCGGCCGCGAGCCACAGCACGAGGCCGGCAGCAAAACCAGCCATAAGCCGATAGCGTCCGGCCGCCGCGGCGGCTGCGACGCCTACGCCGCAAACGCAAATGGCCACAGCCAGGATCGCCAGTAGGATCCTCGATACGATGGTCAGCGCAGCGATGTCGAGCCGGAATGGAAACGGCCAACCGGGTTCGCTGTGCAAGCCCGGCGGCAAGGTGCCGAGCGCGCCGACGATGACGAGGACGCCGAGGCCGAGCGCTGTTTCGATCCGCGCGTTGCCCCGTAATCGGGCGACGGTCTGCCAGACGACGTTGCGAGTGCCGCCGGCGAGATCAGCGAGCCGCGGTGTGAGCCGCAGAAGATTGACCGCGGCAACCATCAGCATGGCGATAAAGAGTGCAATTTTGGCGAGGAGCAGATGGCCATATTCGGTGCCGACCAAGGCCGGGACCGTGCCGGCGAGAAACCAGGTGTTGACCAAGCCGCCGGCAAACAGAATCGTCACACTCGCTACGGCCAGTCTCGAATAGCGCCGTGTCGCGACCGCCGTCCAATCGGCATCACCGTTCCGCCGCGCCTCGGCCAGGAGCAGAATCAACGGCGGAAGCGTCCCCAGCCACAGGCCCGCGGCGAGCAGATGGAGGATGTCCGCTGCCAAATGCAGATCCCCGGGCGGGCCGGGTGTCGCCGCACCATGGCCGGCCCAGGCGAGGCTCGCCAGCATCACCGCGGCGAGGAAGAGTGCCATCGACCCGAAAGCAGCCCGCCGGGGTTGCCCTAAGAGACAGAAGCCGAGCAGCAGCGCGATACCGAGCCGCAGCAGCCAATCCTCCCCAAACCGCGTGCGGGTCAGCACGATTGGTACGGCGCCTTGAGAAAGCGCGACGCCGAGCGGCTTCCCGCTCATCCCTGCCGCCACCGCAACGAGCCAGGCAGCGCCCGAGACTAGCGCCACCGCCAGACTCGCCCAGGCCAGCCAGCCGAGTCTCCGGTGCAGTCTCGCCGTGCTTGCGGCTGTGGCACCGAAGTTCCGGAGTGCCGGACCGGCGACGAGATGCTCGAAGGCCAAGGCCCCGGTCAACGTAATGGTCCCGGTGAAATGGAGGGTACGTGCAGCGATCAGAAAACCTTCCATTGCCGCCTCCGAGCCTCGCAATCAAGGCTCATCCGCGCCCGACCTCGAAGGTGAAGGTGCCTTCGGTCGGGTGGGTATCGACCGAGACGACGTGCCAGCTGACCAGGTAGGTCCCCGGCGGCAGCGGCTTCAGCCCGATCTGCAGCTCGGCCGGACTGCCTTGGGGGATCTGGGCATTGCCGAGATCGACCCGCTGTCCCGCCTCGTTCGTCACGGTCACGCCGCTGAACGCCGGTTCAAGGTCCTGCGTGAACCACAAGGTGACGACGGGCGGCGGGGCCGGCACCGAACTGCCGACCGCCGGGCTTGCATGGTCGAGAAAGGCGTGCGCCCGCGCCGGGGATGAGCCAATCAGGACCGCGCCGACAACCAGCAACACCATGATCCCGCGCATCACCACCACTCCGAGATCGGCCGGCCGATGCTGTGCGGGAACAGATCGTCGAGGTACACGTGAAACTGGATGACGCCGCCGTAGCCGTGCCCCGTGAAACGATTTGCCGGCAAGATCGCCTCCGCGCCGATCTGGAAATATTGCCCGGCCCAGATCACCCCGGGCTGGATCGTGCCGATCGTCTGAGTCGCCGGTACGCGATTGATCGGCGTCGTAAAGGCGACCTCGACCAGTGGGATCAATCGATTGAATGGCTCGCGAAGCCCGATGTCTTTCACACAACACTGGAGATAAGGGAGGCTGTATTCGAAGGCGAAGCCGTAATTGAAATTGGTCGGGTTCGGCACGCCGGCGCTCTCCACCTTGGTCGGGAAGTCGAAGCCGAGATTGCCGGTGATCGCAAAGGGCCGCAGATAGGGAAGCGACCGCGGCAGGTCACCCAATCCTTTGCCGAAATCGAAAGTCGGCGACAATGTCGTGAAATCGGGAGCGCCGAGCGCCTGAACCCGGCCGGTATGCGCCCAAGTCACGTTGAGTCCCACGAGGCCGAGCGCTTCGTGCGGTCCGTTGACAAAGAGCTGATATTGCGCGCCGGTTTGCAGCGCGCCGAGCCCGGTGACCGCCGGCTGGCCCATCGGTTGCAGGCGTTGCCATTGATCCCTGATCGTCACGTCGGTATCCGGCGTGATGCGCTTCGACAGATCGATTTGGATGTCGGTCTCTCGCGCCCCGTCGGGCCCGGGCGGGTTGACGGTAACCTGCGGGATCGACATTTCGTCGGCAACGAACGGGTCGTCCGTCAGGATCGTCGCAGGGAAAAAACGCTGACCGGCAAAGCCGTGCGCCAGCGCGGCGGAATTCGCGGAGATAAGGGTGACGGCCGCAGCTACGGCCGCCCCCGACCGAATAGGGTTCATGCGGGGGCTCCCGAGGGAAATGCCAATGGGCCGTGGCCGCGCAGAGACGGCCCGGCAGCTCGACAGGACGGCAGGCTCAGGCGAGAGGCGGAGCGCGGGAGCGATAAGCGGCGGGAGCGCCGACGCGTTCGGCTTGGATTACAGAATGCGCCGCCGGCAGCCCGGCAGGGAGTGGGAGCGACAGTGCTGCCGGCGCCGGCGGGGCGATGGCGGCCAGAGAGCCGATCGCGCTGCATACCGGACACGCGTGATGTTTGTGGTGTTCTTCGGGCTTGCCGTCCGCGTCACGATGTCCGGTGAGCAGCGCCAGCAGATGCCGTTCGCCGCTATCAACCTTGGCGTTGGTGCCGCATAGGTGAGTCGGCTCGGACGCCTCAGCGAAGTCGAAGGCAAGGTGCACCGGCACCAGTGCGTTGAGGGCGAGCGCGAGGAGGCCGAGTCGCGCAGCCCAGATCGTACCCCGCCACTTCCTCGCTCGCATTCGGGCGTCCCGGCGATAGGGGATGTTGGTGCCGAGCGATTTTAGTGGAATGGTGAAGTTCCCTGCAATGGCTGCGCGAATTCGCCGAGCGGGCGTTCTAGCGCGACGTGGACGCTCACATCAGCGTCTTCGCCAACAGGCTGGCACCGGAAACAATCAATAGGATCAGCACCGCGCGGCGAAAATTGACTTCGCTTATCCGGCGGTAGAGGGCGACGCCCGCCGACGAGCCGAGCAGCACCGCCGGGAGGGTTAGCACCCAAAGCAACCAAAACTGCGCATTGAAGATGGCGGAGTGGGTGAGCACCAGGATACCCAGTGAAGTCAGCTGCAGTGCTAGAATGTAGGGTTGGGTGATGCTACGGGTGTCGGCCTTACTCACGCCGCGCAGCCCCAGATAGACCACCGGCATCGACCCGGGGAAAGCGGAAAACCCGCCGATGATGCCTCCGGCAGCGCCCACGGCCACAGCTGGCTTCCAGCCCGACACCTTGATCCGCAGCCTGTGGGGTTTGAGCAGAACGAGCACGGCGTAGACGATCAGGAAGAGGCCGAGCCCACCGGCGAGGGTGCGGGGCGGCAGTGTTTGAAGAAGCCCTAGCCCGATCGGCGCACCGACGATACCGCCAGCGATGTAGGCGAATGCCCCTTCGCGCTCGGCCGTGTCGCGCAGCACCACCTCCTTCCTCAAGGTGCCAAGGGACAGCAGCTGGTTGCAGGCAGACAACAGCATAATCAGCGGGACTGCCTGCAGCGGTGGTAACAGCCATAGAACGCAGGCTGCTATCGCCGAAAATGCAAAGCCTGAGAGCCCGCTGACAACGCCAGCCAGGAACAACACGACCGCGATGGCACCCGCCACGGCCGGAGTGAAACCTCCGCTGATGAGTAAGGCCGAGACAAATGCTGAGCCATTACGCAGCAACGCCAGGGCGTTGTCTCCGACCGCGCGCTGCGCGATGGCAATGCCGGCGATTGCCAAGGCTGCAGTGGGAACGGCTATGCTGGCGATCCATTCTTTCTCGAGAGCAGTCGTCGTCGTTTCTCTCTCCCCGATCGCCCCACTGCGGTCGGCGACCATGGCGCCAGCGAACAAGCGGCGAGCAGATTCCATGATCTCGTAGAAATGGCTCATGAAATGTGCCGAGGTGACGAGGCGGATGATCTTGATGTCCCGCGCCGCGACGGGGCCAATCGTAACGCGGCTTTCCTGCCACTCGCGGAAGCGGTCCCGGCACGCAGCCTCGAGGTTCGCGCGGGCGGCGGTCACCTCTTTCGGATTGCGCTCGCGGGTCCAGACCAGCAAGGCATTCTCGAAAGCGGCGATGGCCCGCTCTCGGTTCTGCGACCGATTTCCGGCCAGGTGTTCCTGGTAGGCCATGCCCAACTTCATCTGAGCGGCGGCCCATTCTTGCGGATTGGTCTCGCGCGTCAGAACCGATAGGGCGTCCTCCAAGGCGGCTATCGCCCGCTCCAGGTTTCGCTTCCGGTCGCCGGCCGAATTCTCCAGATAGGTGCCGCCTAGTTGCATCCGAGCGGCCGCCCACACCGTCGGCTTGGAGTTCGCGGGTCCAGACCGACAGAGCCCCCTCAAAAGCCTCGATGGCTCGGTCTCGGCTGTCTGAGCCCTCATCAGCGGCACGCTCCCGGTAGGCGATGCCGAGATTCATCGTAGCGGCCGCCCACCCTTCCGGGTTCGTTTCGCGGGTCAAGACCGAAAGGGCGTCCTCGAAGGCGGCAATCGCCCGCTCACGGTTCTCCGACCGGTGGCCGGCGACACGCTGCCAATAAAGGGTGCCGAGGCTTATACAAGCGGCCGCCCACTGTTCGGCATGGGTCTCGCGTGACCAGACTGAGAGGGCGTCCGCAAAGGCGGCGATCGCGCGCTCCTGATTTTCCCAGATCTTGCCGGCGCCGCGCTCGCGGTAAGCGACACCCAGGTTCATTTGAACGGTGGCCCAGTCGTCCGGGTGGTGCTTGGCCGTCCACACCGAGAGGCTGTCTTCAAAGGCCCGAATGGCCTGCTCGCGATTTTTCAACGGGTCGCCAGCAAGACGCTCCCCGTACGCGATGCCGAGGTTCATCCGGGCGGCCGCCCATTGCTCCCGGTGGCGCTCGCGCGTCGCGACCGAAAGGCAGTCCTCGAAGGCTCGGATGGCCCGCTCCTGGTTATCCGAACGGCCGCCGGCGAGGCGATCTCGGTAGGCAACGCCGAGATGCATGTGTGCCTCGGCCCACTCTTCCGGATTGTGCTGCTTCGTCAGGCCCGAGAGCGCATCTTCGAACGCGGCGATCGCCAATTCCCAGTTCTGCGACCGGTCGCCTTCAACGCGTTGCGCGTAAGCAAGGCCGAGGTTCACCTGAGCATTGGCGCGCTCCTCGGGTTTCTCGAGCGGTTCTTCCCGACGAGCCGAAGCTTCACGATCGCCGTGCGGCTCGAGCAGCTTCGTGAGCTCTCGAAGGGAGCCACGCAGTTCCGCGAGCACTTGCTTTCCGACATTCTCCTCGACAGCGCTCGATGTCGGCAAAACGGCACCGCGGGTCGCGGGTCCCCCCGGTGGGCGCATCGGCAGCTCCTGGCCTGTGGGGAGTTAACTCGGAGCCAGGGTATCATCCGTCGAGCCGCTCTGCAGCGCGCGTTTCGGTGAGTGTAGGGTGTCCCCGATCACCGCGGGGTAGCGGTTTAACTGGTCGCCTGGCCCGCCCACGACCCGCTCTTTCCCGGTATTTTCTTCCCGGTATTTTCCCCTCTAGCAGACAATGAACGAACGGGCACTCGGTGCCTTATTCCGCCGCCAGCGCCTTGAGCCGGTAGATGAGGTCGAGGGCTTCGCGCGGGGTCAGCTCGTCGGGGCGGGTGTCGCGCAGCAGCGTGTCGGCGGCGGATTCGCGCGGCGGCGGCTCGGCGTGACGACGGGCGGCGCTGAACAGCGGCAGGTCGTCGGCGAGGCGCGCCAGCGCCCCGCTCTGCTCGCCTTTTTCGAGCACCGCGAGCACCTCCTCGGCGCGGGCTGTTACGGCCTTCGGCAAGCCGGCGAGCTTGGCGACATGGATGCCGTAGGACCGGTCGGCCGTGCCGGGGCCGACCTCGTGCAAAAAAACGACGTCGCCCTTCCATTCCTTGACCCGCATCGTGTGGCAGGCGAGCGCCGCGAGCTTGGCGGCGAGCGCGGTCAATTCGTGATAATGCGTCGCGAAGAGGGTGCGGCATCGGTTGATCTCGTGCAGATGCTCGAGAGTGGCCCAGGCGATCGAGAGGCCGTCGAAGGTCGCAGTGCCGCGGCCAATTTCGTCAAGGATCACAAACGATCGCGGCCCGGCCTGGTTCAGGATCGCCGCGGTCTCGACCATCTCGACCATAAAGGTCGAGCGGCCGCGCGCCAGATCGTCGGCGGCGCCGACCCGGCTGAAGAGGCGATCGACAATGCCGATCCGCGCCGAGCGGGCCGGTACATAGGAGCCTATTTGCGCCAAGATGGCGATCAGCGCGTTCTGCCGCAAAAACGTGCTCTTGCCTGCCATGTTGGGCCCGGTGACGAGCCAGATGCGGTCCTCCAAAGCGCAATCATTGGCGACGAACCCCCCTCCCCTGCCCGCCCCGGCCAGCGCCGCCTCGACGGTCGGATGACGCCCGCCCACTATCTCGAAGGCGGTGGTCTCGTCGACGACAGGCCGCACCCACAGCGCCCCAGCCGCGAGTTCGGCCAGCGCCGCCGCGAGGTCGAGTGCGGCGAGCGCCGCGGCGGCGGCGGCGATCTCGGTACGGCGAGCCATCACCTCACCGACGAGATCCTCGTAGAGCCGCAATTCCAGCGCCAGAGCCCGCTCGGCGGCGCTGGCGATCTTGGTTTCGAGATCGGCCAATTCGGCCGTCGTGTAGCGCTGCGTGCCCGCCATCGTCTGGCGGTGAATAAATTCCGCCCCGAGCTTGCCGGCATGGTTCGCCGACACCTCGATATAATAGCCGATGACGTTGTTGTGGCGGATCTTCAAGGCGCCGATCGCGGTCTCGCCGGCATAGCGCGCCTGCAAAGCCGCGATCATGCGGCGGCTCTCGTCGCGCAGGCCGCGCCATTCGTCCAGTTCTTGTGAATATCCGGCGGCGATGAAACCGCCATCGCGGGCGAAGAGCGGCAATTCTGTGGCGAGTGCACGGCGGAGGCGCTCGACGAGGGCGCCGTGCTCGCCGAGCCCCCGCTGCGCCGCAGCGAGCCGTTCGGGCAACGGCACGAGACCCGGCTCGACCAGCATGTCGCGCAACGCAGCAATTTCCCCCAGCGACTGGCACAATGCCGCAAGGTCGCGCGGACCGCCGCGGCCGAGGGCGAGACGGGTCAAACCCCGCTCGATGTCGGGGCAGCGCCTCAGCCGCTCGCGCAAGGTCTCACGCAGCTCCGGGCGGTCGACAAGAAATCCGACCCCGTCGAGCCGCTCCGCGATCGCGGCAGGCGCGGTCAGCGGCGCCGCGAGGTAATCGGCGAGGAGGCGGGCGCCGCCCGCGGTTACGGTCCGATCGATCGTCGCGACGAGGCTGCCCTTGCGCTCGCCCGCGAGGGTTGCCATCAGTTCGAGATTGCGGCGGGTCGCGGCATCGATCTGCATGACCGAAGCCGGCATAACCTGCCGCGGCGGTTGCAAATGCGGCGCCCGCCCCTGTTAAGTCAACCCGACGTAATCAATCAGGGCACCAGCAGCGGCGAGCTCGGCGCGGCCAAAACCGCCGAACCCATCGAGCGCGCCGACCCCGTAAAATTCCTGCAGACGACGGCGCGCAGCCTCGCTCTCGAATCGTGGATTGGGCAGCGGCGTCAGAGCCGGCTTCCATTCGGCCAACAGCTCGAAGAGCTTGGGGCGGGTCAACAGGCGCTCCGGCAGCAGGATCTCGCCCGGCATCAGGCGGGCGAGATCGCCGGCGAGGGTCGGCTCGGTGCTCGACATCAGCTCGAAGACACCGGTCGACAAATCGAGCCAGGCAAGCCCGATCTCGCCTCCCACCTCGGCGATGCCGGCGAGATAATTGTGCCGGCGCGCGTCGAGGAGGCCCTCCTCAGTGAGGGTGCCGGCGGTCACGACGCGGGTGACCGCCCGCCGCACCGGCCCCTTGCCGCCCCGCCGCCGCGCCTCGGCCGGGTTTTCGGTCTGGTCGCAGATCGCGACCTTGAACCCGGCGCGGATCAGCCGCGCGAGATAGGCTTCGGCGGTGTGCACCGGCACGCCGCACATCGGGATGTCGGCGCCGTCGTGCCGGCCGCGCTTGGTCAGCGCGATATCGAGGGCCTGCGCGGCGGCGACCGCGTCGTCGAAGAACAGCTCGAAAAAGTCGCCCATCCGGAAGAACAACAGGCAGCCCGGGTTCGCCTCTTTGATCTCGAGGTATTGGGCCATCACCGGCGAGGGCGGCGGAGGGGAATGGTCGTTCATCGGCGAGGGGCGACGCTGGCGGGTGTTTGACGGTAGCATAAGAGAATATTCGAGCACGAAAGAGAGGATCGGCATGGCCGAAAGTTCGCCGTCTTTTCCGGTCATTCGCGAGGCGGTCGCCTCGTTTCCCGACCGCGACCATTTCCACCGAGCCGTCTCGAACCTGCTCGCCGCCGGCTTTGAGACAAGCGATCTCTCGGTGCTGGCCTCGCACGATTCGCTCGCCGCCGCCGGCGAGCCGCCCGCGCGCGAGCCGAAACTCCTGCCGGCGGGTCTCGCGGACGAAATCAAATACATCGCGCCGCTGACCGTGGCCGGCATCGTCGTGCTGTCCGGCGGGCCGATTGCCGTCACGGTCGCCGCAATCGTCGGCGCTGGGCTCGGCGGCGCGGCACTAAAAGAGCTCTTCGACGATTACACCGCGCCCAGGCACAGTGAGGATTTCAGAGCGGCACTCGAAGCCGGCGCGGCACTCTTATGGGTACGCTGCGAAGATCCCGATCGCGAGCTGACGGCGACGCGCATTCTCGAAGAAGCGGGCGGCCGGCACGTGCATGTCCACGGTCGCCCGGTTGGTTCTGCCAAGTATGACGGTTGACTTATCCGAATGCCTCGGGGAACCAGTCGCCGATCACCTGCTCGGCTGTGAAACCGCCTTTCTGGAGGCGCGCACGAACCAGGTCAGGCTGTTCGCCGTGCTGGCCGAGATCAGAGGAAGCTAGTTCTGCGGCCGCGGCCAGTTGGTCCTTGACTAAGCGATCGACCTCACGGCGAAGACTGGGGCTGTCGCTCAGCACCTCCTCGATCTGCGACCGCGCATCGATGATAGTCGATCGCCACCCGGAGCGCGGCCGCGCCGCCGGCGAAGCTTCTAGCTTGAGCAAGTGGCGAAGAATCCGCCGTATCTGCGAGGTCAGCTGCCGGCGGTCCGATTTACCCAAGCTCTCGATCTCCTCCGCCAGGTTCTCCCAATCGAGTGGCAGATTCGACTCTTTGGCACGGCGCAGCGCTGCCGCCTGCTCCTCCGTCCAGAGAAAAAAATCCTGGTCGTAAAGATCACTGCTTTGGGGCATCAGTCACGGTCTCCATCGCACCTCAATCCATCAGCAAGCCGCCTGAGAGGTTAATCGACTCGCCGGTCATGTAGGACGATTCGTCCGAGGCGAGAAAGGCGGCGACCCGGGCCACGTCATCGGGGACCGACACGCGTCCGATCGGGATCGACTTTTCGCGCGCTGCGGTTTCGGGAAGACCATAATGGCGCTGTTGCGACTCGATCGCGGTGCGCATCGCGGTGTCGACGACGATCCCGGGGCAGATCGCATTGACCCGGATACCGTGCGGCGCCATCTCGCGCGCCAGAGCCTGGGTCAGGCCGATCACCGCGAATTTACTGGCGCTGTAGCCTGCGAAATAGGCATTGCCGGACTTGCCGGCCCACGAGGCGAGGTTGACGATCGAGCCCGAGCGCCGCGCGATCATGTGCGGCAGCACGGCGCGGCTGACGATGAACACGCCTTCGACATTGACCCGCAGCATCGCCTGCAATGCCTCGAGCGGCATCTCCAGCGCCGGCCCCATCCACGCAATGCCGGCGTTGTTGACGAGCAGATCGATATGCCCGAGACCGGGGAGAACGGCCTCGACGGCACGGCCGACCTCGTCTTCGGAGGTCACATCGGCGGTCGCGGCGAGACCGCCGATTTCCGCGGCAATGGCCTCAGCGGCTGCGCCGTCGCGGTCGAGCACGGCAATCGCCATACCCTCGCGGGACAGGCGCCGCGCGATTGCGCGTCCAATGCCGCTGCCCGCGCCGGTGACCAGACCGACCCGCCCGTGCAGGGCGTATGTCATGTACCAATCCTCGCGGGACTGCGACCGGCCAGTTCGGGAAAATCTTCTTCCCAAAACTCGGCTGGCCCCCGCACCCCATCGCGCCGCCGCGCTTCTTCCTGTTGGCGCAGCTCCGCACGGCGGATCTTGCCGGAGATCGCACCGTAATCGGTGCGCAGCCGCAATAGCAGATCGCGTGCGGCAATGAAGGGCTCGGCATTACGCGGTGTCATTGGGATCTTCCCGCTCTTGCGATCTTTAAGCTCCTCTGAAATCGAACAACCCGTTGAGGCTGCAGTGTGAAAAGCTCACACACGAAGATGACAGTGGCTCAGGAGCTTTCATAATATGGACAACATGGGGAGGCCACCCGGCGAGTTTGGCTGTTTTTGCTGTTTTCACAGCAATTTATCAGCGATCGACATATCCTCCTTCGCGGAATTCCTAGGCGGTCGATCGTTCGGCGATCTGAAAAACAGCCAGATGACGGCTGTTCGGTCGCTGTTCTTCGCGTTTTTTTTTGGTTCTTCGCGGCCATAAATGCAACCGTCGCAAGCTGTCATTACCGGCGAATCCGTCTCGGCAGGTTTGAAGATACCGTACCCCTTAGGATACCAGAATAGGAAACATTTGTCAATTGGCAAATAGCTTTTCTAGCACGTTCCCGGCTGTCGTTTCCCTTGCCTCACTGCCACCCAGTTGCCTTGAAACGCAGCGCGTCGGCCCTCGTCCGGCGCTGCCACGATCTGCCAAACCCGGTCACGCGGTGGCGGATGTGGAGGAATAACCACTCGCGCTGCTGCTCGCCGTTGTTGCCGATGTCGACCCTGCCTCGGCCTGCTTGCGCAGGACCGAGCGCAACGCCTCCTGGTCCAGTCCTTCGAGATCGGCAAGGTCGACCGATTCTCCCCGCGCCTGGCGCACATAGAGACGGGTAAGCTCCGGCGGGGGCGGCAGACTGCCGGTATGTGTCGTCAGGATGCGGTCTTCGCTGCGGCGCATTGTCACTCCTTTTGGCTGAATTCCTGGGTTTTCCTGAGTGTAACGCGAAAGTGGCGCGTAGCGAGCGCTTCGATTGAGAATAAGATCGCTTGTCGTGTTGGGGCGTTTTTCGTAGGTTACAGCTCTTCGTCGCAACAACCGAAAGGAGGTGATCCTGTGTCTATCCCTAAACCGCGGTCATCCGCTGCCGTGACCAGGATCCCCACTCAGCTGGAGGTCCTCGCCTGAGGGCGACGGCTCGCGGCCGTGATTGGCCGCCGGTTATCGGTTAACGGAAAGGCCGCCTCTCGGGGCGGCCTTTTTCATTGGCCCAGCGCGGCATTGGGCCTAACATTGTCAAAGCCTCTACCGATCGTGGAGTCACGCCATGCCCGATACCCTGACGACGAATTCGCCGATCATCGCCGCCTATCGCGCCGCGACGCCGGGTTCGGCGGCGGCCTCCGAAAAGGCGAGCCGATTGTTCCCCAGCGGCGTCACCCATGATTTGCGCTATATCGAGCCGTACGGGCTTTACATCACGCGGGCGAACGGGCCGCGTAAATGGGATGTCGACGGCAATGGCTATGTCGACTATTTCGGGGGTCACGGCGCGCTCCTGCTGGGCCATTGCCATCCGAAGGTCGTCGAGGCGGTCAACCGGCAGATCGAACGCGGGACGCATTTCGGCGCCTCGCACGAGACCGAGATCGCCTGGGCCGAGTGGGTTCTGAAGCTCGTGCCATCAGCCGAGCGCGTGCGCTTCACGTCCTCCGGCACCGAGGCGACGTTGATGGCCGTGCGGCTCGCCCGCGCCTTCACCGGCAAGTCGAAGCTGATTCGCTTCAAGCATCACTTTCACGGCTGGCACGATCACATGACATCGGGCTATGCGAGCCATTTCGACGGCACCCCGACGCCGGGCGTCCTGTCGGGGGTTGCCGGCGGTCTTCTCTTGGCGGAGCAAAACGACGCCGAGGGGCTCGCCCGCCTTCTTGAACAGAACGACGACATTGCCGGGGCGATCATCGAGCCGACCGGCGCCCACGGCGCCCGGCTGCCGATCGACCCGAAATTCCTGACCGCTCTGCGTGAACTGACCCGGCAACACGGCGTCGTGCTGATCTTTGACGAGGTCGTCACCGGCTTCCGCGTCTCGCCGGGCGGCGCACAGGCCGAATACGGCATCCGGCCGGATCTGACGACATTGGCGAAGATCCTCGCCGGCGGGTTGCCCGGCGGGGCGGTCGCCGGCCGCAAGGACATCCTCGACCTGCTCGATTTCCAGGTCACCAAGGCCTCCGACCGCGAGAAGATCTCGCATCAGGGCACGTTCAACGCCAACCCGCTGTCGGCCGCCGCCGGGGTCGCGGCGCTCGAAATCGTCGGCACGACCGATGCTTGCGCCCTCGCCAATCGCTACTCTGACACCCTGTGTCGCCGGATCAACGAAGTCTTCGAAGAAGAGCACGTGCCGTGGGCTGCCTACCGCATGTTTTCGAACTTCCACATCTTCACGAACCCCGACCACCAGACGATCGTCCCGACCCGCTTCGACGCGCTGGAGCAGCCGGCCGAGGCGCTCGCCGGCAACCGCCAGGCCGGGGTCGTCCATAAATTGCGGCTGGCGATGATGACCGGCGGGGTCGACTTCAACGGCAGCCCCGGCGGCATCGTCTCCGCAACCCACAGCGAAGCCGAGCTCGAGGACACGCTGAAGGCACTCCGCAACAGCATCCGCATGCTGAAACAAGAAGGCGAGATCTAACGGTTTCGCCGCTCCACTACGCCTTTGAGCCGCCCGTCTCGCTGCATCTGCAGCCAGTCTGCAGCGAATCTTCTCCTTTTAGCGACCGAACCGTCATGGGCGGAGGGCACGACGGGAAAAACTGTCATGGTGAATTCTGGCCGAGGCTAGTGCTGCAAACCTCACAATTGGTATCCGGCCTGCCACACGAGATTGCTTCGCTTCGCTCGCAATGACACCACAAATGGCTGTCATTGCGAGGAGCGGAGCGATGAAGCAATCTCCGCGGCGGCTCCATGATGCCAGTCAACTGTTTGGTTCCGGCCACTAGGTTTTGAGGAACGCCAACAGGTCGGAATTGATCGTGTTCGCTTCCGTTGTGGGCATGCCGTGCGGGAAGCCCTTATAGGTCTTCAGGGTTCCGTTCTTCAGCAGCTTAGCGGACAGTGGCCCGGCGGCGACATAAGGCACGATCTGGTCGTCTTCGCTATGCATGACCAACACCGGGACGGTGATCTGCTTGAGGTCTTCCGTGAAATCGGTTTGCGAAAAGGCCACAATGCCGTCGTAATGCGCCTTGGCACCCCCCATCATGCCTTGGCGCCACCAATTCTGGATGACGGCTTCCGAGGCTTTCGCACCCGGCCGGTTGTAGCCGTAGAAAGGCCCGGCCGCGACGTCGCGATAGAATTGTGAACGATTGGCGGCGAGTTGCGCCTGGAAGCCATCAAACACTTCCTTGGGAAGGCCCCGCGGATTAGCCGCTGTCTTCACCATCAGCGGCGGCACCGCGCTGATCAGCGCCGCCTTGGCCACCCGGCTTTCGCCATGCCGACCCAGATAGCGCGCTACTTCGCCGCCGCCGGTGGAATGGCCGACATGGATGGCATTTTTCAGGTCGAGATGCGCCGTTAGAGCCGCCAAATCGTCGGCATAATGGTCCATATCGTGGCCATCGGCGGTTTGGATCGAGCGACCATGACCACGGCGGTCATGGGCAATGACGCGATAGCCATGGTTGAGGAAAAACAGCAACTGCGCGTCCCAATCGTCGGCCGACAGCGGCCAGCCGTGGCTGAACACGATCGGCTGGCCCGAACCCCAGTCCTTGTAGAAAATCTCCGTGCCGTCCTTGGTGATGAATGTCGTCATGCGGTCACTCCTTTTGCTGGCCGCTGTTACTGGCACGAAAGGCGGCGTTGGCGATAGCCGACCTCGTTTCGGACGACGGCTATTTCGCCAGCGCCTTTGACAATGCGCGAAGGCTTAACCGTGACGGGTGGCTTCGAAAAGGAACCAGGTCCGCTTCTCCGCTTCGTCGATCCAAATCTCGATCAAACTCGCAGTGGCAACATCTTGGTGTTCTTCGCAGAGCGAGTGTGTCTCGCGCAGACGCGCCGCCAGCTGATTATTATCGTCGCGAAGCTCGGACAGCATATCGGATGCAGTGACGTAGTCGGCTTCATTGTCCAACACCCGCTGCAGGCGCCCGATATGGCCGATCGAGCGAATGGTCGTGCCGCCGAGCTTACGGACGCGTTCGGCGATGTCGTCGGTCGTCGCGAAAATTTGCGTCCCCTGCTCATCCAGCATCAGGTGGTAATCGCGGAAGTGTGGACCGGACACGTGCCAGTGAAAATTCTTGGTTTTCACATACAGCGCAAACATGTCTGCGAGCAGAGTTGTCAGCGCTGCAGAGATCTCGTGCTTCGCGTCGGCTGCCAGGTAGGATGGCGCGTCGAGTGGCACCATGCGTCTAGCCCTTGCATCCTCGGTTTTCACGGCGGTATCTCCTTCGGTGTTGATACGCCGCTGCAACGTGGCACGGCTGGCCGGCCTGGGCCCGTTAATCGTCGTAAAATTCAGTAATGCCTCGTGAAGTCCGCCCAACAGACGCTGCTGAGCTCGCCGGCAACCGGAGTGAGCTGAGTTCCGATGCCCGGATGGACGATCCGCCGGTCGCTGGTTTGTCGTGAACCCCCTTTTACGGCCCCACCTCGGCCGCCACTCGCGGGGCTTTTAAGAGTCTCCTAAACTAAGGGGTAATATGGATGCCCCTCACGCGGCATCCGTTCATCCGCAGATGCAATAGTACGGCCTGAACGCCCTGATAGCCTTGACCCGCTGTTCTATTCCTTCGAGCACCAAGACTAAGGCTGATCGGGCTCTGTTCGCACCGGTCGGAACCGTGTGCGCAGGGTGACCCGTCAAGCAAATCCCTTCGGGGATCGGGCGGGGTACGTTATGCTGTCGCCGGTTGGGGCGTAGCCAAGTGGTAAGGCAGCGGATTTTGATTCCGCCATACGGAGGTTCGAATCCTCCCGCCCCAGCCAAATAATCCTAATATTCCAGCTACTTGAAGAAAAGATGGCCGCCTCCGGCGGCTTTTTTCGTGTCTCGTTAGATCGCGCCAAACCTCGGCAAATCCCCCCGCTTCCCCAGGCTTCTCGCGAGTTTTTGCGACATACCTGCGACAAGGCCAGGAAGAGAATCGTAATCACTTGCGCCTTGCGCCCGATCGATGATAATCGTTTTTAGGTGACTGAGGAGGTAACTCCGGTGGAGTTAGAGGTCCCAACAATGGTGGTGGAAAAGACGGAGAAGGTGGCGGTATAAGAGGCGCCTACGGTGGCGGTATCAGAGGCGCCGACGGTGGCTGCGGTGGCAGAGGTGGCGACGGTGACTGCGGCAGAAGAAAGCGTGACGGCAGCACTCCAGCGGAGGAGGGGAAAAAGCTTATGGCAGCATCAGCAGATACCGCGCGCGCGCTCGAGGAGTTACTCGCCGCGGCGCGGCGCGAAGGGTTTGAAGAAGGGTTCGTGGAGGGCTTCGCGGCGGGAATTGAGGCGCTGCGCAATCAAATTGCCAAGATGCCTGATCCTACCGCGCCCGGAGCTCGCCGCAGAGTCGCCATCAAGCGCGCTCTCCAGCCGGGCGTCTATACGCCAGTTGAAAGGGGGGCAAACGCCAACCTGGTTGAAGCAGCATTGCGATCCGTTGCGCCGAAGAGCTGCGGACCCACGGAGCTTATCCACCTTGTCGCCGGCGCTACCGGAAAGCCGCTTGCTTACACCTCGGTTACGCACGCGCTCAATCAGCTGGAGAGACGGCAAGCGGCCCTGAAGGTTAGTTCGAACCGATGGCAATACATTCCGGAGAAAGAGCGCCAATGAAAGTACATAAATCGGCAGACGACCCCTTGGATAAAGGCGGTGACGTAATGCGGGGCTGCGACGCTATCGCAAAATTTATAAACGACGAACTGAGCGAAGAACCGGTCACTCGAAAACAAGTGCAGGGCTGGATTTCAAAGGGTTTTATTCCAGCCGGGAAGCTCGGCAGCCAGATCGTCGCCTCAAAGCGCGCCATCAAAGCTCGTTTCGCACAGCTCGTAGGCGGCGAGCGCTTCCTGTGATCGAGCCTGACGCATGGGCCGATCGAGCCCTGCCATGACCGTGACCTTGGGCAAACTGCGCCGTGGCGAGGCGATCAACTTCGGCGGGGGAGCCGACCGGCCGCGAACGAAATTGCTCGATTTCGAGTCGATGCCGTCGGGAAAACTGCTCGGATGGGCACGCGTTCTAGCGTCCCCGTGGGCAATCAACAAAGTCGGAATCTTTGTCGGCCAAAACGGGCGTCCCCTATACCGCGCTGCCAGCGAAACCAGTGCTCGACGCGGGTGGAAGTCACAAGGGCGGCGTCAACGGCGCGGCAGTATTTGCCAGTGCTCGAGCTGCCGCCGGATCTCAGAAGCCGGTTTAGCGACACCGTAGTTGCGCTAGTTCTCGAGGCTTACTCGGGCGTCGTCGATGAACGAAGTCCTCAAAGTTAGGAAATGGGAGCCCCGCCGCAGGCGACCACAGCAGGGGATCACTACCAGGATTACTCGTGTGAAAGACCTCGTTGTGCACAAGCTGACTGTAAAATCAAGCAAAAACCAGGAAAATCGCTCCGGTCGGCGGCCGTCGGTTAACTTCGATCATATTAATCGCATCGCGCTCTGCTCATTACCGGCGCTTCTTAGCCGGTGGCTTCCTGGCGGTCGCAGGGAGGGTAGGGAATACGTGGCTCTGAATCCTATCCGGCATGACCGCCACAGAGGTTCGTTCCGTATCAACCTGAATACCGGTCGGTGGGCGGACTTCGCGACCGGCGACCGGGGCGGCGACGTAATTTCGTTGGCCGCCTATCTTTCACACCTCAGTCAGATCGAGGCCGCCGAAAGGCTAGCCGACATGCTCGGCATCAGCATGGAGGCCCGCTATGGCCGTTGATCCGATGTTCGAGCCCATCGATCCGACTGAAACGCCACATCTGCCGTCTGAAGAGCAATTTCAGCCAACGGTGCCACCGCCAGGCTCCAGGATTGAGATCAACCATTTCAAGCTCGGGAAGCCGTCCGCGGTCTGGCCATACTATAACGAGGCGGGGCTGCTCGATGGTTACGTTTGCCGGTTCGAAACCACAAATTCGGACGGGACTCCTGGCAAGACGTTCTTGCCCTATCGGTATGGCGGCCTGACCAAAAACGGACGGACCCGCATCGGTTGGCATTGGAAGGGGTGGAAGGATAGCGGCACTCCGTTCTATGGCCGACCCGAGCTCTTAGCCCGGCCCAAGGATCCCGTCCTTATCGTCGAGGGCGAGAAGAAGGTCGACGCTGCTCGGCGGATATTTCCCGATTACGTCCCGATCTCGCCGATGAATGGCGCCAAGTCGCCACACAAATCGAAGGATTGGCCGCTACTCGCTGGGCGATCTGTCGTCATCTGGCCCGATGCCGATGGCCCCGGTTCCGGGTTCGCGGACGCTACGGCGAAACTGGCGAGCGATGCAGGCGCCGCTTCCGTTGCCGATGTTATGATCCCGGACGGGTGGCCAGAAAAATGGGATCTGGCCGACGCACTACCCGATGGCGTCAGTCCCGACGTTTTGGTGCAGATGCTCAAATCGGCAGAGCCTCGGATCGTCTTCAAGCCTGCCCGCCCTCCGCAAAAGCCTCAGAGAAAGCCGGCATCAGAGCGAGAAATCACGCGCGAGGTTTGTCGCCTGGTCACTCTTTCGCCTGTGAAATACGTGATCGAACGGGGCGAGGTCGCACAGAAGCTTGGAATAGGTATTTCGCAGCTTGATGGCTTAGTAAAGCTCGAGCGAGGCGCAATCATTCGCAGCGGCGGTGACAAGGCGGCCGGTTCGGGCCGACCGGTCGGATTTCCCGAGATTGACCCGTGGCCCGAGCCAGTGGACGGCGCGGAATTGCTCACCGATCTGTCGAGGACGATACGCAAGCACGTGATTTTAACTCAGGCCCAAGGCGACGGCGTGGCGCTGTGGGCCATGCAAACGCACTTGTTCGATGTCGTAGAGGTTGCTCCCAAGCTGCTCATCAAGAGCGTCATGATGCGCAGCGGTAAGACTAGATTGCTCGGAGTACTCGCGCGCTTGGTGCCTCGACCACAGGCAACAGCCAATATCAAGGCGGCAACCCTATTCCGAGTGATCGAGGAATATCGGCCGACGCTGCTGCTCGACGAAGTCGATACTTATCTTAAAGACGACCCGGAGCTGCACGGCATCATCAACAGCGGATTCGATAAAACCGGCGCTAAGGTGCTTCGTCTCGTGCCAGTCGGTGAAAAATGGGAAGCACGAGAGTTCTCGACCTGGTGCCCGCAAGCAATCGCCGGTATTGGCCGCATGCCCCATACGATCACCGATCGGAGTTTCGTGATCGAAATGAAGCGTAAGCTCCGGACGGAAAAGGTAGCACGGCTGCGCCGTCGCGATGGCGCCCCGCTGATCGAGCTTGCGCGGAAAGCCGCCCGCTGGGCTGCGGACCATGCAACCGAGTTAGCGGGTATTGAGCCGAAAATGCCAGAGTCTCTCAATGATCGGGCAATGGACGCCTGGGAGTTCTGCATTGCAATCGCCGACTTAGCCGGCGGCGAGTGGCCGGTTCGCGCCCGAACGGCCGCGCGAGAACTGTCAGGTGACGGAACGGTTGATGATGACAGCATCGGGATTAAATTGCTCGCCGACATCCGCGATGTCTTTGCGAATAAGCATGTCGATCGCCTATGGAGCGACGATATCGTCGCTTGTCTTGTCGAGCTCGAAGGGCGGCCTTGGTCGGAATGGGGAAGGCAGCGCAAACAAATCAGCAAGAACCAACTCGCCGATCTGCTGTCGCCGCTGCATGTCACGCCGCAAAACGTCCGAATCCGGGATCACGTGCGGAAAGGCTATTACCTCTCCGCGTTTCGAGATCCGTTGACTCGCTACTTGCCCCCTATCCCCTTTCAGAACGCTACACCGCCACAAAGCAACCAAAACTACGGCTTAGAACCCGATTTTGGAACGCTACATGGCGAAGCCTGTAGCGTTCTGGAAAATGGTCAAAATCCCAGCGTTTCTGAGGTTTGTAGCGGCGTAGAGTTACAAACACCCCTGTCCGGGGAAAAAAGTGAAAATGGCATCGATCGCGATGCGGAGTTCGCACCCGTTGATGGTCCCAAGCCGGGCCGTGGAAGGATCATTCTATGAGCCGGGCCATAGCCGATCTGCTTGAGCGATGCCGCGCCGCCGACGTGTCGCTGGCGGTCCGCGGGCAGGCTCTACATGTCGATTTTGACCGGGATCGTCCTCCAACCGATCTGATCCATGAAATTCGGCGACACAAACCCGAGGTGATCGCGGCGCTGCGACCCTCCACCCAAATCATCAACTTTTCTGGTAGATCCGCGGCCGTCATCTGCATCGTCTGCCGCCGCGATATCACCGACAGCCCGACACATTCTTGGGGCGGAAAGCCATGCCATCGCGGATGCGGCGAGAATGCATTCCGGGAAGCGAAAGTCCGCGGCGACTATGACCACTAACCCGGATTTCTCATGCCGGCCGGACGGATTGAAGCGAAA
>CAVSZA010000025.1:0-72277 GCA_963732095.1 uncultured Alphaproteobacteria bacterium
CGGCCGGGGCAGTGCAGATCAATTACGTGGACACGCTGCCTCACGACCTCGCCGTGGTGACTGCCGGGACGCTCGGCGATTACCGCGGGCTCGGCGCGATGTCGCGTCCCGCAGGCGCCGGCAATCCTGGCCGCGGCAGAATATGTGCACGCCAATGGACCATGGAGATCCCGGACAATTACAACAAAGGCAACCTGGTGCTCAACTACAGCCAGGGAAATGCGAATGACGGTTTCTCGTTCACCGGCATGCACATGAATGATGCCTTCCATGCGACCAATCAGATCCCGCAACGCGCGGTGAGCGAGGGGCTGATCTGCCTCTATTGCCCGTTCGATCCGACCGACGGCGGCAGCTCGGAGCGCTACAGCTTCTCGACCAAATAAGCGGTGACGACCGATACCGGCAGGTCAACGCCAATGCTTATTTCATCGGTTATCAATTGCAGCTGTTCAATAATTTCGACGGCTTCGTGACATTTCCGCCGCCGATCGGCGACCAGTTCGTACAGCAGCCGGCGCAAGATCTACGGCGGGAATGTCAGCTATATGATGCCCGGCAACATCTCGGCTACGACGCGAAAAACACGATCGGTTTCCAGACCCGCATCGACGACATCATCGATCTCGCGGAAACCACTGGCCGGGTGGTGCGCTTCACGGTGCGCGACGACCATGTGATCGAACTCAGCGCCGGCGTCTACATCGAGAATCAGATCCAGTGGGCGGACAAATTCCGCACGATGACGGGTCTGCGCGAGGATCTCTACCGCGGCTCGGACGAAAGCACCTTGCAGGCCAATTCCGGGAATATTTTCCAGGCCGTCACCAGCCCCAAGGGCAATTTGATCTTCGGCCCGTGGCAGGATACCGAATATTACCTCAGCGTCGGCCAGGGCTTTCACAGCAACGATCTACGGGGCGCCTTGACGAATGTCGACGCGCTGGCGACCGAAATCAATTTCATGCAGGGCAACCCCACTGTCGTGTCCCAGGTCAAGACGCCGCGATTGACCAAGGCGACCGGCTACGAAGTCGGCGTGCGTTCGAAGCCTTTGTCGGATTTCACAGTCGAGGGGGCACTCTTCGTGCTCAACCTCGCCAGCGAGGCGACGTTTGATGGGGACGAGGCTGTGACCACGCCCGGGCGGCCCAGCCAGCGCAAGGGTATCGAGCTGACCGCCTCCTACAAGCCGCTTCCCTGGTTGCGCCTCGACGGCGATTTCGCCGCCACTCACGCGCGCTACGCCAATGGCGACAACGGCGCCGCCGATACCGAGCCCGGCCATCCCGGCAGCTACATTCCCGGCGCGGCCAACATGATCGCCTCCGCGAGCGCGACCGTGGAGGATCTCGGTCCCTGGTTCGGAGCACTGCGTTTCCGCTATTTCGGCCGCCGGCCGCTGATCGAGGACGACAGCGTCACCTCGAGACCCACGACGCTCTTCGATCTGCGGGTCGGCTACAAACTCTCCGAGCAGGCGAGGCTTTGGCTCGACATTCTCAACCTGTTCGACAACACCGGCGCCCACCAGATCGACTATTTCTACCCCTCGCAATTGGCGAACGAGACAGCGCCCGTCTACGACGTCCATTTCAAGCCGGTCGAGCCCCTCTCGGTGCGGCTCACTCTAAGTATGACGTTTTAGTGGATGCCGAGCCCGCTTCCCCTTTCGCGCTGCCATTCTGACCGACGCCCATCTAAACGCGCTGCATTGCGATAATCACGATCTTAAAATCGACTAAATCGTATTGCATACCTCATGCGGCTTCGGGCGAATGCCGCCAACCTCATGGACCTCTTCAACTCAAAGGAGAGTTTCGCTGTAGATTGGCTGCAGATACAGCGAAGGTCAATCGTCGATACAACTGTTTGTTGCAGTTGGCGGCAGCCCAGCGTGAAGCTAAACTTCGGCCGTCTGCCGGCGTCGTCGCTGGCACACCGGAACGACCCGTTGGGAGGAACCATCGATGCTCGTCATGGACGTGATTGCCGAGATCCTGAAGCGTGAGGGCATCTCGACCCTATTCTGCTTCCCGACCACTCCGATCATCGAGGCCGCCGCGGCGGTCGGGATCAAGCCGGTCATCTGCCGCCAGGAGCGGGTCGGCGTCCATATGGCCGACGGTTTCGCCCGCGTCTCCAATGGACGGCCCCCCGGCGTGTTCGCGATGCAATACGGGCCGGGCGCGGAGAACGCCTTCGCTGGCGTCGCGACGGCCTTTTCGGATTCGAGCCCGGTCGTGTTTCTGCCGCTCGGCCACCCGCGCGAAACGGCGCAATTATTCCCGATGTTCAAATCGAGCCGTTCCTACGCCGCTCTCACCAAATCGGTCGAAGAGGTGATCCTGCCCGAGCAGATCGCGAACGTCATGCGGCGCGCCTTTGCCCAAGTAAAGAATGGCCGGCAGGGCCCGGTAATGGTGGAAGTGCCGGCCGATGTGCACAGCATCGACGTGAGCGTCGATCCCAGCGAGTACCGGCAGGTTCCGGTCACTCGATCGGCCGGTGACGAGCACGACATTGAGGCGGCGGCGCGCATGCTGCTCGACGCCTCCTGCCCGATGATCCTTGCCGGGCAGGGCGTCTTCTATGCCGAGGCCACCGAGGAATTGCGGCGACTGGCCGAGCTGCTGCAGGCGCCGGTCATGACGACCTTCGACGGCAAGAGCGCCTTTCCGGAGGACCACGCCTTGGCGCTCGGGCCCGGCGGTGGCACCTTTACCGGGCACGGCCGTCATTTCCTCCACAAATCGGACCTAGTGCTCGGCGTCGGCTGCAGCTTCACCAAGCATGGGATCGCCACCCCCGCATTGCCGCCTGGCAAAAAGATCATCCACGCGACCAACGACCCGCGCGATCTGCACAAGGCTTTCGCCGCCGATCTCGGCATCCTCGGCGACGCCAAGCTGGTGCTCGGCCAATTGATCGAGGCGGTCGGCGATCGGCTGAACGGCAAGGCGCGCCCGGACGCGGTCGCGCGGGAGGTCGCCGGCAAGCGCGAGGAGTGGCTGGCCCGCTGGCAAGGCAAGCTGCGTTCGGACGAGCGGCCGATCAACCCCTACCGCGTCATCTCGGAATTCATGCGGGTCGTCAACCCGGCCGAGGCGATCGTCACCCACGATTCCGGCAGCCCGCGCGAGCAGCTCAATCCGTTCTACCGGGCGACCCGGCCGCGCGGCTATATCGGCTGGGGCAAGTCGCACCAGCTCGGCACCGGGCTTGGCCTCGCGATCGGCGCCAAGGTCGCCGCACCCGACAAATTCTGCGTCAACTTCATGGGCGACGCGGCGTTCGGGATGACCGGCCTCGATTTCGAGACGGCGGCGCGGTGCGGGATCCCGATCCTGACGATCGTCCTGAACAATTCGACGATGGCGATCGAAACCCATGCGATGGCGCTGTCTCACGAGCGCTACCGCGCCCGCGACCTCGGCGGCAATTATGCCAACATCGCCCGCGACCTCGGTGGCTGGAGCGAGCGGGTCGAAGATCCGGCGCAGATCGGCGACGCAATCCTGCGCGCCCGCCGCCAGACCGAAGACGGGCGCGCGGCGCTGCTCGAATTCATCACCAGCCAGGAGCAGGGCTTCTCGCACCGCCGCGGCGCCGCCGAGTGACTATCAGAGTTGGATCTTGGCGTTCTCGGGACTCAGCACTGCGAAATCTGGAGTAGCGCCCAGGGCCGCAGCAGAGGCGGGCCTGCGCCCGGTGGCGGCGTGGCTGTTCTTCTGCTGCGGCTTGATTTTCCTGATGGTCGTGGTCGGCGGCATCACGCGGCTCACTCTGTCGGGCCTGTCGATCACCGAATGGAAGCCGGTCATCGGCATCGTGCCGCCGTTGTCGGCTAGCGACTGGGCCGCGGAGTTCGCAAAGTACCAGCAGATCCCCGAATACCGGACAATTCATTTCGCAATGAGCTTGGACGAGTTCAAAAGCATCTATTACTGGGAATACTTGCACCGGCTATTGGGCCGGCTCATCGGCGTCGTGTTTGCCGTGCCCTTCATCTGGTTTCTGGCGCGGCGGCAGCTGCCGAGGCGGCTCGCACCGCCGCTCGCTGGCATCCTGCTCCTCGGGTTTCTGCAGGGTCTGCTCGGCTGGTACATGGTCGAGAGCGGCCTTGCCGACCGCGTCGAGGTCAGCCAATACCGCCTCGTCGCCCACCTCACTCTCGCTCTGGCGATCTATGCCGCGATCCTCTGGACGGCGCTCGGCATCGTCCGCGGTTTTCCGTTTCCGGATGCGGGTCCCGGCTGGAGGCGGGCTACCGAAGCCGTGCTCGCGCTGGTCGCGCTGACGATCCTGGCTGGCGGCTTTGTCGCCGGGACGCGCGCCGGGCTGACCTACAACACCTTTCCGCTGATGGACGAGAGGCTCGTGCCGGCCGGCTATGCCCGGCTCCAGCCGTTGTGGCTGAACTGGTTCGAGAACGTGGCCGCCGTGCAATTCGACCACCGGGTGCTTGCCGTCGCGACCATCACCGCCATTTTCCTGCTTTGGGCGGTGGGGCTGCGGGCTAACCTGCCGAAACCGGCTCGCAAAGCACTGCATGCGCTGCTGGCAACCGGGTTGTTGCAGGTGGCGCTCGGTATCTCGACCTTGCTGCTGGTCGTGCCGATCCCGCTCGCGGCGGCGCATCAGGCCGGAGCCGTTCTGCTGCTGACTGCCGCGGTCGTTCTCCGGCACACCTTGCACGGCGCCGCTGTCATGGACCTCCGAGCGCCGGCGACCATATAGTCTTCATCCGCTGCGGGAGAAGACAATGGCAGAGGACGGCCCGTTGCCGGCAAAGACCCTCGACGAATGGGCGCAGCTGGCGCGCACCGAACTGCGAGGTAAAGCCGTCGACAGCCTCCATTGGGCAACACCGGAGGGCATCCCGGTCAAGCCGCTCTATACGGCCGCGGACCTGGAGGGGATCGAGCACGCCAGGGCGCCGCTGCGCGACATGATGCCGGGGTTCCCGCCTTATCTGCGCGGGCCGCGGGCGACGATGTACGCCAACCGGCCGTGGACGATCCGGCAATATTCCGGGTTTTCGACCGCCGAGGAGTTCGAACCGGTTCTATCGCGACAATCTCGCGGCCGGGCAGATGGGGCTGTCGATCGCGTTCGATCTCGCCACCCACCGCGGCTACGACAGCGACCATCCGCGCGTCGTCGGCGACGTCGGGAAGGCCGGCGTCGCAATCAACTCGGTCGAGGACATGAAAATCCTGTTCGACGGCATTCCACTCGACCGGATGAGCGTGTCGATGACGATGAACGGCGCCGTCTTGCCGGTGCTGGCCGGCTACATCGTCGCCGCCGAGGAGCAGGGCGTGGCGCAGGAGAAGCTCTCGGGCACGATCCAGAACGACATCCTCAAGGAGTTCATGGTCCGCAATACTTATATCTACCCGCCCGGACCATCGATGCGGATCGTCGCCGACATCATCGAATACACCGCCCGGCACATGCCAAAATTCAATTCGATCTCGATTTCCGGCTATCACATGGAGGAAGCGGGCGCGACCTCGGTTCAGGAACTCGCCTTCACCCTCGCCGACGGCCTGGAATATGTCCGGGCGGCCTTGTCGCGCGGGCTCGCGGTCGACGAGTTCGCGCCGCGGCTGTCGTTCTTCTTCGGGATCGGCATGAATTTCTTCATGGAGATCGCGAAGTTGCGCGCCGCGCGGGTGCTGTGGGCGCAGCTGATGCGGCAGTTCGCGCCCGGAAACCCGGCGAGCCTCGCTTTGCGCACGCATTGTCAGACTTCGGGGGTGAGTCTCACCGAGCAGGACCCGCACAACAACATCATCCGCACGACTTTGGAGGCATTGGCTGCAGTGCTCGGCGGGACGCAGTCGTTGCACACCAACTCGTTCGACGAGGCATTGGCGTTGCCGACCCCAGCCTCGGCGCGAGTCGCCCGCAACACCCAGCTGATCCTCGCCGAGGAGACCGGCATTCCGCATGTCGTCGATCCTCTCGGGGGCAGCTATTACGTCGAAAGCCTGACGCATTCGATCGCCGCTGCGGCGATCGCGCTGATCGACGAGGTCGAGGCGATGGGCGGAATGACCAGGGCGGTCGAGGCCGGCATGCCCAAACTGCGCATCGAGGAATCCGCGGCACGGCGCCAAGCGCGGATCGACCGTGGCGAGGAGACGATCGTCGGCGTCAACAAATACCGCTCGGCCGAGGCGGCCTCGGTCGAGCTGCTCGATGTCGATAACACCGCAGTGCGGGATCGGCAGGTCGAGCGGCTCGAGCAAATCCGCCGCCTTCGCGACAAAGATCGGGTCGATGCCGCGCTTGCTGAACTGACCGAGGCGGCACAGAGCGGTCACGGGAACCTGCTGGCGTTGGCGATCGAGGCAACCCGCGCGCGGGCGACAGTCGGCGAGATCTCCGACGCGCTCGAAAAAGTGTTTACCCGTCACCGCGCGCAGATCCGTGCGGTGAGCGGGGTTTATGGCGGGCAATACCAGGACGACGAAGGCTTCCGCCGCGTCCAGCGCGAGATCGAGGGTTTTGCCCGCGAGGAGGGGCGGCGGCCGCGCATGCTGGTCGCCAAATTGGGCCAGGACGGTCACGACCGCGGCGCCAAGATCATCGCCACCGCCTTCGCCGATATCGGCTTCGACGTCGATATCGGGCCGTTGTTCCAGACCCCCGAGGAGGCCGCCCGCCAAGCGGTCGAGAACGACGTCCACATCGTCGGCGTCTCGACCCATGCCGCCGGCCACAAGACCCTCGTCCCGGCCCTGATCCAAGCGTTGAACCGCGAAGGCGCCGGCGACATCCTCATCGTCTGCGGCGGCGTCATCCCGCCCAAGGACTACGCTTTCCTGAAAAAGGCCGGGGTCAGCGCGATCTACGGCCCGGGCACCAACATCCCCGCAGCCGCAGCCGAAATCCTCTCCCTGATCCGAAAGCACCGCCTCGCGGCATGAGTGTTTGAGCCGGCCATCCGTGCCTTGGAGATCGCGTTGAGCCGCACCGGATTGTTAAGGACGATGTGGGCAACCGCTCCCGTCTTGCGCAATATCAGCTTGTTGGTATCCATATCCATGTCAGCGGTTCTCCTGCGGCTCGACTGATTTGGTTTGCATATTGCCTTCTGTCTGTCGATCCCGTGATTGATTTGAGGCCCGACATGCCCGATGACGACATCAATGCCTTTGTGCCCGGTCCGCGCGTCCACATCGAGGGGCGGTCGGGTGGACCGCTGTCCGGTCTGACCTTTGCGGCCAAGGATCTGTTCGATGTCGCCGGGCATCCGACCGGCGGCGGCAACCCCGACTGGGCGCGCTCGAACCCGGTGCCGACGCGGCATGCCTGGGCCGTGCAGCGGCTGCTCGATGCCGGCGCGACGTTGATCGGCAAGACGATCACCGACGAGGTCTCTCTCGGCATCGTCGGCGAGAACGCGTTCTACGGCACGCCGGTCAACCCGCGGGCGCCCGGCCGGGTGCCCGGCGGCTCTTCATCGGGCTCGGCCGCTGCAGTCGCCGCCGGCCTTTGCGACACCGCCCTCGGCACCGATACCGGCGGCTCGGTGCGCGTACCGGCGAGTTTCTGTGGCCTCTACGGCATCCGGCCGACGCATGGCCGGCTTCCTGTCGCGGGCATGATGCCCCAGGCGCCGAGCTCAGACACGACCGGCTGGTTCGCGCGCGACGCCACCACCTTCGCCAAAGTGGCGAGCGTCATGCTCGACGAGCCAATCCCATCGGCATTGCCCGACAAGCTGATCGTCGCGGTCGACGCTTTCGCCTTTGCCGATCCGGAAGTCGGCGCCGCCCTGCAGCCGATGGTCCAGCGGCTGCAGGCGATGGTCGGCGAGTCGCGCGAGGAGGTCATGGCGCCGGCGGGCATCGTCCAATGGGCGCGGGCGCAGCGCATTCTGCAGCCCTCCGAGGCCTGGCTGACCTTTAAGGATTGGATCGAACGGGACAACCCGCGCTTCGCATACAGCGTCGCGCGCAACATTTTTACGGGATCGCAAATCCCCGAAACCGAGCGCCAATGGGCCCAACTGGTACGGCACGAGGCGCGCGGCCGGATGCGTCATCTGCTGGCGCCAGGCACGATCCTCTGCCTTCCGACAACGCCATTCCCGGCGCCCAAGCGCGGCGAGCCGCTGTTGGCGGCAAGCGCCCAGCGCGACCGGATTCTCTGCTTGTGCGCCCATGGCGGGCTGACCGGCGTGCCGCAAGTCAGCATCCCGGGCGCTGCGGTTGATGGTTTGCCGGTCGGCCTGTCGATCCTCGGCGCTCCGGGCACCGATGGGACGCTCGTTGCGGTCGCCGACATGTTCACGAGAAAGTGATCCGTCGCCTCAGCATAGCCGGAACCAAGCCTTGCCGTTGGTGTTGACACCCGTTCTATTTGTGACTGCGACTTAATATTCGTTGGGGGAGGTACGACAATGAGGCGCTTACAAAGTGTTCTGTTCGGGGCTTTTGTGGGGCTCGGCCTAACGGCATCGATAGCCAACGCGACTGTGCTCCCGCCCTATTCTCAGACCAACCTCGTTTCGAACCTCGCCTTGCCGGGCGTCGTTCAGGACCCTAATCTGCAGAACCCCTGGGGTGTTTCGGAGAGCGCGACGAGCCCGCTGTGGATCTCTGATCAAGCGGCGGGTGTCGCCACACTTTACACGGTGCACGGGACGACCGCGACCCCTGCGGGCGGCCCGCCCCCCCTCGTGGTCTCCATCCCGGCATTGCCCGCACCACCCAACGGACCCACCGGGCAAGTCAACAATTCGATCGGCGGCGTTGCCACCAATTCCTTCATGATAACTCAAAGTGGTGCCCTCGCTGCCGCTCACTTCATCTTTGCCAATCTGAACGGCACGATCTCCGCCTGGACCGCGGCGCCGAACCCGGCGCAGATCCAAGTGACAACCCCGGGGGCGACCTACACCGGCTTGGCCATTGGGGGTACCATCGCGGCACCCTTTCTGTACACCGCCAACGGCGCGCAGAATCGCATCGACGTCTTCGACGGCACCTTCACGAATGTCACCGGCACCCCCCAGTTCGCGGGTAAGTTCGCCAACCCGTTCACTGGCGATGGCCTCGTCCCGTTCAATGTGCAGAACATCGGCGGCGACATCTACGTGACCTATGCGCCCGCCACTATCGGCGCGAACCGTACGCCGCAAACCATGGCCACCGCCGGCCAAGGGGCCGTCGCCAAGTTCGACACGAGCGGGAACTTGCTCGATACGGTGATCAACTTCGACCAGATCGGCAGCCACCTCGCCTCGCCGTGGGGCATTGCCCTCGCCCCGGCCGGTTTCGGCCCGTTCGGCGGCGACCTGCTGGTCGGCAATTTCAGTTATAGCTTGGGCGAGATCGACGCCTACAACCCGGTAACCGGCGCGTTCCTCGGCACGCTCGACAGCAACGCGGCTTGGCAGGGGCTTTGGGCGCTGACCTTCGGTAACGGCGGCAATGGCGGCGATACCAACATCCTGTATTTCACGACGGGGCTCAACGCCGAGACCAACGGGCTCTTTGCCGCCCTCTCGGTCGTTCCGGAGCCGAGCACATTGGCCCTTTTAGGTGCTGGGGTATTGAGCCTTTATGCGTGGCGGCGGCGCTCCTCCCGTCGTCGCGCCGAGGCTGCCTGACAATTCAGGATACTCGCTCGCCAGCGTGGGAGGGCAAGCCGGGGGTTAGGGATGGCCTAATCGCCGGCGACCAGGATACCTACTCGACGCTGGTAATGACGACGGCGGCCTGCCAGCCCGGTGGCTGGGGACCCCCAAATGCGTCCGCGGATCGGATCCGATCTGCGATATGCCATCTCGACAGCGCTGCCGCGGTCCTGTACTGTTCGAACATAACATGAACTCAGAGCCCGGTATGACACGAGCATCGATCCAGGCGCGGCAGCAGACAGAACGGCGGTTTCCGGTGCGAGTGCGGATCGCTGTGCCATCCGAGGGGCTGGGTTGTCAGATCGAGATCATGCATGCCTGGCTCGACGAGACCTGCGGTGCCGAGGGCTGGGGGATGGCGCCCGCCGGGCTGGTCGGCGTCCTCAACGACGCGATCGCGTTCTATTTCGACGACGCCGCGTTTGCGCATGCGTTTGTCGCCCGCTTTTGTTGCGGCTATCGGGTCGAAGCGGTCGAGGGTGCCTTTGCCCTTCGCAACGACACACCACCGCTGCGGCGAGGCGCCTTGGTGCATAAGACGCCGTAAGGGATCCACACTGGCCACACCGGCCAGGCCCGGATCATGATCCTGTTTGGCTGGGCTGGACTGGCCGGGACGACCTTTGCCGCCGCACTCCTGCAGGCGGTGAGCGGGTTTGGTTTTGCCGTGCTCGCGGTTCCACTCTACCTGCTGTTGGTCGACCCGGCGCAGGCCGTTCAACTTGGCATTATTCTCTCGACAGCGCTCTCATTCGCCGTGGTTCCGGGATTGTGGCGAACCGTCGCTCTGGCGCTGTTGCTGCGCCTGAGTGCCGGCAGCATCGCCGGGTTGCCGATCGGGCTGTTTGCATTCCGCTACGCCGACCGATTGCTGGTCCGGCTCGTGGTCGGAGCCACGATCCTCGCCTTTGCGGTGATGATGGCGGGGTTCCGACGTCGCGGGGGCCGACCCTGGGCGCCTTTCGCCAGGACACAAACTTGCGATCTCGCCGCCGGGGCCGTGGCGGGGGTTGCGACCGCTCTGGTCGGGATGGCCGGGCCGCCGGTGCTGATCTACCTGTTGCTGGCCGGGACGGCGGCGCAAACCGTGCGCGCGACGCTTCTCGCATTTTTTGCGCTGTCATACGGGGCAACAGTGGTATCCCATGCCGCGACCGTCGGCATCCCCGGCCGCACCTGGGTGGCTGCCGGCATCCTTGCGCCCTTCGCCTTGCTCGGCGGCTTTGCCGGGAGACCGATCGGCGACCGCCTCGGCAGCGACGGCTTCGCCCTATTGGCGATCGCGTTGCTCACCGTCGCGGGGCTTTATACCGCGGCCGCCGCGGCTTTCGGCCTTATCACCCGCCAACCATGAACATCTCGGCGCGGCCGACAGAGATTATCAAATCACCACGCAGAGCAGTGACGCGATCGCTAAAAATGAGTATGATCGGTTATCGTACGCTGGGCTTCTAGTCGACTGTTTCGCCCGTTTTGCGGGATAACGCGGCTCGCGCTCGCGAACTACGTCAACGAAGACTGTGAAGGCGTGGGTGAGATCATGATCGGCCCTCCGGGTTTACCCAAATATGGACGCCGGGTCTTTGCGTTTGCTGCACCGAAGCGGAGCCGATCGCGGCAACATCAACACGCATGGAAATGGGTTACCGGCCTCTACCTTGCCGGAGTGCTGGCGCATTTCAGTCACCACATGGTCGGCCTGCCCGACGGCAGCAACCCGTCGAGCGAGGCGTTGACGAGCGCTCCGCTGAGCCTGGTCTGGCCGGCCGACCTGATAGAAACCTTGATCACGCTCGGCTGATCCGAATTCCGCTTTCCATCGTTGTTAACTCTACTTCCTGGCGGGTGGGCTGCCGGAGTATAAGCGAGAGCTTTGCGGCAGGGAGAAGAGTGCAATGGAAAAAACGATCATGGTTGTGATCGGCTGGGCGCTCGCCTTGGCGGCCTTCCCGGCGGAGTCGGCGACTAAGACACCGGGAAAAGCGGCGCCGGTTTGCTCAGCAATCAGTTTTCGACCGCTCCCGCCAGGCATGCCCGATGGCGAGCAGCAGGCCGGCATGTACAAATCACGCAATGGGCGCCTCGAATTGCGCGCCGAAGTCAAGCAAGGAAACCCATCCGACTATTACGTAACGTCTGCGGGCAAGCGGGTCGCTGCCGCGGCGTCCAGCCTGCCGGAAGCTGCCGCGACCTGCGCCACGGCAAAGAAGATGCCAAAACCCGAAACTCCCGCCTCGTCCTGTACCGGCCAACGGTTTAGGGTCATCGTCGCCCACGCCGCGGATCAGCGCCTGGCATTGCTTTATGGCCAGGATGGCGGCAGCTGGCATTTCTGTTCCGCCGGCACATTCTGAGCTAGCACTAACGGGAGGAGACCGGCATGGTCATGCAACTCGGGCACGTCCACATCAAGACCAGAGAGGATCCGCAGAAGGTCGCAAAGTTCTACATCGACAATTTCGGCGCGGCCGTGAAGCGGGAAATTCCCGGCCGCGGCTGCCAGCTCGACCTGCACGGCGTGCAGCTCAACGTGACGACCATCATCGCCGACCAGAACCATGAGCAACATGTCGGCATTGAGCACATCGCGATCGAGACCGACGATTACGCCGGGGCCCTCGCGAACTTTACGAAGAACGGCGCGCAGATCCTCGAAGAGCGCGTCAACAACGGTCGGCATGTGTGCTGGGTTGCCGCGCCCGACGGCGCGCAGATGGAGCTGATCGAGAAGGTTTGAGGAAGGCGCCGCCCCGCAGCTATACCCTTGCCGGTGGATATGTACGGGCTCTCGCGAATTCCGAGGCGAGCCCGCGCGCCATGCCGATCAGCCCCACTTCGCTGCAGATAAATGAGTGCGGCCACTGTCGCGAGCGGAAATCGAGCCGTCGCCGACGAAGAACAGGATGCGCCCGTACCGATCCCTGACCAGTGGCTCGATCAGCGCGCGCGTCAGGTAGAGCGGGCCGTTAAGAACCACGCTCCGGATCGACTCCCAATCCGCGTCGGTCGCAAACCTACGGTAAATCGCGGAGCGTCCCGCACGTACCCGCTCCTGCCATCACGGCTAATCGGCCGACGAGTGCACGCAATAACAAAACCGCTCCGGCATCGGCATCTTCTATCCGCCTAAGCCACCGCCGCCCGAGCCGCCTAAGCCGTCACCGGTCGATCGACCCGCTAACGCGCTCGTCCGCAGGCTCAGTGACCATGCTGCGGCTCTCGATGAGAAAAAACGGGAACCCCTCTCCACCGACGGCTTGCCAAACTTCTTGAGGTTTGGCCGCGTGATGTCGCTGGCGTGTAGGAGCCCACGGCTCGCTGGCGGTACTTTCTCGCCGATCGCGCTCACTGCCACGCAATCTTCCTGGCTTCGGCCTCGATTTGAGCCTGAATCTCTAAGCTAAGGAGCTTTCATTGCTGAACGGCCCCGCGCTTGGGGTGTTGGGAACTGTAATGTTAGGCCTGCCTAAGCAAAGAACCGCAACCGTATCGTGGGGCGTCGAGGATCGTTCGCGAGCGCGACGAGCTGCGTGAGAAGTTTCGAACCGATCCGGTGCTGAGATTTAAGGTTGAGCGCAACCGCCGCCGCGGCATCTGAATGTGGGCTCGGCCTTGTTGAAGCACTTTCAAACATCGGAGGCGCTGCAAGGGCGCGACCGGGCAACGCACAACTAGCCTGAGCTTCCGCATCGTCGCGCGGATCATTTCGGTAACGTGCGACGAAACGAGATGGGCATAGTGCCGCTCTGTCATTCGCGTGTCGGAATGACCGAGGTTCGCCGGGCTCTGTATTCCGATTGCCGTGTCGAAAGCAGGATATCTAAACTATTGATATTATTGGTGCGGGCGGGGAGACTTGAACTCCCACGTCCTTACGGACAACAGATTTTGAGTCTGCCGCGTCTGCCGTTCCGCCACGCCCGCTCGAGCTACTCGGGCTTAACCTGCACTTTGGTCGCATCCTAGGTTCAGGGTGCCCCAGATCAGTCTAGTCTGCAGAGCAGATTACCGCTCGGACTCACTCCAGAGCAAGCGATCCCGCGCGCACAAGGGCTCGACGGACTATGGCCGCGGCGAGAGTTAGGGCGCGTATACCAGGCCAGAAGCCCAAAGAGCGCCAACGAAAGCCAAAACCAGAGCAATCGTTATCACGAGCTCAGTCATTTGGTCTCACCCGGCGAGCCCATTGGCCGAGGCGACGCTGAAGCGCGGCTCGCCGCCGGTATCGGTCACGTCGAGAACGATCGTGAACGTCGAGGATCGCACGGACGCATATTCGGCGATCATCGCATCCAGCCGATAGAGTGGCGTTTCGTTTCCTTCGTACCTACCCCGACCCGCAGAAACGAAAATCCGGACCGGCAAATCGGCGGGCATCTCGGTGAGCAAGCGGTAAGATAGCTGCCGGATCGCGTCGCGCCGCTCCCGACCGCACTGAACGCCCGGATGGAACAGTCGCGCCACGCTCCATCCGTCGCGAACGAAACGGATGCAACGCTCCGATGCTGCAGCGGACTGCCCGTCGATTGAAGCTACTGGCTCTGCGTACCCGCCGAGCGGCAAGAGACGGGCGACCGCCGGAGCAAGCACACGATCGTAGATTACGACATTGGCGTTGCTGAGCGCGCGATATTCGAGGGGTGCAAATTCAGGCGCCGTCGCCGGGAGCTCGACCAGCCATAATTGGCCCGGCCGCATGACCGGGAGCTCCGCGGATCCGAGCGTTGTTGCCGCATGCCATCGATCGCGAGCGTCGGCCGTCGGAGGGAGCGGAGCGGGGCTCCACCTCAAAGAACCGAGCTCGTCCGCCACCGTCTCCGACATCGGCTGGTGCTCCCGAGAGATGTATAATAAATTATATTAACAGGAAGATTTGTCAATACGGACTAATCGTCATATATGTTCTGTATAATATGGCCGGCCGATCGGCTTGGACCCGAAGGTCAGGCAGCGTGTCAAAGGCGTCGAAGCGGGGCGCGCTACGCGACGCGGGCGCGGCACTCGCCAAAGCCGATCGGCGTGCAGCCGGCCTTCCGGCAATGGGCGCGGAAGATCACCTCGTCGCCGTTCTCCAGAAATGCGCGGGTTTCACCGGAGGGAAGCGCTATCTGCCGCTGGCCGTCGGCGCTCAGCTCCATCAGGCTGCCATAGCCCTCCGGCGTCGGCCCGGAGATCGTCCCGGTGCCGAACAGATCGCCGGCGGCGAGATTGCAGCCCCCACAAGTGTGGTGCGCCACCAGTTGAGCGAGGGTCCAGTAAAGGTCGGTCGTGTTGCTGGCCGACATCCGGTGCGGCGGCAGACCCTTGGCCTGAAGACCCTCGGTCATCAGCAGTGCTTCCAACGCAATGTCGAAGGCTCCCGTCTGCTGGTCGGCCTGGTCCCACAAATAGGGTAACGGCCGCGGATCCCCGGCCGGCCGCGGCGGCTGCGCGACCCGGAACGGGGCCAGCGCCTCGGTCGTGATCACCCAGGGGGATATCGTCGTGCCGAAATTCTTGGCGAGAAACGGCCCGAGCGGCTGCGCTTCCCAAGCTTGCACATCGCGCGCCGACCAGTCGTTGACGAGCCCCAGGCCGAACACGTGATCCCCAGCCTCGGCGATCGGGATCGGATCGCCGAGCTCGTTGCCGGGTCCGATCCATACCGCGAGTTCGAGCTCGTAATCGAGCTTCCGCGCCGGCCCGAAAGTCGGGGCATCGTCATTGGTGGCTTTGCGTTGGCCGCTCGGCCGGCGTATCGGCACGCCCGATGGCCGCACCGAGGATGCCCGGCTGTGGTAGGCGACCGGGACGTATTTGTAATTGGGATTGAGCGGATTGTTCGGATCACGCCGCATGCCCCCGTTTCTCGCGTGGTGGATGCCAGCGAAGAAATCGGTGAAGCTGCCGACCGCAGCCGGCAGGTGTAAGGTGCAGTCGGCCGCATTGTGCAGCAGCCGCGCCGCGACCGGCTCGATTTTGGCCCGGTCCGGGACGTCTGCCGATAGCAACGCCGAGAGGCGCCGGCGCAATGCGAGGCGCGGCGCCTTGCCCATAGCCATCAAAGAGTTCAGAGTTGCTCCGGCCGCCGCTTCGGCCGCGACCCTTGCCTCCCCGGAAAACAGCCCCGCCTCCAGTCCGGCCCGGAGATCGAGGATCTGGTCTCCAATGGCGACGCCGCCGCGCGGCGAGCCGCCTGCCGGGCTGAACACGCCAAACGGGAGGTTCTGGATCGGGAACTCGGCATGATCCTGCGCTGAGGCGACCCAACTGGCGCGCCCTGGATCATGGGTTTCGTCGATCGAGCTCATCACCTATCTCCCTGTCGGTAAGCCTCCCTCGGCCGTCAGCGATGGCCGGCAAAGATTCCGGATGCGAGATACGCCGGACCCCGCAGCGCGAAATTCCCACCCGTCTCGGTGGCAGGATTTCCGGGAAGATTGCCAAAGAAGCTCCCGTTGGCCGAACCGGTAAGACCGGAGCCCGACAACGAGCCCGAATACCCCGCGCCTACGCCGTTGACTGTGCCGGAAACGGTCTTGCCGTCGAAATTGCTGATCGTGAAGGCCCCGGTGTGGTTGCCGAAATTGTAGGTGTTGGTGAAACCTCCCGAGGCGAGATAGCTCGCTCCGCTGTTGACCACTGACCCCAGCGCGTTGCCGCTGAAGGTTCCCACGCCGGCCGCCGGTAGGGTTATGCTCGGTACACCCGTGATCCAGGTATTGATGTGCGCAACGTCCTGGCGGATGACTGCGGTTCCGGCAGCATTGGGGGTGTCGAGGGCGCCGGTCCAATAGCCCCATTGCAGGAATTGGCACGAGCTGCAAAGGCCGTTCGGCAGCAGAGTGTTCATCGGCACCGTGCCCGAGGTCACCATGGCGACCCGTGACGCTTGTGTCGGGTCACCATTGAGCTGGATGTTGACGCCGTTGACTTGCGATGCCGTATCAGGGTTTTCCAGAGCAGCGTAACGGGTGTCGTCGACGAAAGTGCTGCGAGACCGCGAGGTGCCGGTAAAGCCGCCGAACTGGACCGTCAATGTGTTGGCACCGAACGGATCGCTCCCCGTAAAGGTCGAGCCGACCCGGCTGTTGGTCGCATTGGTCTGGACCGACGCCGTGCCGGCCACGGCATAGGGCGAGCCGACGGCGCCTCCGACGACGGGATACATCACTCCGCCAAAATAGCCTGTTGTCGTTTGGGTCGTTCTGGTGCCAAAGCCGGTGCTGGTTGTCGGAGTCGCGGGCTGGTTAAAGGCGTAAGTGGAGGCGGCGCCGCCTAACGGGACCTGAT
Source organism: uncultured Alphaproteobacteria bacterium (assembly GCA_963732095.1). Classification (GTDB taxonomy): domain Bacteria; phylum Pseudomonadota; class Alphaproteobacteria; order ATCC43930; family CGMCC-115725; genus AP-15. Next base: position 16,934 of record CAVSZA010000025.1, read on the forward strand.
TTGCCACCTGGTTTGGCACGAAGTTCAGATTGGTATTGTATTGATTTTGATCGAGCACGAAGCCGCTGATCGGAAGCGGCCCGGTCCCACTCCCGAAAATATTATTGCCATTTCCATCGGGCACTGTTGCGGCGCCCGAGCCGATCCGGACCGGCGTCGCGGTTCCGTTAGCGAGGAATGAGCCGCGAACAACGCCATCAGCAGCTACGGTGTTGGTGTCAGTCGAGTTAAAAAAGCTCCCGGTCTGCACGACAATAGCCGAGGTCTGGCCAGCTCCGGTTCCATTGATCGCCAGGCTTGCCTGCAGAGATCGTGTGCCGGTGACGTTGGGGTTGGTGTTGGGATTGAATGCACCGAAGGGGGACTGCGCCGGAGCGACGACGTAATACGGCGAGACGCTGGGGTTGGGAATATTGCCGCCGGTGCTCTGCGTGATGAACGGTATAGGCGACTGCAGAGCGGCATCCTGCTGAAGCGTGAAGGTGTAAAGCTGGGGACTCCCAGGCGCCGTCGTGATGAACGGGGAGTTCGAAGGCACAGGCTGGCCGCCGAAGATGAAGCCGCGCTCCTGCTGAATAGCAGGAGCGGTCGGCGTGAGGTTGGCATAGAAAAAGGTTGAATCGGGCGCCATGTAGCTCGTCCCGGTGAACTGGCCGAATGAGCTCTGCGTGCCGGCGGGGCCGAAATTCACAAAGCCCGGGCTGGTGGAGCCCGGAGCGAGAGGAAACTGTATCGAGCCCGGGCCGAGTGTCGCTGCGAATACGCCATTGGCTGGCTGGCCGGCCGGATATGTCAGGGTCCCACCGGTATAGGGAATCCTGTTGTTGGGGCCCTGGTTGATGAACCCCTGAGTGGTCGCAGTGCCGGCGCCGGGCGTGTCCTTGAAGAGGCCGGCATAGCTGATGACGACCGGTGGTGGCGGCGTCGGTGTAACCGGTGTCATAGGCATGACTGGTGTCACCGGCGCGACCGGCGTTACAGGCGTGACCGGTGTCGCAGGTGTAGTCGGCGTCGTTTGAGCTTGGGAGCTCGTTATGCTCTGCTGAACCGCGATGCTCGCCTGAACCACTGGGCTGTTGGCGGCTACCTGGAGGGTCGTCGTGGCTTGCTGAACGGCCTTGGCCACTCTGGGCGGCTGTTGCGTTTGCGCCTGGACGCCGGCCGTGCTTGAGACTGCCGCGGCGATGCCGCTGTTCGCGACCGTGGCGTCAGTCGGGATCGTGCGCGCGCCGCCGTTTCCGCCGGGCCGGCCGTCGAGTTGGGCAAGCAGCGCCGCAGACGCGCCCGGCGGCGCCGGTGACGGCGTCGACGGCGCGGCGCCCCGTCCCGCCACGGCGACCTGAAACCCGGGCCGCGTGATCGTCTGAGCGAGGCCGTTCAACCCCGTCACGGTTACGCCGGCGCCATACCCGAATATCACCTGCAGCTGGCCGTCCGGACTCACATCCACCAGGATCAGGCCGCCGCGGATCCCGATCGTCGCCGAGGGCGTCTGCATCGTGACCGCGTTGTCCTGTTTGCTGAGCTTGCCGCCGACAAAGCGGAACACCCCGCGCGTCAGGCTCGCCGCCAGCTTGCCGGTGCCGGCATTGGGATCATAGACAAACTCGTCGATGACCATATCCGAGCGCGGCCCGACGGTCATCGTCGATTGGTCGACGAACAGGATTTGTGTTTGACCCTCCCCCCCGGTGGTGATGCGCTCGTTGAAGACGACCTCCTGTCCGAGCACCAGCCGGCGCGGCGCGGCGCCCGGAGGAATGCCGGTTGCGTCCTGGTTGACCGCGCTGTTGACGCCGACGCGTTGCTGCGCACCCGCCGGCGCGCCCGTGACGAGCAGGGCGGCCAATATGAGGGTACGAACCTGACGGCGTGCGACGGGATTCATCGAGCTCTCCTCAAAACCGGATCTGCGGCCCGAATAAAATCGAGGTGTTGTTATAAGAGTAGAGCGGCAGGTTGGACGAGACGATATCGCGCTCCAGCTGCGCCACGAGTGCGACCGTGGCCGTAACCGGCCAAGTCTGGGTCACGCCAAATCGCCAACGCTGCGTCAATTGCGTGCTGAAGCCGTTGGGATAGACGCCGGGAAACGGGTTGCCGCTGGTGTTGCAGCAAGGATCCGGGGCCGCGTAGTAGCTCCACGCACGACCGACAAAGGGCGCCGTCTCCCAAGAAAAGGGGGTAAATCCGGTCGGATCGTCGTAGCGGATACGGTAGGAGCCCGCCACGGCATAGGTCGTGTTCGTATAGAAGGCCAGCTGCGTCAACTGATCGAGATAATCGAACTCGAGATTCAAAACGGTATTCTCGGTGATCGGCTTGGCGGCTGAAAAGGTGACGAGCTTGTCGTTGCCGTTGAGACCCGTCGACAGCGGACGGTCGGGGGCGTTGGTGTAATTCTTGTGCCGAAATTCGAACGCCGCTCTCAACGCCAGGTCGTTCCAGACGATCTCGTCATATTCGATCCCGGTACCCCCGGCGGCGAAGTACTGATTCCACCCCAGCCCTACCTCGTCGCCGATAATGTAGGGCTTCAGCGATGCTGCCTTTACACCGGTCAGATTCGGAAAGTTGAAGCGCGGCCCGCCGGTCACCTCGATGAGGCTGAGGTCCAGCCGGTTCACCGCAGGATTTATATAATGGTTCAGGTAAGTGACGTTGGTAACTTCCAAGGTATCGTGGTTCTGCGTTTCCATATCGTAGCTGTAGACTAGCGAACTGCTGCCGAACATGCTCCCGGACGCCTGCTTGACGAATTGGTTGCCGAGCACCACGGGGCCGATCGGCGACAATATCAGCGACGAGCCCGCGACGTTGGCGTCGGTTTGATACTGGCCGCCGAAGAAGACGTATCCGGACAGATGATGGCGCGATTGGCTCTTTTCGATCTCCGCCAAATATTGCTCGACGCGTGCGCGAACCTCCGGCGGCGGATTTGCGGCGGCGGCCTTGTCGAAATAATCACGGGCGAGTTCATAGGAGCCCATGCGATAATAAAGCGCTCCGAGCTCCAACTGAACCCGCGGCAGATTTGGGTTGAACAGCAGCATCCGTTCGAGTGCCGAAACTGCCGCCTCATAATCCCCCAATCTCGCCGATACATCGGCATAGGCGAAGGTTACGTCGAGGTTTGCCGGATCGCGAAACATCTGCTGGAACAGCGCTTCTTTCTGCGCTTCGAGACTGGCCCTGTCCTGGCCGGACACCTCCTGCGCGGCCGCGCCCCGCAATGGCGCCACGACCAGCGCGAGCGCAAAAATGCCGCAGACTGCTCGCCACAATCTTCCGGACACGAGGGTCGCCCCGGTATTCCGTTTGACAGCGTTCACCGCCTCTCCCCCCGGCTTGCGGCACCGCACTCGCGGTATGGTTAACTCGACGAAGATTTACCTTTACGCGATTTGTTCGTCAAGATTTTCAACCATGAAACTTTGCGGAGTCATTATGGATCTCTTAACCGGCTGCGGCTCTTAGATCCGGTTTCATGATAAATTTCGCGGATCGGATCGGATCGAGATGGCGCTGGTTAGCGCTGCGGCGAACGGCCTGGCGTGGTGCGATTTATGTGCTGCCGCTCGCGGTTCTGTTCGCGGCGGCTACAGCACGGGTCGCCGCTCCCGACCTGCTCGACCGGATGTCGCTGATCTGTTTCGACCTCTATCAGCGCGCCGCACCACGGAAACCCGAAGGCGGCACGCCGATACGCATTGTCGATATCGACGACGACAGTCTCAAAAAGATCGGCCAATGGCCATGGCCGCGCACGCTCGTTGCACAGCTGATCGACAAGCTGCGCGAGGCCGGCGCATCGGTCGTCGCTTTCGATATCGACTTCGCGGAGCCCGACCGTACTTCACCTAAATTGCTTTTGCCGTTGATCGCTCAGAACGGCGACGGATCAGGGGAGGCGGAAAAGCTCTTGGCGGCTCTGCCGGATCCTGATCAACGGCTCGCCGCCGCGATGGGCACAGTGCCTACGGTGACCGGGTTCATCTTGACCAACCATGGCGAGGCCCGGCCGCCTGCAGCGAAGGCAGGGTTTGCTTTCGCCGGCGACGATCCCGTCGGCCAGGTCGACAGCTTTCCAGCGGCCGTCGCCAACTTGCCGGCACTGGAGGCCGTCGCCGCGGGCAATGGCTTTCTCAACCAATATCCCGACTGGGACCATGTGGTTCGCCGGGTTCCGCTCATTCTGAAGCTCGGCGACAAGCCGTATCCTTCGCTCGCCGCCGAGGCGCTCCGGGTCGCCTTCGGCGGGCGCAGCTATGTCGGTCGCGCGGCCGGTGCAAACGGTGAGAAGAACTTTGGCGAAAAGACCGGGCTGACCGCGATCCGCGTCGGCCAGGTCACGGTACCAACCGATGCCGCCGGGCGGGTGTGGCTGTACTACGCGCCCCCACGAACCGACCGCTTCGTCTCTGCGGCTGACGTTCTCGCAGGGAATTTCGATCCTGCGCTCTTCGCGGGCCACATCGTGCTGGTCGGAACTTCGGCGGCCGGCGTGATCAACGATCGCCAGGCGACACCGATTGCACGGGACGTTCCGGGAGTGGAGATTCATGCCCAACTGATCGAGCAGATCCTCCAAGGGGCCTTTCTCGTCCGGCCCGATTGGGCGGTCGGCGCCGAGATCCTGTTCACGCTGCTGTGCGGGATTGGGCTGATCCTCGGCGTGTCGCGCATCGGGGCGTTGCCGAGTGCCATCCTCGGCGCTGCAGCCGTGGTCACTGCCGTAGGGATTTCATGGCTCGCGTTTCGGCAGGCGCAGCTTTTGATCGACCCCGTCTACCCCTGGGCGGTCATCTCCGTTGTCTACCTCGTCGCTTCGCTGCTCGGCTATCTGCGGACAGAAGCGCGGCAGCGCGAGATCCGCAACGCCTTCTCGCGCTATATGTCGCCGCACTACGTCCAGGAGCTCGCGGCACACCCCGAGAAGCTTGTCCTCGGCGGCGAAACGCGAACGATGACCATCATGTTCTCCGACATTCGCGGGTTCACCAGCCTTGCCGAAGGCATGGACGCCAGAACGTTGACAAAATTTATGAACAGCTTTCTGTCGCCGATGACGGAAATCATCACCGAGCAGAAAGGCACGATCGATAAATACATTGGCGATTGCGTCATGGCGTTCTGGAACGCCCCGCTCGACGACCCGGAACACGCCCGGAACGCGGTCCGGGCAGCCCAGGCGATGCGCCGCAAACTGGCCGAGTTGAACCGCGGCTGGGAAAGCGAGGCGTTGGCGGCGGGCAAATCGTTCGAGCCGGTCAAGATAGGCATCGGGATCAACACGGGGGAATGTGTCGTCGGGAATTTCGGCTCGCAGGAACACTTCGATTATTCGCTGCTCGGAGACCCCGTGAACCTTGCGTCGCGGCTGGAAGGCCTGGGCAAGGTCTACGGCGTAGATCTGGTCATCGGCGAGGAGACCGCTGCGCGGCTCGCCGATCCGGCGCTGATCGAGATCGATATCGTCGCGGTCAAAGGAAAGACCCAGGCGGGTCGCATCTACACGCTGCCGCCCGAGCCCGTCGAGCAGGAGCAGTTCATCGACCGGCATTCGGCGCTGCTGAGGGCCTACCGGCGACAGGACTGGGCGGCGGCGCTGCGCCTCCTCGATGACGGCCTGCTCGCCGCGACACGCCATCTCGCGCCCGTTTACGACCTGTACCGGCGGCGGATCGCGCAGTTCCAGATCGAAGCTCCGCCACAGAACTGGGATGGTGTCTTTACGGCTGAGGAAAAGTGATGCCGGTTATAAATGCGCGAGTGGATTGTACGGCTACCATCATCGACGAGCGACGCGTTTCGACCCAAAGCGGAAGCTCGCATTACCGCCGCTTGATGCCACGAGGAGGCATGCCGCCTATGCGCCCGCCACTGCGAGCGGCGCGGTTGCATCGGGCGCACGACGCACGTTGCGCTTCGCCGGTCTCGCGTTGGGCGGGTTTGACTGCCAAGCGCCTCAATGTTACGGTTAGCGGCTTCAACACTACTTAGGGAGATTAGTCATGAGAACTCTACTAGCGAGTGCTGGTCTAGCGCTGTTGTTGGCCTTGGTAACGGAACCAAGCGTCAGCGCTCAGGAGGCCCCTGAATGGATGAAACAGACACTTCCCGACCAGGTACTAAAGCCACACTATGACGAAAATCTGGCCGTGATGAATCCGGCAGGAGCTTTAGACGGGAAAACCAAGCAACTCATCGCCCTCGGTGTGGCAGCACAAATTCCTTGTGCATATTGCGTTGCCGCTCATACTAAAATGGCAAAAGCCGCTGGTGCGACCGATGCTCAAATAAAGGAGGCCATTGCAGCCGCCGCGCTCGTCCGTTTCAACAGCACAATGCTGAATGGCTCGGACGGCGGCCGCGAGTGGCCGCCACAACGTAAGTGATGATCGCCACGTTTGTGCGTTGCAGCACAATTGGTCCGCCGATGTTTCTAAGGGTCAAAAATTGAAACCCGTGCACGGGCGAGTGTCGGCTCTCCACCCATTGCCGACGCTCAACGAGCCCCCCGAGCCCTCCTGCGGCGTCCGGCTTGGGGCTCCGACGCTGCGATCGCCCGGTGAAGGCCGATCCACCATGTGGTTGCCACAATCGCATGGTAATTTCATCGGTGTCGGCGGCTGCAGTGTGACAAGGTTATTTTGGAAGGTTATTTTGATGGGAGTTGGCGATACCTGATCTCAACCTGATAAAACAGGTAAAACAGGCGGTGGGGAGAAGACGGCTGCCCGGCTCGGCGATCCGGAATTGATCGAGATCGACCTCGTTGCGTTAAAGGCAAGAGCCAGACCGGCGGGATGTACACGCTGCCCCGGAAGAGATCGAGGAGGCGCAATTCATAGACCGGTATTCGACGCTGCTGAGGGCTTACCGGCGACAGGATTGGGCGGCGGCACTGCGCCTTCTCGATGACGGCCTGCTCTCAGCGGCACGCCATCTCGCACCCCTTTACGACCTGTACCGGCGGCGGATCGCGCAGTTCCAGATCGAGGCTCCGCCGCAGAACTGGGATGGCGTCTTTACGGCTGAGGAGAAGTGACAGATCGTTTCGCGACTTCGGGACTGAGCCGCGCCGAAGGAGCCAGGTGTGCGGCTGCTCCGGGCCGGCGCAAGGCGAGCAGACCGAAAACCAAGGCGAGCGCCAGGGATGAGGCGACGACGACGACCATGGCCATAGCGCTATCGTGCGGCAATCGGCCGATCAGCAATGTGCCGAGCGCCGCGATCGTCATTTGCAAGAACCCGAGGAGCCCGGAAGCGGCGCCCGCGATGCGCGGGTGGACGCTGAGACCGGCCGCGAGCGCCGGAGGTTGGCTCATGCCATTACCGATGGAGCTGATCGCCATCGGCATGAACAACGCCCACGGCGTCAGCTCGAGGAAACACCAGAGCGCGAGCATTACGCCCGAGGCGAGCGAGAGCGCCAGGCCGACAATCAGAAGACGGGCGCTGCCGACGGCCACGGACAAGCGCGCGACACCGGCATTGCCGACCATATAGCCTGCCATTGGCAGCAGGATCATCAGCCCGTAGGTGCTCGGCGGCTCATGCATCACCTCGGACAACAGGTAAGGCGCGCTCGCCAAGAAAGTGAACCATGAGGCGCTGGTGAAGGCTGTCGTCAACGCAAAGCCGAGAAAAGTGGGGGAACGCAGCAGCAGCACAAAGGACCGGCCCATCGCTGCCAGATTGGCCGGTGCGGGATTGCGATGGGTTTCTTCGAGACGCGCCGCCGTCAGGACCAGCACCGCCGCGCCGAGCGCGCCGAGAAGCGCGAAATCGGCGCGCCAGCCGACCCATTCGGCAAGGTATGCGCCGACCGCCGGTGATATCGACGGCGCCAGGCTCATCGCCATCATGATCGTCGCAATCGCGCTCGCCGAGCGCTCGCGATCGAACAGGTCGCGCACAATCGCCCGGCTCAGCACCATCCCGGCGCACCCGCCGCACGCCTCGATTACGCGGCCAACAATCAGCATCGGCAGCGACCAGGCGAGTCCGCAGACCACCGTCCCGGCGAAAAACAGGGCGAGGCCGGCGATCAGCACCGGACGCCGCCCGAAGCGATCGGAGACGGGGCCATAGATTAGCTGCCCGACGGCGATGCCCGCAAGAAAGAGCGTCAACACCAGCTGGACCGTGCCCGCGGGGGCTGCGAACGCCGCGGCCAGCAGCGGCAGCGACGGCACCGGCATGTGCAGCGCCGCCGGCGCGATCGCGGCCACCGCGACCAGGAGGCCGAGGGGTGCCCGGCGGCTCATAAAAGGGGCTGGCGAACGGTCAGTCGAATTATACCGGCACCGTTCCGCGAACCACGCTGCGGTGGAGGAGGCGCCGGTATCGGCCCATTTCGAAATTGGCGACGGCGCGGTGAAGGAGGCAGCGATTGTCCCACATCACCAGATCGCCAATGCGCCAGCGGTGGGTATAGATGAATTGCGGCTGCGTCGTGTGTTCCAGCAGTTCGTCCAGGAGCGCCCTTCCCTCCGCTTCGGGCATCCCGAGTATGTGCGAGGAATGGTTGCCGAGATAGAGCGCCTTCGCGCCCGTCTCGGGATGGGTGCGCACCAGCGGATGGTCGACCGGCGGGTGTTCTCGCAATTCCGCTGGCGAACGCGGGGTCGCGTCCGGTTGGCGGGCGCCCGCTCCCCAGTAGAACACCACCCGCAATCCCTCGATCCGCCGTTTTGTTGCCTCGGCCAGCGCGGCATAACCCTTGGCCGTGTTGGCAAATTCCGTATCGCCGCCGCGCGGCGGCAGTTCGACGGCGTAGAGCGCGGTCAACATCGGCGGCACCCGGTAGTAGGATTTGTCGGTGTGCCAGCGGTAGTTGCTGACCGGCAACGTGGACCGGTCTACGGGATTGCCGTCCTTGTCGAGATTCGAGATCACGTGAGCAGCCGCAAAACGCTTTGTCTGTCCGTTTCGCCCGCCGTGGCGCTCGATCTCCCCAAAATTGGCTATAAACTCGAATTGCTGTTCCCGGCTCAGCACCTGTTCGGGGAACACCAAAACGCGATGGACGCGAAACGCCTCGCGGATCTGCTCCCGCCAGGTTGGCGGCAGCGGCATCGACAAGTCGATGCCGGTGATCGTGACGCCGCCGGCTTCCGACAACGGCGCACCGAGGATGCAACGCATTTTCCTCCCCAATTCGAAGTTCATTTCGCAGAGTTAGCCCGAACAACCGAAAAAAAAGCAACGACGCTCCTCAACAACACCTCATCCGAATGCCCGAGACAAAGCGGCCGCGCGTTCGAAGTTTGGTTCCGAGCGCGGGAACAAAGGTTGAAACAAGGCGTTCGAGCGAGCAACATCTTCTGATCGGGTGCCACCCGGTAAATGGCTTTATCAGAACTTTGATGTCAGAAGCGGTGACCGCGCGCCATGTTGCGCTCGACCTGATCGGTGCGGTGCTCCGCCGCAAGCGGCCCCTCGATGATGCGATCGAAGACAGCTCGGCGATGCATCAGCTGTCCGGCCGCGACCGCGCCTTTGCACGTCTCCTGGTAGCGACGATGCTGCGCCGGCTCGGCCAGATCGATGCCTTGATCGCCGATTGCCTTAATATACCGCTGGCGCCCCGCGCGGCGGTCGTGCAGGACATCTTGCGCCTCGGCGTCGCGCAACTGCTGTTCTTGCGTACCCCGCCGCACGCTGCGGTGGCGACCAGCGTCGACATCGCGCAGAGGTGCGGGTTTGTGTCGCATAAGGGGCTGGTCAACGCCGTGCTGCGGCGGTTGAGCGTCGAAGGCGCCGGTCGTGTCGAGGAGCAGGATGCCCCGCGTCTCAACACGCCGGATTGGCTGTGGTGGTCGTGGAGCAGGACCTACGGTGAACCGACCGCTAGGGCGATCGCCACCGCACATTTGAAGGAAGCGCCCCTCGATCTGACATTGCGCGACGGCTCCGAGACGTGGTGCGCCGCGCTCGACGGGGTCCGGCTGCCGACCGGGACTTTGCGCCGAGCTGCCGGCGGCGCCCTCGCGACCTTGCCCGGTTATGCCGAGGGCGCCTGGTGGGTCCAGGATGCGGCCGCGGCGTTGCCGGCGCGACTGTTCGGCGACATTGCCGGACGCGAGGTGATCGATCTGTGTGCCGCACCGGGCGGCAAGACTGCACAGCTCGCGACTGCCGGTGCTCGCGTGACGGCGGTCGACCGTTCGACCCGCCGTCTCGATCGGCTGATCGCCAACCTGCAGCGTCTCGACCTGCCGGTTGAGGCGATAGGGGCCGATGCGTTGACCTGGCGTCCGCCGCATCCGGTCGAGGCGGTGCTGCTCGACGCGCCTTGCAGCACGACCGGCGCGATCCGCCGCCACCCTGACGTGCCGCATCTCAAATTGCCCGAGGACGTCGCGCGGCTTGCGGCGGTCCAGGAGAATTTATTGCGGGCGGCCGTCGACATGCTCCAGCCCGGCGGCACTTTGGTCTACTGCACCTGTTCGCTGGAACCGGAAGAAGGACTGGAGCGCATCGAATTGCTGCTCTACGCCGGTGTACCAGTCGAGCGGCGCGAGATCGGACCCGACGAGGTGGGCGCGAATCCCGAATGGATCACTCCGGAGGGAGATCTGCGGACCTTGCCCTGCCATTTCGGTCAATATGACGGCATCGACGGCTTCTACTGCGCTCGGCTGGTAAAGCTCAGCGCCTAACCGAAAGCGCCGTTGCAGCTGACGGGGGCCGAGTTACATGCCCGCGGCTTGCGGCGGGTGGCTTTCCTTGTTACGAACCCACATGGGGTTTCCTCTCCGGCAAGCCTTTTGCGACCGTCCGGCGGCCCAGCCGGCGCAGGCCGGACAGCTGGCTGCGGTCAGATGACGGCAGCCGCCAGCGGCAGCGGAAGGGGTAGACCACCCGTTGTCGGACGCCGCCTTGGGTCCGATTCGCCCGGGCTGTTCGACTCGGCTGCGCCGAGACGCACTGCAGGCACTCGCCGCGGGTCCGTTCTATCGGCACACGTTGATCGGGCGGGTTCCGGCCGACCTCAGGCTCAGAATTGCGCAGCGCTGGCCGGGTGACGCCAAGCGTGGCGCAGCGATTGCCGTCAGTGAGATAGAACTGGCCGGCGAGCTCGTCCGCGCTCCGGCGCCGCGCTGGTCTCCGCCCTCCGCGGGGCAGGAATGGCTCGCCGCATGGCACGGCTTCGGATGGCTAGCCGATATTGCCGCCGCAGGCGGCGGAGCGCGTGAAGCAACGCGCGATCTGGTGCAAAGCTGGATCGATCAGAACACCGGCTGGACCGGCGTTGCGTGGCGATCCGACGTGCTCGCAACGCGGGTTTTTGCCTGGATTGCGCACTTCGACGAGATAGTGAGGCGCGACCGGGACGATCCGCTGCGCCGGGCAATGTTGACGAGCCTCGTCGCCCAGCTCCGCCATCTGGCGCGAACCGCGTCCTGGGAGGTCGTCGGCGCGGGTCGAGTGCGGGCGTTCAAGGGCCTGATCGCCGGCATGGCGGTGCTCGGCGGGTTCGAAACGCGCTTGGCGAGAGTGCTCAAGAGCCTCGAGCGCGAGTTGTCGGTACAGATCCTCCCGGATGGCGGGCACCTGTCGCGCAGCCCGTCGCTGCAATTGCAGGTGCTGCAGGATTTGATCGACACGCGCGCCGTATTGCGGTCGGCGCAGATCGAGGTCCCGGCCGCGCTCAAAGACGCCATCGAGCGGATGGCGCCGATGCTGCGCTTTTTTCGCCATGGCGACCGCCGGCTGGCACTGTTCAACGATTCGCTCGAGGAAGACGGGGTGCTGATCGACCTCGTTCTGACACGGTCCGAGACCAAGGGGCGCGCGCCGTCGCATGCGCCTGACACCGGCTTCGACCGGCTGCAGGCATTCAAGAGCCTCGTTCTGATCGACACCGGCAAACCGCCGCCGCGCGGCTTCGACGACCACGCCCATGCCGGTCCCTTTTCTTTCGAATTGAGCCACGAGCGCGAGCGGATCATCGTCAATTGCGGCGCCTATCGCGGCCCCAAGCCCAATTGGTGGCGAGTTGCGCGGGCGAGCGCCGCCCATTCGGTCATGGTCGTTGCCGATACCAACTCAGTCGAGATCCGCGCCGACGGCACGCTCGGCCGAACCCCGACTTCAGTTGCTCGCGAGCGTGCCGAACACGAAGGTCAGCAATGGGTCTCTGCGACGCATGACGGCTATCGCGAACGCTTCGGACTGATCTATGCGCGACAGCTCTTCCTCTCCGCTGACGGCGAGGATCTGCGCGGCGAGGACCGGCTGACCGGACTTCCCGGGGCGGCCTTTGCGGTCCGCTTCCACCTGCATCCCTCGGTTCAGGCCGGGCTGGTGCGGGACGGCAGTGCCGCGTTGCTGCGCATGCCTAGCGGCATCGTGTGGCGGCTGCGCGCCGCTGGCGGCGAGATGGGTCTCGGCGAAAGCATCTATCTCGGCTCCGGCGAGGCGCGAAGGACGCAACAGGTGGTGCTGAGCGGGACCGTGCCGCCCGGGGGCGTCACGGTGCGCTGGGCGGTTCGCCGCGAGCCGCGCAGGTCCATCGCGGATCAGGTCGAGGAAGATCAGTTTCCTGGGGATCAACCCCACCAGAATTCGGCCGCGAATGCTTCCTCTCCCGGGGGTAAGCCGCCCGGTGATGGGTGAGGCCGTCTGGCCCGCGGCGGTCGCCGTCGCGACCGGCTTGCTGACCTGCTTGACGACCAGGGCGCTCATTCCAGTTCTCGCCCACCGGGAGATTCTCGACCGTCCGAACGAGCGATCGTCGCATCGGGCGCCGACACCCCGCGGCGGCGGGATTGCGGTTATCGGCTCGGTACTGCTCGCCTGGACCGTACTCGCCCGAACCGAATCGATGCCGTCAGGCGTAGTCGGGATCACCCTGGGCGCTGTCTTGCTGGCCGCAGTCTCATGGCTCGACGATCTGCGCGGCCTTTCTCCGATCGTGCGGCTGCTGACCCAGGCAGCCGCGGTGGCGATCGGCATCTTTGTCCTGCCCGGGCCGCGGGACCTTTGCTACCTCGCCGCGATCGGCCTCATCTGGATCTGGTGGACCAATCTCTTCAACTTCATGGACGGGATCGATGGGCTGGCCGGCAGCGAGGCTGCGGCGATCGGCGCCGGTTTGCTGCTTCTCGCGAGTGTCGGAGCCGGTACCGACCCCGCGCTGCGAACGCTCGCGGCGGCCGTGACCGGGGCGGCCATCGGTTTTCTGGTGTGGAACTGGTCGTCGGCGCGGATTTTTCTCGGCGATGTCGGCAGCGTCCCGCTCGGGTACGTCCTGGGCTTTCTGCTGCTCGATGTCGCGGTTCGGGGATATTGGAAGATCGCACTGATCCTGCCGCTCTACTTTCTCGCTGATGCGACGATCACCCTCGCGCGGCGGCTGCTGCGCGGCGAGCGCGTCTGGCAGGCGCATCGCGAGCATTTCTATCAGCTGGCGGTGCGTCGCGGTCTGGGCCACGCCTCCGTGGTCAAACGGGTGATCGGCGCCGACCTCGTGCTGATCGGCTGCGGCTGGGCGGCGGAAAATGGGTGGGGCGCCATCGCGCTCGCCGCGTCCGCCACGACCGTCGCAATCCTGCTGACGGCCCTCGCTCGCGGCTCGTGAGACTTGCCGAGGGTTCCGAGGGAGCCCTATATCCGCGGCAATGACCGCAAGTCCCCTTCCGATCCGCCGCGCGCTGATTTCGGTCAGCGACAAGAGTGGGATCGTTGAATTCGCCCGGGCGCTGGCCGCGCGCAGCGTGACGATAATCTCGACCGGCGGTTCGGCGCAAACCCTCGCCGCCGCCGAGATTCCGGTCACCGAGGTGGCGGAGGTTACCGGAGTTGCGGAATTCCTCGACGGCCGGGTCAAAACCTTGCACCCGGCTGTTCATGCCGGGCTCCTCGCCCGCCGGGACCGGCCTGATCACCTCTCGGCTCTGGCCGAACGGCGGATTGCACCGATCGATCTTCTCGTCTGCAACCTTTATCCCTTTGCTAAGTCGGTCGCGTCGGGCGCGAGCCCCGACGATTGCGTCGAGAACATCGATATCGGCGGCGTGGCGCTGATCCGCGCCGCCGCCAAGAACCACGACGCCGTCACAGTTGTCACCGACCCCGCCGATTACGACCGTGTTGTGGCGGAATTGGCCGCCGGCGGCGGGACGGTCGGCACAGAAACGCGTCGCCAATTTGCACGCAAGGCCTTCGCCTTGACTGCGGCTTACGATGCCGCGATAGGCGAATGGATGGGCCGCGATGAACAGATGTCCTTTCCCGAGACCTTCCTCCTCGCCGGGCATTTGGCGGACCGGCTGCGCTATGGCGAAAACCCACATCAATCGGCCGCGTTCTACCGCGTCGGCCAAAGCCGCCCAGGGGTGGCGACCGCGCGGCAACTTCAGGGCAAGGAGCTGTCCTACAACAATTATGGCGACGCCGACGCCGCTTTCGAGCTGGTCGCCGAGTTTGCGTCGCCGGCCGCCGCGATAGTCAAGCACGCCAACCCCTGCGGCGCCGCGATCGGCGCCACCTTGCGCGAGGCGTGGGACAAGGCGCTCGCCTGCGATCCGGTCAGCGCTTTCGGCGGCATCGCCGCGCTCAATCGGTGCCTCGATGGACCGACCGCCGAGGTGATCGCCCGGCTCCTCATTGAAGTCGTGATCGTCCCCGAGGCCGATGAAGCAGCGCGAGCGATTCTCGCCCGCAGGACGGGGCTGCGCCTTCTCGTCACCGATGAAATGCCCGACCCCGCCGCCACGGCCCGGAGCTTCCGGGCCGTGGCCGGCGGCATCCTGGTCCAGGAACGCGATCGGGTCTCGGTCGGGCGGGACGGGCTGCGCACCGTGACCGGCCGGGCGCCGAGCGAGAGCGAAATCACTGATCTATTGTTCGCCGACATCATCGCAAAGCACGTCAAATCCAATGCCATCGTCTTCGCCCGCGCCGGTGCGACGGTCGGCATCGGCGCCGGTCAGATGAGCCGCGTCGACAGCGTCAGAATTGCCGCCGCCAAGGCGGCCGAGGCGGGAAAGTCAGCGGGGCTGGCCCAATCGCCAACAATCGGATCGGTGCTCGCCTCGGATGCTTTCTTCCCGTTTGCCGACGGGCTCGAGGCGGCGATCGAGGCAGGAGTTACCGCCGTCATCCAGCCCGGCGGGTCGGTGCGCGACAAAGAGGTCATCGCCGCGGCGAACGCCGCCGGCATCGCGATGGTGTTCACCGGCATCCGCCATTTCCGGCATTAGAGTCGCAGCCCTCTAAATCTAAACGGCTGCTGTGACGGTGGGGTGCAGCACGGCCTTTCCAAGATCGTGCATCGGGACCGTGTGCGTCTCCCGAGTGGTCCACGCGGCAATCGATGCAATGACGCAGACTACAAAGGTGAGGAGCGCGACGGGAACCCAGGCGTTTGGTCCAGTCCCTTGGACTGCCGCGGCGATGGCCGGGCAAATCCTGCCAGAGCAAACCCGATCTGGGGTCCGATGGCCATTCCCGAGAGCCGCACGCGGGTGTCGAACATCTCGCCGTATAGACACGGCCAAACCCCGTTCGATGCACTATAGGCGATGCCCGACATTGAGTTCCCTCAAAGAAAGTAGCTCCTCGTCTGCGAGCCCATACCTCGGACCGAGGTCGTCGTAGTAGTTCGACGGGATCGGCAATATCCAGTCGGCGTGATTGGACATTGCGGTGAGCGTGCGCACGATGTCCGGACTGGCGAAGGCGAGATGGTGGACGCCAGCGCCGGCAGAGGCCGAGACGAACCGCCCGGTCGCTGCCTCACGCCCTTCGGAGATGTTCAGCGGTAGGCGAATGCTGCCGTCGCGGCTCACCATCGCCCGGCTGCGAACCAGCCCGTAGGGATCCGGAATTTCCCATAACGGCTGCGGAACAAATCCGAAAACGGCGCGCCAGAACAGTACTGCCGCCTGCATTCGACCGACTGGCAGCGCCTGGGCAATATGATCTAAATCGACGAGCCCTGCTTCGCCGCCTGGGTCTGCGGTCACCTGGAAGTCGTCTTTGACATCGACACGACATTGCAGGAAGAGGGGGCGCGGCCGTCATCTTCCATACACGCGGGGCGACCTGCTGGCATCCGCAGGTCAAGGGCTTGACGACGATGGTCGACAGCATGGTCAATGGCTGGAGTATGGAAGACGTCTGGCTCGACCGCTAGCCAAGCCGGCAAGGGTCATTCAGGGAGGATGTGATATGGCGCGCAATCTACGTGCCGCCGCTGCGGCGGCTGCTTTGCTGACCCTAATCTCGGGCGGCGCTGCGGTGGCGCAAAAGCCGGGCGGCATTCTGAAAATGTACCATTTCGACAGCCCGGCCAGCCTGTCGCTGCACGAGGAAGTCACCTACGCGGCTCTCGGTCCCGCAATGGGGCTCTTCAACAATCTCGTCATGTTCGATCAGCATGTGCCGCAAGCGAGCCTGCAATCGATCGTGCCGGATCTGGCGACCGAGTGGTCGTGGGACCCGTCCAAGACCGAGCTGCGTTTCCGGCTGCACGACGGTGTCAAATGGCACGACGGTCGGCCGTTTACCGCCAATGACGTAAAGTGCACCTGGGATACGCTGCTCGGTAAATCGCCCGAGAAATTTCGCCTCAATCCGCGCAAAGCCTGGTACCAGAACCTCGAGGAGGTCACCACGAAAGGCGACGACGAGGTCGCTTTCCATCTGAAGCGGCCGCAGCCTTCGTTTATCGGCTTATTGGCTTCCGGCTGGTCAGCCGTCTACCCCTGCCACGTGACGCCGCGCGAGATGCGCACCCAACCGATCGGCACCGGTCCCTTCAAACTGGTCGAGTTCAAGCCCAATGAAGGAATCAAGGTCACCCGCAATCCGGATTACTGGAGAAAGGACCGGCCTTATCTCGACGGGATCGAATACACGATCATCAAGAACGCCTCGACGCGAGTGCTGGCGTTTATTGCCGGCAAGTTCGACATGACCACCCCCTACAATCTGACGATCCCGCTAATGAGGGACATTCAGAGTCAGGCGCCGCAAGCTATCTGCGAGCTGACCCCGACTAATGTCAGCCGCAACCTGATCGTCAACCGCGACAAGCCGCCCTTCGACAACCTCGATGTCCGGCGCGCATTGGCGCTGACCCTCGACCGCAGGGCCTTTATCGACACGATCAACGAAGGCAAGGCCGACATCGGCGGCGCGATGCTGCCGCCGCCGGAGGGTATTTGGGGAATGCCGACGGAGATGCTGGTGACCTTGCCGGGCTACGATCCCGACGTCGCGAAAAACCGCAAGGAAGCCCGCAAGATCATGGAAGAGCACGGCTACGGTCCCGATAACCGGCTCACGATCACCGTGTCGACGCGCAACATTCCGCAATACCGCGATCCCGCAGTTATTCTGATCGACCAATTGAAGCAGATTTACATCGACGGCAACCTCGAAGAGATCGACACGGTCAACTGGTATCCCAAGGTCATGCGCAAGGACTTCACTGTCGGCCTCAATCTCGGCGAGAACGGGCTCGACGACCCCGACCAGACCTTTTACGAGAACTTCGCGTGTGGCGCGGAGCGCAATTATACCGGCTATTGCAACCGCGAACTCGAAAAGGAGTTCGACCGGCAATCGATGGAAGCCGACCCGGAAAAACGCAAGCATCTGGTATGGGAGATCGACCGAAAATTGCAGGAGGACGGCGCCCGGCCGATGATCTACCACATCCGCGCAGCAAGCTGCTGGTATCCCCGCGTGAAGGGTCTGACCGTCATGGCCAACAGCATCTATAACGGCTCGCGCTGGGAAGATTTGTGGCTCGACCGGTGAAAGCACGAGCGATATTGGCGGCCGCCGCGGCAGCTTGGTTCTTGATTGGAACGCCCGCGACGGATGCGTCTGCGCAGAAATCCGGCGGTATCTTGAAAGTCTACAACCGCGACAGCCCGGCGAGCATGTCGATCCTCGAAGAGGCGACATTGTCGAGCGTGCTGTCGATGATGGGCGTGTTCAACAACCTCGTCGTCTACGACCAGCATGTCGCGCAAAACAGCGAGCAGTCGATCGTTCCCGATCTCGCTACCGACTGGTCGTGGAGCGAAGACGGGACGCGGCTCACCTTCAAGCTGCGCGAAGGCGTCAAATGGCATGACGGCAAGCCGTTCACTGCCAGTGACGTCAAATGCACTTGGGACCTGTTGACCGGCAAGGCAAACGAGAAATTGCGCATCAACCCCCGCAAGTCGTGGTACAGCAACCTCGAAGAGGTCGTCACCGACGGCGACTACACGGCGACGTTCGTGCTAAAGCGGCCGCAGCCGGCACTGCTCGCTCTGCTCGCTTCCGGCTTGGCGCCGGTCTACCCCTGCCACATTCCGCCGCGCGACATGCGCAGCCATCCGATCGGCACGGGCCCGTTCAAATTCGTCGAATTTCGCCCCAATGAAAGCATCCGGGTGACGCGGAACCCGGATTACTGGAAAAGGGACCGGCCCTATCTCGACGGCGTCGAATATACGGTCGTGCCGAACCGCTCGACGGCGCTCCTCGCCTTTGTCGCCGGTAAATTCGACATGACCTGGCCCTACGACGTGGCGATCCCGCTGTTGAGGGATGTCCAGAGCCAGGCGCCGCAGGCCATCTGCGAGATCACGCCATTGAATGCCAGCCGAAACCTGATCATCAACCGCAAGGTCCCGCCCTTCGACAACCCGGAGATCCGGCGCGCGATGGCGCTCAGCCTCGACCGCAAGGCGTTCATCGACATCCTCGACGAAGGCCAGGGCGATATCGGCGGCGCGATGCTGCCCCCGCCCGCCGGAGTATGGGGATTGCCGCGGGAGATGTTGCAAGGACTGCCGGGCTATGACCCCGATGTCGAGAAAAGCCGGGCGGAAGCGCGCGGGATCATGGAACGGGCGGGCTACGGGCCGGACAACCGGCTCCGGGTCAAGCTGTCGGTGCGCAACATCCCGATTGCGCGCGATCCCGCGATCATCCTGACCGATCAGCTGAAGACCATCTATATCGATGCCGAGCTCGACCCGATCGAAACGGTGAACTGGTTTCCGAGAGCAATCCGCAAGGAGTACGTCGTCGGCCTCAATCTGACCGCCGCCGCCGTCGACGATCCGGACCAGCAATTCTTCGAGAACTATGCTTGCGGCGCCGAGCGCAACATCACTGGCTACTGCAACCCGGAACTCGAAAAACAGTTCGAGCGCCAGTCGATGGAACCGGACCGCGAGAAGCGCAAAAAGCTGGCGTGGGAGATCGACCGCAAGCTGCAGGAAGACGGCGCCCGGCCGATCATCTTTCACTACCGCGCCGCGAGCTGCCGGCAGCCCTACGTCAAAGGGCTGACGATCATGGTCAACAGCATCTACAACGGCTGGCGCCTCGAAGACGTGTGGCTGGACCGTTAGGAGCACATTGGCGCCGTCGCGCAGAGGCAGACGCGCGGCCTGCCGCAGCAGATGCGCGCCGGCCGTATCTGACAAATCGCCTACGCAAGGGAGCGGGAAGGTGGCGGATCAGATCCGCTACTGCGGAAGCGAGCAGCCGGTCAGGTCGGCAAGCCGCTTATTTATCGCGACGACATCGTCGATTGCCCCGGTAAGGGGCGGAGCAGATGAATGTTTCAAGCATTCGAAATAGGCTGGCAAAATCGGTAGCTTTAGCGGACACCCTTCCGCCACCCTCAACCTTTGACGGGCTCAGCCCTAGCGCGGAGCGCTATCGGGCCTTGTCACGACGAAGCTCTGGAGGGGCCGCCAGACAGGATTGCCTGGCTGCGGGCTTCCGGCGAGAGTTCGCGCAGTGATTTGTAGTAAGCCAGATTTTGCTCTACCGCAGCGTCATCCAGATCGATGCGGCCGAGCCGGGCCGCCTCCGCCGTGTTGCCGGTGAGGCCGTATATCAGCGCCAGGGTCTGCCGCTCTTGAGCCGTGCCGGCTGGGGACATCGCGAGCGGCTGCAGCACGGAGATGGCGTTCGGAAAATTACCGCTGAGTGCGAGCGACAAGGCGAGATCGACCGTCAGGCCCGGGTCGCCCGGTGCGCGGACGAGGCCGTTGCGATAGTAAGCTTGGGCTTCCCAATGACTTCCCGCCAGATCCTTTGTCACACCGAGCAGGAGCAAGAGCTTCGGGTCGTCTGGGCTCGCCTCCATCGCCTTTGCGAGGGGCGTCAGGGCCAATTCAGGCTTGCCGGTCTTCAGAAACGCCCTCGCCAGTCCGACCTGGGCGCCTTGGGTGTCACCAGGTCTGACCAAGGCTGCGTTGTAGCTGACGATTGCTTCGTTGATGCTGCCCATCTGCAGCAGCACGTCGCCAGCCGCAATCAGAGGGGCGGGATCTTGGGGCGCCAATTCGGCGGCGCGCCGGTAGACCCCGAGGGCGTTGGGCAAATCTCCGCCGGATTGCGCCGCCGCGCCGATCCGCATCAGCATCGCATAGGTCGGGATCGGGCCGCCGCCATCGCGGCCCTCGACGCTCAGCGGGTCGAGGTGAATCGGAGTAGTCACGCACCCCGCAAGCATGAGCGCCGCGATGATCGAGGAAAGCAACAGTAGCGGCGCAGAGTCTCCCCTCATTCTGCGCGGTCCCCCCTGATGCCCAACACGTAAACCAACTCGTTGCACACTGTCCCCTGCGAGCAATTATGCAGGGAACGTCAAAGCCGCGTCCAGAATTTCTTGCTGCCCCGAAAAACCGCATGTGCCCGCGCTTTTGGGCAGCGGGACAAGGCCCGCAACTCCGCCGAATCGGAGCGCCGAATTCCCGGAGTTACGCGGCGGCTTGCAGCTTGGCGGCGATGGCGCGCTCGACGGCGGCCAATGCCATCTCGGCGCGAGAGGCGTCGGGACCGCCCGCCTGCGCCATGTCGGCGCGGCCGCCGCCGCCCTTGCCGCCGAGCGCTTCGGCGCCGAGACGAACCAGCTCGACCGCGTCGAAACGGCCGGTCAGATCGGCGGTGACGCCGACGACGATCGCCGCCTTGCCGTCGGCACGCGAGACGGCCGCGACGACACCCGAGCCGATGCGGCGCTTCAGATCGTCCGCGAGGGTTTTGAGCTCGCGCCCCGGGACCCCGTCGACTACCCGGCCGTCGAATGCGATGTCGCCGATGCGTTTCTCGGTCGATTTGGTCGAAGGGCCGGCGTTTGCCAGCGCGCGCCGGGCTTCGGAGAGTTCGCGCTCGAGCCGGCGGCGTTCCTCGACGAGATTGACGATGCGCGCCGGCAGTTCGGAGGGCGTCGTGCGCAACGCCGCCGCGGCCTCGCGCAATACCCCTTCTTCCTCGGCAAGATATGCCTCGGCCGCGGCCCCGGTCAGAGCTTCGATCCGGCGCACGCCAGAGGCGATCGCCATTTCGCCGACGATCTTGAAGAGCCCGATGTCGCCGGTGCGGCCGACATGGGTGCCGCCGCACAGCTCGACCGAGAAGGGCTGCTCGTCGTCACTCGTTGCGCCCATCGCGACGACCCGGACCTCGTCGCCGTATTTCTCGCCGAACAGCGCCAACGCGCCTTCGGCGACGGCGCGGTCCGGGGTTAACAAGCGGGTGCGCACGGCGCTGTTGGCCCGAATGCGCTCATTGACCTCGGCCTCGATCGCCCGGATGTCCTCCTGCGTCAGCGGCCGCGGATGGCTGAAATCGAAGCGCAGCCGGTCGGGCGCGACAAGCGAGCCCTTCTGCGTCACATGCTCGCCGAGGCGCTGGCGCAGCGCCTCATGGAGCAGATGCGTGACCGAATGGTTGGCGCGCAGCAGCCGGCGGTGCGAACCGTCGACCCTGAGCTCGACCGCCTCGCCGATTTTCAAGCTGCCGTGGGTCAGTGTGCCGAGATGAACGTGCAGATCGCCCGCTTTCTTGACTGTGTCGCGCACCGCCAGCTCGGCGCCGTCGGGCGAAAAGATGACCCCGCTGTCGCCCATCTGGCCGCCCGATTCCGCATAAAACGGCGTCTGGTTGACGATGACGCCGATTTCATCCCCGGCCCCGGCCTCGTCGACGCGGCGGTCGCCGAGCATCATCGCCAGGACGACGCCCTCGGCGATTTCGGTCTCGTAGCCGAGGAATTCGGTGGCGCCGACTTCCTCGCGCAAGCCGAACCACACCGCCTCGGTTGCCGCCTCGCCCGATCCGACCCAGCTCCGGCGCGCTTCCTCGCGCTGCCGTTGCATTGCCGCCGTGAAGCCCTCGACCGCCACCCTGCGGCCCTGACCGCGCAGCACGTCCTCGGTCAGGTCGAGCGGGAAGCCGAAGGTGTCGTATAGCCGGAAGGCGACCTCGCCGGGCAATGCCGCGCCTGGGCGGAGCCGGGCCGTTTCCTCTTCGAGCAGGCGCAGCCCGCGGTCGAGCATCTGCTTGAAGTTGGTCTCTTCGAACCGCAATGTTTCGGAGATCAGCGGCTGCGCGCGCAGCAATTCGGGATAGGCGGCGCCCATCTGCTGCACCAGTGCCGGCACCAGCCGCCACATCAGCGGATCCTTGCAGCCGAGGATATGCGCGTGCCGCATCGCCCGGCGCATGATCCGGCGCAGCACATAACCGCGCCCTTCCTTGCTTGGCAGCACCCCGTCGGCGATCAGGAAAGCCGAGGCGCGCAGATGATCGGCAATAACGCGATGCGAGACCGCGTGAGGCCCGTCCGGTGCAACGCCGGAGGCTTCCGCCGAGGCCAAGATCAAGGCCCGGAAGAGGTCGATGTCGTAATTGTCGTGCTTGCCTTGCAGAACCGCGGCGATGCGTTCGAGCCCCATGCCGGTGTCGACCGAGGGACGCGGCAGCGGGACCCGCTCACCCGGGCTCACCTGGTCAAACTGCGTGAAGACGAGGTTCCAGATTTCGATGAAGCGGTCGCCCTCCGCATCGGTGCTTCCCGGGGGACCCCCCCGGATGGACGGGCCGTGATCGTAAAAGATCTCCGAGCACGGGCCGCACGGGCCGACGTCGCCCATCATCCAGAAATTGTCCGAAGTGGCGATGCGGATGATCTTCGACTCCGGCAAGCCGGCGATGTTTGCCCACAGGCTCGCTGCCTCGTCGTCCTCAGCGTAGACCGTCACCAGCAGACGGTCGCGGGCGAGCCCGAACTCGCGAGTGATCAGGTTCCAGGCAAGCTCGATCGCCCGGTCCTTGAAGTAATCGCCGAACGAGAAATTCCCCAGCATCTCGAAAAACGTATGGTGCCGGGCGGTATAGCCGACGTTCTCCAGATCGTTGTGCTTGCCGCCGGCCCGCACGCATTTCTGCGCCGTGGCGGCGCGCTGATAGGGCCGCTTCTCCAAGCCGGTGAAGACGTTCTTGAACTGCACCATGCCGGCATTGGTGAACAACAATGTCGGATCGTTGCGCGGCACCAGCGGGCTCGACGGGACGATTTCGTGGCCGTGGCGCGCGAAATAGTCGAGAAAGGCTGCGCGGATGTCGTTGGTGGTCTGCATAGACAGATTCTGGCCCTCCGCGGCGATCATACAAGGGGCATACAAGGGCGAGCATTAAGCCCGCGCCATCGGCGTTTTGTACAGATCGCAATGCGGTGTGTTTAACGCTTGGTAAATGAACGACGCCTTAAGCTGAGCTCGGCAGCGCAGGCAGTCGACACCGGTGGAAGCGCACGAGCATTCTCGCAAGGGGTGTTGAGCAAATTGGCGTATCGCCTGGCGATCCCCCTCGGTGTGCTGTGCCTCTACGCGATCATGGCGGGGCTGTGGCTCTCGGGGGCGCACTCGCTCTATTTCGGCGCTCTGCGCCTAATTGGCGTCGAACCGTTCAGCTTTCCTTTTCTCGACACGCACGCGGTTCTGGCGGCAGCCGAATGCGCGCAGCAGGGCATCGAGGTTTATTTGTCCAATCCCTGCGACGCGCTGGGGCGCCCGCATGCCTATTCGCCGCTGTGGCTGGCGATCGTGCCAGGGTCGCTCGGGACGAGCGCAACTGGGTGGGCCGGCGCGAGCCTCGACCTACTGTTCCTTTTCTCATTGGCTGTCGTGTTGCGCCCACGTACCGTCAGGCAGCTGCTTATCCTTGCCGCGGCGGTGGTTTCGCCAATGACGATCTACGCTTTGGAACGCGCCAACAATGATCTAGTCATATTCTTGCTGGTGATCTGCGGAGCGATGCTTTTCACCTTCCCGCGCCCCTACCGGCTGTTCTCCTACGGACTTTTCGTGGCCGCCGGCCTCCTGAAATACTATCCGCTCGCGCTGCTGGTCCTCGCCGCACGCGAAGGGCGGCGGGACGGCTTGGTCATAGCAGCAGCGGCCATTTTAGCGCTGGTCTTCTTCGCCGTTGCCTTTTACCCTGAGCTGAGCCTAGCGGCAGCGAGTATCCCTGCCGCAGCCTCTTATTTCACCGACGCCTTCTCCGCCCGCAACCTGCCGTTCGGTTTCGCGGAAGCCTTGGGCAAAGGTGTCGCGCGCACCCTGATCGCGGGATCGCTGCTGGCAGCGCTGTCGGGAGTGGCAATTGCGCGGATGCTTCGTACGGTTCGGCTGCTCGGGCGCGAGCAGCTCGATTGGGCATCGAGAGAGGCGCAGTTCCTCGTCATCGGCGGCTTGTTGGTTGCGGCCTGCTTCTTTGCCGGCCAGAACATCGGTTATCGCGGCATTCTTCTTCTCCCAGTGCTGTCCGGGCTGGTCTGCCTCCATCGCTCGGTCGAGGACCGAGAGGTACGACGATTTTGCGGCCAGATGATCGCGGCGGCACTCTTCGTCATGTGGGAGGAGTGCTTCCGCCGCGCTCTCCACACCGCGATCTCCCCGGCCCCTGGCGCGGGGCTGAGCTCGCGCGCCGAGGTGTTCTTTTGGATCGGCCGGGAGCTGGTGTGGTGGTGGTTGGTTGTCGGGCTCGCCGCGCTCGTTTTATCGTTTCTCCGGCAATCGCCTTTCGCGGAGATTTTCGGAAGAACCGCCGCAGGTCCCGCCCCTTCGCCGGTCTGACCGTCTAACGCAGCCGCGCCACGACGGCCGGAAGGGCGGCGATGTCGATGCCGTGTTGGGCGGCTTCGGCGATAAGCGAGAGCGCGTTGGCTCCCTCGCGCATGCGGGTCAAAGCCCACAGCAGCGCCGAGCGGGTTCCGCTGCGGCAATGCGCCACGACCGGCGCCGGTCCACTCCGCAAAGCTGTGGCAAAGGCGTCGACATCGGCGCGCGACAGCGTAGCGGCGGTGATCGGGATGTGGTGGTACGCGATCCCGTGCGCCTCAGCGATGCGCCGCGCCTCGACCGCCGGAAGCTGCCCGGGGTCTTCGCCATCGGGGCGATTGTTGATGATCGTGCGTACACCGGCTGCGGCGAGCGCATCGATGTCCGCCCGGTCGAGCCTGCCGGCGACGCTTACTCCGGGGGCTAACGGAAACAGCTGGGCTGACATGCCGGTCCTCCACGATGCTCTGCGAGCAGCCTCGCAGCCCTAAACGGGAGCGTCACCAATAAAAGCGGTGGCGTCACCAAAAAAATTACGCGGCGAATTGCGGCGGGCGCTGCACAAAGTCGCCGGCGCGGATCCAGAACCGCTCGAGGCGCCGGAGTGCGGCGTTGGCGCCTTGCAGATCTTCGACGCTCACCGCGGCGTTCGGCAGCATTTCCGCATGGCGTTGATGCATCGCGGTCAGGCTGTCGCGCAACCTGATACCCTTTTCGGTCAGGTGGACATGGATCGAACGCCGGTCGTGGAGCGAGCGCTGCTGCGCCAGATACCCGTTCTCGACCATCTTCTTGACGTTGTACGAGACGTTCGAGCCGAGATAGCAGCCCCGCAACGTGAGTTCACCGACCGTCATCTCCGCGTCGCCGATATTGAAGAGCATCATTCCCTGAACGTTGTTGATGTCGTGGATTCCGAGTCCTTCGAGCTCGAGCTTTACGACTTCGAGAAAATGGCGGTGGAGTTGCTCGACGAGCGAAATCACCTCCAGATATACGGTATTCATTCAAACCTCGCTTGCCGGCAATCAGGCGGTAATCTTACCGGCAGTTTGTAAATTTATCGTTTCAAATTTTACCGTCGGATTTGCCGATTAAGCGATAGATCCCGGAAAAATCGAGAACGCCGGCGCCCCGATCGACGAACAATTGGTAAAGATTGGCAGCAGCTGCGCCGAGCGGGGTAGCCGTCGCGGTGGCTCCCGCCGCCTGCTGCGCGAGCCGAAATCCTTCAACATCATCGCCGCGGTGAAGCCGGGTGCGTAGTCGCGGTTCGCCGGCGACGCCGGGACCGGTCCCGGCACCGGGCAATAGCTCGTCAATGCCCAACATTGCCCGGATGATTTGGAACTGATGTCGAACAAGGTTTGTGCCTCGAGCCCGAGCCGCTCGGCGAGCGAAAACGCCTCACATACGGCAACCATCGACACGCCAAGGATCATGTTGTTGCAGATCTTGGCGGCCTGGCCGTTGCCGGCCGGGCCGGCATGGACGATCGTCCGGCCCATTGCAGCCAGTACCGGCTCGGCGCGCGCGAAGATTTCGGCCTCGCCGCCGACCATGAAGGTAAGGCTTGCCGCTTCCGCCCCCGCTACCCCGCCCGACACCGGTGCGTCGAGCATGTCGAAACCCGCCCCCTTCGCCGCCGCAGCCACCGCCCGCGCGGTTTCGACGTCGATCGTCGAAGAGTTCGATCAGCAATGCGCCGCGGCGGGCACTGGCAAGGACCCCGCCCCCGTCGAGATAGACCGAGCGCACCTGGGGGCCGGCGGGCAGCATCGTGATCACGATCTCACCGCCGGCGGCGGCCTCGGCGGCCGATGCGGCCGCATGGCCGCCCTTCATCGCCAGCGCCTCCATCGCTCTCGGCACAAGGTCGAACCCGGTCACTTGGTGGCCGGCCCCGACGAGATTGGCCGCCATCGGCGCGCCCATATTGCCGAGCCCGATAAACCCAATCGTCGCCATCCCCGATTTCCTCCTCGCCCTCTAATCAACCAAGGCAACAAGCTCTAGGCCGGAAGTCCGGCTGGACGTGATCCCAGCGGATGTTGCCGCCGAGGTGTTCAGCGACGGGAGCATACCCCCGAGAAAAACGTAGCGTTGAATGAAGTCGATCCGTCGCCGATAGGATTGGAACGAAGCGTCGGCCATGGTGATGATTTGGAGGGCGGCCGCGCCGCCCGGTGCCAGACGCTCACGGACTCGCCTTCGGGCGAACGGGGACACGTAAAACTCTTTGCGGCAGCTCTGCCGAACGCCCCGCTGGCGGGACCAGTGATGGGAATGACATAGGTGTGCCGTTCTGCGTGCCGATTGCTGAGCTCGTAAAGAATTGCGCTCGGCGCACCGCTGCGCCTGTAATAATAGTAGACTGTCAGCGGATTAAAAACATATCCGAGAATTCGTGGATTGCGGAGAACGCGGATCGCGCCGTCCGGTCGGAGGTTGGCCGCCGTCATTGGGCTTTCAACCCAGCGCCGAAGGTCGCCACCTCTGGCGTCGCCGCAATCGACAAAGATCACGCTGGCGCCCAGCGCCGCCGGGTCGAACGGCGATCCAGATAGAGAAATTCATGGTGAAGGAGATCGCGGCCGCGGCTCTGGATCGGATTGAGCGTCACAAAACAGCGGGTGCCGCGGATCGATGCCTTGCCGCCGGTTCATCCAATAGCGTGCCGACAACAGGCGTCAGCGCAGAAGCGTCAATCCGTTTTTCATGGGAACTCGCTCCTCAATCAGCCAACGAGCGGTTTATGTGCTGCGCGCTCGGCAGGCGGGACCAATTCGCGTTCGGTCGGGCCGGTGTAGAGCTGGCGCGGGCGGAAGATGCGGGTTTCTGGATCGGCGATCATCTCGTTCCAGTGCGCGACCCAGCCGACAGTGCGCGCCACTGCAAAGACCGGCGTAAACATCGCCGGCGGCAGGCCCAGCGCGCGGAAGATGATCCCCGAATAAAAGTCGACATTGGGATAGAGCTTGCGCTCGATGAAATAGTCGTCCTCGAGGGTGATCCGTTCCAGCTCCATTGCGAGCTTCAGAAGCGGGTCGTCGCGCTGTCCCAAGGCGTCGAGCACCTCGTAGCAACGCTGGCGCAAGACCTTGGCGCGCGGGTCGTAGCTCTTGTAGACGCGGTGCCCAAAACCCATCAACCGGAACGGGTCGCTCTTGTCTTTGGCGCGGCGCAAGATTTCGGGAATGCGGCCGATGCTGCCGATTTCCGCGAGCGTCTGCAACACGGCCTCGTTGGCGCCCCCGTGCAGCGGACCCCAGAGGGCGGCGATCGCGGCTGCGGTACAAGCGTAGGGGTTGGCTCGGGTAGACCCGACGAGCCGCATCGCCGAGGTCGAAGCATTCTGCTCGTGGTCGGCCTGGATGATCAGCAACGCGTCGAGGGCGCGCACCGCCGCGGCCGATGCCCGGTAGGGTTCGCACGGGACCGAGAACAACATGTTGAGAAGGTTCTCGGCATATCCGAGGTCGTTTTGCGGATACACGAAAGGCTGGCCGAGCGAATATTTGTAAGCCATCGCGGCGATCGCCGGCATTTTGGCGATCAGCCGATGCGAGGCGATCATCCGGTGCTGCGGATTAAAGATGTCGAGGCCGTCGTGGTAGAAGGCCGAGAGCGCCCCGACGACCCCACACATCACCGCCATCGGATGGGAATCGCGGCGAAAGCCGCGGTAGATCGCGTGAAGCTGCTCGTTCACCATCGTGTGATGGGTGATGTCATAGGTGAATTTGTCGAGTTGGGTCTCGGTCGGCAATTCGCCGTTGAGCAGCAGCCAGCAGATTTCCAGATAATTGCATCGCTCGACGAGATCGGCGATCGGGTAGCCGCGATAGAGCAGAACGCCGTTGTCGCCGTCGACATATGTGATCGCCGATCGGCAGATCCCCGTCCCGCCCAAAGCAGGATCATAGGCGTAGCACCCGGCCTCGCGGTACAGACCACGGATGTCGGCCATCAGTGGACCGATCGTCGGGTGCAGTGTGGGGAGCATGGCCTTCCGGCCATTGTGCTCGATTCCGATCTGCGCCGACTGGATATCTGGCATTGCGGACATCGCTTCCTCCGGGTAAAGAGAGCCTGAGTAGATAGACTGCTCCCAATTGAGTCAATCTTGATTATATAATCAACCTGTATGCAAGAACTCAACCTGATTTCTGCGCGACAAGCCGCGGAGCGCCTCGGGATCAAGCTCGATACACTCTATGCCTACGTCAGCCGCGGCCGGCTGCAGTCGGTCAGCCTTCCGGGCAGCCGAGAGCGGCGTTATCGAGTAGAGGACGTCGAGGCCCTGTTGGCCGCCCGTGAGGGTGAGAGGCCGGCCCGCGGCACCGAATCCGAGGCGTTGATGCCGGTGATCGGCTCGTCGATCTGCCTGATCGAGAACGGCAGGCTGTTCTATCGGGGGAAAGATGCGGTCCGCCTCTCCGAGGAGGCCACACTCGAGGAGGTCGCCACCCTGCTTTGGCGCGCCGAGGAAGATGCCGACCCGGTTGCCGAGGGCCCTGACGCCTTCCCCGGCAACATCTCGGCGTCTGGTCTGATCGAGCGCTGTCAAATCAGCCTCGCCGCCGCGGCCGACGAAGATTTGCCGGCGGTCGACCTGACCCGAACCGGCGTGATCGGCACCGGACGGCGAATTCTCCGCGTGCTCGCCGGGAGCGTCGCCCTTTTGCCTTCACGCGAACCCGTTCACCGCCGGCTCGCTGCGGCCTGGAGATTGGACGAGACAGGAGCCGAAATTCTCCGCCGCTGCCTTGTGTTGATCGCCGATCACGAGCTCAACGCATCGACCTTTGTCGCGCGCTGCGTCGCCTCTACCGGGGCAACCCCCTATGCGGTGGTGTCGGCGGCGCTCAGTGCCCTCTCCGGCAGGCGTCACGGCGGGGCCTCGGCGCGCGCCGAGGCGTTGTTTGCCGAACTCGCCCGCGGCGGCGATGCGATGACGGTGATGGCCGGCCGTCTCGCGCGCGGCGAAGATCTGCCGGGGTTTGGTCATTTCCTCTATCCCGCCGGCGACCCCCGCGCGACAACGATCCTGGCGGCCATCGCGCGGACATTGCCGGAAGCCCGCGCCCTCATCAAAAGCGCAGCGGCCGCGGGAACGCGCCTGACCGGGCGTCAGCCGAATGTCGATTTTGCTCTCGCCGCAGCCGCCACCTCCTTGGCCCTGCCGCCGAACGCGGCGCTCGCGCTCTTTATCCTCGGCCGCACCGTCGGCTGGATCGCGCATGCGATCGAACAATACGAGAGCGGCATCCTGATCCGCCCCCGCGCGCGCTATACCGGGCCCCCAGCCGAGTAGAGCTTCTTTGGTTCAAGGCACGATCGCCGCAGCTCCGGCGGAGTTTTCGACTGTGTTAAGGTCGTGGGCGACCAACGAAGGGGAGAGGTGCGAGTGGGCGATCCCGCAGCAATGAATGTGCTCGACTGGCGCGACCAAATTTTTGCTGCACTGAAGCAAGCGGAGATCCGGCAGGTGGGCTATGTGCCCGATGCCGGGCATGCGCGGCTGATAGAGCTATGTCGCGGCGACCCGGTGATGCACGCGGTGCCGTTGACGAGCGAGGAGCAGGGGGTGGCGCTGCTCGCCGGGGCCTGGCTCGGCGGCCAGCGCGGGGCTTTATTGATGCAATCGAGCGGCGTCGGCAACTGCATCAACATGCTGTCGATGACAAAAACCTGCCGCTTCCCGCTGACTATCCTGGTGACGATGCGCGGCGAATGGGCCGAGTTCAACCCGTGGCAGGTGCCGATGGGTTCCCGGACCCAGGCCGCCCTCGAACTCTGCGATGTCCTCGTCTACCGGGTTGACCGAGCCGAAGACGCCGCTGAGACGGTCGCCGCCGCACTCGACATCGCCTTCAATGGCGAACTCGCGACGGCGGTATTGCTGTCGCAGCGACTGATCGGCGCAAAACGGTGGGTGAAATGATCTCGAACGAGGCTCGTCTCGACCGCCGGGTTGCGATCGGCATTCTGCTCGAAAATCGCGGCGATCTGTTGCTCGTCACCGGGCTCGGCTCGACGACCTGGGATGCCGCTTCGGTCGCCGACGACGAGCACAATTTCTACCTCTGGGGGGCGATGGGTGCGGCGGCGATGGTCGGGCTGGGGCTGGCGATCGCCCGGCCCGACCGCTGCGTCCTCGTCGTCACCGGCGACGGCGAGATGCTGATGGGGTTCGGCTCGCTCGCAACCATCGGCGTGCAGCGCCCGCCGAACTTGGCGATTGCGGTTTTCGACAACGGCCACTACGGCGAAACGGGCATGCAGGCGAGCCATACGGCGAAGACGGTTGATCTGACCGGCGTCGCGCAGGCCTGCGGCTTTAAGGAAACATTCGACATCACCGACGAGCTCGGCCTCCGCGAATTCGCCGCCCAACTCCACAATTCGGCGGCCAGTCTGTTCGCACGCGTCGCGATCCACGCCGACGAGCCGCCGCGCGTTCTGCCGCCGCGCGACGGCGTCCTGCTCAAGAACCGCTTCCGTCGCGCGATCGGCGCCGATACTTGACCTTGCCGCGCGCGGCGGGTGTAAGTTTGCCAACCAATTCCACCCAAGACCAAAGGAACCTCGTTGTGAGCATCGGATCGCTGCCTCTCGCCCGTTTTACCGTTCTCGATCTGTGTCATGCCCGCGCCGGGCCGACCGCGGTCCGCCAGTTCGCCGATTGGGGCGCCAATGTGATCAAGATCGAGCAGCCGGGCGAAGCGAGGGGCGACGTGACCGGCTCGCGGCGCGACGGCTTTGATTTCCAGAACCTGCATCGCAACAAGCGCAGCCTGACTCTCAACCTCAAAACCGAGGAAGGAAAAGCGATCTTCTTCAAATTGGCGGAGAAGGCCGACGTCATCGTCGAGAATTTCCGCTCGGAGGTAAAATACCGGCTCGGCGTCGATTACGAGTTGGTCAAGAAGATCAATCCGCGCATCGTCTACGGCAGCATTTCCGGGTTCGGCCAGAGCGGGCCTTATGCGAAGCGGCCTGGTGTCGACCAGATCGCCCAGGGCATGGGCGGGCTGATGTCGATCACCGGCTTGCCGGGTCAGGGCCCGGTCCGTGTCGGCATCCCGATCGACGATCTCTGCGCCGGGTTATTGCTCGCGCAGGCAATGATGATGGCGCTGATCGAGCGCGAGCAAAGCGGCGTCGGGCAATGGGTCCATACTTCGCTGCTCGAAGCGCAGATCTTCATGCTCGATTTCCAGGCGTCGCGCTGGCTGATCGCCGGCGAGGTCGCGAAGCAAGCCGGCAACGACCACCCGACCGGCATCCCGACCGGCGTGTTCCCAACCTCGGACGGGCAGATCAACATCGCGGCCTCCGGCGACCACATGTTCCGCCGCTTCTGCGAGGCGGCCGATGCGATGGCGTTGCTCGACGATCCCGATTATGCGACCGGCCCGGCGCGCTCGAAAAACCGCAAGGCGCTCAACGAGCGGATCGGCGAGATCACCAAAAAGCGTCCGGCCGCCTATTGGGTCGAGTTGATGAACGAGGTCGGCGTCCCGTGCGGCCCGATCTACACGATCGACCAGACCTTTGCCGACCCGCAGGTCCAGCACCTCGAAATGGCCCGTCCGGTGGATCACCCGAAGCTCGGGGCCATCAAAGTGGTAGGCCAGGCGATCAACATGACTCGCACGCCGGAGCCGGCAAAGCTGCGCCCGACCCCCGATCTGGGCGAGCACACGCATGAGATCCTGCGCGGGCTCGGCTACAACGACGCGACGATCGCCGATCTGCGCGCCCGCGAAGTCATCTGACGCGGAGCATTGCGACCGCCGCCGTGAGGCGGCGGCGCCGCGGTGCGGTTTCTCGGCTATCAGAGTGCGTCGGCTCGGGGAGGAGGGGCACCCATGCTGTTCGGCTTCAACGGACGCGCCACCAGGAATTTCCTGATCCTCCTGGTGTCGATGCACTACATCCTGTTTATCGACCGCGTCAACCTGGCCGCCGCGGCGCCGGTGATGCAGCAGGACCTCGGCCTCAGCAATTTGGCACTCGGCCTCGCCTTCTCGGCCTTCAACTATTCCTACGCGCCGTTCCAGCTGGTCGGGGGTTGGTTTGCCGACCGCTTTGGCGCGCGCCGCACCTTGACCGTCTGCGGCCTGGTGTGGTCGCTCACGACCATCGCGACCGGGGCGGTGACCGGGCTGGCATCGCTCTTTGGCGTGCGTCTCGTGCTCGGCATGGGCGAAGGGGCCACCTTGCCGGCAGCCACCCGTGCGGTCTCGAAATGGACCCCGATCGAAAAGCGCGGCACCGCGATCGGGGCCACCCACGCCGCCGGGCGTCTCGGCGCGGGAACGGCGGCGCCGATCGTCGCCTTTCTGATCACCTGGTTCTCCTGGCGTTTTTCATTCGTCGCGGTCGGCATCTTGTCGACTTTTTGGGCAGTGGTGTGGTGGAGGTATTTCCACGAGGATCCGCGCCAGCACCCGCGCGTCACCAGCGCCGAGCTGGCCGCATTGCCAGAGAGTGATCACGCAACATTAGCCGGTTCCGGCCCGGTGCCGTGGCGGCGCCTGATCCCCCGCGTGGCGCCGTTGATGATCGTCTATTTCTGCCAGGGCTGGACCGGCTGGCTGTTTGTGACCTGGATGCCGTCGTTGTTGCAGAAAAATTATGGTGTCGAGATCAAGAAATCGGCATTCCTTTACATGGCACTGCTGTTCTCCGGGTTTTTCGCCGAGCTGATCGGCGGGCTGACTACCGACCACCTGCTGCGCCGCACCGGGAGCCTGCAGATTGCGCGCTCGCTGATGATCGCCGTCAGCTGGGTTTTCGCCGTGGCGGGGCTGGTGCCGGTGATCCTCTTCCACGACATGGTTATCGGGGTGTCCGGCTTCATGGTCACGGTGTTCTTTCTCGGCTTTGCGATTTCGCCGCTGTGGACCGCAACGATGGATATCGCACCGAACTACGCCGGCACTTCGAGCTCGCTGATGAATGCCTCTGGCGCCGTCGCCGGCATTCTCTCGCCGGTCGCCTTCGCCTGGATCCTCGACCGCACCGGCAGTTGGACGCTGCCGTTCGCGGTCTCGGTCTGTCTGTTGCTGTTCGCCATCGTCATGACCTACTGGATCCGGCCGGACCGCCCGATCAGCGAAGTGTCGCCGGTCGGCCGGCTGGCAGTCGCCGGCGGCTAGACCTGCGGCGCGAATGGGCGGATGCGAAGCGCCGCACCTTCTGCCACAATCGACGAGACCTGCCATCAGCAAGGAGCGAACGCCGCCATGCTCGACCAGCCCATGACCAGCAAGATGATCGCCGAGAAAGACGGTGCGATCGGGCGTCTGATTTTCAACAACCCCGCGCGGCACAACGCGGTCTCGCTCGAAATGTGGGAGGCGGTGGCGCGCATCATCGACGATTTCGAGCGCGACGACGCGATCCGGGTCATCGTCGTCAGCGGCGCCGGCGGGCGCGCCTTTGTCTCCGGCGCCGACATTTCCGAATTCAAGGAGCGGCGCGCCTCCGAAGAAGCCGCTGCCGCCTATTCGAAGATTTCCGAAGGCGCGCGGCTGCGCCTGCAGGAAACCCTCAAGCCCACCATCGCGATGATCCGCGGCTACTGCATCGGCGGCGGTGTCGGCACCGCACTCGCTTGCGACATGCGCATCGCCGCAGAGGGCTCGAAATTCGGCATTCCGGCGGCCAAGCTCGGTCTCGGCTACGCCTATGACGGCATCAAGAAGCTGATCGACCTGGTCGGCCCGGCCCATGCCCGCGAGATCTTTTATACGGCGCGCCAATTCACCGCCGAAGAGGCGTTGCGTATGGGCCTCGTCAACCAGGTCGTCCCGGACGGCGAGTTGGAGGCGTACGTCAACAATTATTGCGCAATGATCGCCGCCAACGCGCCGCTCACCGTACGCGCGGCCAAGGTCGCCATCCGCGAGGCGCTCAAGGACGAGTTGGCTCGCGACCTGGCGCTGTGCAAGCGCTTGGTCGACGAGTGCTTCGCCAGCCAAGACTACGCCGAAGGCCGCACCGCCTTCATGGAAAAACGCAAACCGGTCTTCCAAGGCCGGTGAAATGCCCCTCACCCCGACCCTCTCCCCGCAAGCGGGGCGAGGGAGCCGAAATTCCCTCGCCCCGCTTGCGGGGAGAGGGCTAGGGTGAGGGGCAATCCTCGCCACTGGGCCCGCACATGAAACTTCCCGCCCACAACCGCTACGACTACATCCCGATCCACCGGCGGCCGCAATACGAGTGGCCCGGCGGCGCGCGGCTGGCCGTCGCCTTCAACAACAATATCGAGTATTTCGCGTTTGGCGCCGGCCTCGGCAGCGACTCGACCGGCGCGGCGGCGGCGCAGAGCCAGCGCAATTACGCATGGCGCGATTACGGCAACCGGGTCGGCCTCTGGTATTATTTCGACCTGCTCGACGAGTTCGCTCTGCCCGGAGCGCACAATGTCAATTCAGCCGTGCTCGAACACTGCCCCGAAATCGTCGAGCGGCTGAACGGGCGCGGCGACGAGTATGTCGGCCATGGCAGGACAAATTCCGAGCGTCAGGACGTGCTGTGGGAGGAGGACGAGGCGCGACTGATCGCCGAATGCACCGAAGTCTTGACCCGCCTTTCCGGCAGGCGGCCGGAAGGCTGGCTCGGCCCCTACATCGCGCAGAGCGGCGTGACCTTGGATCTCTTGAAGGAGGCCGGCTACCGCTACGTGATGGATTGGGCGATGGATGATCAGCCGATCTGGATGCGCACCCGCGACGGACCGATCCTGTCGGTGCCCTATCCGCTCGAAATCAACGACTCGCCGGCGCTGGTTTACCGGCGCCACACCGGGCGGCAATTCGCCGAGATGGTGATCGACCAGTTCGACGAGATGCTGGAGCAGTCCCGAAAATACCCGCTGGTCTTCGCAGTCTCGGTGCACCCCTTCATCATCGGCCAGCCGTTCCGCCTGCGCGCCTTCCGCGACGCCATCCGCCACATCGTCCGCCACCGCGACCGGCTATGGATCACCACCCCCGGCGAGATCTCCCGCCATTGCGAGAGCTTGCCGAAAGGGACGGTCCCGGGATCGGAGTAGCGCATGGTGGCCGGGACCCGGGATGCCGGTTCGCAATCTGCTAATACCGCGAAGTGTGGGAGGCCGTGCAAGGCGACGTGCGGCACGGCGCGCGGGCCTCGGTAAGGGCGCGGAGCTGCTCCAGCTTGAAACGGGACCGGCCAACCGCAAGGCATTAGAGCTTTTCCGTCCCTGCGGCTATCGCGAACACTGACCTTTTGGCGAGCTATCGCCCTGATGCGTTCAGTGTGTTCATGGAGAAAAAGATTTAAGCCACCTGCCCCCTGCGTCGTAAACGTCTCTACATCCTCGTGTTTGCCCGAACGCCTCCGCGACGTGTCGTCGTTTATCGCATAATTCTCAATTATCGAAATCGCCGCCTCATCACAACTGGCGATGTCGGCCGTCCTCGCTGTTTTGGCGATGGGATCCGACATGCGTCATGAAATGGCGCAAGCAAGGCTTGGCGCTCCAGCATCTGCAGGAGTCACAGCCAGTTCGTCCATCATCTTACGTGTGTGCCGTAGGTGAAATGGACGGCTATAAGGGTATTTTTAGAATCGCTTCGAGCTCGTCTCGTGCTGTTCCTCGGTCAAAGCGGACTTTATTGACTACAATAACGTGGATAGATTTAAGCAATGATCGCGCGGCCTCAACAAGCGCAGGTATCAACTGTTGTCGTATTTCGATGTTAGCAACTACTCCGGCAAGGATTTCCGTGGCCGTCCCATGCGCGAACATGGACAAAAAGGTATAAAATATCTCATATAGCTTTCCTAGGTCCGCTTCCTCTGCCAGCTTATAAACTACTAGCGGGCGCTTGGCGTCGGCAAACAAAGGAGACGCCAGAAATTCGTCACTGAAATTCTCCCCGGTGGTTTTGCTTCTAACTATACCTCGCCGTCTTTGCAGTAGGTTGCGCAACAGCCTTGCCCCTTCGTTTTGAAAGGAGACGACAACTGTCCGGGCATTTTCGTCACTCAGCAACGCCCAGTAGATCACGAAGAGGCTTTCGAGGATGCTCCGTGCCACGGTAGCGAGTGGCGCGGCAAGGCCAGCCTCTGCCAATATTGCACAACCTGCCGCATTATCAGCGGCGACCCGCAAGCGGGCGACCAAGTGTCGGGCAAAATCGTCGGCCGAAGCACCTTCCGCATCCAGTGCGGGAAGATCGTTTGTAACCACCGTGATCTGTTGTCGGAGCTTGTCCGTAGTCATACCACTGCCCTGAATTTACCCGCACACCCCATCTTCATTCATCTCGAAAATCTGTCACAAAACTCTCTGAACCTCTGTTCTACGTTATCTCTTATAGGTAGCCCAAGAATCCGCACTACGATAGGACGCGTTTCGATCACGGTAGTATTCTTATACTGTTCATGGATACGCTGTGACTGAGCCGCATAATTGGGTAGCCCGTTGGGTCTTCCAGCAAGGTAGTCGAAGTTACCCACACGCATACGCAGGGAATCGGCTGGCATGTCAACGGCCCGGCAACCCTCGGGCGGCGGCCGCCCGCTCAGTGCTTTAGCTATTGCCGGGACGCTCGCCCCAAGGAAGCGGGCTTTATTATCATGGTTTGAAAGGTAAAAAGCGACCAAGTCGTCGTCCTCTGTCCAACAATGATGGTCGGCCATTAAGAGAGACCCTTTCTACATCCGTTAGTTCGTTAGTTCGCGCGGCGGCCCCGTCATCATAGCCGCGAAATCGTGCTCTTTCCCACGTGGTAGCTGCGCGCAAGTTCGGCAAGCGTTGCGCCCTGCGCCCGCCGCCGTGCTTCGGCCTTCTGCACGGGGTTAACTTCGGGGTCGGCCCATGTGCTGCCCGCGCTTCTGCGCGCGGCCGCGGATAAGATCGCGCTCGACGTTAGCCGATCCGCCCAACACGACTATCATTAACCGCCCGGTGCTGGTGCCGGTGTCGGCCTATAGCTCGGCCAGCGAGCGAAATTTCGCTTTGGCGTCCACTTCTGCTTGACGATGGCGAGCAGGTCAAAGGTACTGCGCGCGAGGCGGTCGATGCGCGTCACCGTCACCACGTCGCCGGGTGCGAGGCCCTTGAGCATCTTGAGAAGCTCGCGCCGGTCGGCGCGCGCGCCCGTCAGCTTCTCGCAGAAAATCTTCGTACAGCCCGCCCCGCGAAGCTGTTCAAGCTGGGCGTCAAGCGTCTGCCCGTAGGTGCTGACGCGGGCATAGCCGAAACGGCGGTTTTGCGGGTCACTTTCGGTCACACCTTGCGGGATTCGTAACCCATTGATCGAGCTAGGGCAAGGAATTTTCCCGGAAGTCTTAATTTATGAACGCGGCGTCCGGCTGGGTCGTGGACTCCGCTGTCCCCCGACGGGGGCGTTCATCGGGAGGGGTCCGGTTCGGGTGTGGCTGCCGCTGTCGGTCCATTTGGCGGGAGCAGACCCGTGACCCATTCGACGAGCCGCCGCGCGGTCTGGATCGCCTCGCGCGCAGTCTCTGCTGACACGTGGGAACCGGGGCCGGTTTCGTAATCGGCAATGGCTTTAAGTTGGTAGGTGCGGGAAAGGAACGTCCGCGAGCTGGTGTCAACGCGCGGGTCGTCTTTCACCTGCCGGGAAAATTCTCTCTGGACGCCTGAATGCGTTTTATACACGCGCCCCGTAGTCTCAAAGATGAAGGCTTGCGCCGCGTGAAGTCCGGCAAGATAGGCCGTCCTTCCCGCGTCGTCGGTCAACCCGGCTCCCATCATTGTGTCGGCGCGTCCGAGAAGGTCACGCGACTTTTCGAGATAGGCGCTGGTCTGCTCCTTCACAGGTCGATGCCTTCGGCGCGGATCGCGTACATCAGCGGCATGCGGGGATCGTTGTAGAAACCGGCCGGATAGGCCATTGCATGTATGAATGCGCCGGTTTCGTCGAGAATGGCAGTGCTGAGGTCGGCCAGCCGGTACAACTCAGCGATGCGATCGGGCATATCGCGCAAAAACACAGCAACGTCATAGTCGGAATCGTCCCGTGCATCGCCGCGCGCACGGGAGCCGTAAAGCATCACGCGCTCAAGGCGCGGGCCATAGATTTCATCGAGCGTAGCGCGAAAGCGCCTCAGGATGGGATCAATTTGCGGCGACTGATCGGACATGGCCAATATTATAGCACAACTCTTCCGGGTGCCTCAAAATTCACCCGGACTCGGTAGGTCGGTTTTGGATATCTCTTGTTTTACGACGGCCTCCGCGCGGTCATGCCGGGCACTATCACACCACCATGGCGTTCGCGTGTCGTTGTGATATGACGACCATAAAATTG
Source organism: uncultured Alphaproteobacteria bacterium (assembly GCA_963732095.1). Classification (GTDB taxonomy): domain Bacteria; phylum Pseudomonadota; class Alphaproteobacteria; order ATCC43930; family CGMCC-115725; genus AP-15. The sequence goes on from CAVSZA010000025.1 coordinate 56,145, forward strand.
CCTGATTATCATCGCATTATACTCCATCGCCGGCCGTGGATCGGCAGAGGAGGTAGCGATGGCTGATGGGGTTTCACCAAAACCGCCGGGGCGGGCTCGCGGGCGACCGTTCGAAAAGGGGCGGTCGGGCAATCCGGGCGGCCGCCGGACGGGTTCTTGCAACAGGACGACCGCGGCCGCCGCGGCGCTGCTCGCGGGCGATTCGGAGGCGTTGACGCGCGGGGCCGTCGAGCTCGCGCTGGTCGGCGACCCGACCGCGATGCGGCTGTGCCTCGAGCGGATTCTGCCGGCCTGTCGCGAACGCAGCGTCAAATTCGCATTGCCGCCGATCGAGAGCGCCGCCGATATTGCCGCCGCGATGAAGGCGGTCACCTCGGCATTGGCCGATGGCGCGATCACGCCCGGCGAAGCCGCGACCATCGCGGCGGTGGTCGACACCTTTTTCCGGGCGATCGAGATGAGTGATTTCGACCGGCGGCTGCAACTCATGGAGGACGATTTCGCCAAACGGCCGAGCGCCGGGCCGGGAATGCGCTTCAACTTTTAGGGGAGGTATCGCTGTAGATTGGCTGCAGATACAGCGACAATGAATCAGCAACTAAAGGTTTGGTTGCGGATCAGCGCAGCGCGAGCAGACAGGCGCGGGCGGCGGCGTCGAGGATCGCGCCGGTGTCGATGTGGTAGGCCTCGTAAAGGTCGGGGATATCCCCGGATTGGCCAAACCGGTCGACCCCCATCGGCACGATGCGGTTGCCGGCGACCGCGCCGAGCCACGACAGGGTCGCCGGGTGCAAATCGCCGACCGTGACCAGCGCGGCGCCGGGGCGCAGCCGCGCCAGCAGCCGCTCGGCGACGCTCACCTGGCCGTCGGCGCGGGCGGCCCGCCAGTCGCGGTGCAGGCGGTCGGGCGAGGTGATCGCGAGCAGCCCCGCGGCGGGGATGTCTTCGGCCAATTCCCGGTGGGCGGCGAGCGCTTCAGGGGCGACCGCGCCGCAATAGGCGATCGCGAGTTCCGCCCCCTCCGCCGGCTCGCGCAGCCAATAGGCGCCGGCAATGATCGCCTCATCGAGGTCGGCGGCAAGCTGCCGCGCCGGTTGCTCGACCGGACGCGTCGACAGCCGGAAATAAACCGACTCGCCGTCTTCCTGTTGGATCTCTTCGAATGCCCAGCGCAGCAGCACCGCCAGCTCGTCGGCGTAGGCCGGCTCGAAACTGACGAGCCCGGGCTGGGCGAGCCCGATCAGCGGCTCGCCGATCGACTGGTGGGCGCCGCCTTCGGGCGCCAAGGTGATGCCGGACGGGGTCGCCACCAGGATAAAACGGGCGTCCTGGTAGCAGGCGTAGTTGAGCACGTCGAGGCCGCGCTTGATGAACGGGTCGTAGAGGGTGCCGATCGGAAGGAGCCGCGTGCCGAAGAGCGGGCCGGCGAGACCCAGCGCGGCGAGCTGCAGGAAAAGATTGCTTTCGGCGATGCCGAGCTCGATGTGCTGACCCTTCGGCGACATTGCCCAGCGTTGCGCCGAGACGACTTTTTCCTCGCGAAACGTGTCGGCGCGCTCGGCGCGATCGAAGATCCCGCGGCGGTTGACCCAAGGTCCAAGGTTGGTCGACACCGTGACATCGGGCGAGGTCGTCACAATCCGTTCGGCGAGCAGGCCGCCGGCGGCGGCGATGTCGCCGAGGATCCTGCCGAAGGCTTCCTGCGTCGAAAGCGTCGTGCCGCGCGGGGTCGGGAAGCTGGGCGGGACCGCAACTCGCGGCGCATCGTGCCAGCGCCGGCCAGACCCGGCGAGCGGCGCCGCCGCAAGGAAAGCCGAGAGCCGCTCCGGCGGCACGTCGAGCCCGGCGAACAGGTCCCACTCGGCCCCCTCCGCCACCGCCATATTGCGCCGGAAGGACGCCATCTGGTCGAGGTTCATCAAACCGGCGTGGTTGTCCTTGTGCCCGGCGAAGGGCAGGCCGTAGCCCTTGATCGTATAGGCGATGAAGCAGGTCGGCCGGTCGTCGATTACGCCATGAAAGGCGTCGAGAACCGATTCCATGTCGTGGCCGGCGAGGTTGGTCATCAGGCGCTGCAAGGCCACGTCGTCGTGGTCGTCGAGGATCGCGCGGATGCCTGGGTAGCGGTTGAGGTCGCGGTGCAGATGCTCGCGCCAGCCCTCGCCGCCCTTGTAGACCAGCGCCGAATAGAGCGAATTGGGACAGGCGTCGATCCACTCGCGCAAATGGTGGCCGTCCGGGCGGGCGAAGGCGGCCTCCAGAAGCCGCCCATATTTCAGAGTGACGACGCGCCAGCCCATCATCTCGAACATCGCGTCGATGCGGCCGAACAGGCGATCCGACACGACCGCGTCGAGGCTCTGCCTGTTGTAGTCGATCACCCACCAGAGATTGCGGACATCGTGCTTCCAGCCCTCGAGCAGCGCCTCGAAGATGTTGCCTTCGTCGAGCTCTGCGTCGCCGGCGAGGGCGATCATCCGGCCCGGCGGGGCGTCGGTCGGCGCCAGCTGCTTGAGGCGGAGGTAATCCTGCGCCATCGAGGCGAACAAGGTCATGCCGACGCCGAGCCCGACCGAGCCGGTCGAGAAATCGACGGTTTCGCCGTCCTTGGTGCGCGACGGGTAGGATTGTGCGCCGCCAAAGGCGCGAAACCGCTCCAGCTTCTCGCGGCTCTGATACCCGAGCAGATACTGGATGGCGTGGAAAACCGGCGAGGCGTGCGGTTTGACCGCGATGCGGTCCTGTGGGCGCAGGACGTCGAAATAGAGCGCGGTCATCAAGGTGGCCAGCGAGGCGCTCGACGCCTGGTGGCCGCCCACCTTCAACCCGTCCCGGCTCGGCCGAAGATGGTTGGCGTTGTGGATCATCCAGGTCGACAGCCACAGCACCTTGCGCTCGAGCGCCATCAGGCAGGCGATCCTGTCCGGCGGCGCCGCTTCTTCCTCTACGCCGACGCCGCCTTCCAGGACCTGCGGCATTTCCATCTCCTGCTCCTCCGTGGCAGCTTAGCCGATTCTCGCTTGAAAATCTGCCATTTGACCGAGGTGGTCCCCGTGCTTACATATGCTCCGAAAGCAGGGAGTGGGAGCATCGATAACATGGCCGAAGCCGCGAGCGAAACCGAGGAGCGGCGGATCGTTCTGACAGAAAGTGCCGCCCGTCGGATCGCGACGTTGAAGACCAAGGAAGACGCGGAGAGCGCATTTCTGCGGATCGCCGTCTCGGGTGGCGGCTGCTCCGGGTTTCAGTACGGGCTGTCGTTCGACGACCAGCGCAACGAGGATGATTTCGTGTTTGAGCAAGACGGGGTCGGCGTCGTCATCGACGAGGTCTCGCTCGGCCTCCTGAACGGGGCCGAGGTGGATTTTGTCGAGGATCTGATGGGCGCCTCGTTCCAGATCCGCAACCCGAATGCTGCCTCTTCCTGCGGCTGCGGCAATTCCTTTTCGATCGGCTGACGTCAAACTCGCTTTACCCTCGTGAAGATCGCCAGCTGGAACGTCAATTCGGTCAAGGCGCGCCTACCCCATCTCCTTGCATTTCTCGAAGACGGGCAGCCCGACGTGCTGTGCCTGCAAGAGACCAAATGCCTCGCGCAAGATTTCCCGATGCTCGAAGTCAAGAGTCTGGGATACCACGTCGAGGCGATCGGGCAGCGCGCCTATAACGGTGTCGCTTTACTTTCGAAGCGGCCCGCGGAGCAGATCGTTGCCGGATTGCCCGGCAATGACGAAGACGAGCAACCACGCTTCATCGAAGCGTCTTTTGGCGAGGTTCGCGTCGCGTCGGTATACCAGCCGAACGGAAATCCCGTCGGCACCGACAAATTTACCTACAAGCTCGGCTGGATGGAGCGGCTGATCGGCCACACGCGCGAAATGTTACGCCGTGAGATCCCGTTCGTGCTGGCCGGCGACTATAACATTTGCCCGACGGACGATGATGTGTACGACCCGGTGGCGTTTCGCGACGACGCTCTGTGTCGGCTGGAAGCACGCGCACGGTTTCGCGCCCTCCTTTACCTGGGGTTGACCGACGCCTACCGCGTCTTTCACCGCGAGCCGCACCGCTACACTTTCTGGGACTATCAGGCCGGGCGCTGGCATCGCGACGAGGGGTTGCGCATCGACCATTTGCTGCTGTCGCCGCATGCGGCCGACAGAATTGCCGCCTGCAACATCGACAAGAAGCCGCGGGCGAAGGATCGCTCCTCCGATCACACCCCGATCTGGTGCGAACTCGCGGTCTAGCCTAACTGCGCTGCAGGTACCGCTCCGCCGCGGCGGCGAGCGTGTCCTTCCCTTCCCTGAACCGTGCGGTCGGGAAGAGGAGTAGAGCGCGGCCATTCGGACCGAGGGTGTGGAGATCATGGGCAATTTCGAAATGGTCTCCACGGGACACCGCGATCGGGATTGCGTCCGGTGGGACAATCCGCGGGAGGTCTTGCGAACCAATCTCTCCGATCGCAAATTCCTGACCGCCAAACGCGACGCGCCCGCGCGATCCCGGGAAACGCCCCAGGCCAACAAAGGCGGGCGCCGCGAGTGCCGCTGCCGAGAACGTGGTCTCGAATTCGAAATGCCGAGCAATCAACTCCGCAAAGCTGGCCTCGGCGATCCGCAGCACGATCGGCATTGTCGGATTTCGGGCTCGAGCACCGAGCGCGATCTCGAGGTTCAAGGTATCGACGTTGGTCAGCGCGATCAGGCTATGTGCGGCGGCAAGATTGCAGAGATCGAGCGTCGTGTCCCGGCTCGCATCCCCCGTCAGCAGATCGAAATGCTGCTCGCGTGCCCTTTCGACGATCGTGCTGTCGGGGTTGAGCTCGACGACAACCAGCCGCTTTCCGAGGGCGAGGAGCAGATCGATGACCCCGGAGCCGATGCTGCCGGCGCCGCATATCACGATATGCCCGCGGCGGTGCACTGGACGCAACCCTTGCATGGTGACCCAGTGTACCCGCGTCAAAAGCGAAGCGCCGAAGGCGATAAAGAGGCCGGTCAGCGTGATGCCGGACAGCATCAGCAGCATCGCCACAACGATTTCGAGAGGCTTGCTCCGGTCGGGGGTCACGTCCCCGTAGCCAGTCGTCGTCATTGTCGCGACAACGAAGTAGACCGCGTCGAGCCAGGCGCCTCTGAAGACAGTATGAAAATACCACGTCCCGGTGAGGAGCACGATCAAGGTGACCCAGGCGAGCCGGGCAAGGATCGGATTCAACCGGGGCGCACGATGGGGTCGGCGGCGCAGCAGCGACCACAGCCCACGTCCAATTTCCGGTTTCATCCGAGCCACCGATCGAAGAGGCGCGGTGCCCTGCAAAGTGGCAATTTCACCATACACCACCAGCTCGGCTCTCCCCGCGACTGCCGTGTCATCGGAGAAGTCAGTAACGCCGTCGATCGAAATGATCCGCGCTCCCAACACCCGCTCGGCGTGCGCGACGGCATCGCCGTCGATCCCGCAATCTTCGGCGATCCGGGTAGCAAATCCGGTCAACGGGCCGTCGGGCTCCGGGAACTGTAGCCCGCGGAAGCAGGACGGATCGATTGCGGCTGCGGCATAGGTCGCGGCCGAGTGCCAGGCGAGCGACAGAACCGAGCAGTTCGGCAGGTTTTGTTCGATCTTGTGGGCAAGGGTCCGGTTGAATTGCCGCAATACGATGCGGATACCCGGATTGAGGTCCCGCGCAAGGAGAGCCGCGTGGAGATTGAGATGATCGTCGGGCGAAAGTGCGAGGATCGTGATCGCGTGACGGACTCCGGCGCGGTCTAGCCCCTCGCCACTATCCGGGCGGGCCGCAGTAATGAAAACTGCGCCGATACTCTCAACGGCGCGCGCCAAGTCCGGATCTCTGCGCCACAGGACAACGACGCGATGCCCTTGCAGCGCGCAAAGCTCCTGGGCCGTGCTGAGCGCGATCGCGCCACCACCGACGACGATCATGACGGGATCGCCCGGCTCCGACACCGCCAGCTCTCTCACTCCTCCGCTTCGCTGGGATCAGGCGGGTACGAGTGCCGAACACCGGCACCGTCTTCGACGATCCAATCGCCAGATGAGCCCATTCGACAGGCCGCACAAGGACCGATCGGCACCTTCCCGTAACCGCCCGGTATGTCGAGCACATAAGTCGGCTGACAAAGCCCGGAGACCCGGCCGCGCAGCGCGCGAACGAGGTGCTGCCCGGATGCGATCCCGGTGCGAAAATGCGCCGTGCCGCGGGCAAGATCGGCTTGATGCAAGTAATAGGGCTTGACCCGCATCGCGACCAAACGCCGGAACAACGCTTCCAGCACCGCCGCGTCGTCATTGACGCCGCGCAAGAGGACCGTCTGCGACAGCAATGGAATACCGGCCCGATTCAGCTTTAGGACTGCCTCCCGCACTTCCGTCGTCAACTCGCGCGGGTGGTTCGCATGAACAACCACATAAACTGCCTTTTCCGCGGCGAGCGCCTCGACCAGCGCGCGACTTACCCGCCGCGGATCGACCACGGGAACACGGGTATGAAAGCGTAGGACACCCAAATGTGGGATCTGATCGAGAATGCGGACGATTTCCGCGATGCGGCGCGGTGCGAGCAGAAACGGGTCACCGCCGGTGACGATCACCTCCCAGATCTGAGGTCTCTGGCGGATGTAGTCGAAGCCGCGCGCCAAAGAGGCTTGGTCGAGCACCGCCCCTGTCTTGCCGACGACCTCGCGGCGAAAGCAAAAGCGGCAATAGACCGGGCATAGCAGCGTCGGTTTCAACAGCACGCGATCGGGGTACCGATGAACGATGCCGGGGGTAGGGGACCACCGCTCATCCCCGACCGGGTCATCACGCTCTTCCGGCGCTTGCGTGAGTTCCGCCGCTGTCGGCACAAACTGCGCCGCGATCGGGTCGGCGGGATCGGCCGGATCGATCAGTTCCGCCATATCCTCGGTCACAGCGACGGCGAACTGCCCGGCCACCCGTCGGATCTCTCGGACTCGACCCGGCTCGGTCAGCCCCGCGGGAACGAAATCTTCTGCGCCGAGAATCCGGGCCCCTGTCATTCAGCCGCTGTCAGCAGGTCATAGGCCGTCCTTAGACGATCGCGGTCGCGGGTCGCGTCCACCTGACGCTCGCGTTGCTCTTCGACCACCTCGGGCTTGGCTTTGGCGAGGAAATTGGCGTTAGCTAGCTTTGCACCAATTTTGGCCAGCTCGGCATCCAGCTTCTCGATTTCTTTGCCGAGCCTCTCCCTTTCCTTTGGGAGGTCGACCACCTCGCCGAGAGCCAGGATTAATGTCGCGCCCTCCACCACCGCCTGGACGCCGCCCGGCGGAGGAGCCCCAACCGACTCAAATTTATCTACCCGGGCAAGCCGGACAAAATTCGCTCGGTTGCGTTCGATCCTTTGCCTCACAGCGGGTTCTGCATCCTTGATCAAGAGGGGAACGCGGGCTGCCGGCGGGGCATTCAACTCGGTTCGGAGGGCACGGATCGTAGAGATCGCTTGGACAATCCATTCCATCTCTTGCGAGGCGTCAGCGTCGACCAAAGCACCTGCGCGATCCGGCCATTCGGCAGTTATCAGCATGCCCGCATCCTTACCCCCCAGGTGTTCCCATAGCTCTTCGGTAATAAACGGCATGATCGGGTGCAGTAGATGGAGGATGCGGTTCAAAACCCAGGCGGTCGTTGTTTGCGTCTCTTTACGCTCGGTTGCGTCGGTGCCCTGAAAGATCGGCTTGGTGAACTCAAGGTACCAATCGCAGAAGGTACCCCACACGAAGTGATAGAGCCGGTTGGCAGCGTCGTCAAAGCGGTACGTATCGAGTGCTCGCGTAGCCTCGGCGGCACAACGATCCGCTGCCTCCATGATCCAGCGGTTCACCGTTAGTCGGCAATCAGCGGGAGAAAAGTCGGCAACGAGCGAGCAATCGTTCATCTGCGCATAGCGCGCCGCGTTCCACAGCTTGGTTGCAAAATTGCGGTACCCCTCGACCCTGCTTTCCGAGAGCTTAATGTCGCGACCCGGTGCCGCCAGCGCCGCCAACGTAAATCGCAGCGCATCGCAACCATAGCGGTCGATCAGCTCTAACGGATCTATGATATTGCCGCGCGATTTCGACATCTTCTGGCCGCGCGCATCACGGACCAGGGCATGGATGTAAACGGTGTGGAATGGCACGTCGCCCATGAAGTGCAGTCCCATCATCATCATCCGGGCGACCCAGAAGAAGATAATGTCGAAGCCGGTAACCAGGACGTCGGTCGGATAATAACGCACCAGCTCTCGAGTTACGTCCGGCCAGCCAAGGGTCGAGAACGGCCATAGAGCCGAGGAAAACCATGTATCGAGGACGTCGGGGTCACGCCGTAGCTCGACCTCCTTGCCATATTGCCCGACCGCCTGCTGCCGCGCTTCCTCCTCGCTCTCCGCAACAAAAACCGCCCCATCCGGTGCGTACCACGCGGGTATCTGATGACCCCACCAAAGTTGCCGGGAGATGCACCAGGGCTGGATCTTGCGCATCCAGTCGAAAAACGTGTTCGCCCACTGGCGCGGGACAAACCGCGTACGACCGTCCTCTACCGCCGCGAGCGCCGGGGCGGCAAGCACCCGCGCGTCGCAATACCACTGGTCGGTCAGCCAAGGCTCGATGACCACGCCCGAGCGGTCGTGATGGGGCACCATAAGGGTGTGCTCTTCGACGCGGTCGAGGAGCCCGGCGGCCGCGAGGTCGGCAACCACTTTCTCGCGCGCCGCGAACCGGTCGAGACCGCGGTAGGCCGCCGGCACGGCATCAGTCAGCCGGGCATCCTGATCGAAAATGTTGATCAGCGCGAGACAGTGCCGCCGCCCCACCTCGAAGTCGGCAAAATCGTGCGCCGGCGTGATTTTGACGGCGCCCGTGCCGGTCTCCGGATCGGCGTGCTCGTCGGCGACGATCGGCACGAGACGGTCGGTCAACGGAAGGCGCACTGATTTTCCGACCAGATCGGCAAACCGCGGATCGTTCGGATGGACGGCAACCCCCGTGTCGCCGAGCATCGTTTCCGGCCGGGTCGTGGCAACAACGATAAACCGGCCCGGCATTTCCGCCACCGGGTATTGGATATACCACAGCGAACCCTTGGTCTCGCGGCTGTCGACCTCAAGATCCGAGATCACCGTGTGCATTACCGGATCCCAATTGACCAGTCGCTGGTCCCGGTAAATCAAGCCTTCCCGATAAAGCTGGACGAAGACGCGGCGAACCGCCGTGGCCAAGGCCGGATCCATCGTGAAGCGCTCCCGGCGCCAGTCGGGAGAAGCGCCGAGCCGGCGGAGCTGGCGAGTGATGGTTCCGCCCAACTCCTCCCGCCATTGCCAGACGCGCGTGACAAACCCGTCGCGGCCGAGGCCAGGCTTGGTGCCGCCTTCCGCGATCACCTGGTTGCCCACGACGATCTCGGTAGCGATGCCTGCATGATCGGTGCCGGGCTGCCAGAGCACGTCGCGGCCTCGCATACGCTGATACCGCACGAGTACGTCTTGCAACGTGAAGGTCAGCGCGTGCCCCATATGCAGGCTCCCCGTGACGTTCGGGGGCGGCATCATGATCGCATAAGGCGGCTTATGGCTGTCCGGGTCGGCTGCAAACGCGCCCGAACGCTCCCATAGCGCGTACCGCCGCGCCTCCATGGCAGCGGGTTGATAGGCCTTGTCCAGCATCACTCGATTGTCGGCATCGCGCAGTCCCTTACAGGTCGCGCGGGTCAGCGCAGCCCTGCCTCCCCGACGACGCGGGTGATCTCTTCTCGGACCAGCCGCTCGACGATCCCAGGGAGATTTTCGTCGAGCCAAGTCTGTAACAGTGGTCGCAGCATATCGCGCACGATGTCTTCGAGAGTGCGATCGACAGCTCCGAGCGAAAGCTCGCCCTCCCGGCGCCGCTCTCGCGGTAGCGCGCCCAGCTGGGCGAATGCGGCCGCCGCGGCTCCGGACGTCGCTGACGATAAAATGCGTTCGCGACCGAGTTCGAGCCTCGACTCAACCTCGGCCTCGGATCGCATCTGGTTTGGACCGCTCCGTGTAGCCGCATTCGCGACCCTAGGATCATCAGCGGTTGCGGGCCCGGTAGGCCGGCTGTCTGAACTATCCGTCTCGGGAGCGACGCGTCGCACCGAGCCGTCTTGATTGACGACCTCAGTCAGTTCGAGGACATCGCTCTTCTCCCCGGGAACTGGACGGACCGGTTGTACCGGCGTCTTTTCGTCCGTAATGATGCGGCTGATCGAGGCGATTATCTCTTCCATAGAGGGTTCTGACGGCGATTTGACATTATCCGGCATGGAGGCAAACCAAAACAGGCTTGGAACAACCTCTAACGTAGGTAAGACGGCGAGGGTTTGCCAGCGTAACCACCCCCGGACTAGCCGCTCACTCGGAAAGACCGCCGCGGAACCCGGCCCATTTATCTTTCACCTCTCTGTAGTGCCGCTCCATGTCGTAGAGCCTAACGGGGAGGTTTAGCTCCGGAGCGATCAGCCGCCCCACGGCCGCCGCCAGATTGAATTCTGCGAGCGCGGTATCGTGCTCAGCGGTAACCAGTTGGGACTGGGTCGTCAGCAGCTGCTGGTTTTGGATGAGAACATCGAGCGTCGTGCTCGTACCGACTAGCGCCTGCTGCTGTACGCCGGCGAGGGCAATCTGAGCTGCGCGTACCGCCGCCGAGAACGACTTGATGCTGGCCCTGCCAGCCTGCAGGGTCGCCCAGAACTGGGTCGCCGTCTGCACCGCCGCCCGTCGCGCATCGTCGACCTGGCTGCGCCGTTGCCCGACGGTCTGCTCAGCCTGACGCGTCTGCGAATAAATCGCCCCTCCTTCGTAGAGCGGCATCGTCATTTGTGCAACGATCGAAGCCGACTGTTCTAATGTACCGTTCAACGTGACCGAGGGAGCAAATGAGCGGTTGAGACTGCCGACGAGCGAGATCTGCGGCAACAGCTGACCGCGCACGACGTCGATGTTATCGCGGGCAGCGAGTTCGGCGAACGTTGCCGAGATCACACTGAAATTGTTGTTCGCGGCAAGGCTCAGCGCCTCTTCGCGCGTAGCGGGAAGCCCCGGACGGTCTCGCGGCAGGACCAATCTCCCGGGCGGGTGACCGACGGCGCGAACATATTCAGCCCGGCTTATCTCAAGTGTTCCTTGTTGGGCAACTAAGGTGCCCTGGGCTTGTGCGAGCGAAGACTCGGCCTGCGCCACGTCAGTACGGGTGACCTCGCCGACACGGAAACGGTCCGTGGTTGCTTCGAGCTGCTTGCGCAGAACCTCCACATTGTTGCGGTCGACCTCAACCAGTTCCTGATCGCGAACGACGTCCAGATAGGCCATCGCGACCGCCTGAAATACTGTGGTCTCGACTGCGAGGGTCTGCGCTCGCGTTCACTCCACGGTGTTGATCGCTTGGCGCGTCTGCGCTACGGTCCGGCCGCCCCTGTAAACCGGCTGAGTTACCTGGACAGCGAGGCTGTTCTCATAGAAGGTCGTATAAGTGCTGCGCCCACCAAGGCTGGGCAAACCCGTGCTGCCTGGCGTGACAGCGCTACGCGCGCCTCCCACCAGGCCGTTGAAGGTGACCTGTGGGCGCCAGAACGAGAGCGCTTGCGGTACCTGCTCGTCGGTCGCCCTTAACAAAGCGCGTTGGGCGAGGAGTTGTGGATTAGTGTTGTAGGCCTCGGCGAGGGCATCGGTAAGTGTCTGAGCGTGCGTCGAAACCGCTGTCAAAGCGACAATTAGTCCGGCAATGCATCTCAGGATCGCCCCGCGGCACGGGCTGTCGCCGTGGCCCCGATCGAGGCTCGAGTACAGGCGGGTCAGACTGGTGCACCGGTTCTCGGGCATTTTCCTCCGCTCCTGATCAATGGCGTCAGCAGAACTCGAACGCGGGCTTCAGTGCAAAGCCCGGCAGCACGGGAGTAGCCGCATCAAATATAACGCGCCGCGCGAGCACTCCGCCAGCCCGTGTCATCAGGATGGCACGGCCCATAGCATTGGCAGGTTTGATGACGGCCAGTAGCCGACCGCTATCAGCGAGCTGGGCAGCGATCTCCGGCGGGATCTCGACGACCCCTCCGCCGAACAGAATTACATCGTAAGGAGCACGAGGCCGATATCCCTCGTGCAATGGACCTTCGACGACGCTGACCGGCGCGATAGCGTGCTCGGCGAGAGCGGTACGCGCATGCCGGGCCAACTCGGGATCCTCTTCGAGAGCGAGGACACTCCGAGCCAGCGTCGCGGTCAGAGCCGCTTCGTATCCTGTTCCGGCGGCGACGATCAGCACAGCGTCCGTGCGGGTAATTGCCGCCTTCTGCAGCAGTCGGGCGGCAACCATCGGCTCCATCAGGTAGCGCCGGCCGCCGAGCGGCAAATCCTCATCGATATACGCAACAGGGCGAAGGTGCTCGGGTACAAAAAGCTCACGCCTGATGGTGGCGAACGCGTTAAGCACCCGATCGTCAGTAACTTTATTGGGTCGGAGCTGGCTCGCGAGCATATGAGAGCGGGCAACTTCGAATGCAGTCATCAAGGATCCCGTTCGTGTCGCGCGTTTATATCTGCCGCGTCCGGGAGGCACAATCGATGGAACAAGCGTCGATCAGCTGGGGAGGCGTTCGATCTGCTGTTCGGAAGACAGCTGGGCCAGCAGTTGCGCCGCGGTGAGCCCCAGAATCGGGTGCCGCCAGTCCGGCGCGATGTCGGCAATCGGCACCAAAACAAAGCGACGTTCGTGCAGTCTCGGGTGAGGCAGGATGAGCGATGTGGCGTTCATCACCTCGCCCTGATAGTCGAGAAGGTCGAGATCGAGAATGCGGGGCGCGTTGGGTTCTCCGCGAACCCGTCCAAACTGCCGCTCCGTGGCCTGCATCATGAGGAGCAGGTCATTCGCTGCGAGCTCCGTCCCTAAAGAGACAACCCCGTTGACAAACCAGGGTTGGTCGGAGCGAGGCACCGGCTCTGTACGATACCATCCGGAGCACGTGAGGATTCTGATGTGCTTCTCTTCCAAAGCCGCAAGCGCGGCGGACAGCGTGTCGCGTGGCGGGCCAAACCGAGCGCTTTCCAATTCCCGCCGATCCCAATCAGAATCACCGGAATTCCTCCACATGGTCGCCGCTTGACCCGGAATGCGCAGTGTAAGACACTTCGGCTACATTATCGATGTGAAGGAGCATTTAGTCAGATGATTTTCTATCCGGAAGAGCGAATCGCAATTTTCATTGACGGGGCTAACCTCTATTCAGCCGCTCGCGGTCTGGCGTTCGACATAGACTATAGACGGTTGCTCGAATTGTTTAGCACGAAGGGACGGCTGATTCGGGCCTTCTATTACACCGCCCTAGTAGAAGACCAAGAGTACTCGCCGATCAGACCGCTTGTGGATTGGCTAGACTACAACGGCTATGCAATGGTCACCAAGCCGACGAAAGAGTTCACCGACGCAATGGGACGGCGGCGGATAAAGGGTAATATGGATATCGAGCTAGCAATCGACATGCTCGAGATGGCTTCCTACATCGACCACGCCATCCTGTTCTCAGGCGACGGCGATTTTCGAAGGCTCGTCGAAGCCGTGCAGCGTAAGGGAGTTCGCGTGTCAGTGGTTTCGACAATCCGCTCGTCGCCGCCGATGGTCTCAGACGATCTGCGCCGCCAAGCGGACAATTTCATCGAACTTCAGGATCTCGCGCCGAACCTGATGCGCAACCATCAAATGCGAGAGGATGTTAACCGCACACGTACCGAACCGGTGGACGACGCTTGACCACTCCTCCCGCGGAGGTCCTGCCGCCGCGGCACTGTTCCCTCTGCCCGCGCCTTGCGGCTTTCCGGCAGGCTCAGCGGAGGGCCCACCCGGAATGGTTCAATGGCCCGGTTCCGCCCTTCGGCGATGCCCGAGCCGAATTGCTGATTCTAGGACTTGCGCCGGGCTTGCGCGGTGCGAACCGGACGGGGCGCCCGTTTACCGGCGATTACGCCGGTGGACTGCTGTATGCGACATTGCGGAAATACGGGTTCGCCGAGGGCGATTATGACGGCCGTCCGGATGACGGTCTCCTACTCCGGCGCGTGCGCATCACCAATACGGTTCGCTGCGTCCCGCCGCAAAACAAGCCGGAACCGAGCGAGGTCACGAACTGCCGTCAATTTTTGGTCGCCGAGATCGGCGCTATGCCCCGGCTTCGTGCGATCCTGGCACTCGGCGCGATAGCACATAACGCGGTGCTCGCCGCACTCGGCTTTCGCCGCGCACTATTCCCTTTCGAGCACGCTCGCCTGCACGGCTTGCCCTGCGGCCTGATGCTTGCCGACAGCTATCACTGCTCCCGGCTCAACACCAATACGGGCAAGCTCAGCTCCGCAATGTTCGAAGCGATCTTCGCCACACTGAGCAGCTGGCTAGATACGCCGCACGGCGCGGGAGGCTCACGCGGCGTCGGCGTCGATTCGATGACCCGGCCTTAGGTGTTTCGCTCGCGCAGGATGCGGGCCCGGCTGCGCTGCCAATCTCGCTGCTTCTCGGCTTGACGCTTGTCCGCCTTTCGCTTTCCTCGGGCGAGACCGAGCTCGACCTTGGCGCGCCCGCGGTCGTTGAAATAGATCGAAAGCGGAACAACCGTAATGCCGTCGCGCCGGATCGCACCCAGCAACCAATTCATTTGCTTACGGTGCAATAGCAGCTTTCGCGGCCGCCGCGGTTGATGATTGAAATGGGCAGAGGCCGAATACTCCGGAATGTTTGCGTTGACGAGGTAAAGCTCGCCCCCATTCGCGTCCGCATAAGCTTCCGCGATGCTGGCCTGCCCCTGACGCAGCACCTTCACCTCGGTGCCCTGCAGCACGACACCCGCTTCCAGCGTGTCCTCGATCAAGTAATCGTGGCGAGCCCGCCGATTTTGGGCGACATGTCTGTCGGCTACCCGCATCAGTTGAGCAGACCGGCGCTCCGCATAGCCCGCTGCACCTTCTCCTGTGTCTCCGGCATGATCGCCCATAACGGCTGGCGTACGTGGGCGGTACAGCGTCCGAGCAGAGACGCCGCATACTTGACCGGTGCCGGGCTGGTTTCGGCGAACAGCGCATCGTGCAGCGGAATCAGACGCTGATTAATCTCGCGCACCGAAGCGAAATCGCCACGCTGCCACGCCTCATGCATTTCGGAGCAAAGCCGCGGTGCGACATTGGCGGTCACCGAGATGCAGCCGTCGCCGCCTTGAGCAAGATACGCGACGGCGGTGGCGTCCTCTCCTGACAGTAGGCAGAAGCCCGCACCGATATCGACCCTCATGCGCAAAGGTCGGGCGAGGTCGTTGGTCGCATCTTTTACGCCGACGATGTTCGGCAACTTGGCGAGGCGCGCCATCGTCGCGTTCGTCATGTCGACTGCAGAGCGGCCCGGGATATTGTAAATGATGATGGGCAGATCGACACTGTCGTGGATCGCCTTGAAATGCTGATAAAGGCCTTCCTGCGTCGGTTTGTTGTAATAGGGGCAGACGATCAGTGCCGCATCAGCGCCTGCCTTCTTGGCCTGCCGGGTCAGCGCGGCCGTGTGCTCGGTCGAGTTTGTGCCGGTTCCGGCAATCACCGGGATTTGCTTATCTTTGGCAACCTCGACGCATAAAGTTATCAGCCGTTTTTGCTCGTCATCGGCGAGGGCCGGCGACTCGCCGGTCGTGCCGCACGGGACCAACCCGTGGGTTCCCTGATCGATTTGCCAGGCGACATGCTCCTGAAATGCGCCCTCGTCCAGCTCGTGGTCGCGAAACGGCGTAATCAGCGCGACGAGCGATCCCTTTAACATCATTTCCTCCGGGATGGCATTGCCAAGTCACGATAGTCCTCGCTGCCATCGGCTTCAACAGCGCCGGAACGCTGTGCGATTTCGAGCAGGAAGGCCGGCGCTTGACAGAAGTCGGTGTCGGACTTGCTCTGGCAGCAGAAAAACCGTAGAGTTTGTTGCCTCATCTTTGATTCAGCGAAGGAGCCGCCGACCTTGCCGCCGATTGTCTGCGGATCGCTGCCCGTCGTTTTGATTTTGGTCGCGCTCTGCTTCCCGGCAGCAACTGCCCAGACACTCCCGGCGGCCGATATGGAGGTGATGCGA
>CAVSZA010000026.1:0-230079 GCA_963732095.1 uncultured Alphaproteobacteria bacterium
TGTCTTTGGTAGGCTGCGATGTCCTGCCGACCATCCCGCGCCCCGCCCGAACTCACCGCTTAGACCGGCTACCCACTGTTGTAGCTCAGTTCTATCTGCCAGACCTTGCTCGAACTGAGATAACGGCGATGTATTCGTATTCTGGTCGCCTGGTAGCTAAATCGGTTTCATTCTCAGATCGCCCAAGCGGGTGGAGTGACAACCCAGGTATACCCATCGGCGGTCGCCATTGACCGTCTGCCGTCGACACTACGACGTGATATCGATTGAACGGTTCCGTACCATTTTATCGATTTATCGTTTGTATTCGATGGATCTAGCCAATCATAACCATTTTCAGGTTCCCACTTTCCCTCATATCAGATGCAATCACATGACGGTGTTGTCGTGAAATCTTCCCGAGTGTCCATCTGACGCTCAAGTGGTTAAGATTGACCAGTCATATCCGTCCTCCTGACGCAACTGACCACTCACGTCCCGCTCAACGTGCGGCGGCGATGTCGCTGACCGGCGGTATCGGTGAAGCTGCACGCGGTTGTATCTGCTGCGATTGTGTCGGCTATGGTGGTACCGGCAATGGCTCTTTCCCCTCCTGCAACGCAATTATCAAGCCGCCAATGGAGACGCGCCAACAGCTAAGATGGCACGTTTCCCCGGCACGATGGGCGAGATTGTTGATGACGCGCGATATCGGCCTCGGCTTGAGCGAGATCGGTGCGGCCTGCTCGGCCTGGGCCAGCAGCATATGTCGTCGCGTCAGGATGTGGTGGCTGCTGATGGTGAGCTTCGATAGGCCCTCGTTGAGCTTCCGTTCAAGGTCTATTTTCTCCGTTACGATCTGGCGCTCCACCGCATTCTTCGCAGCCGGATCGACCCCTTTATTGGGCTCGATACGAACCGCCTTTCCTGCTCGATTCGCCATCGCTTGAGATTGCCGAGGAGTACCGGCCCGAACCCCGGGACGGCCAATACACGTTGGTCCAATGTCGGCGGCAGTTTCAATGCCGTAGGACTGGAGGGTTACCTTCTTGGCGTCCCCGACACCCTGATGCGCGCGTGCGAAATCCGGACGGTCCAGGTGAGCCTGGAGTTGCAGCCTGTATCGGTTCACCTCTAGCGCATGGGAGCGCTCGAGCAGCTTCTGAGATAATTCGTTATATTGCGTCCGTAAATTCTGTAGGTAAGACACCAGATCTTGGAAGTCCTTGTCGCTCGTATAACTGCTCCAGTTGTTCTGGAGGTTCTGATACCGACTGCGCGCATCTGCCGCTCTCTTCTCTACTCTCTTCAAGGAATGAATCCGGCTCGTCCGACCAATCAGGGCAAGAAACCCCGATGCGATTTTCGCGCCCAAGGTTGCCTGTTGGAGTTCCACTGCCGCCGGGGATAACGTGACCGTCTGGGCCTCGACACGGGCGACCGCAGGGGGTGGGCCGGGGTTCGGTACTGCATTTACCTTCGCCCAGAACGCGGTGATGGTGAAACCGGTCTGGGCCGAGCCGACCACAGCGACCTGAAATAGTGGAACGCCTGTAACTGCCTCTAGTCGCACCACGGGCATTCGTCAGGGTATCCACGAACTGATGTGCTGGGTTAACCGAACATTTTTTCAGGTGATGTTCGAGATCCTGGATGCCGTGGCCGATTCGTCCGCGCGGTCGGCCATTTGGCTGTGAGCCTTGTCTTGAGAAGGCGCGCTCGAAAGGATGCCACACCTCGGGTGATACCGTTGAGACCAAGGCTGCGGGTGGCGGCTGCATCTGCATGGCGGCGGAATTGGAGCCATAGGCGAACCTATCTCGCTGATCGCTCGCTCCATCGGCATCTCGCCGGTTCCGAGGAACCGAGCGGAAAACGGATGCCGCGCCATGAAGAGTATCTAAAAGATCATTACAGCGAGGCCAAAATTATCGTGGTTTGGAGTTCGGACGGTTCGCCTTTGTAGGTCCAAATTTTGAAGCTCAGGCGGCTGATGCGTCGGAGTGCCGATTCGCAGAACCAGCGAGATCCATTTATTGTAATCTGATGAGAATCACAATCGATGAGGCGCACCGTCGCCCTATCACCGACAAATAGGTTGCCATGGTTCACGTCTCCAATTACGTGACCGCCCTCGTGAATGACCGCAAATGCTCGTGCAGCATTTGCAGCGCTCCGGATCAGGAACTGCCAACTGGCAACTTGCAAACTCTTGCAACCGGAGTTTCGGGCTATAAAGGCTGAATGCCTGTTTATGGCCTGTGATCCTCGGCATCGTGAAGCCCGCGACGGCTTCCGTGCTAGAACCACCCGTATAGGCTCGGTCGGCCACGCTGTCAGTTTGAGCAGCCGTTCATTGCTGAACTTCGCCATGCTGACGATTTCGACGCTTTGCCCGCTTCAAGGCTCTTGTGATAGAGCTTGACCACCACATCGGATCGGTCCCGGAGTTCGTAGACAGCACCTTCACCGCCTGAGCCAAGTTCTGACCCAAGGCTCAGCGGACCCCCGGCCAGATCAAACAGAGCGGGTTTCGTTCTGGTCTGAACCGGCATCGGTGGTCTCTTTTGGAGCCGGGCGGCGGGACGCGAGTATCAGTGTCTTGTCGTCGTCCGTTCTGTCGTTAATCTGCTTCGAGCCAAGGTAGCGGCCCATCGCCTCCGATGTCGGAATTTCCTCGTTCACAGCCGCCGCCTCAGTTTTCGCTACCCAGCCGAATAGAGTGCGGAAAAATGGCGCGTGTGCTGTCCTCTCTTGCAGA
Organism: uncultured Alphaproteobacteria bacterium; assembly: GCA_963732095.1. Taxonomy (GTDB): domain Bacteria; phylum Pseudomonadota; class Alphaproteobacteria; order ATCC43930; family CGMCC-115725; genus AP-15. The sequence goes on from CAVSZA010000026.1 coordinate 2,741, forward strand.
TCCAGGACAAGGCGCTCGACGCCATCGGTGAATATGGCGACCTCGTCAACGCAACGCTCCTCTAGCTCAAACTCCAACACTTCGAACGCATTGTCCTGAGTGACAAAGTTCGTCTCTTACAACTCGCCATGCTGGGGCCAGAAAACCCACCGTAGTCATCGGGCTCGGCCCGGTTCGAGACGACAATCGCCCCGTCACCAATCTGAAAGAACGCGGCTCGATCCTGGCCGACGACTGCGCCCAGCAGGGTGCAGGCGAATTCTCGGGGGCTCAAGTCAACGATTTCTGCGCGATCACGGATTTCAGCACGAACTCGGGATAGCCAGTCCTCGACGAACTCTTTCGTGATCCCATCGAGACCCAAGTGGCTAGTTGCTTCGCTAAACTCTCGGAGGAATGGGTCGATCGTGAGTGTCGCTCCGTCGAGAGATTGAGAGGCACTACCCGCTCCGTCACACGCGACTGCAATCAGCACACGGCGACCTTCCGGGTCGGAGACGATCCGGCAGCACCCCGCATCCTGGCAAGGTAGCCCGGTATTCTCGTGCGATGTGCCGATTACCGATGCGTAGGCTACCCGCCACTCGTCATCAGACACTTGCCCAGCCTGACGGACCAGTCGGATTGGTCAGAGGTACCTGTGTGTCAGGTGTTGACCGAGAGACGCCACCGAGCGAGCTAGACAGCCAAGCAAACAAGTCCCGGAAACGAAGCCCCTGGAGTTTAAGAGGCTCTCGACGACTGATTTGGGCCAGTATTTCCATGTTAGCGCCCTGTACGCCCACGGCGAAGAAGGAAAAGCTCTTTCGGTCATCATTGTCGCCAGCGTGGACGAGCGAAGCGGCATGTCTCCAACTATCGGTGGGACCACCATCTGTTATGAGGAAGACCCAGGGCCGATAATAGGTGATACCGCTCTGACGATAGACTTGTTTGCGTGCATCGAGCATTTGCAATCCCTGCTCGATGGCGGCACCCATCGGGGTGTCGCCGCTCGCCTCCAGCCGAGGCGGTGCCCACGTATCGGGGTTCTGGAAATCGCTTTGCACCCGTACCGGCCCGAATGAGATAACGCCAACCTCAACCCGCTGTACGGCCATCGCATCGGCCATGAGCTCTTCCTTGAAGGCGGCGAGCCCGGCATTCAACTCGCTGACCGGCTGGCCATGCATGGAGCCCGAGGTGTCCAGCAGGAGTAGACAGGCGCAGCGAGGCTCTGGGTTTGCGACCAACTCGGGGTGGTCGAACGGGATTTGATCGTCGTGGCTCATATTTTCTCCCTATCTCGGTCGGTGGTCCGCGTTTCCCCGCACCTCGCCGTGCGTCGCGTACAGTTCGATCGAACAGGCGAAGCGAGGGTGGGGTGGGCCATCAGTGCCGTTGCTAAGACCACATAAGAAGCGGGTGACGCGGTGGCAAGGTTCCAACGCGAGGTCGATTACCGGAGAAAAATGGCTAGCAGCACGAAGCCCACGAGCACTATAATCAGCACAATACCTGGGCGGGATCGTTGATAAATTGTATAGGACACCCCCGTTCCAGGTAGACCGACAGTGGTGCGTCGACCCTTTGGCCCGACTGTAATGTGAGCACCACGTCGTCCAACGATGCACTGACGCTCCGCTTATTGAAATTGAGGGATATGCCCGGTGAAATCCTGGCTCTGCGCTGAAAACGTAGTGGCATCGCGGATCTCCAGCGGTTTTATTCGTGTTTACTGTGTCCTGTCGCTCGGCGCGGTAATCCCCGCATTATTAGCAAAATGATCCAGAGTCGCCATCGAAGAAACCTCTCGATTGGTACAGCCGCACAGCCCGCGCGCGGCTGACTCGTCACCGCCCTTTAGGTCTAGAAATGAACACAAAATCACTAGGATCAGTAAATAAATAGCTATTGGGATCAAGAATCAAAACCATGCGAATTGCCGAAATTTTATACTGGAATAATGCGACCCACCGAGAGGGAGCGTTCTGACCATCAACTTGGTCTGCCTCCGCCGCCATTTAGTGACGACCCGACAAATCTCGCAAATGCCTTCACCCGGAGCGGCTTGGTGAAGCATTTCTGGAACCTGCCCGGATCGGAAGGTCAGCCTCTGGACCAGCGCCGCCCGATACTGGAACGGAATTGATCCCGAGCGGCACTGTCAGAGCCGACTACGGCGTCTATCAACCCATCATCCCGACATTCATCGTGGGCTGGCATCCCGAGCGGTTACGAGTTGACCTTGCCTTCGGGGTGATCGTAGGAGCTTCTACTCAAGCCACGCTCCCAGCCTCTCCAGAGCGCCGCTACGCCCTGGGAGAGATCAAAGCGAGGTTTTGCACCAAGCATCGTTTCGCGATGCCGTCCTGAGCGCCTACAGAGGTCGCTGTGCGATCTCTCATCTACCCGAACCCCGGCTGCTCGATGCCGCTCACATCATCATGGATGCGGACGAGCAATTAGGACAGCCAGTGATTTCGAACGGCTTGCCGTTAACGAAGCTCCATCATGCGGCCCACGATGCTCACCTGATCGGCGTCGACCCCGATTACCGAATTCACGTCTCCGATCGGCTGCTCGAAATCCCTGACGGCCCTTTCCTCGAACTCGGGCTTAAGGGAAACGCCGGGCAGTTGATCCGACTGCCGCGGCGGACTCAGGATCGTCCTGATCGGCACCGACTCGCGGTGAGGTTCGAGGAATTCAGGAGGTCAGCATTGGGATAAACGGCTCGTGACAAAACCCACCCGCTGGGGCGAAATCTTGGCGTCCATTTAATGATCCTCTAGCTTACCAAACCCGGACACTTGATTGGCCTTGGTCTTGTCCATCAATAGCCATGTGCGTTTGCGAAAATCTGAGTGATCATCCAAGAGACTAAATTCTTGTCGTGAAAATGCATAGCTAGCGACTTCGTACTGGAGGGTATCGACTACACAAATAATTGCTTGGTGATCCGGGATATCGTCAAAATTACGAGGCGCTCCATCTAGCACCACCGCTTGATACATGTCCACAAGATATTGAACCTTGCCGTTGGTCGGACCTGGAATTTGAAATCCCATAATTAGACTCTCCTCAGTTTAGCTGTTTCACCGTCCCGGCATCACTCTGTCGAGTGGATCAGTCTTATCGGAGCCATGGGCCTCGTTGTCAGCCTCACATCGCCTGCTTTTACTCATCGGACCCCATTGAGCAGGATTTTAGCCGGGGGCCTCAAGGCACTCTTCGAGCAGATCACCCATGCTGATCAGGGTGGTTTACCTACGTGCCATGGCCGGAAAGCGACCGGTAGAGGCCAGCTTGAAGTCACCAAAGCGACCACGGCCCTTGGTCAACTAGCAACAGGCTTCAAGACGAGGGGAAACTTGTCAAGTCTCAATCCCCGTACAGCCCTTGCAGCCAATTAGTTGAAAGCAATTTTGGACTTCGCCATATCGGCTGTATGGAGGACACGCTCGAACAGATGGCCCGATCGCTCGTCGAGAGCGGCGAGTATCGTGTCACCAGTCGGCTGGAGCCGCAGGCCGAATACCACCCACCCGATAACAGCCCAAAGCTCGTCGCCGCCGTCGTGGATGTCGAGACGACCGGCATCAATCCCGATCGCGACAAGATCATCGAACTTGGCATCTGCCTCTTCGAATACGACCGTCAGACCGGGCGGATCTACAAAGTTCTCGGCTCATGGGAATGGTTAGAAGATCCCGGCTTTTCGATCCCGCCTGAGATCACGAAGATCACCGGAATAACTGATAGATGGTCGCTGGTCACCGAATTGACGATCGAGCCGTCAGCGATCTGCTAGGCCGGGTGGTGCTCGTCATTGCCCACAATGCGGATTTCGACCGCCGCTTCCTGGAAAGACGGGTTCCCACCTTCGCCACGAAACATTGGGCGTGCAGCCGTGCCGATATTGATTGAAGGCGGAGGGTATCCGTTCATCGGCGCTCGAATTCGTCGCCTATTCCTTCGGGTTCTTTCACGACGGGCATCGGGCTGCGAGTGATTGTCGGGCCACCCTCCATGCGCTGGCACAACCGCTCCCCGGTACAGGGCGGCTGGCGTTGCAGGCTCTCTTGGAACAGGCGAGATTGCCGACATGGCGGTTATGGGCGAGGGACGCCGCGATCGAGAAGAAGGATCCTCAAGGCCCGAGGTTACACCTGGAGCCCCGGAGAGTTCGGGCGACCGAAATGCTGGTATCGGGACGTGTCGAATGCCGATCGGGCGGACAGAGGTGTCGTGGCTCCGGGCAAACGTGATGGGGCCGGATCAGGCCGTATGGGCGTTGCGTATCACGGCGAGAGATCGGTATTCGGATCGATGCTGGGGTTGGGGCGAGCCTCTGGCATTGCATTCGAAGGCGTTGCGGATCGCCTGGAAGGCGCTGGAGCGGTGTAATGAAGCCGGACATATTTCGGAGGGTACCGAACGATACGCTTATGTAGCGGCTCCGCAGGCGGTTTTGAGCACCCAAGATTGCTCCGCCTCTCCCAAACATCGATCTGGTCTCGGCAAAGATTCCAGTAGCTGGTTTTTCGCTAGTGCTGCGAACCTAACGGATCGTACCCGCACCTTTTCCGTCATGCCCGCGAAAGCGGGCACCCAGGGCGGCCAGTACCGTGTCCGCCGCGCTGGGCCACCCCCTTTTCGCGGGGGCGACGAGAAAGAGAAATTCGGACTCATCTGTCTGGTTCGTACCACTAGTCGCGGTTTGGTCTATTACTTCAGGGCCTCCGTCCATCGGACATCCCGGAAAGGTCGAATAGCCGCAATCGTGGCTTGAATTGGTTGGTTTGCACCGTGATGAGTATCACGTGCCTGTGTAGCCGCATAAATAACCGTGGCCACCTATGCGCCGATCAGCGCAGCACTCGACAGCGAACTCTAGTTTTGTTGTGATCATTACACTCGGACCTCCGATCCAAGTCCTAAACCTATACACAGCATCATTGACGCTTTCTTGGCGGTCGCTCCCGACATGATCAACTCAAACAGTCAATCGGGGTGGTGCGCGCTGTCAAGCTGTGCCCACCTATACAATAGAAAACAAACAGCAAAATTCAAGTTCCCATAGCCGGGTAATCAACCTGATAAGGTGGATCTATTACCGTTTTGTCTGAATGCGATCCATTTGAACGTGTCAAGTGCAATCTTTTACGGAAACACCCTACAATTTCTCGCGGCAGAGCGAGAACTTGCCATGAGAAGGCTAATAGGAGTTATCGGTACCCCTTGCGGTGACGGTGGCAGGATGACATCCGTCGCCGCGGAGGGTGCCGCGACCGGGCGGAATTTCGCCAGGGGAAACCTGCCCTCACTGCGACCAATCCCATAATCGGTTTAGAAAGATTGCCATAGAGGGTTCCCACCCGAGTGCGGGCGGCCCTCGCCGTCCACCGGTCTGATCGCTGACATCGGTCGGAGGCGTTTGTAAAAGACAGCGTGGGAAGGTTGCCACTACGATGGGTCGAAACCGTCCGCTTGCTCACCGACAACCAATAATTCCTGCTCATCGGTTTCCCACGATCTTGGCCCAATCATGAAGCCTCCGGATCTCCTGATGGTCGCCGCGGTAGACTACGAACGAGCCGGGCGAAAGCTGTCAGAGCGTCGGCGCGCCGTGTGTGAAATTCAAACCTCATTCGCGCGTGATCAGAAGGTTCCGGGTGCCGATTGGCCTGATCCGCGCCCACCTGTAGAGTTGCCAGACGCGATGATGATCCCCCAGGCTCAGCGCCCACGTGTGCCGCAACTCCTGGAGCGCTTCGGCGAGCCGAATATGATCATCATCCGAAAAGCTATGCCGATAGTAGTGTTGCTGCCATTCTGGATTATCCATGAGAAAAGGCGGGTCAAAATAGAAGAATACTCGGCTTCGCTGTGCATCTTTTATGCATTCATTCATAAGGCGCGACCAATCGTACCCGGTAATCCTGACATCGCAGCGACGGAGTCGGTTTGCGATTATCAGGATCTTTTTGGTGATCCGGTCGACCTGCCACCGCTCAGTGATCTTCGTATTCACGTATTGCTTGCCGCCGCGAACCCCGCTCCCATACCCAGAATGACTGGTCTGATGCAGAACGAATTTCATAAATCCGGTACGAATAATCTCGGTTGGATCGTCCGGGCAGTTTGCCAGTGCATCAAGTTCGGCGTGGAATTTGTCGAACGCATCGGGGTTCGGCTCGAATGCTTCGATTAGCTTAACGATTTCGGGTCCGCGATGCCGCAGTGACCACCATAAGCACGTCAACGCGGCATCTCGGTCGTTAATCCAAAAAGATAGCTGCGGACATTGTGCCATGACAGCCAACCCGATCACCCCCGAACCGACGAATGGCTCGCGGTATTCGTCCGCATCCCTCAGCAGCGGCAGCAAAACCGGCATGATCAAATGGCGTTGACGGGATTTCGCGCCGGGAAGATACAGCGCTTGCAGGATGTCAGGCATGGCTATTCGGCAGCATCCTCAAGCTGCGGTGGGACATCAGACCACGACGCCCTGCGCGTGGTGGCGTTCTTCTCAGCCGCCTTTGCGAGACCGACGAACTCGCGGATGCCCTTCTCGGATAATGGGACTTCATAAAAGTGTTGCTGACCGCCTTTGAACCGGAGGCTGAAATAGGCGGCGACTTTCTCATTGGTCTCTTGGTCAAGCTCGGGCGGGGCGATGATGATATTGGTTTCAAAATCGGTAAGCATCTTGGTGGCGAAGTCCCAGGCATTCTCGGGCTTCGCCCGTTGCGCCTCAGAGTCCACCGACAGGTCTTCACAGGCACCGGAGACAGAGGCCGCTGCTGTCGCTTCCGCCTTCCGGGCCTTCAAGATTTCTCGATATTCAGTTATGATGTTACTGATTCTCTTTTCGGCAGCTTTCTCGATGTCCTGTTCTTTGGAGCACTCGTACCAATAGCGGCCCACATAAGACCATTCGTGGACCAAACTTGTCGCAAGCGCCGGGCCGAACAGGAACCGAACTGCCATTAACTCGATGTTGGTGCCCCGGATGTAAGTCGACTTGCAGACCTTCACGAACTCTGTCCGGTAGCTTCTCGCAACGGGGATGAACTCCCGGCCCATCAGAAATAGCTTGCGTCGCAGCGCCTTATCGCCTCGCTGGTTCAGATCCTCCCAAACCGCGAAGTCCCGATCGCGCCGGAAGGCTTCCTTCAAGGCCAGGAGGTTCGGGACGGGCTCGGATTCGATCGTCGTTTTAAACGACGCTGATTCATGGACGCGTGCACGCACGTCATCATTAGACGTTTCCAGTGACATGATGAAAAATCCTAGCGGAAACAGAGTAGAGCCACGCATATGGGTGTCACGCTTTGGGTTGTTCAACCCTTCCTCTGCGTCGTCTCTTCGACCTTTCCGCGTCGACTTGAAATTTCAGGAGGTTTGTTATTGGTTACCGGTAGGAACATTATTTTTCCTTTTTTGAATAACCGACCTCTCAGCCCGAATCACGAATTATCAACGGCTTATACGAAAGCGGTCCCTCGACCTTAGAAAGGTCCGCGCCAGCGGCATGCGGTAATTGCATATCGGCAACGTTTAGATGACATATCTCCGTACCTCGACTGCCGTTTCGCCGCGCTGAACAATGTCTCTTAGAAGTATACGTTAGTAATAGGTGGTCAATCTCATCAGGGTTTTCGACTAGGCATATGTAATTGTGTGAGCGTCTGGCGCAGTCAACGTGCGGGATGCAGTCGAGGCGGCTGCAAAGGTGTCGGAACTGTAACTTGGGTTCAGTGAAGCGACCTTCGGCCCTTTCTGGTTATCGTTGCGAGCGGACTTTCGGGCCAGTCCCTATTCGAGTTCAGCGGGCGCAAGACTTAGAATTCGATATTGCAGCATCGGGCTTTTATATTTATAATGCCGGTATGTCGAACAACTCGAAAGTTCTTATCCTCGTAGATGGCAGCAGTGCGTCTGTGCTGGCAGCACCAGAACCTACGCCACAGTTCCTCTTAAACGCTCGCTGCCTCTGGTGTGACCGGCATTTCACACCGCGTGCGACGGGCGGATCGGTTCAGAGGTTCTGCTGCACCGGACACAGGCAACAATTCTGGATCGCGGCTCGTCGCTGGACGATGCGGGCGATCGAGGCGGGCCTACTCTCGGTCGATTGCCTAAAGGCGTCTCACACCAGCGTGCACGCTGTCTGAGGCGGCATTCTGACCTGACGGACATCCCGGATAGCTGAAGCCTGCCGGGTCAAGTCCGACCGGCTATTCAAGACGCAGATAGCGGCTTCACGCCGCGCCCAGACGGACGAGGTTTATTTCTTGGCTACTGAACAACTTGTCGCCACGGAACCGGGCATTCAGGTACCGCCGGGTAATAGCCCTGATAAGCATCGCACCAATACCAAACCGTAGGCGCGGGTGTACCGCCAAACGGCGCGTAATCGGAGCCGTAATCATAGCCAGCATAATAGGGAGCCGTTGCGAGCGCTCCTCCGAGTAGTCCAAGGCCAACACCGAGACCAATCGCGGGGCCAACTCCCCAGCCGCCGCCGTGACCACCATTGTGCCAGCTACCACCCCCACCATGCCAGTTACCGCCGTTCCAGTTACCGCCACCACCATGCCATCCAGCGCCAGCGTTATGCCAACCCGCGCCAGCGCCATGCCAGCCAGCGCCGCTCGGATTACCACCTCCTCCATGCCACCCGGCACCACCGCTATGCCCGGTACCCCCAGCACCGCCATTTCCGCCGCCATGATGGTCAGCAAATGATGCCGCAGCCGAACCTGCCAGCAAACGGGCTGTCGGATAGGCCGCAATCAAAGCCGACCCGGCGATGGTTGCCGCCATGCGCAGATCGACGCCGAAGCGTCGCTGATATCGCGAAAATGCCCAGAGGACATTGGGCACTACCATTATCAGGGCAGTGCCCTGCGCCGTTTGCTGATCCATGCCATAGAAGAACCCAAGCAGCGGGATCACGAGAAATCCACCGCCAACCCCGAACAGACCAGCCATCCCACCGAGGCCCGCTGCCGCGGCGACTTGAGTTGCGCTTGCGATCATCGTGGGGGAGACTGCCGGATCATCGCCAGTGGCGACACAACTGAATTAGAATTGCGGGAGTCGAGATCGTCTCGACGAGACGCGGCATCAATACCGGCACCGCTCCACGCGCGCCAGATGCAGAGCTAAAATGAGCCCGCCGCTAGAGGTCGGGAAACACCCGGTTAACGGGTCTCAGCTTGTGTGCGGTGCCGGCGATCACCCCGAAGTTGCCGCTCCGCGTCGCTCATACATATTGCTGACTGAGCTTTAAACCGGGCGGACTCTCGTCGCTTCCGGACCTTTCCGCCCAGCGGTGTCCATCAGGTGGCCTTACGCTCCGATCAAGAGCGAGCCAGGGTCAGGATGTTTCGAGCAGTCTAGCCAGTTGTCGTGGGGTCAGCCGAGGAACGGCTATTATCCGCTGGCGAAGCGGTTGGGGCAGGGCTGATCGACCAGACCGTGGTGTTCATGGCGGGATCAATAGCAACAGCAGCAATGACGATAATGGCGTACCCGGTGGTAGTGACGCCTGTATAGCGGCGGCGGTCCGTAATAACCGACGTAGGGCGCGTTGTAGTAAATTGGGGACGGAACGTAATAAACAGGTGGCGCATACACGGGCGCTCCGATGAAGGCCGGAAACCCGAAGCCGATCCCAATGCTAACTCCGCCGTGTGCCCGAGCCGAGGGCGCGGCCATCAGAACAGCGGCGAATACCGCAGCGAAAGCCGTCATCCAGCCCCCAATCCTTTCAACAGTTCGACCAAGCCTATCCACGTGCATTCGCTCGCCTTTTCCTTGCCGTGACATCAACGTCTGAGCGCGATAGTCGTAACTCTCGTGATACGGCAAGGGTCAAATTTGAGGCATAAACCCTTTAATTGAAAATTAGCATTTTAGTTGAATTCTTTTGGTAGGATTTTTGGGTAGATTTTTCATGAGCACGTCTAAATATCCGCACGCAGCCGAACGAAGGGACGCTTCGGCGCATCAGCAAAATGCAAGGCGCAACCGAATTCTGATCGTCGAGGACAACCCGATAAGTTTGACACTATTGAAGCAGCTTCTAAAGGCACACGGCTACGAAGTATTGGGAACCCCGGAGGGTTTGCAGGCGCTCGACCTCGCCCGTGCGGAACAACCAGACTTGATCCTGATGGATATTAGATTGCCTGACATCAGCGGGTTCGAAGTGACCCGTCTGCTGAAACAGGATCAGCGGACCAAGACCATTCCAATCGTTGCGGTAACCGCGCTCGCCAGCCCCGAGTATGAAAGGGAAGGCTTGGAGAGCGGATGTGATGCCTACATCCCCAAACCGATAACCCTCGGCAATTTTCTGCGGACAATCGAATCGTTCTTGAAGATCCGGACCGTGACGCCCACGAGCTTCGCATCATTAAGCTCACCCGATGGCCTGATGCATTCTGCGCTCGCTTCCTCGTCGGCCCCGGCCTAGACCAAGCGCACCCTTGCAGCTTCGAGTCCCTTTCGACCCTCGACAAAATCGACAACGACAGCTTGTCCCTCGTCGAGAGTGCTGATGCCCGATCAGTCAAGCGCGGAGACTGGACGAACACATCTTTGCCGCCGCTGTCCCGCGCCATGAAGCCGTACAGGAAAATACAACATAAAAACTACCTCTTGGGATGGTAATGTTTCCCGAAACAGTCGAATTGTCCAAGATAATCTCCGACACGATAAAGGCACTGTTTAAACGGCGACTAGTCGATCGGGTACTGCGACTTTGGATAGAAATGGCGCGCGGACAGGGGTTTCCACGCCGCGACCAAATCGAACCTTCAAAGTTGGGCGTAGACTGGAGAAATTGCCTCGTGATCGGCGTGCAATGCCCTGTCCAGCTTTCATATTTGGTCGCTGTTGGGGAAAACTTATCGTTTGCGCACTGCCATGTGGATAGTTTGGCAGACGTGCTCCTGTCATATCTGCCGCAGGTTCTCTCCGAACGCCGTTGCCTGATGATCGAGGGCCGGGCGAGGCTTCGCGAGACCGGTATCCTATATCGGAGCGCCCTTTACCCGCTATCGGACGACGGTATCGCAATTGACCATGTGCTGGGCGCAGCAAACTACCGCCCGTTACGCGAAAATGAACATCTGAGAACGCCCCTCGTTCGGACGAAATGGCTTTAACTCGGGAATTTATGCCGATCATTTTGTGAGGCCAAATCCTTGCGACCAGTTCAACAACAGGGGCATTTACCGATCGTTAAGACTTCTCGCCACACTACACCGCATCTCGGATTCCGAAGGGGAGGTAACAGGCGTGAAACTCAGGGCCATGGTCACTGCAATGATGATCGCTTTCGCGACCCCGGCATTTGCCGGTATCTCGGATTACGAGTCGATGCACAAGCGGCTTGCCGATGTCCTTGGATCACGAGCGCAAGCGGACGCTGCATACGACAAGCTGATGAAGGAGGCCGACACCCATGGTCAGCCTATCAACTCGGTGGTGGATCTGTTCATCGCAGTGTGCACGGCGAGCGATGAATGTAATCCGTAACCCCGGATGTTAACGTTTGGCGACAGCATGGAGATGGGGACCGAAACTGGCCGATTTGGTCCTCGCCGGGGATCAAGAGGTCCACAACCAACTTCGCGCTTCTGGCGGCTTCGCTGCCAATACTCACCCCCCCCGGCGATTCCCTCACATCCGCGGCACTGTTGCCCATCAGCGGCCCCGCCAGAAAGAGGCGCGAGGCGGGCCAGTGCTGGGAATTCTCGGAATATCCTCAAGTTCTGATAATCAATAACTCCTGCTCATCAATTTCGACGATCGCGGCCCAATCATAAAACCTTTCGATCTGCCGATGGTCGCGGATCGAGAGAGCGAAACGCCGGGCTCGACTTTGCCCGCCAACCGTTCACAATGAGCAATCATCGTGTCGAGATACTGTTTCACTCTGGGCGTGGTGGCGTCTGCCTGGAGCTTCCGGGCTCGCGCCGCTGTTGTGCGATAGTACGTGGCGGGTTGCTCCTCCGGTGACCAGCAATCCGAAATATGTTCAAAATGACCAGCGTTCATCTCCAAGTTTCCTTGCATTTTTTGGGTCAGAGAAATTCTACCCGGAGGTCAGTGCAGCCAAATCGCTGCCCAAAACCCGAGCGTCAACAGCGAGACCATTTACTAGCCTTGCTCGGGTTCAGAACACGAGGAAGGTCCTGAGGAGATCCGTCTGCACGGGCGAAGTACCGCGGTGCGGGTGCAGTGATCGCCTTCGGGCACTGGCCGCACCATAATTAGACCAGCGATGCTACTGTGGGGACGTCAAGTTTAAAATGGTCGCCAACGAGCAGCGGTTTGTGCTCGGCGCAATTGGTCACGCGCAATGGCGTGCTCTTCCAACGCAATCCTGTCTGCCGCAGCAACCAAGCCTTGGGTCGGCAGGACGCAGGCAGTTGGGCAGCGGGTAATTCCCTTGGTACGGATGAATTCGGCAACCGCTTCGCAATCGTTCTCAGGCATGATCCACCCCGCTTCGTCAGGATCATCCGGACGAGCCGTGATTGTGGTATTCGCCGCCTGCCTCTCTTTGTCATGATCGGCAGGTCGACGCTTTGTGACGGAATGTATCCATTCGTGTCAATACGTAAAATGGTTAACGGGGGATAAAATGGTTAACGCGACAAAAAAGCGTGGGCTTCGCCTGAAGATGTGCCGGGATCGGTATAGATCGTGCAGGGCACTGTCGGTGCACCGATGGGCGTCATGTCGTCTCGCCAGCAGCCAGACGCAGACCCGAAAGGAAAAGCTCACGGTGCTCTGGGTATCGGTGAGGAATGACGCTCGGTGTCGCCCTGACCCACCGAACCGAACGGCGAGACCTTCTGGCGGTGGGACGCGATGACAGTCCTTTGAACAAGAGGCAGGGAAGCTGAAGCGCGTTTGCTGCACCCGGTCGGCGCAACAGACCATCACTAGCCTGAGCCAGCACTGTGCCGAGGCAGAGAGATAGCTGAAACAGTGTAAGATATTTGAAGTTGATTTTAAGATGTAATTCTTTGCCATTAACCACCGTTCCTGTATCCATAGTATAATCCACTGACCAACAGATCCGCAAAAGTTAACCATGGGCAGCGACGCGGGATCGATCGAACCAAAACGCGACGGCGATCTTGGACGCCTTACTGCGGTAATGGGGAGCGTACGCTCCACCTTCGAAAGACGGCAGCGGTTGCGGCAGTGCTTAATCAAAGCTGGCGCAGAAAACCTCCCTGATTACGAATTGCTCCAAGTGATGCTGTTCACGAGCAATCCGCACGCCGATGTCGAATCACTGGTAGGAGAACTGCTCGACCGTTTCGGTACGCTAGCTGAGGTGCTGAGTGCGGACACTGAGGCGCTCGGGGATGCGGGGCTCAGCTTGCCCGCGATTGCTGGGGTGAAGTTTGTCCGTGAGGTGGCCCTACAATTCCTGCGCGCCGAGTTGCATCAACGGCCTGTGGTCGGGTCATGGGATAAATTAATCGACTATTGCAGTGCCCAAGTCGCGTACAGCAAGGTCGAGGAGTTCCATATACTTTTCCTCGATCGAAAGAATGCGCTGATCAAGGATGAGCGGCAGCAGCGAGGGACTATCGATCATACCCCGGTCTACACTCGCGAGGTGATAAAGCGTGCGCTAAACCTTGGAGCGTCGGCGTTGATCCTCGTGCATAATCACCCCTCTGGCGATCCGACCCCTTCCGCTGCCGATATTGCCGTAACCAACGACATCTTCAAGACCGCCGCAGCGCTCGGCATAGCGGTGCACGATCACCTCATCATCGGTCGGGGCAGGCATACCAGCTTACGCGAGCTTGGTATAATCCCGTCCAAGGCCGCGACAGTTCTAAAGATTGGGCGTGTCTCATAATGCGATCAGATAGTGGCAATGACGGGAGTATATCCGTTTGGGCCTGGATAACCGATCGGATCGACTACGCAGTTACATCGGTGAGGCTGGCGATCGTCGATAAGATCTGCGGCCCCGAGCCGCCTACGGAGGCTGATCGGCAGAGAGAAGCCCAGAAAGAGGAGCTACACCGGGCATTTCCCGCGATCGACATAGATCATAAGGGATTGAAGCGCTGAACTAGTGCGCATTCCTCGTTGCCTGTCTGGCGCGCGATCGTGGTGTCATAGAGGGGTGACAAAGGCCGAAAGCTATTTGGATTCGATTGTCCCGAAATTGCCGTCAGACATGCCGGAATAAACCCATTTACGGTTCTTGCTACCCGCCTCACAGTCAGATCTGCTATGACTAGATTTCGGTCGGTGGATTCGAGGCACGATCGGATCGCCGAGGGAGATGCTGTCGAGCCCATCTTTGATAGGACTGTGGGAGAAGAAGCCTGTGAGAAAATACCCGATCGCTATTGCTATAGTAGTCGCACTGACGATACCCGCCAGTGCCCAATCTAACCTTCAACAACAGCGGATGAAGGACTGCAACGCGCAGGCAAGCGGCATGACGGGCGACACCCGCAAGCAGTTCATGAGTTCCTGCCTAAGTGGCTCGGCTGGCGAAACAAAGGGACCGCACTGCACCAATGGAAAGCCGTGCGGCAATTCCTGCATCGCCAAGGACAAGGTTTGTCACAAATAAGCACGCGGCCAAGCAACCGGCTTGAATACAAGAGATTGTTTAATAGATCATTGATGCGGCGATCAATTCCAGCGGATAAGATTGGGAGTAACCTGATTTTACCCGCTAGGCGCTATGCATGTCGGAAGATGGCGCACGTCGATTCGATAAAGCGACAAGGGACTACCATCATGAATTGCGTCGCATACACCGTCGCAGAGCAATGTCCATTGCGAATTGGACGATAGTCCCTTGGCTGATCGCTGCCGCCGTAATCTCGGCGGTCTTCTGCATCTGGTAGTTTTTGGGGACGGGAAAGAATGGCGTCGAGACTGACTCCCGACGCCGAGTTTGGGAAAATCAGCTTGAGAGCGACAAGCGGCATTACAACATAATCCCAACCGAGTTGGACCCCATCTGGAAACCGGGCCTCGATCTCCTCGAAATAGATGAAGTTAAGACGAAACGTCCAAGCATGTGGAACGTCGTGTTCTACAACGACGATTACACGCCCATGGATTTTGTCGTATTTGTCGTGACAAAGGTATTTCATAGATCAACAGAAGACGCCCTCGCCTTGACCTTTGCCGTGCATACGCAAGGCAAGGGCATCGCCGGTACCTATACGTTTGAGGTCGCCGAACAAAAGCAATGCGAGGTCTTGTTGATGGCCAAGATCGAGGAGCATCCATTGCGAGTCGAAGTCGAGCGGGCTTGACGACAAGGCGCAAGGCTCGGCGTTATACTCAGTGAACTCGGGAAGGATAATACCCCAGGCGGCGACCGGCTCGTTTTGAAAAGTAGCGACCACCAATGATCAATCGCCTCGAACAACCTTTCGGGCAACGTGGCGGTTGAGAGGCGTGTGCTCCCGCAATTAAACCGCTTGATGATCGGCCAGACGAGCCTGAACGAAACGGTAACTCATGGTTAGTATGGCGGACGTTTACGGTATTCGGAAATATGACCACGTTAATCGCTAATTGGTGGCCGAGTGTCTATTAAGCTCGGTCTGCCCTGATTTTTCGCAGAGACGTTGGATACCTGCTCGAAGAGATCGTCCAGCGTACATTACCAGAAACTCTTGAAGAAAACGCCAATTTCTGCGCATCGGTCATCTCTGCCCACGCTGGGCAGCCAGCCATGGAGCGGTCATAGCAGCCGGGAAAGCAACGTCACATCGACGATTTGTTAGGCGCGCCGTCCGTGGCTCGGGACAGCAGATCCTATCGAGGATCGCCAGTCTCACCTGTCAAACGGCAAGCAATTGGGACCCCGGATCGGCATCGAAAAGGGACCCCTCACCGGCGTTGGGACAGGCTTGTCCCGGTAGCGAACAGGAGGGTCCCGCGCGCGTCGCGCAGTGCCCTCACAAGCGACGGAGCGGCGCGCGTGGGAGGTGCCTGTTGCCCACCGGGGCAAGCCGGGGTGGCACTCAGGCGCGGTGTTTGAAGCGCCAGCTCTCGTTGCCGGTTTCGATGATTTCGCAATGATGGGTCAGGCGGTCGAGGAGCGCGGTTGTCATCTTGGCGTCACCAAACACACTGGGCCAATCGCCAAAGGCCAGGTTGGTCGTGATGATGACCGAGGTGCGCTCATATAGCCGGCTGATCAGGTGGAAGAGCAGCTGGCCGCCGGTCTGAGCGAAGGGGAGATAGCCGAGTTCATCGAGAATGATGAAGTCCATGCGCGTGAGATATTCGGCGAGCCGCCCCTGCCGGCTGGCGCGGGCTTCGCTGTCCAGCCGATTGACGAGATCGACGACGGCATAGAAGCGGCCCCTGGCGCCGCCGCGGATGCAGGCCCGCGCAATGGCTATGGCCAGATGCGACTTGCCGGTGCCGGTTCCGCCGATCAGCACGGCATTGCGCTGTTCGGCCAGAAAGGCGCCGCTCGCCAGATCGCGGATCAGCGCCTCGTTGACCGGCGTGCCGGTGAAGTCGAAGTCGACGATGTCCTTGGCCAGCGGCAGCTTGGCGATGGTGAGCTGATACTTGATCGAGCGCGCCTGCTTCTCGGCGATCTCGGCGTTGAGCAGATCGCCGACGATGCGCGGCGGCTCGTGCCGGCGCTTGATGCCGGTGGTCATCACCTCGTCGTATGCCGCCCGCATACCGTAGAGCTTGAGCGTCGACATCAGCTCGAGAATGTCGGTGCGCTCCATCAGGAAGCTCTCCGCAGGCTGTCATAGCGGGCGCAATCGGCGATTGGCAGATGTTGCAGCCGCAGCGCATCGGGGGTCAGGATCGTCGCCGCTGGCCCGGGGTCACGGTGCCGGGACAGGATGTTGAGAACGACGTCGGCGGAATGGACGCCGTCGGCGAGGGCTTCGGCGCAGGCTGCCTCGACCGCCGTCAAGCCGTCGGTCAGCACCGCCGACAGCACCTTGACCATCTGGCGGTCGCCGTCATCTGAGCCCTGCAGTTTACGCCGCAGGCGCTCGAGGCTGGCCGGCAAGAGCCAGTCCTTGAACGGAGCGCCGTTGCGCAAGGCACCAGGCTTCCTGGCGAGCACCGGGACGTAATGCCAGGGGTCATAGATTGTCTCGCCGCGGCCAAAACGGCGTCGATGCTCGCCGACGATCGCGCCATCCTGGCGGATCACAATGCGATCGGCATAGGCCTGGATCTCGATCGGCCGTCCCACGGCGCGCGAGACGACCGAGTACTTGTTGTTGTCGAAGCGCACCAGGCAGGTCTTCGAGACTGAGGCTTGCGTCGCGTGGAACCCATCGAATGGCCCAGTAATTTGCACCAGCTGCGGCCGCTCCGCCTCGAAAGCCTGCCAGATCGTGCAGTCGGTCAGCTCGGGGTGCTTGTGCGCTTTGGCGTAGGCAACGCATCGGTCGAGCAACCAGGCATTCAGCTCCTCGTAGCTCGCCACCCGTAGCCGTGGTGTGAAGAAGCGCTCGCGCACCACTCCGACCTGGTTCTCGACCTGCCCCTTTTCCCAGCCCGAAGCCGGCGTGCAGGCCGTTGGCTCGACCAGGTAATGGCCACACATTCGCAGAAAGCGGCGGTTGAACTGGCGGTCTTTGCCGATGAACACGGTTTCGACCGCCGTCTTCATGTTGTCGTAGATGCCGCGCGTGCAGGTCCCCTTGAACAAAGCGAAGGCGCGATTGTGCGCGTCGAACACCATCTCCTGGGTCTCGCGCGGATAAGCCCGCACGAACAGCATGCGGCTGTGGCACAACCGGACATGCGCCACCTTGACAGTGACGGTCGTGCCGTTGATCAGCACGACCTCGTGGGACCAGTCGAACTGGTAGGCCTCGCCCGGCGCAAAGCTCAGCGGCACGAAAGCTTCTGCCGTCACGGCGCCGCGCTCGGTACGCCACCTCTTGGCGTATCGACGAATCGCGTCGTAGCTGCCCTGATAACCGAGGGCGCGTAGCTCCTCGAATATCCGGATCCGCGTCAGCCGCTCGCGAACCGGCTTGCCCTCGTTCTCCAGCAGCAGGCCGTCGAGCTGCTCGCGCCACGGATCAATCCGCGGGCGCGGCTGCCGGTTGCGCTCATAGCGAAACTCGGTCGCCTGCGACCGGATCACCTTGCGCACGACCCTTCGCGACACCCGAAGCTCGCGGCAAATCGTCTTGATCGGTTTGTTCTGGGCGAAATACGCCCGACGGATCTTCGCAATCGTCTCCACTACCAGCATCCCCAACCTGGCCCCCGTATCCCCCACGGAAGCCACTGTGGACCCGCCGTCCCGGGGGTCCCGATTGGATGCCGATCACCCCGAAAACGGGGTCCTTATTCCACGCCGATTCACAGTCTCACCGATGTCGCCGCATACTCGATCCGATCGATGATCCGCCACCAAACCCGCGATAATGCGCTCATGTCCTCATCGTCATCCACCAAGAGCATAAATCCGGATGGAACAGAAGTTCCCTGTGGGGACGATACCCATCGTTTCTCGCTGGCCATTCCATCAGACATCGCGGTTTTCCGGGCTGAGATTGTCATCAACACCGCAAGGAGTTTCCTGCTTGTGTGGCACCGACAAAATATAGATTGGATGTAGTCAAAAAATCGTCTGACGCTCTACAATAACGTGTTCGTCTAAAATAATGTCTTTAGATTAATTTACGGTGATTGTCTCTAGCTAGGATAATCTATAAAATCATTGCGATATTTTCGTCCGCGGACAACATGGCAGCGTAGTTTCAATCTTCGCTGCCCTCATCATGATGAAGGGGTGTCCCCTGGAATACGGGCGTCGTCAAGTTCGCCCGATACGCGCTCTCGGTTCCACGCGTCGTCAACCCGAGGTCGCGCAAGCTGTTATGCCGACCACGAAACATCAGGTGGTCGTGGACCGCGATGCGAAGCGGGGCGGGTGCCTTGGTATTCCCCCAATTTCGTCACGAGAGCAGGCTCTTTAACTGAAGAGCCTCAACGACGAAAACCACGCGTTGGACTTAGCGTCCGCGGTCATGGTGAGAGCAATCGCGATCGAGCCGAATTGGTCACGCTGCGGCGGCTCGGTACGGTCGAGGATTGCCCCAAGGTCGTCGAATTCCTTGCGACCGACTTGTCCAATTATGTGACCGGGGCGGTGATCCCGATCGATGGCGGCTTGGTGCGGGGATAACGGCCATCCCCGAAGGCTTCCGCCGCCCTTCAGTGGGCATTAGCGTATATAGCCGCCATAGTCGTTCAAGTTGGATTCGAGGCATGTGGCGGCGGGTCGTTATGCCCTCCTGATTGTGAAATACACATTTATATCTTGACAATTTCGCTCGTATCGGTTAAAACTTCATTCCCTCAGCAGGTGCGGGATAGGGCAGTCCGTATTTTCCGGACTCGATAACGACGTGCACCACCGATATTTTCAGGGACGCCATTTGTGTCAATAACCCAATCAAGAGACAGATCATGTCCGACCTAATCCCGCACGGGGTCTGCCTCGCATCATCCCCGCAAATCATTGGGCTGATCGTCTTTTCCAACTTCAGCATCGCTTTAGCGTACTTCGCGATTCCGAGTATTCTCGCGATAGGAGTGTCGCGTTTTCGGACGCCCGTGCCCGTTATCAAAGCGCTTTTCGGCGTGTTCATTATCGGATGCGGGGGAACGTACGTCATGGACATCGTGACCATGTACCTGGGTGGTAACTGGTATTGGGCGCAGGTTGCTGTCTTGCTAATTACGGCAGCGGCAAGCCTGACCACATCAGCAGTCTTGATAGATGTCCTTTTACGTCCGAATAGATGGTTTCCACATGGATAATCTCCTTAGCCTTCAATTCCTTGGCCCCGCCGTTGTGGCCCTCATCACCGCTGCTGGCAGCTATTTTATAATAATCCAAAAGACACGGAACGAGTTAGCGGAGCAAACCAAGCGGGCTCTCGACGCTTTTCGAGAGAAAGCAGAGGTGGCTGAGGCCAACGAACGGCTGGCCTTTAGAGCGGAGCAAAGAGCGGAGATGCAGGAGCTACGTCAAAAAATCCAGCTATGCGAGACCGACAAGGGCGACATGATTGTAAAGTTGGCCGGAGCGCAGGCCAAGATCACCATCTTGGAAGCACGGGTGGGCTTACTTGAAAACGGTGCAGGACATTGACCCTTCCGAAACCCTCGCGCAGCCGTCTCTATGGCGACACCGGCCCGACCGCGGGGTGGCGCGAAAGGAAGGCCGAGCGGGTCAAAGCGCGGCTGCTGGCGCGGGCGAAGAAGGTTGCCAAGCCAGTCGAGGTTACAGTCTGGCTTGCAGTGGCCAACCTGAATTTTCATTGGCGAGTTCAGGGAGTTACCGAATAATTTAGTTGCAGACGTTGAGGCGAACATTCTTTTCAAGGCATTTGCTACGATGTTGATGGGAACTTGATATCCATCGCGGCGGTGTCGTGAAAAGGGACACCTAACCCGCTAGCACTGTTAACCTTGAGCCCACAACCAACGGTGGATCGCCGATATGTCGATGGTCGTGAGACTGGATCAGGTTTGGGAAGTATATTCCGTCCGTGCACGCGCGTGGATTCGAGCCACGGTCACCGGCCTTACGGCTGATAGTGCGACGCTCAACTATGAAAGCTTCCCCGGATCGCTAACCGCCGATCTGTGGATAATGCGGTTTGAACCGACACGTTTTCGACTCGCAAGTTCATTCATAGGTGATCTCGTGGAGAACGAGTAGGCCCCGGAAAGAAGCGGCGAGATTTTCCGATTTGGTGGCGTCGTGCCCGAGAGGCCGCAAATCGTCTGCCCTTCCTCGGGAGACTGTTCGCCCGGTATCGCGAAGGTCGTGAGCCGATGCCACACGCAACCCTTCAACTGCCGAGGCCGTTCGTCCGACTCCATAACAAGTTTGATCCCTCAGCAGGGTGGCCTAATCTGTCGCTCCATAGTTAACGATACCAACGTTGAGGGACGTTTATACCCGTTGATCTATACAGACCTGAGCCGCGCAGGAAAGCGCCGATCTTCTGCTGAATTTGCGGATCGTCCAGCAGACGCAAAAGCATCTCTTTGAACGTCTGGTGCTGCTCTGGCGTCATGATCTCGCCATCTAATAATAATTCGGTTCTGTTATCCATCGTGCGATCATACCCAAGGCCCGTCAGCCACGCCCCCGCGGGTCGAATCCTAAGCCGTTTTGAGACTACCGACAGGAAGTGGCCGTTCAGACTACGCTAAATTCAAGCGAACCCTTGCCGCTTCCAACCCCTGCGGCCCCAGACGAACAAATCGGAACCGCTTCGCGGTGGAACGTGGAACCGAGCAGAGGATCAGGAAGCCTTCGATAGCACCGTGGCCGGATTTCGCTCGGCCTCGATCACTTCCGCGAAGGTCCGGTGGTCTGGGAAAATCCAGTTCTCGCCCGGCAGCACGTCCCGAGCCCGAATTGGGGAGTCTGGGAACAATTCCGGGCGGGCCTTCTTCCACTTTGCTAAGGCGACACTTTTTGCGATCAGCCGGTCCTTGACGTAATCGACGAGCTTCTGTGAAGCCGTGTTCGGTAATCTGCGCCGCACAGGCGCTAAAAGTTCGATCAGTAGCCAAAGCTCCCAGGCGATGTCCTCAAGTGATTCGAGAGGGGCTGGTGGAGATTTCGGATCTTGTGGCTCCGGATGCTGTGGTTCCAGCTTGCGTCTTACTGAAGTTTTCATAATCGCCATTAATATTTGCTAATGAACTGAACGGACTATACAGCCCCCTGCGTCCCACAAACGTGCCGGATCACGTCCATTACGCGTCAGGGTGGATAATATTTGTCTGAAATGCCCCGAAACAAAACCTCTGCGCAGCGCTTTGGGGCATCCTCGCTGACAAAACAGTTACGGTGCCAGTCGGTCGAGCGGCCAAGCTGCTGCTCAGTGGACGCGTGCCCACGGCAGGCGGTAATCCGGCATTTCGATTTTCGAGGGGCCGGGGAACCAGAATGGGTATTCGGTAATGAACCCATACCGAGCAATTACTCCGCTGCGGTGAGTCCTTCGACTGCATCGCTGGTTAGACTTCGCCGAGGGCAGTCGACCTGAGGCAGAAAACAGCAGTAGAACCAGAGATACCGGGAACGATTTCGATACACATTGCGACAACAGCGAGCAGTTATTGGCTCTGTTAAACTCGCTGGGCTGGTGCTTAAAGGGTGCTGATCATCTAAGTTTGCGCTAACGGAGATGCTAACCTGAGGCTGAGATAAATCTTAAGATCGGATGGCTGCCTTCCCGGCATCAGACGATCACCTGGGCGTGGGCCCGGCAGCCAAGCATCGGTAGGGCGGTGCGACCGGCAAAATCAATGTTAACGGAATATAAGGCCAATCGCTTGCACAATTCCTGTCTCAGCCCTCACGGAGCGAATGTTCGTTCCACGCGACGCACGGAGGGTGCAACAGAGCAAACTACTGGTCCAGGCTCTAATGTTTCCCGATACAGACGAAATGTCGAACATAATCTCAGACACACTAAGGGTCGTGTTTAAACGGCGGCTAATTGATCGGGTACTGCGACTTTGGACGGAGGCGGCGCGCGGACAGGGGTTTCCGCGCCGCGACCAAATCGAGCCCTCAAAGCTGGGCGTCGACTGGGCAAATTGTCTCGTGATCGCCGTGCGATCGCCTGTCGAGCTTTCATATTTCGCTGCCGTTGGGGAAAACTTATCATTTGCGCACTCGCCCAAGAAAAGTCTGGCGGGCGTGCTCCTGTCACATCTGCCGCAGGTACTTTCCGAATGCCGTTGCCTAATGATCGAGGGCCGCGCGAGGCTTCACGATACCGATATCCTATATCGGAGCGCCCTTTACCCGCTATCTGACGACGGTATCTCAATCGACCATGTGCTGGGCGCAGCAAACTATCGCCCGCTGCGCGAGAATGAGGGGTTAATAACGCCCCTCATCCGGACGAAATGGCTTTAAGAGGGTCTGTGCTTCCGTCCCAGTGACGCGCCTGCCCCGCCGCATTAAGGGACTCGATCTCACCGACCGTGATGTCCGCAGTAGGCGGTCGTGGTCGGCCCATGGGAGGAGCATGAAACTTAGGGCCATAATCACTGCGATGGTGATCGCTCTCGCGACCCCGGCATTTGCCGATATCTCGGATTACGAGTTGATGCACAGGCGGCTTGCCGATGTCCTCGGATCACGAGCGCAAGCGGACGCTGCATACGATAAGCTGATGAAAGAGGCCAGCACCTATGGTCAGCCTATCACCTCGGTGGTGGATCTGTTCATCGCACTCTGTACAGCAAGCGACGAATGTAAACCCTAGACGGATACCGTTATTTTGCCCGGCAAGGCGAAGGGTTCGAGATCGGCGATGAGATCATCACAGGCGCAGCACGGGGTCTCGGACGGGCCTACGCGAAGCGCCTCGCCGGATTGGGTGCGAAGGTCGCGGTCGCCGATCTGAACCTGCGCTCGTATGAGGAATTCGAGGCCGAAGCCAAGGACATGACCGCCGACAGCACCGTTGCCGAGATCGAGGCGGCGGGTGGTGCTGCCATAGGTATCGAAGTCGATGTCCGTGACCATGCGGCGGTGGAAGCGATGGTAGGGCGGGTCGTCCAGGAATGGGGCAGGGTCGATGTGCTGGTCGCGAATGCGGGCGGAGGTCGTGGTCGGCCCATGGACACGAAGGCCAGCACCCTCGATCCGGCGCTCCTGCAACTCGTGACGGAAATGAACCTGTTCGGGACCGTCTATAGCTGCAACGCGGTTGCCCCGGCGATGAAGCAGCAGCGTTCCGGGAAAATCATCACGGTAAGCTCGGTCGCCGGGACCGCGCCGTCTGCTGATGGGGGCTATGCCCATTATGGGGCAGCGAAGGCCGCTATCGCCCACTACACGCGGTATCTCGCGCAGGATCTCGGGCCATTCGGGATCACCGTGAACTGTATAGCGCCCGGCGTGATCGCGACCGGGCGGATTATGGCGACGGTCATTCCTGGCAGCATCCAGAGCAATCGTGATCGGGCTGAGTTGGTCGCCCTTCGGCGGCTCGGGACAGTCGAAGATTGTCCCAAGGTGGTCGAGTTCCTGGCGACTGACCTCTCCGACTATGTGACCGGCGCAGTGATCCCGATCGATGGCGGACTTGTACGGGGATAGCCGATCCATCGGGCGGATTACTTGGGGCGAAGAGTGCGACCACCATCGAGGCAAGGCTGCTCTTACCAGTTCATTCCCCGAGCGCTCTCATTCGCGCACTCCCTCTATGAGCGCGAGTTCGGTCGCCTTTTCGATCGGAAACGGTTGGCCCTCACGGACGTAGCGGATGCCCTTTAGCCTTTCCGTGGTGAAAGACAATTCGACGAGGTTGTCGCCGCCCCGGTCATCGTTGAACCGAACGAGGATAGTCCGATCCCTTTGCAACTCCACCCTGGCGATACGGAGCCTGAGCTCCTGTGCGAGCTTCCGGCGAGCGGCTAGGCGCTCGTCCATGTCCGCAGAGTTGAGCTTCGCTTTGGCGGCCCGAAACCGAGCGATCGAGCTATGCGAGTTTTCGTGCTCGGTCATCCTGGCCGCTTTGCGGGCAGCTTCAAGCTCAGTTTCGTGGTGCTCGACCACTGTGGCGGCATCGCCGAGTTGGCGCTTCATGGCGTCGCGGAGCGGCCCGGTCGGAAGGTCAAAAAGTTCCGCGATGTTCAACTCAATCGCTTTCCGTTTCAGGGCGATCGTTGCTTCGATGTCGGCAATACGCTTCATCAGTTCGCTCGTATCGATCTCTGGAATGATCGTGCCGACGATCTTCTGGAGCCCAATCCCGACAACTGAAAGAAGCATTTCCTCGAAACGTCCGTAGGGGAACCCGACCCGGTTGTCGCAGGCACCGTAGAGCGATTCTCGGCAGCGCAGATAAATCGTCCGCTTGCGCCGCTTTCCATTCGTCCGCAACGAGTTGCCGCTGTCCCGATAGGCAAGTTTATGGCCGCTCTCGCACCAACCGATCCCGGATACGAGGTTCGCCGCGCTTAGTTTCTGCCCACCGCCGTAGTTCCGACGATCCTTGCCGTAGTTCTTGTTGGTGTCGAGCTTCCGCTGTACTCGATAGAACAGTGCCGGTCCAATGATCTCGGGATAATAGCCTTCGATCTTTCCTTGACCGTCCGGGACGCGCTTGCGTTTGCGGATGTAGACTTGGGGCTGATAGACCCCGATCACGGCCTCGTTACGGAGCAGCCGTTGCACGGTGCCCGCGTTCCAGGTCTTGCCGGTCAATGACTTGATGTTATTGCGGTTGAGCAGCTTGGCGACGCTAATGCAGCCGAGGCCGTCGTCGTACGCACGAAATACGAGCTTGATGATCTCGACCAAATGATCGAGCTTTGTGAACTCACGTTTCTCGCCGCGCAGACCGACTACCTTGAGCCATGCGGGACAGCGCGAGTTTACCGGAATCTTATGCTCGCGGGCGTTCTTTCGGTCGGCGTTGCGTGCATCCTTGCTGCGCTTGCTCTTGGTCTTTGACTCATTGTGACCACGCATGAGCACGAGGATCGCACCCATGGCTGCGAACGGATCGGCATCGCAGCGTTCTTTCGTATAAACCTGCTCATCGAATGTCGTATCGATCGCAAGACCGAGATTAATGATGTTAAGAAATAAGGACAGCGCAGCGGTGATTTCCTGTCGGCTGATTCGATCGAGCGATTCGACCACAAGGTGGGTGCCGGGCTTGATCTTTCCGGCTGCGGCCAAATCCAAGATTGCCTTCAGGTGTCCTTTGTCGCTGTTCTCGCCCGTGTAAGCACTGAACCCACGATCAACGAAGGTCTCGCCGATTTTATACCCCTTCCGAGAACAATACTCCTCGGTCTCGTTACCCTGCCGTCCTTCGCTGCGACCCTTGGCCTGCGCCAAGCTCGAAAACCGTTTGTAGCTGATTGCAAGTTCCATGGGCTGCCCAATTCGCATAGACTCGCGCTTTCGCGAGGCTTTCTGCGGAGATCCGACCAGATGGACAAGGCATTGTCAAACATCCGCGTCATCGACATGACGCATAATCAGGCGGGGCCTGCATGCGCGCAGATTCTGGGATTTCTTGGAGCCGACGTGATCAAGCTCGAAGAGCCGAAGGGCGGTGACATCGCGCGCCGCAACATGCGCGACCGCGAGGGCAGCGACAGCCTCTTCTTCCTGCTGTTCAACGCCAACAAGCGCAGCCTGACTCTCAATCTGAAGACCGGCCGCGGTAAGGAGCTGTTCAAACAGCTGATAGCCAGATCGGACGTGCTGGTCGAGAATTTCAGCCCGGGGGCGCTCGACCGGCTCGGCCTCGGCTGGGAGGTTCTGTCGAAGATCAACCCGCGGCTGATCTATGCGACGATCAAGGGCTTCGGCAGCTACGGCCCCTATGCCAATTACAAGAGCTTCGAACCGGTTGCGCAGGCGATGGGCGGCGCTATGAGCGTCACCGGCTACCCGGAGAACCCCCCGACTTTTGTCGTCCCGGCGATCGGCGATTCCGGCACCGGCATGCACATGGCGATCGGCATCCTCGCGGCCTTGCAGCAGCGCCACAACTCCGGGCGCGGCCAGTGTGTCGAGGTGTCGATGCAGGACGCGGTCGTCAATCTGATCCGCGTCAGCCTGCGCGACCACCAGCGCTTTGGCCGCGCGATGCCGCGTCGCGGCAACCAGATGGGGCAAGGCGTGCCGGGCACGACTTATCCCTGCGCACCGGGTGGTCCCAACGATTATGTCTTCATCACTGCGCAGCAGCAGATGTGGCCGGCGATGGCAGGGGCGATGGGGCAACCCGAACTGGCCGACGATCCCCGCTTTAATACGACGGAGATGCGCTGGGAAAACCGTGACGCGCTGAATGCGATCATTGAAGAATGGACGCGCAGACGCAGCAAGCACGAGGTCATGCAGCGGTTGGGCGAGGCGGGAGTTCCTTGCGGCGCCTGCCAGGACACCGGCGAGGTGCTCGCCGATCCGCATCTGAAGGCGCGCGAGATGATCCTCGATATCGATTACCCGACGCGCGGCACCTACAAGACCGTCGGCTGCCCGATCAAACTGTCGGATTCCCCGGCCGAGGTGAGCCGCCCGCCGCTTCTGGGCGAACACACCGAGGCGTTGCTGAGCGCGCTTTGCGGGGTTGACCCCGATGAATTCAAACGGCTGCGCGAGGATGGCGTCATATGACCGGAGCATCGGAATGATCGGTTGGAGGGCGCGGCTGGGGTTTCTGCTGCCGCCGGGAAACCCGACGGTCGAGCCCGAGATGATCGCACTGGCGCCCGAGGGGGTGTCCGTGCATTTCCACCGGATGGCCGCACACGGGGCCCCCGGCTCTCTCGAGGGCCAGGATGAGCGAACTCGCACGATGATCGACAATATCGACGGCAGCATCGAGCTGCTCGCATCGGTCGAGCCGGATGTCATCGTCGTGGCTCATACCGCGACCAGCTATTATCTCGGCCGCGGGGGTGAAGCCGATCTGCTGGCTCGGCTCGAGAAATCGACTGGCAGGCGCGTGATCACGGCCTTTGGGTCGGTGCTGCGCGCATTGGAGCGACTCAATGTGCGCCGGCTCGCGCTCGGCACGCCCTATTCGGCGGAGACGACATCGCAGGGCAAGGCCCATCTGGAAGCGCACGGCCTGGAGGTCGTCAATTTCGCCAATCTGCAGGGGGTCACCAACATCTACGACGAGACCGCCGAGCGGGCTTATGGGCTGGCGCGGCTGGTCGACAGAGAGGACGCCGAAGCCGTTTTCCTCAGCGGCACTGGAATGCCGACATTGCCGATGTTGGAGCTGCTGGAACAGGATCTCGGGAAGCCGGTCATTTCGAGCGCTTCCGCGATGATGTGGCACGCGCTGCGTCTTGCCGGCGTCCGGCAGCCTATTTCGGGGTATGGCCGCCTATTGATGCTGGACTGAGTCCGTCGAGCCCGAATACCAATTGCGGTGCGCTAAAGCCGGCCAGCCGGAATTCACCGAGAGGGGTGAATTCTCCGGCGCAATGGCCGGCGAATTCGCCGGAGGCGAGGATTGCGCGGCCCAACTGGCCGGTTAGCTTTTCAATGCGGGCGGCACAATTGACGGCTGGACCAATGCAAGTGAAATCCAGCCGATTGCCGCTGCCGATATTGCCGTAGAGGACATCGCCGATATGCAACGCCAGGCCGAACCGCAACCCCGGCATGGCCGAATCTGAGAGTGCCGCGATGTTCGCCTGTGCCCGGCGGGCGGCAGCGAGTGCGCGTTCGCACACCTCGGTTTCGTTGCCCGCAATGTTAAAAATCGCCAGCAGCCCGTCCCCCATGAATTTCAGCACCTCGGCGCCGTGCTCGAGGATCACCGGCACCTGACAATCGAAATAGCGGTTGAGGAGGTCGATCAGAACCGCCGGCGGCAGACTGTCGGCCAAGGCGGTGAACCCGCGCATGTCCGATAGCCAGATCGCCGCGTGGATTTCCTCGATATCGCCGCGCCGGATGTGCCCGGCAAGGATGCGCTCGCCGGCGTCGTGCCCGACATAGGTATCGAGCAGCATGCTCCCCATCCGCCGCAGCGCTCGGATCTCGGCAACTCTTGCCAGCGGAGTGGTGATCGCCTCGATACCGGCTATCTGCGCGTTGGTGAAGCCGCCTGGCTGCCGCGTCGTGCAGGTTACCGCGTGGATGGCGCCGTCGGAGAAGACGAGCGGCAACGCGAGATAATCGGTTATCCCTTCAGCGCGAAGCTCCGAAACCACTGGAAAATCCACGGCGCAATGCGGGTCGGCGAGCTTGCGGCGGAGCGCGCGCCCGGTCGCATAAACTTGCGCAATCGGATTTTCGAGGAAATCCGCACTTTTGAGAAGCTCGAATGGCGCTTCTGAAACCTCGACCTCAGTGCCCGGCCGCCAGATAAACCGCCGGCCCATCACTTGCGGGTGCAAAGTGCGCACAAACACTGCGACCCGCCATAGCGGGATGCCGCAAGCGACAAGCCGCTCGGATAATTGCGCCAGTACCTGGGCTGGCTGCGGCGCCGACCGGGCGCCGTCAATCAGCCATTCGGCAATCTCTTTGATCTCGCAGGTTGACATCGAGGCTGAATTGATCGTTGGAGAATCCCTGCTCATATTACGGTAACGCGCTTTCTCGGGGCAGCAAACATGGCGATACAAGTAACTCCGCTTCACCCGGCCCTCGGCGCCGAAGTGCGCGGGGTCGACCTCACCCTGCCAGTGTCGCCCGGCGTCTTTGCCGAGATCGAAGCGGCATTCAACCGCCATGGCGTCCTCGTCTTCCCCGACCAGCGCTTGACCGACGAGCAGCAGCTCGCCTTCAGCCAGCTGTTCGGCCCGCTCGAGGTCAACCCGAACTATGCCGGCGCCAAGATGCGGCTGCGCCCCGATATCGCCGACATTTCGAACCTCGATGCCGAGGGGCAGGTGCTCGCGCGTGACGACCGACGCAACCTGTTCAATCTCGGCAACCAGCTTTGGCACACCGACAGCTCGTTCAAGCGAATCCCTGCGAAATGCTCGCTACTGTCGGCCCGCGAACTGCCGTCATCAGGCCCCAGCGGCGGCGGTGAGACCGAATTCGCCGATTTGCGCGCGGCCTGGGACGCGCTACCCGAGGCGAGAAGACGCGAGCTCGACGGGCTCGTCGTCGAGCACAGCATCTTCCGCTCGCGCAGCCAGATCGGCTTCGCCGATTTCAACGACGAGATCTTCAAGCAATTGCCTCCGGTGCCGCAGGCGCTGGTGCGGCATCATCCCGCCTCCGGGCGCACCAGCCTCTACCTCGCCTCGCACGCCTCGCACATCATCGGGTGGCCGGTCGAGAAGGGCAGGGCATTGATCGAGGAGCTGATTGCCTTTGCGACCCAGCCGCAATTCGTCTACCAGCACCGCTGGACTGTCGGCGACCTCGTCATCTGGGACAATCGCTGCACAATGCATCGCGGCCGGCCCTACGACGACACCCAGCGCCGCGTCCTGCACCGTACGACGGTGTCGGACCGGGCCAATACGTTGGAGCAGGAGGGGCTGGTGGCAATTTCCGCAGCCTGACCGCGGTTAGCCTTCTCAGGACAGCCTCGGGTGGGCGCGGCAGGTTCACGGCATCATGTTGGCGTTGAGATTGGCGACAATCCAGATTGACCCGGTGATGACGAGAAAGACGATCAGCACGCCGAAGGCGAGGGCGAGAATATTGTTCGTGTTATCGGGCGCGCTGCCCAAATGCAGGAAGAAGACGAGGTGGATGCCGATCTGCGCGAAGGCGAGCACGATGAGCCCGACCGGTATGCCCGGCGGCCACAGCAAATGGGTTTGCGAGACGACGAACGAAGCGATCGTCGCCAGAATCGCCAACCCGAGCCCCGCCGTGTACGACAGAACGCTGGCCGTCGGCTCATACTCTTCGACGCCCGGCGTGCGGTCGTCGAACACGCGATCGTGACCGTCCATCACCCGACTCCCATCAGATAGACCAAACTGAATACCCCGACCCAGACGATGTCCAGCGCGTGCCAGAAGAGGCTCCAGCACAACAGGCGCCGCAGCACGGCGGGTCGCAAGCCTTTGGCGACGACCTGCGCCACCAGATAGATGAGCCAGATCAGCCCGCCGGTGACGTGCACGCCGTGCGTGCCGACCAAGGTGAAGAAGGCGGACAGAAAGCCGCTGCGCGAGGGCCCAGCGCCCTTCGCCACCATGCCGGCAAATTCGGTGGCCTCGATGAAGAGAAAGGCCGCACCGAGCAGGAATGTCAGGGCCGCGAAGATCAGGAAGCGGCCCGCCTGCCGTCGCTCGGCGGACAACGCCCCGAGCCCGCATGTATAGCTCGAGAGCAACAGACACATCGTCTCGATGAATACATTGCGAAGATTGAACAGCTCGCGCCCAGTCGGTCCGCCGGCGGTATTGCCCGACAACACCGCATGGGCCGCGAACAGCCCCGAAAACAGGACGAAGTCGCTAAGGATGAAGATCCAGAACCCATAGGCGACGACGATGCGTTTCGGGGCCGGCCCGCCGCCGCCGCGCCCGCGCGCGAGTTCGGCTGGAGCTGCGGTCGGAACTGTGTCGATCGTTGTTATCGTCATGCGGGACGCCCCAGGCCCAGCCGGGCCCGTTCCATTCGCGCAATCTCGTTGGCCGAGATTTCGCGTTCGCGGTCCTCGCTCCAGCCGAACACCAACACCGTGATCGCGGCGGCGAGGAGGCCGAGAATCACCAGCCACCAGATTTGCCAAATCAGCGAAAAGCCCGTTATCACTGCAAAGAAGGCGATCACAAAGCCGATGGGGCTGTTGCGCGGCATCTCGATGGTTTCATAGGCCGGTTCGACAGGGGTCACTCCCGGGGTCAACCCCCGCCGCTTCATCTCCCAGAAGGCGTCGATCGTCTCCACCTTGGGCAGTACCGCGAAATTGTAGGCCGGCGGCGGCGACGAGGTCGACCACTCCAAGGTTCGACCGTTCCACGGATCGCCGGTCAGGTCGAGGCGCTGCTCGCGCGTGCGGATGCTGACATAGAGCTGCACGATCTCGCACAGAACGCCGAGGAAGATGACGATGGCGCCGGCCTCCGCGACGAGCAGCAACGGCTGCCAGCTCGGGTCGGGGATGTGCTGGAGGCGCCGGGTCATGCCCATCATGCCCAGCTGATAGAGTGGGAAGAAGGCGAGATAGAAGCCGATGAGCCAGCACCAGAAGCTGGCCTTGCCCCACCGCTCGTCGAGGGTAAAGCCGAACGCCTTTGGGAACCAGTAATTAATGCCTGCCAGCGCGCCGAATACCACTCCGCCAATGATGACGTTGTGAAAATGTGCGACCAGGAACGTGCTGTTGTGCAGCACGAAATCGACCGGCGGTACTGCCAAGAGAACGCCGGTCAAGCCGCCGATAACGAAAGTGACCATAAAGCCGACCAGAAAGAGGACCGGCGTTGTGAATACGATCCGGCCGCGGAACAGCGTGAACAGCCAGTTGAAGACTTTAACGCCGGTCGGCACCGCGATGATCGACGACATGATGCCGAAGAACGCGTTGACATCGGCGCCCGCCCCCATCGTAAAAAAGTGATGCAGCCAGACCATGAAAGAGAGGATGCAGATCCCCAAGGTCGCAAGCACCATCGAGCGGTAACTGAACAGCCCTTTGCCGGAAAACGTCGCGGCCACCTCGGAGAAGACGCCGAACGCCGGTAGGATCAGGATGTAGACTTCGGGATGTCCCCACGCCCAGAACAGATTGACATACATCATCTGGTTGCCGCCGGCGTCATTCGTAAAGAAATGCATGCCGAGATAACGGTCGAGCAACAGCATCACGAAGGTCGCGGTCAGGACCGGGAACGCGGCGACGATCAACAGATTTGAGGCGAGTGCGGTCCAGCAGAACACCGGCATGCGCATATAGGTCATGCCGGGTGCGCGCAATTTGAGGATCGTGGTCACGAAATTGACGCCGGTCAGCAACGTACCGATGCCCGAGATCTGCAATGACCACAGGTAATAATCGACGCCTTCATCTGGGGAAAAGGCGAGCTCCGAGAGCGGCGGATAGCCCATCCAGCCGGTGCGCGCGAAGCTGCCGATAACGAGCGACACGTTGATCAGCAGCGCGCCGGTTGCGGTCAGCCAAAAGCTGACCGAGTTCAGTGTGGGGAAGGCGACGTCGCGCACACCGAGCTGCAATGGCACGGCAAAGTTCATAAGCCCGATGACGAGCGGCATCGCCACGAAAAAGATCATGATCGAGCCGTGCGCCGAGAAGATCTGGTCGTAGTGATCGGGCGGCAGGTATCCTTGCGCGTTGCCGACCGCGATCGCCTGCTGTGTGCGCATCATGATCGCATCGGAATAGCCGCGCAGCAGCATGACCAGCCCGAGAATGATGTACATGACGCCGATGCGTTTGTGGTCGACGCTGGTGATCCACTCGCGCCACAGGTAAGGCCACCAGCCCTTGACGGTGACAAGTGCGAGCACAGCGAGAATGACGAGGCCGACCACTCCCATGGAGTATAGCGGGAGTGGCTGGTCCAGCGGGATTGCCGCCCAGCTCAATCTGCCCAGCATCTCAACCCCCAACCTGTGATCCCGGCGGGCACCAGGCTGCGCCGACGCCCGCCTTCTCGGGGCCCGATACCGTCTGATCGATGATGCGCTCGAACAGGTTGGGCTCGACCGAGCGATAGGTTGTCGGCGGCACGGCTTTGCTCGGCTTTGCCAATGCGGCGTACCCCGCGTCATCGAGCGCAGCCCCGGTGCTGCGTACCTGCGCGACCCAGGCGTCGAAATCGGCGGCCGGCACCGCCTTGGCGATGAAGCGCATCTCGGCAAAGCCGTCGCCGCTGAAATTTGCCGAGAAGCCGGGATATTCGCCCGGCGTGTCCGCCAGTAGGTTGAGATGGGTGGTCATGCCGCCCATCGTGTAGATCTGGCTGCCGAGCTGCGGAATGAAGAACGAGTTCATCACCGTCGCCGAGGTTAGCCGGAAATCGACCGGGGTTCCGACCGGAATCAGCAGTTGATTGACGGCAGCAATGCCCTGATCCGGGTAGATGAACAGCCATTTCCAATCGAGCGCTACGACCTCGACGCGCAGCGGCTTGGCGTCAGCCGGGATCGGCGCGCGTGGATCGAGCTGGTGCGAACCGATCCAGATGACCCCGCCGAGCAGGATCACGATCAGCGCCGGGATCGACCAGATGACGAACTCGAGACGCCCTTCATAGGATTCGTCCAGGCTCCGGCTGGCCAGCGCATTCGACGACCGGTACCACCAGGCGAACCCAAAGGTGGCCAGGATCACCGGAACCACGACGACGAGCATGATTGCCGTCGAATTGAGCAGCAGAAGCAGCTCGGCCGAGGCGATCGGCCCCTGCGGATCCAAGATCCCCTGGCACGAGGCCAGCAGCACCGCGGCGCATACGACTAGCCATCGAGGCAAGCCCAAGCGCCGGAGCCCGTGCCGTGAGTTCGATGCAAGGCCATGCGGCCCGTCAGGGGTCGAGTAAGGCCAGTCGAGCATGGGAGGCCTCCGGTACAGAAGGTGCCACCGAAAACGCTGCTTACGTCGCGATCCTCAACCATTAACTCTAGTGGGAATAGCGTGACTTGCCAATCCCGGGCGCCTACCGCGCTGTGGGCGTAAAGCGGGTTGCCGAGACCTCTGGTATACCTTATCCCTCGGCGATGGTGGGCCCAAGCTGAAGAGAAGTTCGGATGAGCAAAGCTCTGGAAGGTGTACGCGTTCTCGATCTTAGCCATGTACAGGCGGGTCCGACCGGCACGCAGCTATTGGCGTGGATGGGCGCCGATGTGATCAAGGTCGAGATGCCCGGCCGTGGCGACATCACCCGCGGCCAATTGCAGGACGTCAAGGGCGCCGACAGCCTCTATTATACGATGCTGAATTCGAACAAACGCAGCGTCACCGTCAATCTGAAGTCGCCGAAGGGCAAGGCGGTCATCGAAGAACTCGTGCGCCGCTCTGACGTAGTCGTCGAGAATTTCGGCCCGGGGGTGCTCGATCGGCAGGGGTTCACCTGGGAACGGTTTCAGCAGCTGAACCCGCGGATCATTTATGCCTCGATCAAGGGGTTCGGTCCGGGGCCATACCAGGATTGCAAGGCCTATGAGAATGTCGCGCAGTGCATGGGCGGGGCGGCGAGCACGACCGGTTGGGAGGATGGTCCGCCGACGGTGACCGGCGCACAGATCGGCGACAGCGGCACCGGCGTCCACACGATCGCCGGCATCCTCGCCGCGCTCTATCAGCGCGAACGCACCGGCCGGGGCCAGCGGGTCGAGGTCGCGATGACCGACGCGGTGCTGAATTTATGCCGCGTCAAGATGCGTGACCAGCAGCGCCTGATGCGCGGTCCCTTGTCCGAATACCCGAACCAGGAATTCGGCGACGCGGTGCCGCGCGCCGGCAACGCCTCGGGCGGCGGGCAGCCGGGAGCGGCGTTGCGGACCTCTCCGGGGGGACCCAACGACTATGTCTATGTGATTATCCAGCCGCCGAGCTGGGAGCCGCTGATGAAGCTCTGCGGCCGCGAGGAGCTGATCACCGATCCGGGATACGCGACGCCGCAGGCGCGTTTACCAAAGATCCCGGAATGCTTCTCGATCATCGAGAAATGGACGATGACAAAGACCAAATTCGAGGTCATGAAGGCGCTGAACGACGTCGATGTGCCGTGCGGACCGATCCTATCGATGAAGGATATTTACGAAGACAAGTCGCTCTACGAACGGGGGTTTCTGGTCGAGGTCGACCATCCGGCGCGCGGCCGTTACGTCCAGGTCGGCTCGCCGATCAAGCTTTCCGACTCGCCGGTCGAGGTCAAGCGCTCGCCGCTCCTCGGCGAGCATACCGACGAGATCCTCGACTGGCTCGGTTACGGCCACGACGAGATTGCCGCGATGCGAACGGAAGGGGCGGTCTAGACCGCGTCATGACTCGCTTCAAATCCTCCCTCTCCGCCCCTTGGGGGGGAGAGGGTCGGGGTGAGGTGGGGGCGATCGCGGGCGACGGCGGGCGCCCACCTCACCCTCCCACGCTTCGCGCGGGCCCCTCCCTCTCCCCCCTTGAGGGCGGAGAGGGGTTTACTGCGGCCTTCAAATGCATGCGCCCCTAAAACACGACCGGCGCATCCATCCCGGGTCGGGGCGGCGGCGCGGGCCGGATCATCCGAAGGGGCGGCAGGTCGATCCCGCCGCGCTCGGCGAGGTCCAGCGACTGCTCGGCGAACGCGAGCGTCGGCGCGATCTGCTGATCGAGCACCTGCATCTGCTGCAAGACCATTTCGGGTGTCTGCATGCGCGGCATCTCGCGGCGCTCGCCGAGGAAATGAAGCTCGCCCTCGTCGAGGTCTACGAGGTCGCCTCCTTCTATGCTCATTTCGACATCGTCATGGACGACGAGGCGCCGCCTCCGCAGCTGACTGTTCGGGTCTGCGATAGCCTAACCTGCGAGCTGGCAGGGGCCGCCTTGCTCCTTGAAGGTCTGCGCGGCAGGCTCGGCGATGGGATCCGGGTCGTCCGCGCGCCCTGCATGGGCGGATGCCATCGCGCTCCGGTCGTGGCGATCGGGCACGCGCTACACGAGCACGCTACGGTAGACAACGTCTCCGCTGCGGTTTCCGTGGGCGAGCAGCACCCGGTAATCCCGGAGTTTATCGGCCTGGATGCCTATCGCGCTGCCGGCGGCTATCGCCTGCTCGCGGCCTGCCTCGCCGGGGAGCGCCAGCCGGAGGAACTGATTGAAATCCTAGAACACGCCGGCCTGCGCGGGCTCGGCGGCGCCGGGTTTCCGGCTGGGCGCAAGTGGCGTCTGGTGCGTCAGGAGCCGGCTCCCCGGCTGTTGGCCGTCAACGCCGACGAGGGCGAGCCCGGCACCTTCAAGGACCGTTACTTTCTCGAAACCGACCCGCACCGCATGATCGAGGGCATGCTGATCGCCGCCTGGGTCGTCGAAGCGGCAGAGGTTTACATCTACCTTCGGGACGAATACCCGCAATGCCAGGCGATCCTCGAAAGCGAGATCGCCGCGGTCGACGCAGCAGGACTGGCGCCGCATACCCGCATTCATCTGCGCCGCGGTGCCGGCGCCTATATCTGCGGCGAAGAGTCGGCGATGCTCGAAAGCATCGAGGGCAAGCGCGGGCTGCCACGGCAGCGGCCGCCCTTCCCGGCGCAGGCCGGACTCTTTGGCCGGCCGACGCTGTGCAACAATGTCGAGACCCTATACTGGGTGCGCGACATCGTCGAGAAAGGGCCGGAGTGGTTCACCAGCCAGGGCCGCAACGGGCGCAAAGGGCTGCGTACTTTCTCAGTGTCCGGCAGGGTGCGCGATCCGGGGGTCAAGCTCGCCCCCGCCGGCATAACCGCGCGCCAGCTGATCGACGAATTCTGCGGCGGTATGGCTGAGGGACATGAATTCAGGGGCTATCTTCCGGGCGGCGCCTCGGGAGGCATCCTGCCGGCTGCGCTGGCGGACATTCCGCTCGACTTTGGGACGCTCGAACCCGAAGGGTGCCTTATCGGCTCGGCTGCGGTAGTGGTTCTGTCCGACAAGGACGATATGAAGGCGGTGGCGTTGAATCTGTTGCGGTTTTTCGAGGACGAGAGCTGCGGGCAATGCACGCCGTGCCGCGCCGGCACCGAAAAGGCGGTCAAGCTGATGACAGTGCCGCATTGGGACGAGCCGCTGCTGCAGGAGCTGGCGCAGGTCATGACCGACGCCTCGATCTGCGGCCTGGGGCAAGCCGCGATGAACCCGGTCAAAATGGTGCTAAAGCATTTCCGCGCGGATCTTTAGGCCGGTGTTGGCTGCATTTTCAAATGTCATTCCGGGACGGCCCGGAGGGCCGGGCCCGGAACCTATGAACACGAGCAGTCGGTCTTGCGGGGCGACATCCGTGTGCATGGGTTCCGGGCTCGCCGCTTCGCAGCGCCCCGGAATGACGCAGATCGATAGGATCTGAAATGACCGAACCCATCCGTTTCTTGCTGGACGGCGTCGAAGTATCGGCCGAACCGGGCGAGACGATCTGGCAGGTGGCCGACCGGCAGGGCATCGAGATCCCGCACCTTTGCTGGTTGCCGAAACCGGGCTACCGAGCCGACGGCAATTGCCGCGCCTGCATGGTCGAAATCGAGGGGGAGCGGGTGCTCGCCGCCTCCTGCGTGCGCAAGCCGGCCCCCGGCATGAAGGTGCAGACCGCGAGCGAGCGCGCCCGGTTCTCGCGCAAGATGGTGTTCGAGCTGCTGATCGGGGACCAGCCCTCGCGGGCGGCGGCGCACGATCCCGGTTCCCGCCTCTGGCAATGGGCCGATACGCTCGGTGTCGCGGACAGCCGCTTCCCGCGCCACGCGCCGCCGGCCCCCGACCGCAGTCATCCGGCGATGGCGGTGCAGCTCGACGCCTGCATCCAGTGCAATCTGTGCGTCCGCGCCTGCCGCGAAGTCCAGGTCAACGACGTGATCGGTATGGCGGCGCGCGGCTATCACGAGAAGATCATCTTCGATTTCGACGACCCGATGGGCAAC
The DNA here is from genome assembly GCA_963732095.1 of uncultured Alphaproteobacteria bacterium. Lineage (GTDB taxonomy): Bacteria > Pseudomonadota > Alphaproteobacteria > ATCC43930 > CGMCC-115725 > AP-15. Next base: position 40,824 of record CAVSZA010000026.1, read on the forward strand.
AGCACCTGCGTCGCCTGCGGCGAGTGCGTGCAGGCCTGCCCGACGGGCGCGCTGATGCCGGCGACTCTGGTCGATGCCAACGGCGTCTATGCCAACGCCCCAGACCGGGAGGTCGACAGCGTCTGTCCCTATTGCGGGGTCGGCTGTCAATTGACCTACAAGATCCGCGACGACCGCATAGTCGCGGTCGAGGGCAAGGATGGGCCGGCCAATCACAACCGGCTCTGCGTCAAGGGCCGCTTCGGCTTCGATTATGCTCACCACCCGGACCGGCTGACCGAGCCGCTGATCCGCAAGGACAGCATCTCGAAGCACGACACCGGTATCGACCCCGCCAACCCTTACACGCATTTCCGAACGGCAACGTGGGAAGAGGCGCTCGATCTCGCCGCCGAAGGCTTGAAGCGCATCCGCGACCGGGACGGGCGCCGCGCGCTGGCCGGGTTCGGCTCCGCCAAAGGTTCGAACGAGGAGGCCTATCTGTTCCAGAAGCTGGTCCGCACCGGCTTTGGCAGCAACAATGTCGATCACTGCACGCGGTTGTGCCATGCCTCGTCTGTGGCGGCGCTGATGGAGGGGATCGGGTCGGGTGCGGTGACTGCCCCCTTCACTGCGGCGGCCGATGCCGACGTCATCATCGTCATCGGCGCGCGGCCGACCGAAAACCACCCGGTTGCGGCAACCTTCTTCAAACAGGCGGCAAAGCGCGGCGCAAAGATTTTCGTGATCGACCCGCGCGGCTACAGCTTGACGCGGTATGCGACGGCGACGTTGCGTTTCAATCCCGGTCGGGACGTGGCCCTGCTCAACGCGCTGATCCACACGATTATCGAGGAGGGCCTGACTGATCGCCAATACATCCAGGCGCGCACCGAAGATTACGAGCAGCTGCGTGAGCACATCCGCGACTATTCGCCGGAGAAGATGGCGCCGATTTGCGGCGTCGACGCCGCGACTCTTCCGCCATGTCGCGCGCACCTATGCCCGCGCCGAGGCGGCGATCATCTTCTGGGGCATGGGCATATCGCAGCATACTCATGGCACCGACAATGCCCGCTGCTTGATTGCGCTGGCGCTGATCACCGGGCAGGTAGGGCGCCCGGGGACCGGGCTCCATCCGTTGCGCGGTCAGAACAACGTACAGGGCGCCTCGGATGCCGGGCTCATTCCGATGGTTTTTCCCGATTACCAACCCGTGGATGATCCGAAGATCCGCGAAAGCTTCGAAGCGCTGTGGCACACCCCGCTCGACGACAAGCGCGGGCTGACCGTCGTCGAGATCATGGACGCGGTGCATCGCGACGAGATCCGGGGCATGTATATCATGGGCGAGAACCCCGCGATGTCGGACCCCGATGTCGAGCATGCGCGCGAGGCGCTCGCTAAGCTCGAACATCTCGTCGTGCAGGACATCTTCCTGACCGAGACCGCGAAATACGCCGATGTCGTATTGCCGGCCTCGGCCTGGCCCGAGAAGGACGGCACCGTTTCCAACACCAACCGCCAGGTGCAGATGGGCCGGGCCGCCTTACCGTTGCCCGGCAATGCGCGGCTCGATTGGTGGATCATCCAGGAGATCGCGCGGCGCATCGGGCTCGACTGGTCATACACGCACCCGCGCGACGTCTTCGCCGAGATGAAGCTCGCGATGCCGTCCTTGAACGGGATCACCTGGGAGCGGCTCGAACGCGAGAGTTCGGTGACTTATCCCTGCGACTCCGAGACAGAGCCCGGGCACGACATCGTCTTCGGCGATGGGTTCCCGACCTCCTCCGGCCGCGGCCGCCTGGTCCCCGCCGCGATCATCCCGCCGGCCGAGGAGCCCGACGACGAATACCCGATGGTGCTGACGACCGGCCGGCAGCTCGAACATTGGCACACCGGCGCGATGACGCGGCGGGCGAGCGTGCTCGACGAGCTGGAGCCCGAAGCGGTCGCCAGCTTCGCCCCCGCCGAACTGCGCCGGCTCGGCATCGCCGCCGGCGATCGCGTCCGCGTCACCACCAGGCGCGGCACGATCGAACTGAAGGCGCGCAGCGACAGCGCCGTCGCCCCGGGCCAGGTCTTCATCCCGTTCTGCTACGCCGAAGCCGCGGCCAATGTGCTGACCAATCCCCAGCTCGACCCGATCGGCAAGATCCCCGAATTCAAATTCTGCGCTGCAAAGGTAGAACCCGCCGTCGTTCGCGCAGCAGCCGCCGAATAGAGGCGAAAATGAAAGCAATGCCCGGAGCAGATACGCTTGACGCGGTCCGGGTTCTTGAGACTTTCGTGTCCCTCGCCTATTGACGGCGGACATTGCTCGGTTGCTCAGCGACCGTCGCAGCGAGATCGATCGTTTCGCCGCTGACGAAGAGGCTGCGTTTCTCGCGCTCGCCTGAGGATCGCTACGCGGTCTGGGCCGAGCGCCAGTGGCAGATTTCGGGTTGAAGCGCCCGATTGCGCTATTGTTGCGACGAATCTTGCGCCGCCGGCCGAGAGGCGCCGAATGAGAAGGTTCATATTGACCGGAGCTCCCGGCTCGGGGAAGACGGCGATCATCCGTCAACTGGAGCTCGACCGCTTCAGTGTTGTCGAGGAAGCGGCGACCGACATTATGGCACTGGATCAGGCGCGGGGCGTCGCCGAACCGTGGACGCATGCCTCTTTCATCAATTCGATCACCGAACTGCAAAGACGGCGGCAGGTTCGAGCCTCGCGCGAGAGCGACGAGGTACAGTTTCACGACAGGTCGGTCATCTGCACCGCTGAGCTCGCGGTCTACCTCGGATATCCTCTGTCGGACACGCTCTCGCGCGAACTGAAGCGTGTCGAAACGGAGGGGATCTATCAGAAGCGTGTCTTCTTCATACAGAGTCTCGGCTTCATCACGCCGACAGAAGCGCGGCGGATCAGCTTCGAGGAGTCGCTGCGTTTCGAACGAATCCACGAGGAGACATATCGCAACTTCGGCTTTGAGCTCATCCCCATTGCGCCGGGAACCCTGTTGGACAGAGTGGATGCGATCAAGCGCTCCACTCCAGTCTATAACCTCAGATCGTAATCTGCTCGACCTCGCCGTTTTCGACGAGCAGGCTCCTACAGTGCGCCGTCTCCGGTTCGGCCTCGCGCGGCGTGCGCGGATGGACGGTGAAAGAAAACTCGTCCTCCTGACCAGGCGGCCAAGGATCGTCACCAGGCGGTCGATCGTGAAGCGCGCGAGATTGACGTTGCGGATACGGACGAACTCGCTGTGAGCGATCCCGGTCCTGGCCTCGGCTTGCCGGGTTGTCTGTTCCTCGGCATCGAGGACTTTGATGATCTGCGCCGCCAGCAGCGCCTTGGCCTGGCGCACATCGGCGTCGGGATAGCCGAAGTCGCGGAAGACGTTCCCGCTGCCGCGCACGATCTCCATGGACTCATCAGTCATTGCACTATCTCCTTCACGCGGCGAAGCCGCGCATGGATGAGGTCGATTTCGTGCTTCGGCGTTTTGATCCCTCTCTTCGACTTCTTCTGGAAGGCATGGATCACCCACACATCGGCGCCGAGCTGCACAGCGTACACCACGGAACGCATCGCCCCGGAAAGCCAGCGCCAGTTCGATCCCGCCCGAGACATCGTGATGGTGGCAAGGGTTGACTGACTAGCCGATCCACCCGTGATTTATTGGACAGGCTTTGCGGCGATACGGACAGGAAAGCCGGCTTCCGATCCTAGGCGACGCGTGGACCGACGGCCCGCGGCAGACTGATGATGATTACCTTCTCGCGAGTTCGAGCGCGAGCTTATCCGGACCAAGTCCGCGCGCGCCAAGCTGAAAGGGAAAGACCTGGGCGAAGATCCCGAATTCACCCTGTACCAGCGGCGCGAAAAGCGATCCAGCACCGCAACAAGGGCCGAATTCATGCGAGCGATTGCCAGCACTTCCGTACGACACGAACCAAAAGCACGATTTCATGCCTGACGGCCTGACGACCACGAGGCCAGCGGCACTAGACGGCGCGGGCCTTCATCGGCCATGACCTCTTTCATTGTCCGGTGATCTCGAAACACCCAGCTTGTCCCCACGGGAATGTCATGCACCCAAAAGACCAACGCAGCCCCGCCTGACCAAAAATTCCGCGTGGTCTTGAAACCGCCACCGCCTAACCACAGCTACGATGCGTGAAATGTGGGGGCGACCTTATGCTGACGGTTAATACCACTGATTTTACCGTGGATTTGGCCGAACGTGCCGTCCGCCATACAAAATCAGGCGTCGTGGTCTGGTTTTACGAGTATGAAAATCCGGAGGATTGGCTCAAAGCCGATAGCGTGAACATCCGCAATCCCGATCTTTTTGACGGTGACATCAACGATCTCGCCGCAGGGGCGAAGCGCGCGGCGCTTGTGGCGGGAATGACCCATCGAAAGCCATAGGTTCTACTGCCTCCCACGATGAAGATGGGGCGTAAATGTCCATAGCCATGAAGTACCCGGTCGCACGCTTTAAAAGTTTGGCTGTCGCGTTGAAGGAGCTCGAACCGTTTATCCGCAATGGCAAACACCTTCAGACCGGGAAACCGTTCAAGAAATTCGGCGGCATGCTATCCCGCGAGGTATTGGCCAATTGGTTGCTGTGCGTCGCCATTAACTCGACCGATAATCGCGAACTGACGTTCAGCAGCGATCCGGTCGGCGGTGACGGGATCGTCTTCGACAGCGCAACGGGCGAGACATGGCCAACCGAGCACGTCATGGTGCCGCGTTTGCGCCCCGGCGAAACGGGGGATGGCGAGGCGCTTATCCTGAAAGCGATAGAGCACAAGCGCAGCAAAGGCGGCGCGGCGTACGCTGCCGGAAAAACACTGATCGTATTCTTGGAAGCTGGTGCGGGAATATGGTTCCCGAACAAAGTCGCACGGCAGCTACCAGACCCATTGCTTTTCACAGCCGCCTGGGTTGTAGGACTGCAAGGCGTCGTCGAGGGCGAGTACGCCTATAACGTGACCTCCCTTGATATCAGCGAGGGCGATGCTCCAGCCGTACTTGTGCGCGTTGGAAAAGACTTCGACACGTGGAGAGTGAAGCGGGTTCAATGAGCGGCCTTTACTGCAATTTTCTATAATCGGCGTTTCGCGACAAAAATCGTGTAGGCGCTGGATTAAAATGTCACCACCGTCCCAATTGATCGGCGGCGACGTGTGCGGCCTCACGGTAGCTTTGTAGAGGAGGCACGACCAAACCCGGTCAATCCCTCGCCGCTTCGATCAGCAGCGCGCGGAACCAGGCCTGCGCGGGCTCGCTTGCGGCGCGGCGGTGCCAGGCCATCGCCACGGTCGTCGAGAAATCGATCGGCAATGGCATGATCTCGATTTCGGCGGTGGCGGCGATCTGGCGGGCGGTGGGTCTTGGCACGGTTGCGACGAGGTCGGAGGCGGCATCGTGTTTCCGCCCGGCGAAGACGTCCGCCTGCGCTTGGGCCGCTGTTCGGAGTTGGCGGCGCTAGCGCCCGCATTTTCCGCGAGGTTTATGTCGGGAAGGGCCGTGCGAGGCGTGGTTCTAGCAGGGCGCGGCGGTGGCGAAGCGCCGGTTGACCTTGATCGTGTCCGCCCGCTGCCGCGCTTCCCAAAGATCGCGCTGCATCTGCATCCGCAACCAGGCATCGGCCGTGCTGCCGAACACTTTCTCCAGCCGGATCGCCATATCCGGGGAAACCCCGGTATGACCATTCAGCAGATCCGACAGCGCCTTGCGACTTACGCCTAGGGCCGCAGCCGCCGCGGTCACGCTAAGGCTCAGGGGCTTCAGGCACTCCTCCCGGACGATTTCGCCGGGATGGGCCGGATTGTGCATTTCCATCTCGTTATCTCCTTCTCCGGCGGTCAGTGGTAATCGACGAGATCGACGTCGGTTGCGTTCTCACCCTCGAACTCGAAGACCAGCCGCCAATTGCCTGACACCGAAACCGCCCATTGCTCTTTGCGTTCGCCCGTCAATCGGTGGAGCCGGTACCCAGGCAAATTCATGCCGGCCGGTCTCGTGCTGACGTTGAGGGAGGTCAGGAGCCGGCGCAGGCGGGCCGCATGCTGCGCATTGATCCCCCGGGTGTCGCCGTTCCGAAAAAATCGCTCCAGCCCTTTATGCCGAAACCGCCCTATCATTCATGATAATTGTAACTTATCAGGTTACAACGCGTCAAGAAAACTCGATCACTCTCTCGCTGCTTCGATGAGCAGCGCGCGGAACCAGGCCTGCGCGGGCTCGCTTGCGGCGCGGCGGTGCCAGGCCATCGAGACGGTGGTCGAGAAGTCGATCGGCAATGGCATGATCTCGACTTCGGCGGTGGCGGCGATCTGGCGGGCGGTGCGGCTCGGCACGGTGGCGACGAGATCGGAGGCGGCAAGCGCGACCGGCAATGCCAGATAGGTCGCAACCAATAGCGCAATGCGGCGCCGCAGGCCAAAGTCGACGAGAATACGGTCGAGCGCGCCACTGGTATCGCCGCGCGGCGAGACCAGGATGTGATTGAGCGCCGCGTAGTCCTCGATCGACAGGTTTTGCCCGGCGATCGGATGGCCACGGCGGGCGATGACGACAAACGGGTCGCGCAGCAGCAGGATCGACTCGATATGCGGCGGCACGGTGCCGAGATGGGCGATGGCGACATCGATTCCGCCGCGGTCGAGCTGCTCGGCGGCGTCTATGCCGGTCAGCGGCGTCAGGCGCAGGGTTGCGCTCGCGGCCTGCCGGGCAAAGGCCTCGGCGAGCCGCCCGACCAATGCAACCTCGGCATATTCGGCCATGCCGGCGGTGAAAATGCCGGTGCTCTTTGCCGGGTCGAAGCCGAGGCCGAGGTTGAGCGCGGTCTCGATATGTTGGATCGCTGCCGCGACCAGCGGGGCAATCTCGCGCCCGCGGGCGGTCGGCTCCATGCCCCTCGGGGTGCGGACGAACAGATCGTCGGCAAAGAGGCTGCGCAGGCGCGACAGCGCGTGACTCATCGCCGGTTGCGACAGGCCGATCCGTTCGGCGGCGCGGGTCACGGCGCGCTCGTTGGTCAGCGCGTCGAAGGCTTTCAGTAGGTTGAGGTCGACTGCCCGGATATCCATGTGACGAATTGATAATATATAATCTATCGATTTGATAGATGGGCCGGAAGCCTATCTTATGCCAGCAGCGAACAACCGATCAGGAGCCACCCATGCCGCAAGACACCGCGCCGCGCCTCAGCCATGTCGGGCTTTATGTCCACGATGTGCCGAAGATGATCGACTTCTACTCCAACGTGCTCGGCTTTGTGGTCAGCGACGGCGCCGAGGACGGCCGCATCACCTTCCTCTCGCGCAACCCCAGCGACCATCACCAGGTCGTGCTGGTGCGCGGCCGCACGACCGATGCCGAGGTGCCGATGGTGCAGCAGGTGTCGTTCAATGTCGGCATCCTCGCGCAAGTGCAGAAGGCGTTCCGCAAGGTGCGCGAGGCCGGCTGCGAGGGCATCCGCCCGATCTGCCACGGCAATGCTTGGTCGGTCTATTTCCAGGACCCCGAAGGCAACCAGATCGAGATGTTCTGTGACACGCCGTGGTATGTGCCGCAGCCTTTGGGCTTCAAGATCGACCTCGACAAGAGCGAGGACGAGCTCTTCCGCGAGACCGAGGCCTATTGCCGCGACCGCGAGGGGTTCAAGCCGATCGAGGAATGGCGCGCCGAGATCAGCAAGAAGATCGCGGCGAAGCTCGAAGCGTGAGGCCGATCAGCCATTAGCACTCAACATTAACCGGAGGAACCTCAATGACCGAACTCAAAGGCTATCACGCCCACGTCTATTACGACCCCAAGACTCGGCCGACCGCCGAACGCCTGCGCGAAGCGATCATCAGCCAATTCGCTGTCAGACCCGGCGCGTTCAGCGATGAACCGATAGGCCCGCACCCGATCTCGCAGTTCAGCGTCATCTTCGAGACCGAGGAGTTCAAGAAAATCGTGCCCTGGCTGATGCTGAACCGCGAGGGGCTCGACGTTCTCGTCCACCCGCTGACCGAAAGCTCGTACGACGACCACAGCAAGAATGCGATGTGGCTCGGCACGCCGGTGCCGATGCGGCTCGAAATTCTGCGCCCGACCTATCGCACCGAGCTGCTGCCGACCGCCGCGGCCTGACTGGCTTCAAGGCCTGACCGGCTTCAACCGGAGCTGGCGGGGGCGGTGGATAGCCACCACCCCTCGCCGGCGAGCCAGCATGTGTGATCCGGCTCGTCGGGGGCGCGCCGCAGCGATCGGATGGCGGTGAAATCGCCCCTCGCCAAGGCCGCCGTCAATTTTTCCTCCGCTGCCGGATGTCGCCCGCCGACGCACGGGATGATCCCCACCCGGCCGGCGAACCGAGCAGCGAAGCGGCACGGGTCACCGGGCTGGCGGGTGATCATCAGAAAGCCACCCCACCGTTCGGCATTGGTCAGTGGGACGAGGAGGCGGCTATTCTCTGCCGCCAATGCATCGAGCCAGACAGGAGAAAAATGCGTCACCCCGGCGTTGACGACGATGGCGTCGGCCGGCCGATCGGGCTGGAATAGGAAGCCGTCCGCTGCTACGACCGTCGCTTGCGGCCAAGCGGCGGCGAGATTCTCCTTGGCTCGGGCCGCGAGGATGGGGTCGACCTCGATCGCGGTGACCCGACCTGCGCGGCCGACGACCTCGGCGAGGATCCCGCTGTAATAGCCGGTGCCGGCACCGACATGGACGACATGGTCGCCACGGCTCAATTCGAGTTGGTCATACATACGTGCCCAAAGGCTGGGCTGCCCGTTGTTGAGCCGCCGCTCCTCGTCGATCGCGATCAGCACGTCATGGTAGAGGTGGCGCGGATCGGCGTCCTCCGTCGTCCAATACTCGGGCATGGCCATCGGGCTGAGGACGCGCCAAGGCCCCGGCCCGAAGAAGCGCTCCCGCGGCACCGTCGCGAAGGCCTCGACGACCGCGCGCGATCGCAACTTGGCCGTGAACCGCAATTCCTCTGCGTAGCTATGCCGGGCCTCCTCGATCGAATGACGCATCTGGCACTCCTGGGCCATGCCGTTTTTTTTGCGCATCGCCATCTTTGCAGCAAGATCGCGGGGTATACTTTACCGTCGCTGCCCCGCCGAGCTAAAGTTAAGGAGGCCACCTCGTGGGTTTCCCTGCGATCTCCCTGCTGGCCCGATTGTGTTCGCTGCCGGCCGGCAAAATTTTCCCTGCCGGTCAATGGGGATTGGTTACGCAAGTAACTCATCTAAAAGGGGTAATCGGCAATGAACCCAGCCAAATCCCGAATTTTTCCCTGAGTTTCCCTGTCCGGCAGGGAAAGAGCGGAAGTAGCGCAGCATGCTCGTAGAGATCGGCCATTTCGCTCTCGTGCTCGCGCTTCTCGTGGCGCTGGTGCAGGGCACCGTGCCGCTGGTCGGGGCGTCGGCGCGCAGCCGGCCGCTGATGGATCTGGGGCGGTCGGCGGCCTTGCTGCAGTTCGGGCTGGTGGCGCTCGCCTTCGCCATCTTCATGCACGCTCACATCGTGTCGGATTTCTCGGTGCGGAACGTGTTCGAGAATTCGAACACCGCAAAGCCGATGCTCTACAAGGTGACCGGGGTCTGGGGCAGCCACGAAGGCTCGATGATGCTGTGGGTCCTGATGCTGACCTTGTTCGGGGGTCTCGTCGCGGGTCTCGGGCGGTCATTGCCGGCGACCCTGCGGGCGCGCACATTGGCGATCCAGGGCTTGCTCGGCTTCGGCACCTTGGCCTTCATCATCGGGACATCGAACCCGTTCGACCGGCTGTTCCCGGTCCCGGTCGATGGGCGCGACCTGAACCCGCTGCTGCAGGACCCCGGTCTCGCGTTCCACCCGCCGTTTCTCTATTTCGGCTATGTCGGCTTCTCGATCACCTATTCTTTCGCGATCGCGGCGCTGATCGAGGGGCGGGTCGGCGCCGCCTGGGCGCGCTGGGTGCGGCCCTGGGCATTGACGGCGTGGTGTGGGCTGACGATCGGCATCGCAATGGGCAGCTGGTGGGCCTATTACGTGCTCGGCTGGGGTGGCTGGTGGTATTGGGACCCGGTCGAGAACGCCTCCTTCATGCCGTGGCTGCTCGGAACCGCGCTCCTTCATTCGGCGGCCGTCGTCGAAAAGCGCGAGACGTTGCAGCGCTGGACCGTCCTGCTGGCCATCCTGACCTTCGGTATGAGCCTGATCGGGACATTCCTCGTGCGCTCCGGTGTCCTGACCTCGGTCCACTCCTTCGCGGTCGATCCGACCCGCGGCGTCTTCATCCTGGTGCTGATCGCGCTGGTGATCGGCGGCGGCCTCGTGCTTTACGCGCTGCGCGCTCCCGGTCTCGAAATCGGCAACCCGTTCGCGCCGGTGAGCCGCGAAGGCGCCCTCGTCCTCAACAATCTGCTGCTCTGCGCCGGCATGGCGACGGTTTTTCTCGGCACCTTCTACCCGCTCTTTGCCGAGGTGTGGAGCGGCGCTAAGCTGTCGGTCGGCCCGCAATTCTTCAACGCGACCTTCGTGCCGATCCTGGCACCCGCCATCGTCGCCTTGGTGATCGGACCGGTGCTGGCCTGGCGCCGCGGCAATCTGCGCGCCGCCCTGCGCCGCCTCGCTCCGGCCATTGTGGGCGCGCTGCTCGCCCCTGTCATCATCTTCGCCTTCGACCGCGCCGCACCGCCGGCGGCGCTGGCGGGCATTGCGCTCGCGGTCTGGGCGATGCTCGGAGTGCTGACCGATCTCGCCGATAGGAGCGGCGCAGCAAAGCTTCCGGCCCTGACATCCTGGCGGCGGCTGCGCCATTTGCCGCGCGGTACTTGGGGCTACGCAATCGCCCATTTCGGGGTGGGCGTGCTGATTGCCGGCGTGACCGTGTCCACCGCATGGCGCAGCGAGCGGATCGAGACATTGCATCCCGGGGAGAGCATCGAGATCGCCGGCCGCACCCTGCGCCTGGTCGGGGTCACCGAAGGGGACGTCGCCAATTACCACGCGCAGCGCGCGCAAATCGTCGTCGAGCGCCCCGGCAGCGCGCCGATGACCCTCTACCCCGAGCGCCGCTGGTATCCGGTGGCGCGCAGCCAGACCACCAACACGGCGATCGCCACAAACGGGTTCGGCGACCTCTATCTGGCGCTCGGCGATCCGGATGGGCAGGGCGGCTGGGTGTTGCGGGCCTATTACAATCCGCTCGTGCCGTGGATCTGGTTTGGCGCGATCCTCGCCGCCCTCGGTGGGCTCGTCTCGCTGAGCGACCGCCGGCTTCATCTGCGCCTGCCGGCGGCGAGGAGTTCGCTCGCCGTCACGTCGGCGGGATCGGCCGACAACTGATGATCCGTCGGCTCGCTTTGGCGGTCGCGGTGGCGGCAGGCCTGGTCGGACCTGCGGCCCATGCTGTCGAACCCGCCGAGCGGCTCGCCGACCCCGCGCTCGAGGCGCGCGCCCGGGCGCTGAGCCAGGAATTGCGTTGTCTCGTCTGCCAGAACCAGTCGATCGACGAGTCGAACGCCGATCTCGCCCACGATCTGCGAGTGCTGCTGCGGCAACGCCTGGCGGCCGGCGATACCGATCGGCAAGTGCTCGATTATGTCGTCGCCCGCTACGGGGTCTTCGTACTGCTCGATCCGCCTTTTGCGCCCGCGACGTACCTTTTGTGGCTGACACCGCCTGTCCTGGTGGTAGGCGCCGGCATCTTTCTGGCGCTCCGGGCGCGCCGCCGCCGCCCTGATCCGGAACTCCCGGCTTTGAGTGACGAAGAGCGCGACCGTGCAGCGCTATTGCTCGGCGAACGTGGATGATCTGGTTCTGGATCATCGCTGGATTGCTGATCGTGGTGGCGCTGCTTGCGTTGCTCAAGCCTCTGTTGCGGGCATCACCGGAGAACATGGATGAGGGTGAATCCGTCGTCGCGGTGTTTCGCCGGCAACTCACGAACCTCGATACCGAGATTGCGCAGGGAAGGCTCACCGCGGACGAGGCCGCGGCAGTGCGCGCGGAAATCACCCGGCGCATGCTCGCGGCGGCCGACCAGAAGACCCAAAACTCCCGGCCGCCCGTCTTGGGCTCGGCCGCGAGCTCCTGGCGCATCTGCGTCGCCGTCGGTATAGCGGCCCTGCTGCCCGCGGCGGCGCTCGCCATCTACTCGGCGGTCGGCGCGCCGGCGGCGATCGAACGGGGCGGGAGTGCTGCGGCAGCAGCCCCTGCGGCCGACGACCGGGCAAAACTCGCCGCCGCAGCCGAACAGCTCAAGGCGCGGCTTCAGCAGGAGCCCGGGCATGTCGAAGGCTGGGTCCTGCTGGCTCGCACCTTCGCCTCCCTCGAGCGCTACTCCGAAGCGCGCTCCGCTTACAGCCAGGCGATCGCATTGGCGCCAAAAGAGCCGCGGTTGCATGCAGAGCTCGGGGAATTGCTCGTGCTGGCGGCGGGCGGCGATGTCAGTGCCGAGGCCGAGGCCGAGTTTGCCAAGGCCGGAGATGACCCCCGCGCCCGCTTCTATGGCGCAGAAGCTGCGCTGCAGCGCGGCGATCGCGAGGCAGCCAAGGCTACGCTGCGCGCATTGCTGGCCACGGCGCCGGCCGAGGCGACATGGCGCAAGGTCGTGCAGGACCGCCTGGCCGAGATTGCCCCGGGTGAGCAGCCGCCCGCTGGCAAGGCATCCGGGCCGACGGCTCAGGACTTGGCCGCGGCTCAATCGATGTCGCCGGAGGAGCGGCAGGCAATGATTCGCTCCATGGTCGACCGCCTCGCCGCGCGGCTCGAGCAGAACCCGAACGACAAGGACGGGTGGATCCGCCTCGCCCGCGCCTATGATGTGCTGGGCGAAACGGAAAAGGCCCAAGCAGCCCGCACCCGCGCCGCACAAGTTCCCGAGGCCGGAAAGTAGCCTCGACCCCTGCCTGTTGCCCTTCATCATTATAACTGCGAGTAAATCTGCCGGATTGCGCGAGCCACGATCGCAGCGGTTGAACTTCGGCGCTACCAGCCGTTAACCTCGAAGAACAATGCCAGCGCCGCCGGATTTGAGCCTCGTGACTGGAGCGACCGGGTTTGTCGGATCGGCTGTGGTGCGCGCCCTGCTGGCGCGGGGCCACCCGGTGCGCGTGCTCGCCCGGCCAAACAGTGATCGGCGCAACCTTGCAGGTCTCGCGGTGGAAATCGCCGAGGGGGCAATGGAGGACCCCCGATCGTTAGCGCGCGCCGTCGCCGGGTGCCGATATGTGTATCATGTAGCGGCCGATTACCGGATCTGGGTACCCGATCCCGCGCCGATGTTTCGTGCCAATGTCGACGGCACTCGGGATCTGCTGACCGCGGCCCTCGAAGCCGGCGTCGAACGGGTCGTCTATACGAGCAGCGTCGCGACGCTCGGCCTGGTGCCGGGCGGTTCGGCCGACGAAGAAACCCCGAGCAGCTTCGACAACATGATCGGGCCCTACAAACGGTCGAAATTCGCGGCCGAAGAGGTCGCGCGAGGGCTTGCTCGGGAGCGCGGGGTGCCGGTAGTGATCGTCAACCCCTCTACCCCGGTCGGGCCCGGCGACATCAAGCCGACGCCCACCGGCCGGCTGATCGTCGAGGCCGCGCGCGGCCAGATGCCCGCCTTTGTCGACACCGGCCTCAACATCGTCCATGTCGATGACGTCGCCGAAGGCCATCTCGCCGCGGCCGAAAAGGGACGGATCGGCGAGCGATATATCCTTGGGGGCGAGAACCTGGCGCTCGCTGAGATCCTCGCCGGGGTTGCGCAGGCGGTCGGTAGGCGCCCACCCTGGCTCCGGGTCCCGCACAGTGTGCTGTTTCCTGTCGCTATCGGAGCGGAGCTGGCGGCCCGCGTTACCGGGCGCGACCCGTTCGTCACGCTGGACGGGGTTCGAATGTCGCGGAAAAAGATGTATTTCAGCTCGGAAAAGGCGTCGTGCGAGCTCGGCTACACCTCGCGGCCGGCACGCGAGGCCATTGCCGACGCTGTCAGCTGGTTCGGGGCTAATGGATATCTGAAATGACGGCTTTGCGGGACGAGCTGCCGTGGCACCGCGCCGAGAGCCTCGAAACTCCCTCGGGCAAGTGGCGCGGCAGCGAAAATTTCCCGGTGGGATCGTTTCTGATTCGGCGCGACTTGAGGGCGCATGTGCACGCGTTCTACCGCTTCGCCCGAAACGCCGACGATATCGCCGACAATCCCGCCTTGGCTGCCGATGAAAAGATCGGGCGGCTCGACCGTATGGGCGCCATCCTCGACGGAGCCCCGGGCGAGGATTCTCCCGCCGCCGCTGCGATGCGTGAAAGCCTCCTCGAAACCGGCATGATTGCTCAGCACTGCCATGACGTGCTGCACGCGTTCCGGATCGACGCGATCAAGCTGCGTTATCGCGACTGGGACGAGCTGATGGGATATTGCCGCTACTCGGCTTCGCCGGTCGGCCGCCAGCTGCTCGACCTGCACGGCGAAAGCCGCGCCTGCTGGCCGGCTTCCGATGCCCTTTGCTCGGCGCTGCAGGTGCTCAATCACCTGCAGGATTGTGCGGACGACCATCGGCGGCTCGATCGCGTCTACCTGCCGCTTGAAGATCTTACCGCGGAGGGAACCGGGATCGAGGCGCTGGCGGCCCGTGAGTCGAGCCCGGGACTGCGGCGCGTGCTCGACCGGCTGCTGGACCGCACCGCGGAATTGATGGAACAGGCCCGCGGCTTGCCGCCGCTCGTCGCCTCCCGCGGATTGCGTTGGGAGTCCGCGGTCATTGTCGGCCTAGCTGGGCGGCTGTTGCGCCGGCTCCGCCATGGTGATCCCGTTGCGACCCGCGTCGCGCTGAGCAAATCCGATTTCCTCGCCGCCTTTGCAATCGGCGCCTCGAGAGGTTTTCGGGGTTGAGCGACGCCGCGCTCCATGCCGCTGCCGACCAGCTGGGCGAAGACGCGCTGCGCGAGACTATCCGGCACCGGGTCGAGGCTGCCGGGACCTCGTTTTACTGGGCGATGCGGCTGCTGCCGCGGGATCGCCGCAACGGCATGTACGCGATCTACGCGTTCTGCCGTGAGGTCGACGATATCGCCGATGGCGAGAGGCCGGTCGAACACAAGCTCGCGGCTCTCGCCGGGTGGCGAGAGGAGATCGATGCGCTCTACGACGGGCGTCCGCGCCACCTCTTGGCTCGAGCATTGTCGGGGCCGGTCCGGAGCTATGAGCTCCGCAAAGAGGACTTTCTTGCGATCCTCGCCGGCATGGAGATGGACGCTCGGGGAGACGTCAGGGCCCCGGATTTGGCAACCCTGGACCTCTATTGCGCCCGCGTCGCGAGCGCCGTCGGCCATCTCTCGGTCCATATATTCGGCAATTCCAGCGCCGCCGCCCACGCCGTCGCAGAATCGCTCGGCCGGGCGCTGCAGCTGACCAACATCCTGCGGGACCTCGCGGAGGACGCCGCTCGGCAGCGTTTGTATCTGCCTCGCGAAATCCTCGATCGGCACGGAATTCAAGCTGCCGAACCCGCGGCCGTCCTGCGGCATCCGGCATTGCCTGCAGCGTGCCGCGATGTCGCCGCTATCGCCGAGGGCCACTTCCGCGAGGCAGCGCGGGCAATGAAGCACTGCTCGCGCCGCGCCATGCGTCCAGCCGCGGTGATGGCGGCACTCTACCGCGCGACGCTCTCGGCTCTGCAGCGCTCGGGATGGCGCAATCCCAGGCAGCGCGTCAGTGTGTCGACCTCATTGAAGCTCTGGCTGGTGTTGCGCCACGGCTTGCTATGACAAGAGCGGCGAGTACGGGTTGCGTGCACGTTGTTGGGGCAGGCCTTGCCGGGCTCGCGGCGGCGGTCGCGCTCGCCGATACCGGGCGGTGCGTCATTATTTATGAAGCTGCTCCCCACGCCGGCGGACGCTGCCGCTCCTATTTTGATGCCGAGCTCGGATGCCGTATCGACAACGGCAACCATCTCCTCTTGGCCGGCAATCAGGCGGCGCTCGATTACCTCGGCCGGATCGGCGCTTGCGGTTCTCTTGAAGGCCCCCCTGAAGCTGTCTTCCCGTTCGTCGACGCCGCAACCGGGGAGCGCTGGACGGTGCGGCCGAATAGCGGCGCGCTGCCGTGGTGGGTTTTGTCCGCCAAAAGGCGGGTTCCGCACACGCGAGCGCGTGACTATCTCGCCGCGTTGGCGCTGCGACGGGCGGATCCGCGGGCAACGATCGCCGCCGTCCTCGATCCGCGGCAGGAATTGTTTCGCCGGCTGTGGGAGCCGCTTGCCGTTGCCGGCCTGAATACCGGCGCCGAGCAGGGGTCAGCCACTCTCTTCTGGCGCATGCTCGCGGAGACGCTCGGGCGCGGGGGCGGGGCATGCCGTCCGCTGCTCCCTCGCGTCGGGCTGTCGGAGAGCTTTGTCGAGCCGGCGCTCGCCCGTTTGCGCGCCAAGGGCGCGGAAATCCGCTTCGGCGCACGCCTGAGGGCGCTGATCTTCGGGCCCGACAGGGTTTCGAATCTCGTCTTCGAAGCGGCTTCGATCGTGCTCGATCGCGCGGATACTGTGATCCTTGCCGTACCCGCCGCGATCGCCGCCCGCCTCGTTCCGGGGCTCATCGTCCCCGACCGGCACTCGCCAATCGTCAACGCACATTTTCGCTGCGCTCCGCCGGCCAATTCGCCGTTTTTTGTGGGGGTGATCGGCGGCACCGCGGAATGGATCTTTCGCAAGCGCGGAGTGTTATCGGTGACGGTCAGCGCTGCTGACCAATTCGTCGAGCGCGCCGCACCGGAGCTGCGTGATCTCTTTTGGCAAGATGTCGCAGTCGCCTATCACCTTCCGTCGCGTCCAGTTCCACCGGTTCGGCTTGTCAAGGAGCGCCGAGCGACGTTTCTGGCGAGCCCCGATCAGCTGCAGCGCCGTCCGCAACAGATGACGGCATGGGGGAACCTTCTACTTTGCGGCGATTACGTCGATACGGGCTTGCCTGCAACGATCGAAGGCGCTATTCGCTCCGGCTTTGCTGCGGCCGGCCTTGCAACGGGTTGCCGGCTTCAGGCGTTTTCTCAATCTGTGCCGAGCGGCGGCCGGGGCCCCCGCCCACTAACCACGGAAATTGAACAAGAACGACACCGCGTCCTTCCATGAATGACATAAACACGAAAGAAATGGCGATGCTGCGCCGTCGCGTCGACGCTGCACGCCTCGACGAGGCGATTGCGCGCGCCAGCAAATCGCTGGTCGCGCTGCAACACCCTGATGGACATTGGGTGTTTGAGTTGGAGGCCGACGTGACGATTCCGTCGGAGTTCATCCTGCTCCAGCACTATTTCGGCCGCATCGAGCCGGAACTGCAAGCGCGGATCGCCAAATATATTCGTGCAACCCAAGGCGCCGACGGCGGCTGGCCGCTGTTCCACGGGGGCGCGCTCGATCTCAGCGCTTCGGTCAAGGCCTATTTCGCGCTGAAGGCGGCCGGCGATCCGGCCGAAGCGCCGCATATGGTACGGGCACGGGCGGCGATCCTGGCCGGTGGCGGCGCCCGGCGGTGCAACGTCTTCACACGCATCCTACTTGCATTGTTCGGCGAGGTTCCGTGGCGGGCAGTTCCGGTCATGCCGGTCGAGATCATGCTGCTTCCGAGCTGGTCTCCTTTCCACATCGCCAAGGTTTCCTACTGGTCACGCACCGTTCTCGTGCCGCTCCTCGTCCTCATGGCACTGCGGCCGCGGGCCCGCAACCCGCTCGGCATCAGCGTCGGCGAGCTTTTTCTGGAGCCGCCGGAGACGGTGCGGGATTGGATCGGCGGTCCGACCTCCTCGCCACTCTCGGTGGCGTTCGGCATGCTCGACCGGCTGTTGCGGGTCGCCGAGCCGTTCTTTCCGACGGATGCGCGACGCCGGGCGATCGACAAAGCCGTCGCCTTCGTCGCCGAGCGCCTCAATGGCGAGGATGGCCTTGGCGGCATCTTTCCGGCGATGGCCAACGCCGCGATGATGTTCGACTGTTTGGGATACAGCCACGATCACCCCGGCTACGCATCGGCTTTGGCCTCCCTGCGCAAGCTGCTGGTGCTCGACGGCGAGCGCAGCTATTGCCAACCCTGCTTGTCCCCAGTGTGGGACACCGCCCTCGCTTCCCATGCGCTGATGGAGGTCGAAGACATCCGCCTGGAAGCGACCGTAAGGCGGGCGCTAGACTGGCTCCAGACAAAACAGGTGCTCGAAGTCGTCGGGGATTGGGCGTCCGCCCGCCCCGGCCTGCGGCCCGGCGGGTGGGCATTCCAATTCGAGAACCCCTACTACCCCGATCTCGATGACACGGCTGCGGTCGCTCTTGCCCTCGACCGCTTCGGCTCGTCGCGATATCGGGTGGCGATCGACCGGGCCGCCGAATGGGTCATCGGCATGCAGAGCCGGGGCGGTGGATGGGGATCTTTCGACGCCGACAACACGCATTTTTATCTGAACCACATCCCGTTCGCCGACCACGGCGCGCTGCTCGACCCGCCGACGGCGGATGTCAGCGGGCGCTGTCTGAGTTTCTTGACCCAAATCGGCCACGGCGCCGATCACCCGGCGGTGGCTGCGGCGATAGCCTACCTGCAATCCGAGCAGGAACCCGACGGCAGCTGGTTCGGCCGGTGGGGGACCAATTATATCTACGGGACCTGGTCGGTTCTCACCGCCTTCAACAGCGCCGGCCTGTCGGCAAATTCGCCCGAAGTGCGGCGCGCTGTCGACTGGCTTCTCACTCGCCAGCACAAGGACGGCGGCTGGGGGGAAGGCGGCGAATCCTACTGGACCGCAGCGTCCCGCGGCGAAGCGCCCTACAGCACCTCGTCCCAGACTGCCTGGGCGCTGCTCGCTTTGATGGCCGCCGGCGAGGTTGGCAATCCGGCGGTCGCTCGCGGGGTCGCATACTTGATCGACAGCCAGGACGAAGACGGCAACTGGGACGAGCCCTGGTACACTGCGGTCGGTTTCCCGCGCGTCTTTTACTTGAGGTATCACGGCTACCGCGCTTTCTTCCCGCTGTGGGCTCTCGCTCGGTTTCGCCGTTTGTCGCGGGGCAACTCGCGGCAGGTTCCGTTCGGCATTTGAAGCATGGCGGGGCGCGAATGAGCCGGGCCGCGTCCTTTTGTCCATGGTCAAACGCCCGGTGGGCGGCTACGGATTTCGCCCGATGCGGCGGCCGCCCCAATTGCGATAACGTGCCGCTTGTCTCCAGACTTGACGTTGTCAACCGTTAGGCGAATATCGGGCGTCAGCCCGGTCCGGGTGCGGTCCGAAGGATCGCTTTTTGAGCTGTGGCTATTTGGGAAGGTGCGGATGCGCCGATTGTCGACCGTGCTCTGCACCTCCGGCCTCGCTGCCGAAGCCAAGATCGCGCGCGCAGCAGGGTTTCCCGTGGTGATCGGCGCAGGCGACCGGGAACGCACGGCCGCTCTCGTCGAGAACGCGGTCCGTCACGCGAATTGCCTGATGAGCTTCGGCATTGCCGGCGCCTTGGCGCCGCATTTGCGCCCGGGTGATGTCGTCATATCGGCGGAGGTCGTGTCCGCCGGCCATCGCTGGACCGCGGCGGAACCTTTCCAAACCCGTGTGGCTGATCTTGCGCGCCAAATCGGCGCCTTCGAAGGCGCGGTGTTCGGCGCCAGCGCGATCCTCTCAACCGAGGCAGAAAAAAGCCGCGCTTGGCGCGATACGGGTGCCCTCGCAGTCGATCTCGAAAGCGATGTCGTCGCCCGCATCGCGTCGCAGGCCGGCATCCCCTTTCTCGTCGCCCGGACGATTGCCGATACCGTCTGGCGGGAGCTCCCGCCAGCTGCCCTGATCCCGCTCTCCGAGGCCGGCACCCCGAACCTCGCTCGCGTTCTCGGCTCGGTCCTGCGCCGCCCGCGGCAGATCGCGACGCTGATCGGGCTGGCCCGGGAAACCCGGATGGCTTTGGCGGCGCTAGCCGGCCCCGCGCACGCTCTGCGCGGGCTGGCCGCGGCTTTCTAGCCGCGCGACCGCCTCATCGACGTGCCGGGAGAATACGTATTTAGCCGGTCTTTGCCGGTCTAGCGGGATCTCCGGCGCCATCTCGCCCTCGGTGCGAAACCCGCGGAATGCTACCGCCGCCGCTTTCAACGGGTGCTTCACCGAATCCATGACGGCAGTTGCCTCGTACCCGCTATGCACCATGCAATCGGCGCATTTCTCGTAGTTGCCGGTGCCGTAGGCGTCCCAGTCGGTCTCCTCCATCAGCTCCCTGAACGTCTTTGCGTAGCCTTCGCCCAGCAAATAGCAGGGGCGCTGCCAGCCGAAATAGTTGCGCGTCGGATTGCCCCAGGGAGTGCAATGGTAGGATTGGTTCCCCGCGAGGAAATCGAGAAACAAGCTCGATTGATTGAATGACCAGCGGCGCCGCGGATCGCGTTTGAAGATTTCGCGGAACAACTCCTTGGTGCGGCGCCGATTGAGAAAGTGCTCCTGATCCGGCGCCCGTTCGTAGGCATAGCCAGGTGATACCGTTATGCCGTCAATCCCGACCTCCATCACGTCGTCGAAGAAGCGGGCGATGCGCTCCGGGTCGGCGGTATCGAACAGGGTAGAATTGATGTTGACCCGAAACCCGCGAGCTTTGGCCAGCTTGATCGCTGCCACGGCGCGATCGTACACCCCGCCTTGACATACCGAGCGGTCGTGATCCTCGCGGTCACCGTCGAGATGGATCGTCCAGGCAAAGTAGGGGCTCGGCTCGAACAGGTCGATCTTCTTTTCGAGCAGCAGAGCGTTCGTGCACAGATACACGAACTTCTTTCTGGCGATCATGCGCCGGGCGATATCGTCGATCTCACGGTGCAGCAAGGGTTCGCCACCTGCGATGACCACCATCGGCGCGCCGCACTCATCCGCCGCCGCGACACACTCGTCGACGCTGAGGCGCTGATTGAGGATGGCGTCCGGGTAATCGATCTTACCGCAACCGGCGCAGGCGAGGTTGCAACGGAAGAGGGGCTCGAGCATCAGCACCAGCGGATAGCGCCGGACGCCCTTGAGGTGCTGAACGACAACATAGGCGCCGACCCGAATCGTTTGGCGCAGCGGAATTGGCACGGCGAAACCTCGTCCCGAGTTTAAGGGGGAGCCGGCCTAGCCGGCGACGTCGGCGAGTTGCATAGGCATCCGGAAACGGACGTTCTCAGTGACGCCAGGCAGGATCGATAGCTCGACTTGCGTCAACTCTCGCAAGCGGTCGATTACCTCCGCGACGAGTTCGGCCGGGGCCGATGCCCCGGCGGTAATGCCGACGGCTCTAGCGTTCTCGATCCAGTTCGGGTCGAGCGCGCGAGCGTCTTCGATCAGATAGCTGGGGACCCCGCTTTCCGCCGCGATCTCGCGCAGCCGATTGGAATTCGAGCTGTTCGGCGCGCCGACAACGAGGACAACGTCGACAATTTTTGCGAGTTCCCGCGCCGCTCTCTGGCGATTTTGCGTTGCGTAACAAATGTCCTTTGTGTCGGGGCCGACGATCGTCGGAAAGCGGACCTTCAGCGCGTCAATAACGGCGCGCGTGTCGTCCACACTGAGCGTGGTCTGGGTAATAAAGGCGAGCTTGTCCGGGTCGGCAACTCTGAGCCTTGCTACCTCTTCCGGGGTCGAGATTAGGTGAACGCGGCCGTTGATCCGCCCCATCGTGCCGACGATTTCCGGATGTCCGGCATGCCCGATCAAGATGATCTCGCGACCCTGGTTGGCATAACGCTGCCCCTCGATGTGCACTTTCGAGACCAGCGGGCAGGTCGCGTCGATAACCGGAAGCCCGCGGTCTGCCGCGCGTTCCTCGATCGCGCTGGCAACCCCGTGGGCGCTGAAAATCGTCACGCTGCCCTTCGGGATTTCGTCGATCTCGTCGACAAAATGTGCACCTTTGGCGCGTAGGCGTTCGACAACGTGGCGATTGTGCACGATCTCGTGACGGACGTAGATCGGCGGGCCGTACTTTTCGAGCGCGCGCTCGACGATTTCGATCGCGCGTTCGACGCCCGCGCAAAAGCCTCGTGGCTGGGCTAGCACTACCCGCATGACATCGCCTCGTTGCCGCGCCGCTAGCAGACCGGACCCGAAATCGGCCCGTACCTGCTCAAGCCACTATATGAACGCGCAACGTCCCTGACACAATCCGTAGCGCAATGCACGCGCAATCAGCATACGCAGGAACACGCGCGCGAAGCGATTGGGCTAACTGTGCAGAGCACCCGTCGACCATGCCATGGGAGTAAATCTTGCCATCGGCATCGTGCTGTTTCCCGCCTGGGTGTATCTGATCGGGGCGGCCGCGGCTGCCCTGCGGTTTGCCCGTCGCCCATGGCCGGGAGCCTCGAATCAGCCGGCGGTCTCGGTGCTGAAGCCGCTGCACGGCGACGAGCCGGGCCTCTATGAAAATCTGCGCTCCTTTGCCGAGCAGGATTATCCGGGGCTGCAGATCGTGCTCGGCGTCAATGACGCGCAGGATGGCGCGCTGCCCGCCGTTCATGCCCTGATTCGCGATCTCCCGGCCTGCGATATCGCCCTCGTGGTCGATGCGCGGGCCAGCGGGTCGAACAAGAAGGTCGCCAATCTCGAAAACATGTTCGAGGTTGCGCGGCACGACGTGATTGTGCTCGCCGACAGCGACATGCGCGTCGATCGGCATTACCTCGGCGCTGTAACAGCGCCGCTGCGCGATCGGCAGACCGGGGTCGTGACCTGCCTCTATAAGGGTGTGCCGACCGGCGGGAAGTGGTCGGAATTCGGGGCCATGCACATCAATTTCGGGTTCCTCCCGAGCGCGCTCGTCGCCGAATCCCTGGGTCTGGGCGGGGGGTGTTTTGGCGCAACGATCGCGCTGCGCCGCGAGACCCTCGAGCGCATCGGCGCATTTGCGCGTCTGCGGGACGAACTCGCCGACGACCACCGGATCGGCGACGAGGTCCGCGCGCTCGGACTTTCCGTTGTCCTGTC
This sequence comes from uncultured Alphaproteobacteria bacterium, assembly GCA_963732095.1. GTDB lineage: Bacteria > Pseudomonadota > Alphaproteobacteria > ATCC43930 > CGMCC-115725 > AP-15. The sequence goes on from CAVSZA010000026.1 coordinate 63,751, forward strand.
ACCTTACATCGTCGAAGCTCGCGTCTCCGAGCCGAGTTTGGCCGATCTGTGGCGGCACGAGCTGCGTTGGGCGCGTACGGTGCGCGCAATGGCGCCCGCCGGCTTTGCCGGGTCGGTGCTGGCCCATCCGGTCTTGATTGCCGCGCTTGCCGCGGCAGCGACGGGATTTGCCTTGACCCCCAGCACCTTTCTTGTGATCTCCTGCGTTCTCAGATGGGCCACGGCGGGGGTCATTGCGGGTGCACTCGGCGTTCCCCCAGCCAAGCCCTGGCTGCTGCCGCTGCGCGATGCCTTGTCCTTTGCCGTGTTCGTAGCCAGCTTTTTCGGACGCACGGTCTTCTGGCGGGATCAGGTTTTTCAGGTCGAGGCGAGCGGCCACATGACAGCCGACGGAGATAAGGCTCTATGATGAAGACCTTGTTCCTGCACCCGCCGTCCTTCGACGGTTTCGACGGCGGCGCCGGTTCGCGATATCAGGCCAAGCGCGAGATCCGGTCGTTCTGGTACCCGACCTGGCTCGCCCAGCCGGCGGCCCTCCTGCCCAGTAGCAAGCTGATCGACGCGCCCCCGGCGCGGCTCAAGCTCGATCAGGTGCTGCCGCTCGCCCGGGAATACGAACTGGCGGTGCTCCATACCTCGACGCCGTCCTTCGCTTCGGATCTGCGCGTCGCCGAGGCGCTAAAGGACACCAACCCGAAGCTCAAGATCGGGTTTGTCGGCGCCAAGGTCGCGGTCGAGCCCGAGGACAGCCTCAATGCTTCTACGGCCGTCGACTTTGTCGCGCGAGAGGAATTCGATTTCACGATCAAAGAGGTCGCGGACGGTCGGGCGTACGATGAGATCGACGGTCTGAGCTACCGCAGCCCGAGCGGCGCGATCGCCCACAACCGCGACCGCGCGGTCCTCGAAGACATGGACCAACTGCCCTTTGTGACCGAAGTCTACAAGCGCGACTTGCGGGTCGAAGATTACTTCATCGGCTATCTAAAGCACCCCTACGTGTCGCTCTACACCGGACGCGGTTGCCGGTCGAAATGCACGTTCTGCCTATGGCCGCAGACCGTCGGCGGCCACCGGTACCGGGTGCGTAGCGTGGGCCACGTCATCGACGAAATCCGCCTTGCGACTAGCTATTTCCCGCAGGTCAAGGAGTTCTTCTTCGACGACGACACCTTTACCGATGACCGGCCGCGCGCCGAGGCGATCGCCCGCGAGCTCGGCAAGCTCGGCGTCACCTGGTCGTGCAACGCCAAGGCCAATGTGCCGCGCGCAACGCTGGAGGTGCTGCGCGACAACGGGCTGCGGCTGTTACTCGTCGGCTATGAGACCGGCAACCAGCAGATCCTCAACAACATCAAGAAGGGAATGCGGATCGACATCGCGCGGCGGTTCACCAAGGACTGCCACGAACTGGGGATCACGATCCACGGGACCTTCATTCTGGGACTGCCCGGCGAAAGCAAGGAGACGATAGAGGAAACGATCCGCTTCGCTGCGGAAATCAATCCGCACACGATCCAGGTTTCGCTCGCCGCGCCTTATCCCGGCACTTATCTGCATCGGCAGGCGGTCGAGAACGGCTGGCTCGACGTCGGCCATGCCGAGCTGATTGACGATCGCGGCGTGCAGATCGCGCCGCTGCACTACCCGCACCTCTCGCATACCGAGATCTTCGAATTGCTCGAGACCTTCTACAAGCGGTTCTATTTCCGCCGCGGCAAGATCGCCTCGCTGGTCGCCGAGATGATCAAGAGCCCTGATATGATGCGGCGCCGGTTGCGCGAGGGTGTCGAATTCTTCCAGTTCCTGCGCAACCGCGAGATGGCGAGCTGAAAAGCCTGATCGTCTGCGCAGACGATTTCGGGCTCGATCCCGCCGTCAACGAAGCTGTCGAAAGGGCCCATCGGCACGGCATTCTGTCGACCGCCAGCTTGATGGTCGGCGCTCCGGCCGTTGCCGACGCCGTAGCCTGTGCGCGTCGTTTGCCGGACCTGCGGGTCGGCCTGCATCTGGTGCTCGTCGATGGGCTCCCGACGCTTCCTTGCGCCGAAATCACCGGTTTGGTGCGCCGGGACGGCCGTTTCGATCCGAATATGGGTCGCGCCGGCGTGAGATTTTTTGCTCTGCCGCAGGTTCGCCGTCAGCTCGCAACGGAGATCCGCGCGCAATTCGAGCGGTTTCATGAGACCGGCCTGCGACTCGACCATGTGAACGCCCACAAGCATATGCATCTTCATCCGACGGTGGCGCGGGCCATCATCGAAATCGGGCGTGATTACGGCGTGACGGCCGTGCGGGTGCCCTTCGAACCCGTCGAGCCATTGCGCGCCGCTTTCCCGAACGAGCACTACTCGGCTCCGCTCTACCGCCCTTGGATCGAATGGTTGCGCCGTCGGTTGCAGGGCGCCGGTCTGTTCGTCAACGACAACCTTTTCGGCCTCGCTTGGACAGGCGGGATGGTGGAAGGGCGGCTGTTGCGGCTCCTGCCGCACCTACCGCGAGGGGTCAGCGAGATCTATTTTCACCCGGCAACCATCCGCAGCACTGCTCTGAGCGCGACAATGCCGGGCTACCGTCACGAGGAAGAGCTCGCGGCCTTGTTGAGCCCCGCCGCCAAAAACCTAATCGCCAACCTCGGCATCAGACTAGGCGGCTACAGCGATTTCTCGACGGGGACGGCCCACCAAACCGCGATGCGGGCGCTGACGCCCAATTGACGCTACCGGCAGGATAATAACGACGGGCGTCTATACAAACTGCCGCGAAAATTCCGATCCGCGAACACAAAGCGGACATGCTTTGCAGTCATCCTGCGTACAATCGGACAGGTAAGGAGGGGAGTCATGGACGAGCGCTTTGAGTGCTGCCGCTATGAGCCGAGCCTCGAAGATCTGCTCGCGGACGAGGTGATGACGCCCGTGCTGCGCAGTGCCGGTCTCGAGGCACAGGAATTTCGCGAGATGATGGTGGAAACTGCACGCCGGATCGAGGATCGGGCGCGGCAGCGGGAACAGGGCTGAGGGGTTCGCGGCGGAGGCTCACGTCGGCAGTCTCGTGAATTGCAACCGGACCCGCAGCCCGGGTCTGTTGTCCTCCAGCGTGACCGAGCCGTTGTGCCGCCGCGCTATGGCGCGCACGAGGCTTAGGCCGAGACCATTTCCGGGGGTCGTACGGCTCGGTTCGAGGCGGACAAAGCGATCCAACACACTGTGCCGATCCGCCTCAGGAATTCCCGGCCCATAATCTGCTACTTCGAGGATCGCCTGCCCGCTCTCAGCAAACACCCGCAGCTCGATCCGGCCGGTCCCGGCATATTTGAGAGCATTGTCGAGGAGATTAGCGAGCGCTTGTGACAAGAGGTGCCAGTCGCCGCGTATGTTAACGCCGGGCTCGGCCGTCACAGACAGAGTAAACCCCTTCTCCTCGGCGACCGGCTCGTAGAGATCAGCCGCTGAGCGCGCGACTTCGGACAAGTCTAACGGCGTGATCTGATCCAGGTGCGCGCCCGCTTCCAATTCCGCGATCCTGAGTAGAGCATTGAATGTCGCGAGCAGGCGATCGGCCTCGTCAATAGCGGCGCGGATTGCCTCGCCCTGGCTCTCACCGGCGGATGGATCGGGATTGGCCAACGCGCGTTCGAGCCGAGCGCGCAACCGCGAGAGCGGTGTCCTCAGATCATGAGCGACGTCATCCGTAACCTCGCGCATTGCAGTCATCAGCCGTTCGATCTGGTCGAGCATCCGGTTGAGGTTGGCGGCGAGCTGGTCGAACTCGTCTCTCGTGCCCCGGAGCGGGATGCGGTCCGAAAGGTTTCCGGCCATGACCCGTTCGCTCGTCCGGTTTACCTGCTCGACGCGCCGCAACAAATTGCGGCTCATCACCGTGCCACCAATCAGGCCGATGCCGAGCGCGATCGACCCGGCCCACAACAGGGTCGTTCTGACCTCGCTTCGGAAGGCTGCTGCGTCGCTGATGTCGCGCCCGACCAGCAATCGATACCCGCCCGGGATGACGAACAGTCTGCCCCGCGCGGGATGAACCTCATGGCGACCGTTGATCGTTCGTTCGAGAGCGAAGGACAGCCAAGCGGAATGGGTCGGCACCCCGGCCGGCCAAGCCGCGATATTGCCGACGAGCGGCTTTCCATCCGGGTCGGTCACCAGATAGATCATCGCGTCGCCCCGATCGCCGGCGCTGCGCGCCGCCACGATCTGGATCAGCCCGCTCAAACCTCTCTGCGCGTATTGCTCGGCAAGCCCGGTGATCTCGGCGTCGAGAGTTGCCTCGGTCTGCCGCTCTACAAAATCTGCGCTGGTCAAGTAGACGAACAGGAGAACGCCGAGCACCGAGGCCGCGAATACGAGGAAATAAAGCGCGGCCAGCCGGAACGCATGAGTCCCGACGATCAGTCGAGCATTGCGGAGAATTCGTGTCGCCGATAAGGGCGGCTCAGATGCCAACCGAGATCCTTGAATAACCATCGGTGCCCGCCTCGCGGGTTACTCCGGGGATCGCAGACAGTACCCGGCGCCGCGAACCGTATGCAGCAGCTGATGATCGAAATTCTTGTCGATCTTCTGGCGCAGTCGGCTGATGTGGACATCGATGACGTTGGTCTGCGGATCGAAGTGATAGTCCCAGACATGCTCGAGCAGCATCGTGCGCGTAACTACATGGCCGGCGTTGCGCATCAGGAATTCCAGCAACCGGAACTCGCGCGGCAGCACCTCGATCGGCTTGCCGGCACGCCTGACGCTGCGGGTCAACAGATCGAGTTCGAGGTCGGCAACCCGCAGCTTGGTCGTGGTCGGCGGTCCGGCGCCACGCCGCAGCAGCGCCTCGAGGCGGGCGAGCAGCTCGCTGAAGGCGAATGGCTTGACCAAGTAGTCGTCGCCGCCGGCGCGCAATCCCTTGACGCGGTCATCGACACTGCCGAGCGCGCTGAGGATCAGCGCGGGCGTGCGGATCTCGGCCGCGCGCAGCGCGCCCAGCACCGAAAGTCCGTCCATGCTCGGCAGCATGCGGTCGAGAATCATGGCGCTGTAATCGCTGGAAGTTGCGAGAAATAAAGCTTCGCGTCCGTCACCGGCACAGTCGACGGTGTAGCCGCTTTCGCTCAGACCCTTGGTCAAGTAGGTGGCAGTCTCACGATCGTCTTCGACGACAAGGATCTTCATCGAGCAAGGTACGATCTCTCTAAGGATGACGATCAGGTGGTATTCACGGCCGGGCGGAGCAAGCGTTCGGCCGTGAAGCGCTGCGTCGAAGTGGCTCCTAGAGGAGCGCCTGCATTTCTCGTTTGTGCCTTGACCGGGGCGCATCGAGCGACGATGTATTAACGGACCAAATCGGTCCGAATTCGGTGGAACTCAGACCCGCGAAAGCGATGATCATCCTCAGCAAGCTCGCCGATTACGGCGTCATCGTCGCCACTCACCTCGCCGCCCACCCCGACCGGCAGGTCACCGCCGGCACGGTGGCGATCGAGACCCGGCTGCCGCAGGCCACCGTCGCCAAGGTCCTGAAGGCGCTGGCGCATGCCGGCCTTGTCACGGCGGCACGGGGGGCCGCCGGAGGTTATCGCCTGGCGCGTCTCGCGACATCGATTTCGGTAGCCGAGGTCGTAGCCGCGATCGACGGGGATATCGGGCTGACCCAATGCTCGGTCCATGTCGACGAATGCGCGCGCACGACCTATTGCCCGACCCGGCCGCATTGGGCGGCGATTAATCGGGCCGTGGGCGAGGCGCTGTCGGCGGTTTCGCTCGACGCGATGCTGACCCCGGCCGCTTTTTTGCCCCGAATTTCTTCTTCGCCCAGTCCGTCACAACCTGACGAGCCCAGATATTCCGCATGACTGCTTCCAGCGAAACTCTGCAGACCGTCCGTTCGCTCTCGCGAGAGGGTTACAAATACGGCTTTGTCACCGATATCGAAGCTGATACGGCGCCGCCGGGTCTCACCGAAGATACGGTCCGCTTCATCTCAGCCAAGAAAGACGAGCCGGAGTGGCTGCTGGAATGGCGGCTTGCGGCATATCGCGCGTGGCGAGAGATGGTTCAGCCGAATTGGGCCAAGCTCAATCTCGCGCCGATCGATTATGAGGCCGCCACATACTATTCGGCGCCGAAGCAGAATGCCGGCCCGAAGTCGCTCGACGAGGTCGATCCGGAGCTGCTGCGCACTTACGAGAAGCTCGGTATTCCGTTGCGTGAGCGTGAGGCGCTCGCCGGCGTTGCGGTCGATGCGGTGTTCGACAGCATCTCGGTGGCGACGACGTTCAAGGGGGAGCTCTCCAAGCTCGGCATCATCTTCTGCTCGATGGGCGAGGCGGTGCGCGAGCACCCCGATCTCGTGCGCAAATACCTCGGGACCGTTGTGCCGCAGAACGACAATTTCTTTGCAGCACTGAACTCGGCCGTCTTCAGCGACGGCTCCTTCGCGTACATCCCGCCCGGCGTGCGCTGCCCGATGGAGCTGAGCACCTATTTCCGGATCAATGCCGCAAAGACCGGGCAGTTCGAGCGCACCTTGCTGATCGCCGATGCCGGTGCCTATGTCAGCTATCTCGAAGGCTGCACCGCGCCGCAACGCGATGAAAACCAGCTCCACGCGGCGGTCGTCGAGCTGATCGCGCATGAAGACGCGCAGATCAAATATTCGACGGTGCAGAATTGGTACCCCGGCGACGCCGAGGGACGCGGTGGCATTTACAATTTTGTGACCAAGCGCGGCGCCTGCCGCGGAGCGCGCTCAAAGATCTCGTGGACGCAGGTCGAGACCGGCTCGGCGATCACCTGGAAATACCCGAGCTGCCTGCTCGAGGGCGACCACTCGGTCGGCGAATTCTACTCGGTTGCGATCACCAACAATCGCCAGCAGGCCGATACCGGGACCAAGATGATCCATATCGGCAGGGACACCCGTTCGACGATCGTCTCGAAAGGCATTTCGGCCGGCCGCGGCCAAAACACCTATCGCGGTCTGGTACGCGTGCAGCCGAGGGCGCAGGGCGCGCGCAACCACACGCAATGCGACTCGCTGCTGATTGGCGACCGATGCGGCGCGCACACGGTGCCCTATATCGAGGTGCGCAACCCCACGGCCCGGGTCGAGCACGAGGCAACGACGTCAAAGATCAGCGAGGACCAGTTGTTCTATTGCCGACAACGGGGCTTGAGCGCCGAGGATGCGGTGTCGCTGATCGTCAACGGCTTCTGCAAGGAAGTCCTGAAAGAGCTGCCGATGGAATTCGCCGTCGAAGCACAAAAGCTGCTCGCCGTGAGCCTCGAGGGCAGCGTCGGTTGAGGCAGCCTGATCTGCTCCTGATAAAACAGGTGAAACAGGTCCGGCCGCTCGCCCGATGGTAGGAACCGAATAGTGGAAATGATGCTGGAAATTAATAATCTGCATGCGCGGCTGGCTGATGGCCGCGAGATCTTGCGGGGGATCGGTCTCTCGGTGAGTGCCGGAGAGGTGCACGCGATCATGGGGCCGAACGGCTCGGGCAAAAGCACGCTCGCCGCGGTGCTCGCCGGCCGCGAAGGGTACGAGGTGACCGAAGGCACAGTGACCTATCTTGGCCGCGACCTCTTCGCCATGGAGGCCGATGAGAGGGCGCGCGAAGGCTTGTTTCTCGCCTTCCAATACCCGGTCGAGATCCCGGGCGTGAACAACATGTACTTTCTGCGCACCGCGATCAACGCGCAGCGCCGCCACCGTGGCGAGCCCGAGATCGACGCCGGTCAGTTTCTCAGGATCGTTCGCGCCAAGTTGAAGGACTTGGATATCGGCGAAGACCTGTTGCAGCGCGCCGTCAATGTCGGCTTTTCGGGCGGCGAAAAGAAGCGCAACGAAATCTTTCAGCTGGCGATGCTGGAGCCGCGCCTCGCGATTCTCGACGAGACCGACAGCGGTCTCGATATCGATGCATTGAAAATGGTGGCGCGCGGGGTGAACCAGCAGCGCGCCCCCGACCGTGCGATCGTCATGATCACGCACTACCAGCGGCTCCTCGACTATGTCGAGCCGGACCGGGTCCACGTGCTGCAAGGCGGTCGCATCGTCCAGTCGGGCGACAAGAGCCTCGCCTTGGAGCTCGAGCGGCGCGGTTACGGCGTCGTCGAAGACGCGGCGTGAGGAAACCGGAACAACCCCGATGAGCGCCGTCGTCGATTTCCCGGTCAAGCCTGAGGCGCGACCTTATCTCGAAACGTTCGGGCATACCCGCCACAGGGATGATCCGGACTGGCTCGCGGGTTATCGCAACCGAAGTCTCGCTCGCTTCGCCGAGCTGGGGTTTCCGTCTCGGCGCAGCGAGGCTTGGCGTTATCTCGATCTGCATCGGCTCGAGCAACGGCCGATGTTGCCGGTCGGGAGTGGGGCCGCGGTCGTCACATCCGCCGTGCATGAGCAGCTCACGGACATCGGATTGGCCGGACCGGCACATAGGCTGGTGCTCGTCAATGGCCGTTTTGCCCCGGGGCTGTCTCGGCTCGATCGGCTTCCCTCGGGCGTGTGGCTCGGGGCTATGGCAGCGGCCATCGCCGAGCGGCCGGATCTGGTACGCAGCGGGCTCGAGGCGCAACCGCAGGACCGGCCGTTCGCATCGCTGAATGCAGCGTTTTTCGCCGATGGCTTTGTGCTCGACGTCGCGCCCGGTGTTGCTCTGGAGCGGCCGGTCGAGATCGTCCATCTGTCCGATCACAATACCGGCGGCTCGTTGCACACGCGCAGCCTCGTGTCCGCCGGTCGAGACAGCCGTGCCACACTCGTCGAGAGCTATGCCGGCGTCGGCGAGTACTGGCGCAACGATGTGGTCGAGCTGCGGCTCGGGGCTCGCTCCGAGCTGGCCCGAATTACGCTCGTCGAGGAAGGCGCGGAGGCGCTGCATTTCGGCGAGACGCTGGCGACGCTCGATGCAGCCTCGCGGCTTTCCAGCTTTGTCCTATTGCTGGGCGGCCGGACGGTGCGGCACGATGTGACTGTGCGCAGCGAGGGCGAAAGAAGCCGCTCCGATCTCAACGGGGCCTTTCTGCTGTCGGGCCGTCAGGAGGCCAACATTCTGACGGCGGTGGATCATGCGGCGCCCGGCGGCGAGACCCGCGAGATCTTCAAAGGGGTAGCCGCGGGGCGGGCCCACGGCGCCTTTCAGGGCCGCATCACCGTGCGTCCCGGCGCCCAGAAGGTCGACGCCCATCAGCTGAGCCGCAATTTGGTGCTCGGCCCGCGCGCGGCGATCGACACGAAGCCCGAGCTCGAAATCTGTGCCGACGACGTCAAATGCAGCCACGGCGCCGCCGTCGGCGATCTCGACGAAGCGGCGCTGTTTTATCTGCGCGCCCGCGGCATCCCGCGTGACGAGGCGCGCCGAATGCTGATCGAAGCTTTCGCCCGGGAGGCGGTCGAGCTGGTCGAGCAGGCCGCACTGCGCGAGCACCTGCACGCACGCCTCGTCCGGCGCCTGGCGACATTGGAGGACTAGGCATGAGGCCGGCGAGTTTGAGAACTGTTTATCCCGGACCCGGCGGTTTTGACCCGCAAGTGTTGAAGCGCGAGTTCCCGATCTTCGCGAGCAACCCCGGTCTCGTGTTTCTCGATAGCGGCGCCAGCGCACAGAAACCGCGCTCGGTGATCGACCGGATCTCGAATTACTACAGCACCGATTATGCCAATGTGCATCGCGGGGTATACCGGCTGAGCGCCCGCTCGACCGAGCTGTTCGAGGAGGCCCGCGAGAAGGTGCGGGCGTTTCTGAACGCCGCCGATTCGCGCGAGATCGTCTTCGTGCGCGGCGCGACCGAGGGCATCAACCTCGTCGCTCAGAGCTGGGGCGCAACCTTCCTCAAAACCGGCGACGAGATCTTGATCAGCGAGCTCGAGCACCATTCGAACATCGTGCCCTGGCAGTTGCTGCGCGATCGCATCGGCATTCGGCTCGTCGTGGCCCCGATCGATGCGACAGGCGGATTGGATTTGGCCACTTTCGAAGGGTTGTTGTCGCCGCGTACTCGCCTCGTTGCGATGACCCACCTCGCGAATGCCACCGGTGCGCTCGTTCCGATCGAGACCGTCACTCGTCTGGCCCACCGGCACGGCGCGAAGGTGCTGATAGACGGCTGTCAGGCGGCGCCGCGGCTAGTGGTCGATGTGCAGGCCCTGGACTGCGATTTCTATGTCTTTTCCGGGCACAAGACCTACGGGCCGACCGGCATCGGCGTGCTTTACGGCCGCTACGAGCTGCTCTCCGCGATGCCGCCCTGGCAAGGCGGCGGCGAGATGATTCTCAACGTCACCTTTGAAAAGAGCGAGTTCCAGGAGCCGCCGCACCGCTTCGAGGCTGGCACGCCGGACATTTCAGGTGCGATCGGGCTCGGCACGGCGATTGACTTCACCGAGGAGCTCGGGCGCGACAACATCCTGGAACACGAGGAGGCGCTGACCGGCTACGGCGTCGACCGGCTGTCGCGCATTCCGGATCTCCGCTTGGTCGAAGCCGGCCAGCGCCGGCTCGGCATACTCTCTTTCGACCTCGCGGGTGTGCATCCGCACGACCTCGCCCAGGTGCTCGATGAGCATCATGTAGCGGTCCGCGCCGGACATCACTGCGCACAGCCGCTCGTCGAGAAACTGGGGCTCGCCGCGACGACCCGAGCCTCTCTCGGCGTTTACAATGACGAGAGCGACATCGATCGGTTGATTGATGCGCTCGAAATCAGCCCGGGAGATGTTCCTGCGATGATGGATCTGCGCGAACTTTATCAGGACATCATCCTCGACCACGGCCGCCACCCGCGAAATTTCCGCGCCATCGAGCATCCCACGCATTTCGCGCAGGGCCACAATCCGTTGTGCGGCGACCGCGTGACGGTCTATGTGACCCTGGATGGCGACCGCATCGCCGATGTCAGCTTTCAGGGGCGCGGGTGCGCGATCTCGACCGCGGCGGCATCGCTGATGACCGAAGTGCTGAGGGGCAAGACCGTCGCCGAGGCCCGTGCCCTATTCGCTCAATTCCACGCGCGCGCGACCGGCGGGGAGCCGGGGCCCGATCTGCCGGAGCCGTTGGCCGAGGAAATGGACCGGCTCGAACCGCTGACCGGGGTCAGGGCATACCCGGCCCGCGTCAAATGCGCGACGTTGTCGTGGCACGCACTCGAGGCGGCGCTGAAAAGCCCGGGCGCGACAGTGAAGACGGAGTAGCAAGATGGATCGCGATCCGTTCGACTTCGATGCGAACCCGCCCACTGCCGGCGAGGACGTCGAGCGCCCGGAAGGCGGCGAGGACGACCCGGCGCTGATGGGGCCGGTGCTGGAGGCGCTAAAGACCGTTCGGGATCCGGAGATCCCAATGGACCTCGTAGAACTCGGCCTGATCTACGAGCTGATCGTCAAGAAAGGCGGCATCGTCTATGTCGAAATGACCCTGACCACACCGGCCTGCCCGGTCGCCGCCAGCATGCCGGGTGAGGTCGAGACAGCGATCCGCTCCGTCCCCGGGGTCGATGACGTGCGCGTCAAGCTCGTCTGGTCGCCCCCTTGGGGACCCGACCGGATGAGCGAGGAAGCCCGGCTCGAACTCGGGATGCTGTAATCAGCCAAACGGGTGTTCGAGAAAGAAGCGGAGCATTTCCCGCGTTGCATCTGGCCCGTGTGGATCAGTGTAAGAACCAGCGAGACTACCGCCTGACCAGGCATGACCGGCGCCGTGGATGACCCACTGCTCGAAAATCGAAAGGTCAGCCGCGTCGCGGTGGACGGTGCGAGTGTAGGCGCGACCGCCGGGGACCCGGCCGTGCTCGACTGTCACTCTTGTATCGGTGGCCAGCCCTTCCTTCAGCTGGGCAATAACCTGCTCGCCGTTGGTTGGGTGCACCGTCGTGTCTTGGTCACCGTGGAACACAATTGCCGGTACGATCCGCGTATATCCCCCTCTGCCTGACAAGTTGCGGCCTGACCGCCGCTTCGCCATCGGCCCACTCCGCCGCATTGCCACGAAGGCCGAGCGAACGTCACTGGCCGCGCCGCAGGCGAGGCCGGAATGCACGCCGATTGCCGCATAGAGGTCGGGATAGGCCGCCGCCAGGACCGCGGCGGCTGCCGCGCCGGCGGAAAGCCCGGCGGCGTAGATGCGTTCTTCGTCCACCGAATAATCGCTCATCACCTGGCGGGTGAGGCCCGCAATGAGCGCCGGCTCGCCCTGGCCTCGGATCTGATCGCCCGGGCGAAACCAGTTCCAGCACTTGGAAATGTTGGCCGAAGGCGCCTGCTCTGGATAAACGACAAAGCAGTTGTGTTCCTCGGCACGCAGGTTCATACGCGTGCCGGCGGCAAAGTCTTCCGGCGATTGGGTGCAGCCGTGCAGCATGACGATCAACGGCAGTGGCTGGCCCCGGTATTGGCTAGGCACATAGAGTTTGTAGGTTCGGCTTCCGGCCTGGTTGCCGAAGGATTTCGTCAGAAATTGCCCCGCTTCCGGCACTGGAATATCTGCTGCTGCAGACGGATCAGCCAGCCCGCCCGGGCCGGAATCAAACTCGGCTCGGGTGGCCCGGTTGCGAAGACGGCGCAGCATTTCGGGGAACTGCGCGCCGACTGGCTTTTCCGGCCGGCCGCGCTGAGCAGGGGTCACCTCAATCGTGCTCGCCACCAGGTCGATCGTTGGCGTCGCGCCTGCGTCATCGGCAGCGGGCTCTCGATCTGTTCCATTCTGTAGCACGCGCTGCAGCAGTGCCGTCGCCTCAATGAGGCGGCTCGCTCGGGTGAGCCGGCCGGCTTCACGCATGCCGGCGCGCAGTCTGTCATTCATCACAAATTTCCTGTGTCGAGGTTCGGCTGAGGGCTGCTCGAGTACTGATGCTGCCCAATTATCGAATACGGTCCGCCAGAGCGGCTTTTACGGCTGAAGTGGCATGTAACGCGCCAAGCACGGCAATCAATTCAATGGTCGCGCAGGCAAGCTCGGGAGTGACGTCGCCGGCGATGCTGGCCAAGCCCAACACGCGGATCTGGAGCATCCGTCCAGTCGCACGCACTTCTTCTAGATCCTCACGGCTGAAATGCCGCAGACCCAGCTCTACTCTCTTCCGCACGATCGCCTGCTTGGCCGTATCGGCGTGCCGCTCGATCTGGTTGCGGATGGCGGTACGGATAAAATCGGTTCGGTTCGAGTAGAAGCCCTCCTGAACCATCAGGTCGATATGGCCGAGATCGACGTGACCGAGGTTGATCGTAATCTTCTCGCTGTCCGCAGTCCGTTCTGTCATTCTACCATCTGCATACCATCCAATTGGATGGTATGTTGGGCGAGCCGGAGACCTTTTCAATGTGCGATGCCGAACATGCGTTGCCGCCGAAGGCACGGGTCAGTGTTGTTGCATACTCCCGATGCAGAATAGGCTCATGAAATTCAGCTGCAGGCGCGTATGATGGTGAGTAGCCACGCTGATAAAAAACGAAAGGGGAAACGATGGATCCGATCGTCGGCAGCGGCAAGTACACCTACAAAGTGCGCGAGGATTGGGCTCGCCCTCCCGAAGGTATCGAGGTGAGGGCTTGCGCCGTTTCCGTCAACTCACAGGACAGAGTCTACTGCTTCAATCGAAATGCCGAGCATCCGGTCGTCATCTTCGACCGGGACGGCAAGTTCTTGTCGTCCTGGGGCGCGGGGATGTTTACATTTCCCCACGCGATCCGCATCGATGAGAACGATTTCGTCTGGCTCACCGACGAGCATCACGGGCAATTTATGAAATTCACGACCGATGGGCGGCTGTTGCAGACCATCGGGACCAAGGACCAACGCTCGGATACCGGCGTGCCCGCCGACGATTTCAGTTCGTCGGCGTGGAAGAAAGTCACGCATGGCGGCGGGCCGTTCAATCTGCCGACCGACATCGCGTTTGCGCCGAGCGGCGAGATGTTCATGACAGACGGCTACGGCAATTCCCGCGTGCACAAATTCTCGGCGGACGGGAAATACCTCTTCTCCTGGGGTGAACCGGGCAATGGGCCCGGGCAGTTCAACCTGCCGCATGGCGTGTGGATCGACCGCCGCGGGCGCGTGCTGGTCGCCGACCGCGAAAACGATCGGGTGCAGGTCTTCGATCAGGACGGGAAGTTGCTGACGATCTGGCCGACCGAATTGATCGGGCCCGCGTTTTTCTACGTCGATGAGGACGATGCCGTTTACATCCCCGAGCATAATGGCGGCATGATCAGCATTCTGACCCTCGATGGCGAGCGCCTGGCACGCTGGGGCGACGGGCCAGTCAACCGGTCGTGCCACGGCATATGGGTAGATTCACACCGCGATCTCTATGTCGTCCAGCCAGGCGAGTGGGGCCGTGTGCGCCGTGTCGTAAAATACGAGCGGCAATAGCCGCCCTCGACGTACCACTAATACTAAGGAGGGAAAGGCCCAAATGATCGAAGAAGAAGACCTTGGTTTGACCTTCAGCGATGAGGATTTCGAGCGGCGCTATTCCTCCGAAGAAGCATCGGGAGCAGCCGGCCCCTCCCGTACCGCAGCTTCGGCAACACAGCCTCCTGCGGCCCAGATCGGCCCCAGCCGCAACAGGTTCATGCGTACTCTGCTGCGCCGCCGCCTGGCCGCATCCGGTCGCACCTGATCGACGCTAGAAGCGGCGCCATTAGGCTTGGTTCTCGATCAGCCTTTTTATCAGCCGACTGACCTCGCCGGCTTTTTCCATATGCGGCAGGTGTCCGGTTTGCTCGAGGATGTGAACCGGAAGGTGTGATCCAAGCCCTTCGGCGTGCGCGACCGGGATGATGCGGTCGTCCCGCCCCCAGATGATTTGCACCGGCAGCTTTAGCGCCGCGACGGCGTCGCTGAGGACGACGCGTTGCCGGCCGCCCGGGAACCATTCCTCGGCAAAAGCCGCCAACGCCTCCGGCACCCCATCCAGCCGCTTGTAGCGCAACACATCCTCGACCATCGTGCGGCTGACAAGCGCCGGATCGTGGACCAGGAGCTTGAGTGCCTCGATCGCCTCGCGGCGGCGCGCGGCGCGCACAAAGCCGTCGATAAACGCAGCGTTGATCTCGGGCCCGAGCGAGGCCGACGAGATGAGGGTCAGGGTCGCCACGCGCTCGGGCTTGCGCAACGCGAACGAAATGGCGATGCCGCCACCCATCGAATGTCCGACGAGGTGCAACCGTTCGATGCCGAGCGCGTTCCGTGCGTGGTCGACGATGGCGGCCAAGCTCTCCGCATCGACGCCGTCCAGTCGCCTGGCGGATCCGCCGTGGCCCGGCAAATCCAGGGCGATGACCTGCCTGCCTTCGGCCAGAGCGGGCTGGGTAAACATCCAGGTGTTGAGATCGGCGCCAAAGCCGTGCAGGAGCAGGACCGGGACGCTGTCGCCCTCGCCGAGCGCGAGATGACGCAGCCGCAGGCCGGCTGCCTCCAATTCGCGAGGTCTTGCAGCTTCGGAATCGACCGCCGGGTCGGCCGTGGGCTCGGGGACCGCAAACCCGGCGACAAAGGTGTCGATCTCGCCGTCCCTTACCTCCTCGGGCGCGACTACCGCCAGCAACGCACCGACCGGCAATGTCGCACCCGCCGGCGCCACGATTCGCCGCAAGGTGCCTCCTGCCGGCGCTTCCATGACATTGGTGATTTTGGTTGTCTCGATTTCGAGGAGTTCCTCGCCCTCGGCAAGGCTCTGCCCCTGCTGCTTCAGCCAGCCGACAACCTTGCCCTCGGTCATCGTCAAGCCCCATTTTGGCATCGTGATCGCTGTGATTTCAGAACTCATCGCGCACCTCGTTCGTCATTCCCGCGAAAGCGGGAATCCAGAAGCGGCTGGCACATTACCCTGGCTCCTGGACCCCCGCTTTCGCGAGGGTGACGAGGTAAAGGCTGATACTCAGCGTCCGTATCCGCTGGACTTCGCGCACCGCGTCGGCGATCCGCTCGGGGCTCGGGATGTAGAGCTTCTCCAAGGACGGCGCGAACGGCACCGGGGTGTGCGGTGCGGTCACCCGCTTGACCGGGGCCTTCAGAGACGCGAACGCCCGGTCGGCCACGAGCGCTGCGATGTCGGCGGCCATGCTGCAGCGGGGTGTCGCCTCGTCGACGACGACCAGCCGGCCGGTGCGCTCGACACTTTCGAGGATCGTGTCCTCGTCGAGCGGCGAGGTCGTGCGCGGGTCGATCAGCTCGCACTCGATCCCTTCCTTCGCGAGCGTATCGATCGCCTCGTCGGCGTAATGCACCATGCGCGAGAGCGCGACGATGGTCACGTCGTCGCCGTCGCGGACGATGTTGGCTTCGCCGAACGGGATCGTATAGGGCTCGTCGGGGACCTCGGTGCGCAGATCGTACATCAGCTTGTGCTCGCAGAAGATCACCGGGTCGTCATCGCGGATCGCTTGGATCAGCAGACCCTTGGCGTCATAGGCGTTGGACGGCACGACGCATTTGAGCCCCGGCACCGAGGTGAAGATGTGATAGGGGCTTTGGGAATGCTGGGCCGCGGCGCTGCGGCCGGCGCCGATCATCGTGCGGATGACCAGCGGGGTCTTGGCCTTGCCGCCGAACATGTAGCGGAATTTCGCAGCCTGGTTGTAGATCTGGTCGAAACAGACGCCGAAGAAATCCGAGAACATCAGCTCGGCGACCGGGCGCAACCCGGTGACCGCGGCCCCGGCGGCGGCGCCCATGATCGCCAACTCGGTGATCGGCGTGTCGATGACCCTGGTCTCGCCGAATTCCCCGAACAGCCCCTTCGTCACGCCGAGCACGCCGCCATAGGCGTCGCGCTGGCCCTGCGAGCCGGCGCCGCCCGCCACGTCCTCGCCGATCACGACGACGCGCGGGTCGCGGCGCATTTCCTGCGCGAGCGCTTCGTTGAGCGCTTGGCGGATCGATTTCAGTGCCATCGCCCGCTCCCTCAGTAAGAGACATAGACGTCGCGCATGAGCGCGTCGGTGTCGGGAGGTGGCGCCGCCCACGCGACTTCGACCGCATGGTCGATCAGCGCGCCGACCTCGCTGTCGACGCGGTCGAGATCTGCCCCGTCGAGGAGTCCGGCCTCGCCGACGCGGCGACGGAAGTGTTTCAGGCAATCGCGGTCCTCCCGCAGCCGGCGCACTTCGTCTTTGCCGCGATAGAGCTGGGCGTCGCCCGAGTGATGGCCGTAGAAGCGGCAAGTGTCGACCTCGATCGCGCTCGGGCCTCCGCCGGCGCGGGCGCGCTCGACTGCCTCGCGCGCCGCCTCGTGCACCTCGAAGAAATCGTCGCCGCTGACTTTGACGGCCGGCAATCCGAAGCCGGCAGCGCGACCGGCGATGTCGCGGCTGCCGACCGCATACTCGAACGGGGTGCCTTCTCCGTACTGGTTGTTCTCGAACACGAAGATCGCCGGCAATTTCAGCACCACTGCCATGTTGATCGCCTCGAAGGTGGTGCCCTGGTTCGAGCCGCCGTCGCCGGTGAACGAGACGGCAACTGTATTGCGGCCGAGCGTCTTGGCGGTCAGCGCCGCGCCGACGACGAGCGGCGGCCCGCCGCCGACGATGCCGTTGGCGCCGAGCATGCCGCATTCGAGGTCGGCGATATGCATGGACCCGCCCTTGCCGCCGCACAGCCCGGTCTTTTTCGCGAACAGCTCCTGCATCATCAGGGTCGGGTCGCAGCCCTTGGCGATGCTGTGGCCGTGCCCGCGATGGGTGCTGGCGATATAATCCTGCGGCCCGAGATGTATGCATACGCCGACGGCAGCGGCCTCTTCGCCGGCATAAAGATGCACAAAGCCTGGAATGCCGCCTTTCGAAAACTCCTCCTGCACGCGCTCCTCAAAGCGGCGGATCGTGGCCATGTCACGATAGGCTTTGAGCAATTCCTCGCGGCTCAGCTGCACGTCATCCTCCCTGTGCTAATCGCCAGGGCTGATTCTGCCTGCTTCGCCGCCGCTTCACAATCGCGGCTTTGCCCAGGGCGCCCAGGGGGGTCAGTCGTGCGGGATTTCCGGTCCGGTTCGTGGCGGCAGCGCGCGCCTGACGGCGGCCTGGACCTCCTGCGGCTGGGCCGCCAGTGCGTCGCACATCCGGCGCAATTGGCGGCGCAGGTCGTAGACCTGGTCGAGGAGTCCGAGGACCAGCGGCAGCGTCTCGTCGTCGATCGCGAATTCCTGGCGGATTTCCAGGATGAGCTCGACCCGCGCGACGTCAACCTCGTGAAAGAGCCAGGTGTGGTCGCGCCGTTCGGGCAATACCCAGCGATTTTCGACCCACCGGATCAGCTCGCGGCGGTCGAGCCCGCTCATTTGGCGCAGCAACTCGTCGAGCGCGATCATGCGCGGGGCATCCCCTGCCGCGGATCGAACGGGTGTTGCGGCGCCCATTTTTCGAGAAAGGCCTCGAGCTCGGGATCCGAGCTGGGTCCGACGAACACCTTGAGAGTGACGATTTCGTCGCCCGGACTCTTTTTCTGGATGCCTTTGCCGCGCAGCCGCAATTGCCTTCCGGTATCGGATCCCTTCGTTATCGTCATCGTCACCGGTCCCGTCACCGTCGGCACCGACACCCTCGCCCCGAGCACCGCCTCGGCAAGGCTCACCGGCAATTCGAGCAGGACATTGTCGCCGTCCCGGCGAAACAGCGGATGGGGTGCGACGTGCACTTCGATCAGGGCATCGCCGGCCGTGCCGCCGCCAAAGCCGGGGCCGCCCTTGCCTCTGAGCCGCAGCACCTGACCGTCTTCGACCCCGGCGGGTATCGTTACGTCGAGCCATTCCTCGGGGGCGAGCGACAGCCGCTGCTTGCCGCCGGTCGCCGCCATGACGAAATCGACGGTCAAAGTGAAATGCCGGTCGGCGCCGCGTGCCTTGAACCCCGCCCCGCCCTCGCCGCGCCGCCTGCGCCCGGCCGAGCCGAACGCCGCGAACAAATCTTCGAGATCGTTCAGATCCATCTCGCCTTCGGGCTGGTATCGCCACCCCTGCGCGCCTTCCGCATGGCCTCTATAATAGCCGCGCGGCGGCCGCTCGGCGCCGGTTTCGTCGATTTCACCCCTGTCATATCGCGCCCGCTTATCGGGATCGGAAAGCAGATCGTAGGCGGCGGAGATCGACTTGAAGCGCGCTTCGGCTTCGGGCTTGCCGGGGTTTAGGTCCGGGTGAAACTGCTTGGCGAGCTTGCGGTAGACTTTTCGGATCTCGTCCGCGCTCGTGTCGGGTTTGACGCCGAGCACCTCGTACGGTGTTTGCGCTGCCATCCGGGGTCAGCGCTGCCTCTGGCGCACACGCTGCGCAGTGGTCGTGGCCTTTTCAATGCGGACCGTCACACTGCGTTCCGCGCCGCCGCGTTCGACGGTGAGCTCGACGTCGTCGCCAATCCGCGACAGCCCGACACGATTGCGCAGCTCGGTGCCGCTGCGCATCGGCGCGCCATTGATCGCCACGACCAAATCATTGGTCCGCAACCCAGCGCGCTCGGCGGGCGAACCGGGCTCGACGCGAGCGATCACCGCCCCTTGCGTGTGCCTGGTGCCGAGCGCCTGGGCGAGGTCGGGCGTCAGATCCTGGATCGCCACCCCAATACGGCCGCGCTTGATCTCCCCGTAATTGACCAGCTGATCCATGACCTGGCGAGCCATGTTGATCGGCACGGCAAAGCCGATGCCGATATTGCCGCCGCCGGGCGCCAGGATCGCCGTATTGATGCCGACAACGCGGCCCTGCAGATCGACCAATGGGCCGCCGGAATTGCCGGGATTGATCGACGCGTCGGTTTGGATGAAATCCTCATAGCCTTCGATCCCCAGACCGCTGCGCCCGAGCGCGCTGATGATGCCCGAGGTCACGGTCTGGCCGAGACCGAACGGATTGCCGATCGCCAGCACGAAATCGCCAACCTGCAGACGGTCGGAATCGCCGATCGGCACCGCCGTCAAACCGCCCGCGGGGACCTGCAACACGGCGATGTCCGTGTCGGGGTCGCGGCCGATCAATTTCGCAGTCAGTCGCCGGTTGTCCTTGGTCGTAACCTCGATGCTGGTCGCATTCTCGACGACATGCGCGTTGGTCATCACATAGCCTTGCGCGGCGTCGACAATGACGCCCGAGCCGGTGGCTTGCGTCTCGTGCTCGACCGGCTGCTGCTGCAGGTTAAAGAAGCGGCGGACCATCGGGTCTTGCAGCAGCGGGTTGTCTTCCCGCACCCGCCCGCGCACGGAGATGCCGACGACGCCTGGGGTGATCCGGCTGACCACCGGCGCCAGGGTCTGGACGGGCGCGCCATCGGCCAAAGGTATTGGCGCTCCGGCGAGAACAGGGGAAACGATGCCCGTCGTCAGGGCGATTCCGCCGGAGACAACGAGTGCTGACAAGACCCGCTTCATCGCTGTGGAGACCTTAGGCTGGCAGACACCCGTTTCCGGTAAACAAACCGCCAGCAAGAATGTTTCCGGTGGTGATTTAATCTAACCTCTCGCGCCATGGCTTCAAGGGACGCTCGGTCCCAGGGTTGGCAGCACTCTTTTCGGCGAGCTGCTAACATGCTGTTTAGGCCCGGTTTTTTTGTTGCTGCGGCGAAACCGACGGAGCATGCTCGCGGCAAGCGCGAGCGAGCCGAGAGGAGACCCGAATGACCGCCATTCCCCACCTTGGTGAGTATCGGCTGACCACGGCCGAGATCATCTACCGGATGCCGGACCATCCCGATCTGCTGCAGAGCTTTATCTGGCAGAAGCTCGACCTCGCTCCGGAATATCCCGAGCTCCGCCGCTTTCTGGAATTCTGGAGCCGCAACATCGAGGGCAAGCTGCATTCGGTGAAAGTCGGGCAGGCGCAGTCCGCCGGCCGCGGCCGGTTCCGCCACGTCAGCACATCGCTGCGCCTGCATTAGCCGCAGGCTCGCAAACGATGCCGCCACAGATCGGGTATCTGTTGCCGACCCGGGAGCGGGTCATGGAGGGTCGGCCGGAAACCGCGCCTTTGCTGGAGCTCGCGGCGCGCGCCGAGGGATTGGGCTTCGATTCGGTGTGGGTCGGGGATTCGCTGCTGGCCCGGCCGCGACATGATCCGCTCACTCTGCTGGCCGCGGTGGCGGCACGCACGCGAAAGGCGGCGCTCGGCACTGCCGTCTTCTTGCCGGCGCTGCGCAATCCGGTGGTGCTGGCGCATCAGCTCGCCACGCTCGATCAGATCAGCGAGGGACGGCTCGTCCTCGGGGCGGGCATCGCCAGCGACGTGGCCAATATACGCGCAGAATTCGCGGCGGCAGGCGTGCCGTTCGAAAGCCGCGTCGGGCGCATGATGGAAGGCCTGCGGCTGGCCCGCGCCTTGTGGACCGGGAAGCCGGTCGACTGGCAAGGCCGCTGGCCGGTGCAAGGCGGTGTGCTGGGGCCGACCCCCTACCGCGCCGGCGGGCCGCCGATCTGGATGGCGGGTTCGGTGCCGCGCGCCCTCGAACGGGCCGCTCGGCATTTCGACGGCTGGTTCGCCAACGAGGCCGACCTCGGCCGCTGGAAGCAACAATGGGCCGAGGTGCAGCAGATCCTTCGCGAAGCCGGACGCGACGCCGGCGGGTTCGTAGCCGCGATCTATGTGACCCTGGCGATCGACGAGGACGCCACTCGCGCCGAGCATCGCATTGACGCGTTCCTCGAACGATACTACGGGCAACCGGCCGAAGTGCTGCGCCGCAGGCAGGCCGTCTTTGGCGGTCCGCCTTCCGGTGCGGCCGAATTCCTTCGGGGCTTCACCGCTGCCGGCGCTACTCACGTAATCGTCCGTCTGGTCGGTGATCCGGACCGGCAGCTCGAAACCGTGGCCGGCTTTAGCGCACAGCTCGGCAGATAATCTCTTGAAATCCGACCCGTCATTGCGAGTTCCATACCGGCCGGGCGGCCGACCCACCCTGGATGAAACCGTCGGGAAGCGGGCGGGGTGGAGTAGGGTTGTGGTGCGGTCGGCACTCCATGGCGCGCGAGAGCCCGGTTGCGAGTTGGACCCTGGGAGCCTGGGAAGACCCCCACTGGCGCGGAGGGGCGGCGACGTCCCGAGCACGCTTGCGAGATTTCATTTTTATCAGAGGCGCCCCCGCCGGCGGTGCCGGTATAGAGGATCGCCTATGGCAGTCATGGACGAAGTGTTGCCGGGCTGGACGTGCACAAGCAGACGGTGGTCGCCTGCGTCAGGTTGATGGTCGGCCGCAAGGCGGTGCGCGAGTGCCGAACCTTCGGCACGACGACGGACAGCCTGATGGGCTTGCTGGGGTAGCTGAGAGCGTCGCGATGCAGCCACGTGGCGATGGAAGCGACGGGGGTCTATTGGACAGCTGTGTGGAAGATCCTGAGTGACGGGGAGTTCGACCTGCTGGTTGCCAATGCGGCCCACATCAAGAATGTTCCTGGCCGCAAGACCGACCTGAACGACGCGATGTGGATCGCCGATTTGATGGCCTGCGGGTTGATCAAGGCGAGCTTTGTACCGGAAGAGGCGTTCCAGGAGCTGCGCTCGCTGATGCGCCCGCGCAAGCAACTGGGCCGCGAGCAGACGCGGCATGTGCAGCGGATCCACAAGACGCTCGAAGAGGCGAACATCAACCCCGGATTTAATCCGGGGGACATCCCGGGCGTGAGCGGGCGGCGGATGATCGAGGCGATGATCGAGGGGGTGCGCAACCCACACCAGCTCGCGGCATTGGCCCATCGGGGTATCAAGGCATCGCCGCAGCAGTTGTATGATGCGCTGCATGGGCGGCTGACCGATCATCATCGCTTCCTGCTAAAGCTCCATCTCGGACAATGGGACAGGCTCGATGCGGCCAGGTAACAATAATCTCATCGCCGACATAGGCATGGACCTCCCCGTCGTGGTCGGCAATCGGTTGATCGATGTCGAAAAAGAACCGGGTGATCAGATCGACCGCGATACCGACGATCCAGGCCGAACACCTGGCGAGGGCCGGGTTTCGCGCTACACGAGCGCTCGCTCTCGAGGCAGTGTCACCGGGATCTTGTAGAGGCTCACCGCGTTTTCGAAAACCAGTCGGTGGAGCGCCGCTTTACCGAGAGCCGCCTCCACGGGAGCGTGTCCCATCGCCTTGGAGTGCGGCCACGGGCTGTCAAGACCAGGGAAGTCGCTGGCCCACAGGAAGTTCTGCAAGCCAATTTCGGGCACGCGCCGGAAACCGCCCTCTTCCTCGACCTCGAAGGTGAAGAAGACTTGGCGCTTGACGAACTCGGTCGGCTTGTCGGAAAGCGGGATGTCGGGCTTGAAGACCGGTGTCGACGGCCCGCCAAAATCATACTCCCGGTCGAAGCGCCAGAACAGAAACGGGACCCACCCGACACCGGCCTCTTCGAGCACGAAGCGCACCCCGGGATGACGATCGCAAATGCCCGAGAAAACGACGGCGCTCATCAACTCCGCCATGAGCCCCATCGGGAAGTTCGCGACCGTCATCAGCGACTGGTTGCGCGGCTCCAGGCCTGCGACCCCCACCCCGATTTGGCGCGACCCGCCGCGCGGGTTGGCGTGCAAGTTGATCGGCATGCCGGTCTCCGCGGCTGCCGCCCAGACCGGCTCCCACATCTGGTGCAATACGGGCTCGGGAGCGCCGACCCAGTCGAAGATGACCCCGGTGGGCAGGCCGAACTCCGCCACCCGCATCAGCTCGGCGACGGCCTCCTCAGGTGTCTGGCAGGGCAATGGGAGCAGCATGATGAACCGGCCATTCGACTCGTCGTACAATTCTCGCGCCCAGTCGTTGACAGCGCGAACGCAGGCGGCCCGCAGTTCCGGGTTCTTGATCGCGGAGATCTGCTCATAGGGACCGTTGACGAGCTCGGCATCGACCCCGTCGCGGTCCATGTCTTCGCAGCGATATCTGGCATTTGCCGCGCGGAAGACGCCGGGCTCCGGCTCCTCCGCCAAGCCCGCCCGCGTATAGCAGTTGACCGGCCCCCGGCCCACCCCGGCCCAGCCGACCCCGCTCCAATTGTGCCCCTCGACGACCCACTCGCGGGTGCCGTCCGGCCCCTTAGCGACCCGCGGCCCGTCATCCTGGAACTTTCTCGGCAGGCGCTTCGTCCACAGGTCGAAGGGGAGGTGCATCAGCCGGCAATGCCCATCTGCGGACACCACGCCAAATCTCTTCTCCATGCGCGTTTCCCCTCTCCGAATGCCACGTTGAGCGAGGCTATCACACAGCCTTCTCACCCGGTAGGCCGGGTCGAGCGGCGTGAACAATAAGGCAGTGAGGCGGTGAGATGATTCAAAAGCGCGCTTTGCGCCCAAGGAATCCCTCTCACTGCCTCACCGCCTCGTTGTGACATGCTATTGCGGCGGGGATTTGCCTTCGACGTAGCTTTTCAGACGCTGCAGCTGCTCGTCGAGCACCCGGTCGACTTTGGGCGCCCATTGCTCCATGCCGCTGCGGATGTAGCCGCCGACGACATAGCTCAAGGTGACATTGGTGCCGCCCTCTCCCGGCTTCAATGTCCAGCTGAGCGTGCCGTCGACGCCCTCGGTCTGCAACGGGCCGAGCGCCCCGCGCAGACGCAATCCCTGGCTTGGCGCGGCATAGACGACCTGCAGATGCTGAACCGAGCCGCCATCCTTCAAACGCTCGCAAAAGCAGCCGCCCGCGTGCAGCTCGATGCTGAGGTTGCCGGCATCGTGCGAAAAGGTGTGAGAGGGGTCCCACCAGCGGCCGACCTCACCGAGCGCCGAATAAACCCGATCGGCAGGTCCTGCTATCGCGACGACGCTCGCGACCTCGAAACCGTTCGCGGTGACGGACTTTACCTCCGCCGAGGCCGGACCGGCGACGGCTAAGACCAGGATGAGCGGCGTCAGGCCCTTGGTCGGCATCGATCGGCCTCCCGATGCGCGGTTCGTAGCTTAGCTACAGCCCGGGTAGCCTGGGCGTCTGCACCCAGGTCGGGCGCGCGCGGCACGCATCGAGATAGGCCGCCACCCTGGGGAATTCGGTAAAGCCGAAGCCGGATTTCTCGATGACGTTGAGCACCGGGCAATAGGCGCAATCCACGAGGCCAAACTCAGCGCCCATCATCCATTTGTTATCCGCCAGGTGCATTTCGAGGATTGCCAACACTGCGGGCAATGCTTGCTCGCCGCGTGTCACGGTGGCCTCGTCGACTGGACGCCCGAACAGCTTCGCGCGGAAGCGCAGCGCCACATCGCCGGCCGGCGGCATGATGTGCTGCGACAGAAAGAACAGCCACCTGAGCGCGTCGGCGCGGCCGCCGGGCGATGCTGGCCACAGCCGGCCGGTTTTCTCGCCGAGATAGGCGATGATCGCATGCGACTCCGGCAGCGTCAGCCCGCCGTCCACAAGAACCGGCAGTCGGCCAAACGGATTGACCGCGAGAAACGCCGCCTGCCGGTGTTCCCCCTTCCCTGGATCGACTGGCACGAGCTCGCAATCGAGCCCCAGCTCCTTAAGGGCGAAGGTGACCTTCTGCGGATTGGGTGACGGGAAATGGTACAGTTGCATTGTTCCCTCCTTGATCAAGGGATTTTCCTCAGGTTGCAGCGGAATTGACGTACTCGACGAAATGCCGCTCGAAGACGGTGCCCCAACCGCGGTCGTAGCGTTCGCGCTGGCGCGCAGCGTCGTCGCCGAGTTTCTCCCAACCCGAATGCGCCAGCTCGACCCTGGTGCCGCTATCCTCGGCTGTGAAGCGGATCTCGACCAGTTGCTCCTGTCCGGCCGGCAACTCGACGACCCAGGAAAAAGCAAGGCGATGGGGCGGGTCATACGCCAGCACGGTTCCCCACAGGGTTTCGCGCCCATCGGCGGCGCGTTCGAAGACGCGCCCGCCGACCCGCGGCTCGATCGCACAGTCCACCGGGTCGGGCCCGGTGTGGACCCGCGCCAATGGCCACCAGCGCGCGAAACGCTCCGAAAACAGTGCGAACGCCCGCGCCGGCGCGGCGCAAACCGTCACTGATTTGACGATCGGCGGGACCGGGAACGGGGCGATCGTCATCCCTCCTGCTCCTTGTCAATCGCTGCGGCCATTCCGCCGAGCGCCTCGTGCCACATCGCCTCGATGGCCGCGCGCAGCTCGCCGAGCGCCCGCGGGTTGGCCGCATAAAGGCGCCGCGTACCATCGCGCCGCTCGGTGATCAGGCCGGCATCCTTCAACACCTTCAGGTGCTGCGAGACGGCCGGACGGCTGACCGGCAAGCCCTCGGCAATCGCCGCGACCGGCCGCGGCGCGGCGAGGATGCGCTCGAAAACCAGCCGCCGCGTCGGATCGGAGAGCGCAGCCAATGCCGCTTCGTAAGCCATAACTTACGTTAGTGTACACTTACCGTATCGTCAAGCGCTTTCGTCGCGAACCCCGCCTCCTCGCGGGAGGGAGGGATCGGGGCGCCCATAATTTAGGGTTTCGAGCTGAGATCGGGCTTGCCGGTATCAAGGTCGACGGGCACCGAGACGTGCTCGTGAATGATGAGCCACCGGCCCCGGGCCCTTTTGTACACATCGGTCACCCGCACCGTGAGATCGAGCTTCTTGCCCTGCTTGTCGGTCCCGGCGACATGCTGGATGCTGTGGCTATAGGCGAGATTGCGATCGGCGCCGACCTCGAGGTCGCTCAGCTCGACGGTGATCGGGCCCTCCAAGCTGTTAAAGAAGGTTTGCCAGTCCTTCCGATAGGCCGCGGCGCCGACATATTGTCGCGGCGGGACCACATCGAAAACAACCAGCGTCTGGCCGGGGGCGTAAGCCTTCATGATTGCGTCGACGTCCTTTGCCTTGAACGCGGCGACAAAGCGCTCCTCGAGAGCCCTGATATCGGCACCGGCGTCGGCCCGTGCCGAGCCGCCGAAGGCCATCATCGAGAGGACGACGCAGACTACGCGGATTGAGGCGCCGGTTTTCTGCAGCTTCACTGTCATTCTCCCGTAAATTGCGTGATAAGGCGACCCACACTAACGCTGCAATCGATGATCCTGTCAATTTTGGGAGTCGAGCCATTCCTTCAGAGCGACCGCGTTGTTGTGGGTCTCGTCGCGGACCGCGAAGAGCAGGGTGACGGGCTCGCGGCTGAGCCGCTCGAGCAGGTCGCGAGCCGCCGACTGCGCCGGCTCCCGTTCGAGTTCCAGGTAATAGGCCGTCTTGAAGTCTTCCCAACCCCCCGGGTCGCCGTGAAACCGGCGGCGCAAGATATTGCTGGGGGCAATATCCTTCAGCCAGAGGTCGATCCGCGCCCGCTCCCGCGACGGTCCGCGCGGCCACAGGCGGTCCACCAGGACACGCACGCCGTCCTCGTCGTCGGGAGGCTTGTAGACGCGTTTGATGCGGAGTTGATGCCGTGTCATTTGATGCCTGTGGCGATCACTAACTTTTGATAGCCGGCAGTCGCGCGAGTGTCGCGGGATCAAATTCGCCTCTGAAATATTTTTGCAGGGCGTCGGTGAAAACCTGATTGTCCGGCGCGGCGCTGGCGAACAGGGTCATCGAGGACCGGAACTTCAGATCATCGGGATAGCCGAAGATCTGTTCGATCGGTCGTCCCTCTACGAGATTTACCAGCCTGGTACATTCGGCGAGGCGCGGGCCGAGAACCGGGTGCGCCAGATAGGCGGCGGCTTCCGCCAGGGACGAAATCGCGAATTTGCGGGCCAGAGGACTGGAGCCGAGGCCCGCGCTCTGCGGGAAGACGAACCACATCCAATGGCTTTTCTTTCGGCCGTCCCGCAATTCGGAGCAAACCTTGTCGTAAACCGGGTTCTGGGCATCGACAAATCGTTGGAGGTTGTAAGGGTCGCTCATCGGGTTCTCCGAAACGCTGACGCCGGCGAAAGGCGTTTCAACCGGTAGCCGGTCTGCACTATCGTGATGCTCCACTGGTTTGAGAAGGAGCAATGGGCGATGGACGGATCAGGCGCAGCGCCGAACTGTCTCGACGGCGTCCGGGTTCTCGACCTGTCGCAATTCGAGGCCGGGCCGTCCTGCACCGAGGCTCTCGCCTGGCTGGGCGCCGAGGTCGTCAAGGTGGAAAACCCGAAGGGCGGCGAGCCCGGCCGGACGCTCGGCTCGGGGCCGCAGCCCGGTGCCGACGCCTATTATTTCATGATCTACAACGCCAACAAGAAATCCGCCACGGTCGACCTCAAATCCGAGCGCGGCCTGCAGTTGGTCAAGGAGATGGCGAAGCGCGCGGACGTCTTTGTCGAGAATTTCGCTCCCGGTGCGATCGAGCGGCTGGGGCTCGGCTGGGAGGTGTTGCACGCTCTCAATCCGCGCCTCGTCTACGCGCAGGTGAAGGGTTTTGGCGAAGGCAGCCCCTACGAGAACAACCTCGCTTTCGACATGATTGCGCAGGCCTGCGGCGGTACGATGGCGATCACCGGCGAGCGCGACGGCCGGCCTTGCAAGCCGGGGCCGACATTGGGCGACACCGGCACCGGCATGCTGTTGGCGATCGGTATCCTGGGGGCGCTCTATCAGCGCCATACCACCGGCAAGGGACGCCGGCTGCAGATCGCAATGCAGGACGCCCAATTGCAATACACCCGCGGCGCCTTCGTGCAGCATGTGAGGAGCGGCGAGCCGGCAATGCGCAATGGCGCCAAGTCACTGGCCGGCGGCATGGCGCCCGCCGGCATCTATCCGTGCAAGCCCGGCGGGCCCAACGACTATGTCTACGTCTTCACCAGCCCCGCCAACCCCGAGCACTGGCGGCGGCTATTGGCGGTCATCGGGCGGGAGGATCTGATCGCGGATCCGCGCTTTGCGACGCGCGAGGCGCGCGGTGAGCACGAAGCCGACATCGACCGGATCGTTTCCGACTGGACGCGACAGCACGATAAGCACGAGGCGATGCGCCTGATCGGCGGCGCAGGCGTCCCCGCCGGCGCGGTACTCGACACCGGCGATTTGCTGGGTGAACCCAGTTTCGCGGAGCGCGGCATCATCCAGACCATGCGGCACCCCAATGGGGAGTTGCGCATGCCAACCTTCCCGGTGCGGTTCGACGGCACCCCGCCGCCGGTCGAGCCGGCGCCGCTGCTCGGCGAGCACACCGCCGAGGTGCTCGGCGAATGGCTCGGCGTGAGCACCGATGATTTCGAGAGGCTGCGTGCGGAGGGTGTCGTGTGAACATGCTATTTCTGTAGCAAACCTGACTGGCAGAAAGGGGGGAAGCAATGCCGACTTTTTGTGCTCTGATACGGTTGGTGAGCGCCGTGCTGATCGGGATGCCCCGACAATCAGTCCATCTACTTGGAGGGGGCGACGAGCGGGACCTTCTGGCGCTTCAAGGCGCCATATCCCGGCCTGATCGGGCCGGGCGGCGTTCGTCTACCGGCGCAACCATAAGGGCTGTAGCGAGATGAGCAATCAAACGGATATCGACGGGCTGCGCAGCCAGTTGGCACTAGCGATACACAGACATTGGAAGCTGTTTCTGATCCAGGGCATCGTCATGATGGTGCTGGGGTTCCTGGCGGTCGCCGAACCCAACGTCGCCACATTGGCGGTGACGCTCTTTGCCGGGTGGCTGTTCTTCATTGCAGGCGTTTTCCGCGCTGCCTCGGCGTGGCATTCGCGCAGTATGCCGGGCTTTGCCTGGTCGATGCTGACAGCCCTGCTGTCGGTTGTGTTGGGCCTGATACTGATCCTTCGGCCGCTGGCAGGCGTGCTGACATTGACGATGGTGCTGGTTGCGTTCTTCATCGTCGAGGGCATCGCCTCGATCATCGGCGCGATCGAACATCGCCGGCATCTGCGCAGTTGGGGCTGGGTCATGTTCAGCGGGATTGTCGACCTGTTGCTCGCTTACCTGATATGGGCAGGATGGCCGAGCTCGGCCGACTGGGCCATCGGCCTCCTGGTCGGCATCAACATGCTCTTTTTCGGATTGTCACTCGTCATGACCGCGCTCGCGGCGCGCGTGATGGGCGACCAATAGACCCGTGGTTCGGCGGACGGAGCGGGCCGATGCCACGGTAGCGCCGGACCGATCGCCGGTCAGATGGCGCCCAAGGAAACGTAGCCGGTCCGGTTGTAGCCGGTCCGGTTGTAGCCGGTCCGGTTGTAGCCGGTCCGGTTGTAGCCGGTCCGGTTGTATCCGACCGGTGCGATCCGACCAACGCCGAGCCCGAAGGGCGGCCAGATCGGTTGTCCATCTCGGAAATGTCGGCTAAAAACTATGCGTTGCTAAAAACTATACGAAGACAGTCGCCGCTTTCAACGATCCAGGTAACGGGAGGACAATCTATGCGGGCGATGAGAGCAAGAGGGTTCAACGGTTATGAAGATCTGAAGCTGGTTGATCTTCCGAAACCAGATGTTTCGGATGGCAAGGTGCTTGTGCGGATGACTGCCGCGGGCGCGACGCCTTTGGACCACACTATCTTGTCTGGCCAATATCACGGAGCGAAGGCACCACTGGTTCTGGGGAACGAAGGAGCGGGAGTCGTAGAGGAAGGAGGCGGACCGGAGTTTCCGGCCGGTTCGCGGGTGATGTTCACCGGACCCTATGGTGTTTCAGAAGATGGGACCTACAGCGAATGGCTTGCTGTACGAAAGCAGCTCCTTTGCCTGATACCTGAGGGTATCGATGACGTGAGCGCCGCAGGGATTCCAGTCGCGTATCTTACGGCGCAGATGACCCTCAGCCTCGCTGGTTTCCAGGCGGGCAAAACAGTGCTGGCGCCTGCAATCGGTGGATCGGTCGGTAACGCAGTGACGCAATTGGCGCGCGCCTTGGGTGCGAAGAACGCGATCTCAAGCACGACGAGTCATTCAAAGGCTATGGAGGCCAAGGCGCTCGGATTCAATATCGATGGCTCTTCCGAGACCCTAAGCGATGGAGTGCACCGTATCACGGACGAGAACGGCGTGGATATCGTGATCGATGCCATTGGAGGCGAAATCTTCAGCGGGGCGCTGGCAACGCTTGCGCCCGGCGGCATCCTCATCACGCTTGGCTATTCAGCAGGCCGCAAAACGACCATCGATGTCACCGATGTGATCTGGAAGAGCGCCACGATCAAAGGCTTCCTGCTGTTCGCTCAGCCGCCCGCGGCTTGGGAGGAAGCGTGGAAGACCATCGTCCAACTGCTTCAATCCGGCGGGATCAAGCCAATCGTGGCTAAGACCTTCCCGCTGGACGAGGCGGCGGATGCTCCGCGCTACCTTGTCGAGGAGCGCCCGTTCGGCAGGGTCGTCCTCACTATGTGACGGCTTTATAGCCTTCTTCGGCGTAAAGGCAAAAGCCTGTGAGCCATCCACTACGGCTCGCACCCCAGCCTCCTCCATGCAAGATATCTGCATCATTGCCGTGAGCCTCGAAATCGTACTCTGGCTGACATTGTAGCTGCGCGCGACGCTGCGCTGCGTCTCGCCCCCTTCGAGGCGCGTCGAATAGCGCCGGCCCGTCTGGTAAATATGGCATAGAGGTCACGCAATTACCATATTCGCATTATACGCTTGAGCCCGCGAGCGGATGCTCAGATTGCGATTGAAGGGGTTGCGGATGCCTGATCTCGACCAGATAAAACAGGGGGAACAGGAGCGAGGGACCGGCACGGGCGGCCGCCAAGGGCGGATTCCGCCGGCCGGCGGGCCGGCTCGCGCAGGAAATCCACGCTCGCCGTGGCGGCGTTGCTTTGACGGGGATGGCAGCTCCGGGTCGGGCTGGCTCAACAACCGATCGGCGAGGCTTTGCTGCTGATTGGCTGCAGATGCAGCAAGATGAAGTAGCAAACTCAATCGTGGATTGTGCGCAGTGACGCAACCGGCAGAACAGCGGTCATGGAGACGATCGGCGGTGCGTCAACCCCAACGCGAGCAGACGGCGTCCTGTCCATGAAAGTCGCGTAATCAGGAACGAACTCGGCCGGCCCCGGTTTTCGCCTCATAGGGCGGGAAGCCGCTCGGCAAATCCGAAGGAGAAATTCCTGATGAGGGCTCTGTGCTGGCACGGCAAAGAGGACATTCGCTGCGATCGAGTTCCGGATCCGGAGATCGAGCATCCGCGCGATGCGATCGTCAAGGTCACGAGCACCGCGATCTGCGGCTCCGACCTGCACCTCTACGATGCTTTTATTCCGGGTATGAAATCCGGCGACATCATGGGCCACGAGTTCATGGGCGAGGTGGTCGAGGTCGGTTCAGAGAACAAGAAGCTCCGGGTGGGCGACCGGGTCGTAGTCCCGTTTACGATCATCTGCGGCGAGTGCGAGCAGTGCCGGCGCGGGTACTTCTCCGTCTGCGAGCGCACCAACCGCAACAAGGATCTCGCCGACAAGGTCTTCGGGCACACCACTGCCGGACTGTTCGGCTATACGCACCTGACCGGCGGATATCCCGGCGGCCAGGCTGAATATGTCCGCGTTCCCTACGCCGATGTCGGTCCGGTCAAGATCCCGGATGGCATCGAGGACGAGAAAGTGCTGTTCCTCAGCGACATCTTTCCGACCGGCTGGCAGGCCGCGGTGCAGTGCGATATCGAGCCCACCGATACGGTAGCGATTTGGGGCGCCGGTCCTGTCGGCCAGATGACGATCCGCAGCGCCGTCCTCCTCGGCGCCAAGCAAGTTGTTGCGATCGACCGTCTGCCCGAGCGGCTCAGCATGGCGCGCGCCGGCGGCGCCATCACGATCAATTTCGAAGAGGAGAGCGTCGTCGAGCGCCTGAACGACCTGACCGGTGGCAAGGGGCCGGAGAAATGCATCGACGCGGTCGGGATGGAAGCCCACGCCACGGCGACGATCAACTCGATGTACGACCGCGCGAAACAGATGCTGATGCTCGAGACTGACAGGCCACACGTATTGCGGGAAATCTTTTATGTGTGCCGGCCGGCCGGCACCGTCTCGATGCCCGGCGTCTACGGCGGCTTATCGGACAAGATCCCGTTCGGGATGTTCATGAACAAGGGTCTTACCTTGCGTACCGGGCAGACGCATGTGAACCGCTGGACAGACGACCTGCTGCACCGCATCGAGGAGGATCAGATCGATCCCTCGTTTGTCATCACGCACAAGGTCGCCCTCAATGAGGGGCCCCGTATGTACAAAACCTTCCGCGACAAGGAAGACGGCTGCGTCAAGGTAGTGCTCAAACCGTAAAGAGGGGTGAACGTCATGGCGTATCGACAGAACGGCTCGGCAATGGCGCTTGCCCGCGGTCTCGGGTGGTTCAGCATCGGGCTGGGCCTCGCCGAGATGCTGGCGCCGAGGATACTGAGCGAGCAATTAGGGATGGAAGGGAAAGAATCGCTGTTGCGGTTTTACGGTGCCCGCGAGATGGCGGCCGGCGTCGGCACACTGATGAGCGACAACCCCAGTCCATGGATCTGGGGACGGGTTGCGGGCGATGCCCTCGATCTGGCAACCCTCGCCACGGGGCTCGACGAGGGAAATCCGCGCAAGGGCAATGTCGCCATTGCGCTCGCCGCGGTGGCGGGCGTGACCGCGCTGGACTGCATCACCGCGCAGGCTCTCGGCAGCACAAGCCGGCCAGGGCCCGATTACAGTGATCGCCGTGGCATGCCGCGCCCGCCGGAAGAAATGCGCGGCATCGCAAGAAAGGATTTCACTGCGCCGCGCGACATGCGCACCCCGGAGCCGCTGCGGCCGTTCACGAGCAAGTCGGCCTCGGAGCGCTCGCCGGTGGAGCATTCGCGAGCCTGATCGTACGCGTTGGGTAACCCTCCCGGTCGTCCTTGCCGGCCGGGCGGCTTCTCCATATAGTGCGGGGCTCATGCAGGGAGCTGCCCGCGAGACGGTATTCCGGCACCGTCATCTGCTCGGTATCGAAGGCTTGTCGCCCGAGGATATCAAGCATGTCCTCGATCTGGCCGACGGCTATGTCGAGCTCAACCGGCAGGCCGAGAAGAAGCGCGCACTGTTGCGCGGGCGCACGATCATCAACTGTTTCTTCGAGAACTCGACGCGGACGCGCACCTCTTTCGAGGTCGCCGGCAAGCGGCTCGGCGGCGACGTGATCAACATGTCGGTCGCGGCGAGCTCGATGCACAAGGGCGAGACCCTGATCGACACGGCGATGACGTTGAACGCGATGCACCCCGACGTGCTGATCGTCCGCCATCCCAAATCGGGTGCGGTTCAGCTGCTGTCCGAGAAATTGGACTGCGCCGTCATCAATGCCGGCGACGGCAGTCACGAGCATCCGACCCAGGCGTTGCTCGACGCGTTGACGATTCGCCGGCGCAAAAGCCGGCTCGGGGGGCTCACCGTCGCGATTTGCGGCGATGTCCTGCACAGCCGGGTCGCCCGCTCGAACATCGCGCTGCTGAACACGATGGGGGCGCGGGTGCGGGTCGTCGCGCCGCGCACCCTGCTGCCGGCCGAGATCGAGCGGCTCGGCGTCGAGGTCTTCCACGATATGACCGAGGGGCTCGCCGAGGTCGACATCGTGATGATGCTGCGGCTGCAGAGCGAGCGCATGCACGGCGCCTTCGTTCCGTCGACCCGCGAGTATTTTCATTTCTTCGGGCTCGATTACGACAAATTACGCGCGGCCAAGCCCGATGCGCTGATCATGCATCCCGGACCGATGAACCGCGGCGTCGAGATCGGCAGTGAGGTCGCCGACGACATCGATCGCAGCCTCATTCGGCAACAGGTCGAGATGGGGGTCGCGGTCCGCATGGCCTGCCTCGAGATCCTGACCCGCGATCTCGGCAACGGCCCGCCCCTGCCGTGAATCGTCTCCTGTTCCGCAGTGCTCGATTGCTCGATCCGGAAAGCGGGCTCGACGCTTGCGGCGATCTGCTGCTCGAAGGCGACCGGATTGCCGCGGTAGGCGGCGATCTCGCGGCCGCGGGTCGCGACGCGGAGACGGTAAACGCCGAGGGGCTGTGCCTTGCTCCCGGGCTCGTCGACATGCGCGTGCAGCTGCGCGAGCCCGGCGCCGAACACATGGAATCGATCGAGACCGCCGGGCGGGCTGCCGCCGCCGGCGGGGTCACGACGATGGTCGCCTTGCCGAACACCGACCCGCCGGTCGACGATGTCTCGGTCGTCGAGTTCCTCGCGCGCCGGGCACGCGAGGTCAAGCTCGCCAAGATCCACACCTATGCCGCGGCGACCAAGGCGATAGCCGGCCGCGATCTGACCGAAATGGGGCTGCTCGCCGCGAACGGGGCGCTTGGCTTTACCGACGGGGTTCGGGCGGTGGCCGATGCGCTCGTCATGCGGCGGGTTCTCGCCTATGCCCGTACGTTCGATCTCCTGGTGCTGCAACACCCCGAAGAGCCGAGCCTCGCTGGCGCCGGCGAAGTCAGCGAAGGCGAGACCGCCACGCGGCTGGGGCTCCCGGCGATCACGCCGATGGCCGAAGTCATCATGATCGAGCGCGATCTGCGGCTGGTCGAGATCACCGGCACCCGTTATCACGTCGCTCACGTGTCGACCGCCGCCGGGGTCGAGGCGATGCGGCGGGCCAAGACGCAAGGGCTGCCGGTGACCTGCGATACCGCCCCGCCCTATTTCGCGCTGAACGAGACGGCGATCGGCGACTACCGGACATTCGCGAAGCTGTCCCCACCGTTGCGCAGCGAACGGGACCGGCAGGCCGTAGTTGCAGGCTTGCGCGACGGCACGATCGATGCGGTTGCCAGCGATCACGCACCGTGGGACCAGGATTCGAAGCGCCTGCCGTTCAGCTCCGCGGCTTACGGGATTGTCGGGCTCGAAACATTGCTGCCGCTCTCGCTCGAGCTCTACCACAACGGCCATCTCGTCCTCCTCGAGGTGATCCGGCGCCTGAGCGCGAACCCGGCCCGAATTCTGCGTCTGCCGGTCGGAAGGCTGGCGCCCGGCGCGCCGGCCGATCTCGTCCTTTTCGACCCAGATCTGCCGTGGCGCATCTCCACCGACGATTTCCGTTCGAAATCGAAGAATGCACCGTTTGACGGACGCCCGGTGCAGGGCCGGGTTCTGCGCACGCTCGTCGACGGACGCACGATCTTCCAAGCCGAGGCGGTAAGTGCCGGCTAGCCCCCTCTTGGCAGCGGCGGTGATCGGCTATCTCCTCGGCTCGATCCCGTTCGGCCTGTTGCTGACCCGGCTCGCCGGCCATGGCGACATCCGGCGGATTGGCTCCGGCAATATCGGCGCCACCAACGTTCTGCGCACCGGCAGCACGGGGCTGGCGGCCCTGACCGTATTGCTCGATCTGGCGAAGGGCGCGGCCGCCGTGGTGATTGCCCAACACTGGGGGCATACCCCCGCGCTGGCCGCGGCGGGCTGCGCGATCCTCGGCCACATGTTTCCGGTCTGGCTCGGCTTTCGCGGTGGCAAGGGTGCCGCCACCGCGCTCGGTGTCCTCATCCCGCTCGCCTGGCCGGTGGCGCTCGTCACGGCGGTCCTGTGGATGGCCATCGCCCTCTTGTTCCATTATTCCTCCCTCGCCGCGCTGGTCGCCGCAGTCGCCGGCGCCGCGCTCGCCGCAATCGTGGCCGACAAGGCGACGGCGCTGCTGATCGCCGGTATCGCATTGTTAATCATCGCACGGCACCATGCGAATATCCGCCGGCTGCTGGCTGGCACGGAGAGCCGGATCTCTCTCGGTAAAAGCTGAGGCAAGGCACTGGCCGCACGCGAACTCGATCCGCAGGAGCGCCTCGACTGGCTGCGGCTGTGCCGCACCGAGACCATCGGCCCGGTCACCTTTTACGCTTTGTTGCGCCGCTTTGGCTCGGCCCGCGCAGCGCTGGAAATGGTCTCGCAGCTCGCGCGCCGCGGCGAGCGCTCCAAAACCCTGACCCCGGTCACCCGCACCGAGGGCGAAGCCGAGCTCACCGCACTGCAGCGGCTCGGGGCGCGGCTAGTCTGCTGGGGCGAGCCAGCCTATCCGAGCGGGCTCATGGCAATCGACGACGCGCCGCCGATCCTGACAGTGCTCGGGCGGGCGGAGTTGCTCGGCAGCCCGATCGTGGCGGTGGTCGGGGCGCGCAACGCCTCGGCCAATGGCCGGCGGTTCTGCCGCGACCTCGCAGCCGCGCTCGGGCAGGGCGGCATCGTCGTGGTTTCGGGTCTGGCCCGCGGCATCGATGCCGCCGCGCATCTGGGCGCGCTCGAGACCGGCAGCATTGCCGTCGTCGCCGGCGGGGTCGATGTCGTCTACCCCGAAGAAAATCGCGGGCTGCACGAGGCATTGGCGCGTGAGGGCGCGATCATCGCCGAATTGCCCCTCGGAACCGAGCCTCAGGCGAGGCATTTCCCGCGCCGCAACCGGCTGATTTCGGGAATGGCTCTCGGCGTTGTCGTGGTCGAGGCCGCGGCGCGCTCCGGTTCGCTCATCACTGCCCAATTCGCACTCGAGCAGGGCCGGGACGTCTTCGCGGTGCCGGGCTCGCCGCTCGATCCGCGCTGCCGCGGCTCGAACGATCTGCTGCGGCAGGGCGCGATCCTGACTGAGGGTGCCGAGGACGTGCTGTCGCAGCTCGGGGCGCAGCTAAAACACCCGGCCGTCCCGCCGCCCCCGCGTCCGTCGCTTCCACCGCCGGCGGTGATCGATTGGCCGGCGGCCATAACGCAGGCGCCGGTACCTGATGACGCCGCGCTCGAACTCATCACTGAGAGATTGGGACCGACCCCGGTCGCGGTTGACGAACTGGTGCGCCAATGCCACTTGTCAGCCGCCGCAGTGGCCACCCTCCTTCTCGAGCTGGAACTAGCCGGCCGGGTCGAACGCCACCCCGGCAACCTCGTTTCCTTGCGCTGAATATTTGCGTCGCTTTGATTGCGCACCCACCTAAGCTGTCCCGCAGGGGCGACCTTGCGCCATAGAGCCGATTTATGAAAGTCGTCGTCGTCGAATCGCCTGCAAAGGCAAAGACCATCAACAAGTATCTGGGCAGCGACTACAAGGTCGTGGCCAGCTACGGCCACGTCCGCGACCTCCCGGCAAAGGACGGCTCGGTTCTGCCGGATGCGGATTTTGCGATGTCGTGGGAGGTCGACGGCAAGTCCGAAAAACATCTGAAGACCATCCTCGAAGCGGTGCGCGGCGCCGACCGGCTGTTTCTCGCGACCGACCCGGACCGCGAAGGCGAGGCAATCTCGTGGCATGTGCACGAGGTGCTCAATTCCCGCCGCGGGCTGAAGCATCTCGACATCAAGCGGGTCGTATTTAACGAGGTGACCAAGAACGCGGTGCTCGATGCGTTCACCCGGCCTCGCGAGATCGACCGCGAGCTGGTCGACGCGTATCTCGCCCGCCGCGCGCTCGATTACCTCGTCGGCTTCACCCTGTCGCCGGTGCTGTGGCGCAAGCTTCCGGGCAGCCGCTCGGCGGGCCGCGTGCAGTCCGTCGCGCTGCGCCTGATCTGCGAGCGGGAATCCGAGATCGAGGCGTTCAAGTCCCGCGAATACTGGACCATCGAGGTTGAGTTCAAGACCGAGGCCGGGCAGAGCTTTACCGCTCGCTTGACCCACCTAGACGGCAAGCGCCTCGAGCGCTTCGATCTCGACACCGAGGCCAAGGCGCGGGCCGCCGCCGACGCGATCCTGCGGGCGTCCGGTTTTACCGTCGCCGAGATCGACAGCCGGCAGGTCCGCCGCAACCCGTTCCCGCCCTTTACGACCTCGACCTTGCAGCAGGAGGCGTCCCGCAAACTCGGCCTGTCGGCCAACCGGACTATGCAGATCGCGCAGCGGCTCTATGAGGGGATTGAACTCGCCGGCGAGACGGTCGGATTGATCACCTATATGAGAACGGACGGCGTCGCGATCTCTGCCGAGGCGATCGCCGCGGCCCGCCAGCTGATCGGCGCCGAGTTCGGACCACGCTACCTCCCGGACGCGCCGCGGGTTTATCGCAGCCCCGCGAAGAACGCACAGGAAGCGCACGAAGCGATCCGGCCCACCGATCTGGCGCGCAAGCCCGCCGATGTTGCCCGCCATCTCGACCGCGACCAGCTCCGCCTTTATGAGCTGATCTGGAAGAGGACCGTGGCGAGCCAGATGGCGTCGGCGCTGCTCGAGCAGGTCGCCGTCGATATTGCCGACGCCGCCGAGCGGCTCCGCCTGCGCGCCAATGGCTCGGTCACCCTGTTCGACGGGTTTCTCACGCTCTACCAAGAGGACCGCGACGACACGGCCGACGAGGAGGGCGAAGGCGGGCGGCTGCCGGCGATGCGCAAGGCCGAACGGCTCGCGCGCGGCGAGGTTACGCCGAGCCAGCATTTCACGCAGCCGCCGCCGCGTTACACCGAAGCCAGTCTCGTCAAGAAACTCGAAGAGCTCGGCATCGGGCGGCCCTCGACCTATGCCTCGATCTTGCAGGTTCTGCAGGATCGCGACTATGTCCGGCTAGAAAAGCGGCGGTTTGTTCCTGAGGACCGCGGGCGCCTCGTCACCGCATTTCTGACGAACTTCTTCGAGCGCTATGTCGAGTACAATTTTACCGCCGACCTCGAAAACCAGCTCGACGATATTTCCGGCGGACGCATCGATTGGAAGGAGGTGCTGCGGAACTTCTGGCGGGATTTTTCGGCCGCGGTCGCCGGCACGAAGGAATTGACGATCAGCCAGGTGCTGACCGCTCTCGACGAGGCGCTCGGGCCGCACTTTTTTCCGAATGGCGAGGCCGGGCACAACCCGCGTCTGTGCCCCGTGTGCGGCGCGGGCAGGCTCAGCCTCAAGCTCGGCAAGTTCGGCGCTTTCATCGGCTGCTCCAATTACCCGAACTGCCGCTTTACACGGCCGCTCGCGGTGGAGAGCGACGCCGAGGCCGCCATTCCCGAAACCGCGCTCGGCACGGACCCCGGGACCGGCTTGGCGGTCACGCTGAAAAAGGGCCCCTATGGCCATTATGTCCAGCTCGGCGAAGGCAACGGGGAATTCAAGCCCAAGCGGGTAGCCCTGCCCCGGTCGCTCAAGCCGGCCGAAATCGATCTCGAGAC
Source organism: uncultured Alphaproteobacteria bacterium (assembly GCA_963732095.1). Lineage (GTDB taxonomy): Bacteria > Pseudomonadota > Alphaproteobacteria > ATCC43930 > CGMCC-115725 > AP-15. The sequence goes on from CAVSZA010000026.1 coordinate 103,643, forward strand.
CGCGTTGCGGCTGCTCGCGTTGCCGCGCGAGCTCGGCCGCCATCCTGAAACGGGCGAGGCGATCGTCGCCGGCATCGGCAGGTTCGGCGCCTACATCAAACACGGATCGACCTTCAAATCGCTCGGCGCCGACGACGACGTATTGACCATCGGGCTGAACCGCGCCGTCGTGCTGCTGGCCGAACCGTCGTCCGCGCAGCGCCGCGGGCCGCAGCTGGTTCGCGAAATCGGGGCCCATCCGCAAGGCGGCACGGTCGGCCTCTACCGCGGACGCTACGGTCCCTATGTCAGCTATAACGGTGTGATCGCGTCGCTGCCGCGCAACGCCTCTCCCGACACCTTCTCCCTCGCCGAGGCATTGCCGCTGCTCGCCGCACAGCGCGAGAAGGGCAAGAAACGGGGACGCAAGACCGTCAAAGCCGCCTCCGCGAAAGCCGCCCCATCAAAGGCTGCCAAGAATGGCGCTACGACCAAGGTGACGAAAAAAACCAAACCGGCGAAAAGGACCGGTGCCGTCAAAAAGTCCGCGGCAGCCAAGATCGGCGTCAGTCGATCGGCAGCGAAAACCCCTCGACCCCGATCCGGGCCGGCGCCCCGCTGAGTGGCGAAGTCCCGCGCGAATAGTTCCGGAGAGCGGCGCAGCCACGGCGGCGATCTTCCTTCAGCGGCCGAGCTTCTCGCCTTCATCCGCGAAAGCCCCGCCGCGGTCGGCAAGCGCGAGATCGCGCGCGCCTTCGCTGTGGCGCCGGGCAATCGGCCGGAGCTGCGCGACATGCTGCGCAACATCGAGCGTTCCGGAGCCGTCACGCGCGCCGCCAACCGGCGCTTTATCGCCGCTCCGCCACTTCCCGAGGTGACCGTTATCGAGCGGATCGGCAGCGACGAGGACGGGCTGGCGCTCGCCCGCCCGGTCGCCTGGCCGGGGCCGGAGCCGTCGCCGATCTTGCGCATTATCGAGACCGGGACGAGCGAGGCGTTGAAGGTCGGCGAGCGCGCCGCGGCGCGGCTCGTCCCGCTCGAGACCGGCGACATCGAAGCGCGGATCATCCGCCGGCTCGACAGCGCCGGCGAGCGGATCATCGGGACATTCCAGAATACCCGGGAGGGCGGCAGGCTGGTGCCGGCCGACCGGCGTAACCGCAACGAGTACCGGGTCGCGGCGCGCGACACGGGCGGCGCGGGCGAAGGCGAATTGGTCGTCGCCGAGCAGCTCGCCGCGGGAAGGCTCGGCGCGCCACGCGCCCGCGTCATCGAGCGGCTGGGTCCCGCCTCGGACCCCGGTGCGATCAGCCTGCTGGCGATCGCCTCCTACGACATCCCGACCGAATTTCCCGCCGCCGCGCTTGCTGAAGCCGACGCGGCATTGCCGGTGAGCCCGGCCGGGCGAACCGATCTGCGGGGCATTCCGCTGGTCACGATCGACGGCAGCGACGCCCGCGATTTCGACGATGCGGTGTGGGCCGAGCCGGACCTCGACCCGGAGAACCATGGCGGCTGGCGCCTCATCGTGGCCATCGCCGACGTCGCCTGGTATGTGCGGCCCGACAGCGCTCTCGACCATGAGGCCGAGCGGCGCGGCAATTCGGTCTATTTTCCCGACCGCGTCGTCCCGATGCTGCCCGAGGCCTTGTCGAACGAGCTGTGCTCGCTCAAGCCCGGCGTCGACCGCGCCTGCCTCGCCGTCCACCTCTGGATCGACGCCACGGGCCGCAAACGGCGGCATCGCTTCGAACGCGGCATCATGCGTTCGGCCGCGCGTCTGACCTATGAAGAGATCCAAGCGGCTCGGGACAGCGGTGCCGGTTGCGCGCTGGCGCCGGAATCCATCGCCGCTCTCTACGGCGGCTACGCAGCCCTCGCCGAGGCGCGGGCGGCTCGCGGAGCATTGGAACTGGATCTCGGCGAGGATCGGGTCGTGCTCGATGCCGAGAAGCGGCCTTCGGCAATCGTGCGCGCCGTGCGGCTCGACAGCCATCGGCTGATCGAGGAATTCATGATCCTGGCGAATGTCGCCGCCGCGGAGGAGCTCGAAGCGCGGCGGCGAGCTTGCATGTACCGCGTGCACGACGCGCCCGACCCGGACAAAGTGGAGGCGCTGCGCGTCTTTCTGGAGGAGACCGGCCTGCCCGGCCTGGCATTGGCGAAGGGGCAGGCGCTAAAGCCGGAGTTGTTCAATCGCGTGCTGCGCCGCGCCGCCGGCACCGGCGAGGCCGTGCTGGTCAATGATCTTGTCCTGCGCTGCCAGGCACAGGCCGCCTACAGTCCGAACAATATCGGGCATTTCGGTCTGGCGCTGCGCCGCTACGCCCATTTCACCTCACCGATCCGCCGCTACGCCGACCTGTTGGTGCATCGCGCGCTGCTCGGAGATGCCGAAGCGGAAACCAGCCATGACCAGCTCGAAGCGATTGCCGCGCACATCTCGGCCACCGAACGGCGCGCTGCCGACGCTGAGCGGGCTGCCATCGAACGCTACCGGGCGACCCTTCTCGCCGGATCGGTCGGCAGCCTCTTCACCGCCGACATCAGCGGGGTCGCGAGTTTCGGATTGTTCGTGAGATTGCGGGAGAATGGCGCCGACGGGCTGGTCCCGATATCGACCCTGCCCGGCGACTACTATGTCCGCGACGAGAAAGCCCAGCGATTGGTCGGGCGCAATTCCGGCCGGATCTACCGGCTCGGCGGAGAAGTCCTGGTGCGCCTGGTGGAAGCCGACGGGATCGGCGGCCGCCTGGTCTTCCGAATAGAGGAAGAGGCTCCGGCCCGCAGCAGCCCGACCGCCGGCAGATACCGGTGGCCGCGGTCGAAGACCGGTCCCCGCCGGCGTCGCTGATCGCTTCGGAAATGGCGGAGCGTCGCCGGCTGCGGTCAAGTGGTGGGCGAGGAGTTCAGGCTGGCGTTCGACGAGATCGGCGAAATGCTGCTTCAACACTGTCGCAACGCGCGCGTGCAGCTGCTGGCGCCGGGCTCGCAACAAGGTGCCATAGGCTGGGTCCTGCACCAGCGCGTGCTTAAAGAGATAGGTAGATTGCGGCGCGCCACCGCGGCAGAACAGCAGCCCGGCTTCGGTCAGGCGATCCAGCGCGACTCGCAGCTCCGCCGTAGACCGCTGCGCCACTTGCGCGATTAGATCATAGCCGAATTCGCGGCCGATCACCGAACCGACCTGCGCAACCTCTTTGGCGATCGAACCCAGTCTGTCGAGCCGTGCGATCAACGAGGCGTGCAGACTGGGCGGGATCGCGAGCTCGGGCAGCGCACTTGTCGCCAATACTCGGTCGTTGGTTTCGAGGACGGCCTTGGTGAGTTCTTCGACGAAAAGCGGCACGCCGTCGGCGCGTTCGACGATCTCGTCAACGGTTTCAGGGGAGAGGCCGGCATCGCCGGCGAGCCGTTCGACCAGCATCGCGCCGTCGTGTCCGGCAAGCCGGTTTCAAGCCCAGCGGGGTGATATGCGGCTCGCCGCCCCAGCTGTGCTGGAACCCCGGCGGAATGTAATCACGAGCAAACCGAAATTCCCGCGACCCCAGGAATTGTTAGGTCGAGCAGCTCGCGTGAGGTCGGGTCGACCCAGTGCGCGTCCTCGAAAATCATCAGAACGGGTTGCACGCGCGCCAAAGCTTCGAGCTGGTGCGCAGCTCGGCCAACATTTCGACTTCGTCGGCACCCGGCGTCGCCGGTGCGAGCAATTGCCGGAGCTTGCGGAGTTTCTCCTCGACCGTGTCTTCGCGGGCGAACCCGCCGGCACGTTCGAGCTGGACCATGAACGGATAGAGCGGGCTGTCCTGATGGTAAGGCGAGCAGAAGTAGCGTAGCCTGATATGCGTTTCGTCCGCGATGCGCCCGCCGAGCTCGGCAGTCAAGCGCGATTTGCCGATCTCCGGCTCACCCGAAATCAGCACCGGGCCCGGCCCACGGGCCGTCCCGGAATGACGATCTTGCCTTGAAATGATAGCGCTTTTCGCTTCTGTTTCATGGCAGGCATTCTTACGCCACCTTGAGTTCGCCGAGATAGGCGTGGCGGATCAGCTCGGTTTCGCGCAGCTCAGCGGCAGGGCCGCTCAGCACGACCTGGCCGGTCTGCAAGACATAGGCGCGGTCGGCGATCGAGAGCGCCATGTTGGCGTTCTGCTCGACCATGAAGATCGTGACGCCCTGCTCGTTGATCGTCCGGATGATGTCGAAGACCTGCTCGACATAGGCGGGCGAGAGGCCCATCGATGGCTCGTCCATACACAAGAGCCTCGGGCGCGCCATCAGCGCGCGGCCGATCGCGACCATCTGCTGCTCGCCCCCCGACAAGGTGCCCGCGAGCTGCTGGAGACGCTCCTCGACGCGCGGAAAGAGCGCGAAGACGCGCGCCAGATCCTCGTCGAACTCGGGCCCGCGGCGCCGCGTGTAGGCGCCCATCTCGAGGTTCTCGTAGACCGTCATGCGCGGGAAGAGGCGCCGCGCCTCAAGCACCGGCGCGATGCCGCGGCGCACCCGCTCCGCAATCGAAACGCCCTTCATCGAATGGCCTTCGTAAAGGATCTCGCCGCGAGTCGGCGCGACGCTTCCCATGATCGCCTTCATTGTCGTCGATTTGCCCGAGGCGTTGCCGCCCAACAGGCAAACGATCTCGCCCGCCGCGATCCGGTAATCGACCGATTTCAACACGTGAAGGTCGCCGTAATGCGTGTCGACGGCCTTAAATTCAAGCATGGGTCGAAACTCGAGCAACTCAGGCAAAAGCGGCGCTCCTGCCGAGATAGGCGCGGATCACCTCTTCGTCGCGGCGCACAGCCTCCGGCGGCCCTTCGGCGATCTTCTCGCCGTGGTCGAGCACGACGACCTGGTCCGCCAGCATTGCAACGACGTCGAGCTTGTGCTCGATCAGCAGGATCGTCAGACCGTTGTGGTTGAGGCTTTGGATCTGATCGGCCAGCTCCAATGTCTCGGCCGGGTTCATCCCTGCCGTCGGCTCGTCGAGCAGCAACAGTTTTGGTTGCGTGGCGAGCGCCCGCGCGATCTCGGTGCGACGTCGATTGGCATAGGAAAGGCTGGCGGCGAGGTGGTCGGCACGCGGTAACAGCCGGTTGCCAAACAATGCCAGGATTTCGCGCGCATGCTCGCGTGCCGCCGCCTCCTCGCGGCGGTTCGCCGGCAGCCGCAACAGCGCGCCCACGGGACCGGTATCGAGCCGCGCATGCATGCCGATCATGACGTTCTCGAGCACAGTCAGGTTCGGGAACAGGCGGATATTCTGGAAGGTGCGAGCAACCCCGCGCTCCAATATCTCATGCGGCCTCAACCGGCCGATCGCTTTGCCAGCGAAGCGAATATTGCCGCGACCGGCTGGAACTACACCGGTGACGACATTGAACAATGTCGATTTGCCCGAGCCATTGGGCCCGATCACGGCAACGACCGTCTGGGCGGGGACGCTCAGTTCGACCGACCGCAAGGCGACCAGCCCGCCAAAGCGCACGGTCAGATCTGAAACTTCGAGCAACGGCCCGCTCGCCGCGCGAGCCCCCACCCCTCCCTCCCCCGCAAGCGAGGGAGGGTTAGGGAGGGGGCCGGGAATGAGGTCGAAGCCACCCCGCCCGACCTGGGCCGTCTGCTCGTCGACGCTTAACGGCGCAACGCGGCGTGTCGCCGGTATCAGCCCCTCACGGCGGTAGAGCATCATCAGCACCAGAATAAAACCGAAAATCAGCTCGATCGACGAGGCGAGCTCGACATGCTGCAGCCACTGGATGTTCACGAGCCGGCCGAACGCATGCAGCCATTGCGACAGATCTTCGAGAAACCAGGATTGAAGGATCTGCAACAGCAACGCGCCGACCACGACCCCCCAGACACTGCCGATCCCGCCAAAGACGATCATGACCAGGACCATGACAGAGACCGGGAACATGAACATCTCTGGTGTCGCGGTCTGCAATTTGGCGACATAGAAGGTGCCGGTGGCTCCGGCAAAGGCAGCGCCGATCGCAAAGGCCAGGAGCTTGAAACGGACACGGTCGACGCCCATCGCGGCGGCGGCGATCTCGTCCTCGCGGATCGCCATCCAAGCGCGGCCGATGCGCGAATCCTTGAGCCTCTGGCTCGTCAGGATCAAAAACGCGACTAGCGCGAGCCCGACATAATAGTAGGGGGTCGCGTTGACACCGAAATCGTAGCCGAAGAGCCGTGGCGCAGCGACGCCGTTGAGGCCCATGGCGCCATTGGTGACCGACGGCGTATTGCGTGCGACAATTGGCACGATCTCGCCAAAACCGAGCGTCACGATCGCCAGATAATCGCCTTTGAGCCGCAGGGTGGGCGCGCCGAACAATACCCCGAAAAACGCGGCGATCGCCGCTGCGATCGGCAGCATCAGCCAGAACGAGACCTGGAAATGGACGACATCGCCGCCCGCGGTGTGAAAACGGCTGACGAGGTCGAGCCACTGCAAGGGCTCCCAGAAGCCGCTCCACGCCGGCTGGACTTGCCACGAGCTGGCAGCGCCATAGGCGTAGGCGCCGATGGCAAAGAACGCGGCGTAGCCGAGATCCAAGAGGCCAGCGAAGCCGACGACGATGTTGAGGCCGAGCGCCAAGGCGGCAAAGGCGAGTGCGTTCGCCGCCGAATCAATGTCGGCGTCGTTGCCGTTGACCAGTGGAAACAGCGCCGCCGCCGCCGTGACCAGCAGGACGCCGAGGCGGGCGCGGCTGCGCGCGGAAACTCGGCCGAGAACGCCGCTGCCGGTCCTGATCGGCAGCAGTGCTCGGATGCCGATTCCGTTTCTCACGATTTTGTCGGGGTGGCGCGGCCGAACAGTCCCGTCGGCACAAAGACGAGAACGAGAACCAGGATCGAGAAGATGATCACATCAGTCCAGCGCACGGCGATCAATTGCCCGCCCAAGGTCTCGATAAGACCGATCAGCAGGCCGCCGACCATCGCTCCGGGAATGCTACCGATCCCGCCCAATACTGCCGCGGTGAAGGCGCGCAGCCCTGCGGTATAGCCGATGATAAAGCTCGTATAATTATAGTAGAGGCCAAAGATCAGCGCCGCCGCCCCGGCCAGCGCGGACCCCAGAAAAAACGCTGTGACAATGACGCGGTCGACATCGACCCCCATCATCCGTGCCGCCTCGGCATCCTGCGCGGTCGCGCGCATCGCCTTGCCGAGGCGGGTGCGGTTGACGAAGAAATGGAGCGCCAGCATCAGCGCCACGGCTACGCCCCAGATCAGCAGCTCCTTCAGCTCAAGGGTCACTTCCCCCAATTGCCAGCGCACCACCGGCAGCGGGTTGGGGTAGTTCTCCGACCCGGCGCCGACAGTCAGCAAGATGATGTTGAACAGGATGTACGAAACGCCGATCGTTGTAATCATCGCGGCGGTCCCGCGGACCCCGCGCAGCGGCCGAAGCGACAGACGCTCGATCGCGACGCCGAGGATCCCGGCGCCGAGCATCGTGACAGCGAAGGCAAAGACCAGTGCTCCGGCCAATGCCGGGCCCGCAAGCACCCGGCTCTGACCCGTGATGCCGAGAAACTCGAGGGCCCACATGCCGAAAAACGAGCTGACCATGAACACATTGAAATGCGCGAAGTTGATCAGCTCGAGGATGCCGTAGACGAGCGTAAATCCCAGCGCCAGCAAGGCATACATCGCGCCGAGGCTCAGCCCGTTGACCACCTGCTGCAAGAGCACGCCATAGTCGGACATCTAGTTGTCGTCGCTTTTATTACCCTCTCCCCGCCGCCGGGGGGAGAGGGTAGGGTGAGGGGGGCCGTCGAGCGGGTCTGCAGCGTCGCCCACCTCACCCTCCCAACCCTGCGGGTTGGGCGCCTCCCTCTCCCCCCTGAAGGGCGGAGAGGGGCTCCTGTGCTGGGTATTCACGTCACGAGCTCTGCGGCGCGACTCCGAGGTATTTGTACTGGTGAAGGACGTCGTCGGGCGGATATTTGTCGTCCTTGACGATGCGGAAGACGCTGATCTCACGGTTTCGCAAGTCGCCATTTTCGTCAAAGGTGATCTCGCCCTGCAGGGTCTTGACATGGGCGGTCTGCATCGCATCGCGTACAGCCTCGCGCGTCACCTCCTTGCCCGAATCGGCGACGCGTTTGACCGCGTCGAGAATGACGAGCGCCGCATCATAGGCGGTGATCGAGTAATTCTCGGGCTGCTGCCCGTATTTCTTGACGAACCGTTCGATGACTGGCGCTGCGTCTGGATTTTCGAGAATATCGGGCGCCGCGATCGTCGCGTACCACCCTTCGGCCGCAGGGAACCCGGCGCCGCGCAATATCTCTGCACCATAGAGGCCGTCGCCGCCGCCCTTGATCATCTTGGGCAGAATGTCGGAGGCCTGCTTGACGACCTTCACTCCGGCCTGAGCGACGCCGCCATAATATAGGGCGTCGGGATTGAGCGATTTGATTTTTGTGAGAGTGGTCGCGTAATCGGTCTCTCTGGGGTTGAGTTGGTCGCGGCCGAGCACCTTGATGCCGCGCTTCTCGGCCTGCGCCTGGAAGGTGTCGGCGATCCCGACACCGTAGGCGCCGCTGTCGTCGAGCACATAGACCGATTTCACCTTGAGGACATCGGCATAATAATTGGCCATGTTCGGCCCTTGGAAGGCGTCGGTAGTCACGGTACGAAAATAGATCGCCTTTCCTTTGGGCCGATATTGCCCGGCGAATTTCGGGTCGGTGATGTCGGGGTTGGTCGAGCTCGGGGTGACCGTCGCCAGATCACCTTGGCTCAAAATCGGCGACATCGCCTTGCCCGAGCCGCTCATCTGCGGCCCGATCGCCGCGACGACGGCCTTGTCGGACACCATCTTGCGCGCGTTGGTCGCGGCTTGCGCAGGATCGTATTGACCGGCGGTGGCGGTGCCGTCATCAAGCAGCAGCACCTCGATCTTATAACCGGCAACCCCGCCCTGTGCGTTCGCTTCGTCGATCGCCAGCAAGGCGCCATCCTTGATCAATTCGGCGTCATGCGCATCGGCCCCGGTAAAGGGCAGGTTTATGCCAACCTTGATCGTTTTGTCAGCGGCATGGGCGAGATCCAAACCCGCAAAGGCGCCGACGAGGGCGGCGGCCGATACGGAGATGAGCAAAGAGCGGCGCGACAGCATGAGACTGACCTCCCGGAAGGGGTGCTTCACTCACGCAAATGTCATGCCGCTTTGGGTGTTTGAGCAAGCTTTATCAAACGCCTCAGCCCAAGCCCTGGTGGTCGGCCTTGAGAAGACCCGAGACGAGGCCGCGCAGCGACGGGACCTCGCCGGGGCGGAAGTCGACGGGGCGGCACAGCGCCATCGCGATGATGCCGAGGCGCGCCATCTTTTGCGCGGCGTAGGCGCTTTCGGCGGCGCTGGCGCTGAGGCGCTCCATGACGGCGCCGCCGAGCTGCTGCACGAGAATCCCACCGACCAGATCGACGGCCCCGACCATCCCGGCGCCGCTCGCCAGCCGCCGCAGGAGGTGGATGGTGCCGGCGAGCCCGGGGCGCTGGCCATAGATCTCGGCAATTTCACGAATTAGGCGCAGGGCGCGGGCGGCAAACAGCAGAGTGTCGAGCAGCGCGGTCGGGCTGATCGCATTTATCGCGAAAGCCTGCGTCGCGGCGCGGCGGATCGCGGCCTCGGCGAGACGGTCGGCGGGGGTGAGGACAAAACGGGAAAACAGTTCGAGCGCATCACGGCCGCTGTGGTGCGGCTCGCGAACGGCGCGATAACGGGCGACCGCCTCGCTCAATAGCGGGTCGGCCGCCATGATTGCCGCGGCAGCCTCGATCTCCGCCTTCAACTCGTCCGCCAAAGCAACCGGGATCAGGCTTCTGAGGCGCTCGGTGGAGCGCAGACGCCACAGCCCGCGCAATTCCGCGCCGAGCCAGTAGGCGGCACCGCCGCTGCCGGCTGTCACCGCCGCCGTCGCGGCGATGCCGAGCCCGGCGCCATGCGCAAAGGCACCGTCGATGAATTGGATCAGGTCGATGCCGATGAGGCCGAGGACGAGGATCCCGAGGCCGGTCGCTGCGACGCGAATTGGCGACCGGGACCGCCGGGTTCGCAGAGCGGGAAGGTCCGTTTCGGGCGGCAGCTGCAGATTCAGCTCGAGCCGTCCGGTTTCCTCGGTTTCGAGAATGCGCGGACGCAGCCTCTCACGCGGCGGCTCGGTTTCGACGGTCATCTGAGCCCCTCTCCGCCCGTTGGGGGGAGAGGGAGGGGCCCGGCGCGTAGCGGCGGGAGGGTGAGGTGGGCAGCCGCGGAGCGTGCCCGTCGGCCCCCCTCACCCTGCCCTCTCCCCCCGGCCGGCGAGGGGAGAGGGGAGGAACGGTGCGATGGGAACAGGAACGTCATGCGAGGGCATCCTCCAGCAGAAAATCTAGCGCCTTGTCGAGATTTATATGGGGAATGCCGCCGCCCTCCGCCCTGGTGATGCGCGGCGGCTGGAAGATCGGAAATTCGGTGAACCGTTCGCCCCAAAACCCGGTGGGCGGCGGCGTCACCGGCACAATTCCGGGGAAAAAACGAATGCGCCGCTCGCCGCCTTCGGGCAATCCGACGACGATGTCGACCTTGCGGGCGTCGATCACATCGGTGCCGTCCTCGGTGCAGCGGACCGAGGCGAGCGCGGTCGCCGCGACGCGGGCGCGGGCGGCCTTGGCGCGCAGGGTCGGGGCTTCCACCAGATTGGCCATCAACGCTTCGAGTTGGTCGCGCTGCAATGCCGGCACATGGTCGGCCTTGGTCGCGGCAAACAGGACCCGGTCGATGCGGGCGCCGAACAGCCGGCGCAGCAGGCTTCGTCTGCCGAAGCGGAACGCGGCGAGGATCGTGTCGAGCGCCAGACGGTGATCGGCAAAGGCCTCTTCTCCGGCGTTCAGCGCACGCAGCACGTCGACGAGCACGATCTGCCGGTCCACGTGACGGGCGAGCTGTGCGAAGAAGGGCTGCACGATAGCGCGCTTGTATGCCTCGAAACGCGCCTCCATCAGCGCGGCGAGACTGCCGGGCGGCGCCCGCGCTCCGATCGCCAGCGGCATCGGGCAAAACTGCAGCACCGAGGGATCGGCGATCTGTCCGGGGTTCAGGAAACGCCCGGGCTGCAGCAGGCTCAGCTGCTCCCGGTCGCGGCAGGTGGCAAGAAAGTCACGGTACAGCTGGTGCGCCTGCAACGCCGTTTGCTGATCGCCGGCGCGGTCTGCCGGATGGCGGGCCACAAAGTCGAGCCAGTCGCGAGCGAGCGGGGCGCGCACCTCGCGGCGCGCCAAAGCGAGGGTCGCACGCGACCAATCGCCATAGCTCTGCTGCAGCAAGGGCAAGTCGAGCAGCCACTCGCCAGGATAATCGAGAATTTCGACGGACAGCTCGGCGGCGGTGCCGAGCAGCCTTCGCCGAAGCAGACCCGCCGAGGAGAACCGGAGCAACAGCCGCACCCGTCGCAAGTCGGTTGTGCTCGCGGGCCAGTGCGGCGGGTCGGCAGCGAGCGCCGCGACCGTTTCCTCGAGCGGAAACGGAGGTACGTCACCCCGTTCCGGCGCGAGCGTTCGCACGCCCATAATCCGGCGCTCCGCCGCAGCCCGCAGGAACGGCAGACGCCCCGGCCGGCCGACGGCGCTCAACAGATTTTGGACCAGGCTAGTGATGAACGCGGTCTTGCCGGACCGGCTGAGCCCGGTCACGGCGAGACGGAGCGTGCTGTCACGGACCAGCGCCGTCAGGGTCTGCAGCTTATCGAGCGCGCGCAGATCCCGGCCAATCATCCGCACCCCCGCGCTCTACTCGGGTTGGGTGGATTAGAGTAGCGCGCTCCGGTTTCTCAGCCTCGCCTAGCCGGGCGGCTTCATCGCGACGTCGAGCATGACGTTGGGCAGGATCTCCCGGATGACGCTGCGCAGTGTCAACTCGTCGGCGGCGGTCGCCGCCGCCAGCAGCCGCCGCGACCCGCGGCGCAGGACACGGGCGGTGGCGCGGCCGTCGCGGCCGGCCCGAATTGTCGCAAACGCGTCGGCCGGCTCGATGCGCTTCAGTATGCGTTTCAGCGCCGCCAATCCCTCGGCGGTCTCGACGTCGTACAACGGTGACTCGGGGGTGTCCGGTTCCGGCTCGTCCTCGACCGCGGCGTCGACCGCTTCGACCGGGCGATATCGTGCAAAGGATTGGTAAATGGCGCGTCCCGCCTCGGCGTCGATGCGCGACTGCAATTCCCAGCTTTCGCCGCGCGACGACAATTCGCTGATCAGCGCGAACATGTCGTCGCAATCCTCTTCGTGCGAGCAGGTCAGGAAAGCCAGACGGCCATCGTGCTCGACGATGCGGTCGTCATCCTCGGGAAAGCCGAGCTCCGACAAGGCGTTGTCGAGCGCGCGGCGCGACGCAACCAGGAGCGTCGTGACATGCAGGCGCCGACCGCTCTCCGCCGGATCCTTCTCCGCCATATCTGTTCCTCCCGTAAGAAGCCGGTCAGCGGCCTATCTATCTAGGCGGTGTTTCGCCGATGCGCGATCAAAATAAGCGTGCACCGGCCGTAGAGCACCGCTGATAGATGCGGGCATGGATGCGACTCCGGATCGGCCCGGAAAAAACCGGGACTGTCGCGGGCTCGCTTGATGGCTTAGGCTCCGCCATCGAAGCGCGACTGAAGGTGACTTCGATGTGGCCACGCCCGGATTTCCTCGAACTGCTCGGCATCACTCACCCTGTGATTCAGGCGCCGATGGCCGGCTTCGCGCCGCCTGCGCTCGTCGCGGCGGTGTGCAACGCGGGCGGCTTGGGGTCGATCGGCTGCGCCGGTATCCCGCCGGCGACGGTGCGAGACCAGGTCGCCGCACTACGCCAAGCGACAAACCGTCCCTACAATCTGAATTTTTTCGTCCACTCGCACCCGCGGCTCGATCCCGACGCGTCGGCCCGCATGCGAACGAGGCTCGCACCCTATTTTGACGAATTTGGACTAGGAGCGGTCCCCGAGCCCAAAGAGCCGTTTCCACCCTTCGACGAAGAAAGGCTCAACCTCGTTCTCGAGCTGCGGCCTCGGGTCGTCAGCTTTCACTTTGGTCTGCCCGACGCGACCGCGGTTCGGCGCGTGAAGGAAGCCGGTTGCATCATCCTCAGCTCGGCGACGACTGTGGCCGAGGCGCGTTCGCTCGAAGCCAACGGTGCCGATGCCGTCATCGCGCAAGGTTTTGAAGCCGGCGGCCATCGCGGCAGCTTCAGCGTCAGTCCGGGAGCCGGCATGGTCGGTACGATGGCGCTGGTGCCGCAAATCGCCGATGCCGTGCGCTTGCCGGTAATCGCCGCCGGCGGCATCGCCGATGGCCGTGGCCTTGCGGCGGCCTTTGCTCTCGGGGCGAGTGGGGCTCAGCTCGGCACGGCGTTTCTTGGATGCCCCGAAGCCACCGTTTCGCCACTGCACCGCGCGCAGTTGCGCAGCGCCGTCGACGACGGGACCGAGCTGACGCGCGCCTTTACCGGCCGCCCCGCACGTGCATTGCGCAATCGTTACATTACCGAGATGGCCGATAACGACCCACTGGAGTTTCCGCTGCAAGGGAGCCTCGTACGCCCGCTCTGGGAATTGCCGAGCGAGGAGGCGCGCGCCTCGTTCATGCCGTTCTGGGCAGGCCAGGCAGCACCATTGATCAAAGAGATGCCCGCCAGTCAATTGATCGACAAGCTCGTCAGGGAGGCCCAGTCGATCTTCGGTAGGTCCGCCTAAGCGGTCGACAAATCGCCCTCGGCACACAACAAGTCGCGCACCTCGTCGTCGGTCGTCTGCGTGAAATCCTCGTACCAGTGACCGACAGCGAAAAACGGCTCGGGGGTGATGGCGCAAACGACGTCGTCGGCCTCGGCCTTCAGCGCCTCACAGGTGTCCGGGGATGCGGTCGGCACCGCTATGACGATCCGCGCTTGCTGCTGCCGTCGCAACGCCGCGACGGCAGCCCGCATCGTGGCTCCGGTCGCCAGACCGTCGTCGACCAGAACTACTGTCCGGCCGGCGACATCTGGCGGCGGACGGTCGCCCCGATAGAGCCGCTCGCGCCGCGTCAGCTCCTGCAGCTCGCGCGCCACGACCGCGTCGATTTCACGTTCCGAAATTCCGAGACCGCGCACGATTTCATCGTTCAGAACGCGGACGCCGCCGGTTGCGACCGCGCCCATCGCCAGCTCCTCGTGTCCGGGAACGCCCAGCTTGCGCACGAGAAAAACATCGAGCGGCGCGCCGAGCGCCCGAGCTACTTCAAAACCGACGGGTACCCCGCCGCGCGGCAGCGCGAGGACCAGAACATCCGGCCGGTCGGCGTAAGCCGCCAGCTTCTCGGCGAGTTGGCGGCCGGCATCGGTGCGATTGCGAAAGCGTTGCGGCTGCATGGTCATAAAACAATCGGGCCGCCGCGTCGGCCTCAAATTTAAGGTTCGGCAGGCTAACGGGCACAAGCCGAATTTAACGACGGCAGGCCGGGTGGCGGACGGCGCGCCTGGGTAGCCTGTTCGAAGGCATAGGCGAGACGCAACAGGATGGGCTCGCTCCAGGCGCGGCCGGTAAAGGTGGCACCGTAAGGGTAATCCAGGGTCTCCTTGTCGCGGATCCCGGAGACGAAGCCGGCTGGTACCTGGACGCTGGGGTACCCGGCTTTGGCGGCGATCGCGGCGCCGGACATGGCGGGGAACAGCACCGCGTCGAGCCGGTGCTCGTCCATATAGGCGTCGAGCCCGAGGGTGCGCGAGGCGCGGAGGTCCATCTGCCGCGCCGAAACATATTCGAGCTCGCTCAAATCCCCGTGGGTCGCCTCGGCGGCAAGAAAGATGTCCTGACCAAAGCGCAATGCGCGGTCGGCATGCTCGGCATTGAACGCGATTATGTCGGCAAGGCTCGCGATGCGGGTGCCGGCGGCCCAGTCACGCAGGTAAAGGTTCAGGTCGTGCTTCAACTCGTAGACGAAGACGATCGGCCGGCGTGCCGGTTGGTTCTTCGTAGCGCTCTCCGGATTCCGGTTGAGGATCGCCATCTCGGTGCCCGGTCCGCCGATCCAACCCTCGGTTGGGATGTTGGCGCGCACAACCGTCGCCCCTTCGCGTTCGAGCACCGCGATTGTCTCGCGCATGACCGCGGCGGCGCGCTGGGGCAGCGCGCTGTAATAGAAATCGTTCGCCGGATCGGAGGGGTCGCTCGGCACACCGATCCGTGCGCCTTTGAGGCCGTCTCTGTCGAGAAAGCTCGTATAGTCCGCTGGGCGCTGCATTTCCGCGGTCGCCGGGTCGTGCGGGTCGCCGGCGGCCAGGACATTCAACAGCAGCGCCGCGTCGTGCACGGTGCGGGTCAGCGGGCCGGCGGTGTCCTGGCTATGGGCGATCGGGACGATGCCGGCGCGGCTGATGAGGCCCACCGTCGGCTTGACCGTGACGACGCCGTTTTGGCTCGCCGGTGACAGCAGCGATCCCGAGGTTTCGGTGCCGATCGCCGCGGCCGCCAGCCCGGCCGCCACCGCGACCGCCGATCCCGAGCTCGACCCACCTGGCGGGACGATCGGCACACCCTTGTCGTCGAGCTCCGGGGCGTAGGGATTCTTGACTTGACCACCGAGCGAGCTATAGCCGGCCGGCATGTCGATCGCGATGATGTTGGCGAACTCGGTCAGGTTGGCTTTCCCCAGGATCACCGCCCCGGCCTGCCGTAGCAATTTGACGACCGTTGCATCGTCTTTCGCCCGTGCCCCCTCCAGCGCAAGGGAACCCGCTGTGGTGTGTTGCGCGTCGGCGGTCGCGATATTGTCCTTGATCAGGATCGGAATGCCTTCGAGCGACCGGCGCGTAGTCGGCTCCCTCGCATCTGATTGGACGGCGACCGCGGGCGCATCCGGGTTCGTCTCGCGCACCGCATTGAGGCGCGGGCCGGCACGGTCGTATGCCTCGATGCGCGCCAGATACGCCTGCACAAGCCCCGCGGCAGTGGCATCGCCGAGGGACAGCGCCTGACGCAGCTCGCCGATCGTTGCGTTTTCGACGCAGACGGCCCTCGCCGTGCGTGCATCCGATGCCGCCATCAGCACCAGCGCAACGATTAAGCAGCCGCGAAGCGGCGCTCGTGCCACTTGGTCTGCTCGGCGCAGTTTTCGCGATCGCGGCGGTGGACGCGCGCGTCCCGCTCGAGCTCGGTCAGGCCAGTCGTCTGCATTGTTCGACAACCCACATCAGCGACGCCAATCAGATACACCGAATACTCATACCTCACCCCTGGGCGGCTTGCAGCTCCAGTAGTTCGGGGTCGGCATATTGCGGGCGTCGTGGTTGGGGCTTGGCGAGCAATGTCTGGACGTGGCAATCGCCGGGACCGTCATTGAAGATCTCGTGGTTCAGGAACGGCGGCAACGCGACGAGATCCCAGCGGCCAAGCCGAATGTCGCAGCTCTCCCCACCCTCCCAGCATCGCACGAGGCATTCGCCTTCGAGGATGAAGAAGACCTCTTCGGTTTCATGGCAATGGACCGGGATGCGATTTCCCGCAGGCATTGTCTGAATCGACATCGTGAAAGCCGTCGCCGGGATGGCGCCGCGCAAATCCTTGGGGTCTACCGAGCCGCTGGCCCCGAGGTAGCGGCGTTGGGCGCGGGCGTAGCGCGGGTCGCGGGCGGTCTCGAACCCGAACACCGACCAGTCTTCTCGGCGATCGGAAAACCGCGCGACACGGTCGGTCAACTTCTCCTCGATCGGCAATTTCTTCTCAAGGGGCAATTTCTCCTCGATCATCGACACCTCCTGCTTCAAGCAAGCTCAGGATAGCCGAGTTCGGCCGCTTCGCGCTCGTATTCGAGCAGCCGGCGATAGGCGGCTGCGGGCACATCCACAATGTCGGTGATCGAGAGACCGGCGCGCGCCGCTGCGGTGTGCGGCTCACGTCCCAAGCGGGTTAAGGCGTCGCGCAATATTGCCACGGTGGCCGGCGGCGTCACGACCGACGTCACGAAGGGTAT
The DNA here is from genome assembly GCA_963732095.1 of uncultured Alphaproteobacteria bacterium. GTDB lineage: Bacteria > Pseudomonadota > Alphaproteobacteria > ATCC43930 > CGMCC-115725 > AP-15. The sequence continues at coordinate 120,608 of CAVSZA010000026.1, forward strand.
CGCCGGGCTCGCTGGTGTCCGCGCGAGGACCCGAACATGCCGCGCCGCCGCCGGGCGGTAGCGACACCAGAAGGCGCAGGTGACGTTGTCGACCGCGGTCGCATCGGCTTCGCCGCGCGCAATGCGATCGAGGTTGCCGGGATGACTGCCCGTTTCAACGACCTTCGCGAAGAAGGGACGGCCCTCGGCGATGTCCGCCAAGGCGCGCCGCGGCAGGTTCATTCCCGAATTGGAATGACGGCTGTTGAAGAGAAATACGCCGCCGCGCAGATCGCGCAATTCGCGCGCTGCTGATCCGGCCGGCACGATGAACAGCCCGCAGTGGGTTGGCCCGTCGCAGCCGGGCACGGCATAGCACGGCGTGCCAAGGCAGATGGCCTGCCCGGAAAAGATCGTCTCGAGCGGGTAGCCGCAAGTTTGCGAGAACAGGATCTCAGGGCCGATACGCTCCGGGACCGGCAGGCGGTCGAAGGTCAGGCTCTCGGGAAGACCGCGCAGACCCGCCTCTACCAGCAGCCCGCGCAGTGCTTCCCAGAAACGCGCGTTGACCGCCCCCATCTCCGGCAGGTTGTACATCGGCAGACTGGCGGTTGGCGTCACCGCGCTGCCTCGGTCCGGTAGCCGAGGCGGAGCAACTCAACCGGCATGTCGCCCTCCAGCTAAGACTCGTTTTGTTGGTTGGCGCCTTTCTCGGTCTCGGCCCGAATCGACTGTGAGCATCGCGCACGACGGTAGTCAAGGATGGCCGGAGGCCATCGTCGCAGGGGTCGCAAGTCAAGTATTGAACGGCGGCGGTCGAATTATCCAACTCCGCCCTGTCTGCATGCAGCAAGAAAGAACGCCACCGTACGTGCGACGTGCGGCCCGATTTCGGCGCACAGCGCCGTCAGGTGCTCTCCAAACAGCGCGCGTATCAGCATCGGCAGCAGGACGAGGTCGATGAAATGGCGTGCGGTGGCGGCGCGGCGATCTGCGGCGAACGCCGGTAGCTGGTCGGATTCGGGGAGCTCGCCCAGCAATTGCGCGACGGCTTCGGTTCCGCGCTCGCGCCCCATCCGATGGACGCTCGCCGCCAGGTCCGGAAACCGGCGTGCCTCGGCAACGGCCGCTCGGATCAGGCCGACGGTATCGGCGACCAGGACGTTCCGCAGGATGGCCATCGCGATGCTCGCCAGACGCTCCTCGATCGTGGCGCCCGTTGGCAGAATCCTCTCGTGTGAGCTGGTGGTTTCGCGCACCTTGCGCGCCATGACCGCGGCGAACAGCGCCTCCTTGCCGGGAAACCGGGCATAGATCGTCGGCTTTCCGGCACGCGCGACGTCGGCGATCTCCTCGACGCTCGCGCCCTCGAAGCCACGCTCTAGAAACACCTTTGCGGCCGCGTCGAGGATGCGCTCTTCGACCTCGCCCGCGAGTGCGCGAGGCGGCCGGCCGGATCGGGCAATGCCGCCCGCGGCGGGACGCCTTTTGGTCTCTGATCTCGCGTCCATGACCTGCCTTTGCACGTAGCCCTAAGCGGTCCGGCATCCGCCCTTGAGCCCTTGACTTAGCTTCGCGTCAACCTAGATCGAAACGAAACGGTTCCGTTTCAATCCTTTTGGGTCTACTGGAGGTGCGATCATGTCAGAGCCCGATGGCCGAGAGAAGGGCGACCAGGCGCTGCTGGAAGGTCCGCGATCCGATCCCGCATCGGCGCGCGGGAAGGCCAAGCCGTACCGCCCCGCTCCCGATGAGCAAGTCCGCCTTCGCTCCCCGGCGCGCCGGGAACAACCTCCCGCCGAGCCACGCGAGCCGGACGAGAAAGTCGAGCCGCAGAACCGCGATACGGGCGGCGAGGCCCGCAAGAGCTGGTTCCGCCGGCATCCGATCGCGGTCGCTATCGGTTTGTTGTCCTTGCTGCTGGCGCTGCCGGCCGGATATCTCTACTGGGATTACACGAGCCATTTTGAGGCGACCGACGACGCCTATATCGCGTCGCGGCAATTCGCCATCGCCCCGGAAGTATCGGGCTACATCACGTCCGTTCCGGTCACCGACAATGAACACATCGATGCCGGTGGCGTGATCGCCCGCATCGATGACCGCACTTACCGCGCCGCACTCGCCCAGGCCAACGCGCAAGTAGCCGCCGCGCAGGCCAGCATCGAGAACAGCGATGCGCAGATCGCTATGCAGCAGGCCCAGATCGACGCCGACCAGGCACAGGTGGACAAGGCGCAGGCAGCGCTGGTGTTCGCGCAGCAGCAGGCGGGGCGCTATCAATACCTGGCGCAGACGATCGCGGGGACCGTTCAGAACGCGCAGCAATACACCTCGCAGCTGCATCAGCAACAGGCCGCACTCGACAGTGCGCAAGCGACGCTCAAGCTGGCGCAGCGGCAAATCGAGGCGCTGAAGGCACAACGCGACAGCGCCGTTGCGAGCCTGGCACAGGCCAAAGCGCAGCGCGACCAGGCGCAGCTGAACCTTTCCTATACGATTGTTACGGCAGACCAACCAGGCCGGGTCGTCCAGCTCACCACCGCGGTCGGCCAATACGCGCAGCCCGGCACAAACCTGACGATGTTCGTGCCGGACGACATCTGGGTCGCGGCGAACTTCAAGGAGACGCAGCTCGACCATATGCGGCCGGGGCAGCCGGTTACGATCACCATCGATGCGTATCCGGAACGCGCGATCCAAGCTCATGTCGCCAGCGTGCAACCCGGATCCGGCACCGCCTTCTCACTGCTCCCGGCCGAGAATGCGACCGGCAATTGGGTCAAGATCGTGCAGCGGGTGCCGGTCAAGATCGTCATGGACAATGCGCCGACCGATGTTGCGCTCGGCCCCGGCATGTCCGTCGAGTCCAGCGTGCGGGTCAATCCGCGCCCGTCGATCTATGAGCGGCTGAGGAGCTGGCTATGAGCGGCAGCGCAACCCGAGCCGGCGCCCCCGCCGCGGCGCGTGGCGCCGGCGCCAACCCGTGGCTGATTGCTGTTCTGGTCGCGTTCGCTTCCTTCATGGAGCAGCTCGACACCACCATCGCCAATGTGGTGCTGCCCTATATCGCTGGCGGCCTGGGGGTCAGCCAGGACGAGGCGTCCTGGGTGGTCACGACCTATCTGGTCGCCAACGCCGTCGCTCTGACGGCGAGCAGCTTCCTCGCCCGCCTTCTCGGCCGCAAGGCCTTCTTCCTGACTTGCCTGGCGCTGTTCACCGCCAGCTCGGTGTTGTGCGCATATGCCTGGAACCTCGACGCGCTACTGTTGTTTCGCCTCGCCCAGGGCCTCGGCGGCGGCGGCATGGTGCCGCTCGCACAGTCGATCCTGGCGGATTCTTTCCCGCCGGAAAAACGCGGCCAGGCCTTCGCATTGTTCGGCGTGGCCGTGGTGGTGGCGCCAGTGGTCGGGCCGACATTGGGCGGCTGGCTCGCCGATAATTTCTCCTGGCACTGGTGCTTCATGATCAATGGCCCGATCGGCGTGGTCGCGCTCGCGGCGATCGTGGCAATCCTGCCATCACCGAAAGATGTGGCCGAACAGCGAAAGCGACTGCAGGAGCAAGGCGGGTTCGATCTCGTCGGCTTCGTGCTGGTCGCCACCTTTCTCGGCGCGCTCGAGATCATGCTCGACCGCGGGCTTGAAGACGACTGGTTCGCTTCCTCATTCATTGTCGAAGTCGCCGCGGTCTGTGCGCTGGCGTTCGTACTGATGATCCCTTGGGAATTCAGCCGCCGCAATCAGATGATCGATCTTCAGATGGTGGCGACGCGCCAGTTCGGCGCCTGCTTTGTGGTGATGCTGGCGAGCGGCGCCATTCTGCTCGCGACCACCCAGTTCGTGCCCAACCTCGTGCAGCAGGATTTCGGCTATACGGCGACCTGGGCCGGCATCGTGATGTCCCCTGGCGGCTTCGTCATGATGATTATGATGTTCATTGTCGGCCCGCTGACGGCCAAGGTCCAGCCCAAATATCTGATCGTCATCGGGGCGGTGATCACCGCGCTCTCGATGTACGACATGACCAATGTCTATGGCGATCTCGATTTCTGGTTTTTCGCGCGCTCGCGGATGCTGCTCAGCCTCGGATTGCCGCTGGTCTTCCTGCCGGTCATAACCGCGTCTTATGACGGCATTCCGTCCGGCAAGACCGATCAAGCCTCGGCGCTGCTCAACGCGGCGAAAAATAGCGGCGGCTCGATCGGCATTTCTCTGGCCTCCAATGTGCTGGCGCACCGCGAGCAGTTTCATCAGAGCCGCCTCATCGACCAGGCGATCCCGTCGAGCGTCCAATATCAGGATACGCTGCACCGGGTGACAAATTATTTCGTCGCCCAGGGCGGCTCGCTGTGGCAGGCGCATCAGCAGGCCATTCAATGGATTGGAAAGCAGGTGCAGGCGCAGGCGTCGTTGCTGGCCTATATGGACGCGTTCTGGGTCCTGATGCTGCTCGCGCTCGCGGCCGTGCCGCTGGCGCTGTCCTTGCGCAAGGTCAAGCTGGGGGGCGCCGCCCCGGTAGGCCATTGAGGGGGAGGCGTGACGCAGAGCGATACCTTGGCTGACCAGCCGCTGCGGATCGAGGATTACGCGCTGATCGGCGATTGCCTGACCGGCGCGCTCGTCGGCCGCAACGGCTCGATCGATTGGCTCTGCTGGCCGCGCTTCGATAGCGGTGCGTGCTTGGCCAAGCTGCTGGGGACATCGCGGAACGGAAGCTGGCAGATCTGCCCAGTCGATCCGGCGCCGAAAATCACGCGCGGCTATCGCGGCGACACGATGGTGCTGGAAACCCTCTTCGACACCCCCGACGGCAGTGTCGCGTTGATCGACTTCATGCCCTGTGGCTACATGCCCTGTGGCTACGGTGACTCGTCGTTGGTGAGGCGCGTCGAGGGCCGACGCGGCCGGGTGCCCGTGAGGATGCTGCTAACCCTGCGTTTCGACTACGGCTCCGCGACGCCTTGGGTGACCCGGTTGGATAACGGCGACGGCGAGGGTATCAACGCCGTCCTCGGCCCCAACCGGGTAGTGTTGCGTACGCGGGTGCCGCTGGAGGGTAAGGATAACTCCACCACGGCGGAATTTAGCGTCGGCGAGGGCGAAACGATCGATTTCGTCCTTGCCTGGGGCGCATCCCATCTGCCGATCCGGGCGCCTATCGATGCCGGCGCGGCTCTAGCCGAGACAGAACGGTTCTGGCGGGGGTGGTCGTCACGTTGCCAGTATGAGGGACGCTGGAAGCAACCTGTACTGAGATCGCTGTTGACGCTCAAGGCGCTCACTTATGCGCCCACTGGCGGGATCGTGGCCGCACCGACCACATCCCTGCCTGAGAAACTCGGCGGCACGCGCAACTGGGATTATCGTTACTGCTGGTTGCGTGATGCGACCCTTACCCTGTTTGCTCTCCTCGAGACCGGCTATACGGATGAGGCTATCGCCTGGCGCGACTGGGCTCAGCGCGCTGTCGCCGGCAATCCCGGCGACCTGCAGATCATGTATGGCCTCGCCGGCGAACGCCTGCTGAACGAATGGTCACCATCTTGGCTGCCCGGCTATCAGGGCGCGGCTCCGGTGCGCGTCGGCAACGCCGCGTCCGAGCAATTGCAACTTGATGTCTACGGTGAGGTCATGGGCACGCTCCATTTGGCGCGCGCGAATGAGCTGGTGGCGCCTCGTCTAGGTTGGGAGCAGCAGGACCGCTTCGTCGAGCACCTGGAATCGATCTGGGACCAACCCGACGACGGGATCTGGGAGGTACGCGGAGGACGGCGACACTTCACCTATTCCAAAATCATGGCGTGGGTGGGCATGGATCGTTCCATACGTGATGCGGAAGCATTCAAGGTGCCCGCGCCGCTTGATCGGTGGCGCGGAGTGAGGGACCGAATCCACGCGGAAATCTGCGCCAAGGGCTTCGATCCAATACGCAACACATTCACTCAAAGCTTTGGCCGATCGGAGCTGGATGCGTCCCTGCTCCTCATTCCGCAAGTCGGATTTCTGCCGGCGCACGATCCGAGGGTACGCGGCGCCGTGGAGGCGGTCGAACGGGAACTGTTGGTGGACGGGTTCGTCATGCGGTACCGCACCGAGGCCGGAGCGGACGGGCTGCCGCCCGGCGAAGGCATGTTTCTTCCGTGTTCGTTCTGGCTGGCGGACGCTTACACCCTACTCGGTCGCAAACGCGAGGCCAGCGCATTGTTCGAGCGCGTGATCGCGCTTGCCAACGACGTCGGGCTGCTCGCCGAGGAATATGACCCCTGACTGACGCCGAGAAAAGCGTCTGGCGAATCTTGCGATCGTATCAAATCGACGGGCACAAATTCCGCCGGCAAGTGCCTCTGGGGCGTTACATTGCCGATTTTGTCTGCCACGCCGCGCGCCTGATTATCGAAATTGACGGCGGCCAACACCAAGAGTTCGGCGCCGCAGGAAGCAGAGCGAACCCGTTTCCTCCAAGACCAGGGCCGGGTTCTACGCTTCTGGAACAACGAGGTGCTGTCGAACCTCGAAGGCGTGCGTTCGACGATCGCCGAAAACTTGCGGTGTCACCCCCTCCCAACCCTCCCCCATCGAGGGGGAGGACTTTGACAACTTCCTTGACCACCGTCTGCGCGCTCTCCGCCCCTGAGGGGCAGAGAGGGAGGCACCTTGCTTATTCCGCGGCGGCGGCGAGCTTGTCCTGCGTCTTCGTCTCGAAGTCGCTGGCGTCGTGGCGCTCGTGCAACTGGCTCGAGGGCTCGCCGGCGGTGCGGTTGACCATGCGCCCGCGCTTTACCGCCGGCCGTTCGAGGAGCATGTCGGCCCAACGCTGGACATTCTTGTACTCGTGGACGGCGAGGAATTCGGCCGCCCCGTATTGGTTGAATTTCGCCAGCCCGCCATACCACGGGAAGATCGCGATGTCGGCGATCGTGTAGTCCGGGCCCGCGACATACTTGCTTTCCGCCAGGCGGCGGTCGAGCACGTCGAGCAGGCGCTTCGTCTCCATCGTAAAGCGGTCGATCGCATATTCGATCTTGACCGGGGCATAGGCGTAGAAGTGGCCGAAGCCGCCGCCGACATAGGGCGTGCTCCCCATCTGCCAGAACAGCCACGACAGGCATTCGGCGCGTTCGGCGGGTTCGGTCGGCAGAAACTCGCCGAATTTCTCGGCGAGGTGCATCAGGATTGCGCCGGTCTCGAAGATCCGGATCGGCTTCGGGCCGCTGCGGTCGACCAGCGCCGGGATCTTCGAATTCGGATTGATCGCGACGAAGCCGCTGCTGAACTGATCGCCCTCGCCGATCCGGATCAGCCAGGCATCGTACTCCGCGCCCTTATGACCGCGCGCCAGCAGCTCTTCGAGCATGATCGTGACCTTCACACCGTTCGGTGTGCCCTGCGAGTACAGCTGCAGCGGGTGGCGGCCGACCGGCAGCTCTTTCTCGTGCGTGGCACCCGCGATCGGGCGGTTGATGTTTTCGAACCTGCCGCCGCTCGGCTTGTTCCAAGTCCAGACGTTGGGCGGCGTGTATTCGGGTGTGTCGGTCATTCCTAAACCTCCAAGGGTGCTACGGATGCGTGGCGCGTTTACAGAGCGCAACAACCCGGCCGCGTCGAGCCGGTTGTCTGAGCAAGGCCTCCGATGCAGCCGCGCGGCTCTGCGTCGTGCGCTTATTCGGCGGCGGCGGCCAGGTTGGGTGTCGGCTCGAGCGGCAACCCCGGGTGACCCGTCAATCTCTCGCCTTCCGCCCACATCTCGAGCGCCTGCTTCTTCATCGCCGGGAAAACAGAGGCGATTTTATCCGCATCGAGATCGGCCGCGATCCCCGGATAGCCGGCGCGCTCGATCATCGCCCGCAATTTTCCGGTCTCGAACTGCTCCAAGGTCCACGCGAGCGGATCTTCGACCAATGTCCGGTCCCAGTAGATGCGGTGGTTCTTGTTGCGCGGGCCATAATGGTAATGCGCGCCGTTCCAGAAGTGGTCGAAGGCCAGGAGCTCGGTTTCTTCCGTGTAGGGCTTGCCCGGCGTGCCGCCGATATCGGCGAGGACATGGATCGCGAGGCCGCCATCGCCCATCGGCAGCCGCCGCATCTCGAGCCCGAACCGGATGTTGCCGGCTTCGAAGATGTGCGTGCCGCGGTTGTGTTTCACGGTATTCCGTTTGGTTGCGTAGAGCTCGCGGGCGCAAGCTTCCAGATCGGGCAGGATATCCCGCACCTCTGACATCTCGGTCGCCTTGGCGATCTGCGGATAGCCGGCCCGTTCCAGCATCTTCGGCAGCTTCGTCGCGAGGGTCTTGATCGTCCAACCGATCGGGTTCCCGTCGGTGACCGGATCCATCCGGTAGAGGTTCGTCAGCGATGCGCCACCGAGCATCTCCGGTCCGGCGACTTTCAGATCGGGATTCTCCGGGCCGTACTCGTAGCTTTTTTCGAAATCGAAGCAGTTGAACCGTAAGAGGGTCGTCGCTTTGCCGGCGACATCCGCCATCACGCCAATCGAGACGCCCTGGTCGGGATGATCCTGGATGTTGCCGTCCCACAGCTCATGTCTGACGGTAAACGTCAAGGGACCCGCGGTGAATTGCTGAGATGCTGGTGTCATCTATCTGGCACTCCTCTTGAAGGCTAGTGCGAGTATCGCACAGTCTTAGCAGAAGTCGAATGCCGTGCGCGGGCGACTGTCATGCCGGGAGTGCCGGTATCTCGTTCCCTGGCGCCTACCGCTCTCCCGCCGCTCTGCGTCGCCTGCCGGACATCAGATAGATATTGGCTCGCGGCTCGAAGAGAGGATCGGCCGAGGCTTCGATCCCATCCACCCGCGGGATCGGATCGAAGATGATGTGCTGCTGCTCGCCGGCGTTGTCCGGAGACATTTCCTGCAGACTGATCTCGCCAAACGCGCGTTGCGGACGCTCCTCGGGCCAGCGGACCGTGGCATCGTCGGTGATGTCGCCGTCCTCGGCCAACTGTACGGTTAAGCGAAACCTGACGGGTTCCTTTGCGACTCGCTCTTTGATCTCGTCGAAGAGGAAGTTTGGACCGCGCGCCGCGGCTTCGGCATCGTTCAGATATTCGTTACCTGCCACCGGCAGCACCCGATACCGCCCGTAACGGCTGACGCCGTCTGTGTTGGTAAATTTGAATGCGGATACCGAGAAAAACGACTCCTTTGCAAAGCTGGTCGGGATCGGCTTCGGAATCTGCACAAACGTCAAAGCCGCGGGATGCGCGCCGAGAAACTGCTCGATCGCATTCGGGTGCGGCCCCGCGGGGTCGGTGGCGATCAATGCATTGAGGAACTCCAGGAGTCCTTCCGCGGTGCGCGTCGGGAAGTTGTCGACCGAATGACCGATGATGTCGGTGTGAATATGATCGCCAAGGTGGAAGCGAACCGCAAACCCGCGAGGGCTGGCACCCTGTGGGTCGTTGTCGGCCACGGTCGGAATTCCCGCAAAGTTCGAGAAGCGGACCGTCACCGGCGTGGAATTCCGCTGCAGATGCGGCGCCCGCGTCAGCGAGCCGCCTTCCGACGAAGGCGTAAACACGCCCGTCAGCAGGATGCCCTTCGCATGCGCGGGTCTGTACCCCGGATGAACACCGCCATTAATTTTGTCAAACACGCCAACGGTTTTTCGGCTCAGGGCCAAGAGCTTTTCATCCGTCGTCAGGGGCATGGCCCGGTCCTCCGTCCAATGATTCTGCCTTTCTACCACCAAGGCGACGCGCCGCGGAGCGACCTCACGACCTCGCCAGCGGGTGGTCGAATCGGCTGGAACCGGCCATTCGTATCCCTCTGCGGCAATCGCCGGCTCGGTCAGTTTGTCGAGCAGCGCCTTGGCTTGTTTGAGGTCGGTGGTGTCGAGGCCTTCGGTGAACCAGGCGTAGATTGGGGCGAGGAGGGCAGCCGCCTCTTGCTGCCGGCCCTGCGCAGGCGGGCGAGGCTCGTTACGGCGCGCAATTCCCAGGACTTTGCGTTCTGCCGGCATGCGACGGCGATGCCTTTCTCGATGGCCGTCTCGGCCTCGCTCACCGTTCCGGCGCCGGCGAGCAAGGCCTCGCCTCGGAGCCGCCAGAGCTCCGCTTCAAGCGGCGCTCCCCCTGCCTCTTCGATCGCCTTCAGCCCGGCGGCGACCGACGCGAGCGCCGCTTCAGGCTTGCCGATCGCCAATTGCGCGTCGGCTTGCAACGCCAACAGCATATGTTGGAACGTGCCGAGACCGTAACTGTCCACCCCTTGAGCGATTTGGGCCAGCCCCTGCTGGCTTTCGCCAGAGACGCCGAGCGCCCATCCGTTCTCACAAAGGGCGATCGCGTGGTAGGTCGCGAAGCGCTGCTCCTCGGAGATCCTCAAAGCTTGTCCGGCATAGTCAGCGGCCGCCGATGGCTCGTGGCGAAGGATGTGAACGAAGGCGGCGTGACACAGCGTTTGGGCGATAGTCAACCCGTGCCCGAGCGTCTCCGCACTTCTTACTGCTGCCCGGAGCTCAGCGAGGGAGCGATCCGGGTAACCGAGCATCCAGGAGATCAGTGTCGGGAAGAACTGGCATTGCACGCCGGGGTGGGAACCCGGCCAATCCGGGAACTGCATGTTCGGATCGAACAGCTCGAAGCCCCGCCGAAGTTGCGCGAGCGCCGGCTCGAGTTTCCCCTGAAAGAACAGGTTCGCGCCGACCGCCATGTGCCCCCCGACGAGACGGGCCGCATCGCCAAGCCGTTCGGCCACGCGCAGCGCCTCCTCGGCAAAATGCTGCGCCTTCTCCATATCGGGTAGGTTCGAGTGGTAGAGCATCAGGCCGCGGAGCGCCGTGAACTCGCGGGAATAATCATTGAGTTGCCGACAGAGCTCCCAGGCCCGCGCGTAGGCTCGGCCGATGTCGGGGTGGCTGAAGCTGTTGGTCGCGAACAGAGCGGGGCCGAGCGCCATTTGCAGATCCAGCTCGCGCGCGGCCCGCTCGCGCGGATCAGATAGCGCTTCGACCAGTTCCAGACCTCGGCGGAACTGGTCGATCGCTTCGAGGTTCGCCGACTTGCTCGCCGCAGCCGCGCCTGCTTTGTGCCAGTATGCGATCGCCTGCGCCGGGCAGTTCGCTTCGGTGTAGTGATGCGCCACCAGCTCCGGTTGCGTGCTCGCCACCTCGGAAAAGCGATTCTCGAGCAGCTTTGCCACCTGCTGGTGATATTGTTGGCGGGTGCGCTTCAGCAGCGATTGGTAGGCCGCATCCTGGATCAGCGCATGCTTGAACAGATAGCGCGACCGCGGCGGGCGGCCGCGCTGGTAGAGCAGCTCGTCGACCACCAGCTGACCGAGACCGCTCTGCAGCATCTCTTCCTCGATCCCGGCCAGCGCGCTGATCATGTCATAGGCGAACTCGCGTCCCAGAACCGAGCCCAACTGGGCGACCTCGCGCAGCCGCGGCGCCCGATCGAGCCGCGCCATCAGCGAATCCTGCAATGTCTCCGGGATGTGCAATTGCGCCAGCGCGCCCGTGAGCACGTAGGCCTCGCCGCGGGCCTCGAGCACCCCCGAACCGAGGATCGCCTTGGTCAGCTCCTCGACGTAGAGCGGCACGCCGTCGGATTTGGCGACGATATGATCGACTACCTCGGCGGGCAATGGCCTGCCGCCGGAGAGATGACCGACCATCGTTTCGACCTCCGGCCGCTCCAGGCGGTTGAGCGTGATCGGAATCATGTGCGAGCGTTGCGGCCAGGGCGGCGTCAATTCCGGCCGATAGGTCGCCACGACCAGCAGCGCCGCCGTCGGTGCCTGCTCGATCAGCATGCCCAGCGTTTCCAACGTCGTCGGATCGGCCCAGTGCAGGTCTTCCCAGGCCATCAGCACCGGGCCGCGCTCGGCTGTTTCGATCAGCCATGCGATTATCGCATCGAGGGTCGCGTCGCGCTGCTGCTGCGCCGTCATCGACAGGCGCGGATAGCGGTCCTCTGGCAACGGCACGGACATCAGGTCGGCGAACAACCTGACACTCTCGGAGAGGGGCAAGGTCCTGAAGCCTGCGAGCCCGGCTTCGAGCTTCGCCAGGTGTTGCTGCGCGGCATCCTCCGGCTGCCAGCCGAACACGCGCTTCAAATGTTCGATGATCGGATGGAAGGCGCTCGCCGTGTGAAACGGCGAGCAGCGGATCGCCACCCAGATGTGGTCCTTGCCGGCCGCCTCCCGCAATCCCTCCACCAGGCGGGACTTGCCGAGTCCAGCTTCGCCCTGGATCAGCACGACCTGGCCGCGGCCGTGGCTACTGCCGTCCCAGGCCCGCAGCAATAGCCCCATCTCCTCCTGGCGCCCGACGAGGGGTGCCGAGCTCCCGGTCCGGGTTGCGGCAAACCGGCTCTCGACATCCCGCGCCGACAAGATGCGCCAAGCCGGCACCGGCTCGGCGAACCCCTTCAGCTCATAGGCCCCCAGATCCTCGAGGTCGAAGTGATCGCCGAGCATCGCGCGCGTGGCCGCGCTGACGACGATCTGGTTCGGCTGCGCCAACGCCTGCAGGCGCGCCGCCAGGTTCGGCGTCTCGCCGACGACCGCGGTCTCCGATGCCGTTCCTTCGCCGATCTGGTCGCCGACGATCACCGGCCCGGTGGCGATGCCGATCCGCACCGCAAGCTCGACCCCGGAGGGCCTGCGGGTTGCGGCATTCAGCTCCGCCATCGCATCGACGATGTCGAGACCCGTCCGCACCGAGCGCTCGGCCTCGTCCTCATGGGCGCGCGGGTAGCCGAAATAAACGAGGATGCCGTCGCCCATGTACTTCGCGACAAAGCCGTCGTAGCGCCGGATCGCGGCGCTGCAGCGGCTCTGAAACGACGCGATCACATCGCGCAAATCTTCGGGGTCCATCCCGGTCGAGAGTGCGGTCGATCCCACCAGGTCGCAAAACATCACGGTCAGCTGGCGGCGTTCGGCCTCCGAGGCTGTGGCGACCACGGCCGGGGCAGCCGGTCTCTCCGCGTGCCGCAAGGCGGGCAATGGTTGCGGCAGCGCCGTACCCTCGGGGCGGGCCAGGCGTCCCTCGGACGCCAAGACGAGACGCTTGCCGTCGACATCGGCCGCGAGTTGCTTGATCCCGATCAATTCGCTACGCAGTTCTTCGAGACCGTCGTCATCGAGGCCGAAGGTGAGCTTTATCCGGCGATAGGAGATGCTGCCCTCGGTGACGAGGCACCAGAGGACCTCTTTCAGGACCCGCGCAAAATTCACACTTTCGCCCCGCTTGCCGCAGCCTTCGTCCTTGTTCCCGGACGGTCGTTACCGCGCGCCCAAACTTTCGTAGCCCGCCACCAATGTAGGAACCTCGTGAGCGGTCACATTGAGGCGAATCAATTTCTCACGTTATGGTCGTGTCGTTAAGTGCGAACGTCCGGAATCGGCGCAGGGCCCGCGACAACCATCCCGATCGCGAAGGCGCAAACCACCCACACCGGCCGTCCGCCCGCTTCCTGGGTGCCTAGGCACCCTTGGAGCATCGGATTTCCGACGGATGCTGTCCACCGTTCTGGCGGCCGTCTCTCGCGGCGAGATCGCGCCCGCCGAGGCCGCGCGCATCGCACGGCGGGGGCGTGCTCGGCTCCGCGCAGCCCGGGGCCTCGCACGATCGCGTATGAAACGGGTCCGGTCAGGATGCGCTCGCGCGCGCCGTCTTCAGCGCCGCTGTCCACCACAGCAGGTCATCGATCATCACCTTGGCGGGAGCTTCGAGTTCCGCGAGACCCGCATCCACATCGCCGCCCTGGAAATGCGCCCAGAGGGTCGCGGCGGGGATGTGGACCGACGAGCGAATCGGCGCGAGCTGCAGCTCTATCGCGGTTTCGCGGAGCTGCTGGACGCTGCGCGCGCCCGCGGCGCCGCCATAGCTCACGAAGGCAGCCGCCTTGCGGTTCCACTCCGGATAAACCCAGTCGAGGGCGTTCTTGAGCACCGCAGCGGGGCCAAAGTTATATTCCGGCGTGACGAAGATGAAGCCGTCCGACCGGGCAATCTCGGCCGTCCATTGCTTGACGACCTCATTCTCGTAAGGCGGTCGGCCCGGCATCGCGGGCGGCAAGGGCTGGTCGAAGAACGGCATCGGAAAGTCCCGGAGGTCGAGTAGCTGCGCGTCGATGCCACTGCGATTCTTGAGATGTTGAAGAATCCACCGCGCCGGCTTTTCCGAAAAGCGGCCCTGGCGGATGCTCCCGACGATCACAGAGATGACGGTCATGTTTTTGCTCCGGTGTTAGGTATAAAACTGTGACCGGGAGTAGGTTAGTAACTACGCTAAGCTGCACAAGAAGGCACAGATTTGGTACCGGAGCACACCGAGGTGACCGTCGAGCTTCCCGATCCCGCGAGCGATGATTGCCGTGCCGTCAGTTCGGTGTTGGCGCGTGTCGGCGACAAATGGAGCGTCCTCATCATCGTCCTGCTGGGCGATGGCCCGAAGCGCTTCAACGAGATCAAACGGATAGTGGGCGGCATTTCCCAGAGGATGCTCACCCTCACGCTTCGAGGATTGGAGCGGGACGGCTTGGTGAAGCGAACCCAATTCCCGACGATCCCGCCGCGCGTGGATTACGAGTTGACCGAGCTCGGTAGGTCTTTGTGGGAAGCGGTCAAGCCGCTCGGCGAGTGGGCGCAGGGTCATGTGCAGCACATCACCCGGGCGCGGGCCGCCTTTGACGAGAAGATCAACACCAATCCGATAGCTCATGCGCCGGCAGAGCCGGCAGTAAAATGAATGGCGGGTTTCGCTTCCGCTCCACCCGCCCTAGGATTTGTTCTAGAACGACCGGGTGCGCACGGGCTAGGAGTGGGTGGACGAGATGAGCGCAGAGGAAATGCCAGGGGATATGACCGACGGCTTTCACCTGGTGGTGGAGGCCCTCAAGCTGAACGGGGTCGATACGATCTATGGGGTGGCCGGCATCCCGATCACCGATTTGCTGCGTTTGGCGCAGGCGGAAGGCATCCGCTACTTCGGCTTCCGCCACGAGCAGTCGGCCGGGAACGCGGCCGCGATCGCCGGGTATCTGACGCAGAAGCCGGGCATTTGCATGACGGTCTCCGCCCCCGGTTTCCTAAACGGGCTGGTCGCCCTGGCGAACGCCACGACCAATTGCTTCCCGATGGTCATGATCAGCGGGTCGAGCGACCGGGCGATCGTCGATCTCGAGCAGGGCGATTACGAGGAGATGGATCAGTTGGCCGCTGCTCGGCCCTATGCCAAGGCGGCATACCGCGTAAACCGCCCGCAAGACATTGGCATCGGCATCGCGCGGGCGATCCGCGCCGCCGTCTCGGGGCGCCCGGGCGGGGTCTATCTCGACCTGACGGCCGAGGTGCTCGGCTCGGCGCTCGACGCGGAGACGGCGAAGAAATCGCTGGTCAAGGTTGTCGATCCGGCGCCGCCGCAGCCGCCGGCGCCGCAATCGGTCGCGCGTGCTATCGAGCTGCTGGCGAATGCCCAACGCCCGCTCGTGATCCTCGGCAAGGGCGCGGCCTACGCGCGCGCAGACGAGGAGATCCGGTCGTTTATCGAGACGACGGGCATGCCGTTTCTGCCGATGTCAATGGCCAAGGGCCTCTTGCCCGACGACCATCCGCAATCGGCGGCCGCGGCGCGCTCCTATGCGATCGGCAACGCCGATGTCGTGCTGCTCGCCGGGGCGCGCCTCAATTGGCTCTTGTCGCATGGCCGGCCGCCGCTGTGGTCCGAGAAGACGCGCTTCGTCCAGGTCGATATCTCGCCGACCGAATTCGACAGCAACAGGGCGATCGCCGCGCCGGTGGTCGGGGACGTCAAGTCCGTTTTCGCGGCGTTCAACGCTGCGATGAAGCCGGGACAGGTCAGGCCTCAGGCGGCCTGGGTCGATGAGATCGGCAAACGCAAGCAGCAGAACATCGAACGCATGGCCGCGCGGCTCAACGCCGATCCGAGCCCGATGAACTTCTCCAGCGCATTGCGCGCCGTTCGCAACGCGCTCGCCACGCAGCCGGACGTCTACATCGTCAACGAGGGCGCCAACACGCTCGACTTCGGCCGCAACATCATCGACATGGACAAGCCGCGCCACCGGCTCGACAGTGGCACCTGGGGCGTCATGGGTATCGGCATGGGTTATGCCATCGGCGCGGCGGCGGTGACCGGCAAGCCTGTCGTCGCGATCGAGGGCGACAGCGCCTTCGGGTTCAGCGGCATGGAGATCGAGACGATCTGCCGCTACGGGCTGCCCGTGACGACGGTCATCTTCAACAACAACGGCGTCTACCGCGGCGACCCGAAGGACAGGCCGTACTCACCGACGGGCCTCCTGCGCGACGCGCGCTACGAGAAAATCATCGAGGCGTTCGGGGGCGCCGGTTACCACGCGACCGACACGCCCAGCCTCACCAAGGCGGTGAGCGAGGCGCTCGCGTCAGGCAAGCCGGCGCTGATCAATGCCGTCATCGACCCGACGGCGGGGACGGAGAGCGGGCATATCCAGAGCCTCAATCCGCGGAGCGCCGCCGCTCAGAAGAAATGAAATCGGATGTCCGCGGCACTCGGGTGAGGAGAGGAACAAGCCGCCGCGGAACTCCTGGGTGCTGCGTTGTTCCACCGCGAGGCGGCCCGCGATTTAGTGCGAGAGGAGAGCTTTTTCCCGTTTGTCGTCAATCCACTCCCATACGGTCTTTGGCGCGGAGCCCCACCGATCCGATTGGCGGATGTGTCTATCTGGAGGATGACGACCGAACCGTTCGGTCCGACCAGGGGTCTGATCAATTGATTTAGATGTACTGCCCTGTCGGTGGTCCACACGTACCAGTTGAAGTCGTTGAGGCGTAACCAGTCGCCGGTAAAGTCGAAGGCTCTCTCCAGACGGGCCTGGTCGAGGGGCCCGTCTGGGCGGATGCCGACATGAAAGAGCCTGTGGGTCATCGCTCAGATACCGGCGTATCCGGTTCCGAAATCGGCTTGTTCTCGATACTCGATATGGTCTTAGCAGCGATATCCATTTGGCGCCATTGAATAAGCTCGGCGCCTTCGAGCAGTGCAACTCCAGGATGGCGATTCGCGAACCACAAGGTGCCGGAAAAATAGATCGCGAAAACAAGCAAAATCAAGACTGCTGCGACCAAGAGATAGATAGGATCACGCAATCGCCACGCAATGCCTCCCAGCGCCAGAACCGCCGCCACCGCAACGTAGCTCGCTTTGCCGACCACGCCTCGAGAAGCCGAATTCGATCCAAGCTCGAAGCGTTGATGCCAGATTGATCGAGTACTTGACGGATGTGATCCATTTCCGCCCGTCACAACCGAAGTTAAGACGAGTTGCCCCTACGAGTTGCCGATCTATCGCGGCGACCCGCCCCGCTTGCGGGGGAGGGAAGGGGAGGGGGCTCAGGGCGCGATGAAGCGGTCGATCTTGCGATATCGGAAGAGCCACTGCGCGCCAACTTTGACCAGCTCGTCATGATAGGCGCCCCCTGAGCCGATCTTTGGTCCTTCCGGGCTGTTCTGCACGACCGTCCAATTGGAGCGCACTTTCGCGCTCGCGCCGTCGAGCGTGATCGAGATATTGGTCACCAGATGGGCCGCACCGGACCGCTGATCTCCTGCCTGTTCCCGCAGACTGCGGGCCAGCTCGGCGATCACCGCGCGGCCGGTCGCCCTGCCGAAAGCGGTGTCCCAGGTGCCGTTCTCGGCGAACAACGCCGCCATCTCGGCAAAGCGGCCGTCATCGAGCCGGAAGCAATACTCGGTCAGGACCTCGCGGATCGCGTCTTTCTCTTCGAGCGCGGTCGGCATCCATCCCCTCCTGCGTGGCGGTGTCGCGGATGGATACTATACCGGGATCTCGCCTAGCGCACGCCGGCGCCGCACCAATCCTCGCGGCGGTCGAAGCGCAGCGAGACGGCCTGACGGTCGCGCCAATGGGCGGCGTAGGCCCCGGCCACCACCGGCGAGGCGACGAGGTTCAAATCTTCGGAATTCGCCGATGCGCCGCGGGTCCAATTGTACGACCCGTTCAACGTCACGGCGCCGTCGATGACCATTGTCTTTGCGTGTGCAATCCGGGCGATATGGTCGATCCACACCGGCACCCCGGCGCCCGCCAGAGGGTCTATGCCGCTGTTGCGACCGCAAGGCGTGCTCCGGTCGGCAATCAGCTTGACTGCGACGCCACGCCGGTGTGCGCGCAGCAGCGCCTCGACGATGCCGGACCCGGTGGTCAGCCCATAGGCGCCAACCAGGATCTCGTGCTCGGCCCGGTCGATCGCCCGCACAGCGAGGGCCGCACAGTCGCTCTCCGGCGCAAAGCAGGTCTCGATCGTCGCCGACGGCGCGGCTGCCGTGGCGCTGCCGGGTATGGCCGCGGCAAATGCGGACAGCAGATACGCCCAGAGGCGAATATGAAACTGAGCCTGTCGCAACGCGCTAAATGTGTTTGATGTGACCCTTCATGCGCCTATTCATCTACCAGGACTTTGCTGAAAATTGGTTAATCGCGGGTCACTCTAGATTAGAGGAGGACAGATGAGCGAAGGTGGGGAGTACCCGGGGTTCGCCGTCGAACACGACGCCCCGATCCCATACATGCAGCGGATCGGGGATTATTATCAGGGGCTTGGGTACGGCGCGCCCTACCGCTGGGCGCATTATTGCGAGGTGCCTTTCCAGCCACTGGAAAAGCGGCTCGCCGAGTGCCGGGTTGCGCTGATCACCACGGCGGCTCCTTACCAGCCGGGGAAGGGCGACCAGGGTCCAGGCGCGCCCTACAATGCCGCCGCGAAGTTCTACACCGTCTATTCGGGGGATACTGTCGCCGATCACGATCTGCGGATCTCTCATGTCGGCATCGACCGGGTGCACACCAGCGCCGAAGACAGCAACACCTGGTTTCCGTTGCCGGAACTGCGCCGCTGCGCGGCGAAAGGCCAGATCGGCGAGGTCGCGCCGCGCTTTCACGGCGCGCCGACCAACCGCAGCCACCGAACGACGCTCGAGCGCGACTGCCGTGAATTGCTGGCGCGCTGCCGCGCCGATGGCGCCGACGCCGCCATTCTCGTCGCCAATTGACCGGTGTGCCACCAGACCGTGAGCCTGGCCGCACGTCACTTGGAAGAGAACGGTATCGCAACGATCGTCATGGGCTGCGCCAAGGACATCGTCGAATATTGCGGCGTCCCGCGCTTTCTGTTCAGCGACTTTCCGCTAGGCAATGCGGCAGGCCGGCCCAAGGACCCGCACTCGCAGACCTTCACGTTGGAGCTCGCATTGCGGGTGCTCGAAATGGCGCCGGCGCCGCGCACCACCGTGCAGTCGCCGCTGCGCTGGAGCACGGATCCGTCGTGGAAACTCGACTATTCGAACATCGAGCGCCTGTCGCCGGAGGAGATCCGGCGGCGGCGACAGGAATTCGACCGGCAAAAGGAAATCGCCAGGACCGTCCGCGGCGAGCCGCGGGCAGCGCAGTGATATTCATTGTCATTCCGGGGCGCGGGCGGCAGCCCGCGAGCCCGGAACCTATGAACACCGGCCTGGGTTTGTATTGAGGGTTCGCGTTCATGGCTTCCGGGCCCGGCCCTTCAGGGCCGTCCCGGAATCATGCCTAACCTTCAGCGACGATGGCTCGGCAAGCACATCGACGAGATCCTTGGGGATGCCGGATATTCGTGCGGCGAGATCGAGATGTTTCGCCGCGAAGCTGTAGTGTAATATGCACCAGTCGCGGCCTGCGTAGCGATGCGGCTTCGATAAAATTGGCGCATTATTACAGCAAATCTTGTCACTAACGTTAAGGGGATGGAAGTGCGTTTCGCAGGCCTAAAGATGCGAATTGGTGGATATTTTGTTTGAACTGCAAAGGGCTACAAGGTAGTCTGAGTTTACGGATCGTTAATCCGTAGAATGCCTGGGGTGGGAGCGGTCGTCCTGCGTGGGCGCCGCCCTGCATCGGTCGAGGGGAAAGTTTATAAGGAGAGCGACATGGATTCGCGAACGAACCCATTGGCATGGCTCACCATGACCATAGTCGGTCTGCTCGGCGGTTTATCGGTCGCCGGCCCCGCAATGGCGCAAGATTCGGCTCAGTTCACCTACCAGGTTAACCATTCGGTGTTCGGCGATATCGGCACCTACACCAATACGATCGAACCGAGCCGCGACGGCATCACCGTCAAAACCCGGGCGCATTTCGAGGTAAAGATGCTCGGCGTTCGCGTTCACCACGAAGACGCTGATCGCACCGAGCGTTGGCAGGGGAATCGCCTCGTTGCGTTTCGCGGCCTCACCGATAAGGGAGATGGTCCCGTGGAGGTGAAAGGTGAGGCGCGCGGCAACAACTTCATCATCACCTCGCCACAAGGCACGACCACCGCACCGTGGTCGGTTCACCCGGCCAACCCTTGGTCGTCGAATTTCCTGCACTCCAATACGATGATGCGCCCCGATACCGGCAAGCTTGAGCAGGTGCGCATCGGTAGCGGTCAAGAGACGGCGGTCAAGCTCGACAGCGCAAACATCCCAGCCGTCAAATACGATCTCGACGGCAGCACCAAATATACGGTGTGGCTCGACGGGCGTGGCGTCCCGGTCAAATTCCTGGTCGACGACGACACCGGCAAAATCACCTTCACTTTGACAAAATGCGTCGGCTGCAATGATGCCGAGATTTCTCAACTAGTGAAGAAATAATCACTCTTTCCTCCTTATAGCGTCGCCGCTACCCTCACCCTACCCGCGGTGCGCAGCGAGGCGGGCGGGGCAAAGCCGTGGCGAACGACGCGATTGTGACGAGAGTTGTCGACGTCGCCGTTCGCGACCGGGCGGCCCAGTGGCTGGGCCGGGCGGGAGTAAGACTGCCGAGCTTCGCCGAGCTCGCGGATCCTCGGATCATGCCGCAATCGCGCGTCGCGGCGCTCCGCTCCGTCGATCCCGATCGACCCGATCCGGCTAATCTCTTCCGCGTGCACTGGTATAACGACCGCGGCCGCAGCGGTTTCGTGGCGATTCCGCCCCATTTTGTGCTGCCACCCGAACTGACCGGGGTACGCTCGCCGATTCTCGTCGCGCTCGGCTGCTTCTTCCCGATGATCTCGGCACACAAGGTGTTGGCGGCCTATGGCTGCCTGATACCCTATTTGGTGACGGGCCGGTTCGACCCGGCCCGTCACAAAGCGGTCTGGCCATCAACCGGCAATTATTGCCGCGGCGGCATCGCGATTTCCCGCATCCTCGATTGCCGCGGGATCGCGGTATTGCCGGCCGGCATGAGCGAGGAACGCTTCGAGTGGCTGCGCGCCTGGGTGGCCGACCCCGGGGACATCATCCGCACCGCCGGCTCGGAGAGCAACGTCAAGGAGATTTATGACAGATGCGCCGAGCTTTCGCGCAACCCCGATAATCTCGTCCTCAATCAGTTCGCCGAGTTCGGCAATTATGTAGCGCATCACACTTGCACGGGACCTGCCTTTGCACGCGTTTTCGAGGCCTTCGAGGCGCAGCATTTGGGCTCCCGTTTGACGGCGTTTGTCGCCGCATCCGGGTCTGCTGGGACGTTGGCGGCGGGCGACTACTTGAAGGAACGGCTCGGTGCCCGCATCATCGCCGCAGAGGCGAGCGAGTGCCCGACCCTGCTGCGCAACGGCTTTGGCGAGCACAACATCCAGGGCATCGGCGACAAGCACGTGCCCTACATCCACAACGTCATGAACACCGACCTCGTCGTCGGCGTCTCGGACCGTAGCGTCGCCGCGCTCGACCTGCTGTTCAACAACGAGACCGGGCTGGCCTATCTGTCGGAGCGCCGTCGGATCAGTTCGGAGGTGATCGAGGGCCTTCAGTATCTGGGCCTCTCCGGCATCGCCAATGTGGTCGCCGCGATCAAGACCGCAAAACGCCTCGAGCTCGGCGACGAGGACGTCCTGATTACGGTTGCGACCGACAGCGCGGCGCTTTACGGCAGCGAACGCCGGAAGTTTCTGGCGGCGCAATATCCGAGCGGGTTCGACAGCGTGAACGCAGCCGAGGTCTTCGGACAACATTTGCTCGGCACGGCCGATAACGACGTTCTCGAATTGACCCACGACGAGCGCTCGCGGATATTCAATCTCGGCTATTTCACGTGGGTCGAGCAGCAGGGTGTGCCGCTCGGCGAGTTCGAAAGGCGCCGTAACCAAAGCTTCTGGCGGGAGCTGCGTAAGGCCGCCGCAGGTTGGGACGAGCTCATTGCCGAGTTCAATGCGCGGGCGGGCTTCGGAGAAGATTGTTGACGCTGAGCTACACAGATCTTCGACGCCGCATCAAAGAGCGCGACCGCAGCCTGCGCGAGAAGGTCATATCGCTCGAGGAGGTGGCGGCGCTCGTGCCCGACGGTGCCTCCGTCGGCATCGGCGGCAGCACCTTGTCGCGCACGCCGATGGCGATGATTTGGGCGTTGATCCGGGCTGGCCGCAAGGACCTTTTCTGTGCTCGTAGCATCACCTCCAGCGACGGGGAGCTGCTGTTCGCCTCGGGAACGAGCCGGCACATCCTGACCAGCTGGTTCAGCCAGGGCATCGTCTGGGGCGTCTCCCGCGTCATGCGCCTCTATACCGAGGAGGGGCGCGCGAAGTTCGAGGAATGGAGCCATATGGCTGTGGGCCTGCGTTTTCGCGCCGGCGCGATGGGCGTGCCGTTCCTGCCGATGCGCTCGATGATGGGCTCGGATATCATTGGGCAATTGCCTGACACAAAGCTTATCGACTGCCCCTTCACCGGCGAGAAACTGGTGCTGGTTCCGGCGCTGAACCCCGATGTCGCGCTGATCCACGTGCAGCGCTGCGATGCCTACGGTAATGCGCAGATCGATGGGCTGCCGTTTATGGACATCGATCTCGCTATGGCCGCGAGCCGGGTGATCCTGACGACCGAGCGCATTGTTTCGAACGACCAGATCCGCCGCGCCCCCGATCAGACGAAGATCCCCTTCATGGCGGTCGACGCCGTGGTCGAGGCGCCGTTCGGCTCGGCGCCGCACGAATGCTATGGCCTCTACGAACCCTTGTTCGCCCATCTCGACGCCTACGCCGCCCAGCTCAGGCGGGACCCCGACGAGGGTATCCGAAACTACCTCGAACGCTATTTCTACGGCCCGAAATCATGGACCGAGTACCTCGACCTGCTCGGGCTCGCGGAATTGCTCGACGCCCGCCGCCGCGGGACCAGCATCCATGATGACTAGCACATCGGATTACAGCGCGAGCGAGCTGCTTGCGGTCATGAGTGCTCGGCTGTTGCGTGACGGCCAGGTCGTGTTCGCCGGGGTCGGAATCCCGCTTCTGGCGGCAACTCTGGCGCAGAGGCTGCATGCCCCGGGTCTCACCATTCTGTTCGAAGGGGGCGTCATTGGCGCGTTTATCGAGCCGGGGAAATTGCCGCCCTCCACCAATGAGCAGCGCTGCACGCGGCGCGCCAATATGGTGCTGAGCAGCACCGATGTGCTGCTTCTGCTGCAGCGCGGCTATATCGATATCGGCTTTATGGGCGGCGCGCAGATCGACCAATACGGCAACCTCAACAGCTCCTTTATCGGCGAGCCTGGACGCCCGACGACACGCCTGCCGGGGACCGGCGGCGGCAACGACATCGCCAGCCTGACGCAGATGATTGTCGCGATGAAGCACGAGAAGCGCCGCTTGGTGAGCCGGGTCGATTTCGTGACGAGCCCGGGCTTTCTATCCGGCGAGGAGAGCCGCCGCGAGGCCGGGCTAATCACCGGCGGCATCTATCGCGTCGTCACCGATCTCGGCGTCTTCGGCTTCGAAGAGCGCTCGAAGCGCATGCAGTTGCTGGCATTGCATCCGGGCGCTACCGAGGATCAGGTGCAGGCGAACACCGGTTTCGAGTTGCTGATCGCCGCCGACCTCAAAATCACTGACCCGCCGACCGAACGCGAGCTGGCGGTATTGCGCCACCTCGACCCCGATCGGCTGTACACAGCCTGAGGAGCGTCGCGGTGACGATCTTCTCCAACACCTTCGGCCTCGCGATGAGGAACTTCACGACGTATCCGGAGGTGCCGGACCCCCAGGCGCTGATCGCCTACGCCGTCAAGGCCGAGGAGCTGGGGTTCGAACTCGGTCTGGGTGTGGGACCACATTTTCCTCGGCGTCGATCCACCCTTCCCGGTCCTCGACTCGTTAACTCTACTCAGCGCAGTGGCGGCCCGCACCTCGAGGATCAAGCTCGGCACCGGGGTGCTGGTACTGCCGCTGCGCAACCCGGTGGTGCTGGCGAAGGAGCTGTCGAGCCTCGATCTGATTGCCGGAGGACGGCTGCTGCTCGGCATGGCCTCGGGCTGGTACAAGCGCGAGTTCGACGCGGTCGGCGTACCGTTCAACGAGCGCGGCCGGATAATGGACCGCAACCTCGAGATTCTGCGGCGGTTGTGGACCGAAGAACAGGTCGACGGCGAGTACCCGCCGCACCGGCTGCGCGGCTCCAACATGTCTCCCAAGCCACCGCGTCTGCCGATCATGCTGATCGGCGGCTATGTCGACCGCGTCCTTAAGCGGGCGGCTCTCAATGGCGGCTGGCTGACTTATTTCTACACGCCCGAAGGTTTTGCCAAATCCTGGGCCAAGGTGCGCGGCTATGCCGAGGAGGCCGGGAAGGACCCGGCGAGTTTGCTCAATGCCAATCAATTGCCGGTCTATGTCGGGGCGTCGCGCGCGTCGATCGAGGGGCCGATGATGGAATGGCTCGGCCAGGAGTGGGACTACGCCGCCTGGAGCAATTCGACGAAGGACGCGGCGATCTTCGGCACGGTCGACGAATGCGTGGCGCAATTGCAGGCGCAGTTGGCGGTCGGAGTCCAGAAGCTGATCTTCATTCCGTACCGGTATCGAATGGAGCAAGTCGAGATCATCGCCCGAGAGATCATCCCTCGGCTGCGAGGCAAACAATGAAACGCGACGACCAGGAGATCCTCGTTATTGTCGACGTCCAGAACGATTTCTGTCCCGGCGGCGCGCTGGCCGTGCCGCAGGGCGACGAGATCGTTCCCACCGTCAACCGGCTGGCCGCCGAATTCGCCCATGTCGTCCTGACCCAGGACTGGCACCCGCGCGGCCATGCGTCCTTTGCCAGTTCGCATCCAGGCAAACAGCCGTTCGACACGACCGATGTCTCTTATGGCCAGCAGATCCTGTGGCCGGACCACTGTGTGCAGGGAACCCGGGGAGCGGCGTTTCATCCCGCTCTTGAGGTCCCGCATGCCGAGCTGGTGCTGAGAAAGGGCTTCAGAGCGGCAATCGACTCCTACTCGGCCTTTTTTGAGAACGACCGGCGTACGCCGACCGGTCTGGTGGGTTACCTGAAAGAACGCAGACTTGAACGCATCACGCTATGCGGGCTCGCCACCGATTTTTGCGTATTCTATTCGGCGCTCGATGGCCGCCGCGCTGGGTTCGAGGTAACGGTTGCGACGGATGCGTGCCGCGGCATCAACGTCGACGGCTCGCTCGACGGGGCAATGCGCTCGATGAAAGAGGCCGGGGTTATCCTCCTCGGGAAATGAGCTCCGGCGAGCGGTCGGCACAACCGGCGGCGTTACGCCCGTGGGTAGAGCGTGACATCGGAGCCGCCCGCCCTTACGCCGTTTGGATGCTCGCCATCGTTGCGGCGATCACTGCGTTGCGGCTGGTTTGGCTGGCGCTGCAGCCTGCCGACCTTTTTCCGGACGAGGCCCAATATTGGGTTTGGTCGCAAAGCCTCGCTCTCGGTTACTACTCGAAGCCGCCGCTGGTCGCCTGGCTGATCGCATTGACGACCGGGCTTTTCGGCGACAGCGAGTTTGCGGTTCGGCTGTCGGCAACGCTCCTCCATGCCGGCGCTGCAGTTTTTGTCTATGGCATCGGCGCGCGGCTCTACGAGCAGCGCGTCGGGTTCTGGTCGGCCCTCACCTATGCGAGCCTGCCCGGCGTGTCGGTCTCCGCTTTCATCATCTCGACCGACGCTCCGCTGATGTTGTTCTGGGCGGCGGCGCTCTACGCGTTTATCCGAGCGCGAGAAGCGCGCGGGTGGGGTTGGTGGATCGCCGTAGGTCTGGCGGCGGGCTTGGGGCTCCTCGCGAAATATGCGATGGCTTATTGGCTCCTGTCGGCGCTCGGCTTTGTCCTGGTGTTCCCCGCCGAGCGCCGCCATTTGCGGCCGTTGCTGGCCGCCGCCGGCATCGCGCTTATGATCTATTTACCGAATTTCTGGTGGAATTGGAGCAACGGCTTTGTCAGCTATCTCCACACCAGAGACAATGCCGCACTGAGCGGGCCGCTGTTCCACCCGGACGCCTTTATCGAATTTTGCGCCTCACAATTCGGCGTCTTCGGGCCCCTGTTGTTTGCCGGCCTGATATTGCTGATCGCAACATGGCGCGGCCTCGCCGAACCGCGCGCCCGTCTCCTTGCCGCCTTTACCCTGCCGACCTTGGCGATGATGCTCGGCGTCAGCCTGTTGTCGCGCGCCCATGCGAACTGGGCGGCGCCAACTTATGTCGCGGCGACGGTGCTGGTTGTCGCCTGGGCATTGCAGCGCGGTTGGCGCAAGCTCATCGTTGTGTCGATTGCGCTGCATCTCGGGGCAGTCGGCCTCCTCCTTACCGGACGCGAGACGCTGGCCGCCTTCGGGTTCGAGGTGCCGGCCCAGTACGATCCGCTGCGCCGGGTACGGGGCTGGCGCGAGTTGGGCGCCGAGATCGGCAAGGAACTTGCCGCGCATCCCGGACTGAGCTTGTTCGCCGACGATCGCGAGTTGCTTGCGGCGCTCATCTATTACATCCGGCCGCATCCGCTCGATGCGGTCAAATGGAAGGTGACCAGCCGCGTTCAGGATCAATGGGACCTGACGAATGGTCTCGGGAAGCGGCTCGGCGAAAGCTTTCTGCTCGTCTCGGAGCACGAATTGACCAACGAGATGGAGCCGAGCTTCGCGGCGATCGAGCGCCTCCGTGCTGTCGTCATCCCGCTAGGGCCGGGGGCGGTCCGCACCTACACATTGTATGTCGCGCGCGGCTTCAAGGGATACCCGCCGGGCCGGACCTAAGAGGCGCCGGACCTAAGAAGCGCAGCATTCGTCGGCCGCTTTGTGCAGCCGATGTCCGAGGAACAGGTTCAGCCGCAATGCCGGATGACCGGCGTGAAGCACTGTTGCCGGCGCGATCGACTCGATCGAATCGAACAACAGCCAGTATTGCCCGACAATTTTTTCGAACGGCGCGCGCGTCACGATCAGAACATCGGCTCCGACATGATCGTCGCGGCGGGCCACCAAAGCGTACTGGTGAGCATCGGGGCCGAGGCAGATGACCGGGATCCCGCCGCCCAACGCGTAGTCGATCTTGCCGGCATCCGACCATCTCAGCGCCGCAACGGCCAGGTTCGGCCGGTCGAGGAGCCCCCGCTCGGCGAGGTCATCTCTGAGCGAAGTCCAGTCGACCACATCGAGGCTCGGATCCTTGCCGAGCCGAAATTCTCCGATCACCGCGGGCAGCCAGTTGAATTTGACCTCGCTTGCGACGACAGCGGAGCCGAGCACGACAAACCCGATAGTGCCGGCGAGCCAGACGCGCACCGCCCGGCTCGTCCGCCAACGGCGCGCGATGGCGTCCCCGAGCAGCGGCAGCAGCATCAGATACCCCGGCGCCGCCCAGTGGAACAGCACGTTGCCCCACAGCGCGGCCGCTGTGAACAGGAGCAGCGGCGGAACAGCCAGGCAGACGAGGAGCCATCGCTCGACGTCGGACGGCCCCCGCCGCAGTGCAGTGAAGCCGCTCACCACCAATGGAAGCCATATCCAAGGGAGCAGAAATGCGGCCGAGCCGGCCAGCGTGGTGATCGGCCCGATCGGACGAAAGCCCTCCTCGGCCCGGCCTGCCTGAAACAGGAAAGAGACCCAGTGGTTTTCGGCATTCCAGATCAATACGGGAAGAAAGATTACCAACGCGACCAACCCGGCGGCGTAGGGCTGCGGTCGCGCCAGCCAGCGACGGTTGCGCGGCTCGGTCAGCAAAAAACCGGCGGCGCCGATGATGGTCAGCACAGCGGAATATTTGGAACACAGAGCCAGACCGGCGCACATGCCGGTCCCCAGCCACCAGCCCCACGCTGCGCGGCCCTCCGAACGCAATGCGGCGATGAGGCAAACGGCAGCCCCGAGCAGGGTGGCGAGCAGCGGGCCATCCGGCAACACCCAGCTGCCGCTGCTGATACCGAAAAGCGGCGCCATGTTCAGCACGACCGCGGCCCAGAAACCCGCCTCCGGGCTGAACATGGCCGCAGTCAGGCGGTAAATCAGAAATGTCGTGACGGCGAACAGCGCAATAAACGGCAGCCGCACGATGATCGGGCTCTCGCTGCCGGTCAGATGCGTGGCTGCCCAGGTCATCCACCACGCAATCGGCGGATGGTCGAAATAGCTGAGCTGCAGCTTGCGGCCGGCGGCGACCATGTAGCTCTCGTCGATACCGAGACCGAGAGCCGAGGCAAACAGCAACCGGGCGACGAGTGTCGCGAAAATGAGGGCCGCCACGCCTCCAGCGGGTGTCTTCAGCCAGGCAGCTGCAGCGCGAAAACCTTGGGGAAAGAACAAGATCCGCAATCTATCGATCGTTATTCCGGGGCGTGGGCCCCAGGGTCGGGCCCAATGCAGGCGTCGCTTCGGTTTACCTGCGGCGGAAATATTCGTCATACGGGGTGTCGTTCTTGACCAGCACCCCGCCGTCAACGGTCAAGGCGACCCCGGTGATCATGCGCGCCGCAGGACCGGCCAGGAACAGGATCGGGTCGGCGATATCCTCGGGCTCGCACATGCGCCCCAGCGGGATTTTCTGGGCCCGCACCGCTTTTGTTTCCTCCGACGGAATTGCCCCGCCAAATGCGGTGGCCGTCGGACCGGGGCAGACAGCGTTGACCCGGATGCCGTCGGGCGCGAGCTCATAGGCCGCATGGCGCGTCAATCCGAGCAACCCGGCCTTTGACGCCGAGTAATTGGCCGTGCCGCCGAAGGAGATGCGCTGCCCGGCGATCGAGGCGACATTGACGATGGCGCCGCCGCCGCGCCTTCGCATATATGGCAATACCGCCTGGATGCCGTTGAAAGCGCCGGTCAGGTTGACGCTGATGACCCGGTCCCAGTCCTCGGGGCTCATGTCCGGGATCATCCGCCGCACCGTCGTGCCGGCGCCGTTGACGAGAATGTCGATCCCTCCAGCCGCCTCCGCGATCTCTGCGGCCGCAGCGGCGAACGCGCCGCGCTCGGCGACATCGATCGCGTACGCGGTCGCGTGGCCGCCACGGCCGGCGATCTCGCTCGCGACCCTCTCGGCCGCCTCCGCAGCACGATCGAGGACCGCGACCCGCGCTCCCGCAGTCGCGAAAGCGCGGCAGGTTGCGGCGCCGATCCCGTTCCCTCCGCCGGTGACGAGGGCAACCTTTTCGGCAAACTCGCTGGCCATTTATTCCACCTCCATTATCGCAACTCGTCGAGCAACGCCTTTGCCTCTTTGAGATCGGGTGTGTCGAACCCCTCGGTGAACCAGCCGTAGACCGGGGCGAGAAGATCGCGGGCTTCGGTGTGGCGACCCTGGTCGCGGCGGAGCCGGGCGAGGCTCGCGGCGGCGCGCAATTCCCAGAGCTTGGCCTCCTGCTCACCGGCGATGCTCAGGGCTTTGCGATACAGTTCCTCGGCGGCCTCGGAATGCCCTTGCCGCAGCAGCAGCTGGCCTTTATGGCGATAGAGTTCCGCCTCCAGCCAGCGCTCCCCTGTCCTTTCCACGATCTGCAAAGCATCGTCCAACAGGGTCACGGCCTCGTCAATTTGCCCTGCGATCTCGTATGCCCTGGCCAAGAGGGCGGTATGCTGGGGCATCCATACCTCCGCCCCGGTGGCGCGGAAAGCGGTCGAGCCGCTGCGCAGAAGCGCGATCGCTTCTGTCAGATCACTATTTTTGGCCTTGGCCCAGCCGCGAAAGATATCTCCCGCCGCACCCCAGTGCGGGAAACCCTGCTCGGTCGTCACCGCAACCAGCTGGTCCGCCCGCTCATCCGAGGCTGCGTTGTCTCCAACAAGCGAAAACAGTCTGGCGCCGAGTGCCAAGCTCACAGCCAAAGACGGCGGATGAGCCAGCCTCCGAGCCTCGGCGATTGCCGCGCCGCTCCGTGCCAGTGCCTGGTCGGGAAAGCCGAGACAGAACAAGGCAAGCGCCAAATATCCCAGCACTCCTACGTGAGGGCTGAATCCGGCCTGACCGACGAGAGAGCGGTGGGAGATTGGATCGTAAAGGGCAAGCGCCTCTTCCTGATGCGACCGTGATGACGCAAACCTTCCACGATAAAACAGGGTTCGACCGGAGGAGTGGTGACCCAGAACTAGTCCGGAGGAATCGTTTCGTTGATGGCTCAGACGCAGCAAATTTTCGTCGAAGCGCTGCGCCCGATCGAGCTCGCCCCGGACCACGTGATAGAATGATTGCCCAAAGGGAAGGTGAAGGAACTCCGTGGGAGAACCCAGCTTCTCCCACAGCTCTTGCGCACGGGCATAGACGTGTCCCGTTTCCGGCGCGGCGAAGCCTTTGACGGCGATCAAGACGGCGCCCAAGGCACTGTGAAGTTCAAGCTCCTGCCGCTTGCGTTCAGGGGTGTCCGGCAACAACTTCAGCTGGTCCAGCCCCTTTTGAAATTGCGCAGCGGCTTCTGCCATCGCTGAGCGGGCGGCGGACCGTCGGCCGGCTTTGCCCCAGCAGGCGATGGATTTTTCAACGAGCCCGGCCTCGGCGTAATGCTGCGCGAAGAGTTCCGGCTGACTGTCCATCAGCTCGGGGGATCGGGCTTCGAGCGCTTCGGCGATCTGCGCGTGCAATTGCTGGCGCGAACTGCGCAGCAGGCTGCCGTGTGCCGCGTCCTGCACCAGCGCGTGCTTGAAGCTATAGACCGCTTCGGGCGGTATGCCGCGCTGGAACACCAGCTCGGAGGCGACGAGGCGAGTGAGAGCGTCCTGCAGCTCAGCCTCGGGGAGACGGGAGACGGCATGCAGCAGAGCGTAAGGGAACTCGCGCCCGATCGCAGACCCGATCTGTGCGACCCGCCTGACCGACGCCAAGCGGTCGAGCCGCGCCATCAGCGAGTCATGTAGGGTAGCAGGGATCCCCACCAGCGGCACACCGCTCTCCAGCACGCTCTTGGTCAATTCCTCGACAAACAGCGGCACGCCATCGGTGCGATCGGCAATCTGGGTGATGACCTCGTCCGGCAAGGCCTTGTCGCCGGCGATATGCTCGACCAGGGCGGCCCGGTCGCGCCGGTCGAGGCGACTTAGCGCCAGCATCGTCACCTGCGGCTGGCCGGTCCAGGGCGGCTGGAACTCGGGGCGGAACGTCACGAGCAACAGCACCGGCAGGGTACGGACACGCTCGACAGTAACGTCGAGCAGCTCGCGCGAGGTCGGGTCGA
Source organism: uncultured Alphaproteobacteria bacterium (assembly GCA_963732095.1). GTDB lineage: Bacteria > Pseudomonadota > Alphaproteobacteria > ATCC43930 > CGMCC-115725 > AP-15. The sequence goes on from CAVSZA010000026.1 coordinate 152,040, forward strand.
TCCAATGCGCGTCCTCGAAGACCATGACCAGCGGCTCCTGGCGCGCCAGACCTTCGAGTTGCCGGATCAGCGCCTCCAGTGTCCGCTCCTTCTTGCGCTGCGGACTGAGGTTCGGCAAGAGGTGCCGTTCAGAACCTGGCAACGACAGCAGATCGGCGAGGAATGCCACATCCTCGTCCGGTGGTGCGGCGCGGGCCAGCAAGGCCTCCAGCTTTTCCAGCCTAGCCGCGGGTGGATCGTCGCGGGCGAAGCCGGCTGCCCGGCCGAGCTGGTCGATGAAGGGATAGAGCGCGCTGTCCTGATGATAGGGCGAGCAGAAGTAGCGAAGGCGAATATGCGGCTCGGCGTGGTGGCGCTCCTCCAATGCCGCGACGAGTTCGGGATTTGCCGATCCCGGGTTCACCGGAGATGAGCACGACCTGTCCCTCGCCGGCCTTGGCGCGCGCCCAGCGGCGCAACAACAGGTCGATCTCCTCGTCGCGGCCGACGAGCCGGGACAGCGCCGATCCGCGCAATGCCTCGAACCGGCTCTCGACCGCACTCGGCCGCAGCACCTGCCAAGCCGGCACTGTCCCGGCGATGCCCTTCACATCGATGGCCCCGAGATCGCGGTATTCGAAGAGATCGCCGACCAGCCGGCGCGTGCCCCCGGCGATGACGACTGCGCGGGGCTCGGCCAGGGCTTGCAGCCGGGCGGCGAGGTTCGGCGTCTCGCCGACGACCGATTGTTCCTGCGCCGAGCCCTCGCCGATCAGATCGCCGACGACCACCAGCCCGGTGGCGATCCCGATGCGGGCCTGCAGCTTGACCGATTTGACATCGAGGCGACCGACGGCGTCGATGACGCCCAGCCCCGCCCGGACCGCCCGCTCGGCATCGTCCTCATGCGCTCGCGGGTAGCCGAAATAGACCAGGACACCGTCGCCCATATACTTGGCGACAAACCCGTCGAACCCGGCGATGAGATCAGCGACAGCGCGGTGATACGCGCCGATGACCTCGCGCAGATCCTCGGGATCGAGGCGAGCCGACAGCGCGGTCGAGCCGACCAAATCGCAGAACATCATGGTCAGCTGCCGGCGTTCCGCTTCCGCCCCCACCCTTCCCTCCCCCGCGAGCGGGGGAGGGCTAGGGAGGCGGCTGCCGAGCGCGCCGATCGCCTCGAGCAGCTTGCGGCGGTGACTTCCGAGCACCACTCCGAGATCCTTGAGATCCTCCGCCGTGAGCTTGGGCATTGCTTCCCAATCGATCTCGTTGTCATGGAACGCTTGCTCGTATCGCCCCAGACCCAGGCCGCGCAGCCACGCCGCTACGTCCATCAGGCGCCGCCGAGTTCCGCAAGTAGCCCCTTCGCCTCTTTGAGGTCGGGCGTATCGAAGCCTTCGGTGAACCAGCCGTATATCGGCGCGAGGAGGTCGCGGGCTTCGGCGCGCCGGCCCTGGTCCTGCAGCAGGCGGGCAAGGCGGACCGCCGCGCGCAACCCGAACCCACGCGTTCCTTGCTCCAGCGCGGTCGCGAGGGCTTTGCGAAAGCAGGATTCTGCTTCCGCTTCATCGGGCGATGGCGCGCCGATCAGCAAGTCGCCTCGCAACCGATACAATTCCGCGTCGGCCCAATTTTGGCCTGATGCATCCGCGATTTGCAATGCATCAGCGACAGCCTTCAGTCCCTCCGGGATGGCGCCGGTTTGCGCCAGAGCCTCCGCCAAGAACCCCAAAAAGATCGGTTCGAAAATATGGGCCTGTGTTGCCCGTGCCGCCGCCAGACCTTCCTGGATTTGGGCGACGGCACCTTGGGGATCGCCGCGCTGGAGCAAGGCCCACCCTTGAAAGGTCATGGCCTGCGCCCGAAACATCGCCAGTCCGTGCTCGTTGGCAAGCGCGACGGCCTCGGTGGCCATACTCTCGACTTCCGCTGCGGGCTCCGCAAATACAGCCGTCAGGCAGGTCGCAATAAGAGCCCAGGCGATCGTGTGTGTATGGCCGGATTGCCGCGCGCGTTGACGTGCTCGATCAGCAGCCTCCCGAGCCTGGTCGGGATAGCCCCTGTGCCAGAGCACCCACGACCAGCTGGTCAGCGCGGAGACCCCGAGTTCGGCGCCAACTAATATCCGATGCTCTTCGGCCGTATACAATGATACTGCGCGCTCGATGTGCGAGAACGCTGATTGGAAATCTCCAGCCAAGGCAAGTGTTCCACCCATGAGCCGCCCACCCGCCAGTAAAAATCCGGTATCCGTTTGAGATTGAGCGAGCCGCAGAAACTCCCTGGCCCGATCGAGAGCTGGTCTTGGCCTGCCGCCGAAATAATCGCTGAGCCAGAGCCCGTACAGCACCGAGAAGTGGCGGAGTGTCCCCGCGGCCCCAGTTTCCAACACCAACCTGAGCGCCCGACCGAGCACCTCCGCCACCTCCGGATGCGGCCGCCCTTTTGATGCTCCCAACGAATCTGCGAGAGTGACCTGGAGCTCGAGTTCCTGCTGCTTGCGCTCAGGGGTATCGGGCAGATCGGCGACCAAGCGTAACCCTCGTCTCAACTGCACACCGGCCTCGACGTGAGCCGATCTCACTGCCGATTGCCGGCCAGCGCGACACCAATACGCCACTGCCTGCGCCAGCAAGCCGGCTTCGCTAAAGTGGTGAGCCAGGATCTGCGGCTGCGCTTCCGCGAGGTCAGGAAATTGCTCTTCGAGCGCGCGGGCGATATTCGCGTGCAATGCCTGGCGCGGGCCGCGCAGTAACGTGCCGTAAGCGGTGTCCTGCACCAGCGCGTGCTTGAACAGCAAAGTGGTCTGTGGTGGGTTTCCGCGTTGAAAGACCAGACCGGCATCGAGCAGCGGACCGAGCGCCTCCTGCAATTCCGTTTCGCTCCGGCGCGCGACCGCGGCCAACAGCTCGTAGGAGAACTCGCGCCCAATGCAGGCGCCGATTTGGGCGACTTCCTTAGCAGCGGGGCCGAGCCGGTCGAGACGAGCCATCAAAGAGGCATGCAGCGTCGCCGGAATTGCGAGCGATGCCGCCGGAACCGAGCCGATCACCGCATTTTCCACGACTGCTTTCGTCAGTTCTTCGAGGAACAGCGGCACGCCATCCGTGCGCTCGACGATTTCGGCCATGATCTCGCGCGGCAGTGCCGCGGTGTTGCCGATGATTCCGCGAACCAGTTCGTCGCTCTCGTGCCGCCCGAGGCGACGCAGAGACAGTGTCGTCACATGCGGCTGTCCCGTCCAAGGCGGCTGATATTCCGGGCGGAAGGTCGCGATCAGCAATATCGCCAAACGATCGATCTGCTCAACGCTCAGGTCGAGCAGCTCGCGGGAGCTCGGGTCGGCCCAATGCAGATCCTCGAAGATCATCAGAATAGGCTCGCAACTCGCCAAACCGCCGAGCTGTCGCAATAGTGCTTCAAAGGTCCTTTCCTTCTTGCGCTGCGGGCTTAAATCGAGCGCCGGGTAGCGGCTGTCGAGCGGCACCGACAATAAATCGGCCAGCAACGGCAAGTCGCGTTCAGCCGGTGCGTTCGCGGCAACCAACGCCTCCAGCTTGTCGAGCCGTGTCGTGGGCGAGTCGTCGCGCTCGAAGCCGGCTGCTCGTTCGAGCTGCCCGATAAACGGGTAGAGCGCGCTGTCCTGGTGATGCGGTGAGCAGAAATATCGCAATCGGGTGTGCCGTTCGCCCGCGAGATTCTCCCGAAATGCCTCGGCCAGCCGCGATTTCCCGATCCCCGGCTCGGCCGAGATCAGCACGACGCGACCGGTACCGGCTTTCGCCTGCTCCCATCTCCGTTGCAACAGTTCGAGCTCCTCGTCGCGACCGACGAGTGGGCTCTCACCGGAGCGCAGCGCCTCGAACCGGCTGCCGACCCAACTCTCTCCGAGCACCCGAAAGGCCCGGACCGGCATCGGCAACCCTTTAACCTCGACGTCACCGAGACTCTGGTAATCGAACAGATCGCCGACCAGCCGGTGCGTGCCCGCCGCGATGACGACCGCGTCCGGTTCGGCCAGGGCTTGCAGGCGGGCGGCGAGGTTCGGCGTTTCGCCGACGACCGATTGCTCCTGCGCCGATCCTTCGCCGATCAGATCGCCGACGACCACCAGCCCGGTGGCGATCCCGACGCGCGCATGGAGCTCGACGGATTTGACATCGAGGCGGCCGACGGCATCGACTACGCCCAGCCCCGCCCGGACCGCCCGCTCGGCGTCGTCCTCATGCGCTCGCGGGTAGCCGAAATAGATCAGGACACCATCGCCCATATACTTGGCGACAAAGCCCTCGAAGCTTCTGACGACATCGGCCACGGCGCGATGATAGGCGGCGACGACCTCGCGCAAATCCTCGGGATCGAGCCGCGCGGATAGAGCCGTCGAGCCGACCAGGTCGCAGAACATCACCGTCAGCTGGCGGCGCTCGGCACCGGCCCCCACACCTCCCTCGCCCGCGAGCGGGGGAGGGTTAGGGAAGGGCCTGGCGAGCGCAGCGATCGCGTCGAGCAGCCGCCGGCGATGCCCGACCAAGGTGATGCCGAGATCCCTCAAATCCTCGGCCGTCAGGCTCGGCAGGACCCTTTCGTCGATCTCGTTTTCGCGGAAGGCCGGCTCGTATTGCTCGAGCCCGAGCTTCCGCAGCCACTCCGCGATATCCATGCCGACACCGCCAGTGATACGGTCGACCGTAGTGTCCTACGCTTTCTCCGGAATAGCCACCGGCGACTGAGCGGCTTGCAGCACATGTGGCTCGCCATCTTGCCGACAAGTTCACAGGGTATTCTCTTGCCCTTCCTCGGGGGCCCCGAAGCAAATTATGGCGATCCATTTGTCTTCCCTGTATTTCCCTGCCAGCCCGATTTTGCTCCCTGCCGGGCGGCAAAGACTTCCCTGCAGGGCCGGGTAGGGATGGGATTCCTAAGCGACTGTCCAAAAAGGGTTTATTGGCGGCGAGCTGTACCGATTTCCTTGCCGGACGGAGATACTTTCCCGCATCTTCCCTGTCCGGCAGGGGAAATGCGGAAACCTGGCACGGGCATTGCTGCCGTGCGAGGATTTCGTCTGCAGAGGAGCCACGCCATGACCCGTGATGAAGTGACCCGCCAGATCCTCGCCGCCAAACGCGCCAAGGCCCTGACCTGGAAGGAGATCGCCGCCGAGATCGGCGGCGGCTCGGCGGTCTATCTGACGGCCGCGCTGATGGGCCAGATGAAGCTCCGCCCCGAGCAGGCCGAGCGCGCCGCCAAATTGTTGGATCTGGGCGAAGAGGAAACAACATTATTGCAGGAGATCCCCTATCGCGGCTCGTTGCCGGCCGCGGTGCCGACCGATCCCTTGATCTACCGCTTCTACGAGCTGGTCCAGGTCTACGGTACGACCTGGAAGGAATTGATCCAGGAGGAATTCGGCGACGGCATCATGAGCGCGATCGATTTCGACATGTCGATCGAGCGTCAGCTCGACCCGAAAGGCGATCGCGTCAAGCTGACCCTCAGCGGCAAATTCCTCCCATATAAGGAGTACTAGGTCGTCATTCCGGGGCGCGGCGCAGCCGAGAGCCCGGAACCTATGAACACGGACCGCTGAAGGGGAGCACGTTGGACCGTGCGATTTGGCTGAAGCCGGTGTCCATGGGTTCCGGGCCTGTCCCTTTGGGACATCCCGCAACGACATCGTGACGGAGGAATGCGATGGACGTGATCGACCTTAATTGCGATATGGGCGAGAGCTTTGGCGCCTGGACGATGGGCAGCGACGCCGAGATGCTGAAGATCGTCTCCTCGGCAAATGTCGCCTGCGGGTTTCACGGCGGCGACCCGCTCGTCATGTTCGAAACCGTGACCCGGGCCAAGGAGAATCATGTCGGGATCGGCGCGCATCCGAGCTTTTTCGATGTCTGGGGCTTTGGCCGGCGCCAGATCCAGGGCGAGAAGCCCGAGGACATCGAAAAGATGGTCGTGTATCAGATCGGCGCGCTGCAAGGGGTGGCACGGGCGGTTGGCCACCGCGTCGGTCATGTCAAGGCGCACGGCACATTGGCCAACCTTGCCGCACTCGACCGTCCGACGGCGCTCGCCATCGGTCGCGCCGTAGCGGCAACCGACCCAGAGTTGATCTATGTCGTAATGGCCGGCACCGAACTCGAACGCGCGGCGCATGAGCTGGGCCTCAGAACGGCGCGCGAAATCTACGCCGACCGCGCCTACGACGATACCGGCAACCTCGTCTCTCGCAAGCTTCCCGGGGCGGTGTTGCACGATCCCGAGCAGGCCGCCGCCCGCGTCTCGGCGATGGTGCGCGAAGGAGCGATCATCAGCAATTCAGGTAAGCGCATCCCGGTCTCGATAGACACGGTCTGTGTCCACGGCGACAATCCGGCGGCGGTGGGGATGGCGGCTCTCGTTAGGGAGCGGCTCGAAGCCGCGGGGATCGCAGTGCGGCCGATGTCCGAGACGATCAGCTAGACGCCGCGGCCCCTGCGCAACGGTCCTTCAACTTTCCCCGGACAGCTTTGCGAACCCATGGGAACCCTCTCCCGTCGCCATCGTGTTCTACTGAACGCGGGAAGACCAGCGGCTGGGTGTCCAAACCGAGGTCGACGCCGACGTCGAAGGTCTCAAAGAAGACGCGGCTCCGGAAGCGGTGCTGGACGAAATCGAGGAGGGCCGGCAATGAGTGACGGGACCGCGCCTAGGTTCGACATCGTTGAGGAACACGGCTCCTTTCTACTGATCCGGGCCGGATCGCGTTTTGCCGTCGTCGAACGGCGGGCCGGCCGGGTTTACCCGATAATGCCGGGCGGCCGGGAGGGCGAGCCGATGACCCCGGAAGGCATAGCCAAGGTGATCGCGGAGGAGGGTTGGCTCCCCGAACCGGAGGCGCGGCGGCTTTTCACGGAACTTAGCAGCCAGGGCGATGGTCTCGCCCGGGTGCTCCGGTAATCGGAGGAGGGGGTCAGCCGGCGGCGAGGGCTTCGAGGGCCGAGGCCCAGGCTTCACAGGTGTGCCGGATATCCTCCGCGGTGTGGGCGAGCGACACGTAGTATTTCTGCTCGCCTTTCAACACGCCGCGGTCGCGCAACAGCGCATTGAACTCGCGTAGCCTTTCGGCGTCGCCCCGCAAAGTGCCGCGATAGTCGCGCACCGGTTCGCCGCTGAACACGACATCGAATAGCGGCGGCTCGCCGGTCACCTGCGCAGTCACTCCGTTTGCCTTCAGCAGCTCGGCGAGGGCGCCCATCAGTTCACGGCCAGTGGCGAAAATGCGTTCGTAAGCTCCCGGCCGTTTCAGGATTTCGAGGGTTGCAAGACCGGCCGCCGCCGCGACCGGATTGCCGGACAATGTGCCGACCTGCATCAGAAAGCCGTCATCGCCGACGGCGCCGCGGTCGAAATGGGCCATGATCTCGGCGCGTCCGGCAATCGCGGCGAGTGGAAAGCCGCCGCCGATCACTTTGCCAAGGGTGCAGAGGTCGGGAGCGACGCCGTAATACTCCTGGGCGCCGCCATAAGCGAGGCGGAACCCGGTGACCACCTCGTCGAAGATCAAGACGATGCCGTTTTCCGCCGTGATCTTGCGCAGCCCTTCAAGAAAGCGGGGTGCTGGTGGGATGATGCGCTGGAAAGGCTCGACAATCACCCCGGCCAGCTCGTCTCGGTGCTCGCGGACGAGGCCGGCGACGACTTCGAGGTCGTTAAAAGGCGCAACCAGGATCTCGTCGCGCAGACTGCGCGGTATGCCGGCCGAATCGGGGATCGGCTGCGGGAAATTGCCGGGCCGCTTCGGGGCGAGGCTCATCAGCGAGTAATCGCTCATGCCATGATAGCCGCCCTCGAATTTGAGGATCTTGTCGCGCCTGCGGAAAGCGCGGGCGGCGCGCATTGCGTAGAGGTCGGCCTCGGACCCCGTCGAAACGAAACGGATCTGCTCGGCGCAGGGCACGGCATCGACAATAGCCTCGGCGAGCTCGATCCCGTACCGGTTGTTGGCGAAGAAAGTCGTTCCCTGCGCGACCCGCGCCTGGGCGGCGGCGGTGACCTCGGGGTGAGCATGACCGACCAGCATCGGACCGGAACCCAGCAGGAAATCGACGTATTCCTTGCCGCTTTCGTCCCACACCCGCCCCCCGCGGCCTTCGCGGATCACGACATCGCCGGGGAAATTGCCAAAGCTGCCGCCGGGCAGAACCCGTCTGGCTTTCTCGACCAGCGCGCGCTCGGTATCGCTCTCGACGGCCACACTCATGCCACCTTCTCCTCTGCTGCGAGACAACCGTCAGGGACGATATGGCGCTCGCGGGACAGAAAGATCGTCGTCCGCTTCATCAGGCGGCGCGCCGCCGGGTCGAACGGATCCCGCCGATGCATCGTCGAGCCGTTATCCCACATCACGACATCGCCGACGTGCCAGTCGTGACGATAAACAAACTCAGGCCGTGTCGCGAAACTATAGATTTCGTCGAGGAGAGCGGAGCCCGACGCGTCGTCCATTCCCGCGATCCCAATTGTCGTCGTGGAATCGAGATAGAGCGCTTTTCTGCCTGTCACAGGATGGGTGTGAACCAGCGGATGCAAAACGGGCGGCGTCTTGCGTTTCGCTTCGGACGAGATCACCCGGTCGACTCCCTGATAGCCGGCCAGCCGCTTTACGTAACTGAAGACCGCATGCCGGCCCTCCACCAGTCGTTTGAGCCGGTCGGGCAGTCCAGCGTGGGCGGCGGCCAAATCCACCCATGAGGTCGTGCCGCCTTCAGGCGGCAGCTCGACTGCGTAGAGCGCGGCTCCGGTCGCCGGGTTCATTATATAGGACTGGTCGGAGTGCCACTGGAGCTCGCCATCGCCCAGCCCTCCGATCGGTTTTGCCTGTCCATCCCTGAGATTCGAGATGAGACCGATTTCCGGTACGGCGGGGGAGGCCCATTCGGTACGGACGACGCGTTCGAGCGATCCGAAGAGCGCGCTGAACTCAGCCAGCTCACGTTCGGCGAGGGCTTGGCGGCGAAACACCAGCACCGGATGATGAGCCCATAAATCGCGCAACTCATGGACAATCCCATCGTCCATAAGGTCCCAGAGTCGCAAGCGCTGCACCTCGCAAGCAAAGCGGCCGTCCAGCGGGAGGGTCTCTAGATACATCCGGTCCTCCAAAAGCGCCCAAAGCCGACGCGACTGTGGCCACGCCAGGGAGCAACCGGGTCGACGCCGATGTCAGCCCCGTAGGCGTGGCTCATTCGCCGTTTCAGGTCGCCCTTACGCCAGCGCAAGGTTCTGATCCCCCGCACTTGCTCGGGCGCCAGTTGTCCTGATCTAGGGGGATCAAGGCTGGTTCTTATCGCGGGAGCTGGCATCTGTGGCCTGTTCATTCTCATTTGTCATCGATTTTGCGAGTTCTTTGAGGCGGACGAGGCAGGCGGCACGGTCGGCGGTAAAGTCGCCCGCCTCCCACCATGCGTGGCTTGCATCGAGCAGGCGGCCAATTCGGGGGCCCGGCGGGATGCCGAGGGCGGTGACATCCCGGCCGGCGAGAGGAAATGCCGGGGGGGTCCAGGCGCGGGCGAGGGCGAGCAATTCGACGAGCCGGTCCTGGCTCATCGCCCCTTGCGCCGCCAGTAGGAGGGCGATGTCGCGATAACGCTCGGCGCCGAGCCGGTATAGAGCACGGCGCTGAGCGGCTACGTCCGCGTGGGGGTTGATGGCCCACGGCGCAGCAAGACCATGGAGCCGATCGCGCCACGCATTCGAGAAATGCAGGCGCTCCGCGAGCGCGACGGCTCCAGGTCCGTCGACCTCGATCAGCGCAGCCAGACGCCGCAGCGGATCGGGTTCCGGCTCGATCGCGATCATATCCCGCAGCCGATCGAGCCGATGCACCTCCGGCAGGATTATCGAGAGCACGCCGTCTTCCCCCATCATCCGCAACGCTGCGACGGGGTCGGAAGTTTCCAGCAGCTTCACCAGTTCCTGAGCCACCCGCTCGGCCGAGAGATTGGGCAACAGATGGGCCTTGGCACGGCAGGCAGCACGCGCCTGCAGATCGCCGAAGCCGGCGCCGAAACGCGCCTCGAACCGGTAATAGCGCAGGATCCGCAGCACATCCTCGGCAATGCGGGTCGCGGGGTCGCCGACAAACCGCACGCGGCGCGCCCGCAAATCGGCGACGCCCCCCACCGGATCACGCACCGTGCCGTCAGGGTCGAGAAAGATCGCGTTGATCGTGAAGTCGCGCCGCGCCGCATCGGCTGCCCAGTCGGCGTCGAAGGAGACGCGGGCGCGGCGGCCGTAAGTCTCGACGTCGCGCCGCAGCGTGGTGATCTCGAAATGGCGCGGCGGATTTCCGGCAAACGCGGTCACCGTGCCATGTGCGAGACCGGTCGGCACGACCTTGATGCCGCGTTTCTCTAACAGCTGCATCACCCGCTCAGGAGGCGCCGGCGTGGCAATGTCGATATCGCCAATGCGCGCCCCGAGCAAGGCATCGCGGACCGAGCCGCCGACAAACCGCGCCGACGCCCCGCCCGCGCTGAGTGCGTCGAGAACGCTTTGCGTCATTGAGTCAGTCATCCAGGGCTGCGGCTCAATGCGGAGCAAATTGCCAGTCTCGGTCATCGGTCCGGTCCAGGTTCAATGTGTCCGGGTATGATGCGACCACCTTCCCAGCGCGGCGGCACGTAGACCCCTTCTTGCGGCGAGCCGAAATGGACAGTTACGACGAAGAGCACGACCGCCAACAGCACGACCCCCGCGCCGGCCAGCCAGACCCATGGAACCGCCGTCCAACGCACTGCATTCCCGCCATGCTCGGCTCCGAAAGTGCCGACCCACAGCAGATACAGCGCGGTAGGCAGAAGGAGCGGCAGCACGATCGTAAGGAAGACCCGGAGCATGGGCTCCTCAACCGGCGAGCACCTCGGCCAAATTTACCAGCATTCCGGCCGTTGCCCCCCAAATGTTGCGACCCTCATACGGCAGCACGAAAAATACGCGCGTGCGATGCTCGAAATCGCGCGTCGTGCGGCGATGGTTTTTCGGGTCAACAACAAAGGACAGCGGCACCTCGAACGCCTCGGCCACTTCGAACGGATCGATAGCGAGCGGAAAAGGCACTTTGACGATCCCGACGATCGGAGTGATCTCGAAGCCGGTCCCGGTCACATAGGTATCGAGCCGGCCTATAACCGTCACATGCTCCCGCGTCAGCCCGACTTCTTCCTCGGTCTCGCGCAGCGCCGCCTCAGTTGGATCGGCGTCGCATTCCTCAATGCGTCCGCCGGGGAACGAGATCTGCCCGGCATGTGCCGTCAAATGCGGGGTGCGCTGCGTCAGCAGCACGGACATGCCCTCCGGGCGGTCGACCAGGGGGACCAGCACAGCCGCCGGGCGTAGCGCGGCGCTCGGCGGCATCATCCCGGGATTGAGATCGTGATCGCCGCGGGTCGCCTCCCTGAGGGCGGCGGCTTCGGCCGGGTCAGCCGCGCCGCCAAAGCCGCGTCGTCCAGGCTGCCCAAGCTGAAGGAAACGTCCGATGACCCAGTCTGGTGTAAAGGAATTTGTCGATTTCAATGATTTGGCCTCGATTCCCCCGGCCGAGATAGCGTCTTCACTCCCAATCCGGTGCGGGCTCGCCCAGCCGAAAGAACACGCCCCGGCTCCACACCCCGAATTGTATCGTCTCGCCGATCAGCTCCTCGGTCCCGAGCTCGACGAGCTCATAAAACACCGGCCGTGCGAGCCGGGCTTCGAGGCCGTCGCGAACCAGAATATAGGGCGCCGGCTCGCCGTTCGCAGCCGTTTCGACGCGAAGGGGGTTGTCGGGTCCTGCCGTCACAAATTCGTCCAGATTGGTGCGGAATATCAGCCGCTGGTCGCGACCTTCGCCCTCGACCGCCACCGCCACGGCGAGAAAGGGCACATCGTCTACCTCGATGCGGCCGCGCTCGGCCGGGGTAACCAGCCAATAACGGCCATCCGCCTCACGGCGCATAACGGAGGCGAAGAGCTTGACGAGAGGCAAGCGGCCGATGGGAGATCCGCGATAAAACCAGGTACCGTCGCGCACGATCCGCATCTCAAGGTCGCCGCAGTCGACGGGCGGCCGCTTCCCCGTGGAGGCGGTCACCCACGGGGAGGAGTTGCCGGAGCCGGCGTTTTGGGTCAGCCTTGCACCCGCCATCGAGTTTGAAGAGGGATCGTTCTGCTTGACTTCTACTGCACCCATCAACGCTTCCTCCACTGATCTCGTTGCCGAGGTCGAGGCCCTGGGCCGAAGCCTCAGCCTGGTGCGCGAGCGCATCGGCGAAATCATCTTTGGTCAGCGCGAAGTCGTCGAGCAAGCGTTGATCACGTTGTTGTGCGGCGGGCATGCGCTGTTGATCGGCGTTCCCGGTCTCGCCAAGACCCGACTGGTCGAGACCTTGGGCACGATCCTCGGTCTCGACGACAAGCGCATCCAATGCACGCCCGATCTGATGCCTGCCGATATTCTCGGCTCCGAGGTCCTCGAAGAGAGCGAGAGCGGCCGGCGCTCGTTCCGTTTCATCCCGGGTCCCGTCTTCTGCCAGCTCTTGATGGCGGACGAGATCAACCGCGCTAGCCCGCGCACGCAGTCGGCGCTGCTGCAGGCGATGCAGGAGGGCCGAGTGTCGATCGCCGGCCAATATCATCCGCTGCCGCGGCCGTTTCATGTGCTAGCGACGCAGAACCCGCTCGAGCAGGAGGGCACCTATCCGCTGCCGGAAGCCCAGCTCGATCGCTTCCTGTTGCAGATCGACGTCGATTACCCCGACCTCGACGCAGAGCGGCAGATGCTGATCGCGACGACCGGGATCCTCGAGGATCGGCCGCGTCCCGCGATGAATGTCGCCGAGCTGATGGCGGCGCAGCGGCTCGTGCGCCGTATCCCGGTCGGTGAAAGCGTTGTCGAGGCGATCCTTTCTCTGGTTCGCTCCGGCAGACCAGACGAGACGGGGATCGAGGGGGTTAGGCGTTTCGTGTCGTGGGGGCCGGGGCCCCGCGCCAGTCAGGCCCTCATGCTCGCTTGCCGGGCCCGGGCGCTGATCGACGGGCGGTTCAGCCCGTCGATCGACGATGTTCTCGCCTTGGCGCCGCCGGTGCTGCGGCACCGCATGGCGGTCAGCTTTGCCGGCCGCGCCGAAGGTGTCACGGTGGCCCGCGTGATCGAGCAGATTTCGGCGCCGCTCCGTTGAGCCTGACCCAAACGCTTTCCGGCGCGAGTTTCTGGTCGCGCGGCAGCCCGGCGCCCGCTGCACTGCGTGACCGGGCGGAGCAGGCCGCGGCGGTGCTGCCGCCTCTCCTCGTCGCGGCCGAGCGGGTTGCCGTCACAGTTGCTCAGGGGGTGCACGGACGCCGGCGTGTCGGGCAGGGCGAGACCTTCTGGCAATTCCGCCAGTATGAACCGGGCGACGCGGCGGCGCGCATCGACTGGCGCGAAAGCGCCAAGTCGCAACGGCTCTACGTCCGCGAAACCGAATGGGAAGCCGCGCAGAGCGTGTGGCTGTGGCGAGACGCGTCGGCGTCGATGAGTTACACTTCGGCGGATTACCTGCCGGGCGCCGAGTGGCCAACTAAGCGCGACCGGGCCGAGCTGCTTCTCGTCGCGTTGGCGAGCCTTCTCGTTCGGGGCGGCGAGCGCCTCACCGTGCTCGGCAGCGGCATGGCTCCGATGAGCGGACGGATTGCGCTGTCGCGGGTCGCCGAACTGATGGGCCGCGATCAGCTTGATGCCGCCAGCCTCCCCGCCTTCGAGCCGCTACCGCGCGCGGCGCAGCTCGTATTCATCGGGGATTTCCTGTCGCCGCCCGATGCCGTCAACAGCGCAGTCGCCCGCTTTGCCGCCGCGGGGCTCAAGGGCCATCTATTGCAGATCGTCGACCCGGCGGAGGAAGACCTGCCCTTCGACGGGCGCGTGCGCTTTGAAGGTGTCGAGGAGCGCGACCAGGTCGTGATCAGCCGCGTCGAGAGCGTCCGAGAGGATTATTCCGAGCGGTTCCGGCGTCATCGCGAGGGGCTTGCCGCGATTGCCGCAGCCCTCGGCTGGAGCTTCGGCTTCCACCGCACCGATCGTCCGCCGCACCTCGCTCTGCTGGCGCTCTATGCCGCGCTCTCGGCCGATCGAAGGCGGTGAGTATGACCCGGCAGCACCCTCACCCGCCTCGCTTCGCTCGGCACCCTCTCCCGCGGTGCGGGAGAGAGGCTACAAAGGATTGCTCTCAAAGCTCCTCTCCCGCAGTGCGGCAGAGGAGGGACCCAGCCCGCCAGGGCTGGGTGGGTGAGGGCACCGCTGCCTCGGCCGAGCGCTGACTCATGCTTGCACTCGGTTCCCTCGCTTTTGTCTCGCCGTGGCTGCTCGTGGCGTTGGCGGCTCTGCCGATCATCTGGTGGCTGTTGCGGGTCACGCCGCCGGCGCCGCGCCGCATCGCCTTTCCAGCGATCCGGCTGCTGCTCGGGCTGGTGCCGCGCGAGGAGACGCCGGCGCGGACCCCCTTGTGGCTCATCCTGCTGCGGATGCTGTTGGCCGCGCTGGTGATCTTGGCAGTCGCCCATCCGCTGCTCAATCCACAGGCGCGCCTCGCGGCGACAGGTCCGATCGTGCTCGTCGTCGATGACGGCTGGGCCGCGGCGCACGACTGGCCAGCCCGGCAGGCGGCGCTCGCCGAGCTGCTGGCCGAGGCCGAGCGCGAAGATCGGCAGGTGGTGCTGGTCACGACCGCACCGACCGCGGTTGACGAGCCGGCGGCGCAATTGCGCCCGGTGCCCGCAGCGGATGCCGGGGCGGCGGTTCAGGCGTTGCTTCCGAAACCATGGCCCGTCGACCGGCGTGCCGCGCTGGGTCGCCTCGAAGCACTCTCCTTGCCGGAGGCGAGTTCCGCCGTCTGGCTAAGCGACAGCGTCGCGGATGATGGCGGGAGCGAAGCGCTCGCAGCTCATCTCGCCAAACGGGGGAGCTTGCGCTACCTGACGGCGCAGCCCGCCGACGCCCCGGTCATGCTTGCTGCCGGGGATACCGAAGCGAACGATGTCGGAGTTGTGCTGCGGTCGTTGCCGGCACCTGAGCCGCGCCTCTTTCAGGTACGGGCGAGTGGTGACGACGGCCGGCTGATCGCGCGGCAGGCGGCGACGATCGAGCCGGGCGCCAAGGGTTCGGAACTTCGTCTGGCGATGCCCAGCGAGCTGCGCAACCGAATGACCCGGATCGAGATCGAAGGCGATCAATCCGCGGGCTCGGTGTTGCTGACTGACGAGAGGTGGCGCCGGCGCCCGGTCGGGATCGTCGCGGCGCCCAACGCCAAAGGACAGCCGCTACTCGGAGAGAACTATTATCTCGAGCGGGCGCTCGGCCCATTCACCGAACTGCGTCGCGGCAGCGCGACGGATCTTCTCAAGCGCGAGCTCGCGGTCTTGGTGTTTGCGGATACCGGACCGGATTCGCCGGCAGAAGAGGCGGCTGTCGGCAAATGGATCGAGGCCGGCGGGCTGCTGCTGCGTTTCGCCGGGCCGCATCTCGCCGAGCAGGGCGACCAATTGTTGCCGGTGCGGCTGCGTCACGGCGGCGGACGCACGATCGGCGGCGCGCTGTCCTGGGAGCAGCCGGCAAAGCTCGCTCCGTTTGCACCGGAAAGTCCTTTCGCAGGGCTCGTAGTTCCGGCCGACGTCACGGTGTCGCGCCAGGTCCTGGCTGAGCCGGATCTCGACCTCGCCGCCAAGACCTGGGCGCGGCTGGTTGACGGGACACCGCTGGTTACGGCGGAGAGGCGCGGACGAGGCTGGATCGTTCTGGTCCATACGACGGCAAACGCGGACTGGTCGAACCTCGCTTTGTCGGGCCTTTTTGTCGAAATGCTGCGGCGGATCGAGGCGATGAGCCAGGGGGTGACGGAAGCGGGCGAGGAGGCTCTGCCACCGATCGAGACCCTCGACGGGTTTGGCCGGCTGCAGCGGGCGCCGCCCACAGCCCGGCCGATCCCCGCCGCTGAGATCGCGACCGCAGCAGCCTCGCCGCGGCATCCGCCAGGGTTTTACGGCACCGCGGATGCCCGCCGCGCGCTCAACCTCTCGGCCGGGATCCCTGAGCTGAAGCCGATCGAGGGGCTCCCGCTGGAAACCCTGCGCGAGAACTTCGCGGCCGGCCGCGAGATCGATCTGCGCCCACCGCTGCTGACCGCGGCGCTGCTAATCGCGCTAGCCGATCTTCTGATCGCTTACGGATTGCGCGGACTGCTGCGGCGGCGTCCGGCGCGGCTCGCCGCGGTCTTGCTTTCCGCCCTCCTCGGCGTCCCTTCAGCGGCGCGCGCCGACGACTCCTTCGTGATGAAGGCGGCATCCGAGCTTCGCCTAGCCTACGTCCGCACCGGGAATCAAGAGGCGGACGCGGTCAGCCGGGCCGGTCTCGTCGGTTTGACGGCGACGTTGAATCGACGTACCGCGGTCGAAACCGCCGATCCGCTCGCGGTCGATATCGAGAGCGACGAACTGATCTTCTTTCCGCTGCTCTATTGGCCGGTCGTATCGACGCAGGCGGCGCCCTCGGCGAAGGCCGTCGAGAGGATCAACCGCTACCTCGATACCGGCGGCACGATCCTGTTCGATACGCGCGACGCCAACGACCAGACCCCCGGCCCGGTGGGCGGCGCGGAATCTTCGGCGCAACGGCTTCGCCGATTGGTTGCCGGGATCAAGATGCCGCCGCTTGTGCCCATCCCGCCCGATCATGTGCTGACGAAGTCCTTCTACCTGATGCACGAGTTTCCGGGGCGCTGGAATGTCGGGACATTGTGGGTCGAGCCGGTCGAGGACCGGGTCAACGACGGCGTGTCCAGCGTCATTGTCGGCGCGAACGACTGGGCGGGAGCCTGGGCGATCGACGCGCAGGGCCGCGCCGCGTTCGCCGTCGTTCCCGGCGGCGAGCCGCAGCGTGAAATGGCGATGCGGTTCGGCATCAACCTCGTCATGTACGTCCTGACTGGCAACTACAAATCGGACCAGGTGCACGTGCCGGCCATCCTGGAGCGGCTGGGCCAATGACCGCCAACGCATTTTCGCTCGCCGCCGCGCCGCTCCTGCCGTGGTACGCGATCGCCGCGCTCGGCGCCGCGGGCTTGCTCCTTCTCGCCTTTGGGGTTCTGCGCGGTGCGCGGGGCGTGCTGTGGCGCATGATCGCCGTGGCGATCCTGCTCGCCGCTCTCGTCAACCCATCCGTTATCGAAGAAAAGCGCGAGCCGCAGCGCGATGCCGCGATCATCATCGTCGACGAATCGCCGAGCCAACGGATCGGCGATCGCCAGTACGCGACGGAAGAGGCGCTGACGGCGCTCACCGATCGGCTCGGGCGCGAGCGTAACCTCGATGTCCGCGTGATCCGGGCGGGAAAGCCACAGCCCGGGGCCGGCGATGACGGGACGCGCCTGTTCACCGCCCTCACGCGCGCAATGTCGGACGTGCCGCGACAGCGTCTCGCGGGGGTCGTCATGATCACCGACGGGCAGGTGCACGACATCCCTGCCGGCGACGCCAAGGCGGCCGCCGAAACGATCGGCGCACCGCTCCACGTTCTGCTCTCAGGCCTGCCTGACGAGGGTGACCGCCGGCTGGTCGTGGCCCAAGCGCCGAGCTTTGGCTTGGTCGGCAAGGAATTGCAGCTGAAGGTCCGGGTCGAGGATCTGCCGGAGAGCTCCCCCGGCAAGCAGGAGGGCGCGCAGGGCCAGGCGGTCGTGACGTGGCGCAAAGATGGCGGCCCGCCGCGGCAGGTGACCGTGCCGGTCGGCCGCGATGTCCCACTGACCTTGCCGATCGATCACGGCGGACCCAATATTCTCGAGCTTGCGGTCGAGCCTGGCCCGCGCGAGCTGACGCTCGACAACAACCATGCGGTTGTCGTGGTCAACGGCGTGCGCGACCGCCTGCGGGTGCTGCTCGTCTCAGGCGAGCCGCATGCCGGCGAGCGCGTCTGGCGCAACATCCTCAAATCCGATCCCTCGGTCGACCTCGTGCACTTCACGATCCTGCGACCGCCGGAAAAACAGGACGGCACGCCGATCCGCGAATTGTCGCTGATCGCTTTTCCGATCCGCGAGCTGTTCGACGTCCAGCTCGACAACTTCGACCTGATCATCTTCGATCGCTACAGCCGGCGGGGCGTGATCCCGCAGGCCTATCTCGAAAACGTCGCGCGCTATGTGCGCAAGGGCGGCGCCTTTCTCGAGGCGGCCGGCCCGAGCTTCGGCACCCCGATGAGCCTTTCCCGCTCGCCGCTCGGGTCGATCTTGCCGACCGAGCCGACTGGCGATGTGTACGAAGAGGGGTTCAAGCCGCAGCTGACCGACCTCGGCCGTCGCCATCCGGTGACCGACGACCTGCCGGGGGCCGGCCCGCCGGGCGGCCAGCCGTCTTGGGGACGTTGGTTCCGACAGGTCGATTCGCATGTGCAGCGCGGGGTTACCGTGATGAACGGCGATCACGGCGAACCGCTGCTGGTCCTCGATCGCGTCGGGCAGGGCCGGGTGGCCCAATTGCTGTCCGACCAGATGTGGTTCTGGGCGCGCGGGTTCGAAGGCGGCGGGCCGCAGGCGGAGCTGCTGCGGCGGCTCGCCTATTGGCTGATGAAGGAACCCGATCTCGAAGAGAACGATCTGCGCGCCATGGTCGAAGGCGACAGCCTGGTCGTCACCCGCCAATCGCTCGAACCGGACGACCGGTCGGTCACTGTCGCGGCGCCCGACGGCTCCAGCCGGAGCCTCACCTTGACCCCGGAGAGCGGCGGGCGAAGCTCCGGCAGGCTCCCAATCAGCGAGATGGGGCTCTACCGGGTGACCGACGGAACCCGCACGGCCTTGGCGGCGGCCGGCCCGCTCAATCCGATCGAATTCGCCGATGTCCGCGCCACCCCGGAAAAACTGGGCCCGATAGCGGCGGCGTCGGGAGGCGGGGTCTTTTGGGTGGGTACCGGTGCAATGCCCGAGATCCGCCGCGTTTCTCCCGATCGGGCGGCGGCGGGGCGGAACTGGATGGGGTTCCGCGCCAATGGCGCCTACACGGTGACCGGGTTCAGCGAGACGCCGCTTCTGCCCGGCATCGCCGCGCTGCTGCTGATCGTCGGCGGGCTGCTCGCAGCTTGGCGCCGCGAGGGCAGCTGATCGGACTTCGTGCTGCGCCGGTTCCTCGCTCCGCTCCACCCGGACGGGTTCAAATTTGTCGCCGCCGGAGTGCTCGCAACATTGCTGCTGTTCCTGTTGTGGGCCCCCGCCGGCTGGGCCGCGGCGGCCGCGACTCTGTGGATGGTATATTTCTTCCGCGACCCATGGCGGGTGACCCCGATCCGGCCGGGTCTGCTGATCAGCCCCGCCGATGGCATCGTTGTGTCGATTGCCGCGGCAACCCCGCCCCCCGAACTGGCGATGGGGGATATGGCAATTGTGCGGATCGGCATTTTTCTCAACATCTTCGACGTGCACGTGACGCGAGCGCCGGTCGGCGGACGGGTGGCGGCGATGCGTTACACCAAGGGCCGCTTCGTCAATGCCAGCCTCGATAAGGCGAGCGATCACAACGAGCGCCTGGCGATTCGCATCGCGCCGCCCGAAGGTCCCGACATTGCCTTTGTGCTGGTCGCCGGGCTCGTCGCGCGGCGCATCGTCTGCAATCTCCATGACGGGCAGCAGGTGGCGACCGGCCAAAGAGTGGGCATCATCCGGTTTGGCTCGCGGGTCGACATTTATTGCCCGGCGCCTTATGTCCCGATGGTCGCGGCGGGGCAGCGCATGGTCGGCGGCGAAACCGTGCTCGCCGACCGCCTCGCCGGGGAGCCGCCGCGCCAGGGGATCGCCCAATGACGCGGCGATCTGACGATGGGAGGAGAACCTTGAGGATGCGCTCGGCCAGAACCCGGCGGTCACGCAAGCGGATACCGCGACTCTCCGGCTTGTCGGTCAACCGCATGGTCCCGAACGTCCTGACATTGCTCGCGCTGTGCGCCGGGATGACGGCGATGCGCTTTGCGATGGGCGGAAATTTCCAGATGGCGGTCTTTGCGATCATCGCCGCCGGCATCTTCGATGGGCTCGACGGACGCATGGCCCGGCTCCTCAAAGCGACCTCCAGTTTTGGAGCCGAGCTCGACAGCCTGTCGGATTTCGTCAGCTTCGGCGTGGCCCCGGCCGCGGTTCTCTACCTATGGACATTGTCGGAACTGCACGGTCTCGGCTGGGCGATCGCACTGCTCTTCGCGGTCTGTTGCGCGCTGCGTCTGGCGCGCTTCAACACCGAGGCCGGCCACGAGATGCTGTCTTACGTCGCGCCGTTTTTCACTGGAGCCCCGGCGCCGGCCGGAGCAGGGCTCGTCATGGTGCCGATGTTTCTCAGCTTCGAATGGGGCGACTGGCTGTTCCGCTCACCCTATCTCAACGCCGTTACGGTGACCGGCATTGCGCTGTTGATGATCAGCAAGGTTCCGACCGTGTCGCTCAAGCGGATCCGCATCCCGCACCACCTGGTGATCCCGACCTTGCTCGGCTTTGGCGTCGCAACAGCGTTCCTCACCACCGAGCCTTGGCTGACCCTGACTGTCGTCGGCATCGTCTATGTCAGCTCGATCCCGCTGACGATCCGCTCCTATTACCGTCTGAAGCACGCCGCCCAAACCCGCAGGACGGAACCCGCCGACGCCCCCCTCCCGACCCCCACGCCGTTCCCGCTAGGCGAGGCGACCCAGCCCCCAAACGAATGGCGGCACTGAGGCTCACCTCTGCCCGGGGAACCTGACCACGCGCCCCTGATCTGGCTGATAATACAGCGGAAAAACAGCCAGCAAGCCGGCTTTCGCCGCAGCAACCCTGGCGTTTTCCGCAACGGACCCGTCAAATAACAGCCAGGCATCAGCCAGAATAATAACGAGGAACAACCGAATAACAGTATACTCATATTCCCTCACAACAACATATCTGTATGTAAATATCTAAGTGGAGCGGCCCTAACGAGGGGAAGGATAGTATGCCATTACGGCAATTTTAGGGTCGGTCCGCCTTAATTCTGTTCTCGCGTTTCTTTGAAGCGGATGTTCGGCCATTCCTCGATTGTCGTACGCAAATCCCACGCGTTGCGGGCGAGGAATACAGGCACGCCGTCATGGTCCTCGGCGCTCGCCGACGGGTTGCGGTTGCGGAACCGTTCGAGCTCGGTCTTCTCGTCGGCATCGAGCCAGCGCGCCGCCTGATAGGGGGCGCCGTCGAGGCGGGTCGGCAGGTCGTATTCGGCGGCGAGCCGTGCGGTCAGCACATCGAGCTGCAGCGCACCGACGACGCCGACGATCCAGTCGCCACCATTCAGCGGCTTGAAGACGCGGGTCACGCCCTCCTCGGCCAATTGCTCGAGCGCGTGCTTCAAATGCTTCGACTTCATCGGGTCCTCGACCTTGACCCGCTGCAATATCTCCGGCGCGAAATTCGGGATGCCGGTGATGCGGACCGTCTCGCCCTCGGTCAGGGTGTCGCCGATCCTGAGGCTGCCGTGGTTGGGGATGCCGATGATGTCGCCGGGCCAGGCCTCCTCGGCGAGGTTGCGCTCGCGCGCGAGGAAAAACACCGGGGCCTGCACCGACATGACGCGCCCGGTGCGAATGTTCTTCAATTTCATGCCGCGCTGGAAACGGCCGGAAGCGATCCTCACAAAGGCGATGCGGTCGCGGTGCTGCGGGTCGATATTGGCCTGCACCTTGAAGACAAAGCCCGCGACCCGCGGCTCCTCCGGCGAGATCGGCCGGGGGTCGGCCGGCTGCGGGCGCGGCGCCGGGGCCAATTCGCCGACCCCGGCCAACAATTCGCGCACCCCGAAATTGTTCAGCGCACTACCAAAATAAACCGGGGTCAGATGGCCCTCGCGATAGGCCTGCGGGTCGAACGGCGGACAAAGTCCCTTCGCCATCTCGACCTCCTCGCGCAATTTGGCGAGCGCCTCTTTCGGCAATAGCCGCTGCAGTTTCGGGTCGTCGAGGCCACTGCACCGAACCGGCTCGGTGACCCGGTCGTGGACGCCGCGCTCGAACAACAAGAGCGCATCGGCGAAGAGGTCGTAGGTGCCGAGAAAGTCGCGTCCCATGCCGATCGGCCACGAGGCCGGAGTCACGTCGAGCGCCAGCGACTGCTCGATCTCATCCAGCAGGTCGAACGAGTCGCGCGCCTCGCGGTCGAGCTTGTTGATAAAGGTAATGATCGGCACGTCGCGCAATCGGCAGACCTCGAAGAGCTTGCGGGTCTGCTCCTCGATGCCCTTGGCGGCGTCGAGCACCATCACCGCGCTGTCGACCGCGGTCAGGGTGCGGTAGGTGTCCTCGCTGAAATCCTGGTGGCCCGGCGTGTCGAGTAGGTTGAAGGCGAGGCCCTCGTGCTCAAAGCTCATCACCGCCGAGGACACCGAGATGCCGCGCTCGCGCTCGACCGCCATCCAATCCGAGCGCACCCGCCGCCGCTCGCCGCGCGCCTTGACCTCGCCCGCCAGCTGGATCGCCCCGCCAAACAGCAGCAATTTCTCGGTCAGGGTGGTCTTACCGGCGTCCGGATGCGAAATGATCGCAAAGGTGCGCCGGCGCAAAATCTCGTCGGTTTGTGTACTCATTAATCCGCTTCAATAATTCGAGGGTGCGGCCTCTTCCGCCGAGCGCTCCCCGGCGCCTACACGAGCGGTGGATATGATGGCCGCCGGCCGCTTTGCCAACGCCTTCCCCTTCGAACCCAGCTGAGCACCTGTTTTGCCTGTTTTATCAGGTTGAGATCAGGTATCGCCAACTCCCTGCAGAGCGAACCGCCTGCCCGCTCGTGGGCAGCCGATATGCGCAGAAGTACCATGCGATTATGGCAACCGCATGGTTGATCAGCACTCAGCCGGAACGGATAGGTGTCCTCGCTGAAATCCTGGTGGCCCGGCTTGTCGAGCAGGTTGAAGGCGAGCCCCTCATGCTCGAAGCTCATCACCGCCGAGGAGACCGAGATGCCGCGCGCGCTCGATTTCCATCCAATCCGAACGCACCCGCCGCCGCCCGCCGCGAGCTTGACCTCGCCCGCCAGCTGGATCGCCCCGCCAAACACCAGCAACTTCTCGGTCAATGTGGTCTTGCCGCTGTCTGGATGCGAAATGATCGCAAAGGTGCGCCGGCGGGCAATCTCGTCGGTCAGGGTGCTCATCAATTTCGCTTTGGCTGTTGGCGGGCTGCGCGCCGGCTGCTGGCGCGCAGTCCCACTGCCGCCGGCAATGCGGTGGATATGATGAGGGCGGAGCTCTTTGCCAACCGCTGTCGAAGCGCCTGAAGACTGGTCGCGGTGCAGGCGCTGGCTCACCTCCTGCAGCTCGACAGCAACACCTCTACAAAGGGGCCTATCGGTTGATGCGATCCAAGACGGCTCTCGCAGGGGTGGCCAGAAACTAGTTTCTGGCAAACGGTCGTCCAAAAATCGTCAAATCGGCACCAAAGTGGTCGGCCTTGCCTTGCGGCACTCACGCTTTGGTTGACACATTTCCTCATGCGCGAGACGCCTCGGCGCTACTGCTGCCATAGCATCAACGCAAACCGAAAAAAAGAGCTTCGCTAATCAACGGATAGTTGACAAGTTCCGCGTTAGCGTTCAAACTTCCGTGTAATGGGAGGTATGAATGCCTACGCATTCACCTACGGTCCTAGCCGGGGCGCTCATAACCCTCTTTGCCGCGCACGCTGTGGCCCAAACACCTGACCTAAGCGCCACCTCGAATATCAGACAGAGTCAGCAATACGAGCAGATGCTGCAAAATCCCGCGTTCCGCGCAAGCCGTATGCAGCGGGAATGTGGGCCGGTCACCGATCCCGAATTGCATGCCAATTGTGTCGCTTCCTTTGGCGGCACGAAATCGGCCGGTTCGGGTCAGGCTGCCCCCGCCTCAAACAAACCCGGACGAGGCCGCATCATGCCCAAGAAGCCGGATGATGATTAGCAGCCTGTTAGGCGATACTGCATCCTTGCGGTGAACAATCTGATGTTTTTCAACTTTGTAACTGTCCCCCTCGTGGAGTGCGGCTGGCGCACCTGAAGGAGGAAATGACAACGCTCTGGTTGATACGTAGAATTTCGTTCCTGTGTTTGCTGACAATTCCTCTTCTGTCTTGTCAGTTTCTGGGGCCAACGTCGATCACAATGGGGCGGCTGAATTATAACAATGTTATCCAGCAAACGTCAAAGACGCAGACGTTTGCCAACATTATAAGGGTAAAAAATCACGAACCAACGGCCTTCCTAGATGTCACCCAAGTTAATGCTGCCGTTTTGGGTCAAGCCACACTTACGGGTATGTTATCCTCTGTAGGGACCCACCCTCAAAATTCCGGCAGCGCAAGTCTTGGTTTGGAATACCAGGAAGCCCCGACTATTCAATATCAACCACTACTCGGGCAGGCCCTTATAACACAGGTGTCGACACCTATTACAATAAACTCGCTTACTAATCTTTACGACTCCGATTGGCCCATTGCTTCCCTAATAACCTTGGCGGTTGATCGATTAACATCAGGTTATGAAGATTACGCCACAGCCATAAACGCAATCATTGCCCTCGACGATCTCGGCGCGATAACGATTTCAAGTGGGGTCACCGGCTCCAATGTTTCCAATCAAAGCAGTCCGGCATCTTCAGGATCTAAGCCGCCGCCAAGTGGGCAAGAACCAGTTCTGATTGTTACTTTACAAACAACACATCCGTACGCTAAGGGGCGGCCGACTGACGTCGAAGCTCAAGCAGTTATTCGTCAATTGTGGTGCAGGCTGTATACGGTGTTGGAAAATAAGATGGCTAGCTGTGAGACATTGCCGAGCATAATCGCATTTAGCAGACATGCATTGCAGACGGCAAAGAAGGAAGTCTCTAAAGCCAAAGAAATTTCGAAAGTTACTGACTTTCCTTTGCACACTAGATCTGCCCTCGGAATACTTAAAGCGTCCACGGAGATACCGGCGCCGCTGATTGCGTTTGTTCCATCTGAAATGTTCAAAAAAATCACAAGCTATCCGTGGAACGGCAAATCGGCTCGGGCTAAGCGTTCAGACATGAGCTATTATACGTTATTGCCAGAAGATGAAGGTCCGAAGGATCATCGTTCAGCGAATGTAGAGGCCACTCAATTTGTCAGGAACCTGATATTGTCAAGTCGAACCTATCCGGAAGCTTCACTCGAGTGGTGTCTATATACCACTTCGACAAATCTGGATGTCAGTGACTATATGAGCTTAGTCCGGGAAACTCGCTTAACATTTCTTCGCAGGTATCTCATCATAATCGTATCGGATGCGGAGATACCGGGTTCGTATGTCTCTTACTCAGATGGGGAAAAATGGTACTCTATCGACGCCCATGACGAGGTATCCCAAAAAAACTTCGTTCTGATCGGCCAGTTTCTGACGATGCAGGCTACCACAATACAGCAACCTCCACTTACCCCGACAATCTCTGTAGGCCCAAGCAGATAAGAATAAGGGAAAGAGGCAAAAAGGCAGAGGCTCGCGTAGCGCGCAAATCGCACAGTGTTTCGGCGGCAGCCGCCACAGCTTCGTATCGTTGAGACTGCTGCAGCAGCCCGGCTCGACGACCCGGTCGTGGACGCCGCGCTCGAACAATAGGAGCGCATCGGCGAAGAGGTCATAGGTGCCGACAAAGTCGCGCCCCATGCCGATCGGCCGGGAGGCCGGGTCACATCGAGCGCCAAGGACTGCTCGATCTCGTCCAGCAGGTCGAACGGGTCGCGGCCCTCGCGGTCGAGCTTGCTGACAAAAGTGATGATCGGCACGTCGCGCAGCCGGCAGACCTCGAAGAGCTTGCGTGTCTGCTCCCCGATGCCCCCCGGCGCCATTGGGGCGGCGTCGAGTGGCCCCCTCCCCAACCCTCCCCCGCTAGCGGGGGAGGGTTGGGTGGGGGGACCGCGGTTAAATGTGCGGTAGGTATCTTCGCTAAAATCCCATTGGGCTGAAATCCTGGTGGCCTGGCGTGTCGAGCAGGTTGAAGGCGAGCCCCTCGTGCTCGAAGCTTATCACCGCCAAGGAGACCGAGATGCCGCGCTCGCGCTCGACCGCCATCCAATCGGAGCAGACCCCGTCCGTCGGCGAGCGGGCGCGTCAACGAGATGGTAATCCGCATCCAAGCTAGCCCTGCGGAGCGTGTACCCTTATCGACCCGGCTTCGCCACGCTCGCCGCGCGCCCCGCGGCGGCAGTTCGAATAGGGTCCCTTAACCCCGATAGGGAACAACGGTGATCTTCGCCATCATGCCCCCATCTTCGTGTTCGAGGATGTGGCAGTGATAGACGAAATCCCCCACCTCATGGAATGGGATCGAAACGGTCACGAAAGTCGGCTTGCAGGTACCGGCGATCCAGGGACCGACAGTGCCGTCGCAAGCATCCCCCGTGGCATGCGGAAGAGGGACGTTGTCGAGAAGCACCGGGTTGCCGTTCACCGTGCTGGGCAGGGTTGTCCCGCCGTCACCCGTGGTTGCGACCACGCTGAACCGGGTCTGGTGAACGTGGAAATTATGATCCTCGCCGGCGAGGTTCACCAGCATCCAGGTCTCAGTGACCTTTTCATTGCGCGGACCCAGCTGGACGCAGACGGTCGGTGGAGCGGAGTGATCGAATTCCACAATCTTGACCGCGTCCGCCGTCGGGGGCGGGGTTGTGTCGTTCGCGGCAACGCGGCGATAGCCGAGGCCGAAATGATCCTTGTTCTCAGGGAGCCCAAAGAGCACCTGTCGCGCCTGGCCGGGCGGCAATGGCGTGCAGTCGAGTTGGTCCGCGGGCTGCAATGTCTTCGCCCGCGCCTGTCGTGCCTCTCCGAGCGCACCCGCCGCCGGGGTCGACAGCGTGGCGACGGGGACAGGTTCCGCCGTGCCGGCGAGCCGCGTCTTCACCGGCCCTTCGAACACGCCGCCCGGCGCGAAGGCATGCGCCGCCATGGGCGCGACCGACAGGTAAGCGGGCGAGGGGACACGCTCGGCAGTCGGCATTGACACCGCGGGTGGCGCCGGGAAAGTGAGCCGCGCGAGATCGATGCTGGGCCAGTCGTCGCCCGCTGGCCCAGTCTGGCGGTGAATCGTGCGCAACACCGCCGTCGCCTGCGCACTGTCTCCGCGGATGAAGATCTCGGCTCGGGCACTGGGCATCATCCGCAAGCTCGTGGCGCAGACCGGCGGCGCCGAGCCGCCTGAGGCCGGCGCAGCGAGCGCGCCCTGCGGGGCCTCTGGACAGGCCACGACCGTGACCTTGTCGCCAAGGAGCTTGTTGGCCTGCGCCGCGCTGAGCCCCGACGGCAGGACGAGACTGACGCCGTCGATAGCGAGCACCTGGAACACGAGCGGCGCCGCATTCGACCCCGGCGGGAACAGGCCGAGATTATAGGTGGCGCTCGCGGAGGCGTTTGCCATGCGCCAGATGTCGCCGGCCTGTGGGACCGCGATCTCGCGATAGGTCTGCCCATTGACCGTGAACTCCCACCGCCCATCGTCTGCATCGGTCGAAGTGCCCGTCTGTGTATTGGCCCCGGTGCAGCCGCCGATATTTCCCGCTGCATCGGGCGTCGCGCACATCGCTGGATTCTCCTGGAAACGCACCCGGAAATCCGACGTGATCTGGGTATCCTTGAACACAAGGTGTCTCACTTGCGGCTGGAGCTGGCCGGGCGCGCAGGTCGTCCCATGGTCGCAGACGTAGGTACCCACATCCCCCACGGTGATGATGCCGGCGAGCCCCCCGGTGACCTGGTTCAGCGACAGGCCGTGGACGTGCGGGTGAAACCAGAAAAGTCCAGCCGGGTGACTGACATCGATCGGGATCTCGTAGTCGACGACTTCTTCACGGAAATCATAATTACGTGCGTGATCCGACCCACCATGCATTGGCATCGGCGTCGGGGGCTGGACACCGCGTGGTAGATCCAACACGAATATATAGTCACCGAACGGATCTCGCGCGTCATCGGCACGGTGGGGTTCGACGATCAGGCCATGCGTGTGCAGGTTCGTCGGGTTTGATTTCAGCAGCGGGTTCTCATCGGCGTGTTTGGCATCGATTGCGGGCGGCAGGCAGTTGACCAGGCGGATTCGCAATGTCTGGCCGGGCGTTACCTGCAGCCGGACGCCGCCATAAGGGCTGGCCGCCGGATCGTTTGCCGTCGGACATTTGTGCAAATCAACGCTGGTTCCGGGCACGGGACAGCGGCGGGCCGCCGGATCACTCGGACGCGAGCAAACTTCATAGGCGTAACCGGCGGGTTGGCCTGTGAAGGGCAGAAGCTGAGGTCGCGCAACCATCAGTACGTCCAACGCTCCGGCGCGAGACGCCAGCAGTGGGGGGTCTACCAAGTCTCCCGCACGAGTGCCATCCGGCACCAGGAGCGCCAGGGTAAAGATTAGCGACGCGCAACCGACCGCGATTTTGCTCGGAACGACGTTCTGCATTCTGGTACTGCAGACCATGAATCTCCCCCGACAATTCGCAACCAACCCTCTGGATGGCACATCAAAACGCTACGTAACGCAAGAAGGGGCGGACGAAGGTGGCTTCATCTTGACCTCCTCGCGCAGGAGCGCATCGGCGAAGAGGTCGTAGATGCCGAGAAAGTCGCGCCCCATGCCGACCGGCCAGGAGGCCGGGTCACGTCGAGCGCCAGCGACTGCTCAATCTCGTCCAAGAGGTCGAATGGGTCTCGGCCTCGCGGTCGAGCTTGTTGACAAAGGTGATGATCGGCACGTCGCGCAACCGGCAGACCTCGAAGAGCTTGCGGGTCTGCTCCTCGATGCCCCTTTAGCGCGATTGGGGCGGCGTCGAGCACCCTCACAGCGCTGTCGACCGTGGTCAGGGTGCGGTAGGCGTCCTCGCTGAAATCCTAGTAGCCCGACGTGTCGAGCAGGTTGAAGGCGAGCCCGTCGTGCTCGAAGCTCATCACCGCCGAGGCGACCGAGATGCCGCGCTCGCGCTCGACCGCCATCCAGTCCGAGCGCACCCGCCGCCGCTCGCGAGCCGCCTTTACTACGCTCTTTCATCCCAGGGGAGGTGAATTCGCAAGCGCCCGGGCTCGATAATCCACAATGCGCGTTCCGGCGACCGGGTATCGAGTAACCTCACCAGTTCGCGCACCCGATCGAGGAGGGCTGCATGTGTAGCCCGCGGTCCGATCTCGAGTATCACGATGCCGGCGCTCGCAGCTGGTGGGTAGCGAAGCACCTGACCGAAATCGCGATCCAGTGTAACGAGCGCTCTGCGTTCGCGCCGGCAGACTTCAAACAGTGTCTCATCCGCCGCTCCGCGCAGCCCCTGACTGGCAACCGTGACGGCATCGTGACCGGCGGCGCGGATCAGATCGGCCGCGCTCCGGCTCAGATTCTCGTCGAGCTTGAAGTTCACGCCGCGTTTTCGGCGGGGATGGGAACGATTTGCTCCCGGGCTGCTTCGGCGCCATAGGCGATCGCCGCCAAGACGTCCTCGTAAGTCAGCCCCGGATATTGGTCGAGCAGTTCGGTCTCGGTCATGTCGTCGGCAAGAAAGTCGAGGATGAGCGAAACCCAAATCCGGGTGCCCTTTATGCAGGGTTTGCCGCCGCAAATTCTCGGGTCTATGGAGATTCGTTCCAGAAGAGGGTTCATGCTTCTTCCTCGTATGCTTTCCTCGGCCGTTCTTCCGCCATGCAACGGATCAATTTAGCACAGCTCCACGGGTGGTGATCACCGCGCTGTCGACCGCGGTGACGGTGCGGTCGGTACGCTGGCTGAAATCTTGGTGGCGCGGCGTATCAGGCAGGTTGAAGGCAAGCCCCTCATGCTCGAAGCTCATCACCGCCGAGGACACCGAGATGCCGCGCTCGCGCTCGACCGCCATCCAATCCGAGCGCACCCGCCGCTCGCCGCGGGCCTCGACCTCGCCCGCCAAGGGACCGAACCGGCGATGCAGGGCCTGACTTTAGCCCAACTCAGGCATTCCATCCGTAGTCTGTTGATAACCGGAGCCGCCAGACAGTTCTGAGCCGGTGAATTGATCGGGGTCTGCTCTCTGTCTCAACGTTACGAGTTCGGCCTGGTCCTGTCCGCAGTTTGCATCCCAAGCCCCGGCACATCCTCACGGCGTACTTTACGTGGGTTGCGGTTATACTGGCTTTCGTCGGGATTCCAGTCGAAAGCGAGATACAGGTTTTGATCGGCCGTACGAATATACTCCGTAGGCCCATACGGTCCAACCGGAGGACTGGTGCGATCGGGCATTGTTGGTACCTCCTCGGTCATGGCCGCGCTTAAACCAACGAGTCGGGCACGTTTACGGCGAGAGATTATTGATCATCTGATTTCTGATGGCGAGTCCGATTTGGGCCGCCAGGAAGGTACCCGCCGCAGGTGTATTAGGACCAAGACTGTCCATGGTTTGACCCGCAATAGTGGTTGTTTCATTCGGCCCAAAAGTGATCAATAAATCGTGGGTTCGAGTTCAATTCGCCAGCAACAGTGGGGGACTTGGGTTGATTGTTGCATGAACCAGTTTCCAAGTGGGAGTTATGTTGCCGGTAGTGATTATTTTGAAAGTTACTTCATGAGCAATGCCATTTTTAGCATTTTTATTCGCCGTGTTGGTTATCGAAATGTCACCTGTAAGATTTCCTGTGACGACGCTCAACAACCATTCCGTGAGCTTAAGATCACTTTGGATAAGTAGCGAACCTAATGGATGGTCGGCGGAATGACTATCCGCTATATCTTGTGGGAGAAGACATGCAGGAGAATAATAAAGATCCTTTACCGTGTAATAATAATTGAGAAGTCTCTATTCTTGTTGCCTCGGAAGATACACCCGCTCCGCCAAAAAGTGAAAATATGTTCATCGGTGAATAAAAGCCTGAGGGACTCAGTGAGCTTTGTTCATCTATGGTAAGCGTTATCTGTATCTGAGCTCCCCAACCCAGCAACCAGTCAGCTAACGGCGGGCGATGCATTTTTTTGGCATCTTCCTCATCTCCGGCTATTACATAGTTCACAGCATCTTTGATCTCGCAATGAATACTTCTTGCGATCGCTTGCACAAGCAATTGTCCATCAGCTTGATCCGAGGAAATTTCCTGGATTTCCGGAACGTACGTGCCGCATCCCGTCAGCATCACCGCGATGCAGATGATGACGGGCAGAATATGCACGATCGCCGGCATCGACAATTCCTATGACGAAAATCTCGCTAATAAGAGTTAGCCAGACCCAACCACTAATTGCAACGCCCAAAAACCGGCTTTAACGCGCCAATCTCTCCATTCACAGGGGGCCTTGGGTCCCGGGAAGGTCGCGCCCGATGCCGATTGGCCAATCGGCCGGCGTCACATCGAACGCGGGTTGTTCGGCCTCGTCAATGAGCCGAGCGGGTCGCGGCGCTCGCGGTCGAATTTCTCTCCGAAAGTGATGATCGGGACGTCGCGCAATCGGCAGACCTCGAAAAGCTTGCGGGGTCTGCACTTCGATGCCCCTTGGCGCCATTGGGGGCGGCCTCGAGCCGCCCGCTCCCTAACCCTCCCCCGCGGGCGGCGCGGGCGGGGGAGGGAAGGGTGGGGGGGACCGCGGTCAGAGTGCGGTAGGTGTCCTCACTGAAATCCCAGTGGACTGAAATCCTGTGGCCCGGCGTGTCGAGAAGGTTGAAGGCGATGCTCAAAGCTCATCACCGCCGAGGACATCGAGATGCCGCGCTCGCGCTCGACCGCCATCCAATCCAAGCGTACCCGCCGCAGCTCACCGCATGCGTCGACCTCGCCCGCCAGCTGGATCGCCCCGCCCAAACAGCACTAATTTCTCGATCATAGCTACGGGGCCACCGGTGTCGCCTAGCCGAGGTGTGTTCGTTTCGCTTGGGAGCGCCACCGCCTCGCGGCTCGGAATGGCGTGTTCAGCTTCATCGCAGGCATAAAGGACTTTTTTTTGACGTTTCTCGCGGAAAGGTATCGCTAAATTGTGGGTATCTTGCGCTGCGCGGTCCCGACACCGCCGGTTCATCAGGCACGTAGCATCCCCAAGGGCGACGAGAGGTGCGGTAGAACCAATACCGCGTCGCCTCACGCCACTACCGCTGGTGGCCGAGCCCTTTCGCGCGGGCCATCTTCAGCTGGTCGATCGGTATGCCAGGCCGTCTTCCGGTTGACCAGAAGAGCGGCTGGCGTAACGGGCCCTTCTGAACATGATGATGGAAGACGAAACTGAACCGTCCAGCGAGACTTCGCCAGACGTGCGGCCTGGTTGCCCACGCCTGCATAGCGCTGCAGAGCCAGCACGCGCGTTTAGTCGCGGAGCTGACGCGGGCGGTGCACGCGCGTGACGCGTTCATCGCGATCGCCGCACACGAGCTGCGCAACCCGATGACGCCGATGCTCGGGTATGTCGAGCATATCTTGTCGGTCGCCCGACGCCCGGAAAGTAAGTGCCCCGCTACGATCATCGTCGCGCTCGAGCGCCTGGCTAATCAGATAGCGGAATATGTCAAGCGAGCGACGACGCTGCTCGACGTCTCGCGCATTACCGCGGGGAAGCTTCGCGCCGAACTTTCGGCGGTCGATCTCTCCGCGATGATGCTACAAGCGGTTCACCGGCATCGGGCGAATGCGGAGCGCTCGGGTTGCCGCCTGGAACCGAGCATCGCGCGCGAGGTTTGCGGGCTGCTCGATGAACTCGCCATCGAACAGATCGCGGACAATCTCCTCTCGAACGCCGTCAAGTATGGCGCGGGCGAGCCGATCGAGGTCTCCTTGGTTAGCGACGGCGCCGAGGCGAGATTGACTGTTCGGGATCACGGCATGGGCATCTCGGAAGAAGACCAAGCCCGCATCTTCGATGCCTTCGAACGCGCGGTGACCCGGCGCGAGGAGGGCGGGTTCGGAATTGGCCTCTGGGTCGTCCGGCATCTTGTGGATGCCATGCATGGCGAGATCCATGTAACCAGTCGCCCCGCCGAAGGATCGACCTTCACTGTGATCCTTCCGCTTTTGCCCCTATAAGAGATCTCATGGCTACCGATCCGATTGACGCCGGCGGGCACACCCCGCTCGAGCGCGTGCCCACCGGCATCCCCGGCCTCGACACCGTGCTGCGAGGAGGCTTTCTCAAGGCGGGCATTTACATTGTGCGAGGCGAGCCGGGGGCGGGCAAGACGATCCTTGGAAACCAGTTCTGCTTCAATCATGTCGCCGCGGGGCACCGTGCGGTCTACGTCACCCTTCTGGCGGAAACGCACGACCGCATGCTGCAGCACATGCAGACAATGTCGTTTTTTGAGCCGGCGAACATTCCCGACGGGCTTTATTACGTGAACGGCTTCCGCCTCCTCGAGGAAGACGGCATCAAGGGGTTTATCGATTTACTGCGGCACGAGATTCGGACGCATAATGCGACGCTGCTCGTCCTGGACGGTCTCCTCGCCACCGAGGAGTCGAACGAGTCGGATCGCGATTTCAAGAAATTCATCCACGAGCTTCAGGCTCACATAGCCATCGAAGGTTGCACGGCGTTGCTTCTGACCAATGGCCGTCGCAACGACTACCACCCCGAGCACACGATGGTGGATGGGCTCATAGAGCTGCACGATGTGCTGTTCGGCATGCAAGCCGAACGGGAGCTGGAGGTACGCAAGCTGCGCGGCACTGACGCCCTGCGCGGCCGGCACTCGTTCCGGATAACGGAAGCTGGCATCGTCGTCTATCCCCGAACCGAGGTCCTGCTCGCCCGCCCCTCGGCCAATGACGATTGGCTCGATGAGCGATGCGCCACCGGCGTCGGCCAGCTCGACGCGATGCTTGGCGGCGGTATACCGCGCGGCACTGCAACCTTGGTGCTCGGCGCCTCGGGTGCGGGAAAGACCAGCCTCGGTCTGCATTTTCTCGCGCAATCGTCGGCCGAGGAGCCCGGGCTATTGTTCGGCTTTTACGAGATGCCGCTGCGCCTGCAGCTGAAGGCGGCCCACATCGGCATTAAGCTCGACGGGCTGATCGAGCAAGGTCATTTGGAGTTCCTCTGGCACCCGCCGACCGAGGACATCCTCGACGCGCTCGGCAATCGGCTTGTCGAGGCGGTGCGGCGGCGCCGCGTTAAGCGGCTCGTCATCGATGGACTTCTCGGGTTCCAGGAGATAGCTGCCGACCGGCCGCATCGGATCGGTCGCTTCTTGACAGCGCTGGCGAACGAGCTTCGCGTGCTCAACGTGACCACGGTCTACACGGCTGAGACGCGGAACCTCATTGGTGCCGTTATCGAGGGGCCAACGATCGGCCTGTCTACAATCGCGGAAAACTTGATCCTGCTGCGCTACGTCGAGATGAGGTCGCAACTTCGCCGGCTGATTTCCATCGTGAAGATGCGGGACAGCGACTTCAACTCGTCACTGCGGGAGTTCCGCATCACGTCTACCGGCATCGAACTCGCCCATACGTTCGACAGCGCCGAGGCGATATTGAGCGGGTTCCCTCAGTTAACGAACGAAGAACTGCCCGCGGGCAAAGCGGCTCGTCGACCTCGCGGGCAGTAATTATGGCAACGGTCCTTGTGATCGACGATGAGTTCGGAATCGTCGACGTTCTAGAGACCATCCTCACTGAGGAGGGCTATCGAGTTCTGACCGCGTGCAACGGGAAGCAAGGCCTCGTCAGATTGTCGGAGGAAAAACCCGACGTAATCCTACTGGATTTGATGATGCCGATACTCAGTGGCGGTGGCATGCTGCGCGCTATGGCGTCGCAGCCGACCCACCAGCGCATTCCGGTCATCATGATGAGTGGGCTCAGCGAGGAGTCAGTCGCCGAAAGATGTAAGGGCTACGCGGCGTTTCTCCACAAGCCCTTCAGGGCCGCCGCGGTGCTGAGCACTGTGGCTCGCGTCCTCGACAGATCGAAAATGGACGCCACCTAGTGCCGGAATCCTGCTCCGCCCAGCATCATGGTTTCCCTCGGCCATAATCGGGGATAGAAGGCTCGGCGACCCGGTCGTGGACGCCGCGCTCGAACAACAGGAGCGCATCGGCGAAGAGATCATAGGCGCCGAGAAAATCGCGCCCCATGCCGATCAGCCAGGAGGCCGGGGTCACGTCGAGCGCCAGAGCCTGCTCGATCTCATCCAACAGGTCGAACGGGTCGCGCCCCTCGAAAAGCAGCCTGCGCAATCAGGTTCTGCCGGTAGATCGGGTTCCCGAGTGCGGCTCCGGGACTGGCCGCGGCAATTTCGGGTCGTCGAGGCCGCTGCAGCGGACTGGCTTGGTGACCGATCTTCGGCAGCCGTGTATCCGAGGTGCACGTTGCGACCGGGATGACGGAACAAGGCTCACATCAAAACTCTGGTCGCACCGGCGAAGGCCGGTGCCCATGGCCGAGATGGATCCCGGCTTTCGAGGCTGTAATCCAATTCCGCATATCCCACCTTTGCGCCCTTCGCTCGTCGTTCCCGCGAAAGCGGGAACCCAGGCATTTCAGTCGCTTGCCCCTGGGTCCCCGCTGGCGCGGGGACGACGAATTGTCTGTCCGCAGGATTTCCTGACAGCCTCCTTCGCCGGGACGACGAGGATGGGTGCAGTGCACTGAATCATCTGGATGCATCTACGCACTAGATCGGCTCGGAGGCGGTCCTCAGCTGCGCGACCTTGGAGGCAATATCGCAGCGCTCGACCAGCTTGGGGTCACCCTTGATCACCTCGAACGCGGTCTCTTCGCCCTCGCGCCAGAAGTGGAGGTCGAGCTTGTGCTTGCCGAAGTGGAGGTCTTGCACGGTCAGGTCGGGCAGCCATCTGGGAAGGGACGGGTCGACATACAGCTTGTTGCGCGGCGCATCCGGCAGGAAGCCGAGCAGGGCCTGCGTCAGCATGAAGGCTGATCCGGCGGCCCAGGCTTGCGGCACGTTTGCTCCGATGTACTGCACCGGGAAGGTCGTCTCGTCGCGCTCGAACGCGGTGTACAGCTCCGGCAATTGATTGAGCAGGAAATGGCTTGCTGCAGTGCTGATGTCGTGCGCGATGCGCGCCGCCTCCGCACTGAAGCCGTAAAATTTGAAGCCCAGCGCGATCATCGCGTTGTCGTGCGGCCAGACTGAGCCGGTCTGATAATTGTAGGGATTGAACGCCGGATGATTGGCGGACAGCGTGCGAATGCCCCACCCGGTCCACATGTCCGGCGCCGTCAGGCGCTGCACCACCTTCTTGGCGCGCTCGGGCGGCACGATACCCGACCATAGGCAGTGTCCGGCATTCGATGCGACGGTCAGCACCTTCTTCTTCTCGCCATCGAGCGCATAGGCATAGAAGCCGAGCTCTTCGTCCCAGAAAGCTTTGTTGAATTGATCGAACAATCCGGCAGCTTTCGCCCGCAACTCCCGCGCGCGGTCCGGTTTGCCGAGCGCATCGAACACCTCGGCCATGCGCACCCAGGCGTCGTAGACATAACCTTGGAGCTCACAGAGGGCCTTTGGCCCTTTGACCAGCGAGCCATCGGGATAGACAACGCAATCACCCGAATCCTTCCAGCCCATATTCTCGTAACCGACCGGGGAGCGGGTCTGATACTCCTGGAAGCCGTCGCCGTCGCGGTCGCCATAATTGTCGATCCAGTAGAGGCACCCTTCCGCCGCCTCGAGATGCCGCTCCAACAGCGCCCGGTCGCCGGTCGCGCGCCAGACGGCGTGCAACGTAATCAGGTAAAGCGGCGTCGCGTCTGCGGTACCGTAATAAGGCGTGTGCGGGATCAGCTTGAAATGCGCAAGCTCGCCGTAGCGCATCTCGTGCATTATCTTGCCGGGCTCGGCGTCGCGGTAGTCGTCCGCTTCCTTCGCCTGATGGGCGCCGAGGAATTCCAATGCTCCGCGCGCAAACTCCGGATAAATGAGGGTGTTCTGCAGCGAGACGATCAGGCTGTCGCGTCCGAATGGAGCTAAGAACCAAGGAAGTCCGGCGGCGGGTAGGAAGACCATATGATCAGTGTCTGCAATCGGCAGGCGGAGCGCAGCCATGTCCTCGAGCGCCTGGCGAAACAGACGATAGAATTCCTCATTGCTGGTCTGGATCTTGACAACGTGTGTCAGCCAGTCCGCCAGCGTCTCGGCGTGGTGCGACTCATGGCATTGCGCAACGCACTCGCTCGGCGGTGTAAAATGGCGGTCGCCGTCCGCTAAAGTATAGAGGAGACAGCAATGCCATGCCTCGCCTGGTTCGAGGGCCACTTCGAAGCTGAGCCGGCCGTTCGCGTAGACCGGCTTTGTCGGCGACTGCACCGGGCAAATCGTCACTATGCGGCTGAAGTCGGCATTCTGGTAAGTGTTGCGCAAATGCTGGTTTGGTTCCGACCACTCCGTCGTGATCCGGCCCCGGCGCACAATGTGCCCCGACTTCACCTCGAAAATATCGGCGAAGTCGCAGCGCAGCGCGATCTCGAGCTGGAACTTCACCGGCTTCATACAATTGTTGGTGATGTCGAGGTCTTCGTGCATGCCGCCGCCGATCGACCGGCTGATGGTCAATCCGAGCGTGCGCGGCGGGATCGTGCCGTCTTCCGTGAGCAAGGACCGATTGGTGAGGAAAATGCGGCATGCGTAGTAGCTGATGGCGCCGCCGTTCAGCAATTCCCAGGATTCGCCATTGGCATAGATCCGCCAACTGCTTACGACGCGCGTGTCGAAGAAGTAGAGACCCTTTTCGCTCGGCCAGTTGATCTGCCCGTCCTGCTCGCTGACCAGCACCGTCTGGCCTTGGTGGATGGCGACCTGCGGTGGGCCGACCTGGACCTTAAACGCCATAACTCTCCTCCGCTGGGTGCGCTCCGGCGCAACAGGTATGCCGGGGCTGGCTGTGCAGCGCTGTCTTAAGATAATTCAGAAACGGAAGAAGCAAGAGGCCGGCTCCCTGAAGATGCCCGCGTCCTGTGCATACCGATTGACGCTGAGCGCGAACCGGCGCAAGGAGGGCTGGGAAAACCTATGAGCGACACTCACCGTCTCGGAAATCCGGGAGATGTCGGCTCACCTCTGGGAGGAACCAAGGCAAATGCTGGACACCGATGATCTGGCGCTGTGGTATGCGCTCAATCGGCTGATGACCGATTACTGGGCCGACGTGGATCATAACGGCGGCAGCCGGGCGCACGAGTTTTATCTGCCGGAGGCGCTTTTCGCAGTGGGCAACAACCGGTTCGAAGGAGCGGAAAAGATCCGCGCCTTTTACGCTCGGCGGCGACAGCACGGCACGACCACTACGCGTCACCTGGTCGGCAATCTCCGGGTATTGCCGGACGATGCGCGTTGCGTGCGGGCGGTCGGGGTGATGAGCCTCTATCGCGCCGACGGCCGCCCACCCTTTCGGTGGACGAGACCACCCGCCATGGTTGCAGATTTCGAAGCCCAATGCGTGCTCGGCGACGACCGGATGTGGCGTTTTCAGTCGCACGTCCTGCGGCCAATTTTCGTCGGCAGCGACCTTCCGGCTTCGATCTCGATCGACCCCCAACGCCTCTAAGGGCGCCGAAGGATCTCACGCCTCGGCCGTCTGACGGCGCCCTCTCCCTCACCGCCAGAAATTCGCCCATTTCGGGGTTTCGACTACCAGCCCCTGCTTGATCCGTTCGATGCCGGCTGCGGCGGCGCGGTAGCCCGCTTCGACGGCTTTGTCCAGGGCACGGAACGACCACATGTCGACCGACCCGAGTTCCGGGTGGATCAAGATGTCGGCCGCGGCACGGTTCGCCGCCGTCTGGAGGTCGCCGCTGATCGTGCCCGAACGCGTCAGGATACGGACAATGTTGGGGGTCTCCTTGCGGCCCTTTCCCAGCAGCCACAACAGAGACTTGTCCTCGATGTCGCCGGCCTGCGCCTCCAGCTTCCAGTCGGAGGTGACATCGACCCCGACGACCGGCCCGCGCAGCATCGAGCTCATCACGCTCGCCGGAAAATTGTTTATGATACCACCGTCGACGAACAATTGACCGTCCGCCACCATCGGCGGAACGAGCCCCGGGATCGCGGCCGAGGCGCGCAGCGCCCGCCAGAGATACCCCTCCTTGTGCACCATGGCTTCGCCGCTCGACAGGTTGGCCGAGACGCAAAAAAAGTTCCTCCAGGTGTTTTCGATCACCGCTTCGCCGCAGTGCTCCATCAACAGCCGCCGCATCCGGCGACCCCGGGTCAGAGCGATGACCGGAACGGTGTAGTCCGCGATCGGATTCCTTTCGAAAGCGCGCAGGAACTTCTCGATCATCACATCGGGCTCATGGCCGAGCGCGACCGAGGCGGCAACCATCGCGCCCATGCTGGTTCCGGCCACGAGGTCGACCGGAATTCCCGCTTCGGCAAAGGCCTTTATCACGCCGATGTGAGCGAACGCACGCGCGCCGCCGCCCGACAGCACGAGGCCGACCGCTTGCCTGAGAACAAGCCGCGCCACCCTCGCCAAATCGCGCTCATCGCCGCTCTTGACGTGAATGATCCGCTCGCTCGGAAAGTGCGGCAGCCAACTCGTGCCGCCCGTCGGCAGCGCGCTTTGCGCATCGTTGATCAAGACCAGATCGGCGGCGCGATGGAGTTCGGCGGCGCAGTCGATCGCCCATTCGCTGGCGCTGACCGTGCCCGCCTGCGCATCGGCGGCAAAAATCACCCGGTCCGACTGTCGGATGCAGTGACGTCCCCAGGCCGGGAAACCTAGGCCGGCGAGGTAAACCAAGAGCGGCCCGCCGGCGGCAGCCGCGCCGAGCCACTCCGCTTCCCGCTCGCTCTGGAGATAATCGACGATCCTGACCTTCCTCCCGAATTGGTCGAACGCGCGGGCCAGATGCTCGGGGAACCGCGGATCGGGCAGTGGCTCCGTGAGGGATACGATCGCAATGGCGTCGATTGTCTGTCGCAGCAGGCGGGTGCGCGTCCTTTCCTTCAATCGCGCCGCCAGCAGCCGCATGATAAAGAATCCGACTTGCGGGTGCGCGTCCATCAACTGAGCGAAGGCATCCTGGGGCAGCCGCACGGCCTCGCTGTCGCGCAGGGCGAGGACCGTCGCCGAGCGCGGCTCGCCCGAAATCAGACTCATTTCTCCGACCATTTCGCCGGGCGAGATCTGCGCGACCGGGATCAGCTCGGCTTCTGCGGCGACGAAGACCCCGAGACGGCCACTGACCACGATGTAGGCATCGCGCGCCGGGTCGCCCTCCTGAAACAGCACCGTCCCCGCCGGCATGCCAAACCACTCGAGCAACGGCTCGATTTTCGCCAGCAGCTGAGCCTCGATCGGTTCGAGCAAAGGAGCGAGCGACGGAAAGGTTCGGAGGATATCGAGCATCGGCGCTGTCGTGCCAGCGGCGATCTCCGCCGGGATGCTGTCATCGTCACCGTTGTGCACGACCTTGGTCATCGGAGAACTTGGTTAACTCGACGAATGGTTGCAAACCGGTACCTTAGTGAAAAAACGATAGGCTTGCCAACCTGACCAGATCCGGACCAATCGGCGGGCTCACTTGGCAGCGGCGCTCGCTTCGACCGTGGTCGCCTCCGTCGGCGTCTCCGCGATGCGGAACCAGGTGACATAAAGGGCCGGTAGGAACAGCAATGTCAGCAACGTAGCGCTGGCGAGACCGCCAATGATCGCGTAGGCCATCGGTCCCCAGAACACTTCACCGGCTATCGGCAGCATGCCGAGCATCGCTGCGGCCGCGGTTAAGAGGATCGGGCGCAGCCGGTGCGAAGCCGCGTTGACGACTGCGTTCCAATGGGTCTCGCCCGTATCGATGTTGCGGACTATCTGATCGATCAGGATGACCGAATTTCGAATGATCATCCCGGTCAAGGCAATGACGCCGAGCATCGCGATGAAGCCGAGCGGCATATGGCTCGGCAGCAGCGCCGCCACTACGCCGATCAGGCCCAGCGGCGCAACGCTGACGACGAGGAACAGACGCTGAAAACTCTGCAGTTGCATCATGAGCATGGTCGCCATCAGCACGACCATGATCGGAACCACGGCGATGACCGAGCCCAGCGCCTTGGCGCTCGCATCCGCCGTGCCGCCCGTTTCGATGCGGTAGCCGGCCGGCAATGTTCGCGCGAAGGCTGCGATCTTCGCCGCCAGCTGCGCGGTTACGGTCTTGGCCTCGATGCCCGGAGACAGGTCCGCCTGAACGGTGATCGTCGGCAGCCGGTCGCGGCGCCAGATCAACGGCTGCTCGAGGATGTATTCAAGCGAGGCCACGTCGAGAAGCGGAAGGTTGCGCCCGCCCGGAAGGGGCAGCTGCAACGACCGCAACGTGTCGAGCGAAGCGCGCTCGTTGCCGCCCGAGCGGGCGATCACATCGACGAGATAGACGTAGTCGCGCAGTTGGGTGATGACGAGACCGCGCGTAGTCGCGTCGATAGCCTGTGCGAGAGCCGCCGAGCTGATCCCGAGACGGCGCGCTTTGTCCTGATCGACATTGACGTGCACGGCCTTGATTGGCTCGCTCCAGTCGAACCCGATCTTTCTGGTCCAGGGGTTCGACCCGACGATATCGGCGACTGCATAGGCGAGGTCGCGAATTTTCTGCGGATCGGCGCCGCTCACCCGGTATTGCAATGGCCAGCCGACCGGCGGCCCCAATTCGAGTGGGTAAATGCGCGCCGCGATATCGGGCAAGGCCGTCGCCATAGCCTCCTCCAACCGTGACCGGACGGCTTCTCGCGCAGCAAGCCCTGTGGTGATTATCACGGCTTGCGCGAAATAATCGTGCGCCATCTGCACGTTCAGCGGCAGGTAAAAGCGCACCGCCCCTTGACCGACATAAACGCTGTAGCGGTCGATGGTCGGATCACCCGCGAGGAGCTTTTCCAAGTTTTCGGCAGCGGCTTCGGTCGCCGTGATCGTCGCGTTTTGCGGCAATGACAGATCGACGACCAGCTCCGGCCGGTCTGAAGCCGGAAAGAATTGCTGCTGCACGAAGCGCAATCCGACCACCGCAAGCGCGAAAAGCGCGAGCGTCACGGCAATTGTCGCGTAGCGCGCGCGCATGCAGAGCAGCAGCACCGTGCGGAACGCTCGCTCCCCGCGTGCCGGCGGACGCGGCCCTGAACGCGGGTGCGGCGGTTCCCGCAGGATCATGACACCGAGCAGCGGGGTGAACAGGACTGCGACCAGCCAGGATACGACGAGTGCAATCGCAATTACCGCAAACAGCGAAAAGCAGTATTCCCCGGCGTTGCTGCGGGCGAAGCCGACGGGGATGAAGCCGGCTATCGTGACCAGGGTTCCGGTCAGCATGGGGAACGCGGTGGTCGAATAGGCGTGAGTCGCTGCGGCGAGCCGATCGAAGCCGCGCTCGAGCCGGCTCACCATCATCTCGATCGTCACCATCGCGTCGTCCACCAGCAGACCGAGGGCGATGACGAGAGCGCCGAGCGAAACCCGCTGCAGCGAGATGCCGCCGAGGGCCATGCCGAGAAAGACGATGGCCAAGACGAGCGGGATCGACAATGCGACAATGGCCCCAGCCCGCAGTCCGAGGGTCAGAAAGCTGACGGCGAGCACGATTGCGATGGCTTCCCAGAGCGCCTCCGTGAAGCGGCTGACGGCGGCTCGCGCGACGATCGATTGATCGGCGACGAGGTGAGGCTCGATCCCGATCGGCAGATCGGCCTTGATCTCTTCCATGCGCCGCCGCAGCGTGTCGCCGAAACGCAGAATGTCCGCGCCCTTGACGGTTGCCACCGCGAGCCCGATGGCCGGCTCGCCGTTGAACCGAAACATCGGCTGAGGCGGATCGGCATAGCCTCGCCGAACCGTGGCGACATCTCTCAGGCGGTAAAATCGCCCATTGGCGTAGAGATCGATGCTTCGCAGGCTCTCTTCCGAGAGGAATTGCCCGGTTACCCGCAGGAGGATGGATTCCCGGGCTCCGCG
Source organism: uncultured Alphaproteobacteria bacterium (assembly GCA_963732095.1). Classification (GTDB taxonomy): domain Bacteria; phylum Pseudomonadota; class Alphaproteobacteria; order ATCC43930; family CGMCC-115725; genus AP-15. The sequence continues at coordinate 194,926 of CAVSZA010000026.1, forward strand.
GATGATCCCCGCGGGCTCGACGGCGTTCTGAGCTCTCAAGCTCGCGACGACATCATTGCTGTCGATCCCGAGACCCGCCAGCTGTCGCGTGTCGAATTCGAGATAGATTCTTTCGTCCTGGGTGCCGATCAGCGTGATCTTAGCAGCGTCCGGGATTTCGAGGAGCTCGGATCGAACCTGCTCGACATAGTCGCGCAGTTCGCGGGCGGTGAACCCGTCCGCGGTGAAGGCGTAGATCATGCCGAATGTGTCGCCGAACCCGTCATTGAAGAACGGTCCCTGGATGCCCTGGGGCAGAGTGTTGCGAATGTCGTCGACCTTCTTGCGGACCTTGTCCCAAACATCGGGAACGCTTGCGGGCGGCGTGCTCTCCTTGAGAACAACGAGGATCGTCGACCGGCCGGACAGGGTGTAGCTCTTCAGGTAATCGAGCGACGGCGTCTCTTGCAGCTTCTTCTCGATCCGATCGGTGACTTGGAGGATTGTCTCCTCGATCGTCGCTCCCGGCCATGCCGTAGCGACGATCATCGTCTTTACCGTGAAGGGCGGATCCTCGTCACGCCCGAGCCGCAGATACGACCAGACGCCCGACACGACGAACAACAACATCAGGTACCAGACGAACGAACGGTGTTCGAGCGCCCATCGCGAGAGATTGAAGCCGTTCATTGCGAGGCGGCGGCGAGGAGCCGAACCTGCTCGCCCGGCCGCAGCAGATGGGTCCCCGCCGTCACCACGATGTCGCCTTTCTCGACGCCGCCCGAGAGCAGGACGCGATCAGGGTCAAATTGCAACACTGTGACCGGCCGGAGCTGGACCGTTCTATTGCCGGGGTCGAAGACCCACACAGCGGGCTTGCCGTCTTTCTCGAACAATGACGAGCCGGGGAGCTCCACGACATTCTGCGCGGGAAGCTCGACACGGCCTGTCACGGTGGCACCGAGCCGCATTTCGGGCGGTGCATTGGGCAGCGTGACCCGCACGGCATAGGTGCGCGTCGTCGGATCGGCCTGCGGGGCGGTATAGCGAACCCGGCCGATGACCTTGACCGCGGGATCGGCGACCAAGGTGACTTCCACTTGCGGATCGTGCGGCACGAGCCGAAATGCGACTTCCGGAACATCGAAGACCGCTTCCCGCTCTCGGGGTTCGGCGACGCGCAGGACGTGCTGACCGGCGGCGACGACCTGGCCGGCTTCGGCGTAGACCGCCGTAACGATCCCGTCGACTTCCGAATGAAGCTCCGTGTAGCCTAGATTCTCCCGAGCGAGCGTCAACTTCGCCTGGGCCGAGTCGCGCTGTGCCTCGGCCGTTTGCAGGTCGCGTACCGCGGTGTCGTAGCGCTGTTTGGTGGTAAATCCGTCTTTGAGGAGAGCGCTTTGCCGCGCCTCATCCGCCTGCGCCCGGGTCAGCTCGGCCTCAGTTGCCGCCAACCCGGCCTGCGCCGACTGCACCTGGCTTCTTGCCCTCTGGTCGTCGAGCCGCGCGAGGAGGTCGCCTCTCCCGATGACCGAGCCGACATCGACGGGCCGGGCGAGAATTTGCCCGCCGATCCGAAAACCCAGATCGGTTTCGTATCGCGGCCGGATCTCGCCGGTCTGTGATAGAGCTTGACCGACATCGAGGGGTTCGACCGTAACGACCCGGATCGGCCGGATTGCCGGTGCCGGCGGAGCCGGCTCGTCACATGCCGAAAGCAGCGCCACCGCCAGCGTTGCGGCGATGATAGTCGCAATCCACGAGCGCGAGGGAGCACCCAAGCGCATCTAACGCTTAGGCGGTCGCCCGCGCTCGCTGTCGGCGGTGTTTCGCCTTCAACTTAGCCTTGCGCTTGTTCGCCCGGATCGTCGTGCTCGCTTTGACGCTCTTCCTCATTCACTGCTCCTGCTTAGAATTGAAAAAGGCTTCTGAGGTCACCGATTGCCGGCCGATTGGCCGGCACGTAAGGATCGACGCTGTCTTCGATCGGGTCGGGGAGCTGATCGCGGCTTCGTGCCGACAAGGTCGGCAGCCCCCAATTCGCCTCGATGAATTTCAGGATCGAGACGTGGTCGGTGTAGGTGTGGTCGACCAAACCTTTTCGGGCGAAAGGCGAGACGGCGATCAGCGGAATGCGGGTCCCGTCGCCAAAGGCATCGACGATCTGGATGTAGCCGCTGTCCCAATAGCCGCCGCCCTCGTCTACGGTCACCAGGATCGCCGACTTTGCCCACAGGGTCGGGTTCGACTGCACCTTGTCGATCAGCCTGCGGATGAATTCCTCGTAACGCGAGACGGTCGATGATGCTGGGTGGCCGGATTCGGAATTGGGCGGGATTACGAAAGCGACCGCGGGCATGTTGTCTGCATCTTCGATGTCGCGGAAAAGCGCTGCATGGTCTTCCAGATTTGACCTCAGCACACTGGTCATGATCGCGCTGGAATAAGTCAGTGGATCGGCGACGCCGCTGTATTCCTTAGTCAATGCTGCGCCGTCCCGCCCGCCGGAATACCATTTCCAGCTTATCCCTTTGGCTGAGAGCGTCTCGGCAATGGTTGGCTGTGCCTGGGGCGGAACGCGATACGCCGCCGGCCCCAGCGGCGCCGGCTCGCCGGTGGCCAAAAAACCCGAACTGTAGTTGTTGACCAGATAATAAGCGCCCTTTTCACAATTCCCGTCGTTGAAGGTCCGGTAAGGCAGGCTGTCGAGATAGGCCCGGATCGACGAGACGCCGGGTTGGCTCGGGTCCGCGCATTCGGTGTAGGAGCCGCTCCGGTAGCCCGAATGTGTGTACCAATTGTTGGTTCCGGGCCTGGGGTTCGGGTTCTCGATCTGGTTGGGTGGCGGCTCTGCCAGAACACCGTCCGTCGTGTAGGCGATTGCGTGACCCGTCGCGAGCGCCTGAAAGTTCGCGCCCGTGCCACCCAATACTGGCTGGTGGTGATTGTCGCTGAGCGCATAATTATCGGCTAGCTGGCGGAAATAGGGCGCGTCGCCGGCGGCCATGTTGTAAAAGCCCATCGCGACGGCGCCCTGGTTGGTGCCGGAGTCCGGATCTGCGCGGTTCTGCGAGCCTTCGCCCGATGTCTCGTCCACCCAGACGAAGAGATCGCGCCTGCCGCCGTCGACCTGCTGCCACATCTGGAAGAAACGGTGGACCGGGTCGCCAACCACTGCTGTGTAATCGACGTATTTCGTGATCTGGAATGGCCCGTTCGGCAGTAGTGCCGGAAATCGCTCGTCGGGCGCAAAGCGCGGCAGCCCTGCGGCATAGGTCGTTCCGGGCTGCGGCAGCTCGCCATAGGTGCCGACAATGCGCGGCGTAACCTGGTACGTGTCGCGCGCCTCGGCCCGGCGCTGAGCCGCCCTAGTAAATTCCGGTCCCGGGCTGCCGTCGCGGTTGACGATGCCTTGTGACAGCAGATTGCGAACATAGGCGCTTGACCGCGGCTCGTAGGTGCCAAAGAGATTGTCAAAGCTGAGATTTTCTCCAACAACCACTATCAGATGCGCGATCGGGGTCGTCGTTTGCGCTCGCGCTGGAACCGCCAGCACCAGCAACGCCAGTGATACGAGCGCCGAACCCCGCGTTGGAACGGTCATTCAGCCGTCGAGCCGCTGCAGGTATTGCGCGACGAAATCGCAGCCAACCAGCTCTTTATAGGCCTCGGTCAGTCGCTGAGTGACCGGCCCCGGAACCTCCCCGGCGGCAAAGGCGCGGCCGTTGAGGCTTCGTACGCCGCAGATGCAAAGGCTGGTCGAGGTCAGGAAACACTCGTCGGCGGTGTAGGCGTCGTAAAGGTCGATATCCTGCTCTTCGAACGGGATTTCGAGGCGGCGGGCGAGGTCGATCACTGCCTGACGGCTCACGCCGGGCAGAACATAGCGCTCCTTCGGCGTCAACAGCCGGCCGTCGCGCACCAGGAAAACGTTGCTTCCTTGACCTTCCGAGAGATTGCCGTTGACGTCGAGCAATACCGCCCAGGCATCCGGCTTCTGCGCCTTCACCTCGCGGTCAGCGAGCACTAGGTTCAAGTACTGGTGCATCTTGGCGCGCGGCGACAGCGAGTTCGGGCGGCGTGCGCCGCAGCGAAGGGGTGACGATTTCGATGCCGTCGCGGAAGTGCTTGGCGCGCTCGCGCAATGGCAACGGGACGCATTCGACAATTACATTCGGCCCGTAATGGTCCCAGTTGTCGCCGGGCACGCGGTTGATGCCGCGGCTGATCCGCTGGGCGAGCCAGTAATCCTCTCCGGGTCCGAGCAGGTGGCGGTTCCTCGCCAGCACGTCCTCGCTGATGACGACCATCTCAGAGGGTGACAAACCCGGATCGATGTCGAGATATCTGAGGGAGCGGTATAGCCGCGCGATGTGCTCTGCGAGCCGGAACGCTTTACCGTTGAAGCTGCGGGTCATGTCGAACACCGCATCGCCGCGCAGAAAGCCCTGATCGCGGAACGGGATCAGCACTTCGCTTTCGCGGACGATCCTGCCGTTGAACCAGGCGACGCGCTCGTTTCCAAGAGCCATCGGCGAACCCTCCTGTGCAGTCGTCATCAAGGATTATAGTACCGGCAGGTCAGGCAAAAGGAGCGGAGTGTGGATCTCGACCTCAAAGGCAAGAATGCGATCGTCACCGGCGGCACGCGCGGGATCGGCCGCGCCATCGCCGAGCTATTGGCGGACGAGGGCTGCAACGTGGCGCTCTGCGCGCGCCATCGGGCTGCGGTCGACGAAACGGTGGCGGCGCTCGCCGGCAAAGGGGTGAAGAGCTGGGGCGGTGTCGCCGATGTCGCCGACACCAAGGCGCTGCGCGGCTGGGTCGGCGACGCGGCAGCCGCGTTCGGCGGGCTCGACATCTTCGTCGCCAATGTCAGCGCGCTGGCGCAGAGCATGGACGACGATTCCTGGCGGCGCAGTCTGGAGATAGACATCATGGGCACCGTCGCCGGGGTCGAGGCGTCCGTCCCCTTCCTCGAGCAATCGACCGCCGGTGCGATCGTCGTTGTCGGCACGACCGGCGCCATCGAGATCGCCGGTCCGCCGCGCCCTTATGCCTCGGCAAAGGCGGCGCTTGTGCCCTATGTCAAGGCGCTCGCCCGCAATCTCGCCGCGAAGAACATCCGCGCCAACATGGTCTCGCCGGGCAATGTCTATTTCAAGGGCGGCGTGTGGAATGTCCTCGAAGGGAACAACCCTGGCTTGTTTCGGACGATGGTGGGACGCAACCCGATGGGCCGCATGGGGACGCCAGCCGAGGTCGCGAACGCCGTCGTGTTCCTGGCGAGCCCGCGCGCGAGCTTCATCACCGGCACCAACCTGATCGTCGACGGCGCGCTGACCCAGCGCGTGCAGTTCTGAGCGAGCCTCCACCGAACTGTTGACTGTGTAGGGCGGAGAAGCGCAGCGAATTCCGCCCCTGTGATCACCCGCGACCGAGAAGAACCGGCCGAGATCGGCCGGTGGCAGAATACGGTTCGCTATTCCACCCCACGGACTATGCGACAGTTCATCCGATCAGTTTCTTCAGCCTCTCGGAGATCTGCTCCGGGGCGCTCTCGTGGGTGAAGCTGGCGGTGAAGCGGCCCTCCGGATCCATCACGTAGATCACCGAGCTGTGGTCCATCGAATAATCGCCGCCGGCCTCCGGATGCTTCGCGTAATAGACCCGATAGCCTTTTGCCGCCTTGGCGACCTGATCCGCGGTCCCGGTCAGCGCCAGGATCGGGGCATCGAAGCTCGTAACATAGGCCTTTAGGGATTCGGGCGTGTCCCGCTCGGGGTCGACCGTGATGAAGACGGGGCGCACCGCGTCGCGGTTTGGCCCGAGTTCGGAGAGCGCAATCGAAATATCGTTGAGCGCCGTCGGACAGGCGTCGGGGCAGTGCGTATAGCCGAAATAGATCAGCGACCATTTTCCTTTGAGGTCGGCGTCGGTCACCGTCTTGCCGTTCTGGTCGACCAGCTGAAACGGCCCGCCGATCGCACTGGCGAGCGCCATTCCGGCCACACCCCGCGGGTTATCCCGCAAGGCTAGGGTGAGGAAGGCGCCAGTCCCGAGGATGACGAGCCCGGCGAGAACGGCGGCGATCAGCAAAAACCGGCGCGAGCCGCCAGGCGGCGAGTTTCGCACTTGGGCGGTCGGGGGGTTGCGGGCCATGAGGCGGCTCCTCCTCGATTCAGTGGTGCGCCGCCGCCGGGGCGGGACCCTTGGCACCGGCCTTCTCGACGGTCACGGTGACCGTGCGGGGACCGGCCTTTTCGAAATCGAGGGTCAGTGGGAAGGATTGCCCTTCGCGCAGAGGTTGGTTGAGGCCCATCAGCATGATGTGCTCACCACCCGGCCTCAAGCTGACGGGCTGGCCGGCGGGGATATCGACTCCGGAGATTGGCCTCATTTTCATGACCATGCCCTGCATCGACATCGTGTGCAGCTCGGCTTGCTTTGCCACCGGGGTATGGACCGAGACCAGCCGGTCGGCGGTGGGCGACGTTATGGTCACATAGGCCGCGCCGTTTTCGGCCTTGCCTGGGGTCGCTCCGGCCCAAGCGTCTTTAACTTCGAGCTGGGTTGGCTGTGCCAGCGCAGCGCTCGCAACGGCGATACACGCTGCGAAAGCGAGGATCTTTATAGACATCGGAATTCCTTTAGAGATCGCGGGCCCGAGGGACAGCCGCGGGATGATTTACGGTAAGATTGGGGGTGGGCTTAGACTGCCGACGGCGGAGCCCGCGCTTGCATCCGACCATGCCTGATCGGAAGGACCGATACGGTCGTCGGAAGCAGCAGCCGAATCGCTTCGGCAACTTCGCCGGGAACCAACATGCTCGGCGGCCGCGGCAGCGCCGCAGCCGGCACGGTGCACAACGGGCAATGCTGCACGAGCAGCCCGGGCTTGGCCTTCCCCGGGGCATCCCCAGACCATTGACCGCAAATGGGGGTATCGCGACCCGGTTCATTCAAGACGAACATCGAGAGCAGAGCCGGCAACAGGACGTTGCCCAGCAATGCGACGAAAGCGACCGAAGTGACCACCGCTCGGCGGCGTCCATCCAAAGGCGCAAGCCCTTGCGGTTTGTCGAGCGAAGGTGTCATCCGGTCACCAACCGTGCGTGCTTTGTCGCTTTACCGCGACCCGGTCGGAACATGCAGGGCCTGACCACTTGGTGCCGCGACCAGTGCGGCACAAGCGTGCGGCAGATCCGCCAGCCGCAAGGGTCTGGGTGGTGGGGATGGCGCCGGGTGAAGCGCTTCCTCGGTAAACCACCAATCGAGCTCTTTGCCGCAGCCATCGCCCGGCGGCGGTGCTGCCTGGTTATGGCATTCCGGCTCGCCGCTTGGGCAGGAAAGCCGAACATGAAAATGGTAATTGTGGCCCCACCACGGCCGAATCTTCGTCAGCCACGTCCGGTCCGACCCGGCCTCACGGCACAGCGCCCGCTTGATCGCCGGATTGACAAAGATCCGCGCCACCGCGGGTTCGCGCGCGACAGCCTCCAACAGCCGCTTATGCTGCAGCGTCCACGCGGCATCGACCCCCATTCCGTCGGCGGTGACGACGTCCGTTGCGGACATTTCGTCGCGCTCGGTCGGGCTGAGCCGCCGGTCCGGCATCGGGGTCAGCCAGATATCGGCGTCGAGGCCGATCTGATGCGACCCATGCCCGGTCAGCATCGGCCCACCTCGCGGCTGCGCGATGTCGCCGACGAGCAGCCCGGGCCAGCCGGCTTCAGCGGGTAGTTTTTGCGCCAGTCGCTCTAACAGCGCAATCAACACCGGGTGGCCCCAGGAGCGATTGCGCGACGGGCGCATGACCTGCCAATTCGGCCCATCGGGGGGCAGCGGCACCGCGCCGCTCAGACATCCGCGCTCGTAGGCGCCGATCGCCTGAGCCGGCCCCGGCGTCGGCGCGGCCTCGCGCCCGAACAAGACCTTCGCCGCGTCGGGCGGCAATTGTGCGAGCACCGTTGCCCGGTGCGCCGCCTCCTGCGCTGCAGTGTCCTGCGCCGAGGCGCTGCAGCAGCCGACCCAGGCGGCGAGAACAAAAGCCCAGAAACCAGCGTGGCGCATCCTATGCCATCGGTCTGTTACAGAGGTCGAGGGGCACCTCAGCCTTCCGCATTCAAAAATCGAGGTCGGCGTAGTGTTTTGGCGGAGGGACGCCTGGGATGTGATCGGCCAGGATCGGGCGAAAGCTCGGGCGCGATTTGATCCGCGCGTACCATTCCTTAGCCGGTTCATGCGCATCCCAAGGAACGTCGCCCAAATAATCGAGGCTCGACAGCTGCGCCGCGGCGGTGATGTCGGCGATCGAGAAATGATCGCCGGCGAGCCAGCGCCGGCGCTCGACGAGGTATCCGAGATAATCGAGGTGGTAAGGGAGATTTGTGTGGCCGGCGCGAATCGCCAGGGAGTTCGGCTGGCCGAGCCCGGTCAGACGCTTCATCATCTTTTCCCCGAGCAAATTCTCGGTCACTTCGAGGTTCATCTTGACGTCGAACCAGGCGGTGAGGCGCCGGACCTCGGCGCGGTCGACGGCGTTGATGCCGATCAGGATCTTCTCGCGGTAGACCTCGTCGAGATATTCGACGATCGCCGTCGTGTCCGCAAGGACGGTCCCGTCCGGTTCGATCAGCACCGGCACTTCGCCGGCCGGGCTGAGGGCGAGGAATTCCGGCCGCCTCTCCCACACTTTCTCGGTCTTCAGCGTGAACTCGAGGTTCTTCTCCCGGAGCACGACGCGCACTTTGCGCGAGAAGGGGGATAGCCACAGGTGATAGAGAACGCGCATGGGCGCGATTGTAACCGCGACGAAGGCAACTGGACACGCATCAATTGGACACGCGTCAACCGGCGCCGCTCCGGTAGCGCCGGTTAGGCCCCCGCCTAATGATCTTGCCTAATGATCCTGGCGACCGCGTCCCAATGCTTCGAGTTGCTGAGTGAGCGTTTCGATCTGCGCCTCCAGTCGCTTCAGGCGTGGATCTTCGCCCTCCTCTTGCTTTGTCTCGGGCTCGGCCGAGACCGGCTTTTCGTCACGGCCATAGGGCGAGAGCATCTTCAGGGCGCGCTCGAACAAAGCCATGTTCTGCTTGCCCATTTCCTCGAACTGGCCGAACGGGAAGATCCCAAATGTTGCCTGCAGGTTCTTGCGCATCTGCTCCTGGTTGCGGGCAAAGGCGATCATCGCCTGTTCGAGGTAGCCCGGCACGAGAAACTGCATGCTGTCGCCGTAGAAGCCGATGAGCTGGCGCAGGAAGCTGGTGGGCAAGAGATTTTGGCCGCCTTTCTGCTCCTGCTCGACGATGATCTGGGTCAGCACCGAGCGGGTGATGTCCTCACCGGTCTTGGCGTCATGTGCGACAAAATCGCCGCCTTCCTTGATCAGTTTGGCGAGGTCGTCGAGCGTGACATAGCTGCTCGTCGCGGTGTTGTAGAGACGCCGGTTGGCGTATTTCTTGACGACGACCGGTTTGGCTCCACTGGAGTTGTCGCGGCTCGGGGTGTTCATGTGCTCGCTGTCTCGCCTCGGGGAGAGGGTCCCTCGGAAGCAACAATACAGGCTTTTGGCGGGATTGCGTTATCAAACACTTGTCACACGGTGGCGAATCGCCTCTCCGGCGTGCAGCGCGGGGTATATTGATCGCGATGACCGATCCCGCAGACCTCGCCCGCCGGTTTTTGGCAGCGTGGGAGGATTATCTGATTGCGCTCCTTTCGAGCGCTACCGCCGCGGTGATCCGGGATTCCGGTTCACGTGACGGCGCCGCGGGCGAGCGATCGGGGCCGCTTGGACCGCCGGCTGGCGCCGCGCCCGTTGGCGACCCACCTGGCGAGCGCAATGATGCTGTGGTCGAGCGCGCGGACCGGCTTGCCGCTCTTGAAAGACGTGTTGCTCCCGTCGAGTGCGGCGGGCGAGCGGTTTCGCGGCCTCGCGGCCGAGATCGACGCGGTCGGGCCCGGTAGCGTCGCCGCAGCGCTCGATCTCGAGATCACGCGCCGCGCTAAATCCTATCTGGCCGGGATCGAGGCCTATCGCCGGCACCCTTACCGTCGCAGTGACGAAGAGCCGCCGGTGCTGTGGCGCGAAGGAACGACGCGCCTCATCGATTACGGCGGCGATACGGCCGGCCCCGTAATTCTGATCGTGCCGTCGCTGATCAACCGCTTCTACGTTCTCGACCTCCTGCCGGAGCGCAGCTTTCTGCGGTATCTGGCCGAACGGGGTCTGCGGCCGCTCGTAGTGGATTGGGGAGCGCCCGGCAGGGAGGAGCGCAAATTTGACTTGACCGACTATGTCGCCGGGCGGCTCGAAAGCGCTTTCGATGCCGCATTGCGGCTGGCCGGCGCGCCGATCGGAGTCGCCGGCTACTGCATGGGTGGGCTGTTCGCTCTCGCCCTAGCGCTCCGCCGCCTGGACGAGACCGCCTGCCTGGCATTGCTCGCGACGCCATGGGATTTTCATGCCGCGGGCGCGCAGCCGGCGCGCTTCTTCGGTTTGATCGCCGATTGTCTGCCGCTCCTGTGCGATGATCAGGGCGCTCTCCCGGTCGAGGTGGTTCAGAGCCTCTTTTTCATGCTCGATCCGTTCAGCGCAGAGCGCAAATTCATCCGTTTCGCGGCGCTCGATCCCAATGGTGACAAAGCACGCGCCTTTGTCGCGCTCGAAGATTGGGTCAATGACGGAGTGCCACTGGCCGCAGCGGTGGCACGCGATTGCGCGCGCTCCTGGTATGGCGACAACGAGCCGGCACGCGGCCTTTGGCAAATCGGCGGTGAGACGATCGATCCGAAGCGGCTGCGCTCGCCCGCTCTCGTCGTAGTCCCGAGCCGCGATCGGATCGTCCCGCCGAACTCGGCGGAGCCGCTCGCGGCAGCGCTGGGCGGCGCGATCGTATTGCGGCCCCCGCTCGGGCATGTCGGCATGATGTCGGCGGCGCGCGCCGCAGGTATGCTGTGGAGTGCGATCGCCGATTGGCTGCACGCGCGGCTGGGCGCGCAATGACCTCGTTTCAGGGCGATCCCGGCTGGTTCAGCTGCTGCTGGATTTCGCGGCTGCGCTCGCTTCCCGGGCTGATGCCGCTGCGCTCGCGCTGCCATTGGTGGTCGAGCAGATCGTTGCGGTACGATTGCATGTTCTGCTGGCCGGTCGGGCCGGGAAGTTGCAGGGACGGATAGGCCGGCGTCGCCCGTTGGGGGGTCGGGTATACCGGCCCGGGTTCCGTCAGCAACGGCGACAGCCCGGCTGGCGGTACGACGGCCGGACCGGGATTGATCGGCGGCGCCAGCGGTGCCGGGGTCGGTGCGGTGAAAACGGTCGGTGACGGGAGCCGCTGCGGTAATCCCTTCGTTTGAGCGGCGGCGCTGGCGATGCCGGCAAGCGTCGCCAGGCAAATCATCCTTGCTTTCGCCATCATGCCGTCCCGCTTCCCGACTCGCCCGATAGCGCGGCTTGCGCCGCAGCGAGGCGCGCGATCGGCACGCGGTACGGCGAGCACGAGACGTAATCGAGCTCGATCTCGTGGCAGAAAGCAATCGAGACCGGATCGCCGCCATGCTCGCCGCAAATACCGAGCTTTAGTCCCGGCCGGGTGGCGCGGCCCCGCTCGGCTCCAACGCGCACGAGTTCGCCGACCCCAGCCACATCGAGGGTGACGAACGGGTCGTGCTCGAATATCCCGAGCCGCTGGTAAGTCCCGACAAAGCTCGCGGCGTCGTCGCGCGACAGACCAAAGACCGTCTGGGTCAAATCGTTCGTCCCAAAGCTGAAGAATTCCGCCGTCTTGGCAATCTCGCCCGCGAGCAATGCGGCCCGTGGCAACTCGATCATGGTGCCGACGAGATAAGGCACGACCGTGCCTTCTCGTGCCATGACCTCTTTGCCGACGCGGTCGATCATCGCCCTCAGGATGTCGAATTCCTTCTTGGTAGCGATCAGCGGCACCATGATTTCGGGCTCGACCGCCTCGCCCATCTCCTTAACCACAGCCACCGCGGCCTCGAAGATCGCCGCCGCCTGCATCTCATAGATCTCAGGATAGGTGATGCCGAGCCGGCAGCCGCGGTGGCCGAGCATCGGGTTGGTCTCGTGCAATGCCAGCGCACGATGGCGAATCGCCCGGACCTCTCTGCCGGTAAGCCGCGCCATTTCAGCGAATTCCGCTTCGGTCTTCGGCAGGAATTCGTGGAGCGGCGGATCGAGGAGACGGATCGTGACCGGCAATCCCTTCATGATGCGGAATATTTCGGCGAAGTCTTCGCGCTGGATCGGGAGCAGCTCGGCGAGCCCGGCGCGGCGTCCGGCCTCGTCCTCGGCCATTATCACCTGCCGCATCGCGCCGATGCGGTCGGCCTCGAAGAACATGTGTTCGGTGCGGCTGAGCCCGATGCCTTCGGCGCCGAACCGGCGGGCCGCACGGGCATCGATCGGGGTTTCGGCATTGGCGCGCACCTTGAGGCGGCGGACCGCGTCCGCCCAGCCCATCAATGTCGCGAAGTCGCCGGACAGCTCCGGCTGGATCGTCGACACCTCCCCGACCATCACCTCGCCGGTCGACCCGTCGATCGTGATGATTTCGCCCGCCTTCACCAAGGTGGCGCGCGCGGTCATCGTGCGGGCCTCGTAGTCGATCCGCAGATCGCCGGCGCCGGCAACGCAAGGCCGCCCCATGCCGCGGGCCACCACCGCGGCATGGCTCGTCATCCCGCCGCGCGTCGTCAGCACCCCTCTCGCGGCATGCATGCCATGGATGTCCTCCGGGCTCGTCTCGATGCGGACGAGGATCACCGCTTCGCCGCGCGCGGCGAACGATTCGGCCTCGTCGGCGGAAAATACGACCTTTCCCGAGGCGGCGCCCGGTGACGCCGGCAATCCGCGGGCGAGCACCGTTGTCTTCGCCGAAGGATCCAGCATTGGGTGCAGCAGCTGGTCGAGCGACCCAGGCTCGATCCGGCGGATCGCTTCGTCCCGATCGATCACCCCCTCTTCGACCAGCGACACGGCGATCTTCAGCGCGGCCTGCGCGGTGCGCTTGCCGGTGCGCGTCTGCAACATCCACAATTTGCCGCGCTGGACGGTGAACTCGATGTCCTGCATGTCGCGGTAGTGGTCTTCGAGTACCCGGCGCACCTTGTGAAGTTCGCCCAAGACCTCGGGCATGACCTCTTCCATCGCCGGCAAAGCCGAGTTGTTCGCCTCCTTGCCGGCGATCGTCAGATGCTGCGGGGTGCGGATCCCGGCGACGACATCCTCGCCTTGCGCATTTACCAGGAACTCGCCGTAAAATGCGTTTGCGCCAGTCGAAGGATCGCGGGTGAAGGCGACGCCCGTAGCGCAATCAGGCCCCATATTGCCGAATACCATCGCCTGCACGTTGACCGCGGTCCCCCAGTCGGCGGGGATGTCGTGCAGCCGGCGATAGGTGACCGCGCGCGGGTTCATCCACGAACCAAAGACGGCGCCGATCGCGCCCCACAGCTGCTCCTCTGGGTCCTGCGGGAAGGGATGTCCGCATTCCTGAGTAACGACCTCCTTAAAACCGGCAACGATGCTCCGCCAATCCTCGGCGGACAGGTCGGTGTCGAGGTTGGTGCCGGTCTCAAGCTTGTGATTTTCGATCAGCTCCTCGAAGTGATGGTGGTCGACACCCAGTACGACTTGCCCGTACATCTGAATAAAGCGACGATAGCTGTCATAGGCAAAGCGCTCATCGCGGCTCTTGCGCGCCAGCCCGACGACCGCCTGATCGTTGAGACCGAGATTGAGCACGGTGTCCATCATTCCGGGCATCGAAACCCGCGCCCCGGACCGCACCGACACCAGCAACGGATTGTTCGCGTCGCCAAACCGCGCGCCGAGCGAGCGCTCGAGCGCGGCGAGCCCGTCGGTCACTCGGTCCCGCAAGTCGGTGGGATAAGACTTTTCGTGTGCGTAGAAGTAGGTGCAGACCTCGGTTGTAATGGTGAACCCAGGCGGCACCGGCAAGCCGAGATTACTCATCTCGGCGAGACCGGCGCCCTTACCGCCTAGCAGATTTTTCATGTCGGCGCGCCCCTCGGCAGCGCCGTCCCCAAACCGGTAGACCCACTTCGTCATCCGCCGCTCATCCTTCGATCTGCGAGAAATCGGCCACCTGGTTCAAGGTTGCCCGAATGCGCGACAACAAGCGCAGGCGATTTTCCCTAAGCCTAGTGTCATCGCAATTAACGGTGACCGTGTCGAAGAAATCGTCAACCGGGCGTCGCAATCGCGCCAATTCCGACATCGCCATCTCGAACTGTTCGCCTTGCAGGAAAGTTCCGGCGGCTTCACCCACTTCGGCGAGCCGCTCGGCGAGCAACCGCTCCTCGGACTGGTGCAGCAGCACCGGATCGATGCCGCCGTCGTAACTTCGGTCGTCCCTGTGCTCTTCGATGGCGACGATGTTCGAGGCGCGGCGAAAAGCGATCAGCAAATTCGCACCATCCTCCGAGGCGAGGAACGCACGCAATGCCGCGACACGCGCGAGCAGCCGGACGAGATCGTCCTCGCGCTCGCCGGCCCGGTCGAATGCCGCCGCGATCAGATCGTGACCGATCCCCTGCTCCCGCAGATGAACGCGCAGGCGTTCGGCTATGAAATCGAGGAGCTCACCCGTCGGATCCGCGGCGTCCGACCCCAGGGCCGAATGAGCGTGCTTGAAAGTGGCTGCCAGGGGCACCCGCAAGCCGTTCTCGACAACCAGCCGGATTGTGCCGAGCGCCGCCCGGCGCAGCGCGAACGGATCTCGCGACCCGGTCGGCTTTTCGCCGATCGCGAAGAAGGCGACGAGGGAATCGATCTTTTCGGCGAGGGCGGCAACGATGCTGATCGGCGCGGTCGGGCAGGCGTCATTCGGCCCCGCTGGCCTGTAGTGCTCGGCGATCGCATCGGCAACCGCCGGATCCTCGCCGTCATGCAGCGCGTAATAGCGGCCGACGACGCCTTGCAGCTCGGGAAATTCACCGACCATTCCGGTAGAAAGGTCGGCCTTGGCGAGTTGCACCGCGCGCCGCGACCGTTCACCGTTGGCGCCTGGGACGTAATATGCCAGAAAATCGGCAAGCCGCCCCATCCGGGCGACTTTGTCCAAGAGGCTGCCGAGTTTGGCATGAAAGACTTGCTGCGAGAGAAACTCGATGCGGCTAGCGAGCGGAACGCGCCGATCCTGGTCCCAGAAAAAGCGTGCATCGGCGAGGCGGGCCCGCAATACGCGCTCATTGCCCGCTATGATCGTCTTGCCGTGATCCGCAGGGATGTTGTTGGCAACGAACAGGAATTGCGAAGCGGGCGTGCCGTCCGGCTGCAGGCAGGAGAAATATTTCTGATGCGTGCGCATCGCGGTCGCCAGGACTTCCGGCGGAAGCGCCATGTACTCGGCACCGATCGCGCCGGCCAGCACAACCGGGAACTCCACGAGGCCGGTGACCTCGCCGAGCAGGCCGGGATCCGGTTTCAATATTAACCCCTCGTCTGCAGCGGCGGCTTCGAGATCCTTCCGAATGATCTCGTTGCGGCGTTCCTGATCCAGCACGACACGAGCCTTGCCGAGGCGTTCGAGATACTCGGCGGCGTTGGCGACGCAGATCTCGCCCGGTGACAGGAAACGGTGACCTCGAGTAGTCCGTCCGACCGGAACCCGGTCGAGTGGCAATGGCAGGACCTCGCCCTCGAACAGGCAGACGACCGACGTCAGCGGCCGAACCCAGCGCAGGAACGACGCCGGATAACGCATCGATTTGGGCCACGGCAGCTCGAAGATCGCCGACCTAACAAGCTCCGGCAACACCTCGGCCGCCGGCCGGCCCGGCCGGTTGATCGTCGCGAAGTAGAACTCGCCTCGGCCGGTGTCGTGGATCTCGCATTCCTCGATCGAGGCCACCCCGGCCGCGCGCAGAAAGCCGTCGATTGCCGGCGCCGGCGCCCCGACGCGAGGTCCGCGCCGGTCTTCGGAGCGATCCGGCTGTCCTGCGGGAATCCCCCAGGCAATCACCGTGAGACGGCGCGGCGTCACATACCCACGCACCTCATCCGCCGGGAGCTCGGCAGCAGTGAGCTTGTCGCGCAACAGATCGGTTAGCTCGGCGATCGCGCGCCGCTGCATTCCCGACGGGATCTCCTCCGACAACAGCTCGAGCAGCAATTCGCCGCGACTCGGCGGCTGAGTTGGCGCGTAAATTTCTTCGACCGAACTCATCCGGCGTTGACAATTCTGCGGCAAGAAAAGAGCGGCCCGCTCACTCCGTCACCTCCGCGAAAGCGCGAGGGGTCCCGGGAATTTGAATCGTTTCCCCGGCGAAAGCCGGGGCTGATCACTCCGCCGCACGAACCTTTAATTGTCGATGCGCCGGGCGATTGCTTGAGAAGTTCGATGCGATGGCGCCATGGGTCCCGGCTTTCGCCGGGAAGGTAACGGATATTTCGCGCATCCGAACCTCGGTCCCGATTTTCTCGCACGCTCTTGCGCCGGCGTGACGAATTTAGAAGCGGCCGCATGGACAACAGCAAAGGATCGTGTCTGGTCACGGCAGTTTACAGGTCCGACCCCGCCAGCCACGTCTCGCAGCATGCCTTGGCGAGCGCCCGGACCCGAAGGATGTAGGCGGCGCGTTCGGTCACGCTGACCGCGCCGCGGGCGTCGAGCAGGTTGAACAGGTGGCTCGCCTTCAGGCACTGGTCGTAGGCGGGCAGCGCCAAGCGGTGGTCGACCAGCCTGCGGCATTCCTCCTCGGCGTCGGTGAAGTGAGCGACGAGACGGGCGGTGTCGGCGAGCTCGAAATTGTAGGCCGAGAACTCTCGTTCAGCGCGCCTGAAGACCTGGCCGTAAGTAACCCGGTCGGCGTCGGGGGCGCCGTTGTAGTCGAGGTCGAAGACGCTCTCGACACCCTGGACATACATCGCCAGCCGCTCGAGTCCATAGGTCAGCTCTGTCGAGACCGGGTCGCATTCGATCCCGCCGACCTGCTGGAAATAGGTGAACTGGCTGATCTCCATGCCGTCGAGCCATACCTCCCAGCCGAGACCCCAGGCACCCAAAGTAGGGCTCTCCCAATCATCTTCGACGAACCGAATGTCGTGCAGCGCAGCATCGATGCCGATCGCCTCGAGGCTCGCGAGATAGAGATCCTGACTGTCGGGCGGCGCCGGCTTTAAGATCACCTGAAATTGGTAGAAGTGCTGCAGCCTGTTAGGGTTCTCGCCATAGCGGCCGTCGGTCGGTCGGCGCGAGGGTTGAACATAGGCGGCGCGCCAGGGTTCGGGTCCCAGCGCGCGCAAGGCGGTCGCAGGATGGAAAGTCCCGGCCCCGACCTCGACATCGTAAGGCTGCAGAATGACGCATCCTCGCTTCGCCCAGAAGTTCTGCAAGTCGAGAATCAATGATTGGAAGCTCAAGACCAACCCTCGACGAGGTCTCGGATCACCGCGGCCGCGGGCAATCGGGTCTGCCGCAGCCGGGCGCCGCGGCGGCAACATAGGCCCCGCAAACCCCGCAAAGCGCGAGATCTTCGGCATGGAGAGCCGGACGCGGGTGTACCGGACGGCGCCGCGGCAACTCGCGCGCCGGTCCGTTCAGCCAACGGTAGCCGATCCACACCGCGGCGATCACCAGAATGAGCACAACGAGCTTCGGAAATGCAAACATGACCGGGGTTTATCGGCGGATCGGAAGGGGGTTCGAGGAAAGGCCACTCTCACCCGCCTGGCTACGCTCGGCATCCTCTCCCGCGATGCAGGAGAGGGGGGACCAAGCCCGAAGGGCTTGGTGGGCGAGGGCAGCTGTCATAACCCGAACCTCGCCCACAGAAGGCGAGTCTCGACCCAGTCGGCGAGTTCGGACACCAGCGATACGGGTTCGCCGCCGACGAATGGCAGGCGACTCAAGAACGGCAAGCGGCGCCTGTCGGCGGAAATAGGACGCAGCCTGACCTTGTCGCCGTACCGGGTGCGCATGACGGTGCGCAGCTCGCCGATGCCGTCGACCAAGCCGCGGTCCATCGCCATGCGCCCGGTCAACACATCGCCGGTGAACAGCGTCTCGTCGGCCTCGTCGATCTTTCCGGCGCGCCGGCGCCGCACGTGCTCCTTGAAGGATTGATGAATATCCTCCTGCAATTCCGTTAGCCGGGTCACGTCCGACGGGTCTTCCGGCAAAAACGGGTCGAGCAGTGATTTCCTCTCCCCGGCGGTGTGGAGGCGCCGTTCGATGCCGAGCCGCCCGAGCAGCTGATAGAACCCGAACCCGGCGCTGATCACGCCGATGGAGCCGACCAGAGACGTCTCCTCGGTAAAGATCTCATCGCCGGCGAGCGCCAGCCAATAACCTCCCGATGCCGCTACATCTTCGGCGAAGGCGATGACCGGAACGCGCTTTTCGTCGGCGAGCTGACGGATTCGGCGGTAGAGCAGGGCGGATTGAACCGGCGATCCGCCCGGCGAGTTGACGACAATGGCGACCGCGACGAGCCCGGAGGCACGGAACGCCCTTTCGATTGCTCCGGCATGGCTCGCCAACGATAGGCCGCCGCGCCGCTGCCGCGGCATGATGACCCCCTCGAAACGCAGGACCGAGACGACCGGGCGGCGGCGCCACAGACTCTCCAGGTTGAATTGGTCGCGAAGCCTCATGCGATCCCAAATGGGGATTCCCATGGGCCGCAACCACCGGGGTCAAAGCCATTGGGGTCAAAGATCGAGCCCTCGGCCCTCGCGCAGCACCCCTTCCGCACCAGCCGAGAGTCCGCCGTCCGGATCGTGCAATACGAGGCCAGCAGCGAGCCGCGCTGGAGCCGAGACCTGCTTGCGCACGCGAACCAGAATGCGGCTCGCCGCTCTGCCCTCGCCCGGCCACAACGGGAAAACCACGACTTCGCCTGCCCGGCCAGCGATTTGGCCGAGCAGCGCATCGATACGGTCGGCCCGGTGAATGAATGTCACCGTGCCTTTAGAGCGGACCATAGCGAGCGAAAAACGCACCCAGTCGGCGAGATCGGCGACTCCCTCTATCGTCGCCGCCGATTTTCCGGATGCCGCGGCGGGCTCGGCAGCATGGCGCGGATGGAATGGCGGGTTTGCCATGACATGGTCGAACGCCCCCGGGGAGAGGCGCGGCGGCGCATGCAGCAAATCCCCTATCATCACCGAGGCGCGGGCCTCGAGCCCGTTTAGGATTATGTTGTCGCCCGCCAGACGGACGAGATCGCGCTGCATCTCGAGGCCGACGAGGCGCGAATGGGGCACACGCGCGGCGAGGCACAACATTGCAGCTCCCGCCCCGCAGCCGACGTCGAGCACCAGTTGATGCGGTTCCGCTGGGACCGCGGCGGCGAGAAACAACGGATCGATCGCGACGCGGTACCCCACCGCAGGCTGCTTCAGGCGGATGCGGCCGCCGAGTAGGAGGTCCTCGGTGGAGTCAGGTTCCTCTGCCGGGTACTCGCTCATTGCGCGGCTTCGCCGGCCGCCGCGAGAATTGAGCAGGCTCGAGGATAATCCTGTTGCGCGACCATCAGACGGCGCGGGATGGCGCCGATGCTCCCCTCGACCAGGCTCGTATGGTGGTCGAGGACAAGGCTTTCGATGCCGGAATCCTTCAGCAACGACTGCAGGAACGACAGGCGAACGGCGTCATTGGTACGCAGCAGCTCCTTCATGATCCTCAGTTTCGCTAGGGCTGTGATCGGCGTGCAAGGGCGCGGCGCTTGACCGGCCTTCCCGTCAATCTATGCTCGCTGGCATTCCGACGCGTCAAGCGGATCGGCAAGCAGTCGACTGGAACAGCCAGGAGAATTGGGTGGCGCTCGCGGCGGGTGTCGATGAGGTCAGGGCGGTCCACAAACCGTCTCTCGACCCGCTTTCCCGGCTTCTCGGAAGCGACCTCGAGCACGTCAATCGGCTGATCGTCGATCGCATGCAGAGCCCGGTGGCGCTCATCCCGCAACTCGCCGGCCATATCGTCGCGAGCGGTGGAAAGCGCCTGCGCCCGATGCTCACTCTCGGCTGCGCGCGGCTCTGCGGATACAGGGGAACTCGGCACGTCGCGCTCGCCGCAGCCGTCGAATTCATTCATACCGCGACCTTGCTGCATGACGATGTCGTCGATGCGAGCGATTTGCGCCGAGGCCGCGAGACGGCCAACGCCGTATGGGGCAATCAGCCGGCGATTCTCGTCGGCGATTTTCTGTTCAGCCGCTCCTTCGAGCTGATGGTGGCGGACGGATCCCTGCATATCCTCGAGATCCTGTCGCGCGCCTCCTCGGTCATCGCCGAAGGCGAGGTGCTGCAGCTGATGACGCAAAACAACCTGCAGACGACAGAAGCGTCCTACCTCGAGGTGGTCCGGGCAAAGACCGCGGAGTTGTTCGCGGCGGCGAGCCGCATCGGCGCGGTGGTTGCCGAACGGCCGCACGAGGAGGAGATGGCGCTGGACCGATTTGGCCGCGATCTCGGCATCGCCTTCCAGTTGGTCGACGACATGCTCGATTTTTCGGCGCGGCAGACCGAGCTCGGCAAGAGCATCGGCGACGACTTTCGCGACGGCAAGGTCACGCTGCCGATCCTTCTCGCTTTTGCCCGCGGCAACGAGGAGGAGCGCACCTTCTGGCGCCGTACGCTGGAAGAGATGGATCAGTGCCCTGCAGACCTCGAACACGCGACCGCTCTGGTCGAGCGACACGGCGCCCTTGCCGAAACTCTCTACCGGGCGCGTGGTTATGCGGTGAGCGCGATCGACGCGCTGTCAGTATTTCCCGACGGACCGGAGCGGCGGGCGCTGATCGAAGCCGCTTCCTTCGCGACCGAACGCAGCGCCTAGCGAAGCGAGCGCAGCGCGGCAATCCCGTACCCAATCGAGACTCCCCGGCCCGGGCTGCGTCGCACACTATGCACTACGGCGCACAGACAAGATTGCTTCGTCGCCTCCGGTTCCTAGCAATAACGAAGCCGGCGTCAGCCTTTCGAGGCGTCGAGCGAGGGCAGCCGGTAGCGGTCGTCCGGGTCGTCCCAGCCTTTGAAGCGGGGCGGCCGCTTTTCGGCAAAGGCGGCGCGCGACTCGATCAAATCGCTCTTGGCGCCGTGCTCGCGCAACGCGGCGGCGAGGCGCTGCTGCTCGGCCGACGGAACCGGGCGCATCTGGCGCATCATGTGGACGGTGTTGACGCGCGAGGCCGGCGGCAGGGTCAACAGGTGCGCGGCCATCGCGAGCGCGCTCGGGATCAACTGGTCGGCGTCCACCAGGCGATTGAGAAAGCCGATCTCGTAGAAGCGCTCGGCGCTAAAGCGAAAACCGAGCGCCATTTCCATCGCGATCGGGTAGGGCAGGTTCGCGATATGCCCGTGGTTGTAGCCGCCGAGCAGCCAGCGCTTCGCCTCCGACACCTCGAAGACTGCGCCGCGCGCGGCGACCCGCAGATCGGTGCGCTCGACCAGCATGAAGCCGCCGCCCATGGCATAGCCGTTGACCGCGGCGATCACCGGTTTCTCCAAGGCTCCGGACATGAAGGGGTCTTCGATTGCCGGCCGCCGACCGCCGGGTGCACCGTGCTGCAGCGATTCCTTCATGTCCTCGCCGGCGCAGAACGCCCGGCCGGCCCCGGTAAAGATCCCCACTTCGAGCTCGCTGTCGCGGCGGAACTCCGTCCAGGTCTCGGCGAGCCGCGTGCGCATCTCATGGCTGAGCGCATTGAGGCGCTCGGGCCGGTTCATCCGTACAACGAGGATTTGCCCGTGACGCTCGGTTTCGACGACGGCCATCTTTGCCTCTCTCCGTGCTTAGCCTGGGATCTTATCAGCTGCGGGCGTGCTGCGCGTAGAGATTGTCGGCGTTAGCCCAGCGGATCGCCTTCATGAAGGCCTCGACATAATCGCCCGCCTTGGCGCCGTAATCCATCTGATAGGCGTGCTCGTACATGTCGAGCACGAGGATCGGCTGGCCGGCGGCCAAGGTCGTCGAGTGGTCGGCCGCCCAGGCGTTGATCAGCCGCTTGTCGCGCGGGTCCCAAGTCAGGATCACCCAGCCCGAGCCGCCGCCTTCGGCCTTGCCCATCGCGACGAATTGCGCCCGCCACCACTCGAAGGACCCGAAATCACGGGCGAGGGCCTCGGCGAGCGCCGGGCCCGGGCGGCTCTCCTCGGGGCCGAGCCCACCAAAATAGACTTCGTGCAGGATCATCGAGTTGGTGGCAATCAATTCCTCGCGCTTCAGCCCGTTGATCAGGTATCCGGGCGCCTTGGCGTAATCGAGCCCAGCGAGCTGCTCGGTGATCTGACTGAGCCGTTTGACCGCGCCGGTGTAGTTGTTGGCGTAGTGGCTGGTGAGAATCTTTTCCGACAAGCCTTTGATTTTCGTCGGGTCGAACGGCATCGGCTTGACGTCGAAGGTCATCGGCTTTGGCCCGGCCGGAGCCGGGCCCGCGGTTTGCGCCGCGGCGGGCGTAACTGTTGCAGCCACCGCTGCTCCGGCGGCAAGCGCGACACCGGCCTGAACAAAAGCCCTTCTTTCAAGTTCGATCGTCATCGGATCTCTCCAGTTTCACTGCGCGGATTTCACTCTGCCGATAGGGCGGCTTCCTCCTCGGGAGGACGCACCTTTTGAAATTTGATCAGCAGCAGAATGTCGTAGACGCCCTTGATAACGCCCCCGATCACGAGCGGCCAGCCGAAGCTCGAAAGCGCTAGCAGATAGCCGGAAATCATCGAGCCCGCCGCCCACGCGAAGTTCTTCGGGACCGCTGTGATGCTGGCCGCCGCCGGCCGCTCGGGCGGGGTTACCACGGCCATCACGTAAGAGGCCCGTGTCGGCACATCCATTTGCGACAGCGCGCTGCGGGCGAGCAAGAGGCCGATCGCGGTCGCCAGATCGGGCGCGAACGGGATCAGAATCGAAGAGAACATTGGAGGGCAGATGCGTGAACACCATCGTGTTGATGAGCCCGATCCGCGCGGCGATCGGCACCGCAACGAGATAGGACAATGCTGAACAAAGGCTGCTCCAGAATAGGATCGCCGCGGCGGTCGTAACCGAAACGTGGAACGCCTGATAAAGCCACAGCGCGAGCAGCGACTGCACCAGGAAGCCGGTGCCGAACGAATCCATGCCGAAAAGAGCAGCCATGCCGTAGACCAGCATTCTCGATTGCTGCAGCGGCGCCTTCGGCGCCTCTTCGGCAATCTCGACCTGCGGCGAGAGTGGCCGATAGACCGCGAGGGCAACCAACCCCAACGCCGCGTAAAGGCCGAACATCAGCTGCATGGCAGCCGTTCGGGTGCAGCCGGTCCAGATCGTCATGAAGTCGGGAAGCGCCGCCGCCAGCACGCCCAGCGCTGTCGCGGCGGAGCCGATGACACTGTAGCGCGCAAAAAGCGCAGTTCTGCGGCGCGGCTCGATCGTCTGGGTGAGCACCGTCTGTTCGAGGGGGCCGAAAATGCTCGCGTCGCCCGAGGTCGGGTTCATCGTGCCGACACAGGCGATGACAAGAAGCGGCCAGAAATCGGTGATCAGTGCAAAGCTGGCGCCGGTCGCCGCCATCAAAATCGCCGCTGCAATGAGAAGCAACCGCCGGGAATATCGGTTGGCGATCCACCCCACCCCGAGCGTGAGGATGGCCGTACCGATCAGAGTGCTGGTCACGATCGAGCCAATTGCCAGCGCGCTGAACCCCAGCTCGACCAGGTAGATCGGCAACAGCAGGGCGACAAAGCCATCGCCAAACGCCCGCACGCCGCGCGCGGCCAATACACGCAACGCATCGGCCGAGGCCCCGGGAGGCATTGGCCGCCACCACCCGTCACCGCTCGCCCATCGTCCCCGCATCAGTACACTCCATGCAGCGTCGTAGCGATGAGGCGAGACAAAACATCTGGCCCCTTTGTGACGCCGAAGGCGAACGTCACCCCCGTGCGGATCTCGCCCATGGTGTGGTCATTGACACGCGCTCCCCGCAGACCGAAGTCGACCGCAATATTGTCTTGCACCTGCCAAATCGCCCCGATCAGCGCGGAACGCGTGCGAAACTGGCCAATGTCATTTTGCGTGAGCGGCGTCGCCCTCCAGCGATGCTTCCCAGCCGTGGGTAAAACCGTAATTGATCCTAAGATCGGGAGCGAGCAGGGTGCGGTCGGCTCCGTCGCGAAGGTACTCGACCGGGCCGAGCTCGATTTCCATATCGCCTGTTTCCGCGACGGCCGCATCCGTGCCGTCGAAAGGACGATAGGCCTGCGCAGCCCCGCACCAGCAAGCAAGGACTACTGCCGGAACCAGCGCCGCGACGCCGTCAACCCTCATGGAACCGGGCGGAAGACCCAGATCGCCGCCGGCTCATTCGACCTCGCCCGCACCGCCACAAAGAGCCGGTCGAGCTCCGGAGCGAACAATGAGGTACGCGCCCCCGATACCGTGGGCACACGAGCTACCCGCCGATAATCGGCCTCGCGCTGTTCCAGAACATCGACGACCCCTTCGCCACAGCTCACATAGACGCGGTGGCGCTTGGGATCGACGAACACGTCGTCGGCGTCGCCGCAGGTCCCGATCTTGGTGACCACTCGTCCGTCCTGGCTGGAAAGCGCCATCAGGGTCGGCGGGCTGCGAAAGACAACGAGCACGCGGTGCGCCTCGCCGTCGATCGCCATCGGGAAATTCGATCCGGCGCCTCGCGTCGCAAAGATCGGTTCGTATCGGACGCAAGATCCGCGACCTCGATGTCGCGCGCGTCCGGCACGTTGACAAAAACCTTGGTCCTGGTTTCGTCGATCTGAAAGCTCTCCGGATGCCCCTTGAGACGGATATCGGCCGCTTTGGTCCGGGTTGCCGGATCGATCACCGCGAGCGCGCCGTTGCCGTAACCGACGAGCACCCGATTGCGTTGCGTGTCCACCCGCACATTGTCGGCATCCTCGCCGAGCTCGATGCGTCCGATCGGCGCAAGATCATCGCCGCGCAATACGTGCACCGAGCCGTCGCCGGCATTCGCGACATAAACGCTGTCGGCGAACGGGACATAGGCGACGCCCTGGGGCTCACTCAAGCCGGTGACCGTGCGCAGCACCTTCGCGGCTGCCAGATCGACCACGCCCAGGCTGTTGTTACCGAGCTCGGCAACAAACAGCCGCTGGCGCTTCACATCGATGCCCAGGTGATCGATGCGGCCGTTAACTTGGCCCAGCGGGATCTTGGTCTCGAGCAGAAGGGGCGTGCCGACAATCTGCGCAACGGCTACGGCAGACCAAATGAGGCCCGCCGCGAGAAATACCGCCGACACGGAGGGAAGCCCTCGGGCAAAAATCAAAAGCGGCCTCCATCCATGACGCGCGCTCCTCGCATAGCGAGGGGCGCAGAACTTGGACCGTTGGCCGTCTGACGGGGTGTCTGCACAACCCCGCCCGCTTGTGTAAGCTGTCGCCGTCTCGGAAGCAACTCAAACTTCCGGTGGCCGGCTGGATAAAGGGGAGGCGTCGGTAAATGGGTCTACAGATCGAAGCCCTGGCGCAGTTTGTCGCGCAGACGCAATGGGAAGATATTCCGGAGCCCGTGCAGCGGCACACAAAGCTGGTGCTGCTCGATACCCTGGGAGTCATTCTGGCGGGCGCGGAACGTCCCGAGGTCCGGGGGCTGAGGGACGCTCTCGCCGGCACTGCCGGAACCGGGGCCACGGTATTTGCGCGGGACTGGCCGGCGCATGATCCGCGCACCGCAGCGCTGCTGAATGGCATCGCCGGGCGGTCGATCGAGCTGTGCGAAGGGCTGCGCTTTGTTTCCGGTCAGGCGGCGATGCAGGTGCTCCCTGGGGTGCTGGCCGTCGGAGAGCATCTTGGAAACTCCGGGCGCGACATGCTCGCCGCCTTCGTCCTCGGTTACGATGTCGCGGCGCGGCTCGCTGGTGGATTCACGCCCCGGCCATTGGCGCACCAGAACGGCCAGGTGTCGCTGCTGGCCGGGGCCGCCGCGGGAGCACGGCTGCACGGGCTCGACGCGGCCGGCATCAGCCGCGCCATGCGCATCGCGACGACGTTGCTGCTGACGCCGAGCTATACCAACGCGGTGGCGGGCGCGACGACGCTCAATGTCGCCGGCGGGATGAGCGGCTTTGCCGCCGCGCTCGCTCCCGAATTGGCCCGTGCCGGTTTCGAGGCGCAGGACGGCGCTATCGAGCAGGCGCTCGGCGAGCTGGTCGGAAGCGGCTTCACGCCTGCACGCCTGCTGGAAGACCTCGGCACGGTTTGGCACATCACCCGCAACTATTTTCGGCTCTATGCGTGTTGCAACCCGATCCATCCGGCACTCGATTGCCTTCAGGAGGCGTTGACCGCGTTGAACCCGCAGCCTGACGAAATCGAGCGGATCGACATTGCGACCTACCGGTTTGCGTCGGTCATGCGTAACCCGGACCCGCCGAATTACTTCGCCTCCAAATACTCCCTGCCTCATGCCGCCGCGGCGATGGTCGTGCGGGGCAGTGCCGGCTACGCAGCGCTCGATGATTCCGCGCTGCAGGACCCCGCGATAGCGGCGCTGCGCCACCGCGTGCATGTGACGGAGGACCCAGCGATGACCGCGGTCGCGCCCCGGCTGAGGCCCGCGCGTGTCACCATGACCCTGACGGACGGCCGCCAAAGCACCCATTCCTGCGAGAGCCATAGAGGCGATTTTCAGCAGCCCTTTGCGGAATCCGAGATCCGCGGAAAATTCTGCGAGCTAGCCAGCGTTGTCCTGCATGCGGATGGGGTGAGCGGCGTCGAGAACGCCGTCGATCACTGCGAGGAATGGCAGAGCATCGGCGAATTGCCCGAGCTGCTGCGCCGCCACGGCCGCGGCTGACCCATGGCGGGGGTGCCGATCGCCGAGCTGGTTTGGCTTGCCGTCGCCGTAATGGCTGCCGGGGTCGTCACCGGCCTGCTTGCCGGATTGTTCGGGATCGGCGGCGGCGCGGTCATCGTTCCGGTGCTGTTCGAGGTCTTCCGTCTCCTCGGCGTGCCCGAAGAAGTCCGCATGCAGCTCTGCGTCGGAACCTCCCTTGCGATCATCGTGCCGACCACCGTGCGGTCGTACCGGGCACATCAAGCAAAGGGTCTGGTCATTCAGGCGGTGATGCGGTCCTGGGCTGTGCCGGCGGTGATAGGCGTTGCGGCGGGGTCGGTGACCGCCGCGTTTGCCCCCGCGCAGGTGTTCAAGCTGGCCTTCGTCGTGATCGCCGGGATCATAGCGGCCAAGCTCCTCGCGGGACGTGAGACTTGGGTGCTCGGCAGAAGCCTGCCGGGATCCGCCGCGATGACCGGATACGGGTTTATTATTGGACTTGCGTCGTCATTGATGGGGATCAGCGGCGGCTCCCTCATGACGATGATGATGACGCTCTACGGGGTGCCAATCCACAATGCCGTCGCGACCTCGGCCGGTGTGGGCGTTCCGATCGCGATCGCCGGCACCCTCGGCTACCTGATTGCCGGCCTACCCCATCAGGCTCAGTTGCCGCCTCTGTCGGTCGGCTTCGTCTCGGTAATCGGCGTCATCATGATTGCGCCGATCTCGAGCTGGATTGCGCCGCTCGGCGCTCGCTTTGCGCATGCGCTGCCGAAGCGCCGGCTGGAAATCGGCTTTGGGCTGTTTCTGATCGCTGCATCCCTGCGTTTCGTGGTCAGCCTCATCTGGGCTTAGGCTACTGCAAGCGCGGCATGATCTCTTGGCAGAGCAGCTGCAATGAGCGCGTCATCGGCTCCGGCGGGATCAGCGCCCCGAAATTCAGCTCCGCCAGGATGCCGTTCAGTCCGAGTTCCTCGTGCAATTGCCGCAGCCGGTCGGCGACGCTTTCCGGGCCGCCTATGATGACCTTGTCGCGCATGACTTCTTCATAAGTGATGGTCCGCACGGTCGCCGCCTCCGCCGCACGGCGGCGGTTGGGCGAATTTTCGAGCCGCGTGCTCAAAGTCCGGTAGCCGGACATGATGCTCTCCTCGGCCTCGTCCCGCGCCTGCCGGTCGGTGTCGGCAATATGGAGGGTCAGCCGCAGATACACCTCGCCCTTGCCTGGATGGCCCGCTTCACGGTAAGCGCGGCGATAAGCGGCCAGGTCCGGCGCCAATCCTGCAAGCGAACCGCTACGCACCGCGACAAAAATCGGATAGCCCGCCTCACCGAGAGACGGAAAGGTCTCCTCGCTCGCCGCGGCGACGCGGATCGGCGGGCATGGTTGCTGATAGGGTCTCGGCACGGCGGAGGCATTGTTGAAGCTGTAGTACTTGCCGTCATACGAGAAGGTCGGTTGCGTCCACGCCTGTTTGACGATCTCAAGCGTTTCGAGAAAACGCTCGCGGCTCTCCGAATAAGGCACACCATAGGCGACATAGGATCGCGGATTGCCGCTTCGCCCGACGCCGAACAGCAATCTGCCTTTGCTGATCTGGTCGATCGTCGCGGTCTCTTCGGCAAGGCGCAACGGATGGCAGAGCGGCAGCACCTGCACGCCGGTGCCGATCTTGATGCGTTGCGTCCGTGCCGCAATCGCGGCGGCGACAGTCAGCGGCGCGCTCAGTACCGAGCGGCGGGCTTGCTGGTGAATTTCGGCGAGCCAGATCGCGTCGAGCCCCCAGCGGTCGGCCGCCTCGATTTGCCCCAGCGCCTCCTCGAACGCCGCCGCCGCGGTCTGATCCGGCCGGCAGTGAAATTCATGATAAACCCCAATTTCCATTCTTTTTTCTCCTTCAGGCAACACGTCTCCCGCCACGGTAATTTCCGTCCGCTTAGGATTTGATTGCGGATCCTTAACATATTTCAAGCTCAACGCAGTCGGGACTTTTCTCTTGATCTCGCGGGGAGCTGCTGGCGACCGGCGAGACTTCCCGCGGCTCGGCGGAGCTGTGCTAGGTTGACCCGTCGAGTTGCGGGAGAACCGCCGACGACGTGACAGAGGTCGAACTAATCGACCAATATCCCGGGGCTGACGCACGAAGACGTCCTAGCGGCAATTGCATACGGCGCCGAAGCAGCCCGGGAGCGTGCCATCCCCGTCCCCGCCGAAAACCCGACGTGACGTCTAAGCTCGACGAGAACCTCAGCCGGCGCGGGGCCGATCTGATCCGCGCCGCTGGATCGAGCAGGAGCTCGCGCTCGACGCGACCCCGGCCTGCGGGCTGATCGGCATCATGGCGTGACAACCTCGATCAACGCCGCGAAGCGCCGAAAATCGGCTTCGTTGAACGTCAGCAGCCGGCGCTCGCCATGTGCCAGCATAGTCTCGACAAGATTGGCGTCATGGACCTGACGACCTCCGAAGGGATAGTGGCCGGAAAGCTCGATGAGCCGATCCCACACCGCCGGGCCGTCATCAAGGACTGTGAATCGATGCGCGGATGTCACGGCGTCCGCCGCCGCTTCAGTAGTGGTGAGCGCCTTTCCCCAAATCTGCTGTCGCCTCATCACGGCGATATATTCACGCAGGATCGTCGGCTGACCGAGAGCGGCTCGTCCATGGCCAACTGGGCGAGGGCGGCCCGGGCTAGGTCACGGAGCGGCGCGTTGCGGGCCGTCGCGTAAACGAGAACGTTCACGCTCCAAATGTAGACCGTTTAGCACTAACGCAAAGCGATTAACGCACGCCGGGCGGCTTCGCGACCCTCTCATGTCCCGCGCTTTCCACTTGCCCGGTCTGGCCGAGACGGTAAGGTCCGATTACGAATGACTATCCTCACCACCTCACTCGACCGACGCTCCGAGTTGTTCGCGGTGAATGCGGCGGCGATGCGGGCGCTCGGCGAGGATCTGCGGGAGAAGGTCGCGGCGATCCGCGAGGGCGGTGGGGAGGCGGCGCGGCGCCGGCACCTCGCGCGCGGCAAATTGCTGCCGCGCGAGCGGGTGCGGGCATTGCTCGACCCGGGGTCGCCTTTCCTGGAACTGTCGCAGCTCGCTGCCTTCGGCATGTATGACGGCGAGGTGCCGGCGGCCGGGATTGTGACCGGCATCGGGCGGATCATGGGCCGCGAATGCGTCGTCGTCGCCAATGACGCGACGGTCAAGGGCGGCACCTATTTTCCGATGACCGTCAAGAAGCACCTGCGCGCGCAGGAGATCGCCGGGGACAACCGGCTGCCCTGCCTTTACCTCGTCGATTCGGGCGGGGCGTTTCTGCCGGCACAGGACGAGGTCTTTCCTGACCGCGACCATTTCGGGCGCATCTTCTACAATCAGGCCCGGTTGTCGGCGGCCGGCATTCCGCAGATTGCGCTCGTCATGGGTTCGTGCACGGCGGGCGGCGCCTATGTCCCGGCGATGTCGGACGAGTCGGTCATCGTGCGCGGGCAAGGGACGATCTTTCTTGGCGGGCCGCCGCTGGTGCGCGCCGCCACGGGTGAAATCGTTACAGCCGAAGAGCTCGGCGGCGCCGAGGTGCACAGCCGGATTTCCGGCGTCACCGACCATTACGCACTCGACGACCAGCATGCGCTCGGCATCGCCCGCCGCGTCGTCGGCAATCTCAATCGCGCCAAGACCATCCCGGTTGAGGTCGAGGCGCCGCGCGAACCGCTCTATCCGGCCGAGGAGATCTATGGGATCATCCCGCCCGACACCCGCCGTCCCTACGAGGTGCGCGAGGTCATCGCGCGCATCGTCGATGGCAGCGAGCTCGACGAGTTCAAGCGGCTCTACGGCCAGACCCTGGTCTGCGGCTTTGCGCGGATCTGGGGCTATCCGGTCGGCATTCTCGCCAATAACGGCATCCTGTTCTCGGAAAGCGCCTTGAAGGGCGCACATTTTATCGAGTTGTGCGCGCAGCGCGGCATCCCGCTGGTCTTTCTGCAGAACATCACCGGCTTCATGGTCGGCCGCAAATACGAGGCAGGCGGCATCGCCAAGGACGGCGCCAAGATGGTGACCGCCGTCGCGACCGCCGCCGTGCCGAAATTCACAATCATCATCGGTGGCAGCTTTGGCGCCGGCAATTACGGCATGTGCGGGCGGGCCTACGGCCCACGTTTTTTGTGGATGTGGCCCAATGCGCGGATCTCGGTCATGGGCGGCGAGCAGGCCGCCTCGGTGCTGGCGGAAGTGCGGCGCGACCGCGACAGCAGCCGGAGCGCGGCGGAAGAGGAGAAATTCAAGGCGCCGATCCGCGCCCAGTACGAAACGCAGGGGCACCCCTATTATGCCAGTGCCCGGCTGTGGGACGACGGGATCATCGACCCGGTCGACACGCGGATGACCCTCGCCCTGGCGATTTCCGCCAGCCTCAACGCCCCGATCGAAGCGACCCGCTTTGGCGTCTTCCGGATGTAAACTTTGTTCAGCAAAATCCTGATCGCCAACCGCGGAGAGATCGCCTGTCGCGTCATTCGCACCGCGCGCCGGATGGGGATCGCCACGGTCGCAGTTTATTCCGAGGCCGACCGTAACGCACTGCATGCCGAGCTGGCCGACGAGGCATGGCCGATCGGCTCCGCCCCGGCGCGGGACAGCTATTTGAACATCGGGGTAATCCTCGAGGCGGCCCGCAGCAGCGGTGCTGAGGCGGTCCATCCCGGCTACGGGTTCTTGTCGGAGAACGCCGAATTCGCCGAGGCCTGCGAGGCGGCCGGCATCGTATTCATCGGCCCGCCGGCATCGGCAATGCGGGCGATGGGATCGAAGGCCGAAGCAAAGGACCTGATGCAGCGCCATGGAGTGCCGCTCGTCCCGGGTTACCACGGCGCCGACCAGAACCGGGCCCGGCTCCTCGACGAGGCCGAGCGGATCGGTTTTCCAGTCCTGATCAAGGCCTCGGCCGGTGGCGGCGGGCGCGGAATGCGGGCTGTCGGGAGCGCAGCGGAGTTCGCCCCCGCGCTGGCCGGAGCAACGCGCGAGGCGGAAGCTGCTTTCGGCAACGGTCGCGTGCTGCTCGAAAAATACCTGCCGCGGCCGCGGCACATCGAAGTCCAGATTTTCGCCGATCGGCACGGCAATACGGTGCATCTCTTCGAGCGCGACTGCTCGATCCAGCGGCGCCATCAAAAGGTACTGGAGGAGGCGCCAGCGCCGGGGCTCGATAAGGCGCAGCGCAGCGCGCTGGCAGAAGCGGCGGTGGCCGCCGCGCGGGCGGTCGGCTATGTCGGCGCCGGCACGGTGGAGTTCATCGCCGAAGGCGGCGACTTCTACTTCATCGAGATGAACACGCGCCTGCAGGTCGAGCATCCGGTGACCGAGGCGGTGACGGGCCAAGACCTTGTCGAATGGCAACTTCGGGTCGCGGCCGGCGAACCGCTGCCGGTCTGCCAGCCGGACCTTGCATTGCACGGGCATGCGATCGAGGCGCGGCTCTATGCCGAGGATCCGGAGCGCGGATTCCTGCCGCAGACCGGGACATTGCACGGATTGCGCTTTCCGTCCTCGGAACTTGCTCGGGTCGACACCGGGGTGCGGCAGGCCGACACCGTCACGCCGTTCTACGACCCGCTGATCGCCAAGATCATTTCATGGGGAGAAGATCGCGCGGCGGCTGTTGGCCGGCTGCGCCGCGCCCTCGCCGAGACCGCGGTGCTGGGGATCATGACAAACCTGGAGTTTCTGGCACGGGTCGCCGCGCATCCGGAATTCGGGTCCGGAGCGGCCGACACCGGCTTCATCGAGCGCAATCGCGCAGCCTTAGTTCCGGCCCGGCGGCCTGCGCCTGACACCGTCCTCGCGGCGGCGGCGCTTTCCCGGCTCCTGGCGCGCGAAGACGCGGCAAGAGGGGCCGCCTCCCGCTCGGGCGACCCGTTTTCTCCGTGGGCCCGGGTCGATGGCTGGCGGCTCAGCGGTCGCGGTCACCAGGAGCTGATCTTCCGGGATGGCCCGGAGGAGCGGTTGGTTTGCGCGAGGCATCAGGCTGGATCCTGGCTGCTCCAGCTCGGCGACCGCGCAATTCTCGCAGAGGGTGAGCGGCGGACCGACGAGGGGCTGTCGATGCTGCTCGACGGTGTGCGGAAGCAAATCACCGTGCTGAATAATGGAGCGGATGCTGCGGTGTTCCTCAACGGCGAAAGCTGGCGGCTTACCGAGGTCGACCCCCTCGCCGCGCGCGCCGGCGACGACCCGACCGCCGGCCGGCTTACCGCACCGATGCCAGGGCGAGTAACGCAGCTGATGGTCGAGCCCGGGACGAGTGTCCGGCGCGGGCAGCCGTTGATCGTCATCGAGGCGATGAAGATGGAACATACGGTGACCGCACCCGCCGACGGCGTCGTCGAGGCGGTGCGGTTCGCGCCCGGCGATCTGGTCGAGGAAGGAGCGGAGCTGATCGCTCTGACGCCGGAACATCAGGAACCCGGCTGACCGGCTCGATGCCGCAATGCCGCTCCACCTCTTGAAGCTCGCGGTTGGGATCGACGATGTCGACCAGCTGCGCCGAATCCGCGCCGCCCGAGCCGCAGAGCGCGGCGGCAGCTGGGTCTACACGAGAAACCATCCGCGCCGGGCGGCGGAAGTGCTGGCGGGCGGCTCCATCTACTGGGTCATCCGCGGCCACATTCGGGTGCGCCAGCTGGTCTCCGGATTCCGCAGCGAGCGTGACGACAATGGTCGACGCTATTGCCTGATCGAAGTCGATGACGAACTCGTCCCGACATTGTCCCGGGCTTGGCGGCCATTCCAAGGCTGGCGCTATCTGGCGCCCGAGGATGCGCCGCCCGATCGCTCAGACAAAGGGGCGGCGCCTTCGGATCACATGCTGGCCGAGTTGCGGGCCCTGGGGCTGATCTGACGCCCGGGGGGTTAGTTTTTGTGATCTCCACCCTAGACAGGTAGGACCGTGGTCATTATGTATAACGGTCGCCGCGACCTCCTCACAATTCGTATGTCGGCGCGCGATTGTGTGTTGACGCGGGTTGCGGGCGGGCCTATAAGCGCGGCCCCTCCTGGGGAGAGCCTCGGGGGTATGTTGTTTGAGATTGTGGAGAGATAGGGAAGGGATGCGCGGACGGCGGCCGAGGGCCGCCTGATGTTCGCGCATTTGCGAACGTTTGGAGGCCCTTATATTGGGTCCGTCCGCCATTTACCGTTGGGCGGATGGGCCTGGGATGAACTTGAGAGTTTGATCCTGGCTCAGAACGAACGCTGGCGGCATGCCTAACACATGCAAGTCGAACGCTCTTGGGGCTTCGGTTCCAAGGGAGTGGCGCACGGGTGAGTAGCGCGTGGGAACCTGCCCTGTTGTGGGGGATAACCGAGGGAAACTTCGGCTAATACCGCATGCGCCCGGGGAAACCCGGGGAAAGATTTATCGCAGCAGGAGGGGCCCGCGTCGGATTAGCTAGTTGGTGGGGTAACGGCCCACCAAGGCGGTGATCCGTAGCTGGTCTGAGAGGATGATCAGCCACACTGGGACTGAGACACGGCCCAGACTCCTACGGGAGGCAGCAGTGGGGAATATTGGACAATGGGCGCAAGCCTGATCCAGCAATGCCGCGTGAGTGATGAAGGCCTTAGGGTTGTAAAGCTCTTTCGCCCGCGACGATGATGACGGTAGCGGGAGAAGAAGCCCCGGCTAACTTCGTGCCAGCAGCCGCGGTAATACGAAGGGGGCGAGCGTTGTTCGGATTTACTGGGCGTAAAGGGCGCGTAGGCGGCCCTCTTTGTCGCGTGTGAAAGCCCCGGGCTCAACCTGGGAATGGCGCGCGAAACGGGGGGGCTGGAGTTCGGGAGAGGAGCGTGGAATTCCCAGTGTAGAGGTGAAATTCGTAGATATTGGGAAGAACACCGGTGGCGAAGGCGGCGCTCTGGACCGAGACTGACGCTGAGGCGCGAAAGCGTGGGGAGCAAACAGGATTAGATACCCTGGTAGTCCACGCCGTAAACGATGTGTGCTAGACGTTGGGGAGCCTAGCTCTTCGGTGTCGCCGCAAACGCTTTAAGCACACCGCCTGGGGAGTACGGCCGCAAGGTTAAAACTCAAAGGAATTGACGGGGGCCCGCACAAGCGGTGGAGCATGTGGTTTAATTCGACGCAACGCGAAGAACCTTACCAGCTCTTGACATGCCCGGTATGGGCGGGAGAGATCCCGTCCTTCGGTTCGGCCGGCCGGGACACAGGTGCTGCATGGCTGTCGTCAGCTCGTGTCGTGAGATGTTGGGTTAAGTCCCGCAACGAGCGCAACCCCCATCTGCAGTTGCCAGCGGGCAAAGCCGGGCACTCTGCAGAAACTGCCGGTGACAAGCCGGA